>JAAEQB010000014.1 GCA_024231975.1 Allobosea sp.
ACCCCGCAGGCCCGCACCGCCTTCGTCGCCGGCACCACCCCGGCCACGGTCTTCGCCGCCAGGATCGACCGCGAGGCGCTCATTGCCGAAGCCGGGCTCGACTGGCGCATCTCGCAGGCCACCGCCCTCGGCCTGACCTACTCCGCCGCCATCGGCGAGCGCTCGCGTGACCACGCTCTCAAGGGCAGGGTCGAGATGCGGTTCTAGGCGAAGCGGAATTCACGCTGCGGCATTCACCGGCTCGTAACCATCTAAGTCGATGCTTTTCCAGAAGCCTTGTCTGAGATGTGTCCATGCTGAGCCGTCGGTCTTTTACCATGTCGTCCCTGTCGCTCCTCGCCCCCGGCCTTGCCGGCTGCGGCGGTGGAGGCAGCATCGTGGCACTCCCGGAGATCGCGGCTCCAAGAGGGCCCAGCCTGACGCGCACGCTGGCGCGCCCCAACTATGCGCAGGCCTATGTCGAATATCCCGGCGAGCGCTTTCCGGTACCGGCTGTCGATTATCAAAGCATCGAGCCGCGCTATCTGCGCCAGACGGTCGAGTTCCGCCGGCCGGAGCCGCCGGGCTCGATCGTCGTCGATCCCGGCTCCTATCATCTCTATTTCGTCGAATCGCAGGGCGTCGCGACGCGCTATGGCGTCGGCGTCGGCCGCGAGGGCTTCGGCTGGACGGGCCAGGCCAAGATCAACATGAAGCGCGATTGGCCCGACTGGGTGCCGCCGCAGGAGATGATCGAGCGCGACCCTCAGATCAGGGCCCAGCTCGAGCCGACGCCGCGCGGCCCCGGCGTCCGCGGCGGGCCGAAGAGCCCACTCGGCGCCCGCACCCTCTATCTCTTCGGCGAGGGGCGAGATCTCGGCTACCGCATCCACGGCACGACCGAGCCCTATACCGTCGGTACCAACGTCTCCTCGGGCTGCATCCGGATGATCAACCAGGACATCATCCACCTCTACGCCCGCGTCGCTTTGGGAACGCCGGTGACCGTGCTGCCGGTGTGAGGCGGGGGGGCGTGGCCTGACAGCTAGGCCGCCGCGGCGGTTCCCACGGGCTCGGCGATCTCGATGCGATTCCGCCCGAGCAGCTTGGCCTTGTAGAGGGCGCGGTCGGCGGCTGCCAGGAGCGTACCCAGGTCGGCGTTGCCGGCCTGGCTCTCGGCCAGGCCGACGCTGACGGTGGCCGCTATGGCAAGCCCATCGCTGCGCGCTGCCGCTTCGGCGAAGCGCCGCGCGATGACCTGCCCCACCTCATGCGCGTCCTTCCGCGCCATGCCGGGCAGCAGGATCGCGAATTCCTCGCCACCCAGCCGCGCAGCCATGGCGTCCGGGCCGGCGGTCTCGCTGGCGACATGGGCAAAGAGGATCAGGACCTGGTCGCCGGCATCGTGCCCATAGGTGTCGTTGATCGCCTTGAAGTGGTCGAGGTCGCAGGCGAGCAGCGTGTGGGACCCGCTCCGCCCTGGGCTGTGCAGGCGCTCGGGGCCGAGCTCGAAAAAGCCCTGGCGGTTGTAGAGCCCGGTCAGGAAGTCGGTACGTGCATGGCTGAGGAGCTGCGCTCGCTCCTCCTCGCGCACCAGGGCGATCAGGGACATCGGCATCGCGACCGTGAACAGCACGGCCTCGTACATCGTCATCTTGGCGACGACGGGCAGGACGCCGTCGCCATAATGCGACACCGCCACCGGCACGACGAAGGCACGAGCGGCATAGGTCAGGCTGTGGCAGGCGAAGACGATGATCGCGAGCGGTCGGGAGCGCAAACCCTTCGCCGCGCCGCTACGAAACAGGGCAAGCGCGGTCAGGGCGCATATGACGGCGATGGGAAGCGCGCCAATATGGTTCCAGAAGGCGCTGCCCATGCCGGCGCCGCCGACGAACCAGGCCAGGCCGAGGAGAACGAGGAAGCCTGCCAGGAGGGTCAGGCGCAAGCCCTTGCCGTCGAGGGCGAGGACGCCCTGCAGGACCATCGCATAGCCGAGCACCATGACGACATTGGTGAGGGCAGGGCCGGCAATGCCGGGAAGCAGATTCCGGTACATGGCGAGGAAGCAGCCGAGCGTGAACACGCCATAGGCGGCGGCCCAGATGCCGAGCTCCAGCGACCGCTGGGCATGCGCCTGTCGCTCCCAGAGCGTCATCGCCGTGGCGACGACCAGCGTTCCGATCGTCAGGTACCAGAGGGTTGCAAGGTCCATCGCGATCGTCGTCAGCTGGCGCTGCATTCGGCGTCAGGCATGATCAAGCGCTCCCAGCCTGTCCAGCTCGGGAGAGATTTGGCCGAAATGAGTTAATGTCAGCTTGTGATGGCGAGTGGCAGCAGCGGAAATCTGCATCTGGCCCAGGAGTTTCCGAGATTTTGGATCTCGATATTGGCACGCTTGCGCTGACACGGTTTGCGATGGACTGCAAAATAACTTGATTCAACTTTATAGATCATCGTGTGGATGTTGGAGGCTTCCAGTTAGGGAAGCTTGAAGTATCCGGGCGTGCACGGGCCTGGCCTTCACCCAGTGCGTATGGGTCAGGTCCGCCATCCACGAAAAAAGCCCCGCCCTTTCGGGCGGGGCTCCCGGTTCGGCTTTCGCCGATCCGGCCTTGAGCGTTAGTCGTTGTCGTAGGTCAGGATGTCGCGATCCTTGGTCTCGGGCACGAAGAGCATGCCGATGACGAAGGTCATCATCGCGATCACGATCGGGTACCAGAGGCCGTAGAAGATGTCGCCGGTACCGGCCACCATGGCGAAGGAGGTCGCCGGCAGCAGGCCGCCGAACCAGCCATTGCCGATGTGGTAGGGCAGCGACATGCCGGTGTAGCGGATGCGGGTCGGGAAGAGTTCGACCAGCGCCGCCGCGATCGGGCCGTAGACCATCGTCACATAGATGACGAGCACGGTCAGGATCGCGATGATCAACAGCGACTGCGCGTTGAACAGCGCGCTGAGGAAGCCGGTCTTGACGATGCGGGCATCGCCCGCCGCCGGATAGCCGGCCGCGACCGCTTCCTTGCCGATGTTGGCAGCGAAGCTGGCGTCGATCGCCACATCCTTGCCGTTGACCGTGACCTTGGCCGCCGTGCCGGCGGGAGCCGGAGCCAGCGTGTACTGGATGGCCTGCGCGGCCAGCGTGCGACGGGCGATGTCGCAAGGCTGGGTGAAGGTGCGCACGCCGACCGGATCGAAGACCGAGCCGCAGGTGGCGGGATCGGCGACGACCTGGACCTTGACGTTCTCATGCGCCGCGGCGAGGCCCGGGTTGGCCGCCTTGGTGAGCGCGCCGAACAGCGGGAAATAGGTCAGCGCCGCGATCAGGCAGCCGGCCAGGATGACCGGCTTGCGGCCGATCCTGTCGGACAGCGAGCCGAACAGGATGAAGCCGCCGGTGCCGAGGATGAGCGCCCAGGCGATCAGCACGTTCGAGGTGTAGAGATCGACCTTGAGGATGCTCTGGATGAAGAACAGCGCGTAGAACTGGCCGGTGTACCAGACGACGGCCTGGCCGGCGGTGAGGCCGAACAGCGCGAGCAGCGCGATCTTGGCATTCTTCCACTGGCCGAAGGCCTCGGAGAGCGGCGCCTTCGAACCGGTGCCCTCGGCCTTCATCTTCTGGAAGGCGGGCGATTCCTGCATCTGGAGCCGGATGTAGACCGAGATGGCGAGCAGGAGGATCGAGGCGAGGAACGGGATACGCCAGCCCCAGGTGGCGAAGTCTGCTTCGCCCATGACTGTGCGGATGCCCAGGATGACGATCAGCGACAGCAGCAGGCCGAGCGTCGCCGTGGTCTGAATCCAGGAGGTGTAGAAGCCGCGCCGTCCCGGAGGAGCGTGCTCGGCGACATAGACCGCCGCGCCGCCATATTCGCCGCCGAGCGCCAGGCCCTGCAGCATGCGCAGCGCGATCAGGATGACCGGCGCGACCCAGCCGATGCTGTTGTAGCTCGGGAGCAGGCCGACCAGGAAGGTCGAGGCGCCCATGATCAGGATGGTGACGAGGAAGGTGTACTTGCGGCCGATCAGGTCACCGAGCCGGCCGAAGAACAGAGCGCCGAACGGGCGCACCAAGAAGCCCGCGGCGAAGGCCAGCAGCGCGAAGATGGCGCGCGTATTGGCGTCGAAGGCCGAGAAGAAGTGCGCGCCGATCATCGTGGCGAGCGAGCCGTACAGGTAGAAATCGTACCATTCGAAGACCGTGCCCAGGGAGGAGGCCACGATGACCTTCCGTTCCTCCCTGGTCATCGGGCGCGGTCCAGCCGCCCCGGATGCCTGTGCCATGCTCATGAAGCGCTCCCGTCTTAGTCGTTCCCCCGGATACGCGGACCACCCGCTGTATCCTCACGCCGCCTTGCCGGCGGTTCTTCGCTTGGAGCCGGGCGAGCCGGCTCAGGGCAAAGCCTTTGAAAAGCCAAGTTTGATGGGCTAGGAATGCGTCCACCCCCGGCAATCTTCAACCGAGCACTTGGTCTTGCACCGAAAGGCGTAAGACGAAGGATTGAGCGTTCTGTAGGGCGATCCGGTTCCGAATTCCGTCATGACTCGCCTTGCCGGACGCAAGTCGCTAACCTTTCGCTAACCATATCGGCCCGGGGCTGATGGTGAGCACAGGAAGGGGAGGTGGCGATGAGAGTTCGCTCCGCAATGCCTCTGGGCATCGTGTACGCGGGATTTTGCGTCGCCGCGTTTCCGGCTGCGGCCGCGCCCGGTTTCGGCGCGGCGCCGCCGGCTGGTCTGTCCGGCTCGGTTCCGCGGTTCGCGCCGATGCGGCCGGGTGGGCGGCCAGGCCATGTCCGCCACGGCCGTGCCGGTTTCTACGGCGACGGCTATTCCGGGCTTTATGGCTGGCCGGGCGACCAGCGGGTCGTTGTCGTCGTGCCGGAGGCGAGCGAGCCGCCTCCCGAGAAAGAGCGCTCGATTCCCGTCGCGATTGGCATTCCGCGCCCGCCTGCGGCTGATCCGGTGCTCTATCGAATCGAAACGCGCAGGGGCCAGCCTGTGGTCAGGGTCATGCGCTTCGGCAGCGACGGCCGGGTGGCACGGCGCTGATCTCAGCGCCGCGTCGCCGCGTAGAGCGCAATCGCGGTCGCGTTCGAGACGTTGAGGCTCTTGATCGCGCCGGGCATGTCGAGCCGGGCGAGGTGGTCGCAGAGTTCGCGCGAGCGCTGGCGCAGGCCCTTGCCCTCGGCGCCCATCACTAATACGAGGGGACGGCGCAGCGGGACCTCGTCGAGCGAGACGTCGCCTTCCGAATCGAAGCCGAGCCGCAGGAAGCCGCGCTCGCCCAGCTTATCCAGCGCATCTCCCAGATTCTTCACCGCGACCAGCGGCACGTGCTCGAGCGCGCCCGAGGCTGATTTCGCCAGCACGCCCGTCGCGGCCGGCGAGTGCCGGATGGTGACGATCACGGCGGCGACCGCAAAGGCTGCGGCCGAGCGCAGGATCGCCCCGACATTGTGTGGATCGGTGATCTGGTCGAGCGCCAGCACGATCGCATCGTCCGGCAGGCTGTCGAGATCGGGCGAGGGCAGGGGATCGCAGACGAGATAGAGCCCTTGATGCACCGCGTCGGGCGTCAGCAGCCGGTCGATCTGCGAGGGCCGCACCATCTCGGGCACGAGCGGCAATTCGCCGACCTCCTCGGTCAGGCGCTTCAGCGCGTTCTCGGTGGCGAGCAGCTTGCGGAAGCGCCGGCGCGGATTCCGCAGCGCCTCGATCACCGGATGGGCGCCGTAAAGGATCGCCTCGTCGATCTCGCCGGGCCGGTGCGGCGGCGGGCCGTCACGATCCGGACGGCCGCGGCGATTCTGGAAGCGGGGGCGGGACGGGGCGGACATCATGGCTCCGGAAAGGTGACGCCAAGCCCTGCCATGGCGCGGCCGGCTTGGCCAGCCTGAAGGCGGGGATGCGGGATTTTCGACACACTCATCACAAGGAGACAACGCGGATGGCCAAGACGAATGAGCGCCTGTTCGTGCTGACCGGCGGGCCCGGAGCCGGCAAGACCACCTTGCTGGCCGCGTTGGCCGCCGCAGGTCATGCGATGGCGCCGGAGGCCGGCCGGGCGATCATCCGCGACCAGCTTGCCATCGACGGGCCGGCCTTGCCCTGGCGCGACCGGGCCCTGTTCGCTGAGCTGATGCTCAACTTCGACTTGCGCTCTTTTCATGAGGCACAGGCGACGGAGGCTCCCGTCTTCTTCGACCGCGGTGTGCCCGACAGCATCGGCTATCTCAGGCTCTGCGGGCTGCCGGTGCCGGAGCATTTCGATCGCGCGGCTCGTGCCTTCCGCTACGCCCGTATCGTGTTCGCGGCGCCGCCCTGGCGCGAGATCTACGAGCAGGATGCCGAGCGCAAGCAGGATTTCGCCGAGGCCAAGCGCACCTATGCGGCGGTCACCGCGGCCTATCGCGAGCTTGGCTATGACCTGGTCGAATTGCCGCGCGCCGATGTCGATACCCGGGCCGCCTTCGTGCTCGACCGTGTCCGCGCCTCGCTTCCGATAGGTCAGGAACCGCGCTAGGCTCAGGGCTTCGCCGCTGCCTTGAGGAGGCGCGTCATGGTTGAAAGCGCGCAGGCCGGCACGATGCGCTCGGGTCGGACGCTGAACCATCTGGTGCCCGGGCGCGACTGCGGCGATTGCGTCGCCTGCTGCGAGGTGCTGCGCATCGTCGATCCCGATGTCGGCAAGCCAGCGGGCATCATGTGCCGCCACAACACCGGCCGCGGCTGCGGCATCTATGAGACGCGCCCAGGCATTTGCCGCACCTGGTTCTGCCTGTGGCGGCGCATCGACACCATGCCGGAGGAGGCACGGCCGGACCGTTGCGGCGTGATCTTCTGCCTGGAGGGCGAAGACGACCATCCGAATCCTTTCGCGCGCTTCTGTGTGGTGGCGCGGCCGGTCGGCAGCTCGCGGGCGCTGCGTAGCGAGCTGGTCAGGCAGGTCGTCGCCATGTTCGCGCGACAGGGCGAGCTGCCGGTCTGGGTGCATCGCCATGGCGTGCGCAGCCTGATTCACCCGCCGCCCGATCTCGCCGATGCGATCGAGCGGCCGGACACGACGCCGTTCCAGGCCCTCGTGCCGGCTGCCATGGACTGGCGCAGGCGTCATCGTGCCAACTGGCCGCAGGGCTAGAAGGCGCTCGTTGCGATTGCTTGTCGTTAGATGGCTTTTAGGCGTTGACAGGCGGCGGCCCTCTCCTCATAAGTCCGCCCGCGCCTGCCGCCCTTCACAAAAGTGAAACAGGCGGTTGCGGCCGATCCTTCGGGTTTGGCCTGCGGCAAGGCGGGGGAATGTCCCGAGCGGCAAAGGGGGCGGACTGTAAATCCGCTGGCTATGCCTTCGCAGGTTCGAGTCCTGCTTCCCCCACCACCTTGCTCTAAGAGCGCTGTTTTTGCCCGCTGATGCGATGCTGCCTGCACCTGCGCCCCGTGCGGGATTAGGTGCAGACGAGGCAACCCTCTGCCTTCCCCGCAGCGAAGCGAACTGCTAGCCTCGCAAAAAATGACTATTCGGGCATGATAGCGCAGTGACAGCAAAGACCCAGGGGGGCGGTTCTGTCGCCGCGCTCGGCGCCATCGTTGCCGGCGCCTTGATCCTGCAGGTTGCCGGGACGATCGTGAACACGGTCGTGCCGCTGCAGATGGCGATCGCGAACCAGCCGCCGCTGCTGATCGGCCTTGTCGCCTCGGCCTATTCATTCGGCTTCCTGATCGGCTGCTTCGTCAACCCCTCGCTCGTTCGTCGCGTCGGCCATATCCGCGGCTTTGCCGTGTTCGCCGCGTTCCAGGCGGTCTCGACGCTGACTCTCCCGCTGCTGCCGGAAGCCTGGTGGGGGATCTCGCGGCTGGTCATGGGCCTGGCGGCCGCCGGCCACGGCATCTGCATCGAGAGCTGGATCAGCGGGCAGGCCAACCGGTCGCAGCGTGGCCGCATCTTCGGCATCTACCAGATCCTCAACCGCGTCGCGCTGATCGGCTCGCAGATCGGCATCGGCTATGTCGCGATCCAGTCGCAGGACGTCTTCCTCTTCGCCAGCATGGCCTTCTCGCTCGCGCTGATCCCGGTAGCGCTAACGCGGGCGAGGGGGCCTGAATCGAGCGAGATCGTCTCAGTCGGCCTACGGACGCTGTGGCAGCAGGCGCCGGCCGCCGTGGTCGGCTGCCTTTATGTCGGCATGGTCGGCGGCCCGCTGACCAGCGTCGCGCCCGCTTATGGCATTCTCTCCGGCCTCGATCAGCGCGCCACCATCCTGCTCACCGCTGGCATCCAGATCGGCGCGCTGCTGCTGCAATGGCCGATGAGCCTGCTGGCGGACCGGGTCGCCAGCAGGCTCATCATGCTGGTCGCCACAAGCATCGTCGCGGTGGTCGCTGCCGGCCTGATGATGCTCCTGGAGGTCGACGCGGCCCATGGCCGGATCTGGCTTTTCGGCCTGTTCGCCCTGATCGGCGGCTGCAGCGTCCCGCTCTACACGGTCGCGGTCACGCACGCCTATTTCCGCATGGGGCGCGACCAGGCTGTCGGGCTCTCGGCGCAGCTCCTGTTCCTCTGGGGCACCGGCTCGGCGATCGGGCCGTTGGCCGCGACCCTGCTGATGCAGCTTCGGGGGCCACAGGGCATGCTGATCTATCTCGTCGGGCTGTCGGTCGCCGTCGCCATCTATATCGCGCTGCGGATATCGCGGGTTCCGTCTCCGCCCATTGTCGAAAGCGAGCGCAGCGCCAGCGGGCCGACGATCCCCGATATCGAGATGACCAAGCGTTAGGACCGGGGCGGGGCGGCGCCGATCAGAGTTCGAGCAGCAGCAGGGCCAGTATGCCCATGCCGTGGATCAGCATCATCAACGGCCGCGGTATCGCCGAGATGATCTCGGCCCTGAACGGGCAATAGAGCTCGCCGAGTTCGGACATGTGGTTTCCCCCAAGGCCGAGCGTTATCAGCCGGGGATTGCCCAATCGCCCCCCATTTGGGGGATATGGCTTGGATTTTTTGGCACGAAAGGACTCGAAATTTGCTCTTCCTCCCCCAAATGGGGGCTGCCGTGGGGCGCGGCCTGGCTAGATTTGCCATCGGGGAGAGGCATGATGGGGATTGCGCTTTTCAGCACGGCAGTGGCTGCCGCCGGCGCGCTGGCTTTCGGCACGCTCGCCGGTGGTGCGGCGCTTGGCCTGTTCACCGGCGCTGCGATCTGGCTCGGCCAGCGTGCCTTGAGCGATATGTGAGCTTGCGCGCGCACACCTCAGGTGGATGAGGCCATCTTCTTCGCCGGGATGGGTTGACACTGACCGGTCGGATGCGGAATTTGGCCGCCGGCGCGGGTGTAGCTCAATGGTAGAGCAGCAGCCTTCCAAGCTGAATACCCGGGTTCGATTCCCGGTACCCGCTCCAATCACATCAGCATCCTCTCGACCAGGCCCTTGAGGTCGTTGACGCCGAGCGAGGGGCGTACCGCGATCATCGTCTGCACTTCGCCGAGCAGATGGACCGGCTCGACGTCCTTTTGCGCGTCATAGGGCACGCTGGCCATCGTGCCGGCGCTCAGCACCAGCGCCGAGGTGGTCAGCAGGAGCGTCCGTCCGTCCGCCTTCTCGCGGGTCGCCGCTGTCGTGCCGATCGTGCCGCCGGCCCCGCTGCGGTTTTCGACGATCACCGTGCCGCCCAGCTCCTTGCCGAGATCGAGGGCGATGATCCGCGCGAACAGGTCGGTTGGTCCGCCGGCCGCGAACGGCACGAGCAGCTTGATGGTCTCGGCTGCCTTGGCCGGCGTCGCCAGGATCGCGGCGAGCGCGACCGCCTTGATGATCCGATGCATGGTTCGTCCTCCCAGACTGTCGTTATGTTCGTTCAGCCGGCGAAGCGCGGCTCGGGCAGGCCGCGCACGCCGACATCGAGCGCCAGCAGGGCGCCGGCGAGCGGCTCGACCGCGAGCGTCTCCGGCGCCAGGCGCTGCGAGTGGCTGGTGATGTAGAGTGTGGCGAGATCCTTGCCGCCGAAGACCGGGCAGGTCGGATTGGTCACCGGCAGCTGGATGATCCGGTCGACGCTGCCGTCCGGCGCCTGGCGCACGAGGTGGCCGGTCGCGACCATGCAGGTCCAGAGATAGCCCTCTGTATCGACGGTCGCGCCGTCGGGCCGGCCGAACTGGTGTGTCCAGTCGGCGAAGACGCGCCGGTTGCTGATCGACCCGCTGTCCAGGTCGTAGTCGAAGGCGAAGCTGGTCTGGTTGTGCGTGTCGGCGAAATACATCGTACCGCCGTCCGGGCTCCAGGCGATCGAGTTCGGCAGCACGAAGCCGTCATGCATCGCCTTGCAGCCATGGTCGGCATCGAGCCGGTAGAGCACGCCGACCGGGACACGGTTGTGGTCGTGCATGCTGCCGACCCAGAAGCGCCCGCGCGGATCGCAGCGCCCGTCATTGAGGCGCATGCCGGGGACGTCGCCGACCGGGTCGGCGATCCGCCTCGGCGGCTCGCTCGTCGCGGGATCGTAGACATAGATGCCGCTATTGGTGCCCATGACGAAGCCGCCGGCCTCGCGCGGCGCGATCGAGCCGATCATCAGGTCGGCCTGCAACCGGCGAGCTTCGTGTTTGCCGGTAGCCGGGTCATAGGACTGTAGCGCCGGCCGGCGCACATCGACCCACCACAGCCGCTTCGTCCGCTCGCACCAGCGCGGCGTCTCGCCGAGAATGTCGGCGCTCTGCACGACGCAACGGATCTCGACGTCGTCTTCCACAGTCATGGTCGGCCTCATTTGTACTTGGTGGCGGCGAGCGTCTTCAGGTCGATACCGGCGGCGATGTCGCTCTTCTGGCGGGTGTCGCCGGCGTCGATCTTCTCGGCTTCGTGCAGCACGGCCTGCGCTTCCGCGAAGGGCACGAAGACGATGCCGGCCTCGTCAGCGACGACGAGATCGCCTGCGTCGACCGAGACGCCGGCGATGCGGACGCGGCCATTGATCTCGACCGTCTCCGGCCGCCATTTGCCGGTGATCGGCGTGACACCGCGTGACCAGATTGGGAAACTCCGTTCGCGCGAGGAATCGGGATCGCGGAAGGAGCCGTCGATCACGGCGCCGATGCAGCCGGCGCGATGGGCCAGGGCAGCCGACTGGCCGCCCATGTTCGACAGCCCGGTCAGGCCCTCGATCACCACGACGTCGCCGGGCTCGGCCTGGTTGTAGGCCTCGTGCTCGCCCATCTTGCCGACCCGGCTCGCGGCGGCGGCCGTCGCGCTCTGCGGCCGCTCGACATTGCGGACGGTGACGGCCTGGCCGACGACGCGGCCGCTCGCCAGCGTCGGCGCCGCGAGCACGCATGAGACGCGGCGCGCCATGGAGGCGCTGGTCATTGCCAATCTCGACGCCTTCTTCACCTCAGGCGCCGTTCTGACCCCACCTGAGCCATCAGCCTGAGCAGGATCACCCTCGCCATGATCATCGAGCACCGGACCTATGTCGTCGAGCACGGGCGGACCGAAGAGTACCTCGAGCGCTACCGGCAGCTGGGGTTGCCGGTGCAGCAGAAATACCTCGGGCGGCTGCTCGGCGTCTTCGTCAGCGAGATAGGGCGGCTGAACGAGGTCCTCTATATTTGGGTCTATGACAGCCTCGCCGATCGCGAGGAGCGGCGGGCGCAGCTCGACGCCGATCCGGCCTGGCATGTCGCGGCACCTTCGTCCAGCAGGACGTCAAGATCATGCGCTACGCCTCGTTCAGCCCGCACTGACCGGTCTGCTGGGGGGCACTCCAGCATAGGCTTGCGGGCGCGCGTCAGCATCTCGCGAAATCATCCGATTCTGGCTCGTGGCATAATCGTGGCCAGATTGCGGCGCGTTGCGGGTAGCAAAGCCGCAAGCTGATCTGCTATGGCTTCGTGGGGGGAAGAGCGGTGATCTGCCTGCCGATCTGGCTGCTCACCATGGATAAACATGCGGGGGCGCGCGAAAACCGTGCTGACTGGCGCAAGCCTCGCCAAGCGGTGCTGGACATATTTCCGCCGCAAGACAGGAGAACTGCCATGCTCAAGATAGCCATCGCCGCAGTCGGCTTCGCCGCCATCAGCCTTGCGACGGCTCCGGCCTTCGCCCAGGGCGGCAAGAAGGGCCAGGACGAGTTCCTCGGCGTCGATCTCGACACCGGCCGGACCTATTACGACGGCCGCAACGACGGCAAGTACTGCCTCTACAAGACCGTTCGCGTGTTCAACCGCTATACCGGCTATTACGAGAACCGGCGCGTGCGCCGCTGTGGCCGCGGCCTCTATATGTGAGCGGCTGACATGACCCGTATCGCGAAGTTCATCGTCGCCCTCGGCCTTGCGTCCGCAGCAGCGGCCTGTGGTCCGACCGTCGTCGCCGATCCCAACGGCCGCCTCATCAACACCGGGCTGGTGCAGGATGGCGACTGCCTGACCCGCACCGTCATGGTCTATGACCGCGAGCTCGGCTACGAGCGTGCGGTCGAGCAGCAGTTCTGCGGCGGACGCCCACGCATCGCGCGCTGATCATTCCATATTGATCCTTGCGCAGGCCTCGCCACGACTGTGGCGGGGCCTGTCCTTTTGCTAGGCTATGGTGATTGAATCGCTCGGATCGTTCCGGAGAGGCGTCACATGCCAAAACTCTGCAAGTTCACCTCGCCTACCGACGGCAAGCCCCTCTATGTCAATCCTGACCAGGTCAGCGTGGTCTATACTTTCAAGGGCCAGCCGCCCGACACGATCATCGCCTTCCGCAAGGACTTCCAGCTTGGTGTGAAGGAAAGCCTGGAAGAGACTGTCAGGATTCTCGAAAGCGCTGCCGAGAGCGCCGAGGGCTGATGCCCTGAGCCGGCACAACTCTCTCCCCATCAGCGCCGGATTGTCGCCCCAAAGCAGCCATTTGGTGTTTCCATCCTCGCCTCATGAGGATCATCGCTGCATCTGCTCTCACCCTGGCTCTCAGCGCCTGCGCGAGCACGCCGGACCCGATCGTCGAGGATCGCTCGCGCTGCGACGCCTATGGCTTCCAGCGCGGCACCGACGCCTACGCCAACTGCGTCATGACGCAGGATCGCGATCGCGAGCGCCGTTATGAGCGCCAGGGCGAGCGGCGCTCCTATCGTGCCGAGCGACCTTACGGGGCCGGCGAGGAATAGCGGCGAGGTTTGGGCTCCCTGTACGGGGCGCGTCACCATTCCAGCCCTGTTCCTGCTGCTCCAGGCTGCGCAGTCCGGCGCATGATCCATCAGTCCCAGCTCGTGATGGCGCGCCTCGTCGTGCGGCCTTTCCTGGCCGCCGATGCGCCCTTGCTCGTCGCGCTCTTCGCCGACCCGCAGGTCCATCGCTTCGTCGACGACGGACAGCCGCTCGCTCCCGACGTCGCAGCACTCTGGGTCGAGCGCTCGGCTGCCAATCTTGAACGCTTCGGCTATGGCACCGGCGCCGTGGTCGAGCGCGCCGGCGGTGAATTGATCGGCTGGGCCGGCTTCGCCCGGCCGGGTGACGGCACTGAGGAGGTGATCTACGGGCTGCGACGAGCGAGCTGGGGCCTGGGCCTGGGCAAGGAATTGCTCGCCGGGCTGGTCGCCTTTGCCGGCGAGCGCAGCATCTCGCCGGTGAGGGCGACGGTCGATCCGGACAACGCCGCCTCGGTGCATCTGCTGCAGCAGGCCGGGTTCGTGCTGGCAGAACCCGGCTATCGCGGCGATGCCAAGGCCGATCTTTATCTGCATGACGGCTGAGCGCTCCGGTCGCCTCAAAAAGCAAGATGTTGCTCTTGGGTCGCTGGTTGGCAGTTCATTCTTCTCCGCGATGGGGGGGCCGCGCGAAGCCTCTTCGCTGCTGGCCGTGAAAGACGGCCGTCATGCGCCGATCGCAAGCGTGGCCGGAGCCGTACCGGTTGGGCTTTGCCGCGAAGACGGCTATCTGGTCGCTCGGCCGCTCTGCGGCTTCGCATTGCATCGGACCGAAAAGTGGAATCCACTTTTCGGAAAATCCGATGCGATGACAACATGATAGATCATCGCTATCGCGTCCGTTTGGACGCGCGATGATCTAGGAGGGAGCGGCTGAGTGATGATCCTCGACGAGCGTACCTACGCCATCAAGCCCGCGCATGTGCGCGACTATCTCGACCTCTATGTCGCCGAGGGCATGGAGCTGCAGATCTCGCATCTCGGCCATCTGATCGGCTGGTTCACCACCGATAGCGGCGTCGTCAACGAAGTCGTGCACATGTGGCGCTTCGAGGACGCCGGCGATCGCGAGCGCCGGCGCGCCGCCATGGAAGCCGATCCGCGCTGGCAGGTCTTCCGCGCCAAGGCGGCACCTTATGTCCTCGAGATGCGCAGCCGGATCCTGCGGCCGACGCATTTCTCGCCGCTGCGCTGAATTGGTGCCGGGCGCTGCCATGGCTGCTGCGCCGCCGCGATCCGCCGCTCGTCTGCTGAGCGAGCGGGGGCTGGCCGTGCTCGTCGCCGCGCTCGAATGGCTGGGCGCGGCGATCCTCGCCGTGCTCTTCCTCGTGGTGATGACCGCAGTGGCGCGGCGCTACCTGCTCGGGGACGGGCTTGTCTGGTCAGATGAGCTCGCGATCTGGCTCAATGTCGCGCTGGTCGCGGTCGGCGCGCCGCTCGCGGCGACGAGCGCGCTCGCCATGCGGCTCGATGTCGTCGTCAACCTGCTCCCTGTCCCGGCACGGCGCATCGCTGCCATCCTGGCCGAGGCGATCGCCGTCCACGGCGCGCTGGTGCTGGCGCTCGGCGGCGCCAGCGTCGCGGCTTTGGTCGGTGGCACCTCGACCGTACTCGGCCTGCCCGAGAGCCTGCGCTTCGCGACCTTCGCCATCGGCGGCGGACTGACGCTGCTCGTCGTGCTCTGGCGGGCGGCGCTGACGCAATCCTGGCCGGCGGCGCTGCTCGCTCTGCTGCTCGGGGCCGGCCTCTATGGGCTCGCCAACAGCGTGACCGGCTTTTTCGTCACAACGCCGAGCCTGGTCGCGGGGCTTGCCGCCGGGGCAGGGCTCCTGCTCGGCGCGCCGCTGCCCTTCGCGCTCATCGCCGGCGTCTCGCTCTCGGGCGCCTTCGGCGGCCTCTTGCCGGAGCCGGCCATCGTCCAGAATACGGTGTCGGGCGTCTCGAAATTCCTGTTGCTGGCGATCCCCTTCTTCCTGCTCGCTGGCGAACTCCTGACCGCGGGTGGTCTCGCTGAGCGGCTGGTACGCTTCGCTGCGGCGCTGGTCGGGCATTTCCGGGCCGGGCTGGCGCAGACCGCGCTGGTCGCGAGCGTCTTATTCTCCGGCGCCTCCGGTTCCTCGGTCGCCAATGCCGCCTTCGGCGCCAAGGTGATGGCGCCGGCGCTGGTCGCGCGCGGCTATCCGCCGGCCAACGCCGCCGCGATCGTCGCCGGCGTCTCGATGCTCGACAACATCATCCCGCCCTCGATCGCCTTCCTGATCCTGGCGGCGGCGACCAATCTCTCGGTCGGTTCGCTATTGGTCGGCGGCTTCGTCGCGGGGGCTGTGCTCACGCTGGCGCTCGCCATCGGCATCCATCTCAGCGTGCGCGGCGTCGTCGATTCCGCGCCCCGTGCCAGCGGTGCCGAGCGGGCGCGGTCCTTTGTCGGCGCGCTGCCGGCGATCGGGCTCGGCATCGTCGTCGTGGTCGGCATCCGCTTCGGCGTGGTCACGGTGACCGAGGCTTCGGCGCTTGCAGTCGCCTATGCACTCGTTGCCTGCCTGTTGCTGCGCAGCCTGAACGGCGCGACCGTGCTGGCCTCCTTGCGCAAGGCGGCGGGGGAGGCGGCGGCAGTCGGCTTGCTGATCGGCGCCTCCGCGCCCTTCGCCTTCCTGCTGGCGGTCGACCGCGTCTCCGAGCAGATGGCCGGGCTGGTCACGGCGCTGGGCGGCGGGCCGCTTGCGGTGATGCTGCTCTCCAACCTCGTCCTGCTGATCGCCGGCCTCTTCCTCGACATCGGCGCGGCGATCCTCCTGCTGGCGCCGCTGCTGTTGCCGGCGGCGATTGCGGCTGGGCTCGATCCGATCCAGTTCGGCGTCGTCCTTGTGGTCAACCTGATGATCCACGGGCTGACGCCGCCCCTCGGCATCCTCGTCTTCGTCGTCAGCGGCATCATGCGCTTGTCGCCGGCCGCTGTGTTTCGCGCCGTACTGCCCTTGCTGGCCAGCCTGCTGGCCGCGCTCTTCGTCCTCTGTCTTGCGGTGGCGGCCTGGCCGTCGCTACCTGTCTCCATCAAGGAGTTGTTCCGATGGCTTTGACCCGCCGCGCCTTCGCTGCCGCTACGCTTGCCGCGCCAGTCATCCTAGCGGGCAGCGCCTTCGCCGCCGGCCGGCCGGTCACGGTCGCGTCCTTGCTCGGCGAGGACAAGCCGGAGACGAAGATCTGGCGCCGCGTCACGGAGAAGCTGGCGCAGAGCGCGCCCGGCCGCTTCGACCTGCGCGTCGTCCCCAATGCCGCGCTCGGCGGCGAGAAGGAAGTGGCCGAGGGCCTGCGGCTCGGCTCGGTCCAGGCCTCGCTGTTCACGATCTCGGCGCTCTCGTCCTGGGTGCCGGACGGGCAGCTGCTCGATCTGCCCTTCCTGTTCCGCGACCGCGCACATCTGAAGCGCGTGCTCGCCGGGCCGCTTGGCGAGGAGCTCAAGCGCAAATACGAGGCGCAGGGCTTCGTCGTGCTCGGCTTCATCAATTACGGCGCCCGCCATCTCCTCGCCAAGGAGCCGCTGACCACGCCCGCCAGCGTCAAGGGCAAGCGCATCCGCGTCATCCAGAGTCCGCTGCACACCGAGCTCTGGTCGGGCCTTGGCGCCTATCCGACGCCGATCCCGATCCCCGAGACCTACAACGCGCTGAAGACCGGCGTGGTCGACTGCATGGACCTGACCAAGTCGGCCTATGTCGGCTTCAAGCTGCACGAGGTCGTGCCCTATCTGATCGAGACCGGCCATATCTGGGCCACCGGCGTCGTCGCCGTCTCCGCGTCCTTCTGGAAGGGCCTCTCACCCGAGGACAAGGCGGCCTTCTCGGCCGCCGCCGCGGAAGGGGCGGGCTATTTCGATGAGCTCATCATCGCCGACGAAGATGCCTCCATGGCCAGGGCCAAGGCTGAGGGCGGCAAGGTCGTGCAGCCCGAAGACAGGCCCGGCTGGGAGGCCGGAGCGCGCAAGGTCTGGGCCTCTTTCGCCCCCAAGCTCGGCGGCCTCGAGAAGATCGAGGCGATCGCCAGCAGCGCCTGAGCTGCCATCTGCCGTCCGATCCGTATTGGCTTCCAGGGGAGCGCCTCACGCATGTCCGACCGTCCCGTCCTCCTCGTCACCGGCGGCAGCCGCGGCATCGGCGCCGCGATCTGCCGCTTCGCCGCCGAGCGCGGCTATGACGTCGCCGTCAACTATCAGGGCAATGCGCAGGCGGCCGCGGACGTCGTCGCGTCCTGCGGCCGGGCAGGGGCGAGGGCGGTCGCGATCCAGGGCGACATGGCGAACCTAGCCGACATCACCCGCGTCTTCGCGCAGGCCAAGGCGGCGCTCGGGCCGCTGACCGCGGTGGTCAACAACGCCGCCATCACCGGCAAAAGCAGCCCGCTCGCCAAGTCGGACCCGCAGGTCATCCGCGCCTGCATCGACCTCAACGTCACCGGCGCGATCCTGGTGGCGCGCGAGGCGGCGCAGGCCCTGCTCGCCAATGAGGGCGCGACGAACCGCGCCATCGTCAACATCTCCTCGATCGCCGCCGGCCTCGGCTCGCCCAACGAATATGTCTGGTACGCGGCCTCGAAGGCGGCGGTCGATTCGATGACCATCGGCCTCGCGATCGAACTGGCGCCCGCCGGCATCCGCGTCAACGCGGTCTCGCCGGGCATGACGCAGACGGACATCCACGCCCTCTCGACCGGCGATGCCGGCCGCGTCGACCGCATCGCTCCGACGATCCCGCTGAGGCGCGTCGCCGAGCCGGAGGAGATCGCCGAAGCCGTGTTGTTCGCGCTGTCCGAGGCCGCGTCCTACATGGTCGGCTCGATCATCCGGGTCGGCGGCGGCCGCTGAGCGTCAGTTGCAGACTTCGACCTGCCTCATTTTCCCTTCGACGAAGGCTTCCGTGAAGTGGCAGGGCATGCGGTTGACCGGCTGGGAGTACCAGGTCGCTGTCGGCGAGTCGTGGTAGACCGGGTAGGTCTGTGACTGCGTGTCCGGTTGCGGCTGGGTCATGTGCTGGTTCTGCATGGTCCGGTTGCTCGCGACCGTGGTGATCAGGCCATGATTGCCTGTGCCACCGACGGCGGCCGAGGCCGGTGATGGAACAGCGAGGCTCCCGAGGGAGCCGGCCAAAGCGAATGCTGCTGCGATCAGGGTCTTTCTCATGACAGTCTCCAAAGTCGCAATCTCGAGTGAGCAAGGCCACTTGGCCGCGCCTGGATTGGCGCGGCGAGCCACTCTGCTGCCCGCAAATCGTCCAAGCTGTGGCCTTGTTGTGCCGCCGCGATCACGAAGGTGTGCCGCCGGGCTCACGAACAGGTGAGGCCTGAGCGGGCCAAACGACAGAAACGGCTGCGGGAACAGCCATAGACGGCTGGAGCCGCGGCCTCATCGTGCTAAATCGGCTGCCGTCCTGTTCAACCGGAAGCCGCCATGCGCGTCCTGCTCGTCCTGATCGCCTTCGGCATGGTCGCGGTGCCGGCCCTGCTCGCGCTGGCGCGCAGCGACCTGCCGCGCGGCCGACGGATCGTCAACGCGCTGATCGTCTTCCTGGCGCCGGCCTTCGCGCTCGGCCTGATCCATGGCGTGCCGGAACTCGACGGCAAGGCGCTGCAATACCCGGTCGCCTGGACGACGCTGCGGCTCGTCCTGACCGGGCTCGCCTTGATCCTGCCCTGGTGCCTCTATGTCTGGCTCAACGGCCGGCGCTGACTCCCTACGGATTACCGAGATGACCGAACCCAAGCAGACCCCGCCGATCGACCACGCCTTCACCGGCGACAGCAAGGGCCCGGCCCACGATCCGACTTATGCTGGCGCGCTGTCCTTCATGCGCCGCCGCTACAGCAAGGACGTTGCCGGCTGCGATGCCGTGGTCTGGGGCGTGCCCTTCGATCTGGCCGTTTCGAACCGGCCCGGCACCCGCTTCGGGCCGCAGGCGATGCGGCGCGTCAGCGCGATCTTCGACGGAGATGCGCAGTTTCCCTCGCGCATCGACCCGTTCGAGAGGCTCGCCGTGGTCGACTATGGCGATTGCCTGCTGCCGCGCAGCGACCTGCAAGGCTGCGCCCGGGCGATCGAAAGCGAGGCCGCCGCGATCATCGCCGGCGGCGCCCAGCTCGTCACGCTCGGCGGCGATCATTTCATCACCCTGCCGCTGCTGCGCGCCCATGTCGCCCGCCATGGCAAGCTTGCGATTGTCCAGTTCGATGCGCATCAGGACACCTGGGATGACGGCGTCGGCGCCATCAGCCACGGCACCTTCGTGCTCGAGGCGGTACGCGAGGGGCTGATCGACACCGAACGCTCGATCCAGATCGGCATCCGCACCGTCGCCCCGCGCGATTGCGGCATCGAGGTGCTCGACGCCTATGAAGCGCATGGCCTCGGCGTCGAAGGCATCGCGGCGCGGATCAGGGAGCGGGTCGGGCAGGGGCCGGCCTATCTCACCTTCGACATCGACGCGCTCGATCCAGCCTTCGCGCCGGGCACCGGCACGCCGGTCGCTGGCGGCTTTTCGTCGGCGCAGGCGCTGCAGCTGGTCTGGGCGATCCGCGATCTCGATTTCCGCGGCATGGACATCGTCGAGGTCTCGCCGCCTTACGACCATGCGGACGCGACCGCGATCGCGGGCGCCGCGGTGGCGCAGCATTATCTCCAGGCGCTGGCACTGAAGAAGGCGGGTTGAATCGCGATGGCAGCTTCGGCCGCCATGTGATTCCGAACGTTGCGGTATCTGAAGCAAGCGTCATGCTCGGGCTTGACCCGAGCATTTCGGGCCAGGGGAGGCTCCGGCCTGCGCCTTATCGTCATGAGATTCTCGGGTCTGCGCTGCGCTTCGCCCGAGAATGACGGGCATGCTGCCCCACATCATTGACAGCGGCCCACACCCAGAACATATAGCGCCGCATGACCATGAACCCGACCCGACGTCGCACCGAACAGGCCGCCCCGGCGCGCCCGCGATGACGCTCGGCTTCTAGCTCGAACGCCCGCGACCGCGCCCAGGGCGCGGTTTTTTTATGCCCGTCGCAAAAATGATGTCCGGTTTTGCGACAAGGCAAAGTTCCAAAGCCAGCCAACCAGTTCCGTCCGCTTCCACCAGACGCCTTGCGAGGGTCCGATGAGCCAGAACCTGAAATCCATCTTCATCGACGGCGAAGCCGGCACCACCGGGCTCGGCATCCGCGAGCGCCTCGCCGATGTGCCGGAGGTCGTGGTCAAGAGCATCGATCCGGACAGGCGCAAGGACCCCGCTGCCCGCAAGGCGATGATGGCCGATGTCGACCTCGTCGTGCTCTGCCTGCCCGACGATGCGGCCAAGGAATCCGTCGCGCTCGCCGACGAGCTCGGCAATGACGCGCCCAAGATCGTCGACGCCTCGACTGCCCATCGCGTCGCTCCGGGCTGGACCTATGGCTTCGCCGAGCTCGAGCCGGGCTTCGCCCAGAAGGTCGCCAATGCCAACCGGGTCGCCAATCCCGGCTGCTACCCGACCGGCGGCATCGCGCTGCTGCGCCCGCTCGTCGATGCCGGGCTGCTACCAGCCGACTATCCCATCACCGTCAATGCGGTCTCCGGCTATTCCGGCGGCGGCAAGAGCATGATCGAAGCCTATGAGGCCGGCACCGCGCCCGATTTCGAGCTCTACGGCCTCGGCCTCAAGCACAAGCACCTGCCCGAGCTGCAGGTCTATTCGCGGCTGGAGCGGCGGCCGATCTTCGTCCCGTCGGTCGGCAATTTCCGGCAGGGCATGCTGGTCTCGGTGCCGTTGCATCTCGACACCCTGTCGGGCAAGCCCTCGCCCGCCGATCTCGAAGCGGCGCTGGCCGCGCGCTATGCCGGCTCGACCTATGTCAGCGTCCTGCCGGCCGATGCCAGCGGCAAGCTTGAGCCTGAGGCGCTCAACGACACCAACAAGCTCGAGCTGCGCGTCTTCGGCAATGCCGATCTCGGCCAGGCCGTGCTCGTCGCCCGGCTCGACAATCTCGGCAAGGGCGCGTCGGGCGCCGCGGTCCAGAACATCCGGCTGATGCTCGGATTGCCGGAGGGCTGAGTCCAGCATCCGGCTCCGCATCGGCTCCCGATCCAGCTTCGCGACGAAACAGTGGCTGCACCCCCCAAATGGGGGATGCGGCCATGTCTGCTTGCGATCATAGCTGGATGAGGCGGCAGGAGAGCGGGGGCGATTCGATGCCGGGATTCGATACGTTGGGCGCGCGCCTCGCGCGCAGTCGGCGCAGGCTCGAACGCGAGCGCGCCGTGGTGAACATCGAGCAGATGGTTCAGGATGGGCGCGAAACGTCTGTTCGGAGCGACGGGGCGCCTGTCGCCTCGGTAGCCAGTATGCCGAGGCCGGCATCAGCGCAAGTGATCAGGTTTCCGCGCCTGAACGAGCGTGTCAGGGACTGAAGCGGCTGTGCCAGGGCACGCTGCGGCGCTGCCGGGGTGAGGTCGAACAGCCCCGGCAGCGCTTTTTCCTTCGACCTCTCGATGTCGGTTCAAGATATTGGCCGGCTCGCCTTGAAAGCGGGCCGGCCGCTGCCGTTTCAGCCGGCGTAGGGCTTGAACAGCTGCTTCTGGGTGCCGAGGCCCTCGATGCCGAGCGCCACCGTCTCGCCGCCCTTGAGGAAGCGCGGCGGCTTGAAGCCGAGGCCGACGCCGGGCGGCGTGCCGGTGGTGATGACATCGCCCGGATCGAGCTGCATGAACTGACTGATATAGTGGACGAGATAGGCGGCGCCGAAGATCATCGTCTTGGTCGAGCCGTTCTGGACGCGCTCGCCGTCGACCTCGAGCCACATGCCGAGATTCTGCACGTCGGCGATCTCGTCCGGCGTAACCAGCCAGGGGCCGAGCGGGCCGAAGGTCGGGCAGCCCTTGCCCTTGGCCCACTGCCCGCCGCGCTCGATCTGGAATTCGCGCTCGGAGACGTCGTTGCAGACGCAGAAGCCGGCGATCGCGGCCATCGCGTCCTTTTCGGCGATATAGGAGCCGCCGTCGCCGATCACGATGGCGAGCTCGACCTCCCAGTCGGTCTTCTTCGAGCCTTTCGGGATGATCACGTCGTCATTGGGGCCGACGATGCAGTTCGGGGCCTTGTTGAACAGGATCGGCTCGGCCGGGATCGGCGCACCGGTTTCTGCGGCATGGTCGGCGAAATTGAGACCGACGGCGATGAAGTTGCGGACATCGCCGACGCAGGCGCCGATGCGCGGCGAGCCGTCGACCAGCGGCAGTGATTCGGGGGACAGCGCCTTCAGCTTGGCGAGCGAGGCGGACTTCAGCGCCCCGCCGGCGAGGTCGGAGACATGCGCGGAGAGGTCGCGCAGTTTGCCGGCCGAGTCGATGAGGCCGGGCTTCTCCTGACCAAATGCGCCGTAACGAACCAGTTTCACGTCGTTTCCCCCTTTTTCAATCGTTTCAAACAGGGTGTGTAAGGCAAGACCGAAGGTCGCGTCGATCCTGGGCGGACTGCCCCCGCGATGCAAGCCCGCCGCGACGCATGCCATGCCTGCGGGCACGCCAGGAATTGTGGCGCTTATGCAACGCTTCTCATGAAAGCGCGCATGATCCAGAGCCGTCGGCGAAGCCTATGTTGCGATGCACAATGGCAAAATCGGCAATAGTTCGTATCTAAACCATCTTTTCGGTCGCCGGCTTTGCCGCGGGACACGCGAAACGCCGGATTTTTGCACGTTTTTGGTCCTGCCGATGCGGAAAGCAGGGGAAGCATGGCGATTTGGCGGCGATCAAGGCGGGATTGCGGCCGAAACCGGCAGGCGGCATGGTGTTGGCAGATTCCGCGGCCTGCTTCGCCGCAACCGCCACAACAAGAACCTCAGCTTGGGGAAGACGCCGCGATGAAGAGCCTTCTGAAACTCACCACCGCTGCCACCGTCTCGCTTTCGGCGCTGCTGGCGGCCGGCGCGGCTTCGGCGAGCTCCTTCGCGATCCGATCGGGTCAGAGCGCCGAAGGTCTCGGCATGGCCTATGCCGGCGCGGCGGCGGGCGGCATCGGCATGGGTTCGATGGCCTGGAACCCGGCGACGATCACGATGTTCCCCGGCCGCAACAGCCAGTGGAATTTCACCTATCTCTATGCCAACGGCGACTACAAGCCGACCTCGACGACGACGGTGCGCACGCCCGCGGGCAATGTGCCGATCCAGGCCGCGGGCGGCAGCGCCCTGGGCACCGGTAATATCGGCGGCGACGGCGCCTTTATCCCGGCCTCCTATTCGTCCTGGCAACTGACGGACCGGTTCTGGATCGGTCTGACCACCGGCGCGCCGTTCGGCCTGCGCTCGAAGCCCGACAACCAGGTCAACGCGGCGCAGGTCTTCGGCCGTTCGGCCAAGGTGCAGACCATCAACGTCTCCCCGACGATCGGCTACAAGGTCAACGACTGGCTCTCGATCGGCGCGGCGCTGCAGGTCCAGTATTTCAAGGCCAGTCTGAAGCAGGCCAGCGGCATCGGCGCCACCGCGACGCCGATCATCATCCAGGGCGACACGATCGACTACGGCTACCGCTTCGGCGCCACGCTGACGCCGCTCGACGGCACCACGATCGGCTTGGCCTATCGCTCCTCCGTCCGCCAGACGCTGGAAGGCAGCCTGCGGAGTGCGGCTGCCGGCTACATTCCGGTCAAGGCCAACCTGAACTTGCCCGACTCGGTCGTGCTGGGTGTCTCGCAGGTCATCAACGACCAGTGGCAGGCCCATCTCGGCGTGGAGTGGACGAATTGGAGCCGCTTCCGCAACATCCCGGTCGTGACCCGCGCCGGCGGCATCCCGGTCACCAGCCTGAACTTCCAGTATGACGACAGCTGGTTCTTCTCGGGCGGTGTCGAATACAAGTACAGCCGCGATCTGACGCTGCGCGCTGGTGTCGCCTACGAGCTCTCGGCCGTGAACGACGACAACCGCCAGATCTTCATCTCGGACAACGACCGGCTCTGGCTCAGCGCCGGTGCCAGCTACCAGGTCACCGAGAAGCTGAAGTTCGACGTCGGCTACACCTATATCCACGTCAACAAGGCCAAGGTGAACTATACCGGCGCCAACCCGCAGCAGGTCTTCAATCCTGCCCTGCAGGCGGTGTCCTTCACCGGCAAGGCTGAGCCCTACATCCACATCGTCTCCGCCGCTCTGACGTATCGCTGGGACGATCCGGTCGAGACGATCCCGGTCCGCCCGGTCGTTCGCAAGAACTGATCGGTATTCCCAGGACACTGAAAAGCCGGCCTTTGGGCCGGCTTTTTTGTTGGATGACGCCGCGAGAGGCTTGAGGCTTTGTTTGCGTCCGAGCGGCGCCGGAGGGCAGGGGCAGGGCCCACCCAGAGGGGCGGTTTGCCCCTTATCAGAACCGCATCTCGACGCGTCCCTTGAGGGCGTGGTCTCTGGAGCGTTCGCCTATTGCCGCGGAGTAGGTCAGCCCGAGCGCGGTGGCCTGGGAGATGCGCCAGTCGAGCCCGGCCTCGGCGACGAGGGCCTCGCGGTCGATCGGGGCGGCGAAGACCGTGGCCGGCGTCGTGCCGGCGACGAAGGCGGTGCGGGCCTGCGGGGTGAGCTCGCCAAAGCCGTGACGCCAGCCGAGCATGGCCCGGGCGAACAAGGGCATCGTCCCGATCTGCGCCTCGGCCCGCAGGCCGAGCGTGGTGAAGCCGAGGGTCTGGTCGGAGGACAGGACGCGCAAGGCTGCCGCTCCGCCGCGCTCGGTGCCGGCGTCGGTCGAGACCCGGATCAGCGCGAGCTGCGCGAACGGTTCGATGGCGAAGCCCTGGAAGGCGAAGGCGTAGCCGAGTTCGGCGAAGCCTTGCGTCACCGAGCCGGGACGCTGCAGCCGCAGCAGGTCGCCGAAGCCACGGATCTGGACCTGGCGGCGGATGTCGCTCTCGGACCAGGAATAGGCCGCGCCGGCATCGAAGCGCAGGGCTCCGAAG
>JAAEQB010000015.1 GCA_024231975.1 Allobosea sp.
GCGCTTCAAGATCGACGTAGCTGAAAAGCTCGCCCGTCCGATTGTCGTCACCGCGCATGCACCGATCTCCGAACCCCTTCGAAGACAATGAATCACGCCGAATGCCCTGCGGCGAGCGGGTTTTTCAACAGCCTGCTAGGCTTCTGCGTTGTGCCGTCTCTGCTGTTGCGCGCCCAGCGTCGGCTGAACCTGAATCCGACCCAACTCGCGGTGCTGCTGCAGCTCTGCGACTTCTGGTGGGACAAGGAGCGCAAGCCGTTTCCCAGCAAGGAGACCCTGTCACAGCGCCTGAGCCTGAGCGAGCGCCAGATCCAGCGCTACATCGCCGAGCTGGAGCGTGAGGGGCTCGTTCAGCGGATCGAGCGGCGCGCCAGCAACGGTGGCAAGCTCAGCAACACCTACGATCTGACCGGTCTCGTGAAGAAGCTGCAGGCGCTCGAGCCGGATTTTCGCGAGGCGGAGGAGACCGCCCGTGCGGCGCGCAAGGCCGTTGCCAAGCGCGGCTACAGGTCGCCGAAATCCCCCGTTGCCTCGAAGGAGGCTGCGGCGTGACACAGAGTTTACGGGAGAAAAGCGCCGTAGAAACAGCTGAGCCCCGGGCGCATGCCAATGGCAGAGGCGGATCCAGGGCTTACGGAGAACAATATGGTTGACCGGGGGGCAGTGGTCAAGAACGCCTTCTCGTACAGCGATGCCGTCATCGATGCCCTGGAGACATCGCTATCTCCGGAGCGCATGGCGACCTATGTCACTCATGCTGCTGGTGATCGCCAGAAGGCGGTCCGCGTCTATACCTGGAACACGGCCGTCAGCGCAGCCTTCTATGGCCCGCTGCAGGGGCTGGAGGTCGCGCTCCGCAATGCCATGCATCGCGAGCTTTCGGCGCGCTACGGCACGGACTGGTATGACAATCCGGCTGCCGGCCTTGATCTGGGGACGACCACGAGGGTTTCGGCAGCGCGCGCCGATCTCCGCCGTGACGGCTATCCCGATGATCCACCTCACATAGTCGCGGCGTTGTCGTTCGGCTTCTGGGTCGCGCTGCTCGGGCCGGGCGGTCGTCTTCAAGGCTACGGCAAGGCCAACTACGACATGACCATTTGGCGCGCCGGGGTCTTTCGAGCGTTCCCGCGCGCGCGGCTGAGCCGCAAGGCCGCGCATGCGCCGCTCGACTACCTGCGCACCTTCCGCAACCGGATTGCGCATCATGAGCCGATCTTCGATCGCCACCTCGCCGCGGACTATGCCTCCCTCTTGCAGGTCGCCGGCTGGATCAGCGTAGAGACGCAAGATTGGATCGTGCACCACAGCCGCGTGCCGAGGGTGTTGGCACAACCGCTCGACGACCCCGGACTCCTGTTCTGACGCCTACGAATGTCGCTCCTCGCCGCAACTCAAATCTCCAAACCCGCCGACGAACAGGCCTTCGAGCGCGCATCTGTCGCGCTGTGGCGCGGTCTACTCGATGATCCGTCGGTGCAACGCAATGGCCGCAGGGGCCAGCGTCAGAACGGCGTCGATCTCTTCGGGATCCGCAACGACGATGCCGAGTGGCATGTCGGTATTCAGTGCAAGCTGAAGAGCGAGGGGCATTTCCTAACCGAGCAAGAGGTGCGCGACGAGGTTCGGAAGGCCCTGACCTTCAAGCCGCCGCTCAGGGAATATTACATGACCACCACAGCGCCCGATGATGTCGCGATGCAGGAGCTTGCGCGCGAGATCACGCAGGCGCTGGCGAAGGAGGGCAAAAAGCTCCGCGTGTTCGTCTGGGGCTGGAACACGCTGGAAGAAAAAATCAGCGAGGATGCCGCAGCCCGCAAGGCCTTCGATCCCACCTACGGGTTGTTCAGCGAGGAGCTTCTCGACGAAACTCGGAAAATTTCCAGCGTGCAGGTCGACACCCGCTCTGAGCTGCACGCGGGATTTTCGCGAATTGAGGCGTTGATCGTCGAGCGGGGGCTTGCTGTTCCACCAGGTGATGCGACTGTCGCCTTGAGTGCGATGGAGGCTCAGGTCGATGCCGAAATCGACGGCTACCGTGACCTCAACAACGACGGGAAGACGCTGACTGCGTTGCCCTTGCTCGAAAAGCTGCTCGAGCGCGTGAAGGCTTCGGCCTCTGGACGGATCCTGTTTCGCATCAAAGCAAATATCGGCCATTGCCTGCTTTCTCTGGGCAAGGAGGAAGAGGCTGCGGCCATGCTGCTGGCTTCCTATGAGCATGCGCCTGACGAACCGAAGGCGATTGCGAACAAGGCTTTCGGGCTCCTGTTACAGGGGAAATGGCGTGAGCTCCTCGCATTCGGAACGCCGCTGCTCGGGGCAGATCCTCGTAACGAGTGGCTTGCCGGCTATCTGGTGCAGGCGGCGCGTTTCGACCCCACCATCAGCGATCCGCTCAGCATCATCCCCCAACCGCTTCATAACTTCGTTGCCGTCCAGATCGGCTACGTCGACTTCGTCCGGCGGCGCAGGCCAGCCGGCGAATGGTGGTCGATTGCGCGGAAGACCGTGCACGCACACCCCCTCGACCCGCATGCCATCCGTTTCGCCGCGGAGGCCGATATCGACGAGATCTCCTCGAGCGAACGCTTTCGGAGGACCCAGCTTCTGTCCCCAGCGGACCGGACACGTCTCGAAGCGGCGGCGGCGGCGCTGACGGCCCAGTGGGAGCGCGCGCGGCTCAAGGACGCCGGCATCCAACCAGATGATGCAGCCCTTTGCGGCAACTTGCTCGTCGCGTTGCGGGCGCTCGGCGATCTGCGCACCGGTCTCGAAATCGCCCGTCAGGGCGTTTCCCTCGCCTCTGACGATGTCGAGCTCATCACCCGCGCGGTCGTCCTCGCATTCGACGCCGGCGATCAAGCGATGACGGCCGAGCTCATCGCAAGAATGCCGCGGAATCACGACTCCGTTTTGCTGCGCTTCCAGTTCCACGCAGCACGGGCGGAATGGAATGATATCGTGCGTCTCTGCGCGGAAGATGCCGAGCTATTTCCGCCGACCGAGGCGGCGATCATGGCGGCGACCGGCAGGCTTGCCGCGATCAAGGTCGGCGTGGCTGACCGCAACGAACGTGCCGAGCAGATTGCCGCTGTCGCCCGCGATGTTGCCGGCGACGCGCGCGCGAGCATCATCGTCGCGGATTTCGCCCGCCGGGAGGGTTTGGAGTCGGTTGCTGGCGCGGCCTTCAACGCCGCTTTGGCACATATCGATGCCGATAGTCATGCCGCGGATCGGCAGATGGTTGCGCATCACGCCGCTCGGCGTGGCGACTGGTCGATCGTTGCCGATCTCCTGGATGGGCATGTCGAAGAGCATCACGATAATGACGAACTGCGAATGCTTGCGCAGGCTCTCGTCAACGACAGCCCGATCCGGAAGCGGGCTCTGTCATTCTTCGAGCGGCTTTCTGATGCTGTGCGGGCACTCCCGTTCTATCTCCATGCGGAAGGATTGCTGCACTTCAATCGCGGGGCTTTGCCTGAAGCAGAAGCCGTTCTGAGGAAGGCTGTCGCGAAGCGGCCCGATCTCGACGATTACATCGCCTTGTTTTCGGTCTTGTATCGTCTCGACCGGGGAGACGAAATCAAGCCGATCATCGACGGGATCGACCTCGACAATGTCGCCGGCTCGCCGGGGCAGAAGATGTTTCTGGCGCAGGTGATGCGTAAGGCCGGGAACGGGGATGAGGCGCTTCGCTACGCCTATAGCGTGCTTCAATCCGCAAAAAACGATCCTGATGCCTGCTTGCGCTATTTCGGCCTGATCATGATGGATCCGGAAGATGGATACATTCCTGGCGCCGAGATCGTAGGCATCGATACCTGGGTTCGGCTGGAGAACGATCGCCACGAGGTTCATGCCTTCCTTATCGAGGCGGGCAAGGACCGGCCGGCCGAAGATGTCCTCGGACCTTCACACCCGACCGCGGCCGCAGCTTTGGACCGAAAGGTCGGCGACGAATTCGAGATGCCGACGGGTTTTGGCGAAATCCGCCGCTGGCGCGTCACAGCGATCAAACACAAGTACCTGCACGCCCTTCACGATGTGATGGAGAACTTTGAGAAGCGGTTCCCCAACGCCGCAGGCTTCTACACAGTCACGATGGAAGATGGCGACATTCAGCCCGCCTTGGAGCAGGTGCGGCGTGTTTCTGAAAGCAACCGCAAGGTTGCCGATCTGTATCTCGTCCACAACTGCCCGATCAACTTCGTCGTTTCAAAGCGGAGCCGTGGTACGGTCGGGTTCGTCGAATACATACGCTCGCTCGATTTCGATATTCGGACTTGCGATGGGACAGAGGTCGAGCGCGTCGCCGCACGTCAGCTTATCGAGCAGTATCGAGATACCGGCGCCGTCCTCGATACCTACACCGCCTGGACGGCCGCTACGATGGACGCCTTCGACGTCCTCAGATCCGTCTTCGGAACGATCATCGTGCCGCAATCCGTCATCGACGAATTGCGAACGGTGCGAGACGAGCAGGAGGTGCGTGCCGAGCCGTCTATGACCGTCGCCTGGCACAATGGCGAGTTCATCCGGCAGGAGCATACTGCCGAAGAGACTGTGGCGCGGCGAAGCTACATCGAAGAGCAGATGTCCCGCATCGAGGCGGCTTGCGAAATTCGTCCGGTCAGCATCCCTGACGAACCTTCCGAGCTTGCCGCGGTGATCTACCAATCCTTCGGACCCCATGCTCTCGACGCCGCCAATCTCGCGGACGCGAAGCATGTGCTTGTTTCGGAAGACATGTATTTCCGACAGTATGGCGAGGCCGCTTGCTCGACCAAAGGGGCCTGGCTGCAAGTGGTGTTCTCATTTGCCCTTGACCTGGGAATCGTGAATCATCGCCGTTATGTCGACTTGGTTGTCGGTCTAGCTTGGCGTCGTCACGGCCATCTTGCTTTAAATGCGGACGTGATGCTTACGGCGATCCGCGAGGATCAAGCGCGAGATCTCGGAAATTTTGCAGCGCTTGCCAATTTCATGGGCACGCGCAACGCCGAGTTGAGATCGCATATCAATGTCTGCGTCGAGTTCCTCAACCAGCTCTGGCTTGAACATGGTGAGTTCGACCTAGCCTGCAAGCGCGCGACGAGCATCCTGATCGAGCGAATGGTTCGGTTCCGGTCCAAAGACTGGGCGTTGGTGCTTGCCTTCATCAAGCGCGGCTGCGCCCCCTCCATAAGGCAATTTCTCGATGGCTGGATTGCTGGGCACTGCCTCTCCGATGACGCCGTAACAGCTGCTGGCGCGGAGATTGAAGTCGTGGCGACGCAATTGCGCGAGCGTCGTTCAGCGCGGACTGTCGCGGGCGAGCCAAAGACACCACGCGAGCGAGTGCGCAGGCGCCGCAAAAGACGTAGATGAGTCCGGCGTCTCCCGTCGGGCCGGGCTGTAGGCAAAGCCGAAGCCCCTGCGGGTCACCGCCCGCGCCGGCTTCCATCCCTGACGCGACGTTGAGCGTGGATGCGCATCATAGAAGTGGCGCCGCAGTGTATGCCGCGTGGTCGCTGGCTGGAACGGAGGCGTGCTAGACACGACCGAGCCATCGAGCGGGAATAGGCGCGCTCCCGGATGGAACCTTCATGAGGTCGCGCAATCGGGCTCTTGCCTAGAACCATGCGTTCCAGCTCGCCTGGGTTCTCGGCGTTCCGGTCACGCTCTTCCGGACGGACGGGCCATTCTCCGTCCCGCCTTCCGCTGAATTCGACCCCCTTGAAATCCGGCCGGCTCGTTGAGCCGGCCTTTCTCCTTCCGGGAGTGCCGCTTGCGAGCTGCGGCGGCAAGGGAAGCTCACGCCGCTAGCGCGCCCTTGCCGCCTTTGCTCTTCGCGGCGTCCGGAAGCCGCTCCGCGAGGTGTGGAGATAGGAAACAGGCAAGGAAAGGCGGACGCGAGCGCGTGCCGGCAGGATCATGGAACGGAATGAGCTGGAGGAGTTGCGGGTCCGCGTGCCGTGTGCCGCGGTGCTCGAGCAGGCGGGCTTCACGATCGACCTGCCGGAAAGCAGCCGCAAGGCGATCAAGTATCGCCGCGGAGAGGCGATCGTCATCGTGATCCATGCTGGGCGGGGCTGGTTCGATCCTCGGTCCGATGCGAAAGGCGATGTGTTCGGCCTGGTCGAACATCTCAACGGCGTATCCTTCGTCGAAGGCCTCGACCGTGTCGCTGCACTGGTTGGCTTCGTTCCGAGAGATCCAGCTTGGCTCCGGCCGCCGCGCGACTCCAGACCGGTACGGTCTATCTTCGAGCGATGGTCGAGCCGTCGCAGACCGTGGCCCGGCTCGATGATGTGGTGCTATCTGCGCGACGATCGCTTCCTGCCGGAGGCCGTCATCCGGGCTGCGATCCGCCAGGATGTCCTGCGTGAAGGCCCGTATGGCAGCATGTGGGCAGCGCACGGCGACGAGGCCGGCGCGGTCATCGGTTGGGAGGAGCGCGGTCGGGAGTGGCGCGGTTTCTCGACCGGTGGCGCGAAGTTGCTGTTCCGGTTTGGCTCGCCTGAGGCGGCGCGCCTCTGTGTGACCGAGGCCGCGATCGACGCCATGAGCCTCGCCGCACGTGAGGGCACAAGACCCGACAGTCTCTATCTCAGCACCGGCGGAGGATGGTCGCCGGCGACCGCCGCCGCGATCCGTATGCTGGCGGGGCGCACCGGGGCCTTGTTGATTGCCGCGACCGACAACAACCACCAGGGCGAGACCTACGCCCAGCGGCTGATGGTGATAGCCCGCGAGATCGGCTGCGGATTTGAGCGCCTGCGACCGGTGCAGGTCGACTGGAACGCCGGCTTGCAAGCGGCGACGGCGAGCGACCAGGAGGAGAAAGGAAGGAGAGAAGGGGACCGGGCTGCCGCATTCCCGCCGACCGCCTCAAGGGTGACGCTTCGCCCGGCTGCGCCGGCCCTTGACCCGCCCGGACGGAGAGGCGGCTGCAGGGGAGGGGTCATGAAGGGCTGAAGAGAGGATGGTGATCCCGTGACGGGGAGCCGCGCTCCGGCCCGACGAGGCTGAAGGAGCCCGCCATGAACCTCTCTCCCGCCCGCAAGGTATTCCAGGGCGTCGCCGATCGGCGCCAGATGTTCCGGATGTTCGACCGCCACACGCAGCGCCCGAACCGTTTCGAGGGCAATGACAGCGCGCTCTATCGCGGTGAGTGGTTCGAGATCGGCCAGGCCGAGCACGACTACATGCTCGCGGTACTGCCCCCGCTCTGGATGCGCGGGGGCATGTTCTCGATGCGCGAATTCCTGACCGGGTCGATCACCAGCATCTTCTTCACGCTCTCGATCGACGGCCGGGTCCGCTACTTCCACGGCTACTGCGATCTCGCCGCGAAGGCCTCGCCGGCGTTGATGCGCGACGCGATCATCGAGCGTGAATCCCGCCCGGTCCGGGCCATGACGCGGGAAGAGCGGCTGGAGCATATCTGGTCGAGCACCCATGACGCCTATCGCGGCTACGCCGATGGGCGCTTTCCGAGCGCCCAGCACGGACAGCGCATCGTCATGATGTGCGCCTCCTGGCAGGCCCGAGACTTCAAGCTGCTCGACGAGCTCTCCGATGCGGAAATATCGGCCAAGCTGCCGGTCGATCTGCGCTACCTTCCCGAGCGACAAGCAGCATGACGGGTGGCGGCGATGTTCACCTTCACCGTCACGGAGATCCGCGCCATCATCATGCGCGGACGGATCGACGCCTTCAATAATGGCGGCTTCCGCAATCCCTATTACGGCCTCCGCCCAGGCGAGGGCGAGAAGCCCGGTCTCTGGCTCGTCGGTGACGAGGGCGTGTACGCGCTCTCCAACGGCAAGCTCGCTGAAGGCCAGCGTGCGCTCGTCGTCTACGCGCAAGAGTGCGATCCCAAGACCAATCCCGACTGCTGGCACTACAAGCGCCAGCATTTCGGCGGGGATGACGGCATCGAGTTCCTCGATGCCGAGATGCTCATGAAAATGATCACGGGCTCGCCCACGGCGACCCATCTAACGATCACGATGACCGACGCCAGCCTCTCGGTCTCCCTGATCCGCCGCTGACCGCCGGCCGCTCAGGCCCACTCCTCGAACTCACTCGCGATCATCGCTCCGGCCGGGCAGCGCCCGGCTGGCCGATGACGCGCGCCTTCAACCCAGGAGAATCTCTCATGGCGCAGGACGATCCTTTCACCATCGACCTCTTCGGCAACACGGCTCTGTCGTCGGGGCTTGGTCTCGGCGTTACGGCGTTCGCCGGCGACTTCACGGTGGAGTCCAATGACGACGACGATCCCGAGCCGCCGAAACCCGCGCCGGCTGGGGCGAGGCAGGCGCTTGCTCCTTCGGTTTCGACCGAGGAGCGCTTGCGCGGCAGCAATTTCTATCTCGCCGGCGACCGCGCCCTGGCTGAGGGCTGGAAGGCGCGTGCCCGCGACAACATCGCGGCGATCCGATTGGCTGTCGAGATCGCGGCGGAGGATCGGCATGCGACGGCAGAGGAACAGGCGAGCCTGATCCGCTTCACCGGCTTCGCCGCGTCCGATCTCGCCAACGGCGTCTTTCGCCGGCCCGGCGAGACCACCTTCCGCAAGAGTTGGGAGGAACTCGGCGCCGAGCTGCAAGATGCGGTTAGTGAGATCGACTACGCCTCGCTCGCCCGCTGTACGCAATACGCCCATTTCACCCCCGAATTCATCATCCGGGCGATCTGGGCGGGGCTGCAGCGTCTCGGCTGGCGCGGCGGTCGCGTGCTCGAGCCCGGCATCGGCACGGGACTTTTCCCGGCGCTGATGCCGGAAGCCTTGCGCGACCTGTCCCATATCACCGGCGTCGAGCTCGATCCGGTGACCGTGAGGATCGCGCGCCTGCTCCAGCCGCGGGCCCGGATCATTGATGGCGACTTCGCCCGCACTGAACTGCCGGCCGCCTTCGATCTCGCGATCGGCAATCCGCCCTTCTCCGATCGCACGGTGCGCTCGGACCGCGCTTATCGTTCGCTGGGTTTGCGGCTGCACGACTATTTTCTGGCGCGCTCGGTCGACCTGCTGAAGCCAGGCGCCCTCGCCGTCTTCGTCACGAGCTCTGGCACGATGGACAAAGCCGACGCGACGGCGCGGAAGCATATCGCGAAATCCGCGGACCTGATCGCCGCGATCCGCCTGCCGGAAGGCAGCTTTCGAGCTGACGCCGGCACGGACGTCGTCGTCGACATCCTCTTCTTCCGCAAGCGCAAGCCCGCGGAAGCGGATGGCGATCTCGCCTGGCTCGATCTCGACGAGGTGCAGCCGGCGAGCGAGGACGGGGGCGCCATTCGCGTCAATCGCTGGTTCGCCCAGCATCCGGAATTCGTGCTCGGCACGCATGCGCTGACTTCGGGGCCTTTTGGCGAGACCTATACCTGCCTTCCGCGCCCCGGCGAGGATCTCGCCGCAGTGCTGGGTGCAGCCATCCTGTTCCTTCCGGAAGCCCTCTATGACGGCGAGCCGAGCGAGATCGATTTCGATCTGGCGGATGCCGACGATCGCGATGATGCCAGCTCGGCCGCCGGACGACATATCCGCGAAGGCAGCTTCTTCGTCGACAACGCCCGCGGCCTCATGCAGCTCATCGATGGCACGCCCGTCGCGGTGCAGATCCGCAAGGGCCGTAGTGCCGAGGGTATCCCCGAAAAGCACGTCAGGATCATTCGCAAGCTGATCCCGATCCGGGATGCCGTCCGCGAGGTGCTCAAATGTCAGGAGCAAGATCGGCCCTGGAAGGACGCACAGGTGCGTCTGCGGATCGCCTGGTCGAGCTTCGTCCGCGACTTCGGTCCGATCAATCACACGACCGTGTCGGTCACGGAGGACGAGGTTAGCGGCGAGCTCCGCGAGATTCATCGCCGGCCAAACCTGCAACCCTTTCTCGACGATCCCGACTGCTGGCTCGTTGCCTCGATCGAAACCTACGATCTCGATACCGACACGGCGAAGCCCGGGCCGATCTTCTCGGAGCGCGTGATCGCGCCGCCGGCGGCGCCCGTCATCACCTCGGCGGCCGACGCGCTCGCTGTCGTGCTCAACGAACGCGGCCGCGTCGATCTCGAGCATATCTCCGAGCTGCTGCATCAGGACGTCGCCGGCGTGATCGCGGAACTCGGCGATGCGATCTTCCAGAACCCCACCGATGGGGCCTGGCAGACGGCGGATGCCTATCTCTCTGGTCCGGTCCGCGACAAGCTGAAGGCGGCCGAAGCCGCCGCGGCGCTCGATCCCACCTTCGAGCGGAATGTCCGCGCACTGGTCGACGTCCAGCCGGCCGATCTCGGACCATCGGAAATCACCGCACGGCTCGGCGCGCCATGGATTCCGGCGGCCGATGTCGTCGCTTTCGTCAAGGAGACGATGGGCGCGGAGATCGGCATCCACCATATGCCGGAACTGGCCTCATGGACTGTCGAGGGGCGTCAGCTCGGCTGGATGGCGACGGGCACCTCTGAATGGGGCACGGATCGGCGCCATGCCGGCGAATTGCTCGCCGACGCGCTCAACAGCCGCGTGCCGCAGATATTCGACACGGTGAAGGACGGCGACAGCGAGCGCCGCGTGCTCAATGTCGTCGATACGGAGGCCGCGAAGGAGAAGCTCTCCAAGATCAAGACCGCGTTCCAGGCCTGGGTCTGGTCCGACCCCGATCGCACCGATCGCCTAGCCCGGATCTACAACGATCGCTTCAACAACATCGCGCCGCGAAAATTCGACGGCTCGCATCTGAAGCTTCCGGGCGCCTCTGGCGCCTTCATTCTTTATGGGCACCAGAAGCGCGGCATCTGGCGCATCATCGCGGCGGGCTCGACCTATCTCGCTCATGCCGTCGGCGCCGGCAAGACGATGACGGTTGCCGCCGCCATCATGGAGCAGCGTCGCCTCGGCCTGATCGCCAAGGCGATGCTCGTTGTTCCCGGTCACTGCCTGGCGCAGGCGGCGCGCGAGTTCCTGGCGCTCTATCCGTCCGCCCGGATTCTCGTCGCCGACGAGACGAACTTCACCAAGGATAAAAGGGCGCGTTTCCTGTCGCGCGCCGCGACCGCGACCTGGGACGCGATCATCATCACGCATTCGGCGTTCCGCTTCATCGGCGTGCCCTCGGCCTTCGAGCAGCAGATGATCCAGGATGAGCTTGAGCTCTTCGAGAGCTTGCTCACCAAGGTCGAAAGCGATGACCGCGTCTCGCGCAAGCGGCTCGAGCGCCTCAAAGAAGGGCTGAAGGAGCGGCTGGAGGCGCTCGCGACGCGGAAGGACGATCTCCTGACCATTGCGGAGATCGGCGTCGATCAGATCATCGTCGACGAAGCCCAGGAGTTTCGGAAGCTCTCCTTCGCGACCAACATGTCGACGTTGAAGGGCGTGGATCCGAACGGCTCGCAGCGCGCCTGGGATCTCTATGTGAAGTCGCGTTTCATCGAAACGAAGAACCCGGGCCGGGCGCTCGTGCTCGCCTCGGGCACGCCGATCACCAACACGCTCGGTGAGATGTTCAGCGTTCAGCGGCTGATGGACCATGCGGCGCTGATGCAGCGGGGTCTGCACGAGTTCGATGCCTGGGCCTCCACCTTCGGCGACACCACCACCGAGCTCGAATTGCAGCCCTCCGGCAAATACAAGCCGGTCTCCCGCTTCGCCAGTTTCGTCAATGTGCCGGAGCTGATCGCGATGTTCCGCTCCTTCGCCGACGTCGTGATGCCGGAAGACCTGCGGCGATATGTGAAAGTGCCGGCGATCTCGACCGGCCGGCGTCAAATCGTCACCGCCAAGCCGACGGCCGCGTTCAAGCGCTATCAGCTTCAGCTCGACGCCCGGATCAAGGCCATCGAGCAGCGCGATCGGCCGCCGGAGCCCGGCGACGACATTCTGCTCTCGGTCATTACCGATGGTCGGCATGCCGCGATCGATCTGCGCCTGGTCGATGCCGACAACGACAATGAGCCCGACAACAAGCTCAACCGGATGATCGACACCGTCTTCCGCATCTGGCGGGAGACGGAGGAGAGCACCTATGTTCAGCCGGACGGCAAGCCCTATGAGCTACCGGGCGCGACGCAGATGATCTTCTCCGATCTCGGCACGATCAGCGCCGAGAAGACCAGGGGCTTCTCCGCCTATCGCTGGGTCCGCGACGAGCTCGTTCGCCGCGGCGTGCCGGCGGCCGAAATCGCCTTCATGCAGGACTACCGGAAATCCGAGGCGAAGCAGCGGCTCTTCGGCGATATCCGCTCCGGCCGCGTCCGCGTCGTCATCGGTTCGTCCGAGACGATGGGGACCGGGGTCAACGTGCAGCTTCGGCTGAAGGCGCTCCACCATCTCGACGTGCCCTGGCTTCCGTCGCAAATCGAGCAGCGCGAAGGCCGAATCGTCCGGCAGGGCAATCAGCATGACGAGGTCGACATCTATGCCTATGCCACCGAGGGCTCACTCGATGCGACGATGTGGCAGAACAACGAACGCAAGGCCCGCTTCATCGCCGCGGCGCTCTCCGGCGACACCTCGATCCGTCGGCTCGAGGATCTCGGCGAGGGGCAGGCCAACCAGTTCGCCATGGCCAAGGCGATCGCCTCCGGCGACCAGCGTCTCATGCAGAAGGCCGGGTTGGAAGCCGACTTGGCCCGGCTGGAGCGTCTTCGCGCAGCTCATATCGACGACCAGCATGCGGTGCGCCGGCAGATCCGCGACGCGGATCGCGACATCGACGTCTCGACCCGTCGCATCGCCGAGATCGGCGAGGACATCGAGCGCCTTGTTCCGACCGCCGGCGAGGCCTTCGCGATGCGCGTCACCGACATGCAGTTCACTGAGCGCAAAGAGGCAGGCAGGGCGCTGATGAAGGAGATTCTGACGCTCGTGCAGCTTCAGCACGAGGGCGAGGCGATCATCGCCTCAATCGGTGGCTTCGATCTCGCCTATTCCGGCGAGCGCCTCAGTCGCGACGGCTATCACTTCAGGACCATATTGCTGCGGACGAATTCCGAACAGGAGATCAACCTGCCCATGACGGTGACGCCGCTCGGCGCCATCGCACGCCTCGAACATGCGCTCGATGAGTTCGAGATCGAGCAGGAGCGCTATAGCCAGCGCCTTGCGGATGCGCGGCGCCGGCTCGCTTCCTATCAGTCACGCGGGGAGGGGGAATTCGCCTTCGCTGATGAGCTCGCCGAGAAGCGCCGCCAGCTCATCGAGATCGAGCGGGCCCTTGCCGCTGATATCGACGGCATCCAGAGCGCTGCCTAGCCGATCGCGCGGCGTCGAGCGCCTTACATGCGCGACGCCGCCAGTCGCGCGATCGCGACGGTTCCGTCGTATCCGACGCCGTTCGTCGTGATCGTGATGTTGTCTTTGCCCTTGAAGGCATAGACCGCGTAGTAGGCGGTCTCGTTCTGTCCGAGCTTTAATCCCCAGGCACTGTCCCCGATGCCGGGCACAGCGACGAGTTCGCCGGGCTTGCCCTTGGCCTTCTCACCTTCGATCATCTGATCGAAATAGGCTCGTTCCGCCCCGGCCGGAACGCCATGGCTCTCCCCCGCAAAAAACATGACGCTGGCATAGGCGTTTGCCTTGCCGCCTTTCCAGGAACAGAGGTTGGCGCTCGTCTCTTTGATCAGTGCTGGCGCACCGACGAATGTCGCCATCTCGGCAGCAGTGACCTTCTGGCAGGCGATGACATTCGGGTTGACGGCCGCCCGCGGCTGCGCCGCACCATCCCCTGCCCACGCCGCCGTGACCATTCCCAGCGCCAGAATTGTCGCTCCGATGGTGGTCCGCACGATCTTCCTTCCTTCAGGTCGCCGGGCCGCCCGCCAGCTCATCGCGATGTTCGCGATCAATGCCGGCAAGAACATGGTCGGTGGTGGAGGGAGGAGGAGAGAGGGAGGAAGAACTGGGTTGCTCGCAGACCGGCCGGGCCGCTGCCGCTTGCGCTCAACCGCGCCGCTCGCGATCCCATCCCGTCGTTCTTCGCAGGGCTGTCAGCCCCGCTCGTCCGGCCGGGCAGGGACGCTCCGCCGCAGGTGCTCCGGCCCGCCCGCTCCGCGGGCCGGGAGGTGTCTTCGGGAAGAAGACGGAAGAGGACCGGCGAAGGGCCGCGTCCGCAACCTCTGACGGAGCATGACCATGCATCTTACCAAAGTCGATCCGCGCGCGTTGAAGGACAATCCCGATCGCTCGCGCCAGACAAAATCCTCACCACAGGCCGACGCGTTGCTGCTGGCGACGATCAAGGCGGTCGGCGTCGTGCAGCCGCCCGTCATCGCGCCCGAAACGGGCGGCGGCAACGGCTTCATCATCGACTCCGGTCACCGGCGCGTCAAACAGGCGATCGCCGCGGGCCTCGAAGAGATCGATGTCATCGTCGTCGAGGCCTCCAATGACAACGGCGCCATGCGCTCGATGGTCGAGAACCTCGCCCGCGAGGCCCTCAACCCCGTCGACCAGTGGCGTGCGATCGAGCGCCTTGTCGCGCTCGGTTGGACCGAGGAGGCGATCGCCGTCGCGCTCGCATTGCCCGTGCGCCAGATCAAGAAGCTGCGCCTGCTCGCCAACGTTCTGCCCGCGATGCTCGACCAGATGGCCAAGGGCGATATGCCTGACGAGCGTCAGCTTCGGACAATCGCCGCGGCCGCGCTCGATGAGCAGAAGGAGGTCTGGAAGAAGCACAAGCCGTCCAAGGGTGACCCGCAGGTGTCGTGGTGGAGCGTCGCCCAGGCGCTGCAGAAGAAGCGCATGTATGCCCGTGATGGCAGCTTCGGCGATGATCTCGCCCAGGCCTACGGCATCGAATGGGCGGAGGACCTGTTCGCGCCGGGCGATCAGGACAATCGCTATACCACCAATGTCGAGGCCTTCCTCGGCGCCCAGCAGGAATGGATGACCAATAACCTCCCCAAGAAGGGGATCATCACCGAGGTCAACAGCTGGGGCCAGGCCGAATTGCCCAAGAAGGCCGAGCGCGTTCACGGCAAGCCGGCCAAGGGCGATTGCACGGCGATGTATCTCGATCGCGAAGGCCGGGTTCAGACCGTGCATTACCGCATGCCTGACGTGAAGAAGTCGAAGGGGAATTCGACCGATGGCTCCGAGGGCGCGGAGGACGGTGATGTCGGGTCCGTCGCCAGGCCTCGTCCCGACGTCACCCGCAGGGGCATCGAGATGATCGGCGACTATCGCACCGATGCGCTGCATGAGGCGCTCGGCCGCGCGCCGATCGAGGATGACACGCTGATGGCGCTGTTGATCCTCGCCTTCACCGGCCAGAACGTCTCGGTCACGACGGGTGCCGGCGGTGTCTACTACGGGCACAGCCGGCTGGCGCGGCATGTGGTGGCGCTGTTCGACGCTGAAGGTCATCTCGCCTGCGATATGGACACGCTGCGCGTCGCGGCCCGCTCCATGCTGATCGAGGTCCTCTCGTGTCGGGAGAACGCGACCAAGAGCGGCATCGTTGCTCGCGTCGCCGGCGAGACGATCGGCGCGAATGCGTTCTTGCCCAACATGGGCACGGATGATTTCCTGTCGAGCCTGTCGCGCCCGGCGCTGGAGGCGTCCTGCAAGGACACCCCGGTGCTGCCCCGCCAGCGCGTGCGGGACACCCGCGCGGCGCTCGTCGAGCATTACAAGGAGGGACATTTCGTCCATTCCGCGGCGCGCTTCGCGCCGGACGTGGCCGAGCTCTCCAAGTGGCTTTCGTCCAACACCGTCGCCGCCAATGACGACGAGGAGGGTGAGCAGGCTGCCGACGAGGCGATGGGCGAGGATCAGGCTGATCGGGAGCCCGGCGAATTCCTCGACGCCGCCGAGTAGCTGCGCCTCGCCATCCTCTTCCGAACGATACCCCGCCGCCGGCCATGCCGGCGGCGGTTTCGTTTTCACACCACGCTCACGAGGTCTTCCATGTCAGCGCACACCATCTTCGACAACGCACCAATCGGGTCGATCGTCGCCTGGTCGGATGGCACGCCGCGGCCGCCGAACCGCCATCGCAAGAAGCTCTCCGCCTGGCAGAGCAACAACAGCCGAGGCCGCCTGATCCAGAAGCAGAGCACGCGAAGCGTCGGCAACGTCACGCTTTCGGCGAGCTTCTCTCAGCACGAGGCGGATTTCGGGGCGGGCGGCGTCATCGCCATCCGCATTCATCGCTCCTTCTCGTTGGAATCGCGGTTGCAGTTCACCATCCTCGACCGGCCGGCGATCGGTTCGATGCGTGTGTTCAGCCATGCCGGTCCCGAGGCTGAGCTCGTGCATCTGGCCGCGCATCGCGTTGCCGCCGAGGAATGGCTGTCGCGACACGGCGATCCCGGCGGTGTGATCGAAGAGGTTACCGCCGACGAGGTCGGCGCCGATATCGTCGAGGGGAGGGCAGCATGAACGCCTCTCCCTCCGAGAACCCGGCATCCGGCACTGAGGCTTTCCCTCCGGTCGAATTCGATCGATCCAGCGAGGGCTTCCCGATCGCGCGCGTCGGCGACAACGCCTTCGCGATGCTGCCGGGATCCAACGATCGGCATTATCTCGCATCGGGCTGGCGGATCAGTCGGCCGCTTGCCGAATGGCGTCGGTCGGACTTCTACGGCCATGACGGGGAGCTCTCCGACGAGGCGGCGTTTCGCGCCAGGGTCGCGGAGAACGCCGAGCACCAGCGCGAGCGTAAGGCGCTCGGCCGTCGCGAGGTTCATTCCCGCGCCCACACGCCCTGGGGCACGTCGCAGGGGGCGACGATCTATGCCGAGGGCGTCATCTGCCATTCGACGGCGGGACATGGCGGCTTCCACCTGTCGGCCGAGCGCAACCGCAGAGTTCACCCGACGCTGCGGGTGCCCGGCGGCTACTATGAGGAGGATGAAGCCTGGTCGATCGTCGCGATCACATTCCCGGATCTGTTCAGCAGCTTCGAGCGACGCTGCGCCGAGAAGACCTTGAAAGATAGCTGGCCCGACGCCTGGGAGGCGATCTTCGGCGTGGTGCTGGGTCCGGGAGAATCCCACGAAAGGGATCGCCGCGCTTTCGAGCGCGAGCATGCCACGGACTGGATCGTCGTGTCGGCCATCATGTCGAGCCGGAAGAGGGGCTTCGTCGAATGCGTCGCGACGCTCGGTGGCAGGCACAGGCTCGGTGCGGAAGAACGGCGCTTTCTGGTTCCCTCCGATGAATACAAGGTCGGCCGCTTCGGCTTCGTCATCGATCCCGGCCGGCATGGCGTCTATTGCGGGCCATCGGATTTCGTCGGCTGGCAGGGGAGGACGCCGTGACCTTGCCTCCCGGCTGGGCCGCCCAACTCCACCGCATGGAGCAGGCACGGCGCCAGATCCAGCACCAGCTTGATGTGATCGATCGCCAGATCGTTCGCCGCATGACGGCGATCATTCCCAGTCTACGGCCGAAGCATGCGGCCTATCGGCGGGGGAGGGCTCCTGATCCCCGTGCCTTCCTCGAGCGCTATCACGGACATCTCGCCGCGCTCACCGCCGAGCGACAGCCAGAAATCGATGCCCTGTCGCGCAAGCTCGCGCGGCAGGACCGGGCGATTTCGGCGCTTCGTGGGCGTTTCGACCTTCCGTCCGAAGGCGCCCCGCCGGCGCCGCGGCGCTCCGGTCCAACATGAAAGGAGACGGCGATGCCAGTTTATACCCCGGATGGACGTGGCTGGTTTTTGATTGATGCGCCACGGATATCTGCGCCAACGGCACAAGAGCTGAAAACGACTGACAGGATAGTCGGATGACAGAGAATGCCGAGAACGCGTCGACGAGGCTGCCTGATCATCGCTCGGTCGACGCGGTCCTGGCGCAATTGCCGGATGGCGCCGACGAGCCGAAGCTGGCATCGGCATTGAGCGAGGCATTCCCGGGCTTCGCCTTCTCCGCGGTCAAGTACGACGATGAATATTGGCGCGTCGAACGCTCGGTGCTCGCGGCCGACGGGACGCGGATCGCGGAATATCGACCCTGGATGGAAGCCGAGCTGGCGAAGGACAAGGGCGATGTCTGCGCGGTTTGGAAGCGCCTGCGAGAGAGCGACCTGCAGATTTCGGAGTGGCACGGCAACAGCGCCTATGCTTTTGTGCCGACAGCGCCGGGCGCGGCCGACTATCTGCAGATTTCGCTCGGCCGCGAGGTCGAATGGCGCGCTGGTCCGATCGTCGATGCGACCTACCAGCCCTGGAGCGTGGACGAACTGCTCGATCCGTCATGGATCAAGCATGGCGATCTCTCGGACGAGAAGGTGCTTACGGGTCCTCTCTATCGTCTGACCAACCGTGCCGGCGGCAGCGTCGTGCATCTTCGCAGTTTCCTCGGGCGCTGCGCGCGGCTCGAGCGTGCGAAGCGCGAGGCGAGCCGACCGGACATGGAGCAGCGCGTCTGGGTCGACGCCGACGGCGCGCAGACGCCGTTCCTGCAGGCTCAGCCCGATTGGTTCGAATTCGCGCCGCGCGAGGTTCGCTTCTTCCAGGATTGGGAGGACTCGAGCGCCCGAACTGCGCGCGTCTACGAGCATTGGGCGCTCGACATCAGTGATTACGAGCATCGCGGTGAACGCGAGATCGGGTTCATCACCCGGCCGCTGCGCCTCCCGGCGGAGAGGCTGGAGGCCGGCGACGCCTCCGTTCACATCCTGATGGATCGCATCGAAGCGATCGATCGTGAGGTCGGCCTGACTTTCGGCTGGTTTTTCCTGATGACGCACGGCAACCGGGTCGATCCTGATGTCGGTGAGGCGATCGCGCGTGGCTTGCGCGAGGCGCGCGTGCGTCTGCCCGATCAGGATGCGAGAGTTCTGCTGCGTTGGGCTGATCGAAGCTACGGCTTCTGATCCGCCGTTGGCGGCTGTCGCCGACCAGCGCCGTTCCCGCGATCACGGACTGCCGTGGTCCTGTATTGGGCTGGAGGGCGGTGCGAGGCGGGAGGCCCGCATCGCGGGCCGATAGGCATCGAGGTCTTCGCTGATTGCCGATCCGCGCCTCCCGTTTCGCGCGCCATCCTGATCGGCCGGGGGCGGAGTCCCGGCACGCCCGTCATCGCTTCGCGGTCCCTATCGATCGGATGAGCCCGAGCATCCAGATGCGAGCCTGTTGCGCAGGCGGGCAACGCGGCCTCCTCTTGCTGCGCCGGTATCTGCGGTGGCGGCAACTCAGCCGGGAGAAGCGGCGTGCCATGTCACTTCCTCCGGCTGCATCCCGGCTTGAGCTGCGCTTACCGGCATCCCCTCGGGTTTGTTGCGGTCTGAACCGGCGGCCGTGCGGTTCAAGGTCGCGTGCCGCGCCGCGTGGCGGCCGGCCTCCGCCGATCTCGCAAGCCGGGTCTGCGTCCTTCGCGAGGGCTGAAAGCCCTGCTCGTCCGCACCCCCGGCCGGCTCGCCTGGCAAAGGCCGGACCCGTGAACCGCCCGGCTTGCGCCGGTTCCTTTCGACCGCACCCGAGGGGATGCCGGCAAGCGCCGGCGAGGCTCCCGAGGCGCAACCGAAGAAAGGATGACGACATGGCCAAGACCGCTCAATCTCCCCGTCAGACCGCTCGCGTCGTGCAACTGCGCAAGGGCACCACCATCGAGATGGTCCGCCTGGCATGCCCGGATGCGATCCAGGCCACGCGCATCTCGGAGAGTTTCGGGCTCGCCGTGCTCGACAGCGACGGCATCCGTGACCTGCACGAACGCCTGATCGTCGAAACCGCCGACAGCCTCGGCGAGGGTCTCGCGGAGCGGGCGATGCAGATCCACCTTCAGCGCATCGTCGGCGCCTATGTCGGCTCGGCCCATGGCGCCGGCCAGTTCTACACCCGCGCGGTCACCGAGGCGCGCGACGCTACCGCCAAATCGGCCTGCGAAGATCGTGACGAGGATCTCGACGGTCCGGTCGGCTTCGACGGCAAGGCCCAGCGCCGCCGCGAGTTCGCCGCCGATATGGGGCTTCAGGCCCACGCGCTCCTCATGGCGGCCGAGGGCGCCGTGCGAGCCTACGAACAGGTCGTCGGCGAGAGCTGGAAGCCCTTCGAGCGCCCGGTGGAGAACATCGGCGCCTCCGTCGATCGCAAGGCGGCCGAACTCCAGATGGCGGCTTTCGGCTAGACCGCACAGGGCGGGGCTCTGGCCCCGCCATGTCGCCTCCTCTTGCGGATGTAGATCGCACTATCTACATTCAGTTCGGATATTATCTACATCGAGGCTATCATGCCGATCAATGTCAACAATCCGGAGGCCGACGCGCTGACGCGCAAATTCGCCAGCATGGCAGGCGTCAGCCTCACCGATGCCATCGTCATCGCCATGAAGGAGGCGATCGAGCGGCGGCGCAATGTCGAGACGCCGCAGCAGACCGCGGCTCGGCTGCGGGAGAAACATGGCATCGACCTCAACGACAAGGCAAGAGAGCCGCTGCCGCGAGAGGCCTTCGACGATCTCTGGGATGAAACGTGATGTTCGTCGACGCCTGCGCCATCATCGCCGTTCTGTCGGATGAGCCGGAGGCCGAGCGCGTCTCCCGCGCGCTCGTCGGCGCGAAGAAGCGCATCACCTCGCCGGTCGCCGTGCTCGAGGCGGTCCTGGGTCTGGCGCGCCCGGACAAATTCAACTTGTCGGTCGAAGCGGTCGAGCCGCTGGTCCTGGAGTTCCTTGACGAGCGCGGCATCGATATCCGCGATCTGCCGCCGGCGAAGCGCGCCACGACGCTCTCTCTTTCGGCAGCTCATCGCTATCGCTCCGGGCGCCGCGGCCTCAACCTCGGCGACTGCCTGCATTATGCCTGTGCGAAATACTATCGCGTCCCGATCCTCGCGACCGCCGGCGAATTTCGCGAGACCGACCTTGAGACTGTGCCGTAGTCCGACTCAATCGGATGAGCCGCGGGCGGCCAGCCGGTCGGAACCCGGTGTCGCGACGGCGGAGCGGTTCACGCTCGCATTCGAGGCTGTGGTCGTAGTCGTTCGTCCTCGCCGGCGTGGCGCGTCGCTGAACCCTCGCTCCGTAATCTCGCGCATGCGGCTGCCCTCCATGCCGCGTCCGTTCAGGTCGTCTCGGCTGTCCTGGCCATCGCCCCGGCGAGATTGCTCGCCCTGACATCCCCGTGGCCGTCGCGCCGACCATAGCGACGAAAATCAGCGGGAAGAGCAGGGAAAGCGCTTCCCGCGCCCCGTCCCGGCTGCGGTCCTGCCGGGTCAGGCAGGCCGCGCAACGGCTGCGCCGTCCTCCACATGCGTTCCGGCCCTTCGCGATCCCATTGGCTTTGCCATGGGTTCGGCTCGGGTGCGGGCCTCCCCTGATGCCCCGGCCTTGCGGACCGCCGTGACGGGGTCGCGAGCGGCGCGACCTCCAAATCGGAGGTTCAGGACCATGAAAAGGAAGAATGTAGGCGAACGGGCGGACATCTATACCCGCATCACGGAGAAGATCGTCGCCGATCTGGAAAAGGGGGTGCGGCCCTGGATGCAGCCCTGGCGAGCCGGGAATGCCATCGGCCGGGTGACGCGCCCGCTACGGCACAATGGCTTGCCGTACGGCGGCATGAACGTGCTGTTGCTCTGGTCAGAGGCGATGGCCCGCGGCTTCGCCTCGCCCACCTGGATGACATTCAAGCAGGCGCTTGAGCTCGGCGGGGCCGTCCGCAAGGACGAAACCGGGACCACCGTCGTCTTCGCCAGCCGGTTCACCAAGACTGAACTCGGCGCCTCCGGCGAGGAATTCGATCGCGAGATCCCGTTTCTGAAGGCTTACACCGTCTTCAATGTCGCCCAGATCGACAGGCTGCCCGAGCAATACTACGGCGAGGCCGAGGCGGTCCGGGGCCCCGTCGAGAGAATTGAACACGCCGATCGCTTCTTCGCCCACACCGGCGCGGTGATCCGCCACGGCGGCGACAGGGCCTTCTTCTCGCCCGCCGGCGATTTCATCCAGATGCCGCCTTTTGCGACATTCCGCGACGCGGAGTCCTATGTCGCGACCCTCAGCCACGAGGCGACGCACTGGACAGCGGCGCCCCATCGTCTGAATCGCGATCTGTCCCGCTACGCCAAGGACAAGAGCGAGCGCGCCCGCGAAGAACTGATCGCCGAGCTCGGAAGCTGCTTCCTCTGTGCGGATCTCGGCATCGTGCCTGAATTGGAACCACGGCCGGATCACGCCCCCTATCTCGATTCCTGGTTGCGCATCCTCGCCGATGACAAGCGCGCCATCTTCCAGGCCGCGGCGCATGCGCAGCGGGCTGTCGCCTTTCTGCACGACCTTCAGCCGACGGACTCCGAAGGGCGGGAGGCCGCATGATGGCTCTCCATCCTTCCTCCCGTCTGCTGGTCCTCGCCTGCTCGGCGACCAAGCGCGATGGACAGTCCTATATGCCGGCGATCCAACGTTACGACGGGCCGCTGTGGCAGACCCTGCGCGCTGTCGATCCCTATGGTGAGAAGGCGAAGGTCGCCTTCCTCTCCGCACATCTCGGCTTCTGCGCCGCCAGCTCCCCGATCGAGAGCTACAATGCGCTGATGAGTGATCAGATGGCCGCCGCCATGAAGGCCGGCGATCTCGGGACACGCTGGCCGAGGCCGGACAACCAGCAGAGGGGCATGCCTTCCGGCGAACATCCGGGCGTCCATATCGCTTCGCTGACCTCGCACAAGCGCTGCCCGTTCTCCGACGTCGCTCTCGCTGGAGGCCATCTCTACCTCGATGTCATGCGCCACCTGGTCGACCTGTTCCGCATCGGTGGCTACGTCGTCGGCGATGCTCAGGTCTGCGAGATCAATGGCCCGATCGGGCAAATGCGTCGCGATCTTCGGCTGTGGCTCGATGGAGATGACGGGGAGGGGCATTGATGCTGGTCTCCCCGAAGCCGGCCGCGGAGGGCTGTGCGCCCTCCGCCATCCGTCTGCGCGCTCTCAACCTCGGCGCTGGCGTGCAATCCACGACGATGGCCTTGATGGCAGCCCACGGCGAGATCGAGCCCATGCCCGATTGCGCGATCTTCGCCGACACGGGCTGGGAGCCGAAGGCCGTCTACAAGCACCTCGACTGGCTGAGGTCTGGCAATGTGCTGCCTTTCCCCGTTCACATCGTCTCCGCCGGGAACATTCGCGAGGAGCTTGTTGGCGCCGGCGAGGGCAAGCGCTGGGCGTCGATTCCAGCCTTTGCGAAAACCGTCGTGCCGGCGGGCTCGGAATTGCCGGTCTATGACGAGAATGAGGAGGGTGAGATTATCGAGATCGGGTCGCGCAGCACGTCGCGCGAGACCGTGTCCGTCGGGATGATCCGCAGGCAATGCACGACCGACTTCAAGATCGTGCCTATCCGCAGGAAGGTACGGGAGCTCGCAGACCTCGCGCGCAGGCGCTCTCCTCCCTATGCTGTTGTCGAGGCCTGGATCGGGATCTCGATCGACGAAATCATCCGCGCCAAGCCGAGCTTCGAGCCATGGCAGGTCAAACGCTTTCCCCTGATCGAACGCCGGATGAGCCGGCGCGATTGCCTCGCCTGGCTGCGGCGCCATGGCTATCCCGAGCCACCGAAATCGGCCTGCATCGGCTGTCCGGACCACGACAATGGCCGTTGGCGCCATATGCGCGACCACGATGTCGAGGCCTGGGCGGATGCCGTGGAGATCGATCGCGTGCTGCGCACCGGACTGCGCGGTATTCGCGGCGAGGTGTTCCTGCATCGCTCCTGCGTGCCGCTCGATGAGGCGGACCTCTCGACCGCTGCTGACTACGGCCAGCTCGATCTCTTCGGCAACGAATGTGAGGGCATGTGCGGTGTCTGATCCATGGCGGTTTCCATCCCCGGGATGACAGGCACCAGGTCTCGATCCGGTTGGGGCCACCGCCCGTTCCGGGCGGCCGCGCTCTATGCCCGCGGCACGGAGCCAGCCTGCGGCGGTCTCCGCCGTTTCCGGTTACGATCGCTTATCCAAGGGAACACGCGGAGGGGCTAACTGGCTGGAATCCTATGTCCGCTCAAGCCAAGGTCTTCCCTCCTGCTGATGGTCCCTCCGGGGGCGGGTCAAGCGGTTCGGAACATCAGCAGGCCCAGTACGCTATGACCAAAGCTGATGTGGACCGGCCGCACCGTCGATTTTAGCGGCGGTGGCAGAATGGGCGATGGAAAGCTCGGGTCATCGCAAAGGTCTGCCGTAGAGCTAAGCGGCACGTCCGCTACGGATGATGCCGGCGCGCGGACACGTTCCCATACCTGGAATGGAGCGACGTGTTGGCCGGACCTCGGAGATCGGGGCGGTCGGTTCTCGCATTCGTGGAGGGCCGACGGGCAGATCGTTCCCTTGTGGGCTGCTGGCGGATGTGAAGGCGCCGACACGGCCGCGGCCATATCGCGGTTCCTTTCTGGTCTGATGCCGGCCGTCCCTCCCGCGGGCTCGATGGGGCATGTCTGACCGGAGAGCGGCTTCGCCTCGATCGTCCTCCCGCAACGGCAAATGTCGATTTTCTGACCCCTGCCGGCTGCGCCGTCATTCCTCACCCGCTAACAAAATCGCCCGTTGCCGTCCTCCATTGCATTCCGGCCTCTGCGAGGTGCGGTCCGATCGTCCCCGGTCTTGTCGACAGCCATCGAGGCCGCGAAGGGCGCGGCCCGAAACAGCAAAGGAACGGCACAATGGCTACGATCGGCACCTTCACCTCGACCGCCGCCGGCTTCACCGGCTCGATCAAGACCCTCACCCTCAACGTCAAGGCTCGCCTCGAGCGCATCGAGAACCCCTCGGACAAGGGTCCGCACTTCCGCATCTACTCCGGCGCCGTCGATTATGCGTAGCGCGGGATTATGCGGAGTCGTTGGCCGGAAGCCGCCGTTTTCCGGGGTTCTGTTCGCTGTGTCGCTCCGCATAATCACAGGGCATTGTCTGTGGCGCCCCGCTGTAAGCGGAGCGCCGTTGGGCC
>JAAEQB010000016.1 GCA_024231975.1 Allobosea sp.
GAGCGCGGCCTCGCCGCGACTCTCTCCCATCTCGGCACCGTCCATCACCGCCGGGGACGAATCCAACGCGCCCTCGGCTACTTCGAGCCGGCGCTGGAGAAGGCCCGAGCGATCGGACGCGCCCGCCTCGAGGCTTCGATTCTCACCGACATGGGCGCCATTCTGCTGGCGCTTCACCGCCCGCAGGAAGCCGTCGACGCCTATGTCCGGGCGCAACGGATCTACCAGCGCCTCGACAGGACCAAGGATCTCGCTTCCGCCACCCGAGGCATCGCTGGCGCCCACCTCCAACTCGGTGATCCGCAGCGGGCCGAAGATGCGGTCAGGGAAGCCGTGACCATCCTCTACCGCAGCGAGGACCTGCGCAGCCGTGCCCTGGCCTTGATCACCCTCGGCCACGTCCGCCGGCTGCGAGCGGATCAGGCCGGGGCCCGGAAGGCTTTCGAGAATGCGTTGACTCTCGCCCGCCAGGCCGAGGACGCGCACACGAAGACAGTGGCCCTGACCGGTCTCGGGCATCTCGAGGTCCTGAGCGGCAATCCGCAGCGCGGACTCGCACTCCACGACCAGGCCCTGACGCTGGCCACCGAGATCGGTGATCGCAAGCGGCAGGCCACGAGTCGGGTTCGCGGGGCCCAGGCCCTGCGCGACCTGGGCCGCCTGGAGGCGGCGTGGCAGCGGCTGGCTCCGGCGCTCGACCAGGTCGAAGAGCTCCGCGACGCCACCCCGCGCCGCGACTACCGGCTCTCCTACTTCGCCTTTCGCCAGGAGTATTACGAAATCGCCTGCGACGTCCTGATGCGGCTCCATGAGCGCCAGCCGGCGGCC
>JAAEQB010000017.1 GCA_024231975.1 Allobosea sp.
AACGTGGACGAGCGCGTCAGTCTCGTCGCACTCGCCTGGATCGGCCGGGGGACTTTCGCGCCCGAGGAACTGCGCGAGGCCATGGACACGGCCCGCTCCGAACAGACCGTGCCGACTGAGGATTATCTTGTAAGCATACCGCTTCTATCGGATTACCTAGAGGACGCCCTCGACAAGCTCGGCTACTCGGTTGAAGACGCCGAAGACGACGCAATGGGTGCCTAGTGGCTTGCACTGGCTAATGTGACTCATGTTCAGCTGCTGAGAGAAGTGATTCATGTCCTATCGGGTTCCACCGACAGGATACAGCGATCATGGCAGCCAAGAAATACATCGTCGATCTCGACGCAACTGAGCGCGCACGACTGAGCGCCTTGATTTCCAAAGGCAAGGCGGCGGCGAAAACGATCCTCAAGGCGCGCCTTCTGCTGAAGGCGGATCAGGCCGAGGGCGGCCCGGGCTGGTTGGATGTTGAGATTATCGATGCCCTCGACACGAACCTGAGCATGGTATCACGCGTGCGCAAGCAGCAGGTGAGCGAGGGTCTCGACGCGGTGCTAACGCGCAAAAAGCGCGAAACGCCGCCGGTTGCGCCGATTTTCGATGGCGAAGCCCAAGCCAAATTGACCGCCCTGGCCTGCTCTGAGCCGCCGGAAGGCCACGCGCGCTGGACTATCCGCCTGCTGGCGGAGCATGTCGTTGCACGCCAGATCGTGCCGGCGGCACACTTCAATACGGTCGGCCGCGCGCTAAAAAAAACGATCTAAAACCGCACCTGACCGATTACTGGGTGATCCCGCCGAAAGCCAACGCCGCCTTTGTCGCTGCGATGGAGGATGTGCTCG
>JAAEQB010000018.1 GCA_024231975.1 Allobosea sp.
ATGCAGTACGCGCTCAAGCAGGAGACGCTCGACAACGCGACCTCCTCGTGCATCGGCTGCGGGATCTGCGTGACCGTGTGCCCGATGGACACGCTGTCGTTCAGGAACGATGAGAAGAGGCAGGCGCCGTAGGGCGGGCTACCAGGTAAATAAGCCGCGAGGCTTCCATGAGGAGGCTTCGCCCACGAGCCGACTGGAAGCCGGCGCTCCCAGCGCGCTGAATCCGTCCTCCCCCGTCCCGCGATCGGTTCGCATCTCGAGGGCGGCGGTGCGCACGCCGACGCACGCATGGCTGCGGAGCTTGCGCAGCCGCCGCACCCAGGGCGCGGTCCAGCGGCTGCGCTCCGCCGTGACCTTCAATATCGCCAGCTCGACGAGGCGGGCCGCCGCGCTCGGCTCGCGATCGAGCCCGTCGAGGACGACGGCAACGGCGTCGGCTTGCCAGAGCCCGCGGTGGTTGCCCATGGACTCTTCCACCTGCCGGGCGAGGCGTTGCATGTAAAGCGGCTCATCGCCGGCTTCGCAGGCAAGGCGCGCCAGGACCGCTGCCACCTCCTCCGGGTTGCCCCAGTCGAGCGCCGCAATGCGCAGGTTGGCGGCGGTCGGCCACCAGGTGACGTCGCGATGCAGCTCCTC
>JAAEQB010000019.1 GCA_024231975.1 Allobosea sp.
ACAGCGGGGCGCCACAGACAATGCCCTGTGATTATGCGGAGCGACACAGCGAACAGAACCCCGGAAAACGGCGGCTTCCGGCCAACGACTCCGCATAATCCCGCGCTACGCATAATCGACGTTATGCGGTGCACCGCATAACATCGAGTTCGGCGCGGCCTGGCAGAAGACCTCGACCGAGGGGCGCGACTATCTCTCGGTCAAGCTCGACGATCCGAGCTTCCCGGCCGCCATCTACGCCACGCTGATCGAGGTCGAGGGCACGGATGGCCTCCAGCTCATCTGGTCCCGGCCGACCCGCGACTGAGGCCAGCCCGAGATGGCCCCGCCGTGAGGCGGGGCCAATCTTTTTGGACCCGGCTGCGTCGGTGCGCCGGTCCCGCCATTTCCCACGGCGCAGGTTCGGATGTGGTTTGAACCACACCTCATTCGATGAAGTGGTCGGGCGGTGCATTGTGGTTCAAACCACCTTGATCCTCGCACGCTCTGAGCCCTGTCAGCCGCGCTGTTGCTTCCTGTGCGAGCTGGAGGGGCTCTCTGGTCAGCCCAGTGTACGGCCGGCGGAGCCCGCCTCAAGGACGCGCGGTGCCCCCAAAATGCTTCGCATTTCGGCTCCCCCACGCGCCGCCTCTGGCGGTCGGCTGCGCCGATCCTTGACCCGGTCTCCACCAACGCGTGGCGCGCCTTCGTCCATTCGAGACGAAGGAGGTTCTCATGACCATGCCGATCGATCAGCAGATTGCCGAACTCAAGGCCGAACTGAACAATGCCTGCCTGACGCCGCGCGAGCGGCGCGAAGCGCAGCACGAGCTTGAATTCCTGACCGAGCAGGACCGCAGCGATGCGGAGACGGCGTACTTCACGAAGGTCGAGGGCTGGGCTGCGGGCCAGGCGGTGGATCTCGCAGCGCTGCCGTTCTGAACATCACGAATCGAACTGGCCGGTCTGACGCGACACGCGTCGGGCCGGCTTTCGCATGTCGCCCGCGCCTGCGCTTGCTTCGCTGCGCGCAGGCGCGAGCTGTCCATGGCGCCTCGCCCGCGGTGTGGTTTGAACCGCACCGTCACGTCATCGCCGCGATCGGCCGTCAGAAGGCGTCCCGCATCGGAATTGCCGGGACCATCGTCATGTCGCGTTCGCCATGAAGACCATCGTGATCAACAACCAGAAGGGCGGCGTCGGCAAGACGACGCTCGCCGTCCACCTTGCATGGCACCTCGCCGAGACCGGCGGTCGCGTGCTGCTGATCGACGCGGATGCCCAGGGCAACGCCACCGACACGATGAAGCGGCATCGCGGCGACGTCACCGCCGCCGAGCTGTTTCGGCCGGGCAAGGCGCCCGCTTCCGGCGGGGCCGACGGGATCACGCTGGCGGCTTCGGACAGCTCGCTCACCGACGTTGACCGCGGAGACGCGGCCGGCATTCAGCAGTTCCGCGACAATCTGCGCTCAGCGAGCGCGGCATTCGACGTCTGCGTCATCGACACGCCGCCTTCACTGGGCCTGCGCAGCGTGGCCGCGTTGGTCGCCGCGACGCATGTACTGTCGCCGATCTATCTGGAGGACTATTCGGTGAAGGGCGTGAAGGGGCTGCTCCAGACCGTGATCGGCGTGCAGCAGCGTTATGGCCGCTCCGATTTGAAGTTCTTGGGGCTGCTCCCATCGAACTTCAACACGAAGTCGCCGCGCCAGCGGGCCCATCTCGATCAGCTTCTGCGCGAGGCCGGCAAGTACGTCTTTCCGGGCCACATCGTCGCGCGCGACGGCTATGCCGAGGCGGTGGCGGAGGGTGTGCCGGTCTGGACGTTGAAGAAGCGCTCAGCGCAGCAGGCCGGTCGCGAAATCCGCACCGTGCTGTCGCGCATCGTCGATCAGATGGGGTGATGGCATGGCGCTGGATCTGAGCTTCAAGGACCTTGCGGATGTCGCTGTCGGCAACGCGTCCGACGGTCGGCCGCTCAAGGTGGCTCTGGACCTGATCGACGAGGATCCCGATCAACCGCGTTGGGAGTTTCCCGAGGAGGACCTGCAGAATCTTGCGGCCTCGATCCGGATCGACGGCATTCTCCAGCCCATCGTGGTGAGGCAATCGCTGCAGGCTGGCCGGTTCATCATCGTGATGGGCGCGCGACGCTACCGGGCGGCGAAGCTCGCCGATCTCGTCGAGGCGCCCATTCTCATTCAGGACGCGGATGAAACAAATCCTTACGCCCAGATGGTCGAGAACATCCAGCGTGACGATCTGAAGGCGAACGAGATCGCGCGCTTCATTGCGGCGCGGCTCGATGCTGGCGAGAAGCAGACCGAAATCGCGCGGCGTCTCGGAAAACCACGCGACTGGGTCTCCCGCTACGGCGCCGTGCCGAAGATGCCGCCATTCCTGCAGCGGATGCTGGCGACGAGTTCAATCCGCTCGGTCTACGAACTCTATCAGGCTTGGCGGCAGGCTCCGGGAGATGTCGAGCGGGCGGTCGAGGACCGCACGGCCTTCACCGATGCGCAGGCGAGAGAGTTAGCGGCGACGGTTCGATCATCCGGCCCGCCGCCAGCAGCGATCGATGTGAGGGCTGAGGAGCCGGTTGGATCGAACGAGAGCACCGAGCCCAGTCATCGAGCTGACCGGAGTGCGCGCGCTTCAGCAGCGATGGCGCCGCGGTCGCGTCCGGCTTCAAAAGGCGTGGCTGTCGTGCGAGTCTGCGTCGGCAAGCGGCGCGGTGCGTTGGTGCTCGATGATGCGTCGGCGAGCAGTCACGGGTTCGCGCGCGTCGCATTCGATGACGGTTCGGTTGAGGATGCCAGCGTGACCGCGCTTCGGATCGAAGCGGTTCTCATCGGTTGACGCCGCCAGACCAGCGCCTCCACTGACATGTGGTTTGAACCACACTTCGTAATTCAAGAGCCCGGTCTCATTTCGAAAGCCAAGCGGCAGCATCGCCGGTTTATTGTGGGCCGCCGGCGGCGCTCGTCACACGCCCCTTCACGAATCGTTAAGCGAAGTGGATTGTTGAGAGTCTTTGGTTGGGTTTCTAGTGCAGGATAGGCTTGCCGCCAGCGAATTATTACGACAGCTTGGCGTGGCGATGCGCTTCGGCGCGTCGATCGTCTTCGTGGCCGTGAGAGGGCGCTTTGATGCCGACGCTGACGTTGCGGGTTTCGGACGAGTTGGCGCTTCAGTTCGCGACCTTGGCCGCAACCGAAGGTGGGAAGTCGGCGCTCATTCGGCGGCTGCTCGAGGGCGCGGTCGGTGCGCCGGAATCGAAGCGCGCACCCGTTGCGGTTGGCTTGCCGCAGAAGGTGACGGTGCGCTTCCGCGAGAGCGAGCTGCGTCAAGTCGGTGAGATGGCTACTGCGCGCGGGATGACGCGGACGCAGTGGATCACGTCTCTGGTTCGGTCGCGTCTTGGCGCGCCGGCGCAGCAGTCGGAGGGCGAGCGGGAGGCACTGCGGACGATTGCTCGGGAGCTCAGTCGGATAGGAGGCAACATCAATCAAATCGCTCGTGCAGCCAACCGTAGCGAGCTCGATCCAGGGGCCGACAGTTGGAAGGTGCTGAGCGAGGCTCAAGGCGCGCTTCACGCGCTACAGGGCGAATTGAAAGAGGTTCTGGATCGAACCAGCACCTATTGGGAAGGCCGATGATGAGCGGGAAGCATGCCAAAGAGCTTCTCGATGACCTTCCGCCGATCTCCTACGTCTGGCGGACGCCGGTACGCCGGCCGCGTGTGTCCGAGGCCGACATTCCAGACCCAGTCGCGCCTCAGCGGGTCACGCCGGCGATGCGGGCGCGGCTTGAACGAATCGTGGGCCGGGCGCCGGAGGTGATGGTGAAGATCACCGGACGGACCAAGGACGCCGGACATCTCAAATCTCATCTCGAATACATCATGCGCAATGGCGAGCTGACGGCGGAGACCGAGCAAGGCTCGCTGATGCAGGGCAGGGAGGGCCTCAAGGATCTTCAGTCGCGCTGGACCGATGATGCTGTGCTTGACGACAAGCGCCGGCGCGACGGCAGCGTGTCGGTCAACATCATCCTGTCGATGCCGCCCGGCACAGATCCGGTCGCGGTGAAGGACGCCGTGCGGGCGCTCGCGATCGACACCTTCGAGGCCAACCACGATTATGTTTTCGTCCAGCATCTCGATGACAAGCATCCGCATGTGCATCTGACGGTGCGCTCGCAGGGCTACAATGGAAAGCGTCTGAACCCGCGGAAGGCCGATCTGGCAACCTGGCGTGAGCGGTTTGCCGGCGAGCTACGGTTGCGTGGCGTCGCGGCGGAGGCAACGCCGCGGCGGACGCGGGGGAAGGTGCGGAAGTACGACAAGGGCACGGTGGTGGCGCTGCGTCGACGTGGAGTCGTTCCGGACACCGACAAGGGGGCTCGGGACGATGTCGTTCGAGCGGCAAAGGCGGGAGTTGTTGGTGCGCGTCCCTGGGAGCAAAAGGCTCGCGACCGGCAGGCCAAGATCCGGGTCCAGTACCTAGCTCATGCCAAGGAGCTGGAGCGGACCGGGAAGGGGAGCGATCGGGCTCTGGCGGCGAAGGTCCGGGAATTCGTGGCGAAGATGCCCGATCCGGAAACGCGGCGGGAGCAGTTGCTGCGAGAATTGGGTTCTGCTGCGCAGAGGGCTCGAACAGATCGGACCGACGTCCCTGATCGCAGCGCTTCAAAGCCTCGTGGGAAAGAACGATAAACCGATGAGGTATTGTTGAGCGAGAGGGACAAAGGTCGCCTTAATGTCGATCGTGCCCGCATTGGTTATGGTCCGCCAGCGCCTCGATGATCGCGCAGTCGCAGGCGGTAACACCGCCCGAACAAGCTGCGGCGATCCGCTCAAGGAATGGGACGAGCCGGCGGTGATCGACGAGCTGAGGACGCTGATGCGGACGTTCAGATCGTAGCGTTCAGTTGCCGACGGGCGTCGCCGCCAAGTACTTGCGCAGAATCGACACGAGAGCCTCAGGCGCGGTCTTGTGGGGCAAAAGAGTCAGGAACTGCCCGTCCCTGCCCATCAGATAGGTCAATGAGCCGTGATCGACCGAGTAGTCGACCGCAGACCTCGCGACCTTGCGCCGATGCACCCGGTAGGCCTTCGCGACGGCGGCGATTTCCGCCTCCGTGCCGGTCAGTCCAAGCAGGCGCGCATGGAAGGCATCGACATAGGGCGCGAGAACGGCCGGCGTCTCGTTGGCGGGATCGTCCGTGATCAGGATGGGAACGATCGGCTAGGCCTCGGCGCCCAATGAGTTCAGCGCCGTCGCGATGGTCAGCAGATCGGCGGGACAGGTGTCCGTGCAACGGCTGAAGCCGAAATAGACCAGCATGAACCTGCCGCGAAAATCCGCATCGCTGACGCGGCGGCCGGTTTGGTCGAGCAGGCTGAACGGTCCGCCGAACCGGTTCGCCAGCGGATCGCGGGCGGCCGTCGCGCCGCCGGCTTCGACTTTGCCGGCGGGGCTCCTGGAAAGCGGGTCGTGCGCTTGCGACACGCCGCCTGCGATCATGAAGAACGCGGTCAGCAGGAGCCGGCGCTTGGTGCAGGCGAATATGGAGTCACGCATCGGAAGCAGTTCCGTCTCGTCGAGCTTCTGGGAAAGCGGATGACCGACGCTATCCCCGAGCGCGCTCGCGCGGCGGTCACATCCGCGTCAGAGCCTGCAGGCCCGGCGGTTGACGACGTTCGTGCGGAATCCTCGATGGCGACGGCCGCCGAGAGGTCGATCAACGCACCCAGAGCCGGAAAGGAACGTCGGACATGCCCGGACAACTGACGAAGGACAGCCGCTCCTCGGCAAGGAGCCCGGAGAAGGTGCACTTCTTCCCGTCGAGTTCCAAGCTGGCTGAAAACCGCGCGCCCCGTTCGACGCGGCTGATGCTGATCTGGCCGGACTTCTCCTCGACCTCGCCTAGCATGCAGGTTGCGGTGTGCTTCATCCTAAACGGCCCTGCGGCCTCGCGCGACCATAGAGAACCTGACCAGACCGGCGCGACGATCGCCGTGACGGCCCACTCGCCCGTGTACCCGAATTTGCCGATCAGTTCCACCGAGCGTGCCTGCGGAGCGATTGTGAGCGCCGCGATCACGAGGGTCAGCGACCAAAGATGCCTGTTCATCGCCATCTCCCGCGCGGCCCCGCCAGGCCAGGATACCTTTGCGGCCATAAGTTCCACCAACGGCCATACAAGTTTCGCCCGACACCGCCTCGCTGCGCTGATCAGGTCGAAGAGACCGCCGTCAAGAGCAGCGCTTGTGTTTACGATTATGACGATGATGCTCATCCAGGCGGGAACGGTCAACAGAACGCGAGCGGGACGGGTTGCGTTTGCTCATCCCTGATCGCCGGGGCTATTCTGCAGGCATGATGTCGATCGGCACATTGCGGGATTGGGGACGCGGCCTGCTCGCCGCCGCCTGCGGCGTCGTGCTCATATTCCAGCTGATGGCGAGCGCGATTGCAGGCAGTACCCATCTTGCCGTCAAGTTCGACGCCGGGGAAATCTCCCTCATCGAGATATGTGGGACCGCGCCGAGTTCAGAGCGTCATCGGACGACGCATGTCGAAGGCGTCTATACGTGCTGCGTCTGGGCGAAATCGGTCACTCTGGCGCCGTTGACGCCCCCCGCACCCGTCTCATTGATACCTGCACGTGCCGAACCGGGGATGACGATCCTCGCTCCGAGCGCGGAAGCCTCTCCCGCGGCCAGTCCTCAGGGGCCGCAACAGGCCACGGGACCACCGCGCCGCAGCTGAAGGGCGAGCCTTCCCCAGGGCCAGCGACGTCATCGCGCGCGAGTCCTCCATCGTAGATCCGCCGACGCCGGCCCCGAGCGAGGTTACTCGCCGCTTCGGGCCCGCGCGACACGATCACCTCATTTTCGAGGCCCGAGATTGATCCGACCAGCGTTCAGATCCAGATGGCTTGCGCTGTCCGTCGTCGCCATGGCGACGCTGGCGGTTGCCGTCGCCTATGTCATGGTCACCGATAGGACGCTGCGGCCGCGGAGCGCCGACGCGCTCGCATTCCAACGGCTCGATGGAAGCGCCACCGACCTCGCGAGCTTTCGCGGGCAGGCCGTTCTTCTGACCGTCTGGGCGACATGGTGCTGGTCTTGCCGCGAGGAGATGCCGGCGCTGGCGAGGCTTCACCGCGGCCTCGACGGACGTCCGCCCGCCGTGCTCGCGCTCTCCGTCGACCGCGACGGGGCCGAAGTCGTCGAGCCGCTCCTGACGCAACTGAACGTCAAAGACCTCCCGGTCTACCTCGATCCGACGGGCGCGTCGGTGGGCCGGCTGTCGGTTTCCGGGCTGCCCACCACGATCCTGTTCGGCCCCGACGGCTCCGAGCGAGGGCGCTGGTTCGGCGTACGAGCCTGGGACGAGAAGCCGATGATCGACGAGATCGCGGCCCTTCTCGCCGGCGCCCCGCAAAGGAGCGCACGCTGATGGACATCGCCGGCATCGGCATCTGGGCGGCGCTTGCGGCCGGCGCGGTCTCGTTCCTGTCGCCTTGCGTCCTGCCGCTCGTCCCTGGCTACGTCTCGTATATCGCCGGCGGCGCGGCTGCGGCCGGCGGCCTGCCCCCGCGGTCATCGTCGCGGCTCAACGCGCTCGTTATGAGTGTCTGGTTCGTGCTCGGATTCTCGACGGTCTTCGTGCTTCTCGGCGCAGGCGCGAGCGCGCTCAGCCACCTCCTTCTCGCCTATCGCTACGAAGCCGGCATCCTCGGCGGCGCAATCATCTTCATCTTTGGCATCTTCACGACGGGGCTGATGCGCTTTGCCTGGCTCGAACGCGAGCTTCGCCTGCATGTGCCGATCGAAGGCGGACGGC
>JAAEQB010000020.1 GCA_024231975.1 Allobosea sp.
CAAGGCCGCAGCGCCGCCGCGCTCGGTGCCGGCATCGGTCGAGACCCGGATCAGGGCGAGCTGGGCGAACGGTTCGATGGCGAAGCCCTGGAAGGCGAAGGCGTAGCCGAGTTCGGCGAAGCCCTGCGTCACCGAGCCGGGACGCTGCAGCCGCAACAGGTCGCCGAAGCCGCGGATCTGGACCTGGCGGCGGATGTCGCTCTCGGACCAGGTATAGGCCGCGCCAGCATCGAACCTGAGACTGCCGAAGCGGGCGCCGGCATAGAGCGCGGCATGGCCGCTTTCGAGACGCCCCGAGGACAGGCGCGCATCGAGATCGAAGCGCGACTGGCTGTAGCCGCCGGCGACGCCGAGCTTCAGTGAGGAGCCCGGCGCGTCGTAGAGCATCAGGTCCGCCCCGAGCAGGGCGCCGCCGCTGCGACGGTTGAGCGAGGCGGCATTGCCGTCGGCGTCGGTGTTGCCGGTGCTGCCGAAGGCGGTGCCCCAGAGCGCATAGCGCGGCTGCGGCACCGGTGCCGGCATTACGACCGCGCCCTTCCTGCCCGGCAGGTCGGCGGTGAAGGCGCCTGCGACCTGTTGGCCGGGCGCGGTCAGCAGCGGCCCGCGCAGATGGCCCAGAATCGTGTCGCGCACCAGGCGGCTCTCGTCGATCATCACCGAGACCGCCTGGGCGTGCGCCTCGCCCGAAAGCAGGTCGAAGCCAGCCCGCGCCTCGGCCGCCGTCGCCGAGACCAGCGCGTCATAGACCGGGTTGCCGACGCCCAGCCGCTCCGCCGCCACCGCGATGAAGCCCTGGTTGCGGGTCTGCGCGATGGAGGCGCGGCCGGATTCGCCCGGCCCGAACGAGGCGTCGTTGCGGGTCATGGTCAACGTGACATTGTTGCTGCCGTAAGCCAGCGACGGCGTCAGGAAGGCCAGGTTCGAAGTCACCGTCGTGAACTGGCCGGTCACACCACCTGACGCTGTCAGGACAGTGTAGCTCGTGCTTGCGGCGTAATTGCCGTTCTCGGCCAGGACCTGCACCGTGCCGCCGGTGATGCTGGCACTGCCCGACGCCACGATCCTGTCGCTCTGGCCGGCGGCGTTGACCTCGACCTGATAGGTCGAGCCCGAGGCGAACGAGACATTGCCCGAGACGGTCAGC
>JAAEQB010000021.1 GCA_024231975.1 Allobosea sp.
AGTACGTCGTCACCAACCGCTGCCCGCCCTGCTCCCCGCCATCGCGCTGCTGGTTTCGACGCTCCACTATGTGCGGGCCAGTCCGCTCAGCCTGCTGCCGCCGCTGGGCGCTGCCCTGTTGTTGATGGCCCTGGCGCGGCATGACGCCCGCGAACATCGTTGGCGGGAGACCCAGATCCAATTCTCCCGCGACATCTGGCGAGACCTGACGATCAAGGCCGCGCTCCTATCGCTGGCGCTGATGCTTGCGGCCACGTTGCTCTCGTCAATCTCGGTGCAAAAGATCATCGAATTTGGAGACCGCTTTGACAAAGATGAGCAGTCGGACGAAGGCGGCACAGTCGCCGAATCGTTGGGAGTGGAACAGCGAGCCGCGCCGGTGCAGTCGAGCACCTTTGACGCTATGCGCGTCGGTGGGCTGCCCCGCCGCCACCTGCTCAGGGCCGGGCCGGACCTGTCGGATCGGGTGGTGATGTTTGTCAGCATCAGCGATCCGCCGTCCGGCGCGCAGCCGCGTTTCTACTGGCGCAGCTTGAGCTATGACTATTACAGCGGGCGCGGCTGGTTCGCGGGGCGGACGGTGTCGGCCATGTACGACGGGGGCCAGGCTGTGATGACGACGACCTTGCCCTTTCACCGTTTGGTGCGCCAAGAGGTCGAGATCGTCGGCGATCTCTCGTCGGGCGCTAGAGATGCGCGCAGGGACCTGGTCCACGTGGCCGGTAC
>JAAEQB010000022.1 GCA_024231975.1 Allobosea sp.
CGCATTGATCGCCGCGACGTTGGAGAGAATGCGGTTGCGGGCGTCGGTGATCAGGTCGGTGACGTCGTTCAGCATGCCGCTGTACTGCAGCAGCGACTGGTCCTGGATGATCTTGCGCAGCGGCAGGACGTTGTTCTGGTACTGCCGGGTGATGTCGTAGTTCGCGCGGTAGGTGGTATAGGCCTCGCGCGCCTCGGAGCGGGCATTGACCGCCTTCTCCGCCAGCTTGTTCGCCGCCTGCATGTAGGTCTGTTCCGCGAGCGCGACCTTGGACTGGCCAAAATCATAGATCGGGATGTCGATCTCGAGCTCCAGCGTCCTGCTGCGTCGGACTTCGCGCTCGACATCGCCGTCTGCGCCGATGCTGCGGCCGCGATCGTAGGTGCGACGCCCGAGCAGGTCGATGTCGTTGACGAAGCGGGTCGCATTGGCGAGGCCGAGCGATTTCGCCAGCGTGTCGAGTTCGGCCCGCGCGATCTGGATATCGACGCGCTTGCGCAGCGCTTCGGCCTCGATCGCCTTGACAGATTGCAGCCGTGGCAGCGGCGGCAAGGAACCGACCCGGAATTTTAGATCCCCGCCCCAGAGCCCGAGCTGACGAATGAGCCGCTCTCGTTCCTGGGACTGCTGCTGGCGCGCCTGGGCGAGCTGCACGGTCAGCTCGGCCTCGAAGGCGAACTCGCGCGCCTGGTCGATCTTGTTGACGCCACCAGACTCGCCGAGCCGCTTGAACAGCTCGGAGGCGGCATCTGCGGAGGCCTTGGCCTCCTGATAGAAGGCGACCTGGGCGTTGGCGGCAACCGCGCGATAATACTGACGCCGCGCGTCGGCGGCGAGCCGGAGCACCGCCTCGACCGCCCGCAACTGCGCGGTCTTGAAGCGATCGCCGGCGATCTCGGCCCTGGCCGGCAAGGTGATGAGCGCGAGCAGGCTGCCGACGATCTGTCTCTCGACCTCGACCTCGAAACGGCCGGAGAGCTTGGAGATGCCGAAGCGCGGATTGGGCGGCAGGCTGGCGGCGACCATCTGTGCCTCCGCAATGCCGAGTTCGTTGAAGGCGGCCTGCAGGCCGCGATTGTTGAGCAGCGCGACCTGGACGGCACTATCGGCCGTCAGCGGCTTGCGCAGGAGCTGGTCGACCCGCGCCTTGGCGGTTAGCGCCGCCTGATCGTCTCCGATCTTGGTCACCTCCTTGCCGATCTCGGCATAGGCCGCGGCCTGGATCGGCGCCATGCCGCCATCGGGCGAGAAGCCGGCGCAGCCGCCGAGCAGCGCCGCCGTGCCGGCGAGCAGGCCCCAGCGCAGCAGGCGGCGGGCGTTCGGCACAGTCAGAGCAGTCAAGGCTGGCCTTTCGATCGATGGCGCAAGGGAAGTGGTTGGATGAACAGGCAGCGTCATGATTTCGGCCCGACCTGGCGGTTGAGTTCGCGCCAATCCTTCGGATCGGTTGGACGAAAAGTCGCGGCGCCGGCCGTCACGCTGCGGTAGGCGACAGCGGGGACGCGGACGTTCGGATCGGCCGGCCGCGCCAGATGATCCGGGATCGTGGCGGAGCAGGCGCCCAACGCCAATCCTATGCCTGCCAAGAACGGCACCTTCACGAACGTCACGATTCGGCTCCCTATGTTTCCACGAGATAGGGGTAGCAGCGCTCTTCCGCCCGTGTCCGTTACAAATTGTATCAAAGCAACGCGGGCGGCAGCGCGACAAGCGCGCTATTCTGTGACCGCCAAGACGGCAAAAGCATGCACACACAAGTTTGTTCAGGAAACTCACGCGCGAGATGGACCAGGATCCGATCAAGACTGTAGCCGATGATCACGGGCATATTCTGGTGGTGGATGACGATCCACAGATCAGGCTCCTCGTCACCCGCTTTCTCCAGCGCCACGGCTATGAGGTCACCGGAGCGCCGGATGGCCGCGTGATGATGGATGTCCTGGCTCGCACAACTATCGATCTGATCGTCCTCGATCTGATGCTGCCGGGCCGATCCGGCGTCGAGCTCTGCCGCGACGTGCGCGCGACCTCGCAGGTGCCGATCGTGATGCTGACGGCCCGCAGCGAGGAGAGCGATCGGATCATCGGGCTTGAGGGCGGAGCTGACGATTATGTGACCAAACCGTTCAGTCCGCGCGAGCTGCTGGCACGCATTCGAGCCGTCCTTCGTCGATCCCGGACAGCGCGCGGGACGACTGAGCCTCGACCTACCGAGGTTATTACCTTCGATGGCTGGACGATGGACCTTCGCCGTCGCGAGCTGCAGTCGCCTTCGGGAACGCTGATCGATCTCTCAACCGGTGAGTTCGACCTGTTGGTTGCCTTCGCCGAGCATGCCAACCGCGTCCTGTCGCGAGAAAGCTTGATGCAGTTCGCCAAGGCCCGGACCAGCGGTGCCCACTTCGATCGCACGATCGACGTCCAGATCAGCCGCCTGCGCCGCAAGCTTGAAGCCGTGACGAATGGTGGTCACCTCATAAAAACCGTTCGTGGCTCCGGCTATTTGTTTGCGTCCGACGTCCGCGTGCGGGAAGGACATTCCGCTTGAAGACGCTCACCCAACGAGTCTGGCCCGACACCGTCGCCAGCCGCGCCATCCTGATCCTGGTTGCGGCGCTGCTGGCTTTTCACCTGCTCGGCTTCTGGGCCTATCGTGTCGGCTTCGAGAGCCTCGCGACGGCGGCGCGCGACCGCGGCCTTGCCGAGCGCGTCGTCTCGATCAAGCGAGCGATCGCGAGCACTCCTGACGCGCCGGAGCGCGATCGCGTCGCGCATGATCTGTCGAGCGCCAGCCTCGAAGTGCACTGGAGCAAGGTCAGCCTGGTGCTCGGCAACGCACAGGCGACAGAGCGAGCCAAGATGATGGAGGCGCGGCTCAAGGAGCTGGCTCCCGAACTCGCCACGGAGTCATTCCGGGTCGGCTTTGCGGATGACGGAGCTTTGGGAAGCGGAAAGGCTGATGCCTACCGGCACATGATGCTGGTCTCAGTCCGGCTGGCCGACGGCTCCTGGGTGAACTTCTCGTCCTCCGCCCTCGGAGCAAGCCAGCATATCGACTGGAGTGTAGTCGCAATCACTATCTGCTTCGGCGTCGGAATCGTCGTCGTCGCCTTGTTGCTGCTGCGCTGGGCGACGCGACCACTGCGCGATCTCGCCATCGCGGCCGAGCGCTTCAGCCTTGATCAGACGCCCCAACCACTTCCCGAGAACGGTCCCATTGAGGTGCGCCGGGCAGCCCGCGCTTTCAACACCATGCGCGAACGCATCCAGCGCCTCGTCACCGAGCGCATGCAAGCCATGGCAGCGGTCTCGCACGATCTGCGCACGCCGATCACGCGCCTCAGGCTCCGCTCCGAGCTCTTGGACGATGAGCCTACGCGTGTACTCATCGATGGCGATCTCGGCGAGATGGAAGCTATGATCGATTCGACGCTCGAATATCTGCGCGGTGGGGTCTCTAGCGAGGCGATCCGACGGATTGACCTCGCCTCGGTCATCGAGACGATCGTCGACGATCATATTGACCAAGGGCACTGCGTCGCGCTGGCGGGGCTTACATCCGCCCCGGTTCTGGGACGCATGCTGTCCCTGAAGCGCGCCTTCTCCAACATCATCGGCAATGCCATCAAATATGGCGAGACAGTCAGCGTCATGATTGCCGAGGCCAATGATCAACTCGTCATCACGGTCGAGGACGAAGGGCCCGGCATCCCGGAAGCCGATATGGGACGTGTGTTTCATCCTTTCGTTCGGCTTGAGGAATCCCGCGGTCGCCAGACTGGCGGCACCGGCTTGGGGCTCACCATCGCAGGATCCGTAATCCAATCTCACGGCGGACAGATCAAATTGGCCAACCGCGCGGCCGGCGGTCTATGTGTCACGATTACCATGTCGAAAGTGGGCGATACCGGAGCCCAGCCGAGTGGTTCCTCACCTGGTCAGTCAGCCGGTCAAGCTGATCACCAGCGGCAGATCGCCTAGTCCCCCTGCAAAAGCCGACAAGCGGGCTTCGGTTACGAAAAGCTACCGGCTTTGCGCCCTACAAGCCGCTCCGTGCCAGGCTGAAGACGAACCGAAGTACGCTCGGCCGCAAGATCGAGTTGTGGTTCTTGGCTAGCCCGACTGGCTCTTCAACGGCCTGCCAGGCGCGCCGCGTGCCGCACCGCCAACATCCATACAGGATGTATTGGCGAGATCCAGAAAGCGCATCCGACGGAACTCAGCGATTGGGCGTTGTCGCCCGCCTCAATGGGCGAGCCTCCGTGAAGATGTTGCGATGGCGGAATTCAGCGGGGCTTGAGAACGTCAGGAACTCAATCAACCCGGGAGTTGGGCGGTCGCATGTGTGCCAAGGTTCATCGAGAAACCGTTCGGGCGCGTAGCACCAAGCGGGACCCGAGCCGAGCTTGTATTGCCGGGACAGATATTCTGCGACGGCGCCGTAAAGCGCATTGCGACGCTGCGAAGCGAGCAAAGGCGGCTCCTGCGCGAGCATCTGCTTTCGGCGATCCGACGAGGTGCACAGATAGAACTCGTCCAGGAATTCCTGAAGGAGATTATTTCCCAAAGTGATCCCGCCCAGGAGTTCTTCGGCTGCCACTTCGTATAGGGTATCGGGGCGCATTGCGGTTGCTCTGTTGACTGTTCGCGCCAGCCAGTGCGGCTGCGGATCTGAGAAGGACTTCGCAAGGCAACGGATTGCGCTTTCGATGTTTGCACGATCGCCATGTGCAGGCTCGTGAGGCATGAGCCTGTAATCCCATTGAAAGGTCGGGATCAACTGCTCTCGGTGCGCGCCGTCGCGGCTGAGCTAACCACGCTATCGTTGCTCCAGGCGTCGACCTTCTCGATGTGAGCGTCCCAGAACTTCTCGAGCTCGGTTACATCGTTTGGCTTCAGCCAAACCTCCTCCAAGTTCTCGAAGTGATTGAATTGAGGCACTGGGAACATGCCCATGGCGCTTTCATATAGGAGGGATCCGTATATCGTCGCGGCGACCCTGCAGATCGCCTTGTGGCACTTCTCTAAAGCGTTCAGCGAGAAACCATTGGCGACGTCGATCCGCGAATGCTCGTCGGCCGCATGAGCAATGAACTTGTTTCCCGTAGCTGCGATATCTTTCCAGCCGCTCTCAATCAGCTCTTGCTCGATCTTCTCGAACACGTCCGGACTTATCAGATCCTCGCGAGAGCGTTCACCGCCACTCGAAATAGCATCAAATTGCTCATGGACGGTCTCTGCCATGCCCCAGGCGCCGGGGCCGCGGGTGGGGAGCCATTCAACCTGCACGCCGGAGCCGCGCTTCAGGGCTGCCTGATAGAAAGCTTGCCTACCTGGCTCAGAATCGTAAGGGAGACCATCGTAGGAGACATAGATCTCACGCGTGATGAGCTCTCGATGCTTGACGATGTCGTCGATCACGCGCCGCAGCGAGACCACCTGCTTTGCCGGATTTGTAGACGCCCTTTCCATCAGCTTGCGAATGGACAGGGTCTGCGTCGCGACGAAGCCCTGATCTAGGAACCTGGCGATCGACCAATTACGAGCCGACGACTTGTAGCCGCCTGCCCGAGATAATCGACGGGCCTCGTTCGCCGTTCGAAAGACTGCGTCGTTCCACAGCATCGAGGTGATCTGGCGCCAAACAGCATGATCCGGATCACCGTTCAGCAGGTGGATCCACTCCGATCGCTTAGCGCGGTAGGCCTGCAGGCGCTGCCGATCGACAACGTCGCAGTCTTTGATGTCATAGGCGTATGTCATATCGGCTCATCTGGCAGAATGTTCGGCCGCCTGCCGCTGCAGAACTTTACGAGTGCCAAGACATTATGGATTGCCGTTCGTTTGGGCAGGCGCCTTCTTCGGCTTTCGCGTGGTCGCCGGATAGCCGAAGACGAAAAAGAAATGCGACACCCGGATACGACCATGGGGTGCCACTGACGGATCGCGATCATGGTCGGTATCGAAGTCAGCAGTTCCGAACAGGGTCGATGGCTGGGTATAGGGCAAGCCAGCGGGCGACGGGCGCAGCTTCAATGGGCTCGCGACAGCAGCGTTGCTCAGAGCCATTCTGATCGGTGGGACTACATCAGGCTCGGGATCGAGCAGGATACCGACCATCGCGGCGACCTCTTGGTCACGGCTGTAAATGCCGGTCACAAAGCGGCCGAGGCCCTTTTCGCCGAGATAGTGGTCGCGATGCCGCTTTTGCCGTCCGATCCGCTTAAACTCGAAGACTAGCTTCAAATCGCGGGATGAATCGTTCCAGCCGTAGATAATATCCGTCCGCCGTTCTTCGATAATCCTGGCGGTCTGGCGGTCAATATCGCCGAAGGCATCTTCAGTCGCCCACATTCCAAGCAGGCCGCGTTCCCGAGCAGTAAAGGCCTGGACATACATTTTGAGACGCTTTGTAAGCGCAGGCTCTTTGGATTGCGGGCTGAAGTCGGGTAGCGGTTGCCTGGCCAGTTCACGCCAGGCGTCCTGCAACGCCTCGACTGCCGCAGAAGCGGGTTGAATAGGAAACGCGGCCAGCCAGTCAGGGGACGTCATCACGCCGGCACCGCATCCCTACCTTGTGTAGCGCCAAATTGTACGGATCGAACGATGGTTTCGGCATCGCGCAGTGCTTGACGCACAGTCCAGCTGCGACGGGTGAGCGGACGCACCAGATAAAGCGCTCCACCAATCCAAATGTTCACGTCCGGCACCAAACTGATCGAGTCCCCAGCCGGAACCACCCGAAGCCCGTACTCCCGCAGCTCAGCCAACGTTTCGACGACGAGCAGGTCGTTCACTGTCGCGTCGAATATTGGCGGGGCAGTAAGCTCCGAGGCGTAGGCAATCCGAACGATTCCCGAGGGCCCTTCGCGTCGATGATCGCTTGCAACGACATCGACTTCAAAGCGGCCCCGACCTTGGCTGCGAGTTCGCCATGAGGTCAGTGATTCTGCAAGCGCTTGAGAATAGGTCTCGAGATCTCTTCGTCCAGCTGCCGCCTGAGCTTTCGTGTCGAGGCTCTTGAAGCTGCGCGGTCGGACCGACGGCAAAAGGATTTCGACGGTCTCGCGAACCAGCTCCTGTTCCTTCGGCGTGAGGCCGAAATAACGGAAAATCTCGTCGTCGAGTTTCGCCTGAATCTGGATGTAGTGCGATCGTTGCGACGGCTCAGGCAGTTTTGCGAGGGCGGCGACATGCCGGGCTACTGCTGCCAGAGCCGCTTTTGCGGCAACCGGATCGGGCGCATCCTTGGGCTCGAAGAAGGGAAATGACGCCACGTCTGCCAGATGGACCCCATTCCTCTCGCAGAGCATTTTCCAGCCCCGCATCATCAGGAAGTACTTTGCCAGGCTGGAGCGCAAATAGACTGCCGCGAACTGCAAAAGCTCGGCGTCGGCCGGTCTGCCGGCGATCACACCAACACTGTGAGTGAATGTCGCGGGTCCAGCATAGTACACGGCTCGCACATTCTGCTCCTCCTTTGAGAAACCGTCCGGGAAGAGCACACGAGGGCCGTCGAAGACCGCCAACACCTCGCTATTCAGCCCGACCACGGTGTTCTGGGCATCGGGCCATGGGGCGAGTAGATCAGCGTGAAGGACCGGCGAGCCTGCCTTTAGAGCTGCGATCGGAACGTGCCGTACGGAGCGGAGCGGCGCCGCACTGACAGCCTCCCGGCTTTTGTCATGCAGGTGGATGCCTTTCCGATAGACCCATCGCCGCGATTTTGGCGTTCCCTTCCAGAAGTCAGCAAATGTGCCGCGCAACGACAGGCGGGTCCAAATCGCAAGATCGCTCGCATCGCCCCACATCAGCGTGACGAGAAGCTGGGGATCCTCGATGACCGAGAGGGTCTGGGGACGATGGCGATCAGCAGACTGCAGACTTAGGCGGCCCAGCGCGAGGCTGATGTCCGCCTTCGGAACGCAATATTCGAATGTTTCGTCGATCGCGATCCGGCCCTCCCGACGCTGGGCGGAAAACACATGGCAAGTGTTTTCCGCTGTCGGGAAAAGGAGGCCCTGCAGGTCGCCGAAATTGATCAGCCTGAATGGCTTATAGAGCCTCAAGGCCCGGACGACGAAATCCTCGCTCGAGCCACCAAGAAACTGCCCGATCGGAAGGATCAGGCAAATCTTACCATCGTCCGTGAGGAACTCAGCGGCGCGCAACGCGTAGGCGCCGGCAATCTGGCGGCGTACGAACGGGGCCTTGGCTCGGTCAGCCCACTCGTCGGCCGTCGTCCGTGCATTGCCTTGTGGTTCCTTCCAGGGTGGGTTCGAGATGATTAGCGAGAAGCGCTTGCCGAAAAACGCGTGCTCATCCTTGAAAAAGTCTCCTGCCTCGGCACCATGCACCAGATTGGTCCCAGCCAGCGGTGGCAGCTTCGTACCTTCCTGATCCTGCGCTTCCAGGATGTCGGCGGGTTCGAGCCCTTCCAGGAGCGAGAGGTAGAGGCTGAACGCCGTGACGCGGCAGGCCATCAGGTTGATATCGGCACCGAAGATGCGTTGCTTCAGGAGTTTTCCGCGTTCGGCAAAACTGAGCTGGCGCCCCTGGCGCGCCTCGGACAGGGCGATCAGCCGCCGATAGGCGGTCGTCAGCAGGATTCCTGAGCCGCAGGCCCCGTCGAAGATGGTCTCAGAGAGCGGATCAGCAGAGGTCGACAGGGCCTGATCGACAGCGAGCATCGCCAGATTGCGAGGGGTATAATACGCCCCGTCGTCGGCCTGTTGCTCGGGTGACAGGAACGATTCGTATAGTCCGGAGAGCAGCTCGACCGGAATGTAGCTGAAGTCGTAGTTCCAGAAATCGCCTTGGCCGGTCCGTAGGTCTGTCCGCCGCAGAAATTGCGTCAGCAGGTCAAAGCCTTCAGATTTGAGCGCGGTCCAGGGATCGTGGCGATCATCACCAAGAAAGTCGCCGTTGAAGTCAGCGCGCAAACGATCGATCAGCCTACGCAGATCATGCCGGTTCTCGTCGGCGACAAGACTGGGCAGCGTCTCAACGCCGCGACGGGTACGATAGGTCTCACCGACAATGTCGCGATGCTCGAGGTACGAGACGAAGAGAACCTGCCCCATCAGGAGCTCGGCCAATCGCCTGCGGGTGATTTCGTCGGAAATTCCCTTGAAACCGTTCTCTGTCAGCTGCTCGACCGCCGCAGATAGGTTCTTCAGCAGCTTCCGGTCGACCCTAGCCTTGATGTCGAACCACTTGGGCAGGCGCCTGGAAAGATTGGCCGAAGCCACCTCCAACGCCGAAAATGGTCCGTCGGCGCTCGCGTCCCGCAACGACAAATATTCTCCCGCGTGCCGTAGCTTGCGCGCTGGAACCGCAAGAGCTTTGTCGCCGCGGATCTCTATGACGACAGTGGCAAGATTCTGATTCCAGATTCTCTTACGGATTTCGTCGAGGGCTTTGGTCGGCAGCGGCTGCCCGTCATTCCCAACGAACACGACGGTTGGTACGCCCTCGACATCGAAGACGGCCTGAGCACGGATCGCACCGTCGGCTTTGAGTAGCGTCTTGATCTCAAGCGCATAGGGATGCGTTTCGGGTACTTTATCGCCGCTGCGGTGCAGAACGGCAGTCTCGGCTGCGTAGCCGAGCCTTTCCAGCCAGTTCTGGACGGCAACTGTCGTCACTGATTCACCTCTGCAATGAATGAGAACATATCATGAACAAACACGATTGCGAAGGCTGGCCGCAGGAAATCCTGGCGCGGAGCCACGGCGCTCATGCCGACCGCCGGTGAGGCGATCGCGTCTCCCGCGAGACCTGCGATCCGGCTTTGGGCCGGTGCAGGTTTGGCAGGGAAAACAGGTCGAACTGCCCTTCGGCCAAAGCCGGATCAGGTAGTGCGAAGCCGTCCCGCAAAATGGCAAGATGCGGGTCAAGGTGTATGAGCAGGACGTCGCCGGGCGGGACCGGATCGCTGTTCCCGATGAGCTTCCACTCGCCGGTAGCGGCCAAAGCGAGGCGATTGCCCCATAATGCAATGAACGACGTCTTGCGGAGCTTTCGTCTGAAATCGGCGAAGAAGGGTTTGTGCGCCTCGAGCTCCAGCTTGAATTGGCTCCGCAGGCAATCGGCGATACGCAGCACGAGGATCGTCTGCCAGCTGAACTTGGCCGGCGAGCCCTTCTGCTTCGGTCGAACATCGGCCGGAACCAGCGCGCGCCGGCTTGTCCATTCGCGGAGTTTTTCCGTCGAAAGGCCGGTTAGCTGCGAAGCGATGGGCGTGGCGACGAACTGCAAAAATGCCCCCCCCAGAATGGGTGTCACACCCGACCTCTTGACGGAGAACGGGTATCATACCCGGGCCGTCAAATAAACGGCACGCACAGCCTAAGAGCCGCGACGACGCAGCAATTCGGCAGCAGCTTCGGCCGCAAGCTTTTCGCGATTGAGCACTGCGTATCCTTTCAAAAAAAAGGCGGTTACGCCGTCACTGAGCGCCTTATAAAGCGCGGGGTCAGTTGCTGCGAGGCGGGGATCCGGACGCTTCCATGCAATTTCGGTCGCGCCATGTAAGGCGACGACGTCGCGCGCGATCAACGCCTTCGCAATCGCGAGTTGATCCTTTTTCAGCGAAACCAGAAGCCGCACACCGGCCACATGAATCTCTCTAGCGCTCATCGCTCGTACCCATTGCGGTCGCGAGATAGGTCACGCACTTGGTTGCGCGCTGCATACTCGAGCAGCACCATGTTTGCGCCGGCTTGTTCACGCGCCTCCGCAGGGAAGAACTTGATGGCGCCGGCGATTTGCGCGACTGAGACGTTCTTCATATTCATCAGGAAGATCACGTCTTCAACGTCTTGGGGCTCAGCGCGAACCATCTTTGCGGCAGCGACGATCTCAGGGGGCGGCGCCACTATGGTGAGTGAGGCTCCTGTCCAAATCGTCTGATTTTTCTGTCCCGTCGCCCACGTGAAGGTTTCAGAATCAAAGTTTGGCATCCGCACGACGCCATCATCGACCACTTGCAGGTACGGCCTATCCGGTTCGATTTCGAGCGGATTGAAGTCCAGGCCGGCGGCGAGAGTGAGTTGGCGCAGCGCTCGGTCGATCAGCATGCTCGCGGGCCGCCAAACATCGATGTCTTGCGTTTGTCGGGCTACTGAACCGTAAGAGATGATCGCAGCGGCTCCAAAGATGCAAAGAACCTGCTTTTCGCGAAAATCGCCACTTGAAGCTTCGTCCATGGCTTCAAAAATATCTTCCAGGCGCTTTTTGTCGATGTAATCAAAACGCATTCTCTGATCCTGCGGTCCCGATGGGCGATAGCCTCACATGATAACATGCGGCGCACCTATTGTTCGAACGAAGTTGACCGCCTCCGAAGGCGGATAGCCTTGCTAAGCCACCATGTGTGCGCTCAGGTTTGCGATCGAGCTCATCATTCCTGAGGACGCATCGCGCGGAGATTTAGGCCGGTGCGTGCCTCTTCAAGGGCGTACCAGCGCTCATCTCGCGGCATCCGTGCGCGCCGAAGCGGCTCTGCCGAGACGAAGAGCATCCTTCGTCGAAATGCCAAAGGGCTCTCCGCCAGCAAGAAGGATTTTTCCTGATCGGTACCGGGAGGAAACCAGGGCTTTGCCAAGAACCGTGCCTTTCGGTCCGTCCATCTTGGCGGCTGGCCGAGCCGCCACCGGCGCGCCAAATGCTCGCCAACAGCGCCAATATAGGCGTCTGTCTCGGAATGTCCGAGAAGGGCTGGTTCGTCCTCAAGACGGCGAGCTCGACTCGCTTGATCGCTGTCGAGATAAAACTCGTCGAGGAATTCGTGGAGTGCGACTGTTAGCGCTTGCTCACCCAAGGCCGCCCGGCTCACGACCTCTGCGAGCGTTCCAGGTCGGCCGGCGCTTGACATGCTGACTGTGCTCCTTGGCGTATTGAATGACGTCGTCGATTTTCGCGAGAACGCGGTTGTCGATGCCGGGAATGGCAGGGAAGAAGCCTTTCACCAGCTCCATAAGGGCAGCCCCGTTTCGGAGGCCGGTTACATGCATCAGTTGAGCGATGTCGTGGCGATCGCGACGTGCGCCATCAAGGTCCTCGCGACGGGAGGCTATCAACTTCATCGCAAGAATGTACTCGGGCGTCGGCAGAAAGACCCGCAATCCAGGCGCGCCATCATCCCGCGGATATTCTCCGAAGACATTCAAACGAGGCTGACGGCTGCCTGGCGAGGTAACCAGGTGCTTGACTGACTGGTTGAGCCAGTCGTCGGGGAGGTTCCTCTTCCGAGCGATCGCGTCCGCCGCCTCATAGAGGAACTCCGATTCCGCCATGAAGACGGAGTCGACGTCCCGGGTGACCTCGCGAATATCGGTTGCCAGGAGAAGGCAAGAGCCGCCGTAAACCGCTATTTCAGCAATGAGCCCACGGGTTCGGGCCATTTGACCAAGATCGTCAAAGGCTAGCTCTAAGGTATCCTTGGTGAGCTCCAACGGCATAGCTGATACTCAATCTTCTCCCGCGTCGTTCATCGGGCACCCCGGATTGCAGGTCAATGTCCGGCAGCCAGTGGGTGGGCATGAGGATAAGCGCGAGCGCGCTTTATGCATCGCGACACCACGGCTGCCGCGGTCTGCAACGGACTACTCGCAGCGGGGCGATCCCTTCCGATGCGGTGAACAAGGCAGCGGAGGTCAGATTCGATGTACCTTTTAGAGGCTTGTGAGGCGATGTAGCCGCCTATCAGCTGCGCCGCTTCCAGGTAAAAGCTCTCTACCGCAAAGGCCTAAAAGCCAGACAGATCACAGCATCTCCCGGAGGTCCTCGTCGAGATGTTTGGAGATTTTGCCGCCTTCTCTGATGCGCGCCAAGATGGGGCGGCTTGCAGGGGGCTTTGGCGGAAATCTACGGTTTCGAACTGCTTCGATCAGCGCCTTCGCTTGCCAGACTTCAGCCGTCGCGTACGAGGCATAACTACGCTTCCAGATAAAATCGTGTTCGCCGATTTCGAGGATGCAGCTATCGTCTTCGCGCCTTCTACCCTTCAGACTGGTAATTGGTACGAGCAGTACCTCGCCCTCAGGATTGATAGCTGTCACTACGACGTGAAGGTGGTTTAAGCCGCGATTCCCTGGCGGGCCTGAAGGAATCAGGAGGCAAGCGCCCAGGGTCGGCATCCACGTCGTATGATAGGCCCGCATAGTTTTCGTTAGCTCAATGCCGACTTCTGTGATTGCCGTATCGAGCGGGGGCCAATTGAAGCCCTTGTGCGATCTGGATTTCTTCGATCAGCTCCTCGATATCGTCCTTACCGAGAGCTCGAAAAAGGTCAGCGTACGAAATCTCGTGTGAGGATCCCCGAGGGTCTGACCATTCAGCGCAGTTGTCGTGCGTGAAATTGCGTAGGGTGAGGCCATCCAAATGGCCGTACTTCTGCCAAACCTCTTCCAACACTTCGATATTGGCGGGCGACAACCTTTTGAGCGACTGTATCGTGACACCTGGTACAACACTAACCGTATTGCCCGATCGCTCGCTCACGACTGCCTGCCAACCCGGATTCGGTGATTCATTCACATGGTTTAGGGTCTCGGAGAGCGCGGGGCCGTGAGGCATGGCGACAAGCTTGTCGCCGGTCAGGGGCAGTTCGTAAGCGTCGAGGTAAGCGCGCTCCGCGAGATACAAGAGCTTCGCGAGCTTCAGCACGTCGATGGCACCGCCTTCGCGAATCGCGAAGTATGCGGTCACATGCGCGGCCTTTCTGGGTTTAAATGCGTTCATTTTTTGCCTTCTCAACCAGGCGCGATGCAACGCCCGATTGCACTAATTGTTTGATAGCATCATAGCCAGATTGCTTCTAGGGCCCTGCTTCGAAAGCGGGCCCCTCCGAGTTTAAAATGCCGCAAAGCGGCGGTCCTCGGGGAATGGAATAGTCTGCTTCAATGGGGTTAATCCGGAATCCCGGCTCACCGTTAATCTTTCCGAATTTTGTGGTAACGATACAGTAAACGTCGGCAGGGGATGAGCAAATGAGTATCTCCTGGGTGTTCACCCGATGCCTTGGCAACCTTCCTTGCTCTCGCGGTCATTGCAAGGGCGGTAGAACAGCGATTTTCGTCGTTCTCGTGCGAGGCGAATGAGTGCCCTTAATTCCCCAGCTTTTCGCCCTCGGTCGGGAAGTGAGTTTGAGAAAATGAGCACCAGTGCATGAACAAGCGCTGGAGCCATGTAACGACGAGGCGATCATTCCGTCCATTGATTGATCCGAGAGCATCGACAGCCTCGTTGTAGGCGACAGTGTCGAGAGCACGGAGTGTCGCGGGCTCGTCCGCATAGATCCTGACCATCTCGGCCTCAAGCTCGGCAAGCTGCTCGTCGTTCTCTGGTCTTCTTTCTTCGATCCTCGCGATCACCTCATAGAAGCGTCGCTGCAGGAATTCGTGTGTTCTTGCTCGACCGGACCAGTCGTAAACGAGTTGCAGCGCGCCGATTACAGCGACGACAAAGCCGATTGTGACCGCGGTCGCGCCTGCTTCCATTGTTGGAAACTGCTTGGAAAAAATATTCCTGCCCAAGTCCGCGGCGGCCGTAGTGCCGAGGACGACGACAAGAAAGTTGGCGCTCTTGGACCATGTATCGAGGCGTCGTTGGCGTGCCTTATGGTAGTGCGCATTTCGAAGAGCATCGAACCTGAGATTCCAGGCGCGGTACGAGATTCCGGATTTGTAATTCAGTTGGTCGGCGCGGATTGAGGGCTCAACCACAGGTTCAGTATCATTCATCAGCTATCTTTCGATCTGCCGCGAGGAGGCCGCGGGCGTGGCGGCGGCCGCGGTCCCGGGCCTCGGGTAGAAAATGTTGCGTGGGGTTCTGAGGGCGCATCGCCCAAGCCGTTCGTCAGAGCACCATCTTGGGAACGGCCTAGATGTGCTTCCTTTGCAATTCCCAACGAGACCTCTGTTTCGTGTATGCGACGCGTGAGGTGCTGGACTCGTCGACGGCGCTCGTTTGGATCCGTGTTCGGCTCCGCTCGGACATCCGACAAGCGATCGCGCAGTCCGCTGAGTTCGCGCTTCAGCTCGACTTCTTCAGTCTCACTTAATTTGCGGGGCTGCGAAGCCGTTTGCTTGTCGGAATTGCGCGGATACCTCTCGAGGAGGCACGCAGTTCTGTCCTGGAATGACAGGCTTTCGAGCCACAATTGACCATCCCTAACGTGCGTCTTGGATGATCAAATCAACGGGGATCGCATGCCATCAATTTCAATGGCGCTCTAATCAGAGTCGGGCATTCCATCAATCCGCCCGCCGCACGCCGGACAATGATCCCACGGAACCCAACAATGAAAGGCGCCCGACATTGTCGGGCGCCCATCCGAATTGCGGAACTCGACCTGCAATCGCGGCAACACTATGCCTCGATTTTCACGACCAGTGGGCTAGACCTCACGAACACCCGGTCGTCGAACCGCAGGTGTTGCACTTCAGGCAGGTGCCGTTCCGGACCAGCGTGAAGTTGCCGCACTCGCCGCAGCTGTCGCCGACATAGCCCTTCATGATCGCCTCGGCCCGGCGCTCGGATGCCGTCGGCTGGGCGGCCGGCGCGGCGAAGCCGAGCTTGCTCATCTCAGCCTCTCCATAGGCCTCCGGCTCCTCCTTCAGCGCGGTCGCGCCCGCGGTGGCGAGGCCGGTTGCGCTGCTGGTCGAGCGCGCGACCGCGTCGTTGGCCGCCGCCCCGCCCTGGATGGCGAGCAGGTTGATCGGCTTGCCGCGGCGGAAGCCCGAGGAGGCCAGCGGGGTCGAGGTGATCGGCCCGGCCGCATCCGGCGCCCGGCCCTGATCGACGCCGCTGCCCATCACGTCATGGCCAATCTCGCTGGGATCGACATGGGCGAGGTCATGCCGGCCGAGATAGGAGATCGCCAGCTCGCGGAAGACATAGTCGAGGATCGAGGTCGCGTTCTTGATCGACTGGTTGCCCTGCACGAAGCCCGAGGGCTCGAAGCGGGTGAAGGTGAAGGCCTCGACATACTCCTCCAGCGGCACGCCGTATTGCAGGCCGAGCGAGACCGCGATGGCGAAGTTGTTCATCATTGCCCGGAAGGCCGCGCCCTCCTTGTGCATGTCGATGAAGATCTCGCCGAGGCGGCCATCGGCATATTCGCCGGTGTGGACATAGACCTTGTGGCCGCCGACCACCGCCTTCTGGATGTAGCCGGTGCGACGCGCCGGCAACTTCTCACGCTCACGGACGCGCTCGACACGCTCCACCACGCGCTCGACGATCTTCTCGGCGATCTGGGTGGCGCGCGCCGCCAGCGGCTGCTGGTAGAGCGCCTCGGTCGCGTCGTCCGCGTCGTCGTCCTCATCGGCGATCAGGGCCGAGTTCAGCGGCTGCGACAGCTTCGAGCCGTCGCGATAGAGCGCGTTCGCCTTCAGCGCCAGCTTCCACGAGAGAAGGTAAGCGCTCTTGCAGTCCTCGACGGTGGCGTCGTTCGGCATGTTGATGGTCTTGGAGATCGCGCCCGAGATGAAGGGCTGCGCCGCCGCCATCATGCGGATATGGCTCTCGACCGAGAGGTAGCGCTTGCCGATGCGCCCGCAGGGATTGGCGCAGTCGAAGACGTTGTAGTGCTCCTTCTTCAGGTGCGGCGCGCCTTCCAGCGTCATCGCCCCGCAGACATGGACATTGGCGGCCTCGATCTCGGCCTTGCTGAAGCCGAGGAAGGGCAAGAGCTCGAACGACATGTCGTTGAGCTTCTCGGCCGGAACCTTGAGCGTGCCGGTGAGGAAGTCCTCGCCCAGCGTCCACTTGTTGAAGACGAACTTGATGTCGAAGGCGCTCTTCAGCCCCTTCTCGACCGCCTCGATCTTCTCGTCGCTGAAGCCCTTGGCCCGCAGCGAGCCGGGATTGATGCCCGGCGCCTGCTTCATCGAGCCATGGCCGACGGCATAGGCCTCGATCTCGGCGATATCCGCCTCGCGATAGCCGAGCGCGCGCAGCGCATCGGGAACGGCGCGGTTGATGATCTTGAAGTAGCCGCCGCCGGCGAGCTTCTTGAACTTCACCAGCGCGAAATCGGGCTCGATGCCGGTGGTGTCGCAGTCCATGACCAGGCCGATCGTGCCGGTCGGCGCGATCACGGTGGCCTGAGCGTTGCGATAGCCGTACTGCTTGCCGAGCGAGAGCGCATCGTCCCAGGTCGCCTTGGCCCGCTCCGACAGCGTCACCGAGGAGCCGCCGAGGCGCTCCAGCGTGCCATGGTCGAGCGGCACCGGCGTCACCTGCAGGGCCTCATAGCCCGTCGCCAGGCCATGGGCGGCGGTGCGGTGGTTGCGGATGACGCGCAGCATGTGGCTGGCGTTCTTCTTATAACCCGGGAACGGGCCGAGCTCGCCCGCCATCTCGGCCGAGGTCGCATAGGAGACGCCGGTCATGATCGCGGTCAGGCCGCCGGCGAGCGCCCTGCCCTCATCCGAGTCGTAGCCTAGGCCCATGGTCATCAAGAGGCCGCCGATATTGGCGTAGCCGAGGCCGAGCGTGCGGTACTCATAGGAGAGCTCGGCGATCTCGCGGCTCGGGAACTGCGCCATCGCGACGGAGATCTCGAGCACGATCGTCCAGAGCCGGCAGAGATGCTCGTAACCGGCGACGTCGAAGGCCTTGGCCCCGCGATCATAGAACTGCAGCAGGTTGGCCGAAGCCAGGTTGCAGGCGGTGTCGTCGAGGAACATGTACTCCGAGCACGGGTTCGAGGCGCGGATGCGTCCCGAGGCCGGGCTGGTGTGCCAGTCGTTCATCGTGGTGTTGAAGTGCAGGCCGGGATCGGCCGAGGCCCAGGCGGCGTAGCCGATCTTCTCCCAGAGGTCGCGTGCCTTCAGGGTCTTGGTGACCTTGCCGGTGGTGCGGCCGACCAGGTTCCAGTCGCCATCGGTCTCGACAGCGCGGAGGAAGTCGTCGGTCAGCGAGACCGAGTTGTTCGAGTTCTGGCCGGAGACGGTGAGATAGGCTTCCGAATCCCAGTCGGTGTCATAGGTGTCGAACTGGATCTCGGTGTAGCCCTGCTTGGCGAACTGGATGACGCGCTTTATGTAGTTGTCAGGCACCATCGCCTTGCGGGCGAGCTTGATCTCGCGCTTCAGCGCCGGATTCTTCTCGGGGTCGAAGCAGGCGTCGTCGGCGGCCTCGCAGTTCACGCAGGCCTTCATCACCGCCTTCATCGCCTTCTGGACGGTCTTGGAGCCGGCGACCAGGGCCGCGACCTTCTGCTCCTCCTTCACCTTCCAGTCGATATAGGCCTCGATGTCCGGATGATCGGCATCGACCACGACCATCTTGGCGGCACGGCGGGTGGTGCCGCCCGACTTGATCGCGCCGGCGGCGCGGTCGCCGATCTTGAGGAAGGACATCAGGCCCGACGAGCGGCCGCCGCCGGCGAGCTTCTCGCCCTCGCCGCGCAGCATCGAGAAGTTCGAGCCGGTGCCGGAGCCGTATTTGAACAGGCGCGCCTCGCGCACCCACAGGTCCATGATGCCGCCCTCGTTGACGAGGTCGTCCTGCACGCCCTGGATGAAGCAGGCATGCGGCTGCGGATGCTCATAGCTCGACTTCGACTTCACCAGCTTGCCGGTCTTGAAGTCGACGTAGAAATGGCCTTGGCTCGGCCCGTCGATGCCGTAGGCCCAGTGCAGGCCGGTGTTGAACCATTGCGGCGAGTTCGGCGCCACCATCTGCGAGGCGAGCATGAAGCGCAGCTCGTCATGGAAGGCATGGGCGTCTTCCTCCGAGGAGAAATAGCCGCCCTTCCAGCCCCAATAGGTCCAGCAGCCGGCGAGCCGATCGAAGACCTGCTTGGACGAGATCTCGGAGCCGTAGCGCTTGTCTTCCGGCAGCGCCGCGAGCGCCGCCTCATCGGGAACCGAACGCCAGAGGAAGGAGGGAACGTCGTTCTCCTCGACCTTCTTCATGGCGGCAGGGACGCCGGCCTTGCGGAAATACTTCTGCGCGAGCACGTCGCTTGCGACCTGCGACCAGGCCTCGGGAACCTCGATGCCCTCGAGCCGGAAGACGATCGAACCATCGGGATTGCGGATCTCGCTCACCGCCGAGCGGAACGGGATCGCCGAATAGGGCGACTGGCCGGCGGTGGTATGGCGGCGCTCGATGCGCATAAGCTTCGTCCCCAATGCTTGCCGCGGGCGTGTCAGACGCTCCGCGCGGCCGGTTGATCACCGGCTCCTGATGTCAGTCCAACTCGGTTTGATGCCCCTGGATCCCGCAACGGTGTGCCCCGTCATCGGTGTCCTGATGCGGCCAGGCGGAGACGCACGTCGCCGTTCGCCGTCGCCATCTCTGGCGCGCCGCGGTGACCGCTCGACCCATCTGGGAACTCGTTTCGCGGGTCGAAAAAGGCGTCACCGCCAACCGTCACGCGACCGTCAAAATTTAGTCCCGATTGGGTCGCGCCGTCAAGGATTAGTGCAGGCCGATAGGTGTGGATACGACATCTTGTAGGAAGATGTGGATCGTGGGGATAAGTTTCAAGGCACCCGCTAAGCCCAAGGAATCACATGCGGAATCGCGGCGCCGTTGCGAGCTTGCAACGATCCTTGCCGGTGTGAAATCCCTAAAATCCGCCGGACCATGGTTAACAAGACATCAACGGGACTTGGCGAACCCTACTAGTGGAAGCGCACTGTGCAGCCGCGGCCACAAGTGCTTGAATCCGCGTGATGCTTGGCCGGCTGGCGCAGCTTGAGCGCCGATCGCGGCCCTTCCGAATCATGACCGAATCGTGGCGATGAACGCAGCGACGCTGCTGACGGGATTGGTCGCGCCTGCCGCCTAGCTCCAAGGCAGCAGGAGAGCGCTATGACCGACACCGTCTTCGAACTGCGCCGCTACACCTTGAAGCCCGGTGCGCGCGAAGCCCTGATCCAGGTCTTCGACACCCATCTCGTCGAGACGCAAGAAGCGGTCGGCATGAGCGTGCTCTGCCAGTTCCGCGATCCCGCGGCGCCCGACCAGTTCGTCTGGTTCCGCGGCTTTGCCGATCAGGCGGCGCGGACCGGCGCCCTCCCCGCCTTCTATGGCGGCCCGGTCTGGGCACAGCATGGCCCCGCCGCCAACGAAACCATGCTGGAATGGCACGACGTGCTGATGCTCAAGCCCGCCACGGCCGAGGCCGGCTTCAAGGCTGCCGGACGCGAGCGACTGCCGCCCGGCACGGCCGACCTCGAGGATGGGCGGACCTATCTGGTCGCCATCCACCATCTCATGCCGGATGCAGCCGATGACGAGGCCGCGCTGCTAGCGAAGGCGATCGCCGACGCCGTGCACGCCGCGGGCGGCGAGGTCCTCGCCAGCCTGATCAGCGACCACAGTGAGAACGGCTTTCGGCGCCTGCCGGTGCGGGAGGGCGAATGCGTTGCGGTCACGCTGGTGAGGCCTGCAGTCCCGCAGGCGATACCGGCGCTCGAAACGGTTCTGCGCGAGACGGCGCCCGGTGCCCGCCGCATGCCGGACATCGCCCGTCTCGTCCCGACCGCGCGTTCGCTCTTGCGATAAGTCTGGGTCCAGCGCCGCAGAGAAGCCCGGATTGCCCGGCCTGATGTGCTCGCACACCGGAGGCCGGATCGATGAATCGCCTGCTCGCCATCATCGCGCTCTGCTTCTGCGTGCTGCCGGCGCGGGCAGAGCCCGGCCGCCACTGGCAGAGCATCGACCCTGTCTCGGCCGGCTGGTCCGCGACCGCGCTGCAGCCGCTGCGCGACTATGCTGAGCTCCGCAAGCCGACCGCCCTGTTGCTGGTGCAGAACGGCGCCCTCCTCGCCTCTTTCGGCGATCCCGCGCGCAAGGTCGGCGTCGCTTCGGTGCGCAAGAGCCTGCTGAGCGCGCTTTATGGCGACGCCGTCGCCGACGGGCGGATCAAGCTCGACGCCACGCTCGCCGAGCTCGGCGTCGACGAGAAGGCGCCGGGGCTGACTGAGCAGGAAAAGGGCGCCACCGTCCGCGACCTGCTGACCGCCCGCTCCGGCATCTACCTGCCGGCTGCGCATGAGACGCCCGACATCAAGGAGAAGCGCCCGCTCCGGGGCAGCCATCCGCCGGGCACGTTCTGGTTCTACAACAACTGGGATTTCAACGCACCGAGCACGATCTATCGCCAGCGCACCGGCGAGGACATCTTCGAGAGCTTCGCCCGCCATATCGCCGCGCCGATCGGCATGGAGGACTTTTCCGCCAAGGATGGCCGTTATGCGCTGTCGCCAGTCTCGCTGCATCCAGCCTATCCGTTCAGGCTGAGCGCGCGCGATCTCGCCCGGTTCGGCGTGCTCTTCGCCAATGGCGGCAGCTGGGAGGGCCGGCAGCTCATACCGGCAGGCTGGGTCGGCGAATCGACCGCTCGCCATTCCGCCAGCGACCGGCCCGGCCGCGGTTATGGTTATATGTGGTGGACCCTGCCGGAGGACGGCTTCGGCAAGGGTGCGGCGCTCGCCTCCGGCTATGACGGGCAGCAGGTCGCCGTCATACCGGGCAAGCGCCTGGTCCTGGTCCAAACGGCCGAATCCGGAAGCGACGGGAAAGGTCAGCGGACCCGCGACTTCATTGCGATGCTGCGCAAGATCGTGGCCTCGGCGCCATGACGGTCCATGCCCGCAGCACCCGGCCGCACTGGACATCGGTCGCCCCAATCTTCATAAGTCGCGCGACGGCCTGAAAGCCTGCGCGGACGCGAAGCGATGACCAAGACCCTGCTCCAGATCTTCACCTGGTGGAACGGCCAGACCATCGGCACGAGGTTCCATACCTGGCGCTTCGGCGAGAAGGTCGGCGAGGACGAGTTCGGCAACGTCTACTACCGCACCAAGGGCGGCGTGAAGGACAAGGCGCTCGGCGTCCAGCGCCGCTGGGTGGTCTATAACGGCCCGATCGAGGCTTCGACAATCCCGCCCGGCTGGAACGGCTGGCTGCACCATACCGTCGACGTCGCTCCCTCCGAAGAGAAGTACACCCCGCGCGAGTGGCAGAAGCCGCATGAGCCGAACCATACCGGCACCGCCCTCGCCTACCGCCCGCCGGGCTCGACTCTCGGCGAAAACAAGACCCCGGCTGCTACCGGCGACTATCAGGCCTGGACGCCGGGCCGCTGACAGGCGGACGAGAATTAGAGAACACACCGGCGGCGCCACGCACCGCCGGTTTTTTTGTTTCCGGACGTTGGGGAACCGCGCCAGCTTTCTCCCGTTGATCCGCGCGCCATTCCGGCCGAGAGATCGCTATGGGCCCCGATCGCACCGCTTCGGCTCGCGGGCCGCTCGACGCACTGAACTTCTTCCTCGCGGATGTCCGTGACGGCCTCGGCCCCTATCTCGCGATCTACCTGCTGACGGTCCAGCACTGGGACGAAGCTTCGATCGGTTTCACACTCTCCGCGGCGGGGATCGCCGGCATCGTCGCGCAGACGCCTGCCGGCGCGCTGATCGATGCGGTGCGGGCGAAACGCGCTATCCTCGTCGCTGCCGCAGTCGCGATCACGGCAGCCTCGCTCGCCATCCCGCTCTTTCCCGGCCTGGTGCCCGTGACGATCCTGCAGGCGATCTCTGGGGTCGCCGGCGCAGTGTTCCCTCCAGCGATAGCCGCGATCACGCTCGGCATCGTCGGGCCAAAGGCCTTCGCTGCACGGATCGGCCGCAACGAGGCCTTCAACCATGCCGGCAACGCCGTCGCAGCGCTGCTTGCCGGCGCGCTGGCCTATTGGCTCGGCGCGATCGCCGTCTTCTGGCTGATGGCGGCGATGGCGATAGCCAGCATCATCGCCACGCTGAGCGTCCCAGCGACCGCGATCGACCACGACGTCGCCCGCGGCCTCGACGGTGCCTCCGACAGCTCCGGCGCGGCACGCCCTTCTGGTTTCAGCGTGCTGTTCGCCAGCCCGCCTCTGCTGGTCTTTGCCGCGTCGACCACGCTCTTCCATTTCGCCAATGCGGCGATGCTGCCGCTCGTCGGCCAGAAGCTGGCGCTGGCCAATCCGGAGCTTGCCACCACGCTGATGTCGGCCTGCATCGTCGCGGCCCAGCTGGTGATGGTCCCGGTCGCGCTCATCGTCGGCGCCAGGGCCGATCGCTGGGGCCGCAAGCCGATCTTCGCGATCGCGCTGGCGGTGCTGTGCCTGCGCGGGCTGCTCTATCCGCTCTCGGACGCAGCGCCCTGGCTGATCGGCGTCCAGCTGCTGGACGGTGTCGGCGCCGGCATCTTCGGCGCGCTCTTTCCGCTCATCGTCGCCGATCTCACGGCCGGCACCGGCCATTTCAACGTCGCCCAGGGCGCCATCGCAACGGCGCAGGGCATCGGCGCGGCGTTAAGCACCTCTGTCGCCGGCGCAATCGTCGTTGGCTACGGCTACGGCGCGGCTTTCGTCACGCTTGGGTTGGCGGCCGCCCTGGCCTTGACGCTGTTGCTCCTGCTGATGCCCGAACCTCGCCGCCCCGAGAGCGAGACCCTGGCGAACGATGCGATCGCCGGGCCGCGCTGAATCCGAGTTCACCCCGCCCCTCTGACGAAGTCGACCAGCAGCTTGACGTTGAGCGCCGCGATCACCAGAGCGATCAGATAGGCGAAGGCGACGAGCCAGCGCGGCGCGACGAGCTCGCCCATCTTGGCCTTGTCGGCAGTGAACATCACCAGCGGGAAGACGGCGAAGGAGAGCTGCAGCGAGAGCACGACCTGGGTCAGGATCAGCAGCCGCGCCGTGCCGGCATCGCCATACCAGATCGTCACCGCCGCGGCCGGGATGATGGCGATGCCACGGGTGATCAGCCGGCGCAGCCAGGGCGCCAGTTTGATCTTGAGGAAGCCCTCCATCACGATCTGGCCGGCGAGCGTCGCCGTCACCGTCGAGTTGATGCCGCAGCAGAGCAGCGCAATGCCGAACAGGGTCGGCGCGATCGCCACGCCCAGCAGCGGGCCCAGCAGCTTGTGCGCATCGCCCAGCTCGGCGACCTCGGTCTGGCCGGTCTTGTGGAAGGTCGCCGCCGCCAGGATCAGGATCGAGGCGTTGATCAGCAGCGCGAACATCAGTGCGACCGTCGAATCGATCGTGGCGAATTTCAGCGCCTGGCGCTTCTCCGGCAGGGTTTCGCCATAGGCGCGCGTCTGCACGATGCCGGAATGCAAATAGAGGTTATGCGGCATCACCGTCGCGCCAAGGATGCCGAGCGCGAGATAGAGCATCTCCGGATTGGTCACGATCTCGGTGGTCGGCGCAAAGCCCCGGATCACCTGCCCCCAGTTCGGATCGGCGAGCGCGATCTGGATCGCAAAGCAGACCGCGATCACGCCGAGCAGCGTGATGATCAGCGCCTCGACCCAGCGGAAGCCGAGCCGCTGCAGATAGAGGATCAGGAAGACGTCGAGCGCGGTGATGATCACGCCGAGCTCGAGCGGTATGCCGAAGATCAGGTTGAGGCCGATCGCGGTGCCGATCACCTCGGCGATGTCGGTCGCGATGATCGCGGTCTCGGCGAGAAACCAGAGCACATAGGCGACGGGCTTGGGGAAGGCGTCGCGGCAGGCCTGGGCGAGGTCGCGGCCCGAGGCGATGGCGAGGCGCGCGCAGAGCGACTGCAGCACGATCGCCATGATGTTGGAGACCAGCGCGACGACGAGCAGCGTATAGCCGAACTTCGAGCCGCCGGCGATCGAGGTCGCCCAATTGCCGGGATCCATATAGCCGACGGCGACGAGATAGCCCGGCCCGACGAAGGCCGCCGCGCGCCGCCAGCCCGGCCCGGAACCGCGCACCGCGATCGAGCGATGGACGTCGGCCAGCGAAGCCTCACCCCGCTCGCTGCGCCAACCGGCGGGCAACTTCTCGACCCGAGCGTCCATGCCTGATCCCTATCCCGCTCCTGCAACCCATTCGCAGGATATCGAATTGCAAACGGTTCGCAAGAGCGGAAGCGCCCGCTCGATATGCACCTTGGTGCCGGAAGCGCTCTTGGAAACGCATGGCCGTCAACGGAGAGCCGTCGCAGCTTTCGGTGCGAGCCAGGCCATTCACCGGCCTCCCGCCCTTTTTCCGCTGCGATTGCCGTGCTACTGCGCCCCGTCGCGGCTCGGTCGCGCTTGAAGAGAATCGCAAGCCAGCATGCCCTCGCTCCGCAGGATCCTCGCCCTCGCCGCCGTCTCCGGCGCAGCGCTCGCGCTGGCCGTCCCCGCCAAGGCCGACCGCATCCGCAATCCGACCGCAGTCTTCGCCGGGCTCGACAAGATCACCGGCCGGATCATCTCCTTCGAGGTGGCGATCGACGAGACCGTGCAGTTCGGTGCGCTGCAGATCACACCGCGCGTCTGCTGGACCCGCCCGCCGACCGAGGCGCCGCAGACGACCTCCTTCACCGAAGTCGACGAGGTCACCTTCAACAACGAATACCGGCGCATCTTCACCGGTTGGATGTATGCATCGAGCCCGGGCCTGCACGGCGTCGAGCACGCGATCTACGATGTCTGGCTGACCGACTGCAAAGGCGGTACCGAGCTGGTGGTCGACCCCAAGGAGCCGGAGGCCCCTCCCCCGCCGCTCACCCCCGAGCAGCGTCGCCCTGCCCGTCCGGCCCAGCAGACCCCGCCACCGAACCAGCGCATCGACGTCGCGCCGCCGCAGGGTGTGCCGGTGCAGCCGCGCCAGACGCCGTCGCAGCGCTTCTTCCCGACCAACCCGGCTCCCGGGCGCGATCCGACCGGTGGCAACTGACCATGGCGCGGGTCACCGGCATCGGCGGATTGTTCTTCCGCGGCAGTGACCCGCAAGCCCTGGCGGCCTGGTACGAGCGCCATCTTGGCATCGCGGACATGAACAGGGCGGTCTGGAGCCAGGATGCCGGGCCGACCATCTTCGGCCCCTTCGCCGCGACGACCGAATATTTCGGCCGGCGGGACCAGCAATGGATGATCAATTTCCGCGTCGATGATCTCGATGCGATGATGGGTTCGCTCCGCGCCGCCGGCATCGCCGTCGAGACCCGGACGGAATGGGATTCGGAAGTCGGCCGCTTCTGCCGCATCCACGATCCCGACGGCAACCCGATCGAGCTCTGGGAGCCCGCACCGACGGCGACGGGCGAACCGGCGGCCTGATCGGATCAGTCGGAGAGCTCCGCGAGCGCTTCGCCGCCACTGACCGCCTGTCCAGCAGGCCAACCCCACCAATCGCCATCGGCAGCGACCGCGGCGTCAAGCAATTCGCGATAGGCCTCGCGCGGGATTTCGCGCGTGCCGAACTGGGAGAGATGCGCGGTCTGGAACTGGGTGTCGAGTAATTGGTAGCCACCGCGCCGCAGCCGTGCGACGAGATGCACCAGCGCCACCTTCGAGGCGTCGGTCTCGCGGTGGAACATGCTCTCGCCGAAGAAGGCCCCGCCTAGCGACAGGCCATAAAGCCCGCCGACCAGCCTGTCCTCGCGCCAGCATTCGACGGTGTGGACATAGCCGAGATGGAAGAGCTCGCCATAGAGCGCCCGGATGCGGCCGTTGATCCAAGTCTCGGCCCGGTCCGGCCGGCTTTCGGCACAGGCCGCGATCACGCGGGCGAAGTCGTGGTCGATCCGGATCTCGAAGCGGTCGGAGCGAACGGTGCGCGCCAGCCTGCCTGGAATATGGAAGGCGTCGAGCGGGATGATGCCGCGGATGTCCGGCTCGACCCAGAACAGGCCGGGATCATCGGCGCTCTCCGCCATCGGGAAGACGCCGGCCGCATAGGCGCGCAGCAGGATCTCCGGCGTGATCGCCGGCGCGCGCGCGGGTGTGGAACGGGCCTTCATGCAGCGATGGGAGCGCGGGCGGGCGGTTGAGTCAAACCCTCGAGCATTTTCGAGCGAAGTGGGCACCGGTTCGCGTGAAGAAAATGCGATATGACAAAGACTGAGACCAATTCCGCCATTAGACGAATTGCGGAATTGGTCTAGCCGTCATTCCCGGGCGAAGCGAAGCACAGACCCAGGGAATCTCCTGACAAGAAGGCGCAATCTGCGCCATTCCGGTCAGAGATGCTCGGGTCAAGCCCGAGCATGACGGCTTGCGCCGGGCCTCACGCCTCGCCCGGCTGGTCCATGCCGCCATTGGCGAGGAATTTCTCCAGCCAGTGGATGTTGTAGTCGCCGTTGAGCATGTCCTGGTTGCGCACCAGCGTGCGGAACAGCGGCAGCGTCGTATCGACACCGTCGACGACGAACTCGTCGAGTGAACGGCGCAGGCGCATCAGGCATTCGGCCCGGTTGCGGCCGTGCACGATCAGCTTGCCGACCAGCGAATCGTAATGCGGCGGGATGACATAGCCCTGATAGGCGGCCGAATCGACGCGCACGCCGAGACCGCCCGGCGTGTGGAACGAGGCGATCTTGCCCGGCGAGGGCCGGAAGGTCGCGGGATGCTCGGCATTGACGCGACATTCGATGGCGTGGCCCTCGATGACGACATCCTTCTGGCTGATCGAGAGCGGCGCGCCGGCGGCAATCCGGATCTGCTCGTTGACCAGATCGATCCCGGTGATCATCTCGGTGACCGGGTGCTCGACCTGGATGCGGGTGTTCATCTCGATGAAGTAGAACTCGCCGTCCTCGTAGAGGAACTCGATCGTGCCGGCGCCGAGATAGCCCATATCGGCCATCGCCTTGGCGCAGATATTGCCGATCCGGTCGCGCTCGCCGGCGTTGAGAGCAGGCGACGGGCCCTCCTCCCAGACCTTCTGGTGGCGGCGCTGCAGCGAGCAGTCGCGCTCGCCGAGATGGATCGCCCGGCCCTTGCCGTCGCCGAGCACCTGGATCTCGATATGGCGCGGCTTCTCGAGGTATTTCTCGATGTAGACGGCATCGTCGCCGAAATTGGCCTTGGCTTCGCTGCGGGCCGTGGCGAGCATGACGGACACCTCGTCCTCGCTGCGCACGACCTTCATGCCCTTGCCGCCGCCGCCCGACGCCGCCTTGATGATGACGGGCAGGCCGATCTCGCGGATGATGCGCAGCGCCTCCTCGTCATCGGCGACGCCACCCTCCGAGCCGGGCACGCAAGGGATTCCGAGGCGCTTGGCTGTGCGCTTGGCCTCGATCTTGTCGCCCATGCTGCGGATGTGCTCGGCCTTGGGGCCGATGAAGGTGATGTTGTGCCGCTCCAGGATCTCGGCGAAGCGGGCGTTCTCGGAGAGGAAGCCGTAGCCGGGATGGACCGCGTCGGCGCCAGTGATCTCGCAGGCGGCGATCAAAGCCGGGATGTTGAGATAGCTCTCGCGCGCCGGCGGCGGGCCGATGCAGACGCTCTCGTCGGCGAGGCGCACATGCATGGCGTTGGCGTCGGCGGTCGAATGCACCGCGACGGTGGCGATGCCGAGCTCCTTGGCGGCTCGCAGCACTCGCAGCGCGATCTCGCCGCGATTGGCGATCAGGATCTTGTCGAACATCTTCAGCCCGCTCCCGTCCGGCGCCGGCCTCACTCGATCACCAGCAGCGGCTCGCCGTATTCAACCGGCTGGCCATCCTCGACCAGGATGGCGACGACCTTGCCGGCGCGCGGCGCGACGATGTCGTTGAAGGTCTTCATCGCTTCGACGAGCAGCACGCGCTCGCCCGCCTTCACCTCCTGGCCGACCTCGATGAACGGCTTGGCCTCCGGCGAGGGCCGGCGATAGGCGGTGCCGACCATCGGCGAGTTGACGGTGCCGGGATGGGCAGCGGCCGCCTTGGCGTCGGCCGGGGCAGCCGCAGGCGCTGCCACTGCTGCGGGTGCAGCGGCGAAGGCCGGCGCTGCCGCGACCGGCGCCATCACCGTCGCGGTGATGGTACGGGCGACGCGGATGCGCAGGTCGCCCTTCTGCACCTCGATCTCGGTCAGATCGGTCTCGTTGATCAGCTGCGCCATCTCGCGCACGAGTTCGGGATCGATGGGGCTCTTGGTCGCCATGGCGGATTTCACCGTCTTCGTGAGCTCGATGGGCGGGACGGCAAGTCCCGAAGAGGATGCGCATATGCGAATGGATGGCACCGGATCAAGCCGGCAGCCTCGCGATGTCGCGCGTCTTTACCCGGATTGGCGGGTCAGGAAAAGGGCGAAGGCGCCCTGTGGGCGCCTTGCCTATGCAAATCGCCGCTGTTCCACAGCAACAGCGCAGAAAATCCTGTTCAGGCGGCTCAGCCGCTGCAGGTGGCCTTGCCGCATTTGCGGACGGCCTCGATCTTCTGCTTCAGCGCCGCCTGTCCGACCGCGCCGAACACCACCTCGTCGCCGACGATGAAGGCCGGCGTACCGGTGAGGCCGAGTCGGTCGCCGAGGGCGACAGTCTGCTCGATCACGGCTCGCGTCGCCGGTGCCTCCATCTCCTTCTTGACGCGCTCGATGTCGGCGCCGGCCTCCTTGGCGATCTCCATCGCCTTGGCGCCGTTGACCCGGCCCTTGGTCGCCATCAGCTTGAGGTGGAAATCCCAGTACTTCTGGCCCTGGAGCTGGTTCTTCACTGCAATGGCGACGCGGCTCGCCTCGACGGAATCAGGGCCGAGGATCGGGAAGTCCTTGATCACGACCTTGAGCTTGGGATCGTCCTTGGCAAGGGCGCGGACATCCTCCATCGCCCTTTTGCAGAAGCCGCAATTGTAATCCATGAACTCGACCAGGGTGACGTCGCCCTGCGGGTTGCCGGCGATCACCGAGGTCGCGGGATCGGTCAGGCTGGCCTTCTCGGCCGCGAGCGCATTGCGCTGCGCCTCGACCTGCGCGACCTGATTGCGCTTCTCCAGCTCGACCAGAGCCTCCTGAATCAGCTCCGGATTCTTCAGCAGCGTCTCCTTGATCAGCTCGACCACGGCCGCGCGCTGCTCGGCCGAGAGCGACTGGGCCTGCACCGGCACGGTGGCGACGCCGAGCGCGCAGGCGGCGATGCCGGCGAGCGCCAGACGGCGCAGCGAAGAGAAGATCATGACGACGGTCCTTTCCAGGGCGCGATTCGCGCGCACTATGATTGTTTGTCGGGAGGAACATACCCGATGACGGCACCTGCGCGCAGTGCCGCAGGCGATCCCTGCGGCAATTTGGCTGGCGCCCGGCCCGCCTCGGTGTGAGAAGCGAAAAGGCTGAAAAATCCCTCAATTCTTGTCCTCCGCAGGCGCGGCAGCGTCAATTCACAGCTTTGCCAGCGGAGCGATCGCGCCCTCCTGCAACAAGATCGTGATCCTGCCATGGCAGGGAGCGAAAACACTTGTCGCGCCCGCAAGGGCCGACAACATAGCGCGCGCACCGCAAGAGGTCGTCATGTCGAAGCTCCTCCTCCCCGCCCTCGCCCTCGGCATCGCCCTGCCACTCCTTGCGACCGCCACGCCGGCGGCCGCCCAGAGCTGCGAGGACCTCTGGTACCAGCGCAACGAGATCTACAAGGCGCAGGGCTATTGCTTCCGCACCCAGCGCGGCATCAGCGCCTTCGGCAATGCCGGTTGCCAGTACGACAATATCGAGGACGTGCCGCTCTCCGCCACCCAACACCGCGTCATCGCCGACATCCAGCGCGCCGAGCGCACGAGCCGCTGCCCGCGCTAACCTCCTCTCCCTCCGTCATTCCGGGGCGCCGCGCAGCGGCGAGCCCGGAACCCAGAACCGATGTCGTCTTTCAGCAAGGCGCGATGGCTGCCGCGCGTCCTGATACCATTCATCGGTTCTGGATTCCGGGATCAGGCCTTCGGCCTGCCCCGGAATGACGGAGTGGTCCGCGACCGCTAGCCCACCGCCCGAAACCGGACCTCACCCTCGTTGAGGAAGCAGCTCTTGCTGAAAAGCGAGAGATCGAACGGGTTCGGCAGGCGGACGTCGTCGAGATCAGGACAGGGCTTGGCCGCCGGATCATAGGAACGGTCGATCTGCGAGATGAAGGCGAGAATCACACCTTTCTCCTGCGCAAACGCCTTGAGCGCACTGATCTGGGCGCCAAGCTCGGGATTGCCGCGCTTCTGGTCGAGCAGTTGCAGATAATCGACGATCGCCAGCGTGCCGCGCGGTGCCTCAGCCAGCGCCTGCATGATGTGGTCGGCGCTGATCGCCTCCGAATCGTCGAAGGAGAACAGCGCCTCGAACTGCGCTGGGTCGACGCCGAGCGCCCGGAAGCGCCGGAGCACATCCCTGGCCGTATATTCAAGCGTGAAGAACACTGCACGGCGGCCGGCCTTCATCGCCTCGACCGCGAGCTGGAGGCTGAGCAGCGTCTTGCCATGCCCCGGCCTCGCGCCGATCAGCAGCAGGTCTCCCGGCTCCAGACGGGCCAGCAGCCCCTCGGCGGATAGGGTTTCCGCCGACTTGGCCGCGAGCAAGCTCCAGGCGCCGAAGCCTTCGCCGACGGCGACGCGGTCGAGCGCCAGATGGAGCGGGATGTCATCCTTGCGCGCCAGCTCCTTGGCCTTGCGCTTCAGACGATAAACGGGTGCGGAAAGCTTCATCGATGGACCTCCTGATGCGAGCTGGATCCGCAATCCCTCCTTATGCGCAGCGCTCGAACAGTCGGTTCGATGATGGAGATACCCTGCACGGCAGCGTGCTTCCCGGATGGAGGGTGGAGGCGTGGGTAAAGCCTGGAATCAGAACATAGCCGATCCCGTTCAAGCCGTCGCCTGGCGCCTGCTCCAATCGAAGCCGCGCAGATGGTCGACCAGCGCGCGCAGCTTCGGCGCCATGGCGCGGCGGCTGGGGTAGTAGAGATAGAAGCCCGCAAAATACGGGCAGAACTCCTCCAGCAGCGGCACCAACTCACCACGCGCCATCGCCGGCCGGAAGCTCTCTTCCATGCCGAAGGTGATGCCGGCGCCCGCGACCGCGAGCTTGATCATCAACGCCATGTCGCTGGTCGTGATCTCGGGCGCGACGGCGACGCTGAACTCCCTGCCATCCTCGGCGAACTCCCAGCGATAAGGCGGCAGCTTCGGGCCCGGCCGCCAGCCGATGCAGCGATGCGTGGCCAACTCGCGCGGATGCAAGGGCACGCCGAAGCGCTCGCTATAGGCTGGCGCGCAGACAGCTAGCTGGCGCTCCTCGCCGCCGATCGCAACCGCGATCATGTCCTGCTCGATCACCTCGCCGAGCCTGACGCCGGCATCATAGCCGGCGGCGACGATATCGAACTCCTCGTCGGTCACGGTGATGTCGAGCTCGACCTCGGGATTGGCCACGACGAAGCTCGCCAGGAACGGCCCCGAGAGGAAGCGCTCGGCGATCGACGAGACCGCCAGGCGCAGGCGCCCGCGCGGACCGGTGCGCAAATCCCGCGTCGCTTCGACGGCGGCGCGCAGATCAGCCAGGGCGGGATCAAGATCGGCGAGCAGGCGCTCGCCCGCCTCCGTCAGGCTGACGCTGCGTGTAGTCCGCTGCACCAGCGCGATGCCGAGTCGCTCCTCCAGCTTCCGGATTGACTGGCTGACAGCCGAGCGTGTCACGCCAATTCGGTCGGCGGCCGCTCGAAAGCTCCTCTCCTCGGCGACCAGCGCGAACACGGCGAGTGCGTTGAGGTCCATCTCCATTGGTTAGAATAGCTCTCCAGTCTGGAAAGAGATGAGCGGCTTATCGCGACAATGGCCTGCTCCTAGCTTTCGGGCAACCGCGGCACAGCGGTTCGACGAAACAACCAGACGGAGCAGACATGGCCATCGACAAGGTCGTCCTCATCACCGGCGCATCGAGCGGGATCGGCGCCGGCATCGCCCGTGAGCTTTCAGCCGCCGGAGCGAATCTGATGCTCGGCGCAAGGCGCACGGAACGCCTTGATGCGCTTGCCGAAGAGCTCAACGCGACAGGCGGCGACGTCCGTACCCGCCGGCTCGACGTCAGCGATCGCGCCGATGTCGCCGCCTTTGCCGAAGCGGCGCGCGAGGCCTTCGGCCGCGTCGACGTCATCGTCAACAATGCCGGCGTGATGCCGCTCTCGCCGATGGCCTCGCTCAAGGTCGACGAGTGGGACCGGATGATCGACGTCAACATCAAGGGCGTGCTCTACGGCATCGCCGCGGTGTTGCCGCAGATGCTGGCGCGTGGCTCCGGCCAGATCGTCAACATCGCCTCGATCGGCGCGCTCGCAGTGTCGCCGACGGCGGCCGTCTACTGCGCGACGAAATACGCGGTGCGCGCCATCTCCGACGGTCTGCGCCAGGAGCACTCTGAGCTGCGCATTACCTGCATCCATCCCGGCGTGGTCGAGAGCGAGCTCGCCAGCACCATCACCGACCCGGCCGCAGCCGAACTGATGCGCAGCTACCGCGCCATCGCGCTCCAGCCCGATGCGATCGGCCGCGCCGTGCGCTTCGCGATCGAGCAGCCGGGCGATGTCGACGTCAACGAGATCGTCGTCCGCCCCACCGCCACCCGCTGAGGAGGACGCCATGATCCTGGCAATGCCATCCGCACTGCGAACCGCCGCGGCAGCCTTCGCCATCGCGGCGATTCCCATCCCCGCCATCGCCGAGTCGAGTGACGAACGGCGCAAGCGCGGCGAAGCCGTCATCCGCAGCCTGAACAACGGCGAACCCCAGCAGGCGCTGGAGCGGATGCGGCAGGAGTTTCCATTCCTCGCCGAGGCGACCGAGGCCTATGCGCTCGGCGATGTCTGGTCGCGAACCGGCCTCGACAGCCGCACGCGCCAGCTCGCAGCGGTCGCAGCCTTCGCCGCGACCGGCCAGACCGCCTTCATGAAGGTCCATGCCGGCTACGCCCTCAACATCGGCGTGCCCGAGGGAGAGCTGAAGGAGATCGTCTACCTGATCACCGTGCCGGCCGGAATCTCGCGCGCGATTGCGGCATCGCAGGCTCTGTCGGAGCTCTTCGCCGAACGCCGCAGGCAGTGAGGGGAACGATCATGAACACCCTGCTCGTGAACGCCTCGCTGCTGCTGGCCGCCGGCGTCGGTCTTGCCACCACCACCATCCAGAATGGCCCGGAAGGATCCACCCGCATGATGACCACCCAGGCAGCCGCCACCGAGCCCCCGCAGCCCCACCCTTATGTCGGCATGTGGGTCACAGCCGACGACCATGTCCGTCACGAGCTGCTGCCGAATGGCCGCTATGATGAGGCGCGCGGCAATCGCGAGAGCGCCTATCGCGGCCGCTACAAGGTCACCGGCAGCTATATCGAGTACTGGGACGACACCGGTTTCACTGCCGACGGCACCTTCGTCGATGCGGACACACTGCACCATGGCGGCATGATCCTGCTCCGCCGGCCCTGACCGAGGCCTGTCCTGCGCTGCGCAAAGCTGTGGAATGCAGGCCAGGCCTTGCCTTGACTGCCGGCGGGCATGCTAGAAGCGCCGCCTTGCGTTTCCCGCCACGGCAAGGAGCGGCCTGGATTCCCGGCATGAAGACTGGCATCGACATGGGGTCGACGCGCAGCGGCGAGCCCGCTGAGCTTAACCTCGCCGAACTGCTGGCGACGCGGCTCCTGGTCCAGGGCAATTCCGGCTCGGGCAAGTCGCATCTGCTGCGTCGTTTGCTCGAACAGAGCGCGCCGCTGGTGCAGCAGGCAATCGTCGATCCCGAGGGCGACTTCGTCTCGTTGGCCGATCAGTTCGGCCATGTCGTGGTCGACGGCACCGCGAGCCCGGTCGAATTGCAGAAGATTGCGCTGCGCGTGCGCCAGCACCGCGTCTCGGTCGTGCTCAACCTCGAAGAGCTCGATGCCGACGAGCAGTTGCGCGCCACCGCCGCCTTCCTCGGCGGGCTCTTCGATATCGACCGCGCCCATTGGTATCCGATGCTGGTCGTGGTCGACGAAGCCCAGCTCTTCGCGCCGGTGATGGCGGGCGAGGCCTCGGACGAGGCGCGGCGCCTCTCGCTCGGCGCGATGACCAACCTGATGTGCCGTGGCCGCAAGCGCGGCCTTGCCGGCGTGATCGCGACGCAACGCCTCGCCAAGCTCGCCAAGAACGTCGCGGCCGAGGCCTCCAACTTCCTGATGGGCCGCACCTTCCTCGACATCGACATGCAGCGCGCCGCCGACCTGCTCGGCATGGACCGGCGCCAGGCCGAGATGTTCCGCGATCTCGAGCGCGGCCAATTCGTCGCGCTCGGCCCGGCTCTGTCGAAGAAGCCGCTGCCGGTCCGGATCGGTCCGGTCGCCTCGGTCGATCGCGGTGGCGCGCCGAGCCTGATGCCGCTGCCGGAGCAGGCGCCGGAGGATGCCAGCAAGCTGATCTTCACTGCCGGGGAGGACGAGGTCGCGCCCGCGCCCTGGCCGAAGCAGCCGCGCCCGCGGCCGGTGGTGGCGCCCGAGATCATCCGCCGCATCGAGACACACCAGCCGGTGCCGCCGCCTGAGCCCGAGATCGAGATGGATCCGGAGGAGCGCGCTGCGGCGCTGGTCGAGATCCTCAACGAGTTGCTCGACGACCCCGAGGCGCGCGACCGGCCGGTCGCGGTGCTCTACCAGGACTTCACCGTGCGCTGCCGGATGCGCCGCGTCAGCGGGCCGGAGACGAGCCTGGACGCCTTCCGCAAGCGCCTCGCCGTCGCCCGCGCCGGAGCGAGCGAGGAGGTGCTGTCCTCCGATGCCTGGGAAAAGGCCCTGACGGCGGCAGAGAGCCTGCCGGAAGACCTGCACGGGCTCTTCCTCTTCATCGCCCGCAGCGCCATCGAGGGTGCGCCCTGTCCCTCCGATGCCGAGTTGGCCGAGGCCTATGGCAGCCATTCGCCGAGCCGGGCGCGCCGCCTGATCGGCTATATCGAGGAGCGCGGCCTCCTTGTGTGCCATGTCGACTTCCGCGGCCAGCGCACGTTGGCCCTGCCTGCACTCGGCGTCGAGACGGCGCCGGGCCTCGCCTCGCCGCTGGTCAAGGGCCTGCCACCGCGGCGGGCACGAGGTTAGACGTGATCCGCGCCGTCCTCCTCGATGTCGACGGCGTGCTGGTCACCGGGCGGCCAGAGGATGGGCTGCACTGGAGCCATGATCTCGAGCGTGATCTCGGCATTGCACCCGAGCTACTTCAGCGGCGATTCTTCGCCCGCTACTGGGCGGACATCGTCACCGGTCGTGCAGAACTACGCGAAACGCTTGTGCCGGTCCTGGCCGAGATCGCTCCCGCAGTGAGCAGCGAGGCCCTTCTGGAATACTGGTTCGCGCGCGACGCACGGCTGGAAGGGGCCCTGCTGCAGGATATCGCGGTGCTGCGCCGCGACGGCCTGACCGTCGCCTTGGCGAGCAATCAGGAGCACTTGCGTGCCCGCTACCTTTCGGAGCGGCTGGGCCTCGCAGGCCATGTCGACCACTTCTATTATTCGGCAGCGATCGGCGCGCGAAAGCCGGATTCCGCCTTCTATCGCCACGTCGAGCAGGCACTGGGCAAGCCGCCCGAAGCGCTCCTGCTAATCGACGATACCGTCGAAAATGTCAGTGCCGCCAGGCAAGCCGGCTGGCGGGCCGCCCATTGGACGGCCCCTCGGCGCCTCGGCGACATCGTTGCCGAGGCCGGCGAATGATCCTCAATGGCCCTTGCCGGGCGCCAGCGTCATCCGGTCGACCCAGGCGATGCCCAGCGCGGAAAAGATGAAGATGGTGTGGATCAGCGTCTGCAGCAGCACGCCCGTGGTGGTGTAGTTCGTCGCCGTCGGCCCGCCGATATTGCCGGCCTCGATGAAGGTCCGCAGCAGGTGGATCGACGAGATGCCGATGATCGCCATGGCGAGCTTGATCTTGAGGATCGAGGCGTTGACGTGGCTGAGCCATTCCGGCTGGTCCGGGTGCCCCTGCAGTTTCAGCCGCGAGACGAAGGTTTCGTAGCCGCCGACGATCACCATGATCAGCAGGTTGGAGATCATCACCACGTCGATCAGCCCCAGCACGACCAGCATGATCTGCTGTTCGCTGAAGTTGAAGGCGTGGGTGACGAGATGCCAGAGCTCCTTGAGGAACAGGAAGACGTAGACGCACTGCGCCACGATCAGGCCGAGATAGAGCGGCACCTGCAGCCAGCGCGAGGCGAAGATCACCATCGGCAGGGGCCGCAGCGGGCCCTTGGCAGAGAGGTCGGCGGGTTCGGCGGAGTGCGACATGGGTCTCCCGGATAGATTGTGCAATGCGGAAACGCGAAATGGGGCCTGACGCGGCGACGCGCAAGCCGAAAAATGCCGAAAGCTGTCGGAAGTCGTTGAAATTTAGCCGCGTTTTGCGTCTAGTTCTGACGCTGAGGTGACAGTGTCCGGGCGATACCGGTAGGTTCGCGCGGGAATCCTCCCCATCCGGGAGGGACAAGGAGTTCGAGATGATCAGGACGACGATGATCGCCGCCGCCCTCGCTGGCGGTTTTGCCTTGGCAACGCCGGCGGCCGCCGGCCCGCTCGCGCCGGCCCAGGCGAGCGTTGCCACCGCCGGCTCGACCAGTCTCGTCGAGCAGGTGCAGTACCGTCGCTATTACGGCCCGCGCTATGGCTATCGCGGCGGCTATTACGGACGAGGCTATCGCTATAACCGCGGCGCGGCCGTCGGCGCCGGCATCGCCGCCGGTGCGCTCGGCGCTCTCGCCGCCGGCGCCCTGCTCGCGCCCGGCCCGGTCTATGCTGCCCCGCCGCCGCCCGTCTACGTCGCCCCGGCGCCCGCTTATGTCGAGCCGGATGCCGATGCGATCGCCTATTGCTCGCGCCGCTTCCGTAGCTACGACCCGTCGACCGGCACCTATATCGCCTCGGGCGGCGTGGTCCGCGCCTGCCCGTAAGGCGCTGTCACAGGCTGCTTCCTTCGAACCTCCCGGCGTCCGGCCGGGAGGTTTTTTATGACCGCTGCTGACTTGCATTGACGGCTCGGGCGGCTCTTAGTCTGCGCTCGTCTGAATCGGAGCCGGCCCGTGCGCATCGCCACCTGGAATGTCAACTCGATCCGCCAGCGGCTGACCCATGTCCTCACCTTCCTGAAGGAAGCCGAGCCCGACGCGCTCTGCCTGCAGGAGCTGAAATGCGTCGATGCGGATTTTCCGCGCGCCGAGATCGAGGAAGCCGGCTGGCAGGTCGCGATCCATGGCCAGAAGGGCTTCAACGGCGTCGCCATCATTTCGCGCAGCAAGCTCGAGGACGTCAGGCGCGGCCTGCCGGGCGATGAGAGCGACGAGCAGGCGCGCTATCTCGAAGGCGTGCTGCCGCTGGGCGATGGCGTCGTGCGGCTGGCCTCGATCTACCTGCCGAACGGCAACCCGCCGAACACCGAGAAATACCCCTACAAGCTCGCCTGGATGGAGCGCCTCGCGGTCCACGCCAAGGGACTGCTCGCGCATGAGGAACCGCTGGTGCTGGCCGGCGACTACAACGTCATCCCCGAGCCGCGCGACGCCCGCGATCCTGCCGCCTGGACCGGTGACGCGCTGTTCCTGCCGCCGACCCGCACCGCCTTCCGCAAGCTGCAGAGCCTCGGCTTCACCGAGGCGCTGCGCGCCACCACCGACGCACCCGGCCTCTACACCTTCTGGGACTACCAGGCTGGCGCCTGGCAACGGAACAACGGTATCCGCATCGACCATCTGCTGCTCTCGCCGCAAGCCGCCGACAGGCTCGGCGCCGTCTCGATCGCCAAGCATGTCCGCGGCTGGGACAAGGCTTCCGACCACGTCCCGGTGCTGATCGAGCTGAATTGAGGCCTGACGCCGTGCTTATTGCGGCGAGCCGCGCCTGACGCCATCCTTGATGAAGACGCGGAACGGCGTCGTGCCGCTGGCGCTGCCATCGGCCGAGCGCCAGCGGCCATTGCTGCAGAGCACGCCCCCTTGCGTCTCGCTCGCCTCGAACTCGATCAGGTTGTGATAGGTCGTGCCGTTCGGCTCGACGGCCCGGAACCGCGTACCGCATTTGCCCCCGGCGACGACCGGATCGTAGTCGTGGATCATGATGCCGCCGCCGCCCGTGCTCGGGAACGGGTTCGTCAGCGGCGGCCAGTCCTCGAAGCGCTCCTGTGCGCCCGCGCCGTGGATGGCAAGCGCTGCGAAGGCGGCGATGAAGCTGAGGCGTGCGGCGTGGCACATGGCAGAAACTCCGAGGTTCGATACCTCGGCTACGTCGGCCTGCAGGCCCTGGATGCAGTTGCGCTCAGCGCCGCTCGGTGCGGCCGTGCTGACGCTCGACCAGGGCCAGAGCTGCCGTTCGGTCGCTCGCATTCGCATTGGCAAAGGCGGCGTCATAGCGCTCGACGATCCAGCCCTCGCGCGCGGTGTCTGCGCCCTCGCGAGCCAGCGCCAGCCACATCAGCCCCATGATCGGGTGACGCGGCACACCATCACCGCCGCGCAGCAGCATGTCGCCGAAGACGGCGCGCGCCGGGGCATGGCCCTTCTCGGCCGCCAGCTTCATCCAGCGCGCCGCCTGTCGCGGATCGCGCGAGACGCCGGTACCGTTGAGATAGAGCCGGGCGAGATTGTACTGGCCATCCGGATCGCCGAAATACGACGCGGCATAGTGGAACATGTCGAAGGCGCGGTCGGGATTGGGCTTCACATAGGTGCCCTTGATCCCGTCGAGGAAATAACCACCGAGCGCGACGAAGGCAGCCGAAACGATGCGACCGTCCGAGGTGCCGGGAATTTCGTCGGCATTCTCGTCCGCGATCTTCGAGAAATACTCGAACGCCTTGAGATCATTGGTCGGAACGCCGTCGCCGCTGGCATAGACGCGGCCGAGTTTGAACTGCGCGGCGAGATGGCCCTGCGCCGCGGCGTATTCGAGCGCCCGCACGGCGCCGGCCTGATCGCCGGCGGTCGAATCGCGCATCCAAGCCTTCAGAGCGTCGCGGGCGCTGCTGAACGGGGCGATCGGCAAGGCGGTGTGGGCGGCCGGGCCGCTCGGGGCCGGCGCGATCGCGCCACGGCCGGGAGCAAGTGGCGCAGGCGCGGCACGGCTCTCCACCTCCGGCTCCGGCAGGGCGGCGCCGGGAATCGGGAGCGGCGGCAGCGGCACGCGCTCCACGGCCGCGTTCTGCGCCCAGGCTGCCTGCTGGCAGCCCAGAGCAAGCAACGCTCCGGCAATGATGGCCTCAGATATCCGCATAGCACTGTGTCTCGGCTGCGCCTCCCGGATGGGTGACGGCGCCGCCCTTGGCGGATCCGACCGTCTGCGCGTATTTCCAAAGCGCGCCCGACCGGTAGTCCGTCTGGCGCGGCGTCCAAGCCTTACGACGCTCTTCAAGTTCGGCATCAGAAAGGCGGACTGCGAGCTTTCCTGTGATGGCGTCGAGCTCGATGATGTCGCCGTCGCGGATCAGGCCGATCGGCCCGCCGACGGCAGCCTCGGGGCCGACATGGCCGACGCAGAAGCCGCGGGTCGCGCCCGAGAAGCGGCCATCGGTGATCAGCGCGACCTTGTCGCCCATGCCCTGGCCGTAGAGCGCGGCGGTGGTCGCCAGCATCTCGCGCATGCCGGGGCCGCCCTTGGGCCCCTCATAGCGGATGACCAGCACGTCGCCGACCTTGTAGTCGCGATTGGTGACGGCCTTGAAGGCGTCCTCCTCGCAGTCGAAGCAGCGCGCCGGACCCGAAAAGACCAGGCTCTCCTGCGGCATGCCGGCGATCTTCACGATCGCTCCCTCGGGCGCAAGGTTGCCCTCGAGGCCGACGACGCCGCCGGTCTGGGTGATCGGCTTGCTCGCGGGATGGACGACGTCCTGCTTGTCGTTCCATTTCACCGAGGCGAGGTTCTCGGCGATGGTCCGGCCGGTCACGGTCATGCAATCGCCGTGCAGATAGCCGTTGTCGAGCAGCGTCTTCATCAAGAGCGGGATGCCGCCAACCTCGAACATGTCCTTGGCGACATATTTGCCACCCGGCTTCAGGTCCGCGACGTAGGGCGTCTTCTTGAAGATCTCGGCGACGGCGAACAGGTCGAAGTCGATGCCGCATTCATGCGCGATCGCCGGCAAATGCAGCGCCGCATTGGTCGAGCCGCCGGAGGCCGCCACGACCATCGCCGCATTCTCCAGCGCCTTGCGGGTGACGATGTCGCGCGGACGGATGTTCTTGGCGATCAGGTCCATCACCATCTCGCCGGCGGTATAGCAGAAGGTGTCGCGGACATCGTAGGGCGCCGGCGCGCCGCAGCTATAGGGCAGCGCCAGGCCGATCGCCTCGGCGACGGTCGCCATGGTGTTAGCGGTGAACTGGGCGCCGCAGGAGCCGGAGGACGGGCAGGCGACCTCCTCGAGCTCCTTCAGGTCCTCGTCCGACATCGCGCCGACCGAGTGCTTGCCGACCGCCTCGAACACGTCCTGGATGGTGACCGGCTGGCCCTTGAAATTGCCGGGCAGGATCGAGCCGCCATAGATGAAGATCGAGGGCACGTTGAGGCGCACCATCGCCATCATCATGCCGGGCAGCGACTTGTCGCAGCCGGCTAGGCCGACCAGCGCATCATAGCAATGGCCGCGCATGGTGAGCTCGACCGAGTCGGCGATGACCTCGCGCGAGGCGAGCGACGACTTCATGCCCTGGTGGCCCATGGCGATGCCGTCGGTGACGGTGATCGTGCAGAACTCGCGCGGGGTGCCGCTAGCCGAGGCGACGCCCTTCTTCACGGCCTGGGCCTGGCGCATCAGGGCGATGTTGCAGGGGGCGGCCTCGTTCCAGCAGGAGGCGACGCCGACGAAGGGCTGCGCGATCTGCTTCGCGGTCATGCCCATCGCATAATAATAGGAGCGATGCGGAGCTCGAGCCGGCCCGACACTCACATGCCGGCTGGGCAGCTTCGACTTATCGAAAACGCGCGCGTCCATCCAACTTTCGTCCCGCCACCCACTTGCACTCACCTGGCGGGCGCCAGATGTGCCACGCCGCCGCCCGCCGGTGCAATCGTGAGCCCCCGAGCCGCCGACCGAGCATTTTATGCTCCGCATCCTGCCTGACGGGGCTTAATTCTTCCGTATCTCAGATAGTTACTGAAGTTTGCAGCTGAGGCCGCTTTGTGGCGGCTTCGCGGCAATCGTGGCAGCCCGCCCGCGCCACGCTGCAATAGCTGCCGATGTTGTAGAAAAGTCACGACATCTCGGCGCGCAAAGGCATGCGCACCGGCCTTGCCCGCAATCCCAGCGTGCAGCTGGATCTCGCCCGCATTTCACGATCCCGGCACAGCGCCACCTGCGGAATGGGCGAACTGAAAAACGTCAGCGAGGCCTGCGCCGTTCCAACCAGCTTCAGGCGGCCTCAAAGCTCTAGATCAACCCATTGAAGTCGTACGACTTTTGAATCCACCAACAGGGGCAGGCCGAGCTTTCGGTAACAATCTGCGGGTCACAAAGATTAGAATTCATCTAATAAGAGCTCAGTTTAGAACAGATATAACACATTGAAATAAAAGGGATATTACCCTTGACCACCCCGGCCAGCCGCTCTACCGCTCCCTCCGAATGGCCGATTTTCATAGCCCCCGCCCGAAGGAGCGAAACATGACCGTCCGCACCGCGCTCACCGCGACAGCCCTGGCTTCCTGCCTGCTGGCCGCCCCTGCCCTTGCGCAGAGCGTCAACCTCTACACGACGCGCGAGCCGGCTCTGCTCAACCCGGTCATCGAGGCATTCACCAAGGATACCGGCATCAAGGTCAACGCGGTCTTCCTCAAGGACGGGCTGCAGCAGCGCATCCAGGCCGAGGGCAACAACAGCCCGGCCGACGTGATGCTCGTGGTCGATGTCGGTGAGATCCAGGCGGCGGCCGATGCCGGCATCACCCAGCCGGTCAAGTCGGCGCTGGTCGACAAGATCGTACCGGCCCAGCTGCGCGGCGCCGGCGACAACTGGATCACGCTGACCAAGCGCGCCCGCGTCGTCGTCGTCTCCAAGGACCGGGTCAAGCAGGACGCGATCACCTATGAAGACCTCGCCGATCCCAAGTGGAAGGGCAAGTTCTGCATCCGCTCGGGCCAGCACCCCTACAACACCGCACTGTTCTCGGCTTATCTCGGCCATCACGGCGCGGAGAAGACGGAAGGCTATCTCAAGGCGCTCAAGGCCAACACCGCCCGCAAGCCCGGCGGCGGCGACCGTGACGTCGCCCGTGACATCCTCTCGGGCCAGTGCGACATCGCCATCATCAACACCTACTATATCGGGCTGATGAGCAAGGCGACGAACGAGCAGAAGGGCTGGTACGAGGCGATCAAGCCGCTCAAGACCACCTTCGCCAATGGCGGCACCCATGTGAACGTCTCGGCCGCGGCGATCGCCAAGCACGCGCCGAACAAGGAGAACGCTGTCAAGCTGATCGAATACATGCTCGGCGAGAAGGCGCAGCACATCTATGCCGACGGCAATTTCGAGTTCCCGGTCAATGCCGACGTCAAGGAAGCCGAGGCCGTGAAGCTGCTCGGCGCCGTCACCCCGGACAAGCTGCCGCTCGCCGACATCGCCAAGAACCGCAAGGCCGCCTCCGAGCTGGTCGACAAGGCCGGCTTCGACAATTGAGCCTGAGCGCATCCGCAGCACATTCAGAACGGCCGCCAGCTCGCTGGCGGCCGTCGACGCGTCTGGTCTATCTGACGGCAGCCGCCGCCGGCCTGGTCGCGCTGCCCGTGTTGGCGCTCGCCTTCACCGCCCTGTCGCGCGAGGCGCTGACGGTCTGGCCGCATCTAGCCGCCAATGTCCTGCCGGTCGCGCTCTGGAACACGGCTCTGCTGCTCGCCGGCGTCGCCCTGTTCTGTGGGGCGGTCGGCACCGGCGCCGCCTGGCTGGTGACGCAGTACGAGTTCCCCGGCCGCCGCAGCCTGGAATGGCTGCTCGTGCTGCCGCTGGCGCTGCCGACCTACATCACCGCTTACGTCTATGTGGAAATCCTCGGTTTCCAGGGGCCGTTCCAGAGCGCGCTGCGGGCGCTCACAGGCTGGCGCTCGCTGCGCGACTACTGGTTCCCCGATCCGCGCAACCTAGCCGGCGCCGTCCTGATCCTCGGGATCGTGCTCTACCCTTACGTCTATCTCAGCGTGCGCGCGCTGTTCTCGATGCAGAGCGCCGCGCTGATCGAATCCGCCCGCACCCTCGGCACCAGGCGCTGGCCGCTGTTCTGGCGCATCGGCCTGCCGATGGCGCGCCCTGCCCTCGCCGCCGGCCTCACCCTCGCTTTGCTCGAGACGCTGAACGACATCGGCGCCAGCGAGTATCTCGGCGTCCGCTCGCTGACGATCTCGGTCTACACGACCTGGATCAATCGCGGCTCGCTGGCCGGCGCCACCCAGATCGCCTGTGTCATGCTGCTCGTCGTAGTCGGGCTGATGGCCGCCGAGGCGCGCACCCGCGGCGCCCGCCGCTTCGCCCTGCCGGTGAAGCGGCCGCGCCCGGTCGGCCGTATCCAGCTCTCGGGAGCTCGCAGCTGGATTGCATCGATCGCCTGCTTCCTCCCGGCGCTGTTCGGGGCGGTGCTGCCGCTCTATTACCTGCTCGGCGAACTCTGGCGCCGCGACCTCTTCGCCCAGGCCGATGGGACGCTCTGGCGAGCGCTCGCCAACACCGTCGCGATCTCCGCACTCTCGGCCGTATTGATCGTCACGATCGGCCTCGGCATCGCCGCGGCGCTGCGGCTCGGGCGTGAGCGCGCTTTGCCGCTGCTCGCCCGCATCGCCTCGCTCGGCTATGCCCTGCCCGGCACGGTGCTGGCGCTCGGGCTGCTGGTGCCACTGGCAGCGTTCGACAACCTCGTCGCCGATTTGAGCCGGGCCCTCTTCGGCGCGAGCCCGGGCCTGCTGCTGCTGGGATCGGGCGCAGCGCTGGTCATCGCCTATCTCGTGCGCTTCCTCACCATCGCCGTGAACGGAGTCGAGAGCGGCTATGCCCGCATCTCGCCGCGCATCGACGACGCCGCACGCTCGCTCGGCGCCGACCGGCACGAATTGCTGCGCCGGCTGCATTGGCCGCTGATGCGCCCGGCCATCGCCGCTGCCGCCCTGCTGGTCTTCGTCGACTGCATGAAGGAACTGCCGGCGACGCTGCTGTTGCGCCCGCTCAACTTCGACACCCTGGCCACCGTGGTCTACGGCCACGCCGCCCGCGGTGTCTTCGAGGACGGTGCCCTGGCGGCGCTGCTGATCGTGGCGATCGGCATCTATCCGGCGCTGAGACTCGCCCGAGCCGGCGGGCAGCGGCCGGATTCGCGCGAAAACTGAGATGTTTCCCCGGCTTTCGGGTATCCGGGTGGGCACCGAACTCGACATTCGCGAGCCGGAGGACTAAACCCTTGCCGCGCGACGAGATGCTGGCCGCCCGGCCGAATCGCTCGCGCTATCGGATTGCCTGACGACGGGGCCCTGCCGTCACGCAAATGAAGGCCATACGCTAAGGCCATGTCACGACGCGCACTCCTGATCGGCCTCGCCGTCGCCGCGCTGCTGCTCACGCTTGGGCTGCGGTCGTGGAATCTCGCCTTGTCGCAGGTCGAGCGCTCCGTCGTCGCCGGCATCGAAACCCGGACCGGCCTCAAGGTGACGGGCATGCGCCGCGCCGAGATCGCGATCCTGCCTCTGCCCCGGATCAGCCTCTCCGATGTCAGCTTCGTCGATCCGCAGGGCGTGCTCTCCGGCAAGGCGGCGCGCCTGCGCGCCCGGGCCCGCCTGCTGCCCCTGATCGGCGGACAGCTCGACTTCGACCGCATCGATCTGGTCGCTCCCGAGATCGACGTCGCCGCGAGTGACTCCGGTGGCAGCTACGCCCTCTGGCTCGACCGCATTCTCGGCTATCTCGCGCGTCTCGACAGCCAGACCCGGCTCGTCCTGAATTCCGGCAGCGTCATGATGCGCTCGGACAGCACGGTCCTGACGACGTTGCGCGACGTCAACCTGCTGATCGAGGAACGGACTGCGCAGGCGCCGGTCGCGCTCGCCGGCTCCTTCACCTGGCGCGGCGAAGCCACCAAGGTCGACATCCTCTGGCCTGTAGCCGGCGAGCGGGCCCGCACCGCCTTCTCCCTCGGCTCGCGCCTGATGAACCTGCGCCTCAACGGCACGCGCTCGGCCGCCCAGGGCACCACCAGCGGCCAGGTCGAGTTCAGCACGAAATCGCTGTCCGACGCCCTGGCCTGGATCGGCCCGCGCCCTCGCATCGCATCCCTGGTCCGTCAGGTCGAACTGACCGCGCAAGCCCAGATCAGCCCCGGCAGCGCCGCGCTCGACTCGGTGGTCGCCATGGTCGACGGCGACCAGCTCGAAGGGGCGCTCAAGCTCGACGGCGCCATGCCCAACTGGGCGCTGTCCGGCACGCTCGCCGGCGCCGAGTTCGATCTCGGGCGCCTGCTGCGCCAGGCCGAACCGCAGATGCCGGCCGGCAGCGGCGAAACGGCCGACACGCCGCTCGAATTCGACGGCTGGACCACCAATGATGTCGACCTGCGCCTCTCGCTCGACTCCGCCCGGATCGGCGCGGCACGCTTCGGCGATCTCGCGGCCCAGCTTCTGATCCGCAAGGGCCGCTTCGAAGCATCGCTTCTGCGCGCCTCGGCCTATGGCGGTTCGGCCCGCGCCCGCATCCTCGCCACGCCGGTCACCGCCGGCGCCGACGTCAAGCTGCAGCTCGGCCTCGAAAAGGTGAATCTCGCTTTGGTCGCCGACGATCTGCCGGCGCTCGCCCGCCTCAGCGGCACCGCGACCGGGCAACTCGCCTTCGACGGCGTCGGCAGCAGCCTGGAGCAGGTGGTGAGCTCGCTGACCGGCCGCGCCGGCCTGACGATCCGGCAGGGCGAGTTCCGCGGCATCGCCTTCCCCGATCTGCTGCGCAAGGCCGAGAAGCCACCGACCTCGGCGCGCGACTGGCGCCAGGGCAAGAGCGCTTTCGAGACCTTGCAGCTCTCCGCCCTCGCCAATCTCGGCGTGCTCTACGTCACCGATACGCAGATCGCCGGCTCGGGCTACAATGTCGTCCTCAACGGCACGGCCGATCTCACCCGGCGCTGGCTCGACCTCAACGGCGCGCTGAGTTCGACCACGACCTCGGCGCGAGTGCCCTTCGAGCTTCGCGGGCCCTTCTTCGGCGCCGCCTTCACGCCCGAGATCGACGCGGCCTTGCGGCCAATCGGCCCGGCGATCCCGCTGCTGCGCTGACGCTCCCCTGATCAGAAGAACTATTCCGGACCAGCGTTGCTGCCAACTCAAGAAAGATTGTCAGCGCCGCGAGCCAAAAAAAGTCCCGGGTGAGCACAGCTCGACCCGGGACTTTTCAATTTCAGCAGAAGACCGCCGCCACAGCGGAGGGGAGACTCACGCCTCCCCGGCCGTCTCCTCGCCTTCGCCGGCCTCGCCCTCGTCCTCGGCTTCCTCGCCGATCCGCTCGACCGAGACGACCTTCTCGCCCTCACCGGTATTGAACACGGTGACGCCCTGCGTCGAGCGCCCGGCGATGCGGATGCGGTTGTTCGGGCCGGCATCGACCGGCACGCGGATCACCTGCCCGCCATCGGTGACGAGCATGATCTGCTCCTTCTCCTCGGCCGGGAAGGAGGCGACGAGCTTGCCGTTGCGCTCGTTGACGACCATGGCGACGATGCCCTTGCCGCCGCGTCCGGTCACCCGGTACTCGAAGGACGAGCTGCGTTTGCCGTAGCCGTTCTCCGACACGGTCAGGATGAACTGCTCGGCAGCGCCCATCTCGGCATATTTCTCCTGGCCGAGCTCGATGTCGCTGCCGGCCTCCTCGGCATCTCCGCTCGTCACTGGCTCGGCTGCCTCCTCGCCCTCGCCGGTCAGCGCCCTGCGGGCAGCGGCGGCGCGCTTGAGATAGGCGGCGCGCTCGTCCGGCGTCGCGTCGAGATGATGCAGGATCGCCAGCGAGATCACCTCGTCGCCATCGGCGAGGTTGATGCCGCGCACGCCGGTCGAGTCGCGCCCCTTGAAGACGCGCACCTCGGGAACGGCGAAGCGGATGCACTGGCCGCCGGCGGTGGTCAAAAGCACGTCGTCATGCTCGGAGCAGATCTGCACGTCGACGATGGAATCGCCCTCGTCGAGCTTCATCGCGATCTTGCCGTTGCGGTTGACCTGGACGAAGTCGGAGAGCTTGTTGCGCCGGACATTGCCGCTCTTGGTGGCGAACATCACGTCGAGCCGGCCCCAGCTCTCCTCGTCCTCCGGCAACGGCATCACGGTGGTGATGCGCTCGTCCTTGTCCAGCGGCAGCATGTTGTTGAGGAACTTGCCGCGCGCATTCGGCGCCGAGAGCGGCAGCCGCCAGACCTTCTCCTTGTAGGCCTGGCCCAGCGAGGAGAAGAAGATGATCGGCGTATGCGTGTCGGCGACGAAGAGGCGGGTGACGAAATCCTCCTCGCGGGTCGACATGCCGGAGCGGCCCTTGCCGCCGCGCTTCTGCGAGCGATAGGTCGAGAGCGGCACGCGCTTGATGTAGCCGGCATGCGAGACGGTGACGACCATGTCCTCGCGGGCGATCAGGTCCTCGTCGTCGAGATCCGAGCCCCAGTCGTGGATCTCGGTGCGGCGCGGCGTCGCGAAGGCAGCCTTCACCTCGGCGAGCTCGGCCTTGATGATCTCCTGAATGCGGGCGCGCGAGCGCAGGATGTCGAGATAGTTGGCGATCTCCTTGGCGAGCTTCTCGAGCTCGTCGCCGATCTCGTCGCGGCCGAGGGCGGTCAGGCGTGCCAGGCGCAGTTCGAGGATCGCCTTGGCCTGCGCGTCCGACAGGCGGTAGGTGCCGTCCGGGTTCATCGGATGGCGCGGATCGTCGACCAGCGCGATCAGCGGCGCGATGTCGTCGGCCGGCCAGTCGCGCGCCATCAGGGCCTCATGCGCGGCCGACGGTGTCGGCGCGGTGCGGATCAGGCGGATGACCTCGTCGATATTGGCGACGGCGGTGGCGAGGCCGCACAGCACATGGGCGCGCTCGCGCGCCTTGTTGAGCAGATAGCGGGTGCGCCGCGAGACCACTTCCTCGCGGAACTCGACGAAGGCCGAGATGAAGTCCTTGAGGTTCAGGATTTCCGGCCGCCCGCCGGTCAGCGCCACCATGTTGGCACCGAACGAGGTCTGCAGCGGCGTGAAGCGGTAGAGCTGGTTCAGCACCACGTCGGCGACGGCGTCGCGCTTGATCTCGATGACGACGCGCACGCCTTCGCGGTTCGATTCGTCGCGCAGGTCCGAGATGCCTTCGATCCGCTTCTCGCGGACGAGATCGGCGATCTTCTCGACCATCGTCGCCTTGTTCACCTGATAGGGAACTTCGGTGACGATGATCGCCTCGCGCTCCTTGCGCAGTTCCTCGATATGCGTCTTGGCCCGCATCACGATCGAGCCGCGGCCGGTGTGATAGGCCGAATGGATGCCGCTGCGACCCATGATCTGGGCGCCGGTCGGGAAGTCCGGGCCGGGCACGATCGCGATCAGGTCGTCGATCGAGAGCTCGGGCTCGTCGATCAGCGCGATGCAGGCGTCGATGACCTCGCCGAGATTATGCGGCGGGATGTTGGTCGCCATGCCGACGGCGATGCCGCCGGCGCCGTTGACGAGCAGGTTCGGATAGCGCGCCGGCAGGACCGTCGGCTCATGCTCCTTGCCGTCATAGTTCGGCTGGAAGTTGACGGTGTCGAGGTCGAGATCCTCGAGCAGCGGCATCGCCGCCTTGTCGAGACGGGCCTCGGTGTAGCGATCGGCCGCCGGGCTGTCGCCGTCCATCGAGCCGAAATTGCCCTGGCCGTCGATCAGCGGCAGGCGCAGCGAGAAGTCCTGCGCCATGCGCACCAGCGCATCATAGACCGCGAGATTGCCGTGCGGATGGTACTTACCCATCGTATCGCCGACGATGCGGGCGCATTTGGTATAGGGCCGGTCGGGCAGGTTCTTGTTCTCGTGCATCGAGAACAGGATGCGCCGGTGCACGGGCTTCAAACCGTCGCGGACGTCGGGGAGAGCGCGGCTCACGATCACGCTCATGGCGTAATCGAGATAGCTCTTCTTCATCTCGTCGGTGATCGCGATCGGCTTGATGTCGCCGCCCGGCTGCGGGCCGTCGTCGCGCTTGTCGTCGTTGTCTTCGCTCAAGGGAAAAAGTCCCGTTTACCGCTGTTTTTTCAACGCTCTGGCTAGCCGATTCCGGCGCGTGAAGCCAGCGAAACGCGATTCTATTCAGAGAAAATAAAACCGTTTCATTGCAGTGGGTTGCAGGGCGTTTTTGATTCGCTTTCGCGCCCCTTCCGCATTCTCGCCATGTTTGGCGCAAGGGCGCATGCCGAAATTGACGAAACCGTCGCCCAAAGCCTGCGAGCTAGACCTTTCGGATCTGCGGAGCGAAGCGCCGAAAGGCAGCTTCGATCTCTTCGTAGCTGCAGGCTACCCCGTCGAGCGAGAGGCGAAAGCCATACCAAGTGACTGGCCATCCCGCTAAGGGATCGGTGACCTTGGGCTCAAAGCGCGAAGGCTCCGGCAGATGAACCAGGACCGCCTTGACATCCCAATTTGGATCGAAGGAATAACTCTGCACCGCGTCCCATGGCACCTTTCGTACAAATACAGAGGGCGCCGTGATCCCCTCCGCATCGAGTACTAGGTGGATCGAGCGATCGAGATCGCGGAAGGCTTGTCCGAAAGCGAAAAGCAGGAACAAGGCGCCGAAAAATCCTCCAACGATCGCTTCCAATCCGCCCATAGGTATGGAATAGGCGAGTGCCCACCCACCCACGCCAAGATGGAAAAGAGCGTCCCAGCGGCTCTCATTGCCGCGGAACTCGATCCGGGTCGGCGTCTCGCTCTCGGCTTGCACGTCGAAGACGCTCATATCGTCTGGCTCGTGGCGGCAAGCTAGCATAGCGTAGCGGAATGTTCGCCGAATATCTCTCCTCCGCCCTGGTCACGCTGCTGGTGACGCTCGATCCGCCGGGGCTGGCGCCGATCTTCCTGTCGCTGACGCGTGGCATGTCGGAAAGCGAGCGGCGGCAGGTCGCGGTGCGCGCCTGCATCATCGCCTTCTGCATCATGGCCTTCTTCGGCCTGGCCGGCGACATCGTCCTGAAGGCGCTCGGCGTCTCGCTGCCGGCCTTCCGCATCGCCGGCGGCTTCCTGCTGTTCTGGATCTCGTTCGAGATGGTGTTCGAGCGCCGCAACGACCGCAAGCAGGCGACGGCCGACACCGCCATCACCAAGGATCACATCCGCAACGTCGCCGCCTTCCCGCTGGCGATCCCGCTGATGGCGGGCCCGGGCGCGCTGACCGCGATGATGTTGCTCGCCGGCCGCGCCAATGGCGACATCGCGATGCTCTCCTCGCTCGCGGTGATCTGCGGGCTGGTCGTCTTGTCCTGCCTCGTCGTCTTCCTGATGGCGGTGCCGATCGCGCGCCTGCTCGGCGTCACCGGCAATGTCGTGCTGACCCGCCTGCTCGGCGTCATCCTCGCCGCGCTGGCGGTGCAGTTCGTCATCGACGGCATACGCGCCGTGATCCGGAGCGGCTGAGCCGCCCCGGATCGAGCTTCGCTTCAGGCAGATCGCGCCAGCCGCCAACGGGTGAGATCGATCAGCAGGAAGGCCGCGAGGCTGACGCCGACCAATGGCAGCGTCCAGCCCAATGCCGCTGCGACGAGAACCGCCATCGCCCTGCCCGCCCAGCCGAGCCGCAGCCAGGCCTGAACCAGCGTGCGCGGCAGCGAACCCGGCGCCGGCCGCTGTTGCCACCAGATCCGGTAGCCGAGCAGCGTCGTCACGATCAGCGCGATGCCGAGCCCCGCCATCAGCAACTGGTTCGGCCAGCCGAACAGAATGCCCATATGGGCGTCGATGCCCCAGCGGATCAGCTTGGCGATCAGCGGAAAGGTCTCGAAATCGGCCCGGCTAACCACCGAGAGATCGCGCGGATCGAGCGCGACCGTGTCGACCTGCGTCGGCCAGCTCCGGTCGTATTCCCGGACCAGCCAGGCCTGGCCATCGGCGCGAGGCGGCCGCATCTCGACATGCGGGGAATCGATGCCGGCGGCCTTGGCGGCAGAGAAGACCGCGTCGAGCTGCTGCGCGCTGCCGGGAGCGGCCGTCCCCACAGCCAGACCATGATCGCCGTGATGGGCATGCTCGTCGGCCGCGGGAGCGACGCCGAGCTTGAGAGAGACCGAAGGCGTCACCCAGCCGAGATTGGCCCGCAGCGCATCGATTCGGTCACCCGCATATTTCGACCAGGTCAGCCCTGTCACCGACAGGAAGACGAGGCCGAGCGAGAGCGTCAGCCCGATCAGCCCGTGCCAGCGCCGGTCGCGTAGCGCCGGATTGGCACGCGCCCGCTCGGCCGCCCGTGGATGGCGTCGCCAGAACCACATCAGCACGCCACCCAGAACCACCGCCCAGAGCCAGGACGCCGCCAGCTCGCTGTAATTGCGCCCGAACTCGCCGAGCAGCAGGTTGCGGTGCAGATAGTCGAGCTGCGTCCGGAACGGCAGGATGCCGCTGGTGCCGTAGACGATGAGGTCGCCCTTGATCGCCAGCGAGACCGGATCGACGAAGATCGCCCGGCTCTCGGAATCGCCGAGGCCCGGTTGCGCGAACATGACGCGCGTCGTCTCACCCGGTCGGGGCGCGGGGCGGATGGCGAAGAGGCGCGGCCCCTCACCGATATGCTTGCGTGCAGTCTCAACCTGCGCGGCGAGCGAGGTGGGCTCGCCCGTCGCCGTTGCCGTCAGTTGCTCGCGATAGATCAGGTTCTCGATCTGCGGAGTCAGCACATAGAGCGTGCCGGTCAGCGCTGCGACCAGGATAAACGGGCCGATGAACAGCCCGGCATAGAAGTGCAGCCTCGCGATGAAGGCCTTGAATTCGGACGACAAGGCAAAGGAGCGGCCGGCATCGGCGCGCGTTCGGATATCCGCGTGAGCGGTCATGGCTGGATTTCCCGGAATGGACCTGCCGAAATGCCGCCGGCGTGCTGGCCTGGCGGGACATTCGGTCATTGCGACGGAAGACGGCCACAGGGCCGCCGCGGCGTCAGGCCCGGATGGGAGGTCCTCTGGGACGAGCGGCGAGCCGCTCCTGTCCCGGCAGCGGTCGCCTGGTCAGATCATCGAAACCGACGATCGTGACGCCGGGCTCAACGCTTTCGGGGAGCGCCGGCCGGTCGGGCGGCGCATAGGCCGCGCCGACCCAGGCGCAGCCGAGCAGGCAACAGGCAGGCAGATGCGGGGCAGGCTCCTCGCCCGGCAGCGGAGCGCTCTGCGCACCGGGGGCGCACAGGGTCAGATGCGCAGCGCGGTCGAGCAGCGCCGGCGCAAGGCTCTGTCCGGATACGACCGCACCGAACAGCCCCTGCAGCACGAGCACATAGGCCGCGATGACCGCGACCCAGGATTTCGCTCTGATGGACTTGGCTGCGCTCAAGGACAGGCTCCCCGGCACCGTCGATAGCGACGTGCCGGGCCCCTGTCCATCAGCCGAACCGCCGCAGCGGCCCTAAGCCTTGACGTAGACGAATGCCTCCTTGCCCGAGGCCAGCCGGACACTGATGCGCTTGTAGTCGGCGACCTCGTAGCGATCGGCCGCCGCGAGCTCCTCCGCCGTGATGCTGAAGACCTTGCCCGGCACGCTGTCGGCAGGGTCTTCGCTCGGCGCCACCACCGGATGGAAGCGCTTGCCGCTGGTGCGGATCACCTCGGGATCGGTGATCTCCAGCATGGTCTGGGAGAAACCCGGCATGGCGTCGTCATGGCCGTCGAGCAGCCGCCCGAACGAGGATAGCTGGACGTTCTCCTGCTGCAGCGTGCCGTAGGAGAACAGGAGAATGCTGCGGTCCTCGGCCATGTTCGCTCCACTTCAGTCGCGGCTCACAGCGCCGCCAGCAGCTTTTCGCGTGCCACGCGGGAGCCGGCAAGGCGCTGCCTTGCCGCAGCCAGGATCGCCTCCGGCGCCTCCTGCGGCGTGCCGGCCCGGAACGGCGGCTGCGGCGCATATTCGAGCGAGAGCTGGATCAGTTGCGCCTCCTCCTCGCCGAGCAATTCGGCGATCACGCTCAGCCCGAAATCGATGCCCGAGGTGACGCCCCCGGCCGTGATCAGGTTGCCGTCGCGCACCACGCGTCCCTCCGTTGGGATCGCGCCGAACCGTGCCAGCAAGTCATGCGCGTTCCAGTGGCTGGTGGCGCGCTTGCCCTTCAGCAGACCGGCCATCCCCAGCACCAGCGAGCCCGTGCAGACCGAGGTGAGGTAGCGCACCTGCCCGGCCCGCTCGCGCAGGAAAGCGAGGACGGTCTCGTCGGTCAGCAACGGATTGACCCCGGCCCCGCCCGGCACACAGAGCACGTCGAGCGGTGGGCACTCAGCGATGGTCGTGGTCGGCGTCAACGTCAGCCCGGTCGCGGCTTTCAGCGGCGCCGTGTCCTTCCAGATCAGATGCACCTGCGCGCCCTTGGCCGAGGCGAAGACCTCATAGGGGCCGGTCAGGTCGAGCTGCTGGACCTGCGGGAAGACGAGGATGCCGAAGCTGAGGGACATGGGCGAAGCTCCTGATTGACGAGAGCAGCCTAGCGCGCAAAGCTCTGGCCGAACTGCCAAGCATCCCTCGCTTCAGGCCAAAACATGCGCCGCATCGAGATCCTGACCTTCCCCGGCGGGCAATTGCTCGACGTCGCCGGTCCCTTGCAGGTCTTCGCCACCGCCAACGACCTCGCTCATCTTGCCGGCCGGCCCCTGCCCTATGAGACCGCGGTCGTCGCTGCCGAAGGCCGCGTCATCACCAGCGCAAAGCTCGAACTCGGCGCGACCCCGCTTCCCGAATCGGCCGCGCCGTTGCATACGCTGGTTGTCGCCGGCGGCTATGGCGTCAACGCCGCCTGCCGCGACGACGCACTTGTCGACTGGGTCCGGCAGCGTGCCGGCGCCGCGCAGCGCGTCGCCTCCGTCTGCAGCGGCGCCTTCCTGCTGGCGGCGGCAGGGCTGCTCGATGGCAGGCGCGCCGTGACGCATTGGGGTCGCTGCGAAGAATTCCGGGCAATGTTCCCGGCCGTGAAGCTGGAGCCCGACCCGATCTATGTCCGCGACGGCGAGGTCTGGACTTCGGCCGGCGTCACCGCCGGGATCGATCTTGCCCTCGCTTTGGTCGAGACCGATCTCGGCCGTGAGCCGGCGCTCGCCATCGCCCGCCAGCTCGTCGTCTTCCTGAAGCGCCCCGGCGGGCAGGCGCAGTTCAGTGCCGCGCTCACACTGCAGGAGAAGGACGAGCGCTTCGACCACCTGCATGGCTGGATCGTCGAGAACCTGCGCGGCGACCTCTCGCTCGAGCGGCTGGCCGGCGAGGCGAAGATGAGCCTGCGCAGCTTCGCCCGGCATTACCGCCAGGCGACGGGCCGCACGCCAGCCCGCGCCGTCGAGGAGATCCGGATCGAGACGGCGCGCCGCCTGCTCGAACAGGGACTTTCCGTCGCCCAGGCCGGCCGCCGCTGTGGCTTCGGCTCCGAGGAGACCTTGCGCCGCGCCTTCCTGCGCCGGCTCGGAGCCAGCCCGCAGGCCTATCGCGACAGGTTCGCGGGGTAGGCGGGCGACGCCTACCTACCCGGCCTTGTGAGGCTTGGCTTACGAAGCCTTGCCGGCGTCGAACAGATGCTGCCAGGCTTCGTAGAGGTCCTCGCCCTCGTCGCGAACGTGGACATGGGTCAGCTTCATCTCGCGCTGGGCGTCCGGCCGGCTCAACTCGACATAGCCGCGCTCGGCCGAGAGGTCGTAGGGAGCCCCGTCCTCATTGGAATAGGCGTAGTAGACGCGGGAAACACCGGACAGATACATGACCGAGCAGCACATCGAGCAGGGAGAGCCGCTGGCATAGACCACGGTGCCGCTGAGATCGGTCGTGCCGAGCGCCTTGGCCGCGGCGCGCACCGCCTGCATCTCGGCATGGGCGCTCGGATCGCACAGGCTCTCCACCTGGTTGACGGCGCGCGCGACGACCTTGCCATCCTTGACCAGTACCGCGCCGAACGGCCAGGTCCGACGCTCCCTGACATTCTCCATCCCGAGCCTGATGGAATCGACAAGGTGCTTTTTGATTTCGGCGCTTGACATTCTCGTTTCCTCTTTATGGATCATATTGATTTCATTGAAGAAATCACTATTTCCTCTAGAAAACGAACGAGTCCGCGGTCAATCGCGAGCGGAGGAAAAGCTCCTTCAGCCGATCGTGATGCTTTGCCCTTCGACCCTGGATCCGGGTACCACTACAACGCCAGCTCCATCAGCTGTTCGCCATTGGCGCGCTGCTCCCCCGTGTCCTTGAACCCCCGCGCCATATAGAAGCCGTGCGGCCCGGCATCGCCAGGCAGATAGCTGAGCCGCGCCAACGTGTATCCCTGCGCGGGAAGGCCCTCCAGCCAGAGCGCGATCGCGTCGCGCCCATAGCCTTTGCCCTGATGACACCCGTCGATCATGAAACGCCAGAGGAAGCAGCTTGTGCCGTCCTCTTCCGGCCGCCACATGATGAAGCCGACCGGCTCTTCGTCCGCGAAAACCGCCCGAAACACGGCAGCCGGGTTGAAATGAGCCTGCGCGATCGAGACCGCATTGGGCGCGACGAATTGGCTTTGCGCCTCGAGCGGCTCGAGCTCGCAGATCGCGCGCACGGTCTCGGCCGTGATCTCGCGCAATGAGACGACGGGCACGCTCAAGCTATGCCCTCACTTCTCCAGGAAGGCCTTCACCGCCCCTTCGGCCTGCTTCATCGAGATCACGCCGTCGAGATGGCCGCGCGCGCCCTGGATGGCGACGTGAGTGACGTCGCGCCCCGCCTTCTTCGCCTCGGCGACGGTGCGCTGGATCATCTCGTCCGGGAAGACCAGGTCCTTGGGTTGATTGACGATCAGGAGCGGCGCCTTGATCCGGCTCATCGCATCGGCGAGCGACTTGCCGCCGGCGGCGTAGAGCTGGTTCGCCTTGACCAGATAGAGGAAGTGGTTGGCGTCCGAGACCTTGGCGCGGGCCTCGCCGGCATTGTCCAAAATGCTCTGGACCTGGAACTTGTTGCCGAGTGCCTTGGCCGGGTCCTCGCCCTCCTTGGCCGGGCGGCGGCCGAAGGTGCCGTTGGTCCAGTCGCTATGGTTGGCCTGCAGGGTGACGACGGTCAGCGCCTTGGCGAGGCCGGCAGTGGGCGGCGTCTTGCCGTAATAATCGCCCTTGTTCCAGTTCGGATCGACCAGGATCGGCGCCGCCCAGACGTCGAGCCAGGCGATGAGCTGGGCGTCTGCCTCGGCCGCGCCGATCACCGCCATCGCCTTGCCGACCATGTCGGGATAGCTCGCGGCCCATTCATAGGTCTGCAGCGCGCCCATTGACGGGCCGGCGACCATGACGAGTTTCTTGATACCAAGACTCTCGACCAGGGCCTTCTGGACATTGACGAAATCGCCGATGGTCACGACCGGGAAATCGAGCGCATAAGGCTTGCCGGTATCGGGGTCGATCGAGGCCGGACCGGTGGTCGTGGTCTTGGGGTCACCGGTGTTGAGGTTCACCAGCGTGTCGGAGGACAGGACGAAATATTTGTTGGTGTCGATCGCCTTGCCCGGACCGATGATCGCGTCCCAGTAGCCGGGCGCCGCATCGGCGGCGGCATATTTGCCGGCGGCGTGCGAATTGGCTGAGAAGAAATGGCAAATCAGGATCGCGTTGGATTTGTCGGCATTGAGCGTGCCGTAGCTCTCCCAGCCGACCTTGACGTTCTTCAGCGTGCGCCCGCCTTGCGTGGTGTAGCTCGGCAGCTCGAAGACCTTCTTCTCGACCAGAAGCTCCTGCGCGTCAGCCATTCCCGTCACCACCATGCCTGCAACAGCGAGCACACCTGCGATCCAGCCCTTCATGCCGCACTCCTCCGCTCCGGCCGGGTTCTCGGCCTTGAGGGAGATCAGAGCGGATTTGTCCGGCTAACGGAAGGGGCAGCTTGCCGTCATTCTCGGGCGGGGCGAAGCGCAGACCCGACAATCTCAGGACGAGAGGGCGCCGATTGGAACCGCTTCCGGCCTGAGATGCTCGGGTCAAGCCCGAGCATGACGGCTGCTTTATCTCACAGCGTCTCCAGCAGCCCCTTGATCAGCGCCCGGCGCGGCGCGATCGAGGAAATCAGCGCGTATTCCTGCAAGGTGTGGGCGCCGTCACCGTCGATTCCGAGCCCGTCCAGCGTCGGGATGCCGAGCGCCGCGGTGAAATTGCCGTCCGAGCCGCCGCCGGTCATCGGGCAGTCCTGAAGGTCGAAGCCGACCTTGGCGGCCACCGCCCGCGCCTGCTCGTAGAGCGCCGCGACCTCCGGCGACTTCTCGTAAGGCGGCCGGTTCATGCCGCCGGTGATCGAGAGCTTCACATCCGGATCATGGGCTTTGAGGCGCATGATGCGCTCTTCCATGGCGACGCCGTCCACCACCGTGGTGACGCGGCAATCGACGCTGAACCAGGCATGCTGGGGAATGACGTTCGCTGCCGTGCCGCCGCCGACCAGCGCCACCGTCGTGGTGATGCCGCGCGCATAATCGGTCATGCCCTCGATCGCGAGGATCTGGTGCGCCGCCTCGCGGATGGCGTTGCGGCCGTCGGCATGGCGCGAGCCGGAATGCGCCGGCCGGCCTTCCAGCTTGACCTCGAAGCGGCCGACGCCCTTGCGCGCCGTGACGATCTTGCCGCCCTCGCGCGCCGGCTCGGTCACCAGCACCGCCATCGCCTCGCGGCCGACAGCCTCGATCAGCTCCCGCGAAGTCGGCGAGCCGATCTCCTCGTCCGGCGTGAACAGGAAGACCAAAGGCCGCTGCACCGTGCCGGACCTGGCCGCATCCTTGAAGGCCTGCAGCGCCAGCCAGGCGCCGCCCTTCATGTCGTAGACGCCGGGGCCGTAGAGCCGGTCGCCCTCGACGCGCACCGGCAGGTCCTGGGCGCTGGTCCCGACCGGGTGGACCGTGTCGAGATGCGACATCAATGCGATCGCCTTCTCGCGGTTCCGGACGCCGGCGCGCAGGATCAGATTGTCGCCGAGTCCGTTGCGGCCGGGAATGCGCTCGACAGCGATGGGCAGGCCTTCGACCTCCCTGGCGACGAGGTCCATCATGCCGTTGACGCCGGGCACGTGATGGGTGGGGCTCTCCAGCGCAACCCAGACGGAGAGCGCGGGGACGGCGGGATCGTGAATGGTCATGATGGGGAGGTTTTTCGCAGGAAAGCGTGGCGATAACAGGACATTGGTCAATTCGCCGGCTTTGTCCATGTCGAAACGCGCCTAGCTGCCCTGCGGAGGGCGCTTCAGAAAATTTTCGACGCGATGTCGGCAAGGCCGATCCCCGTCCGTCCTCGAAGCACAACCACCGAGGACCAGACGATGCGCCCGCCCGCCGCCCCAGCCACCGCCATACTGCCGGCCCTGCCCCGGCTGCCCGGCCTCGTGGCGGCGCTCGCCGGCTTCGCCCTAGTCCTTGCGCTGGCGCTCCTTGCCGACCAGGCCTTGCGCGCGATTGGCCTGCCGCCACCGGCGGCCCAGCCAATGCCGGAACTCGGCCGCCAGGCGCTTGCGGCCTGGCTGCGTGCGACCTGCCTGCTGCTCGGCGGCCTTCTCGTCCGAACCGCCCGCTAGACGCGCTTGACGTTCCAGAAGGTCGGGAAGCTCGGCAGCACGCCCGTGAGCTTGCGGCTGAACGCGGTCGGCTGGAAATACTGGCCGAGCGGCGCGTAAGGCACGTCCTCGAAGGCCTGGATCTGGAGTTCAGCGGCGATCTTCTGCTTGGCCGGCAGGTCGGTCGCCTCCATCCAGGCCTCGCGCAGCGCCTCGATCTTCGGCGCCACCGGCCAGCCCGGCCAGGCCGCCATGCCATTGCCGCGCAGCGAGATGTGGCCGACCGGATCGAGGATGTCGATGCCGTTCCAGCCGGTGAAGAAACAGTTCCAGCCGCCATTGCCCGGCGGTTCCTTGTTGGCCCGGCGCGTCACCACCGCACCCCAGTCCATCACCTGGTAGTCGACGTTCATGCCGATGCGCTTCAGCATCTCGGCGCCGACCTCGCATTCGGCCTTGAGATTGGCGAGATCGGTGACGCCGAGCAGCACGACCTTCTCGCCCTTGTAGCCGGCCGCCGCCAGCGCCTGCTTGACCTTGCCGATGTCGCGCGGCCCGTTCAGCACCTCCATGCCGGCATCGTTCGCCATCGGCGTTCCCGGCGGGAACAGGCCGACGCCGGTACGCCACAACGTCTTGTCGGGCCCGCCGACCGCCTCCATGAACTCGGCCTGGTCGATCGCCATCAGCACGGCGCGGCGGATCGCCGGATTGTCGAAGGGCGGATGCAGATGGTTCATCCGCATGATCGCGATCGAGCCGGTCGTCTCCTTGATCGCGACCTCGAGCTTCGGGTCCTTGGCCAGCAGCGGCAGGATGTCCGGCAAGGGCTGCTCGACCCAGTCGATCTCACCGCTCTGCAGCGCCGCGGCTGCCGTCGCGGGATCAGGCAGGGTATGCCACTCGATCCGCTCGACATGGACGATCTTCGGTCCTGCGGTACGACCCGGCTTGCCGTCGCTGCGCGGGACATAGCCCGCGAACTTCTCGTAGACTGACCGGTTGCCGGGCTGGCGCTCGCTCGCGACGAAACGGAACGGCCCGCTGCCGATCACCTCGGTGACCTGCGTCGTCGCCTCGGTCTTCGCCAGCCGCTCCGGCATGATCACCGGCACCGCCGCCGTCATCTTGGCGAGCGCATCGGGCAGCAGCGGGAACGCCTTCTTCAGCCGGAAGCGCAAGGTCCTGTCGTCGACCGCGGCGAGCTCGTCGGTCTGCCCCATCAGCGTCTGGCCGAAGGAATCGCGCTTGGCCCAGCGGTTCAGGCTGGCGACGCAGTCCCTGGCCAGCACCGGCGTGCCGTCATGGAACTTGAGGCCTTCGCGCAGCTTGATCGTCCAGCTCTTGCCATCGGCCTCGGCGAGCGCGCCCTCGGCCATCTGTGGCTGCGCCTTGTAGCTCTCGTCCTGCCCGAACAGCGTGTCGTAGGCGAGGAAAGCGTGGTTGCGGGTGACGGTCGCCGTCGTCCAGATCGGATCGACCACGGCAAGATCGCCCTGCGGCACGAACTTGATGACATTCTTGTCGGCCCCACGGCCGATATTGGGTTTGCTGACCGCAATGGCGGCAGCCGTGCCTGCGATGAAAGCGCGACGTGTCGGCATTTCAGGCTCCCTGGAGCCCGTTCCTATCAGCTTGCACCGCAAGCCGATCGGCAAACGGTCTCCAAACTAAAGGGAGAGACGGATTCACCGATCAGGTTGGAACAACCTGATCGGATCCGGCTCTGCAGCAGGGCGTCGATCCGGGATAGTGAAGCCCTGGCGATACGGCGGGCGTCAGGCAACCAGCATGCCAGCAACCGGTCAAGCCGGTGGCCGCTGCACCCGGATCGTTCAGGCCGCGTCGCGCAGGTCGCCGAGATCGAGCTCGATCAGGAAGTTCGGATCGGCTTCGACCAGCAAGGCCAGGGCGGCATCGTCGGCGAGCGAATCGGCCAGCAAGCGCGCCTCGTCGCGGGCCGCTTCGGCGTCGAGCCGGCGCAGCAGCGCCATCAGCGCATTGGCCTGGGGCCCCTCCAGGCCCTCGCAAGCGATCAGCACCTCCGCCAGGAGGCCCCGGTCGATGCCACCGCCCCGTCTTTCGCCGGAGCCCGCCTGCTTCAACGCCTCGACGGCAGCGGCAAAGGCCGGAAGCAGTGCATCCGGCATCGACGCCTTGCGATAGAGCGCCTTGAGCCCGGCACCACGCCGGTCCCAGAGCAGCGCCCGCACGCGCTTCAGCGGCAGGTCGGACAGTGCTGCGAACGCGGCCTCGGCCAAAGCCGGCTCACCGCTGAGCAGCGAGCGCAGGATCACGCCCGGCGTCAGGCGGCCATTCTCGCGCAGGCAATCGACGATCGCCGGGGCATCGCTTGCCTCACCGCCGGCCGCGAGCGCGACGGCGACCCGCTCGGTCGATTCGCGCGCGAGCCGGGCGCTGCGCTCCTCGGTCAGCCAGCCGCAGCCGGAGACGAAGGCGGCGAGCGCATCGGACACCTTGGCGGCGATCGCCTGGCGCAATCCGGTCGGCAGGTCGTCGCGCGCCAGCATGGCTTCGCGCACCGCACCGGCCTCACCCTCGCGCTCGAAGATGCGCTCCAGCGAGAAATCCGGAATCTCCGCCGTCGGGTTGGCGAGCAGTGCGACCAGCGCGTCCTCGCAGCCGACTTCGGCGAGCGCCGCGCAGATTCCCGGCGACAGCCAGGGCCGCTGCGCGATCGCACGCTGCGCGAGCCCGTCGCCGATCGCGGCGGCATCGACCAGATCGGCCTCGGTCAGCACCGGCGACTGCGCCAGCAACAGGGCGGCGATATCGCTCTGCTCGGCGATCAGGCCGAGCACCAGATTGCGCGGCGCCTGCGGCGCAGCCGCGAGTTCCTCGGCAAGCGCGCGGCGCACCAATGGCGAGGGATCGTCGACCAGCGCGATCAGCGCCGTCTCAGCCTCTCGCCTGTCCTCAGGCGACATGGCCGAACGCAGATAGGCTCCCGCCAGCGCGGCGGCGCCTTGCGCCCGCGCCTCGGCCGGCGCGGTGCGGGCCCAGAGCAGGAAGCGACGCACGATCATCCGCGCCTCCCATGGGTCATGAACTGGCTGAGATCGAGCGGCCCGCGCCGCTGGCGCCGGGTGGCGACCGTCTCGCTGGAAGCCGTCTGCGTGTCCGCGACCGCAAGGTCGCGCGGCCGCGACGGCGGCAGCGGTGCGTTGACGGCGGTCGCAGTTGGGGTGGTCGCGCCGCCCGCGCTCTCGGTCTTGGCGGCCTTGCCGGCGGACGAGGCCTCGCCTTCACTCGCCGCCGAGCCCACGCGCGGGAAATACCGGGTCGACGGATCGTCATTGGCGGTTCGGGATGCACCGCCGCTGCGCGGCGTCGTCCAGAGATTGGCGACGGCCTTCGAGACCGGTGCACGCGATCCTTCGGTCGAGAACAAGCCGATAAGCCCCCTTGCCCGGTCCGGCGCCAACGCGGCGGCGATCGGCACGACCGGCGGCTCCGCAGCATAGGCGGCCGCGGTAGTGGCGGCCGCCCCTGTCGGCTTGGCCTGCGCCAGCATGGCACCGGTCGTCGCCGCCACCTGGGTGTTGGCGTGGCTGGCGGCGAGCAGACCGTAGACCTCCTGGGCGCTGCGGGCCCGGCCGGCCTTGTCGTAGAAGATCGAGCGGTTCGCGGCTGCAGCTTCCGGGAAATCGCGGGCGGCGGCGCGGGTCGGATCGCTTCCGGCGGCGCGGATCAGGTCGGCGGCGCCGCGCGCACCCAGCACATGCGCCATGTAGAGCTCGCCGGCCTGCGGCTGGCGCCCAAGCGCCTGGCCGAGCTGCTCGGCATTCTTCTGCGTCAGTGCGCCCGCCATCACCGTCGCGACATGCGGATCGGTGCGCAATTGCAGGATCTTCTCGCGCAGCGCCGGGTCCGACACGGTCAGGCGGCCGCTGCCGTCCTCGCTGATCGCGCCGGCATAATTCGCCATGCCCTGCTTCGGCCCCTCCTGGCGCATCATCGACAGCCAGGTCTGCTCGATGAACTGGAACAGCCCAGTCGCGCTCGAGGTGCGCGCCTTCGCATCCGGCTCCAGCGCGGATTCGCGTTGCGCGGTCTTGAGCAGATAGTCGAAGCCGACACCGGTCTTGTCCGCGCCTTGCTTGATCGCGCTGACCACAGGATTGGCGGGCGTTGTCTCGCGGGTGCTCGGCGTGCTGAAAAGGAACATTGGGTCACTCGGGCCGCTGCCGTTCCAGGCGGACCGGAGCACCCGCAGAGACTGGACCGGTTATGGTAAGCGAACCGTTAAAACGGCCGTTTGCCGGCCCCGGCCCGGAACCGAAAAAGAGCCACAGGAGCAAGACGATGGCGGAAGCGGCGCGGCATAAGCGGGGTGGGCTCTATTTCGAGGATTTCGAGGTCGGCGTCTCGATCGAGCATCGGCTGACCCGCACGGTCACGCAGATGGACAACATGCTGTTCTCCAATATGACGCTGAATCCGCAGCCCCTGCACATCGACGCGCATTTCTGCGCGACCGAAACCGAATGGGGCAAGCCGCTGATGAACTCGCTGTTCACGCTCGGCCTGATGATCGGCATCTCGGTCAACGACACGACGGTCGGCACCACCATCGGCAATCTCGGCATGACCGACGTCACCTTCCCGGCCCCGCTCTTCGAGGGCGACACGGTGAACTGCGTCACCGAGATCGTCGCCAAGCGCGAATCGAAGTCGCGGCCGGATGCCGGCATCGTCGACTTCCACCACCGCGCCTACAAGCAGGACGGCACCTTGGTGGCGCAGTGCCGCCGCCAGGCCTTCATGAAGAAGCGCCCCCTGGAAGGACAGGCCTGATGCGCTCACTCCTCTTCGTTCCCGCTGACAACGAGAAGAAACTGCAGAAGGGCCTCGAGAGTGGCGCCGACGCGCTGATCCTCGATCTCGAGGATTCGGTCGCGCTCGACGCCAAGCCCGCGGCGCGAGAACTCGCCCGCGATTTCCTCAAGGAGGCGAATGCCCGGGCCAAGCGCCCGCGCCTGATCGTGCGCGTCAACGCCCTGACCACCGGCATGACCGAGGCCGATCTCGACGTGGTCATGCAAGGCAGCCCCGACGCGATCATGCTGCCGAAATCCGAGGGCGGCCCCGACCTCAGTCATCTCGCCGCCCATATCGCGGTGCGCGAGGCCGAATACGACCTGCCCGACGGCGGGACCAAGATCATCGCCATCGCCACCGAGACCGGCAAGGGCATCTTCGGCCTTGGCAGCTATGCCGGCGCCAGCCACCGGCTTGCCGGCCTGACCTGGGGGGCCGAGGATCTCTCGGCCGATCTCGGCGCCGAGACCAACCGGCTGGAGGATGGCAGCTATGCCGATCCCTATCGGATCGCGCGCTCGCTCCTGCTCTTCGCGGCTTCGGCGGCGCAGGTCGACGCGATCGACACCGTCTTCACCGCCTTTCGCGACGAGGCGGCCCTGCGCGCCGAATGCATTGCCGCGCGCCGCGACGGCTTCACCGGCAAGATGGCGATCCATCCGGCGCAGGTGCCTGTCATCAACGAGGTCTTCTCGCCCTCGCCCGAGGCGCTCGCCCGGGCCGAGGCGATCATCAAGCTCTTCGACGAGAACCCCGGCCTCGGCGTGGTCGGGCTCAACGGCGAGATGCTCGACCGGCCGCACCTGCTGCGCGCCCGCCGCTTGAAGGCGCGCGCGCAAAGGCTGGGCTGACCAGGGCCTCAGGCATCGGACTCGGCGCAGGCGATCGCTGCGCCGGTCTGTGCCGGGCGCCTGATGCCACCGAAGATCAGGACACTGATCGCGGCCAGGACGCCGGCACCGATGCCGCCATAGAGCATCACCCAGCCGAAGCCGTGGACCAGCGCCGCGTGCACGCCAGCACCGGACGGGTCGTGCAGTGCCAGGGCCGGATAGGTCTCGCGCAGCGCACCGAGATTGCCTGCAGCGATCGACGAAGCCAGCGCCTGCAATTGCAAGCGATCGAAAGCGCTCGCGACGGCATCCGGCAGCGAGCGCCTGATGCCCTCGACCAGGATCAGCCCCATCACCGCGATGTTGATCGCCAGCGCGATCAGCCGCGCACTAATGTCGATACCTGACGCCATGCCCGCGCGGTCGCTCGGCACCGAGCCCGTGGTCGTATTGGTCACGGCCGGATTGGTCAGGCCGAGACCGATTCCGGCAAGCAGGGCGCCGGGCAGCAGGGTCATCCAGCTCGCCTCGGCAAGGCCCCTGCCGAACCACATCGCGATGAAACCGGCGCCGATCGTGAGCATCCCCAGGGGAATGACGACCTGCGGGCCATGACGCCGCAACAAATGGTCGGACGCGGGCGGCATCAGCATGAACGGCACGGTGTAGGCCAGCAGCAGGAGCCCGGCGGCCTCGCTCCCGAGGCCGAGCCCGCTCTGGAAGTAGATCGGCAGATAGATGATGAACGGCCAGTAGCTGAAGTTCATGCCGATGCAGCCGATGATCGCGCCGCTGAAACGGCGGATCCGGAACACCGAGAAATCGAACATCGGCTGCGCCGCGCGCCGCTCCACCACCAGGAAGGCGATGAAGCTGGCGAAGGCCAGCCCGGCAAGGCCGAGCGCCGTGGCTACGTCGAGCTCTGCCCCCTGCGTAATGACATAGGAGAAGCCGAAGACCGCCAGGGTCAGCGTGACGACGCCGGCGACGTCGAGCGTCTTGGCCCGCGGATCACGCGATTCACGGATACCGATCGCGGCGGGTACCAGTGCCAGGACGGTCAGCGGGACATGGATCAGGAAGACCCACTGCCAGCCGGCCAAGCTGGCGATCACGCCGCCGATCACAGGGCCGAAGCCAAGCCCGACGCCGGTGACGACGCCCCAGATGGTGAAGGCCCTGCCCCGCTCGCGCCCGTCCGGAAACTGGTGCGAGATGATGGCGACGGCGCAGGTGAGCATGGCGCCACCGGCCATGCCCTGCAGGAAGCGGCCGGCGATCAGGATCGCAGCGCTCGGCGCCAGCCCGCAGATCAGCGACGTCACGCCGAAGGCCGCGGTCGTCGCGATGAAGAGCCGCTTACGGCCGTAGCGGTCAGCGAGCGTGCCCGTCGCCATCAGCACCGCCGTGCAGGCGATGGTGTAGGCGTTCATGATCCATTGCAGGGCCTTGAAATCGGCCGGCAGCACCGCTTCTAGCGTCGGCAGGATCACCGGCACGCTGGAGATCTCGAGGCCGAACATCAGGGTCGCCAGACAGGCGCCGGCCAGGGCCAAGGCATTTCGTAAGGATGAAGAGATCGCCATGACGAGACCTTTCGGGTTCGATCCGCATCGCTCGGGATCGAGGAAGGCCTCCCGTCTAGGGACAGCTTCGACATGATAGAAATGATTTAATTTCGCAGTTTTCAGTTTCCATGATAATAAATCGGGATCATGGATTTTGCTCCCGAGCTATTGCGCGCGCTCGTCGCCGTCGCCGAGGCCGGCGGGTTCACCCGCGCGGCAGAACGCCTGCACCTGACGCAATCGGCTGTCAGCCACCAGATCCGCAGATTGGAAGAGCAGATCGGCACGCCGCTCTTCACCCGGACCACCCGCAAGCTGGCCCTGACCGAGGATGGCGAGGAGTTCCTGCGCCATGCCAGGCAGATCTTGCAGGCTCATGCGGCGCTGAGCCGGCGTTTCCAGTCTTCCACTCTCGCAGGCTCGGTCCGGTTCGGCGTGCCGGAGAACTTCCTGGGCGATGAGCTGCCGCACTTGCTGAGCCACTTCGCCCGCAACTACTCGGCTGTACGCCTGGAAGCTTCCGTCAGTGTCTGCCAGGATTTTAGCGCCAGGATCGAGAGCGGCGAACTCGACCTCGCGGTGGCGATGCGCCGGGCCGGCGAAACTGGCGGAACGGTGCTGCGCCGGTCACGCTATGTCTGGGCCGCGGCCGAGGATTTCGTGGTGCCGCCGGGCTCATCGCTGCCGCTGGCGCTGTCGAACCCGCCCTGTCTGTGCCGAACCGTCGCCATCGAGGCCCTGGCCGGCTCCGGCGTCGAATGGCATATCGGCTTCACATCGGCCAATCTGCACGGGCTACGGGCGGCAATGCTGGCAGGGCTCGGCGCCTCGATCATCGCTCATGACGAAGTCGAGCCGGGCATGAAGATTCTCGCGCCGAGCTATGGCCTGCCGCCGCTGCCTGACCTGGAATTCGCGCTGATCTGGTCCGCAAACGGCAAGACGCCTTGTGCCCGCGAGCTCGGACGGTTGATCGCCGACACCGCAAAGCGCCTTGGTGGCCCCGTGGTCCATCGGCCGACACGGCCCAAGGTGCTCGCTGACACGCCGGCTTAGCCGAAGGCGCCAACCGATTCGACTGATTCGGGTTTTCCGGTTTCCCGGCGGAGAGCCACCCGGCTATTCGGACTGGCGCGCGCTCACCTGATCTGCCGGCAGTGATTCCGCGCCGCGCTCGCCAGACACTCCTGCGCCTTCTTGGCAGCGTTGAGCTCGCGCAGCAGCCAGAAGCCCGCCCCGACCATCACCAGCACCGCGATGATCGCAAGCAGATTCACGGTCATCCGCCATTGCTCGTCCGGCTCCTCGTCCTGGCGCCGGACCATGGCGCTCAGCCTCCGGCCGGGCGCGTGATCGAGAACAACTCGCTGACCTCGGCATAGTCGCTGTAGCCGCAGCGCGCGATCGGGTTGGCCTTGGCTGTGTCGAAGCGGCCATCGTGGACGAAAGCCTCGCCGACATAGGCCGCGACGACCTGGCCGAGCACCATCCAGCGCGGTACATCGTTGCCGTCGATGTCCCTGAGCTGCTGGATCGAGAGCAGCTTGCATTCGAGCGCAGCCGGGCTCGCCGCCACCCGCGGCGGCTTGACGATCCGCGAGGGCGCCATCTCCAGCCCGGCATGGGCGTATTCGCTCTCCCCGCGTGGCAGTGGCGCCGAGGTCAGGTTCATCTGCTGGTCGAGCGCCTTGCTCACCAGGCTGCAGGTGAACTCCCCGGTCTCCTCGATGAAGGCGACCGCATCTTTCTTGTTCTCCGAGGAGAACATCACGATGTTCGGCCGCGACGAGATCGCGTTGAAGAAGCTGTAGGGCGAGAGGTTGACCTCGCCCTCGGCGTTGACCGCGCTGATCCAGCCGATCGGCCGCGGCGTCACGATCGCCTTGAACGGGTCGTGCCTGAAGTCGAGATCGCGCCCTTGATCGGTGTAGTACATCGCGCTCACGCTCCGAACCGGCTGACGAGCGCAGCAAGGTCCGGCCGCTCGCGATCGGCCGGGCGACCATCGGCCTTGCCGAGATGGACGAAGCCGGCAACGCGCTCGTCCGGCTCCAGCCCGAAGGCATCCAGCACCTTGCGGTCGAAAGCGAACCAATTGGTCAGCCAGGAGCCGTTGAAGCCGAGCGCCTCGGCAGCGATCAGCATGTTCATGCAGACCGCGCCAGCCGAGAGTTCCTGCTCCCATTCCGGGATCTTCTCATGCTTGCGGGCGCGCGAGACCACGGCGATCACCACCGGCGCATGGAGCAGGCGCTTGCGCTCGAACGCGACCTTGTCATCGTCGGCCTGTGGATTCCGCTCCTTGAAGACATCAGCGACGATCTCCGCCGCCCTCTCCTTGGCCGGGCCGGAGAAGACGATGAAGCGCCAGGGCGCGAGCTTGCCATGATCGGGCACGCGCGCCGCCACGGTCAGGATCTCGCGCAGTTGCGCCTCGTCCGGCCCGGGAGCGGAGAGAAATTGCGGTGGCACCGAGCGACGGAGCTTGAGCAGGGAGAGCGTGTCGGTCATGAACGATCCGGAAAATGGCGCGGCAGCGGCGGGTGATGGTTCACCAGTTAAGGTTTCGCCATGATGAGGACAAGCGAGCCTGCTCCTTCCCCGGTGCAAGGACGACGACGGCACAGCGCATGTTTCAACGCGACGAGTTCCAATGGGCAGCGGCGCTGCAATGTGAGATCGGCGAGACTCGTTGATGTCGCACCGCCTTTTTCTGCACGCCCCCCCATCCCTAGCCCTTCCCCACCGCAAGCGGGGGGAAGGGAATAGGGCAGCGCGCTTCTCAGCGATCGAGCCCACAAGCGGGGTTGCCGCGACAGCACTCCTTCCCCCCGCTTGCGGTGGGGAAGGCTGGGATGGGGGGCCGTGATGCAGGACAAGACACGAAAGGATCCGCGCACCGGCAATGCAAGACGCCTGAGACGCGACATGACACCGGCCGAAAAGCGGCTATGGGCTCAGCTGCGCCTACTCGAATTCCCGGGAGGCCACTTCCGCAGACAGGCACCTATGGGTCCCTATTTCGCGGACTTTGCGCACTTCCACTCCAAACTCGTGATCGAACTCGACGGCGACCAACACGGACTTCCCGCAGCGCAGGCCCATGATACCGCACGAACGGCCTATCTGACCGCACATGGCTATCGCGTCCTGCGCTTCTGGAATCGTGAAATCACCGAGAACCTCGACGGCGCCGTAGAGACGATATTCCATGCCGTGCACGCGGCCTCGCCAGCACCAACGACAGTCGTGAACAGAAAAGCCTCCCCTACTAATCTGATCCTGGCAGCGTTCGGAACTTTGCTCCTGAGCGCTCCTCCACTCTACGCCCAGACTCCAGGCGCGACGCCCTCGGCCACGACGCCCGGCTCGCCTCCGCCGGATACCGCCCCCGCCATCCGCCCCGGCCAGGCGATGCTCAGCCTCAGCGCCCAATTCTCCGGCAACCGCAAGCCGGTCCGCTCCGGGCTGGTCTGGCGCGTGCTGAGCGAATCCGCCGACGGCTCGCCGCCCAAGATCATCGCCCGCTCCAGCGCGGCCGAGCCCAGCTTCCCGCTCGATCCCGGCGTCTATCTGCTCCATGCCGCCTATGGTTTCGCCAGCGCGACCAAGCGCGTCACGGTCGGCGCCCAGGGCCTGACCGATCGGCTCAGCATCAGCGCCGGCGGGCTCTCGCTCGCCGGCTCGATCGGCGAGACGCCGATCGCGCCGAACTTGCTGAACTTCTCGGTGTTCGTGCCGCTGCAGGGCAATTCGGAAGGCCGCCTCGTGGCGTCCAACGTCAAGTCCGGCGAGCTGATCCGCCTGCCCGAAGGCACCTATCACGTCGTCTCGACCTATGGCGATTCGAACGCGATCCAGCGCTCCGACGTCCGGGTCGAATCCGGCCAGGTCACGCAGGCGACGCTGCATCACCGCGCCGCGCAGGTCACCTTGAAGCTGGTCGCCGGTCCCGGTGGCGAGGCCTTTGCCGGCACCGCCTTCAGCGTGCTCACCCCCGGCGGCGACGTCATCCGCGAGGCGATCGGCGCCTTCCCGCAGGTGATCCTGGCCGAGGGCGACTATGTGCTGATCGCCCGGCAGGAGGGTCAGGTCTTCTCGCGCGACTTCAAGGTCGAGGCCGGCCGCGATCGCGACATCGAGGTGATCGCGCGCTGAATCGGCTCAATTCGTCGGCTTGCCCGGCTCGCGCCCCTCGCCGAGCTCGGCAACGATGCCATCGGCAAGGCGGATGGCAAGGCAGCGATAGCCGGCCTCGACCACCTGCAACCCGTCCATGCCGATGATCTCCTCCTCGCTGAACTGCTTTGAGCCCGACCAGTTCTTCATCATGGCGTAGCGCGGGAAGACCGGGACGCCGCTCTCGCTCGCCGTCTTGGCCAGCACGGCGCGGTAATCGTCATATTTCGGATAGCGGCCTTCGCGCGGCAGCCAGGGCATGTCCATCAGCACGAGGTCGATCCCGGCCTCCTGCAGCTTGTGGGCGCCCTTGCGCAGGATCTTGGCGAGCTTCTCCTCGCCAATATCGCGGATGGCGTCGTTCACCGCTGTCTGCCAGATCACCAAGGACGGCTTCTCGGGAATGACCTCGGCCTCGAGCCGCAGATACATCTCATAGGCCGACTGTCCGCCGACGCCGAGATTGAGCACCTTGATCTCGCGCCCGGGCAGGCGTCGGCGCAACTCGGCTTCAAGCACGGCGGGATAGCTGCGATCGGCGTCGCTGGCGCCTGTGCCCGCGGTGGTTGACGAGCCCAGCGCGACGATGCTGAGCCGGTTGGTCTCCGCCAGATTGCGCTTGGCGGCCGCCAGCGTCGGCTTGAACGGGTGTTGGGCCGCCCCGGCCCGGCAGCGCCCATCCACCATTTGAGCGAGCGGCTTGGGCCCGGCGAATGCCGGCAGAGCCGACGCCAGGAGCAGAAGGAGAGCGCTCAGGCCGTAGCGGCCTGCTCGCGCGGGGCGCTGGCGGCGCGTGCCGTAAGCGTCTTGTACCACGACAGAAACGTTCCTAGCCCGAGCAGGATGGTAATCCCGCCCAGCGTCACGAGCAACTGGACCCAAAGGGTGAAGGAGCTCTCCGCAAGGATAATCTGCCCGGCGATCGCCAGCACGATCCCGGCACAGAAGACTTCGAGCGAATGCCGCCCGAGCGCGGCCAGCCGCCGGCCGGCCAGCCCGGTCAGGATACCGGCATCGGGCCGCACGAAACGCAGCACCAGCCAGGCCAGCGCCGCCAGATGCGCGACACGCGGCCAGGCGAGATTGGTCTTGTCGATGCCGATCTGCAGGCTGTCGATCCAATCGTTCATGAGCGCGATGCCGAACGGATTGCCCGAGGACAGCTTCACCATCGCAGCGAAGACGAGAACGACGACAGCCGCAGCATCGAGCAGGCGCAGCTTCGGCACGCCGGCCCCGACCAGTCCGAGCCGGCCGATGACGACACCGAACGTGAACAGCATCTGCCAGGCGAAGGGATTGAAGAACCAGCCGCCATCGCCCGGATGGTTCGGCAGGTTGAGCCCGGCATGGGTGGCGCCCTGCCAGATCGCGGCGGAGACGGCGAGCGCCGCCAGCGGGCTCGTCCGCGCGGTGACGTAGATCAGCGGGAACGCCGCCAGCAGCACGATATAGAGCGGCAGGATGTCGAGATAATAGGGCTGGTAGACAAGGCCCAGCGCATTGACGATCGCCGCCGGCGTGTCGCTGAAGAAGGGCTGGATGTTGATCGCCTCGACATAGAGCGCGTTCTGGGTACGCACCACCGCGGTCGCGACGATGCCGCAGACCAGCACGAACAGCGCCAGATGCGCGATGTAGAGCGTCCAGATCCGGGCGCCGACCTTGAGCGAGCCGACGAGCAGCCCGCGCTGGTCGATCAGCCTGCCATAGGCGAAGGCGGCCGAGACGCCGGCGAGCAGCACGAAGATGTCGGCGGCGTCGGAGAAGCCGTAATTATGCGGCATCGCGGCCGAGACGATGTTGCCCGGCATGTGATTGACGAAGATGACGAGCAGGATCAGGCCGCGGATCACGTCGATGCGCAGGTCGCGGCCGGGCGAGGCCGCATCGCGCGGCCCTTTTCCGAACAGCATCAGGCGCCAGAATCCGCTCACGTCACCACCGCATTCACCTGCACGGCCTGTGAGGTGGCCGCACATTCGTTCATCTGCCGTTCATCTTAACATTGTGTTGCGAGCAAGGCTCCGCAGCCGGAGATCACAACCCTGTGCATCAACGTGACGGGGCAGCGTCGGTTTGGCGGTGGCGGGCGAACGCAGCGCCGCGATCCGCCAGCGGCTTCAACGGCCTGTGGCGGATCGCGTCGTTATTGAACGAGTGATCACATGAGCTGGGTGGGTAGCCGAGCTGCGCTAGGCGTCTGCGTCCTCGGCCGCCTTCGTCGCATCGCGCTTCTTCTCGACACGGCGCACAGAGAACACCGAGAGCTCGTAGAGCAGCAGCATCGGGATCGCGAGCATCAGCTGCGAGATCACGTCCGGCGGCGTCAGCACCGCCGCGACCACGAAGACGAAGACGATGGCGTAGCGGCGCTTGTCCTTCAGGAACTGCGAATCGATGATTCCCGCCTGGCCGAGCAGGGTCAGGATCACCGGCAGCTGGAAGGAGATGCCGAAGGCGAAGATCAGCGTCATGATCAGCGACAGGTATTCGCTGACCTTGGGCAGGAGGGCGATGCCGGCCTGCCCCTCGGTCGCCGCCTGCTGCATGCCGATCGAGAACTTCATCAGCACCGGCATGGCGAAGAAGAACACCAGCATGGCGCCGAGCAGGAAGAAGACCGGCGTCGCCGCCAGATAAGGCGCGAAGGCCTGCCGCTCGTTCTTGTAGAGGCCGGGCGCGACGAACTTGTAGATCTGCGTCGCGATCACCGGGAAGGCGAAGAAGCCGGCGCCGAAGGCCGCGACCTTGATATGGGTGAAGAGCAGCTCGAGCGGGCCGGTGTAGATCAGCTGCGCATTAGCGCTCGATCCCGCCGCCCAGACATAGGGCAGCACGAGCGTGTTGTAGATCTGCGTCGAGAAGGCGAAGCAGACGAAGAACATGATCAGGAAGGCGATGAGCGACTTGATCAGCCGCGAGCGCAGTTCGATCAGATGATCGATCAACGGCGCGCGCGAGGCCTCGATCTCGTCCTCGCCGTCGCGCTTCGCCTCGGTATTCGTCTCGACGACGCTCATGCCGTCTCTCCGCCCTCGGCCTCGGCGGCCTTGGCTTTGCGCTTGCGGGCAGGCTTGGCCGGCGGCTCTTCAGCCACGACCTCGGCCGGCACGGCCGGCTCCTCGGTCGCAACCGTCTTGCGGCGGCGCTTTGGCTTCTCTTCCGGCACGGGCTCGGCGACGGGCGCCGGCTCGATGCTGACGGGCGCCGGCAATTCCGGAGCCGGCAGCGCGGCGAGCGTCGCCTCGGCATCCTTCATCGCCTTGTCCTCGGCCACTGCCGGCTTCGAGGCGTCGGAAGCGCCGAAATCCTTCATCGGCTCGATCGGATCGAAATTGGTCGAGGCCTGGATCGAATTGCCGATGTCGTCGACCTGCTTCTTCAGGTCGTGAAGCTCGGCTTCGCGCATCGCGTCGTTGAACTGGCCCTGGAACTCGGCGGCCATGCGCCGGATCTTGCCGATCGCCTGCCCGGCCGTGCGCAACGCGCCGGGCAACTCCTTGGGGCCGATCACGACGAGCGCGACGCCCCCGATCAGCAGCATTTCGCTCCAGGCGATGTCGAACATCGACGGCCGGTCCTCTGGAAATCTTGTAGGGCGCCGGGAAGGCGCCGGAAACGAAACCGATCAGGAAGCACCTGATCGGCAGGTCCGCTCCTACGAGATCAGGCCTTGGTCTCGGCCTTGGCCGGCTGCGGGCTCGCGGTCTGCGCCGTCTGATCGATCACCTTGGGATCGGCAGGCTGCTGCGCGGCCGGCGGCGGGGTATCGTCTTCGGCCATGCCCTTCTTGAACGACTTGATGCCCTTGGCAACGTCGCCCATCAGTTCGGACACCTTGCCGCGGCCGAACAGCAGCATGACGATGACGCCGACGACGATCCAGTGCCAGATGCTGACGCCACCCATGGCGGTACTCCTCCGAATTTGAACGCGCGGCCCGACTTGTTTCGAGGGGCCAGATGCTTGTGCCGGAAACTAGGTGTCCCCTACAGGGAACACAAGGACTTCGTCCATCGCAATGTCGATGCCGACATCCTCGCCCTCGGCGACCGAACCACGTAGCGACAACCGCGCCACCAGGGGCTTGTCGAGACCGTCGACCGCAAGCTCGACATGGTCGACCTCGCCGAGGAAGCGCCGCGTCACCATCCGCGCCTGCAGGCAGAAGCCCTTCGGCACCAGCCGGATCGCCTGCGGGCGGACACCAACGACCGCCGGTGTCCCATCCGCAAGGCCGGGCGCCGGAAACCGTCCGAGCGGGGTATCGACGGCACCATCCCGCGCAACAGCCTCGATTTCGGTAAGATCGCAGAAAAATCGGGCGGCAAAGAGGCTGGCGGGCCTACGATAGAGCTCTTCGGCCGTGCCGCTCTGGACGATCCGACCCTGCTGCATCAGCACGATCCGGTCGGCGACGCGCATCGCATCCTCGGGATCGTGGGTGACGATGATCGAGGTTGCGCCGATCTCCTGCAGCAGCGCCATGGTCTCGTCGCGCACCACATCGCGCAGACGGCGGTCGAGATTGGAGAAGGGCTCGTCCATCAGCAGCACGCCGGGCCGCGGAGCGACGGCTCGGGCGAGCGCGACACGCTGCTGCTCGCCCCCGGAAAGCATATGCGGATAGGCCTCGGCGAGGTCGGCGAGGCCGACGCGGGCGATGGCGCGCAGCGCCGTCGCATCGGCTTCGGCATTGCCATAGCCGCGCAGGCCGAAGCGGACGTTCTCGCGCACCGAAAGATGGGGAAAGAGCGCGTAATCCTGGAACACAAGGCCAACCCCCCTCGCCTCCGGCTCGACGAAATGAGCGGGCGAGGAGACGTCGCGGCCTTCGAGCAGGACGCGGCCAGAACTCGGCCGCTCGACGCCAGCGGCGAGCCGCAGCAGCGTCGTCTTGCCGCAGCCGGAATGGCCGAGCAGCGCGACGATTTCGCCCGGCGCGACGCTGAGCGAGACATTGTCCAGCGCGGTCACCGTCCCGAATCGCTGGGTGACGCCATCGAAGCCGAGCGCCATCGGGATCGCGGCGCCGGCCGTGCCGCGCCGTCCCCACCCCAGCCAGCGCATCTTGCTTTCGGTCCCAGCCAACTCGTTCTCCTGCCGGCCCGCCGGGCTCGATCGCCTGCGCTGTGCTAGCTGGCGTCGCCGTCGTCAAGCGGCGTGAACAGGTCGCCGAGCGGGTCCTCGTCGTCGCGTAAGGACGGATCGTCGTCGGGCACCGGCACGGTGAGGTCCTTGGCGAGGCGCCCTTCGATGAAGCCGGCGCCCTTCAGTTCCTCCAGCCCCGGCAGGTCGTCGATGCGGTCCAGCCCGAAATGGTCGAGGAAGGCGGGCGTCGTGCCGAAGGTCACCGGCCGCCCCGGCGAGCGCCGCCGGCCGCGCAGGCGCACCCAGCCGGCTTCGAGCAGGATGTCGAGCGTGCCCTTGGCGGTAGCGACGCCGCGGATCTCCTCGATCTCGGCCCGCGTCACCGGCTGGTGGTAGGCGATGATGGCGAGCGTCTCCAGCGCGGCGCGCGAGAGCTTGCGCGGCGGCTCGGCCTCGGGCGCGAGCAGATAGGCGAGATCCGGCGCGGTGCGGAAGGCATAGCCGCCGGCGACGCGGTGCAGCGTCACCCCGCGCAGCGCGTAGGTCTGCTGCAATTCGGCGATCACCCGCTCGATCGGCACGTTTGCCGGCACCGATTTCGCCAGTTCCTCAGCCGGGAGCGGCTGCACCGAGGCGAACAGCAGGGCCTCGACGATGCGGCAGGCGCGCGCCAGCGCCTCGTCGGCATCCCAGTCCTCCTCGTCCTCACGTTCGGCTTCAGCCACGGCCATGGCGCCTCACAGGCCGAGCGTCGGGGGCCGCGCCGAGCGGCGGCGGACATAGAGCGGCGAGAAGGCGCCGTCCTGGCGCAGGTCGAGCACCCCTTCGCGCACCATCTCCAGCATGGCCGAAAGCGAGGAGGCCCGCACCGTCGCGGTCATCGTCTCGACCGGCAAGCCATGGCTGCGCATGTAGCGGGTGAGATAGCCGTCGATCGCGGTCCAGTCTCCGGCCTCGCCGACCAGCCGCGCCAGCGCCTCGCGTGCATCGACCAGCGACAGCACCTGGCGGTGCCCGACGCTCATCGGCTGGCGGATGCGCTTCTGGCGCTGCTGCGCATAGGCGGCCAGCAGGTCGTAGAGTTCGGCCTCCCAGGTCGGCCGGCCCGACGAGGCGATCACCTCCGGCGCACCGCGGGCAAAGACGTCGCGGCCGAGCCGCTCACGGGTCGCGAGCCGCTGCGCAGCCGCACGGATCGTCTCCAGCCGCTTCAGGCGCAGCGCCAGCGCAGTGGCGAGATCGGCAGCGCTCGGCTCCTCGCCCTTGGGCGGCTCCGGCAGCAGCATGCGCGATTTGAGGTAAGCGAGCCAGGCCGCCATCACCAGATAGTCGGCGGCGAGCTCCAGGCGCAGCGCCCGCGCCGTCTCGATGAAGGAGAGGTACTGCTCGGCCAGCGCCAGGATCGAGATACGGGCGAGATCGACCTTCTGGCGGCGGGCAAGATCGAGCAGCAGGTCGAGCGGCCCCTCATAGCCGTCGACATCGATCACGAGCGAGGGTTCGCCGGACGCGCGTTCCGGCGTGCCGTCCTCCTGGAATGGCAGCTCAGCGGCCATCGATGGCCTGTTCCCCATGACCTGCCCCGCCAATCCGGCGGAGCAACAACCCCGGGGAGAGAATCAGCCTAACCGCCGCTCAAAGCAAGGGCGCTGGCAAGCTGGGCGCGGGTGCTGTCCACATCGAGCGGCTCCGGCTCGTGCCGGATGCGCGCCAGCGCCATGGCGGCGCGCCGGGCGCGCTGGCCATTCATCTCCGGAACGGCCCCGGCGACCGCGACCATCTCCTCCATGATACCGTGGCAGTGCAGCACCACGTCGACGCCGGACCGGATCGCCGCCTTCGCCTTCTCTTCGAAGCTGCCCGACAGCGCCTTCATCGAGATGTCGTCGGTCATGATCAGACCGTCATAGCCGAGCTCGCCGCGCATGATCTCTCTAATGATCTTGCGCGAGATCGTCGCCGGCCGGCGCTTGTCGAGCGCGGTGAAGACGACATGCGCCGTCATCGCCAGCGGCATGTCGGCGAGATGCCGGAACGGCTGGAAATCATGGGCACGCAGCTCGTCGAGGCTGGCTTCGACCACCGGCAGGTCATGATGGCTGTCGGCCTTGGCCCGGCCATGCCCGGGCATGTGCTTGATCACCGGCAGCACGCCGCCCGCCAGCAGCCCCTCGGCAGCCGCCCGGCCGAGCGTCGCCACCACGGCGGGATCGCGGGCATAGGCACGATTGCCGATCACGTCATGGCTGCCGGCGATCGGCACATCGAGCACCGGCAGACAGTCGACATCGATGCCGACGCTCTTCAGGTCATGCGCCATCAGGCGCGCCGAGAGCCGGACGATCTCGCGCTGCTGCACGGGATCGTTGATCGCGAGGAAGGCCAGCGCCGGCGGATAAGGCGGCCAGTGCGGCGGCCCCATGCGCTGCACTCGCCCGCCCTCCTGGTCGATCAGGATCGGCGCCTGCCAGCCGACGCAATCACGCATCTGCGCCGTCAGCGCAGCCACTTGCGCCGGATCCTGCGTATTCCGCTTGAACAGGATGAAGCCCCAGGGCCGGGCATCGCGGAAGAAGGCCCGCTCGTCCGGGGTGAGGCTCGTGCCGAGGCAGCCGGCGATGAAGGCGCGCGAGGTCATGGCGCCGTTATCGCCGATTCGGGGGCGATGAGCATTGCGTCGTTGCGGGGCGGTGCTTCCCTTCTCCCCTTGCGGGAGAAGGTGGCTCGGCGAAGCCGAGACGGATGAGGGGTCGCGCAGGCCTTTCAAGCCGGATTCCCACCGGGCCAACGACCAACGTCGCGAGACCCCTCACCCCAACCCTCTCCCACAAGGGGAGAGGGAGCAGGTCGAGCATGACGGCCCCTATCGCAGCGACTGCGACGCCTGCGCATTGAAGGCGTCGAACGGCAATTCGGCGACGCGGAACCAGAGCTGCTCCTTCTTCCAGTACGGCAGGAAGGAATCCCACAGCGTCTTGAAGTTCGGATTCTTCGCCGCCTGGTCGGCATAGAGCGCGAAGGCCTCCTTGAAGGCGGCCTGCATCACGTCCTGCGGGAAGGCGCGCAATTCCGCGCCGGCCGCGATGAGGCGCAGCAATGCATCCGGATTGCCATGATCGTATTTGGCGACGCAAAGCGCGTTCGCCTCGGCGCAGGCCGCCTCGACCACGGCGCGGTAATGCGCCGGCAGCCCGGCCCATTTCTCGCTGTTGGCGATGAAGCTGACATTGGCGCAGCCTTCCCAGAAGCCGGGATAGTAATAGTACTTCGCCACCTTCACGAAGCCGAGCTTCTCGTCGTCATAGGGGCCGGAGAACTCGGCCGCGTCGATCGTGCCGCGCTCCAGCGCCGGATAGATGTCGCCGCCGCCGAGCGTCTGCGGCACCACGCCGAGCTTGGCCATGATCTGACCGCCAAGGCCGGCGATGCGGAACTTCAGCCCCTGGAGATCCGCGGCGCTCTTGATCTCCTTGCGGAACCAGCCGCCCATCTGCGCGCCGGTGTTACCGGAAGGAATCGTGTGCACGCCGAACTTCTTCATCAGGTCGCGGCAGAGCTCCAGGCCACCGCCCTGGTAGAGCCAGGCGTTCTGCTGGCGGGTGTTGAGGCCGAAGGGCAGCGAGGTCTCGAAGGCGAAGGCGGTGTCCTTGCCGATATAGAAGCTCGCCAGCGTGTGGCTGCACTCGACCGTGCCGTTCTGGACGGCGTCGAGCGCCTGCAGCGCCGGCACGATCTCGCCGGCGGCGAAGGTCTGGATCTGGAAATTGCCGTCGGTCGCCTCGGCGACGCGCTTGGCGACATGGGTCGAGATGCCGAACAGCGTGTCCAGGCTCTTGGGATAGCTCGAGGTCAGGCGCCAGCTGATCTTCGGATTGGTTTGCGCGATCGCCGGCGCGGCGATGGTCGCGGCGGCAGCCCCGGCGGCGGTCGTCTTGATCAGCTTGCGGCGGTCCATGGTGTTCCTCTCATCTGGCGAGTGCTCGCCACCTTGCGGCGCGGCTCGTCTGGGTCGCTTGACGCTACCCCCACTGCCGCAACGGCAAAACGGCGCGGCCGGAGGAGCGGCATGCGCCGGAGGCAGGACGCTTCAGCACGCGGCTCCGCGGGCCAGCAGCCCGGCGCCCAGCATGGCGAGCCGGCAGACCGTGCGCGTGCCGAGGCCGTCGATATCGGCCTCCGGAACGAATTCGACGATGTTGAAGCCGATGATCGGAGCCCGCTCCGCCACACCGTTCAGCAGCGTGACGACATCGCCATAGGTGAGCCCGCCGGGCGTGCGGCCGAGCACCGCGGGCACGACGGCGGGATCGAAACCGTCGACATCGAAGCAGACCACCACCGGCCGGCCCGGCGGAACGGCTTCGATCGCCGGCGCCATCCCCTTCGCCCGCAGGGTGCTCATGTCGATCAGTTGCGCGCCAGCAGCCTTCGCCTCCGCCACGTCCGAGGGCCGGGCGCTGCCGGTGCCGCGAGCGCCGACCTGGACGATCGTCCTGACGCCGTCGAGCTCGGACGCCCGACGCATCGTGCTCGACAGCCCGAAGCGCTCGCCCTCGACCTCCTCGCGCCAGTCGATATGAGCATCGACCTGCAGGATGGTGATCTCGCCTCGTTCGGCGAAGGCAGCGAGCGCCGGAATCTGGACGCTGTCGTCGCCTCCGAGCAGCAATGGTGCGGCGCCCCGCGCCAACAAAGCTCGATAGGCATCCGCGATTCGCGCGCGATTGCCGGGCAGGTCGTCGGGGTCGAAGGCGAGATCGCCGCAATCGACCAGCCGCCCTCCGTCAGGCAGCAGCGGCCCGCCGAGATCGAAATCGTAATGCGTGAGCTTGCCGACCTGGGCCGTGCTGGCATGGCGGATCGCGGCCAGCGCCGATTCGCTATGGGGGCGGCCGGATGCATAGGGCGTAGCGGCCGGAATACCGATGACCGCGACAGCCCCCTGCGGCACGGCCTCCGGCGCAGAGCTCTCGCAATCGAGGAAACGCGGGTCGACGGCGCGGCTGGAAATCGGATCGGGAGACATCGGGCGGCCTGCATCGCTGGAGATTCAGTCCAGCCTGCCCCGCCGGGAAAGCCCAGCGCAAGCAAAAGCCGGCCGCGACTCTCGCGGCCGGCCTGGGTTCTGTCGAAGGCGGAGCCTGCGGCTCCGCTTGGCCCGCTCAATTCTTGGCGATGAAGCACTGCCCGCCGGCGGCCTGCAGCGCCGAGCACATCGAGCTCGCATCCTCGCGCGAGTACGGGCCGACGCGCAGGCGGTAGACCGTCTTGCCGTTGAGTTCGGTCTTGCGCACGATCGGGCTCTGGCCGTTGAGCTGGCCGGGATATTTGCGCTGCAGCGCCGCGAAGGTGGCGCGCGCCTCGGCCTCGCTGCCCGGCGCGCCGAGCTGCACGGCGAAGCCGCCATTCGGGTCGGCCCGTGGGGCGGTCGCCGCCGGCGGCTCGGCCTGCTGCGGTGCGAGCGCAGCTGTGCGAGTGTTGGCCTGAGGCGTCTGCGCAGCCGGCGGGGCCGCCGGGGCGGCGGCGCGCTCCTGCGTCTTCGGCGCCGTGGCCGGCGTCGCGCCCGGCTGCTGCGGACGCGCAGCCGCCTGGGCGGTCTGGACCGGGGTCGCCGAGGCCGGGCGGTTCGACGGAGCCGAGCCGGTCACGATGCCCTGTCCAACGCCGTTCGTCGCAGCGGCATTCGCCGGCGCCGGCGTGCCGTCGGGACGGATCGCGACGGTGCGGACCTTGCGCGGCTCGCCGAGGCCCGGCACGGCCGGGATCGGCACCAGGCCGGGCTCGGTGGAAGCGAGACCTGCGGCGGCGGTATCGGTCGGCGTGATCGCGCCGTTCGAGGCCTGCGTCGGACGCGGCGCCATGGAGCGCGCCGCCTGCTGCACGTCGACCGGCTGCTCCTCGCGGCTGACCACCTTGGTCTTGTCGGCGCTGGCGTCGCCGCTGCGCTCGTAAATCTGCTTGTTCTGGTTCGGAATCTCGGCGCCGCCCGGATTGACGGGAGCGACCTTGGACGGGCCGGTATCGGCCGCGATCACCGGCGGCTGGCCGTTGACGCCGGCCGGTTTCCCGTTGCGGAAGACCATGGCGGCGCCGACGCCACCGACCGCGACGATGACCAGCGCCGCCGCCGTCAGCATGCCCTTGCGCGACCGCGAGCGCCGGAAGTCGCGAGGCTCGTCCTCGGCATCCTGATGCTGCGCGTCATAGTCCGGCGCGGCCTGATGATAGTCCGGCGCAGGCTGCGGAGCATAGGCGTGCGGCTGCGCATAGACCTGCCCTGCCGCCTCGTCGAGGTCGCGCGGCTGCTCGGGGACATAGGCGTGCGGCCCGTCCTGCTGCATCGCATAGGGCTGCGCGCGCGTCGGAAGCGGTTCCGGTTCGTCATAATCGTGCACCGGGGCCGCAGGTGCCTTCGCGACGGGCTGCGGCGACGCAGTGCGCACCGGTTCGGTCCGGCGCAGCAGCGCCTCGAACTCGTCGAGCGCGCCGCGCACATCGGCCGGCGGCGGGGCGGACTGCACCGGCGGCGCGGTGACCAGCGTCGGCTGGAAGCTCGGCTCGGTCCGGTGGCCGGACCAGGAAGCGGGCTGCGGTGCAGGCGGAGCCACGGGACGCGCCTGTTCGGCGGGGCGACCGGCGAAGAGCTCCTTCAGCGGATCGTCCTGACCGACGAGGCGGGTCAACTCCATCAGCGGATCGGAAGCCGCGCCCGGCTTCTGCGGCTGGGCCGCCCCGCGCAGCTGACGCTCCAGATCGTCGAGATCGAGGGCGAAACGGTTTCTAGCTGGCTCGCTCATGACATGATCCATTCCAGCGCATGCCGCCACCCATCAAAGGACGCCGCCACAGCGCGGTCAATCTGACGAAAGCCTTAGCCGACCCGCCTTCCGGCATGCCGGCCAACGCCGCCTTCGTATCGGACCCGGCGGGCGCTGGCCGGATCGTTCTGATCCGCAAAGCACCCGATGCGCCGGGATGGATCCCGTCAGCGCATCTCCTCCGGCGCCGTCACCCCAACGACCGCCAGACCGGAAGCAAGGACGCTGCGTACCGCATGCACGAACGCCAATCTTGCCGAGGTCGACTTTCGATCAGTTTGATTAACGAACCGTAATTGCGGCGAGTCTTTGCCCTTGTTCCACAGCGAGTGGAAGGCGCTTGCCAGATCGTGCACGAAGAAGGCGACACGATGGGGCTCGTGTGACGAAGCCGCGGCGTCGATCATCCTCGGATAAGCGGCAATCATCTTGACGATGCCGATCTCCGACTCATCGGTCAGCAGGCCAAGGTCGGCCTGCGCCAGCGCCTGGGGCGTGAGGTCGAGATCGGGGAATGCCTCGGCCGCCTGCCGGAAGATCGAAGCGCAGCGCGCATGCGCATACTGGACGTAGAAGACCGGGTTGTCCTTCGACTGCTCGACCACCTTGGCGAGGTCGAAGTCGAGCGTCGCATCGTTCTTGCGGAAGATCATCATGAAGCGCACCGCATCGCGGCCGACCTCGTCGATGACTTCGCGCAGCGTCACGAAGTCGCCGGAACGCTTCGACATCCGGACCTGCTCGCCATTGCGCAGCAGGCGCACCAGCTGGCAGAGCTTGACGTCGAGCGCGCCCTCCCCGTTCGTCACCGCCTTCACGGCCGCCTGCATGCGCTTGACATAGCCGCCATGGTCGGCGCCCCAGACGTCGATCATCTCGGCGAAGCCGCGGGTGAACTTCGAACGGTGATAGGCGATGTCGTTGGCGAAATAGGTGTAGCTGCCATCAGACTTCAGCAGCGGCCGGTCGACGTCGTCGCCGAACTTGGTGGCGCGGAACAGCGTCTGCTCGCGATCCTCCCAATCCTCGTCCTTCTGGCCCTTGGGCGGCGGCAGCCGCCCCTCATAGATCAGGTCGCGAGCCCGCAGATCCTCGATCGTCTGGTGCACGGCGTTGGAATTGCCGTCCCGGCCCTGCAGCGAGCGCTCGGAGAAGAAGAGATCATGAACGACGCCGAGCGCGGCGAGATCGTCGCGGATCATCGCCATCATGCCGTCGATCGCCGCCTGGCGCACCAGCGGCAGCCAGTCCCATTCGGGCTTGTCGCGCAGCGACGGGCCGTATTGCTCGGCAAGCGCCTGCCCGACCGAGACCAGGTAGTCGCCGGGATAGAGCCCTTCGGGGATCGCGCCGATATCCTCGCCCAGCGCCTCGCGATAGCGCAGAAAGGCGGAACGGGCGAGCACGTCGACCTGCGCGCCGGCATCGTTGATGTAGTATTCGCGGGTGACGTCGTGGCCAGCGAAGGCGAGCAGGCTCGCCAGCGCATCGCCGAACACAGCGCCGCGGCCATGGCCGACATGCATCGGCCCGGTCGGATTGGCCGAAACGTATTCGACATTGATCCTGGGCTCGCCCTTGGCGGCACCACGGCCATGCTCGGTGCCGGCCAGCACCGCAGCCTTCAGAACCTCTGTGAAAACAGCAGGTTGCAGCGTCAGGTTGATGAAGCCGGGCCCGGCGATCTCGGCCTTGAGGACATCGCTGTCCTTGGCCAGCTCGGCGACGATCAGCTCGGCCAGCGCCCGCGGCGCCATGCCGGCTTCCTTGGCCAGCACCATGGCGGCGTTGATGGCGAGATCGCCATGCGCCGGGTCCTTGGTCGGCTCGACCACGACGCGCGCCAGCGACAGCCCGGCCGGGATGCGGCCGGCTTCAGCCAGCCCGGTCAGGACGGTGGCGAGGCGTGCGGAGAAAGTCTCGAAAATGTTCATGGCGACCAGAGATGCGTAAGGAAGCGCCCGGCCCTATCGCAGCGACGGGGTGGCGTCAAACAGGCGCCGGTGCTCGTCGAGTGCGTAGGAATCGGTCATCCCGGCTATGTAGTCGGAAACTCGCCGCGCCAGGCGCGCCTCGTCGAGCTCCTCACAGCCGGCCGCCCATTCCGCCGGCATGGCCTGCGGCTGCGCCTGGAAGCGCACGAACAGGTCGCGGACGATATCGGCCGCCTCCTTGCGGATCACGCCGATGCGCGGATGCCGGTACATGTTCGGATAGAGGAAGCCCTTGATCGCCTTGTCGGCCGCGACCAGCGCCGGCGAGAAGGCGACGACCGGCGCCCCCGCTCGCCTGATCGCATCGGCATCCACCGGCGCCAGCGCCGCGATGCGCGCCTCGGATTCGCGGATGACATCCTCGACGAAGCGGGTGATCACCCGCCGCACCATTTCGTTGATCGCGCGCGGGCGCTCCAACCCGGGATGCAAGGCATCGATCTCGTCGAGCAAGCCGGCGAGGAAGGGCACCGCGCGCAGTTCGGAGAGATCGAACAGCCCAGCCCGTAAACCATCGTCGATGTCATGGGCGTTGTAGGCGATGTCATCGGCCAGCGCCGCGACCTGCGCCTCGGCCGAGGCATGGCTGTCCAGCCAGAGGTCCTGCTTCTCCTGGTATTCGAGAATCGCGACCGGAATGCCGGTTCTGGCGTAACGCTCGGTCGGTTTTCCATCGGCGCCCAGCAGTGGGCCATTGTGCTTGACCAGCCCTTCAAGCGTCTCCCAGGTCAGGTTGAGCCCGTCGAAGCCGGCATAGCGCCGCTCCAGCCTTGTAACGATCCGCAGCGTCTGGGCGTTGTGGTCGAAGCCGCCGAAATCGGCCATGCATGCGTCGAGCGCGTCCTCGCCGGTATGGCCGAAGGGCGTGTGGCCAAGGTCATGCGCCAGCGCCAGCGCCTCGGCCAGGTCCTCGTCGAGGCCGAGCGCGCGAGCCAAGGCACGGGCGATCTGCGCCACCTCGATCGTATGGGTCAGGCGGGTGCGGAAATGGTCGCCCTCATGCGAGACGAAGACCTGGGTCTTGTGTTTCAGCCGGCGGAAGGCGGTCGAGTGGATGATGCGGTCGCGATCACGCTGGAACTGGTTGCGTGTCGCCGAGCCCGGCTCCTCGACCAGCCGGCCGCGGCTCGTGGTCGAACGGCAGGCGTACGCGGAGCGCCAGCGTTCGCCAGGCTCCGAAGCCATGGCGGGAGCGGTATCGTGTGTGTGCGGCATGGCAGCCCCTCGGGCAGGCGTGGCTTGAAGGCCCGCTGTGCGGCCATTACCTTTGTGCACGAGGCAGGAGCAAGGATGTTCTGCGCATGACCATGGCGATCGAAGCCAAGCCGCACGCGATCTCGCTGACCGACAAGGCCGCGAGCCGCATCCTCGCGGTGATGGCGAGCGAGGCTCCCGGCTCGATGCTGCGCGTCAGCGTCGCCGGCGGCGGGTGCTCGGGATTCCAGTACGTCTTCGACATCGACCGGCAGAAAGCGCCGGACGATATCGTGATCGAGCACGACGGCGCGACCGTCCTGATCGACGAGACCTCGCTCGAACTGCTCGACGGCTCGACCATCGACTTCGTCGACGACCTCGTCGGCCAGTCCTTCCGGATCACCAATCCGAACGCGACCAGTTCCTGCGGCTGCGGCACGTCCTTCGCGCTCTGAACTGGACGCTCGGCGCTCCCTTACAGGACCGCGCCGCCCTTGAGCCCCGTTGCCACCGATCAATCCTCCGGCGCCAGCTCGATCAGGCGCGATATCGCGATCTCCTCGAGAAAGCGCCTATCGTGGCTGACGACGAGCAAGGCTCCGTCATAGGCGCGCAAGCCGGCCTCGATGATCTCGATCGAGTCGATGTCGAGATGGTTGGTCGGCTCGTCGAGGATCAGCAGGCTCGGTGAATTGCTCCCACCGAGAACGCAGGCCAGGCCAGCACGCATCAGCTCCCCGCCGCTCAGCGTCGCGACCTCCTGCAACGCAGCGTCGGCCCGGAACTTGAAGCGGGCGAGCGCGGCCCGGCAGGCGTTCTCGTTGCTGCCGGGATTGAGACGCCGAAAATTGTCCCTGATCGAGGCTGACGCCTCGAGGATGCCGACGCTCTGGTCGAGCAGGGCCCAATCCACATCGAGCCGGACTTCCCCTGCCGATGGCGGGAGCTCGCCCGTCAGCAGCCGAAGCAGCGTCGACTTGCCCGAGCCGTTCGGGCCGGTCACCGCGACACGCTCAGGCCCGGTCATCGCGAACGACAGATCTCGGATGATCGGACGGCCGGGCGCATGCCCGCCATGCAGGCCCTCGGCCCGCAACACCGTCCTGCCGACGGCGAGCCCGGACGCGGGAACCGCAACCGAAAGCGGCTGAAGGATCTCGATGCGGCTGCGTGCTGCTGCGATCGCCGCCTGCGCCTGTGCCTGTTGCCGCTCGGCCAGAAGCGCGGTCTTGCCGCCGCTGTTCTCGCTGCGATTCTTCATCATCCCCATCAGGATGCGCGGCATGTCGCCCTTGGCGCGCTTGCGCTTGCCCGCCCCGTCCCTGCGGGCCTGGCGTTCGGCCGCAACCTGGCCGCTGCGCGTCACATCGGCGAGACGCTGCTCGGCCGTCGCCAGATCTTGCCGGGCGGCAGCCAGGTCGAGCCCCTTCTGCTCCCGGTAATGGGACCAGTTGCCGCCATAACGCGTCGCGCCGAGCGTGCTCAGCTCCACGATGGCATCCATGGTTTCAAGCAGGTCTCGGTCATGGCTGATCACGATCGCCCCGGCGCGCCAGCTCGCGAGCATGTCGATCACGGCATCGCGGCCATCGCGGTCGAGATTGTTGGTCGGCTCGTCGAGGAGGAGGAAATCGGGCTCGGCGAAGAGCAGCGCGGCCAGGCCGATCCGCGTCCGCTGCCCGCCCGACAGCGAGGCGAGAGGCGTCGCCGCCGGCACGTCCAGCCGGAAGCGAGCAAGCGCCGTAGCGAGACGCGCCTCCAGGGTCCAGTCCGCTTCGGCGATCTCGGTAGCCGTGGCTTTGCCGCGCTCAGCCCGCTCCAGCAGAGACAGGGCTGGCGCGGCGCCGAACAGATCGGCCACAGTCTCCGCGCAGACCTGCGTTGACGACTGCGTTAGGACCGCAAGCTTGCCGCTCGTGGTGACGCTCCCTGACGCCGGCGGCACTTCGCCCGCGATCAGCTTGAACAGCGTGGTCTTGCCGACGCCGTTGCGGCCGACGAGACCGGTGCGCTCAGACCCGAAGGCTAGGTCGATATCGGAGAAGAGGCTGCGCCCGTCAGGCGTGGACCAGCTCAATTTGGACAGGGTGATCGAGGCAGGCATGGATACTGAAGTCCCCGGCGGCAAGGCGAAGCGGCGTTGCGGTCGGGTGGAAATCCATGTCTGCGTTCATCCTGTCCGGCGTAGGGAGCGTCCGGTTATGCCAGGGATGTGGCATATTCAAGTCGACGACCGAGCGATGCTTTTCGGTTCGGGTCCATCAGCCCGGCAGCACCACCTGCCCGAAGGCGCGCAGCAGGTCGGCATCGAGCTTGGCGCCCATCCCTACCAGCACGGCATAGGCCTCCTGCGGAGCCATCGGCACCTTGTAGGAGCGCCGCTCGATCAGCGCGGCATAGATGTCGCAGATCGTGATCATCCGGACGACGTCCGAGATCTCGTGCGCCATCAGCCCCTGTGGATAGCCCGTGCCGTCGAGATATTCGTGGTGGCAGCGGGCGGCCTCGACGATCTCGGGGGCGAAGGCGCCTTGCCGCAGCAGCATCTCGTAGCCGATCTGGGGGTGCTCGCGGATGATCGCGACCTCCCCCGCGGTCAGTTTGCCGGATTTGTGCAGGATCGCGAGCGGCACGCGCGCTTTGCCGATATCGTGCAGGACGGCGGCGCTGGTCACCAGCTTGCGCGCCCCTTCGGGAAAGCCGAGCGCATGGGCGAAGGCTGCGGCGAGGCCGGCGACAAGCAGGCAGTGCTGATAGGTCGCGTCGTCATGGTTCCAGACCATGTCGAGCCAGGCATCGAGATCGCGGTCGTCGGCGGCACGGTTGATCGCCTCGACGCTGCCCTCGATGGCGGCGACCGGCAGAGCCTTGCCTTCGGCAGCGGCCGAGAGCATGTCGGCCATCCCCGCCGAAGCGGCCACGAACTGGCGCTGCATCGGCGCCGCACCTTGCGGGGTGAGAATCCGGCCGATCTCGTCCAGCAGCACCTGGGTTGGCAGATCGGCAGACAGGATCGCGCTCGCACCGATTGCATTCGCCTGGATCGTCAGCCGCGGGGACTGGTCGCGCAGCAGGCAGAGGAAGGGCGTTCCCTTGCGCCGGCATTCGGCGATTTGAGTACGGACGGCCTCCACCGCAGCGCGATTCGACAAATCGACGTCGCTGACGAGCAGCCGCCTCGGCACCGACCCGCCTCGCGCCGGGCGATGCAGGTCGACGACATCGCAGGGCCCCCACAGCGACAGTAGTCGCTCGAGCTTCAGGCTCTGCTCCGGACGGTCGGTGATCAGCAGCACGGCAATCGGCATGTCCTCATAACGAGGTCACCCTAGCCGAAGGTCCATTGAGGTCAGGTGAAATCGATTCGCTCAAATTCGCCGTTTTGGTTCAGAAACGGCGGCGGTCAGGAGCTCCGGGCCTGCCGGCGCAGCGCGCTCGCCTCGGCATATTGCAGCAGGCGGTCGAGGTCCTCGCGTGCGATGTCGAAGGATTCGCCCATCTGCGCCAGAGCCTCGTCGATATCGGGGGCGCTGAACATCGCGGGCGCAGCGGTCTGCGGGACGGCATTGCCGGCCGTCGGCGGCCGGTGCGGGTAGCTACGCCACGTCAGCCCATGGAAGGCGATGCCGAGCGCAACCAGCGTGAGTGAGCACAGGCCGATCGGCACGAAGGGAAACAGCAGTCCCCATTTCATCACGGCCGGGCCGCCGAGCACCGCCGTGAGCGCGACCGCCCCGCCCGGAGGGTGCAGCGAGCGGGTCAGCGACATGACCGCGATCGCGAGCGCGACGGCGAGCGCCGCCGCGATGGTCAGGTCCGGCACGGCCCAACCGACCCCGAGCCCGACCATGGCCGAGATGACATTGCCGCCGATCACCGGCCAGGGCTGCGCCAGCGGGCTCGCCGGAACGACGAAGACCAGCACCGCCGACGCGCCGATCGGCGCCACCACCAGCGGCGACTGCGTCGGGAAGACATATCCTGCCGCCGCCGTCAGCGCGATCGCGGCGAAGACGCCGGCACAGGCGACGGCACGCTCGGCCAGCGTGGCGCCGGCGAGGATCGGGTGGAACAGCTTCACGGCCAAGCTCTCCGGAACCTGCCTCGCGACCATCCGGCCAGCGAGGCATGCTCTCATGTCAGTCTCGAATCGCCTCTATAATGGGCATTACGCACAATTCAACGGCAAAATGATATATTTACAACCATAAACGTGAATTACGTGAGCCGTTCTACGCAAGCACCCCAGGCACAACAAAAAAGGCGCTCGAAGCGCCCTTTTCGAGAAGATTTTCCTGGGACCGGATTCTAGTGCGAACTCGGCGGCCCGCCCTGCTCCATCCGAACCTCGGCCGCCATCAGCCCCTTCGGGCCAGGTCCGTACCGCACCAGCACGACCTGCCCTGGAATCAGCTCGACGATGCCGTAGCGGCGCAGCGTCTCCATATGGACGAAGATGTCCGGGGCGCCCTCGCCGGCCGAGACGAAGCCGAAGCCCCGCAGCCGGTTGAACCACTTCACCACCATGCGCTCGAGCCCACTGGTCGGCGTCACCGTCGCGTTGGTGCGCGGCATCGGCATCTCGGCCGGATGGCGCGCCGCGGAGGTATCGATCGAGAGCACGCGGGTGGCCTGGCGACCCCGCGCCTTGGCGACCGCCTCCAGCACGATGCGCGCGCCCTCGGCGATGGCGTGGAAGCCGTCGCGTTTCAGGGTGGTGACGTGGACGAGGACATCGCTGCCGCCATCCTGCGGCACGACGAAGCCGTAGCCCTTGCTCACATCGAACCATTTGACGTGACCGGTGATCTCGACCACCTGCTCACTGATCGCCTCAGGCCCGTCCAGACGCACGATCCGGTTGAGCGATTGCAGCGGGCCGACCGGTGGCCTGCCTCCGTCGCCGTATTCGTCGGACATGTCCCGCTCATCTCCGCCGCGAAACGTGATTCGTGACGTCACGATAGCACCGGGGCGGAGTCGGGAAACAGCCGCATCCGGCTCATCCACATCATCAGCATGCATAAAGCGCGTTAAGGCCGACGAAAGCTGCGCCTTGTCGCCTCCGCGCATCAGGTCGATGATCGGCCCAAGAATCTCAAGGCAAGAGTTCGGAGAGCAGCCATGCGCATCGCCCGCATCGAGCCCTTCATCCTCCACATCCCGGTCACCGGCGGCTCGATCGCCGACTCGACCCATCGCATTAGCCACTGGGGCGTGGTCGGCACGAAGATCGTCAGCGAGGACGGGCTGATCGGCTACGGCTTCACCGGCACCCATGCCGATCTTGCTTCCGACCGCTTGATCACCTCCTGCATCCGCGACTGTTACGCGCCGCTGCTGGTCGGCGAGGATGCATCCGAGCATTCGCGGCTCTGGCTGAAACTCGCCCGCCACCCGGCCCTGCAATGGGTCGGCCGCGCCGGCATCACCCAGCTCGCGCTCGCCGCCGTCGACGTCGCGCTCTGGGATCTCAAGGCGAAGAAGGCGGGCGCGCCGCTCTGGCATCTGCTCGGCGGCGCCAGCAAGCTGAAGCTCGAAGCCTACAACACCGATATCGGCTGGCTCTCGATCCCCAAGGACGAACTGGTCGAGGGCGCCCGCATGGCGGTCGAGCGCGACGGCTTCCACCGTATCAAGCTCAAGGTCGGCCATGCCGACCCGATGACCGATATCGGCCGGCTGGAGGCGGTGCGCCGCGCCGTCGGCGACCATGTCACCATCGCGGTCGACGGCAACGGCAAATGGGACCTGCCGACCTGCAAGCGCTTCTGCGCCCGCGCCGAGGCACTCGACCTGTTCTGGTTCGAGGAGCCGCTCTGGTATGACGACATCGGCTCGCATGCCGAGCTCGCCCGCTCGACCTCGATCCCGGTCGCGCTCGGCGAGCAGCTCTACACGGTCGATGCCTTCCGCGCCTTCGTCCAGGCCAGCGCGATCCACTATGTCCAGCCCGACGTCACCCGCCTCGGCGGCATCACTGAATACATCCAGGTGGCCGAGCTGGCACTCGCCCATCGCCTGCCGGTCGCGCCGCATGCCGGCGAGATGAGCCAGGTCCATGTCCATCTCGCCTACTGGCATCCGGCGACGCCGGTGCTCGAATACATTCCGTGGATCAAGGACGCCTTCGCCGAGCCCGCCAATGTCGCCGACGGCTGCTTCCTGCGCCCGCAACAGCCCGGCGCCGGCACCACGCCGACCAGGGAGGCCTTCCAACGCTTCGCCAAGCCGCTGGCCTGAAGGATACCGCTATGCTCGATGTCACTACGCTCGCCCTGTTCACCGCCGCCTGCGCCGTGCTGACCGCGACGCCCGGCCCCGACATGCTGCTGATCGCCTCGCGCAGCATGAGCCAGGGCCGCGCCGCCGGTTTCATGACCTATGCCGGCATCGCCACCGGCAGCTATCTCCAGGCGCTTGCTGCAGCCTATGGCCTGTCGCAGCTCTTCCTGCTCGTTCCGGCCGCCTATGATGCGCTGCGCTGGGCCGGCGCCGCCTATTTGGCTTATCTCGCCTGGAAAACTCTCCGCTCGCCCGCAACGCTCTTCGCGCCGACGGCGGATGCCGCGCGTTTCCCGCTGCGCCAGATCTTCCTGCAGGGCTTGCTGACCAATCTGCTCAATCCGAAGATGGCGCTGTTCATGCTGGCGCTGCTGCCGCAATTCCTGAAGCCGGAGGCCGGCTCGCTCCTGCTCCAGGTCGTCGTGCAGGCCTCGATCCTCAACATCATGGGGCTGATCGCCAACGGCATCGTTATCATGACGGCGAGCCGGCTCGGCCGCGCCATCGCCAGTCGCCAGCATCTGGCGCTCTGGCCGCAGCGCATCCTCGGCGCCGTCTTCGGCGGGCTGGCGCTGCGTCTCGCCCTCGCCTCACGCGACTGATCAGTTCGCCAGGCGCGCCAAAGCCGGGCCGATCTCGCTGCGCACGACGAGGTCGGCGATCGCATCGAGATCGGTCGGCTCGCGGTTGAGGATGACGAGCTTGGCGCCGTTGCGCTTGGCGATCACCGGGAAGGTCGCCGCCGGGAAGACGACGAGCGAAGAACCTGTGACGAGATAGAGATCGGCCGACATCGTCAGCTCATGCGCCCGCAGCATCGGTTGCTGCGGCATCTGCTGGCCGAAGGAGATCGTCGCCGTCTTCACGATCCCGGCGCACATCGTGCAGGAAGCCGGTTCGCCGCTCGCCTCGAACTGCGCCCGAATCGCCGAAAGCTCGTGCCGCCAGCCGCAGGTCAGGCACGTCGCATAGGTGCCGTTGCCGTGCAGCTCGATCACGCCGTCCTCGGCAATGCCAGAGGCTTGGTGCAAACCGTCGATGTTCTGGGTGATCACCCCGGGCGAGCGCCCTTCCGCCACCAAAGTCGCCAGCGCCCGGTGGCCGCGATTGGGCCTGGCATCGCGATAATGGTCGTCCATCGCGAATTTGCGCCGCCAGGCCTCGATCCGCGCCTCCCGGCTGGCGAGGAAGACATCGAACGGGATCGGCTTGTTGCTCATCCAGGGCGAGCCGGGCGTGCGGAAATCCGGCACGCCCGATTCGGTCGAGATCCCGGCCCCGGTGAACGGCACGATCACCCGGGCGCGGTCGAGCATGGCGTGCAATTCCTCGATCGCGTCCTGGGTCTCGTCATCCATCCGGTCAGCCTCGCCTTGTTCCGGTTCGAATATGGGGCGTGCCGGCGCTGCGCTCCAGCCCTGCCGGCGAGGCCGTTGACGCGGCAACGAACGCGCCGCAAAGCTCAGCCATGCCTGCGTCCTCTTCCGCCCCGCTCAATCCCGATCTCATCGACACCGCGACGCCGCCGATCCCCGAGGCCAAGGCCTGGGCTCGCGGCTATGCCGGCGGCAACGGCCCGCTGATCGACCTGTCGCAGGCCGTGCCGGGCTCGCCGCCTCCGGCGGCCCTGCTCGAACGCCTCGCCGCGGCGGCAGCGGAGCCCGAGAGCACGCGCTATGGCCCGATCATGGGCGACGACGTCCTGCGCGAGGCCTACTCTGCCGAGAGCAGTACCTTTTATGGCGGCGCGATCCGGCCGCAGGAGATCGCCATCACCGCCGGCTGCAACCAGGCCTATGTCACCGTGATGATGGCGCTCGCCCGCGCCGGCGACAATGTGCTTTTACCGACGCCCTGGTACTTCAACCACGAGATGACGCTGAACATGCTCGGCGTCGAGCCGCGCCCGTTGCCCTGCGCCCCGCAGCGCGGCTTCATCCCGGATGCCGAAACCGCCGAGGCGCTGATCGACGAGCGCACCCGCGCGATCGTGCTGGTGACGCCGAACAACCCGACCGGCGCGGTCTATCCGCCCACCACCATCGCCGCCTTCGCCGAACTCTGCCGCAGGCGGAAAATCTGGCTGGTGCTCGACGAGACCTATCGCGACTTCCTGCCCGAGGGCGTCGATCGCCCGCATGAGCTCTTCGCCGCAAGCGACTGGCCGGATTCGCTGATCGGCCTCTACAGCTTCTCCAAGGCCTATGCCGTGCCGGGCTGGCGTCTCGGCGCGATCACCGCCGGCGAGGCGGCCCTCGCCCAGATCGGCAAGGTGCTCGACTGCGTCCAGATCAGCCCGGTCCGCGCCGGCCAGGGCGCCGTCGCCTGGGGCATAGACGGCATCCGCGCCTGGCGCCAGGCCAACCGCGCCGAGATGAATTCCCGCGCCGCCCTGTTCCGTCAGGCGATCGCGCCGCTGAACGGCTGGAACGTCCTCGCCGCCGGCGCCTATTTCGCCTATGTCGCCCACCCCTTCGAGGGTGTTCCGGCTGCCGAAGTCGTCCGCCGGCTGGTGCAGGAGCGCGGCGTGCTTGCCCTGCCCGGTCCCTATTTCGGCCCCGGCCAGGAGCAGCATTTGCGCATCGCGATCGCCAATGTCGCGGCCGAACGCATCGCCGCGCTCGGCGAGCGGCTGAAGGGTTTTGCGCTGACATGATCGGAAGGAACGAGATGACGACCTCCCGCTTCGCCGCGGCCGTGCGGACCGCCATGTTCGCCGGCGCCCTTGCCGTGACGTCGACATCAGCGCGCGCCGAGGAGCCGAGGCAGGAGGAATCTTATTCGCCCGCCTACAAGGCTTGCATGGACAAATCCGGCGGTGTCACCGCGGACATGCTGGACTGCGGGAACAAGGAGTATTCAAAGCTCGACGCTGCCCTGAACGCCGCCTATCGCGAGGCGAACAAGGATCTCTCACCGGAGCAGCGCAACCTTCTGCGCGATACCCAGCGCAGCTGGCTCGCCTATCGCGATTCGAGCTGTTCCTTCATGAGCCGGCTCGGCGATCGTGGCACCATGGCCTCGCTCACCGACCAGAGTTGCCTGATGAGCGTCACTGCCGAGCGCACGCGCTGGCTGAAGAGCCTGACGCCGCTCTGACCGGCTCAGGCCGCCCGGCGCTTCACCCCTTCGCCGCGGGGCACTTGCTCTCGCTCAGCGGCCAGACCGTCTCCTCGGGCGCGATCTTGCGCACGATCTCGAAATAGTCCCACGGCCCCTTCGAATCCGCCGGCTTCTTGACCCGCGCGAGATACATCTCGCGCAACACCCTGCCGTCCGCCCTGATCTTCGCATCCTTGGTGAAGGCGTCGTTGATCGGCATGGCGCGCATCGCGGCCGCGACCTTGTCGGGATCGTCGGTGCCGGCCTGCTTGATCGCCTTGAGATAGTGCAGCACCGAGCCGTAGACGCCGGCATGCAGCATGGAGGGCATCATCCCGGCCTTCTCCAGGAACTGCTTCGACCAGGCACGCGAGGGCTCGTCGAGATCCCAATAGGAGGCGGTGGTGAGATAGGTGCCCTGCGTCGCCTTGAGCCCGAGGCTGTGCACGTCCTGCAGGAAGAAGATCAGCGCCGCCAGATTCTGCCCTTGCTCCGACAGGCCGAACTCGCCGGCCTGCTTGATCGCGTTGACCGTGTCGTTGCCGGCATTGGCGATGCCGATCACCTTGGCGCCGGACGATTGCGCCCGCAGCAGGAAGGACGAGAAATCGGCATTGTTCAGGGGATGGCGCACCGCGCCGACGACCTTACCGCCATTGGCCTCGACCACATCGGTCGCGTCCTTCTGCAGCTGGTGGCCGAAGGCGTAATCGGAGGCCAGCATGAACCAGGAGGTGCCTCCGGCCTTGACCACGGCCGAGGCCGTGCCGCGGGCGACGCCATAGGTGTCGTAGGTCCAGTGGAAGCCATAGGGCGAGCACTGCTCGTTGGTCAGCGCCGTGGTGCCAGCGCCGGAATACATCACGATCCGCTTCTTCTCGCGGGCCAGCGATTGCAGCGCCAGCGCCACCGCGGAATTGGGCACGTCAACGACGGCGTCGACCTTGTCGATGTCGAACCATTGCCGAGCGATCGAGGTGCCGAGATCGGCCTTGTGCTGGTGGTCGGCAGCGACGATCTGGATCGGCTTGCCGAGCACGGTCGCGCCGAACTCCTTCACCGCGAGCTCGGCCGCAATCACCGAGCCCTTGCCGCCGATATCGGCGGTGACGCCGGCCATATCGGTCAGCACGCCGATCTTGACGACATCGTCGCTGACCTGGGCCAGCGCCGGCATGGAGACGAGCGCCATCAGGGCGCCGCCTGCGAGAAGCGATCGCATCATTATCCTCCCGAGCTGATCATCCGGCTTGCCGCCGGTTCGATCTCACAGACCCTTTGCCTCCAGCCAGGCGACGATCAGGGCCGCGATCTCGTCGCTGTTGTCCTCGCACATCGGCATATGGCCGTTGCCGGCGATGCCGTGCTCCGGCAGCCAGACGAACTCCGCGCCGAGATAGCGCGCCGTCGCCTCGTCGACCGCGCGCGGATGGCGCGGATCGCTGTCGCCGGTGACGATCAGGATCGGCAGCTTGGAAAGGTTCGCCGGGTCGGCGATGCGCAGACCCTTGCCGCCGATGTTGAAGCGCTCATTCATCAGTCGCGCGCTCTCGGGCACGATCGAACGGCGATAGGCCTCGAAGGCCTGCTGCGGGAAGCGCTCGGAATTCGCCCAATAGGCCCGCATGAACTCAGGCGGGATGAAGAGCGGCCTGTCCTCCTCGACCCGGACGGGACAGCCCAGGCTCTCATCGTCCTTGAGCTTGGCCACCGCCTCGGCATCGTCGGGCAGCACCGGCAGGAGATTGGCCGGCCCACCCGGCGCGATGCCGACGATGGCCGCAACCGCCTGCGGGCTCCGCTCGGCGATCCACCAGGCCATCGGCCCGCTCGCCGAATGCACCAGCAGCACCGCCGGCCCGATCTCCTCCAGCAAACGCTGCAAACTGAGCGCGATCTCGATGCTCGACAGAGTGGCGAAATTGGCCCGCATCGGCGAGCGGCCATGGCCCGGCCAATCCGGCACGAAGACCGCGCGACCGGAGGCAGCGAAGACAGGCGCCCAGCCGGGTCGGCCGTCGGGTGTGGTCAGATAGCAGGCGCCGGTATGGCCGCCGCCATGGACGAGGACGATCGGCAGACGACCCGCCCCGGCCGTCCCGAGCCGGTCGACATAGATCGGATGGGCCTCCGTGCCCGAATAGAAGCATTGCCGCTCCGGCGCGCGCGAAAGCGCCTGCCGCCTTGTGGCACCAGCCTGGTCCATCGCCTCCTCCCGGCACGGCAAAACCGTGCCATTCCTTATCCGGGATGCTAGGACCGGCTCATGGCGCGCGCAACAAAAAAGTCTAATGTGAGACTAATTCCGCAACCTGATACAGGCGAGCTCGACGCCGGGCAGCGGCGCGCCATCCTCGACGGCACCGCGATCCCGACCGCCTACAAGATCGGCTACATCCTGAACTTCTATCGTGAGCCGTCCTTCCGGGCGATCGAGATGGAGTTCGGTTTGACCCGGCCGGAGATCGTCATCCTGATCTTCCTGACCGTGCGCGACGGTGCCAGCGCCAGCGAGTTCTGCGAGTTCTCCGGCCATCTCAAGGCGAGCGTCAGCCGCGCGGTGATCCTGCTCGAGAAGAAGAAGCTGATCCGGCGCGAGCCTGACAAGGCCGATAGCCGCCGCCAGCTCCTCTTCCTGACGGCGGACGGCCGCGCCCTCTACGAGCGCTACATCCCGGCGCTCAAGGCCAGGGAGGCGGCGATGCTCGATTGCCTCTCGGGCGATGAGCGGGCCCAGCTCGGACGGCTGCTCGACAAGCTCGCCGCCCATGTCCCGCAATGGGGTTTTGCTTCCGAGCTGTGAGACGCGGCTACATGGAACTCCTAGGAGCGGGTTTTGCCCCTCGCGTGCTTGTGACATGCATACCGCTGCGAAGAATGCTCTGCACGGCCGTAGCGGCGATGCGCCGCGACCGGAACTGGTGACGATGACGATCGCATTGACGAGGCGAGCCCTGCTGCGGCTCGCTGGCACCACCTCGCTCGCTATGGCGGCCGCCGCAGCCGCACAGGCGGAAGGACCGGCGCCAGTCGTCGGACCGGGCCTTGCCGGCAGCGCGCCGATCCGCTGCGGCGCGATCGGCCTGCGCGTGCGCGATCTCGACAGGATGAGCCGCTACTACCAATCCGTACTCGGCCTCGGCGTCATCTCGGCCAGCGCCGATGGCGTCATCCTCGGCGCCGGCGGCGTACCGCTGGTCTGGATGGAGCCGCGGCCGCAGGCTGCCTACGAGCCGCGCAACGCCGCCGGCCTGTTCCACACCGCCTTCCTGATGCCGTCGCGGCACGATCTTGCCCGCTGGCTCGTCCATGTCGCGCGCAACCAGACACCACTGACCGGCTTCGCAGACCACAGCGTCAGCGAAGCGGTCTATCTCGACGATCCCGAAGGCAACGGCATCGAGGTCTATGCCGACCGCGACCCGCGGCTCTGGCGCTGGGAGGGCGAGCGTGTCGTCATGGGCACGCACCGGCTCGACGTCGACGGTATCCTCGCTCTGACGGACACCAGCCGCAGCGACTATCGGCATGCCCCGGCCGGGCTGCGCATCGGCCACATGCATCTGCGTGTCGGCGACATCGCACAGTCCGAGAGCTTCTACCGCGACGCGATAGGCCTCGATTCGACCTCGCGCCGCGACACGGCGAGCTTCCTCTCATCCGGCCGCTATCACCACCATGTCGCGCTCAACACCTGGAACAGCGCCGGCGCCGGGCCGCGCGATCGGGCCCAGACCGGCCTCGACTGGTTCTCGCTGGAGGTCGCCGATCCCGCTCTGCTGGCGACGCAGCGCGAGCGCATGGCGAAAGCCGGCTACGCGCCGATGACCGTGGCGCGGGGCTTCGAAAGCACCGATCCCTGGGGGACACGGCTCAGGCTGGTGAGTGCCTGATCAAACAGGCCTGCCTAACGCGTGTCATCCCGGCCGGAGCGAAGCGGAAAGCCGGGATCCATTCCGGAACGGTTCAGGAATGGATCCCGGATCGGCGCCGCTTCGCGGCTTGTCCGGGATGACCGCCTAAACGACTGCGCGACTGCGCGCCCTCACATCGTCGCGCCGATCTGCCAGGGCACGAATTCGGCGTCGCCATAGCCGAGCTGCTCGGACTTCGAGCGCTCGCCGGAGGCGATCTTGAGCAGCGTCTCGAAGATCTCGCGGCCCTTCTCTTCCAGGCTGACGCCGTCGAGCACGTCGCCGCAATTGATGTCCATGTCGTCGATCATCTTCTCATAGATCGGCGTGTTGGTGGCGAGCTTCACCGAGGGCGTCGGCTTGCAGCCATAGGCCGAGCCGCGGCCGGTGGTGAAGGCGAGGATATTGGCGCCGCCGGCGACCTGCCCGGTCGCAGCGACGGGGTCGTAGCCGGGCGTGTCCATATAGACGAAGCCCTTGTCGCGCACCGGCTCGGCATAGTGGTAGACCGCCGACAGCGTCTTGGTGCCGCCCTTGGCGGCTGCGCCGAGCGACTTCTCCAGGATGGTGGTGAGCCCACCCGCCTTGTTCCCCGGCGAGGGATTGTTGTTCATGCTCATCCGGGCGCGCTCGGTATAATCCTCCCACCACTTGATGATGCCGACGAGCTTCTCGCCGACCTCGCGGGTGGCGGCGCGGCGGGTGAGCAGGTGCTCGGCGCCGTAGATCTCCGGCGTCTCGGAGAGGATCGCGGTGCCGCCATGCTCGACCAGGATGTCGACGGCGGCGCCCAGCGCCGGATTGGCGGTGATGCCGGAATAGCCGTCCGAGCCACCGCATTGCAGCGCCAGCATCAATTCGGAGGCCGGCACCGTCTCGCGCGACACGCGGTTGGCGATCGGCAGCATCGTCTTCAGCGCCTCGACGCCGGCGGCGACCGACTTCTTCGTGCCGCCGGTCTCCTGGATCGTCATGGTGCGGAAGATGTCGCTCTCCTCGACGCCATAGGCCTCCTTCATCCGCTTGATCTGGAAGCCCTCGCAGCCGAGGCCGACGACCAGCACAGCCGCCATGTTCGGGTTGCAGGCATAGCCCCAGGTGGTGCGCTTCAGCACCTCGAAGCTCTCGCCGTTGTAGTCGATGCCGCAGCCGGTGCCGTGCGTCAGCGCGATCACGCCGTCGACATTGGGATAGTCGGCGAGGATGCCGGAGCGCTTGACCTCCTCGGCCATGAAGCGCGCAGCCGAGGCCGAGCAGTTCACCGAAGTGAGGATGCCGACATAATTGCGCGTGCCGGCGCGGCCGTCCTTGCGGCGGAAGCCCTGGAAGGTCGCCTGCTGCTCGACCGGCAGGATCAGCTCCTTCTTGGCCTCGGCGGCATAGGCATAGTCGCGCTCGAAGGCATGGAAGCCGGTATTGTGCTCATGCACCCACTCGCCCGGCGGGATGTCGTCCGTGGCGAAGCCGATGATCTGGCCGAACTTGCGGATCGGCTCGTCCTTGGCGATCCGGGTCAGCGCGATCTTGTGGCCACGCGGAATGCGCTTCAGCGCGGTGACCCCGGCTGCGCTGACACCGACATCGATCGGATCGACGGCGACCGCGACATTGTCGGCGGCATTGAGCTTGAGCGTGCGCGGCGGAACGACTTTGTCGAGCATGATGATACCTTGGGACCGGCGGCTCCCCCGCCTCCCCTAAGCAATGCTCTGATTGCGGCCTTTTTTCAATCGGTTGAAACTGGGAGCTGATTTGCGCTCGGCGCCGGGCTGCGGGTTCGGTGCAGAACCACGCCGTCATTCCGGGGCATGGCGAAGCCATGAGCCCGGAACCCATGAACACGACATAGCCGGGCGAAATGCCGTCATTGCGAGCGTAAGCGAAGCAATCCAGGAGCGGCAGTGCTCGACGGTTCCTGGATTGCTTCGTCGCTTCGCTCCTCGCAATGACGATGAGCGTCGTGGTCATGGATTCCGGGCTCAGGCCTTCGGCCTGCCCCGGAAAGACGGAGTGCCTCCCTTCCAAATCTACCGCTCGACGGAAACGTCGAGCCGCATCGCCGGATGGATGCCGCAATAGAGTTCGTAGCGCCCCGGCCGCAAAGGCAGCGTCACCGACTGGCCGGGCTCCTGCGCACCGGAATTGAATGGTCGCGGCCCGGTGTCGAGGCGGACATTATGGGTCCGGACATCGTCGTTGACGATCGTCAGGCTCTGCCCGGCGTGCACCCGCACCGCCGAGGGCTGGAACAGCTTGTCCTTCTGCGAGATCACCGTGCCCTCGCGCGCCGCCGGTGGAACGGCCGGCCCCGCCGCGACCAGAGGCGCCGGCACCGGCGGATTCTCGCTCGACAAGCTCGCCAGGAAAGCCAGCAGCGCCGCCCGCTCGGGCTCCGTCAATGTCACCCGCTTGAGATCGGGCGACAGGCTGGGGCGCCTGATGACGCCATGGTCGTAATGGTCGAGCACCTCATCGAGCGTCGCCAGCGAGCCGTCATGCATATAGGGCGCGGTCCAGGCGAGCTCGCGCAGCGACGGCGTCTGGAAGGCATGGTCGGCCGCCGGCAGGCCGATGACCTTGCCGCGCCCGAGATCGCTGCCAGGAAGGCCGATATCGTGGAAGGCCCTGTCGGTGAAGGCCCAGCCGGAATGGCAGTTGCTGCAGCCGGCCCTGCCGTTGAAGAGCGCGAAACCGGCCTTCTCATCGGCGCTCAGCGCCGTTTCCTGCCCTTCAACCCAGGCGTCGAAACGCGTCTTGGGCGAGACGAGGCTGCGGACATGGGTCGCGAGCGCGGCTGTGATCTGGTCAGGCCCGATCTGCGGATGCTCGGGAAACGCCTCGGCGAAGGCCTTGCGATAGGAGCGGTCGCGCCCGAGCTTGCCGGCGAGACGGGGCAGGCTCTCGCCCATTTCGAGCGGGTCCTCGATCGGCCCGCGCACCTGCTCCTCGAGCGTGCGCGCCCGCCCGTCCCAGAAAAAAGCGGCGCCCCAGGCGAGATTCCACAGATGCGGCGTGTGCCGCACAAGCGGCCTCTTCGCGACACCGCGGCCGATCGGCACGCCATCTGTGAAACCGAGCGCCGGATCATGGCAGCTCGTGCAGGCAACCGTGCCGTTCACCGACAAAGCGGGATCGGAAAACAGCTTTTTGCCGAGCGCGAGCCTGGCCGGCGTCGGCGGGTTTGCTTCGGGGAACGGCACGCCATCCGGACGGCGATAGAGCGTCCTCAAGGCCGCCAGGGCAGCCTCGCCTGCCGCCGGCGCCTGTTCCTGCGCCTGCGAGCCGCCGGTCAGCACGATCGCCGCCGCCAGCATGCCGGCGATGAACGCCTTGGGCAGCGACGGCGCGGGCTTCGTCTCGATCGTGTTGACGACGGCCAAGGCCTGCCGCCTCAGCGCAGGAAGTTCCCAGCCTGCAGCTCGACGCGGGCGATGTCGGAGAGGACGTCGCTGGCGTCCTTGACCGGCTTCTTCGGCGCGACCGCGGCCGGCCAGGCCTTCTTGAGGTTCGCGAGCGCGGCGCGGATTTCCTTGAGCGCCTCGGCATCCTTGGCCTGGAGGTCGGCGGCGACGGCTTCGACCATCGCCTCGGCCTGCCAGACGAAGCCCCGCGAATCCTGGTACTCGACCGCCTTGGCGATGCGCCCCTTCTCGATCGCATTGCCATATTCGTCGGCCGCGACCTTCAGCGTCTCCAACGCGGTCTCGACCGAGAAGCGCGGCCAGTTCTGCTCCGCCGCCTTCAGGCCGACATCGGCCTCGGCGAGCCGCTCCTGCACATGCTTGAGGGCGCCGTCATAGGCCTCCTTCTTCTTGGCCTTGACCGTCTGCGCCAGCGCCTTCAGCGCCGCCTCGAAGGGACGGACCTTGTAGGTGGCAAGATCGCCTTTGATGCCGCCATAGATCTCTTCGGCCGGGTGCAGGAAATGCGGCAGCGCCTCGCCGAAGCGGCCCTGGCGCACCAGCTCGTCGCCGACCAGCAGATGGCCGCGGATCAGGGCGATCGAGCGCGCGAACTTCAGGTTCGGGGCGAGCCCATCGGCCTTGCCGCCTTCGCCACCCTCTCCGCCTTCGCCACCCTGCCCCTTGGCAGGCGTCGCCGGTGCGCCATGGCTGCCGGCCGCATGCTGGGCGAGCTGGATGCCGTCGCTCTGACGCAAGCCGGGGGCCGCAGCGACCTGGCCGAGATCGGCGCCTGCCAGGCTGGTGCCGGCGGCGATCACGGTACCGAGTCCGAGCCAGAGTTTGCTGGTGGTCTTCATCACGGCCTCCTGTCCTCGGATCGGTTCGACTTGGCCCGCCAAGAGCCTTCCAAGTCATCGCAGCGGCATGAGCCCGAATGCGCATGTAGTCAAGGAAAGAGGTCAGGTCGAAAGCTTGATTATATTTGTTCTAAAGAGACTTAGGCTGAACTCCGAAGGTGTTCGCGGTGGACAGCGCCCCCGCCGGCGCCGCATGATCGCCGCGCTCCCCACGAAGGTTCTGCCATGATCCTGCCGATCGGCAATGTCCTCAGCCCTGCCGAAGTCGACGAGGCCCGCGCCGAACTCGCCGCGATCCGTTTCGAGGATGGGCGCAGCACCGCCGGCTGGAATGCTAAGCTGGTCAAGAACAACCGCCAGGCCGCGCCGGGCACGCGCAGCGAGGCGCTCAGGCAGAAGCTCGCCGAGCGCATCCTCGCCAATGAGGTCTTCGCCACTGCCGTCCGGCCGAAGGCCCTGACACCCCTGCTGTTCAGCCGCTACGAGCCCGGCCACGCCTATGGCAGCCATGTCGACGATGCGCTGATGGGCGGCCTGCGCACCGATGTCTCATTCACCCTCTTCCTCGCCGCGCCCGAGAGCTATGAGGGCGGCGAACTGGTGATCGAAGGCACCTCCGGCGACGAGCGGATCAAGCTGCCCGCAGGCTCGCTGATCGCCTACCCCTCGACGAGCCTGCACCATGTCGCGCCGGTAACGGCGGGCGAGCGTCTCGCCGCCGTCGGTTGGGCGCGCAGCTTCATTCGCGATGGCGGTCAGCGCGAGATTCTGTTCGACCTCGACCGCGCCAGGCGGGCCCTGTTCACGCGCGACGGCAAGAGCGCCGAATTCGACCTGCTGTCGAAATCGCTGGCCAACCTGATCCGGATGTGGGCTGAGGACTGAGGACAGTTGGCGCCCCGGGCTTATCATGGCTGTGCCGTCATTCCGGGGCGCCCCGCAGGGCGAGCCCGGAACCCAGAACCGATGCCCTCTCCACGAAAGGCGTGGTGAGCCCACCGATCACATGAGAAACGACATCGGTTCTGGGTTCCGGGCTCTTCGCTACGCGAAGCCCCGGAATGACGGACTGAACCCGCCGCAGCCGGCTCAGCCGAGCTGCAGCTCGCGCACGACCTGCTCGACGATCGCCTCCTTGCTCGCCTCGACCTGGACGACCAGCGGCTTCTCGTCGGCGCCCGGCTCCTCCAGCGTGGCGAACTGGCTGTCGAGCAGCGCGGGCGGCATGAAATGGTGCTGGCGCGCCGCCATGCGCTGGCCGATCAGCTCGCGCGAGCCCCTGAGATAGACCAGCGCGACATCAGGCCGGTCCCCGACGATCACCTCGCGATACGCCTTCTTCAGCGCCGAGCAGGTGACGATGCCGTTCTTGCCCGTGGTGCGCAGGTCATCGATCCAGGCCGCGATCGCCGCCAGCCAGGGCTTGCGGTCCTCATCCGTCAGCGGGATGCCGCTGGACATCTTCGCGACATTCGCAGGGGGATGGAACGAGTCGGCATCGCGGAACGGCCAGCCGAGGCGCTCGGCCAGCCGCTCGCCGAGCGAGGTCTTGCCCGAACTCGCCACGCCCATGACGACGATCACCGCCGGCGCACCGGCGTCCTTGGCGAAAACCATCCGCGTCAGCCCTGCTTCTTCGGCTCGACATGGCCGCCGAAGCCGGCGCGCATGGCGGAGAGGATCTTCTCGGCGAAGGTGTGGTCCTTGCGCGAGCGGAAGCGGGTGTAGAGCGAGGAGGTCAGCACTTCGGCCGGCGTCGCAGTCTCGATCGCCGCCTGCACCGTCCAGCGTCCCTCGCCCGAATCCGAGACATGGCCGGAATAGGCGCCGAGCTCCTCGTCGGCCGCCAGCGCCTCGGCGGTGAGGTCGAGCAGCCAGGAGGTCACGACGGAGCCGCGCCGCCAGACTTCAGCGATCTCGGCGACATCGAAGTCGAAGCCGTACTCCTCCGGCAGGCCGTCCTTGGCCGAGGCGTTGCGCAGGAGGTCGAAGCCCTCGGCGAAGGCCTGCATCATCCCGTATTCGATGCCATTGTGGATCATCTTGACGAAGTGCCCGGCGCCGGCCGGGCCGCAATGCAGATAGCCTTGCTCGGCCGTCGGGTTGCGCCCCTCGCGATGCCCGGTCGGCTCGATCCCGCCCTTGCCAGGCGCCAGCGCCTGGAAGATCGGCTCCAGCCGGTCGAAGGTCGCCTTGTCGCCGCCGATCATCAGGCAATAGCCGCGATCGAGCCCGTGCACGCCGCCCGAGGTGCCGATGTCGAGATAGTGCAGCCCCTTGGCTTCGAGCTCGCGCCCGCGCCGGACATCGTCCTTCCAGAAGGCATTGCCGCCATCGATCAGCGTGTCGCCGGGGCTCATCATCGCGGCGAGATCGGCGAGCGTCTTCTCGGTGATCTCGCCGGCCGGCAGCATGATCCAGATCGCGCGCGGCGCCTGCAGCTTTTCGACCATCTCCTTGAGGTCGCCGACATTGACGGCGCCGTCCTTCGCCAGCGCCTCGCCCGGCTTCGGGTCGCGGTCATAGACCACGCAATTATGCCCGGCGCGGTGCAGCCGCCGGACGATATTGGCTCCCATGCGGCCGAGGCCGACCACTCCAAGCTGCATAGCGAACGCTCCTGCTGCCGGCAGAGAGCCGGCTTTGGCGATGCTAAATGCCCCGATGGAAGCCGGCCGGCAAGCGTTGGCCGGCCGGCATGCTAGCTGCATCCTGTTGCCGGGGCGCTCTGGCGGCCGGGCGAAAGCTTGCCTAAACCGCCCCGACGCCTTCTGTTTCGAAGGCACGGATATCCACAGCGAAGGCAGGCAAAGGGAGCGTCATGGCGGCCGAAGGCTTCTCTCAGGATCTGGTTCAGGCCGTCGGGCTGCTGGGAGCGGGCGTCATCGCGGTGCCGATCTTCCGGAAGCTCAAGCTCGGCTCGGTGCTCGGCTATTTCGCCGGCGGCCTCGTCATCGGCCCCTCCGGCATCGGCCTGTTCTCCAATCCGGAGAGCGTGCTCCACGTCGCCGAGTTCGGCGTCGTCATGTTCCTGTTCATCATCGGGCTGGAGATGCAGCCCTCGCGGCTCTGGAACCTGCGCGGCGAGATTTTTGGCCTCGGCGTCGCCCAGGTCGGGCTCTGCGGTGCATTGCTGACCGGGGTCGGCATCCTCGCCGGGCTGGCTCCGGCCGCAGCCTTCATCGCCGGCATGGGCTTCGTGCTCTCCTCGACAGCGGTCGTGATGCAGATGCTGAACGAGCGCGGCGAAGCCTCGACGCCGCAGGGCCAGCAGGCGGTCTCTATCCTCCTGCTCGAAGACCTCGCCATCGTGCCGCTGCTCGCGGTCGTCGCTCTGCTGGCACCGGCCAAGGCCGCCAGCAGCGGTGGCCTGATGCCGCTGCTGATCGGCGTTGGCTCGCTGGTCGGCCTCGTCATTGCCGGCAAATGGCTGCTGAACCCGATGTTCCGGCTGCTCGCCAATGCCCAGGCCCGCGAGGTCATGACCGGCGCGGCGCTGCTCGTCGTGCTTGGCTCGGCACTGGCGATGCAGCTCGGCGGCCTCTCCATGGCGATGGGTGCGTTCCTTGCCGGCGTGCTCTTGTCCGAATCGACCTTCCGCCACCAGCTCGAGGCCGATATCGAGCCGTTCCGCGGCCTCCTGCTCGGCATGTTCTTCCTGGCGGTCGGCATGTCGCTCGACCTCAAGCTGATCGGACAGGAATGGCGGGTCGTGGCGCTCGGCGTCGCCGCCTTCATGCTGGTCAAGGCGGCCGGCATCTTCATCGTCGCCAAGCTGTTCGGTACCCGCACGCGCAACGCGATCACCCGCGTCGCCTTGTTCTCGCAGGGCGGCGAGTTCGCCTTCGTCCTCTACAGCGCCGCTGCGGCAGCGGGCATTTTCGACGCACGCATCAACGCCATCGCCAGTGCGATCGTGATCCTGTCGATGGCGCTGACGCCGCTGGTCGTGCTCGCCATCGACCGCTTCATGCCGCCCGAACAGGAATCGCTCGATGGCGTCGAACATGCCCAGGGCCTCAAGGGCCGCATTCTCGTCGTCGGCTTCGGACGCTTCGGCCAGGTCGCCAGCCAGACCCTGCTCGCCCGCGGCTGCAGCATCTCGCTGATCGAGACCGACGTTGAGATGATCCAGGCGGCCGCGACCTTCGGCTTCAAGGTCTATTATGGCGACGGCACGCGCGCCGACATCCTGCACGCCTCGGGCGCGCATCAGGCCGAGGCGATCCTGGTCTGCGTCGAGAAGCGCGAGACGGCCAATGCGATCGTGCGGGTTGCGCAGGCCGAGTTCCCGCATGCCAAGCTGTTCGTGCGCGCCTTCGACCGCGGCCATGCGATGGACCTGATCCGGGCCGGCGTCGACTACCAGATCCGCGAGACCTTCGAATCCGCCATGGTCTTCGGCGGCGAGGTGCTGCGCGGGCTCGGCGTGCCGGAGGAGGAAGCCGCCGAGATCGTCGAGGATGTCCGCCGCCGCGACGCCGAACGGCTCGACCTGCAGGTCGCGAGCGACATCCATGCCGGCCAGGACCTGATCCATTACGGCAACCAGCCGACCCCGGCGCCGCTCACCAAGCCGAAGGCAGCGGGCACGGTCATTGGCGACCTGCCGGACGCAGCCGGCGCCAGGCCATAGGGCCTGGTGCCGACCCCTATCAGGGGAACATCAGCGGCAACGGCTCGGCCTGCCAGGTGGCGTCGAGCGCCAGCAGCCTGACGTCAGCCGGAGCAATCCCGTCACCGATTGCCTCGGCGGCGAAGCGCTCGGCCCCGGCCGCATCGGGGAAGCCGACCGCCAGTAGCGTGCCGCCGGGTATATTCCGATCGCGGGCGACGAAGCTGAGCTTCGCCCGCCCGCCGAGGCCGAGCCGGCCGACCCGCGCGAGTAGGGCCTCGCGCAGATCCTCGCGCCCCGCCGCGATCTCACAGAGGACGAGCGCCTCCATGGCGCTCAACCGTTGCGGAAGGTGTAGCTGTAGCCGTTGATCGCCGGCACGCCGCCCAGATGGGCGTAGAGCACCTTTGATCCCGCAGGGAAGAAGCCCTTCTTCACCAGGTCGATCATGCCCTGCATCGATTTCCCCTCATAGACGGGGTCGGTCATCATGCCTTCGAGCCGGGCCGACAGGCGGATCGCCTCGATCGTCTCTTTCGAGGGCACGCCATAGACCGGGTAGGCATAGTCCTCGTTCAGCACGATGTCGTCGGCCGTGATCTCTTTGCCGCCGACGAGCTCGGAGGTCTTCTGCGCGATGTCGAGCACCTGCGCCTTGGTCTGTGCCGGGGTGGCGGAGGCGTCGATGCCGATGACCTTGCGCTGGCGACCGTCCTTGGCGAAGCCGACGACCATGCCGGCATGGGTCGAGCCGGTGACGGTGCAGACGACGATGTAGTCGAACTTGAAGCCGAGCTCCTCCTCCTGCGCCCTCACCTCCTCGGCGAAGCCGACATAGCCGAGCCCGCCGAACTTGTGCACGGAGGCGCCGGCCGGGATCGCATAGGGCTTGCCGCCCTTGGCCTTGACGTCCGCGAGCGCATTCTCCCAGCTCGCGCGGATGCCGATGTCGAAGCCCTCGTCGACCAGCTCGACATGGGCGCCCATCACTCGCGACATCAGGATGTTGCCGACCCGGTCATAGACCGCGTCCTCATGCGGCACCCAGCTCTCCTGCACGAGGCGGCACTTCATGCCGATCTTGGCGGCGGTCGCCGCGACCATGCGGGTATGGTTCGACTGCACGCCGCCGATCGAGACCAGCGTGTCGGCGCCCGACGCGATCGCATCCGGGACGATGTATTCGAGCTTGCGCAGCTTGTTGCCACCGAAGGCGAGGCCGGAATTGCAGTCCTCGCGCTTGGCATAGAGCGCGACCCCGCCGCCGAGATGGGCGGAGAGGCGCGACAGCTTCTCGATCGGCGACGGCCCGAAGGTCAGCGGGTAGCGTTCGAATTTGGCGAGCATGGCGGGTTTCCCTTCTGAAATGGCCCGCAAACGCTAGCAAAACGCCCCTGAAAGGTGCTCCCGAACTTCGCTCCTGATTTTCTTATTGCTTCCGTCAAAATCGCAATCTGATAGCTTCTGGCAACATCACTGGCAGGTAAAACGGAAGAATCGTTCATGGAGGCCGAACTCGACAAAACCGATCTCAGAATCCTGCGTTTGCTGCAGGCCGACGGGCGCATGGGCAATGCCGAGATCGCCAAGCGGGTGAACACCAGCGCGGCCACCTGCCATCGCCGCATCCAGCGCCTGTTCGCCGAGGGTTATGTCACCAGCGTGCGCGCGCAGGTCGATCCGCACAAGGTCGAGAAGGGCACGCTCGCCATCGTCGGCGTGGTGCTCGACCGCTCGACGCCGGAGAGCTTTGGCCTGTTCGAGGAGGCGGTGAAGCAGCTCCCCGTCGTGCTCGACTGCCACATCGTCGCCGGCGATTTCGACTATTTCCTCAAGATCCGCGTGCGCGACCTCGCCGACTTCAACAAGCTCCATGCGAAGACACTGCTGGCGCTGCCCGGCGTGCGCCAGACCCGCACCTTCTTCGTGATGAAGGAGGTCATCGACAATGCGCCGCTCGAGTTCTGAGACAGGCACGCGACCCCACAAAAAAAGTTTCGCCGACCGCATTGACTTAGAGTGCGCTCGAACTCGTAGCTTCCCGGGCGTCGTGATGAGAAGGCGACCATGAAGATCGGCGAACTTGCCAGGCGATCGGGACTATCGGCCCATACGATCCGCTATTACGAGCGGATCGGGCTGCTGCCCTATGCCGACAGGGACCGGTCACGCCAACGCGACTACGACGCCTCGATCCTGACCTGGATCGATTTCCTCGGCCGGCTCAAGACTACCGGCATGCCGCTCCGCGAGATGCTGCGCTATGCGGCGTTGCGCGAAGCGGGAGCCGGCACCGAAGCCGATCGTCGTCTGTTGCTGGAACGGCACCGCGAGCAGGTTCGTGCTCGCGTCGCCGAACTCGAAGCCTGCCTTCTCGTCCTCGACACCAAGATCGCCGGCTATGCCGACATCGAGAAGAGGATCGAAGACCATGACGCACATCAACGCACACGCCGAAACCAGCAGGCTGGAGCGCGGCAGGCGGGCTCTCGCTGAGATCGATGGCGAAGCCGGCCACAAGGTGATCGCGGCGCTCGCCGACATCGCACCCGATTTCGCCAACTACGTGTTCGAGTTCTCGTTCGGCGACATCTATTCGCGGCCGGGGCTGGACCTGCGCTCCCGCGAGATCGCGACGATCGCGGCGCTGACCGCGCTGGGCAACGCCCAACCACAGCTCAAGGTGCATATCGAGGCCGGGCTGAACGTCGGACTGTCGCGCCAGGAGATTACGGAGGTCATGATCCAGATGGCGGTCTATGCCGGCTTCCCGGCCGCGCTCAACGGGCTGTTCGCGGCGAAGGAGGTCTTCGCCGCGCGCGACGCCGCCTGAATTCAGGCTGCATAGGACTATCTCCTGATCAGCGGATCAGGTCTCCGTCATGCTCGCCCTTGTGGCGAGCATCCACGTCTTGAGCACAACGCTTGGTGAAGGAAGACGTGGATGGTCGGGACAAGCCCGACCATGACGATGAGGCACAGACCAAAATCGGTTTGCCTCAATCCCTTGGCGGCTAGACCTGAATCAACCTCTGAACCTGCGCTCCGTCCAGTTCCGCCATCGGCCCGGCCAGCACGACCTCGCCGCGGTCCATCACGAACATCGTGTCGGCGAGGTCGCGGGCGAAGTCGAAATACTGCTCGACCAGCACGATCGCCATGCCGCCCTTCTGGCGGAGATAGTCGATGGCGCGGCCGATATCCTTGATGATAGAGGGCTGGATGCCCTCGGTCGGCTCGTCCAGCACCAGCAGCCTGGGTCGGGTGACCAGCGCCCGCGCAATCGCGAGCTGCTGCTGCTGGCCACCCGAGAGGTCTCCGCCGCGCCGGCCCAGCATGGACTTCAGCACGGGGAATAGGTCGAACAGTTCGTTCGGGATGAAGCGCTCCTTGCGGGGCAAGGGCGCAAAACCGGTCTCGAGGTTCTCCTTCACCGTCAATAGCGGAAAGACCTCGCGGCCCTGCGGCACATAGGCGATGCCGGCCCGCGCGCGATCCTCACTGCGCAGCGCCGAAATGTCCTCGCCATCAAGGCGGATATGCCCGCCCGAGATCGGCTGGTGGCCGACGATGGCGCGCATCAGCGAGGTCTTGCCGACGCCGTTGCGGCCCATGACGCAGGTGACCTTGCCGATCTCGGCGCTGACCGAGACACGCCTGAGTGCCTGCGCGGCGCCGTAATGGAGATCGATGGCATCCACAGTCAGCATGAGCAGTCGTCCCGCTGCATGAGCTGATCGGAAAACCGATTCTTGCTTTTCCCGAACATCCTAGCGCCCCAGATAGACTTCGACCACGCGCTCATTGGCGCTAACCTGATCGAGGGGGCCTTCGGCCAGAACCGAGCCCTCGTGGAGTACCGTCACCTTCACGCCGAGCTCGCGGATGAAGCCCATGTCGTGCTCGACCACGATCACGGAATGATCCCTGGCGATCTCCTTGAGCAGCACGGCGGTCTGCGCCGTCTCGCCATCGGTCATGCCGGCCGCCGGCTCGTCGACGAGCAGGAGCTTGGGATCCTGCGCCAGCAGCATGCCGATCTCGAGCCATTGCTTCTGGCCATGCGAGAGCGAGCCGGCGAGCCGGTCGCGCTTGTCGGCGAGCTTGATGATGCCGAGGATGTCGTCGATCCGCTTCTGCTGGGCGCCTTGCGTCTGCCAGAACAGCGTCTTCAGCACCGTGCGCTTCGATTTCAGCGCCAGCAGGATGTTGTCCTCGATGGTGTGGAAGTCGAACACCGTCGGCTTCTGGAACTTGCGGCCGATGCCGAGATTGGCGATCGCCGCCTCGTCGAGCCGTGTCAGGTCGACCGAGCCGCCGAACATCACGGTGCCCTCGTCCGGCCGGGTCTTGCCGGTGATGATGTCCATCATCGTCGTCTTGCCGGCTCCGTTCGGGCCGATGATGGCACGCATCTCGCCGGGTTCGATGGTCAGCGACAGGCCGCGGATCGCCTTGAAACCGTCGAATGAGACGCTGACGCCGTCGAGATAGAGCAAGGAAGAGGTCAGCGCGCCGGGTGTGGGAGCGTTCATATCGGTTACTCCGCCGGAGCCGGCTCGGCCGCCGGCATCGCTTCGGGCTTGCGGCGCTTCTCCCACCAACCCTGCACGGTGCCCAAAATGCCCTTCGGCATGAACAGGGTGACGAAGACGAAGAGCGCGCCGAGCGCGAACAGCCAGTACGGCGCCATGAAACCGGAGGTGAACATCGTCTTGGCCCAGTTGACGACGATGGCGCCGAGTGCTGCGCCCACCAGCGAGCCACGCCCGCCGACCGCGACCCAGATCACCGTCTCGATCGAATTGGCCGGCGCGAATTCGCTGGGATTGATGATGCCGACCTGCGGCACGTAGAGCGCCCCGGCGACGCCCGCCATGCAGGCCGAGACGGTGAAGACGAAGAGCTTGAAGCGGTCGACCCGGTAGCCGAGGAAGCGCGTGCGCGATTCAGCATCCCGGATCGCGATCACCACCTTGCCGAGCTTGGAGGTGACGATGCCGCGCGCGATCAGGAAGCCGGCGATCAGCATCGTGCAGGTCATCGCGAACAGCGCCGCGCGCGTGCCCTGCGCCTGCACATTGAAGCCGAGGATGTCCTTGAAGTCGGTCAGGCCGTTATTGCCGCCGAAGCCCATGTCGTTGCGGAAGAAGGCGAGCAGCAGCGCATAGGTCAGCGCCTGTGTGATGATCGAGAGATAGACGCCGGTGACGCGGCTGCGGAAGGCGAACCAGCCGAAGACAAAGGCGAGCAGACCGGGGACAGCCAACACCATCAGCATGGCGAAGGGGAAGGACGAGAACCCGTACCAGTACCAGGGCAATTCCCCCCAGTTCAGGAAGACCATGAAGTCGGGCAGGACCGGATTGCCGTAGACGCCGCGCGAGCCGATCTGGCGCATCAGATACATGCCCATCGCATAGCCGCCGAGCGCGAAGAAGGCGCCATGGCCGAGCGAGAGGATGCCGCAATAGCCCCAGACCAAGTCGAGCGAGATCGCCAGCAGCGCATAGCAGAGATATTTGCCCCAGAGCGACATGGTCGCGGTCGAGACGTGAAACGGCGAGCCGGCCGGCATAAGCAGGTTCGCCAGCGGCACCAAAAGGCCGATCGCCGCGACGAGGACAAGAAAGGCATAGCCTCGCCTGTCCATGTTCGAGAGCAGGAAGCGGGTGATCATGCTTCTACCGCCCTGCCCTTCAGCGCGAACAGGCCGCGCGGGCGCTTCTGGATGAACAGGATAATGAAGACGAGCAGCGCGATCTTGCCGAGCACGGCGCCGGCATAGGGCTCCAATAGCTTGTTGGCGACGCCGAGGCTCATGGCGCTGATCAGCGTACCCCAGAGATTGCCGACGCCGCCGAAGACCACGACCATGAAGCTGTCGATGATGTAGCTCTGGCCGAGATTGGGGCTGACATTGTCGATCTGCGAGAGCGCGACGCCAGCCAGGCCCGCGACCCCTGAGCCAAGCCCGAAGGTCAGCGCATCGATCCGGCCGGTACGGATACCCATCGCCGAGGCCATGCGCCGGTTCTGGGTGACGGCGCGCATCTGCAGCCCCATCGGCGTCAGCTTCAGGATCGCGAGCAACGCCAGGAAGACCAGCGCCGCGAAGACGATGATCCAGAGCCGGTTCCAGGTGATGGCGAGGCCACCAAGCTCGAAGGCGCCGGACATGAAGCTGGGCGCGCCGACCTCGCGGTTGGTTGGTCCGAAGGCGGTGCGCACCGCCTGCTGCAGGATCAGGCTGATGCCCCAGGTCGCCAGCAGCGTCTCCAGCGGCCTTCCATAGAGGAAGCGGATGACGCCGCGCTCGATCGCGATGCCGACCGCGCCAGCGACGATGAAGGCGGCCGGCAGCGCGATCGCCAGCGACCAGTCGAACAGATAGGGCGCATGGGTCCGGATCAGTTCCTGCACCACGAAGGTGGTGTAGGCGCCGAGCATCACCATCTCGCCATGGGCCATGTTGATCACGCCCATCACGCCGAAGGTGATGGCGAGGCCGATCGCTGCGAGCAGCAGCACCGAGCCGAGCGAGAGCCCATACCAGAGGTTCTGCCCGGCCCGCCACAGAGCGAGCTTGCCCTCGATGTCGGAGATGGCGCGCGCCTGCGCCTCCTTGAGACCCGGCGTGGCGTCGCCCGGCAAGGCGCGCAGCGTTGCCAGCGCATCCTGGTCGCCGCGCTCGCGCAGCACATCGACTGCGGCGATCCGGTCGAAGGGCGGCGCGTCGGTCTTGACGATCAGGATCGCGGCCTGCGCCTCGCGCAGGGCCCGACGCGCCCGGTCATTGCCTTCCTTGGCGATGGCAGCTTCGAGGACGGGCAGCACCGAGATGTCACGCGCCCGGAATACCGCTTCGGCCGCTGCGACGCGCTTGGCCGGATCGGGATTGATCAGTCCGAGCCCGCCGAGCGCGCCCTGGATCACCCGCCGGACGTTGTTGTTGAGCCTGACGGGATTGACGCCGGCAGGCGCAGCCGCGAGCGCCTGCCCGGTCTTGGCGTCGAGAAAACCGCCCTCCTTCGTCTTCACGGCGACCACGCCGCCGCCGGCGAGCAGCCGGCCATCGGCCAGCGCCTCGATGATCACGGCCGCATTCGGATGGGCGCTCTGCACAAGGATGTCGATCGCGCGTGCCGTGTCCGAGAAGCTGTCGGCGTTGAGCCGCGCGAAGGCGTCGTCGGCGCTTTGCGCGAGGGCGACGGCCGGCGCGAAGGCGAGCGTCATCGCGAGCGCAAGCATGCGCAGAAGGTGAATGAAGGGCGGCATTATTCCGACGATCTCGGTTCGGGTCGTCCCGGGCGACCGGAGGGAGACCCGGGACCCATGCCTGAGCTTTTCCGATTGAGGCTCAGGCATGGGTCCCGGCTCTGCGCTTCGCTCCGGCCGGGACGACCGAGATGGTTGAATTCCGGATGTGACGTATGGGCTGGAATTCGAAGGGCGGCCGGGCTTTCCGACCGTGCCGCCCTTCCCCCTCTTCAGCTCAGGTGCCGCTGCCGGCGCACTTGCCGGTCTTGACGTTGAAGTTGCCGCACTTCTTCTCGACCCAGTCGCCGATCAGGTCCTTGGAGCCGTCGAGCTCCTTCGACCAGGCGTCGCCGGCGACGAGATCGGTCTTCGAGACCACGTCGAACTGGCCGTCGGCCTTGATCTCGCCGATTAGCACCGGCTTGGTGATGTGGTGGTTCGGCAGCATCTTCGAGACGCCGCCGGTCAGGTTCGGCGCTTCGATGCCGGGCAGCGCGTCGATGACCTTGTCCGGATCGGTGGACTTGGCCTTCTCGACCGCCTTCACCCACATGTTGAAGCCGATGACATGGGCCTCCATCGGGTCGTTGGTGACGGCCTTGTCGTTCTTCTTGTAGGCCTTCCACTGCTTGATGAAGGCCTCGTTCTCCGGCGTCTTGACCGACTGGAAGTAGTTCCAGGCGGCCAGATGCCCGACCAGCGGCTTGGTGTCGATGCCGGCAAGCTCTTCCTCGCCGACCGAGAAGGCGACGACCGGGATGTCGGTCGCCTTGATGCCCTGGTTGCCGAGCTCCTTGTAGAAGGGAACGTTGGCGTCGCCGTTGATGGTCGAGACCACGGCGGTCTTCTTGCCGGCGGTGCCGAACTTCTTGATGTCGGAGACGATGGTCTGCCAGTCGGAATGGCCGAACGGCGTGTAGTTGATCAGGATGTCCTCGGACTTCACGCCCTTGGACTTGAGGTACGCCTCGAGGATCTTGTTGGTCGTGCGCGGGTAGACATAGTCGGTGCCGGCGAGCACCCAACGCTCGACCTTCTCCTCCTTGGCGAGATAGTCGACGGCGGGAATAGCCTGCTGGTTCGGCGCGGCGCCGGTATAGAAGACGTTGCGCTCGCTCTCCTCGCCCTCGTACTGGACGGGGTAGAACAGGATCGAGTTCAGCTCCTTGAACACCGGGAGCACAGACTTGCGCGACACGGAAGTCCAGCAGCCGAACACGGCCGCGACCTTGTCCTTGACGATCAGCTCGCGCGCCTTCTCGGCGAAGAGCGGCCAGTTCGAGGCCGGGTCGACCACGACCGCCTCGAGCTTCTTGCCGAGCACGCCGCCCTTCTTGTTCTGCTCCTCGATGAGCATGAGCATGACGTCCTTCAGCGTCGTCTCCGAGATCGCCATCGTGCCGGAGAGCGAATGCAGGATGCCGACCTTGATGGTCTCTTGCGCCTGCGCCGGCGCCAGCGAGGAGAGAACCGTGGCGCCTGCGAAGGCGGCGCCGATGACCGTGCGACGAGTGAGTTTCACTGCGATGTCCCCTGAGGTCCCTGTTGACCACGCCCTTGCCGGGCGCCAGCTGCCGTTCCGGCTGGCAGACGGATCGCAAGCGACGTGCCAACCCGGTGGAGGGCTATTTCGGCACTGCAACAAGGCGTGTTCAGGGCGCTCTCCCGAGCGATTTCCTGCGGGAGATGCGCTTTGTGGCGCAAAGATCATGCGTGGCAGCTGCCTATGGCCACTTAATGGGCACATCGCCCGCCGCAAAAAGAGGCACCAAAACTCAAAGTCGGCTTAGTGCCTGATTTTGTTGCAGCTCGATGAGCTGTGATCCGCCGAATCTTTACCGTTTACGCGGTGCTTGGAATCACCCTAGCCTCCTCTTGTCGGTAACAACTGAAAGGAGGTGATCCAGTGTCTCATTGTCATCAACCGCTGTCGCGGGGGGCGCATGGCCTGGACTCGTCCCATGAGGGGTTCGGTTGCGCGTGAGTTTCCGTGACGCTTAGCCCTGTTACCGGGGCTGCGGTTCGGCAATGGAAGGGCTGCCCGCAAGGGCAGCCCTTCTCCGTTTTGGGCAGCAGTTCTGCACAAGCCGTTCTGGCGCCGCCCGCCGCGCCATGCCAGAACCGTCCCATGTCCTTTGCGCCCAGCCGCTGCTGACGAGGCCCGAGCCTTTGTCCCGTCCCGACGCCGACCTCTCCCGCGACGCCATCCTCGCCTTCATCGAGGAGGAGCGCGCCGCCGGCCGCGAGCCCGGCCGCCGCGACATCGCCAAGGCCTTCCAGCTCGACGCGGGCGGCAAGATCTGGCTGAAGCGCCTGCTGCGCGAGCTCGAACTGGAGGAGAATGGCGGCTCTGGCCCGGTCAAGCCGCATGCCGCCCTGCCCGCCGTCCTGCTCTGCGAGGTCAAATCGCGCGATCGCGAGGGCGATCTCGTCGCCGCCCCGCTCGAATGGAACGAGGCCGACCAGGGCGAAGCGCCAAAAATCCTGATCGAGCGCCAGCGCGAGTTCCGCCGCAAGCCCAAGACCGTCGCGCCTGCCGCCACTCCCGGCATCGGCGACCATGTCCTGCTCAAGCTGACGCGCCTACGCGGCGTCGACGGCTATCAATGGTCCGGCCGCACCCTCAAGGTGATGGGCAGGGCCAAGGCACAGGTGCTCGGCATCTTCCGCGCCCTCCCCGACGGCTCCGGCCGGCTCGTCCCCGTCGACAAGAAGGCGCAGGGGCGCGAGGCGCTGATCCCGAAAAGCCAGACCGGCAACGCCGAGGATGGCGATCTCGTCTCCGTCTCCTTCGCCCGCGAAAGCCGCTTCGGCCCGCCGCAGGCCAGGGTGCGCGAACGACTGGGCTCGCTGAAATCGGAGCGTGCGGTCTCGCTGATCGCGATCCACGCCCACGGCATTCCCAACGAATTCCAGCCGGCGACGATCGCCGAGGCTGAGGCGGCCAAGCCGGCTACGCTCGCCGGCCGAGAAGACTGGCGCACCCTGCCGCTGATCACCATCGACCCAGCGGATGCCAAGGACCATGACGACGCGGTCCATGCCGCGCCGGACGACGACCCCGACAACCCTGGCGGCCACATCGTCACCGTCGCCATCGCCGATGTCGCCTCTTACGTCCGCCCGGGCTCGGCGCTCGATCGCGAGGCGCTGGAGCGCGGCAATTCGGTTTATTTCCCCGACCGCGTCGTGCCGATGCTGCCCGAGCGGATCTCGAACGATCTCTGCTCGCTCCGTGGCGGCGAGGACCGGCCGGCGCTGGCCGTCCGCCTGATCCTCAAGGCCGACGGAGCCAAGAAGAGCCACTCCTTCCACCGCATCATGATGCGCTCGGCGGCGAAGCTCTCCTACCAGCAGGCGCAAGCCGCGATCGACGGCAAGCCCGACGACCTCACCGGCCCGATCCGGGACAGCATCCTGATGCCGCTCTGGGCCGCCTATGGCTCGGCGGCGCGCGCCCGCGACGCCCGCCAGCCGCTCGATCTCGACCTGCCCGAGCGCAAGCTCGTCCTCGATGCCGATGGCAAGGTCACCCGCGTGATCGTGCCGGAGCGGCTCGCCGCGCACCGGCTGATCGAGGAGTTCATGATCCTCGCCAATGTCGCTGCGGCCGAGACGCTGGAGAAGGCCAAGAGCCCGCTGATCTATCGCTGCCATGACGAGCCGTCGCTCGAGAAGATGCGGGCGCTCGGCGAGGTCCTGGCCTCGATCGGCATCAAATTGCCCAAGGACGCAGCGCTGCGGCCGGTGCTGTTCAACCGCATCCTCGCCATGATCAAGGGCTCCGAGAACGAGCTCTTGATGAACGAGGTCGTGCTGCGCACCCAGGCGCAGGCCGAGTATGTCGCCGAGAATTACGGGCATTTCGGCCTCAACCTGCGCCGCTACGCCCATTTCACCTCGCCGATCCGCCGCTATGCCGACCTGGTCGTGCACCGCGCCTTGATCTCGGCCCTGAAGCTCGGCGATGACGGCCTGCCGAAATCGGCGACGCTCGCCGAATTGCGCGAGGTCGCGACCCGGATCTCGGCGGCGGAACGTCGCGCCATGGCGGCCGAGCGCGAGACCACCGACCGGCTGATCGCGCATTTCCTGGCCGACCAGATCGGTTCGAGCTTCGACGGGCGCATCGCCGGGCTCAACCGCGCCGGCCTCTTCGTCAAGCTCGACGACACCGGCGCCGACGGCTTCATCCCGGCCTCGACGCTGGGCGCCGACTACTACCGCCATGACGAACGCGCCCATGCGCTGGTCGGCGATCGCACCGGCGAAAGTTGGCGCCTCGGCGACCGCGTCCATGTCAAACTGGTCGAGGCGGCGCCGGTCGCGGGAGCGCTCAGATTCGAGTTGCTCACAGAGGGCAGGCCCGCGACATCCGACCGCTCTGGCAAAAGGTCACGGCCTGCTTTACCTATGGGGCGAAAGCAGGGCCGCTCCCCGCCCAAACGATCGGGCCGCAAGCGCTGACGCCCCGCATTAACGAAGACATCCCATGTCCATACATTGTCACCAACCCAAGCCGGTCCAGGCTCGCGACTGGCGTCAGGCTATGCGTCGCGGCCTCTTCGGCCGTTGCCCGCATTGCGGCGAGGGCCGGCTGTTCCGCGCCTTCCTCAAGCCGGTCGATTCCTGCGAGGCCTGCGGCGAGACCCTGCACCATCAGCGCGCCGACGACCTGCCGCCCTATATCGTCATCACCATCGTCGGCCATGTCGTCGTCGGCGGCATCCTGCTGGCGGAGAAATACGCCAACTGGTCGATCGCCCTGCATCTCTGGGTCTGGCTGCCGCTCACCGTCTTCCTCAGCCTGGCGCTGATGCAGCCGGCCAAGGGCGCGGTCATCGGCCTGCAATGGGCCTTGCGCATGCACGGCTTCGGCGGCGCCATGCCCAAGCCCGAACGCCAGCCCGCCATGAAGGCGATCGGCGGCCGATGAGCGACCACACCATCACCCTGACCCAGGCCGAACGGGCGCGCACCAACGTCAACCTGCGCCCCCGTGACGCCGCAACCATGCTGATTCTCGATCATTCCGGGAAGAAGCCCAGGGTGCTGATGGGCAAGCGCCATGCCGGCCACAAGTTCATGCCGGGCAAATATGTCTTCCCGGGCGGGCGCATCGAGGCGGGCGACCGGCGCATGGCCGCGACCGGCGCCCTCGCCAGCCCTTGCGAGCAGCGCCTGCTCGCCCGCTGCGTGCGCCCGAGCCTGCAGCGCGGCCGGGCGCTGGCGCTGGCGGCGATCCGTGAGACCTTCGAGGAGACCGGCCTCCTCTTCGGCAGCGCCGACTACGGCTCGCCCGAAGACCCGCCCGAGGGCGTCTGGGCCGACTTCGCCGCCAAGGGCGTCTTCCCCGATCTCGGCGCCATCACCTTCGTCGCCCGCGCCATCACCCCGCCGCGTCGGCCCAAGCGCTTCGACACCCGCTTCTTCGCGGTCGATGCCCGCGCCGTCGCTGGCAAGGTCGAGGGCGTGATCGGCCCCGATTCGGAGCTTACCGACCTTGTCTCCGTCACCTTCGACGAGGCGCGCGAACTCGACCTGCCGACGATCACCAAGGTGATCATCGCCGAGGTCGAGGAGCGGCTGAAGGCCGGATTCGCCCAGTATCTGCCGGTCCCATTCTACTGGGAGAAGCGCGGCAGCTTCGTTCGCGAGCTGCTCTGACGGCATCGAGCGGCGGAAAATCCGTGTGCCCGCCCGATATTCCTTGACTTGCCGACGCCGATACGGCATTCCCCGCCCATCGGATTGCCGGGCTCGCCCGGCCATTTTGTTTTCTGTACGGGCCGACGGCGGCCCCATCTGTTCGAGGGCTCCGCCATGGCCAAGGCCGTGACCATCAAGATCAAGCTCATCTCGACCGCGGATACCGGGTACTTCTACGTGACCAAGAAGAACTCGCGTACCATGACCGAGAAGATGTCGAAGAAGAAGTACGACCCCGTCGCGCGCAAGCACGTCGAGTTCAAGGAAACCAAGATCAAGTAAGGCGTCTCCGCCTGACTGCTTGATCTGGTTTTGAAGAACCGCCCCTCGCAGGGCGGTTTTTTCGTTTTGGGGAATCGCGGCCAGCGCCCGTTTGTGAGTTGCGTGGCGCCGCTCCCCTTGCGTCCCGGACCTCGGATGCCCCGGTTTCAGCCTTCGCCGGCCGAGCGCTCCTTCAGCAGTTCGTTGAGGCGGTCCTGCTTCTCATTGAGCAGGTCCGACAATCTTTCCTCGCTCCCGGAGCCGGATGCGGCGGTAGCCTGTTCCGTCAGGTCGGAAATCTGTCGGCGCAACAGTGCGATCAGGTCGTCCAGCGCTTCGCGATTGCCGTTCTCCGCCATGGCTGTTGTCTCCATTCGCTCTCGACGCCGAGCGGTGAGTGACCTGCAGGCGATGATCGCAAGGCGGGATCATGCCTGCCGTCCGATAACTCGGCAGCTCACAGATTTGCTCCATGGCGACGCAAATTCAATCGGCGCATTCGCGCCGGCGGGTCCCTCTTTCAGAACCTCATCTCGACCTTGCCCTTGAGGGCGTGGTCACGGGAGCGCTCGCCGATGACGGCGGAGTAGGTCAGGCCCAGCGCGGTGGCCTGCGAGGTGCGCCAGTCGAGGCCCGCTTCGGCGACCAGCGCCTCGCGGTCGATCCTGGCGGCGAAGACCGTGGCCGGGGTGGTGCCGGCGACGAAGGCGGTGCGGGCCTGCGGGGTGAGCTCGCCAAAGCCGTGGCGCCAGCCGAGCATGGCGCGGGCGAACAACGGCATCGCCCCGAGCTGCGCCTCGGCCCGCAGGCCGAGCGTGGTGAAGCCGAGCGTCTGCTCGGAGGACAGAACCCGCAAGGCCGCCGCTCCGCCACGCTCAGTGCCGCCGTCGGTGCTGACCCGGATCAGCGCCAGCTGCGCGAACGGCTCCAGCGCGATCCCGCTGAAGGCAGATGGCCCAAAATGGTGTCGCGCACCAGCCGGCTCTCGTCGAGCATCACCGAGACCGCCTGGGCATGCGCCTCGCCCGA
>JAAEQB010000023.1 GCA_024231975.1 Allobosea sp.
GCCATCGGACAAACCGGCTTGGCCGATGATTTCTTTTCGATTCCGTTTTCACATGAAGTAAGCAGCGCGGCCGATGAAACCAGCGCGGTCAGTAAAAAGGCCAATGAGAAAAAAGACAAAGCGGATTTCTTCATGACGATCGCCCCGTAAACAAAGAAATGGACGTAATATGTTACGCCTTTTGAGCGACAGGCGCAAACCGACACGCCAACCGGGGTGCACGTCATCAGAGTGAAGCAAATCGGGCTGCGTGGAATAGTATGGGCTTGCCTTTTCGAATCCTACGGCTATAATAGCCGTAGGAGGTGAGTCATGGCCGTTGAAAAAGTACCCGCAGTCGTTCGTGAGTTGGCCGCAGAGTTGGCCGAGCCGAGGCCGATGCGCCGCGGCTCGGTCTCCGAGCGCCTGATGAAGTGTGGTCGCAAGGAGTGCCGCTGCCAGCACGACCCGCAGGCTAGGCACGGCCCGTACTACAGCCTTACGCGCGGCGAAGGAGGCAAGACGAAGTCTCGGTACTTGTCCGCCGAGCAGGCCGAACAAGCGCGGGAGCAGATCGAGGCCGGGCAGCAGTTTCGTGAGCGGTTGGAAGCCTATTGGCGAGCCTGCGAACAGTGGGCCGACGTCCAATTGGCCTCGTCCGGGACGGCCTCGCGGGAGGGGGTCAAAAAGGGGGCTTCAAAAGCGCCTTCGAAGCCGAGATCGTCGCCGAAGTCGAAGCGCTCGTAGGCGACGGCGCGGCTGACAACTGGGACTTCGAAGCGATCGAGACGGCTGCTCGCCGCCAGGCGATGAGTGTGGCGGCTCGCGCCGTGGAGCGGCGCCTCAACGCGGACACGTCGGATCACGCCGGACCGGCGCTGCCGTGCGCGTGCGGGCAGCCGGCTCGCTACGCCGGCCGACGCGACAAGACCTTCGAGAGCGTGCTGGGGCGATTGACGCTCTCACGCGCCTACTACTACTGCGGATCTTGCAAGACCGGCTTCTGTCCGCGGGACCGCGCCTTGGGCCTGCAATACGGATCGCTGTCGCCAGGCGCGCTACGCATGGTCGGCCGGGTGGGCGCGATGGTCAGCTTCGAGGAGGGGCGCGAGTTGCTCACGGAACTGGCTGGAGTGCATGTGCCCACGAAGCACGTCGAGCGGGCGGCCGAAGCCTTGGGGCGCGAGATCGCCGCCGACGAGCGGCGTGTAGTTGAAGCCCCAGCGGGTGAGGAGGCGGTGACTCCGACGCTGTACCTGGGGATGGACGGGACGGGTGTGCCAGTGCGCAAGCAGGAGTTGATGTACCGCGCGGGCAAGCAACCCGACGGCACAGCCAAGACGCGCGAGGTCAAACTCGTTACAGTTTGGAGCGCTGAGGGGCGGGACGGGAAAGGAAAGCCCGTGCGCGACGAGGGCTCGATCAGCTACTCAGCAGCCATCGAGAGCGCAGCCACGCGCGACATCGACGATCAGCCCGCCGAGTTTACTCAGCGTGTGCTCCGCGAGGCGATCCGGCGTGGTTTCGAGAAGGCCGGTCGCAGCGTGGTCCTGGGAGATGGCGCACTCTGGATCTGGAACCTCGCTGATGAGCATTTCCCCGGCGCCATCCAGATCGTCGATCTCTACCACGCGAAAGGTCATGTGTGGGATGTGGCCAAGAGCATCTACGGCGCCGGCAGCGACCTGGCGGAGCAGTGGGCCAAAACACGGCGCGATGAACTAGACGAAGGCAAGATCGACAACATCCTCGCGGCGCTCAGGCACCATATCGACTCCAACGACGAGGCGCGCAGATGTTTCGACTACGTATCTCGCAACCGCCACCGGATGCGATACCCGGAGTTCCGCGCCCAAGGCTTGTGCGTCGGCTCGGGCGTCGTCGAGGCCGGTTGCAAGACCGCGATCGGGGTTCGCTGCAAAAGAGCGGGGATGCATTGGACCGTGGCAGGCGTCGACGCAATCATCGCTCTGCGTTGCTGCCAGCTCAGTGGCCGCTTCGAGGAGTTCTGGGAGCGCCGCTCAGCCTCCCGCGAGGCGACCGGATGAAATCATCTCACAAAATTGTCGTGCACCCATTTACCACGACCTTTTTCAAAGCTTGCCGTCATGGTAATATGACGCCTGCACAGCCAAACGAAGTTTCGGAACATAGTATCGGCGCCCTGCCTCGCCCGACGTGTTTGGCGCGACAGGCGTCCGGTTTTAATTCGCCGTTATCGGAAAATGCGGGGGGAAACGAAAATGGCTGAAACCAACGATTCGAACCTGTCGGACAGTGAAGTCGAGCAAATGAGCGAAACGGACGCTCCGGACCTGACGGACGCCGAAGTCGCGCGAAGGCTGGAGGCCGAAAAAATCTCGATGGGATTCCGCTCCGGCGCAAATTGGTTCTATTGGATAGCGGGCCTTTCGATCGCCAACTCGCTCGTTATATTATTTCAGGGCGAGTGGGGGTTTGTCGTAGGCCTGGGTATAACA
>JAAEQB010000024.1 GCA_024231975.1 Allobosea sp.
CGACAGGCGCGCATCGAGATCGAAGCGCGACTGGCTGTAGCCGCCGGCGACGCCGAGCTTCAGCGAGGAACCGGGCACGTCGTAGACCAGCAGGTCCGCGCCGAGCAGGGCGCCGCCGCTGCGGCGGGAGAGGCTCGCGGCATTGCCGTCGCCATCCGTATTGCCGGTGCTGCCGAAGGCCGTGCCCCAGAACGCATAGCGCGGCTGCGGCACCGGGGCGGGCATCACGACAGCGCCCTTGCGGCCGGGCAGGTCGGCGGTGAAGGCGCCTGCGACCTGACCGGGAGCCTGCGTCAGCAGCGGCCCGCGCAGATGGCCCAGAATGGTGTCGCGCACCAACCGGCTCTCGTCGATCATCACGCTGACCGCCTGGGCATGCGCTTCGCCCGAAAGCAGGTCGAAGCCGGCCCGCGCCTCGGCCGCCGTCGCCGAGATCAGCGCGTCATAGACCGGGTTGCCGACGCCAAGCCGCTCCGCCGCCACCGCGATGAAGCCCTGGTTGCGCGTCGCGGCGATATACGTGCTGCCGGGGCTGGCGTTGCCGCCGCCATCGCTCGTGCCGCCGGTGCCGCCACTCGACGTCCCGCTCGTGCCGGTTCCGCCGCTGGAGCCGCCGCCCGGCCCGAAGGAGGTGTCGTTGCGGGTCATGGTCAGCGTGACGGTCGTGCCGCCATAGCTCAGCGACGGTGTCAGGAAGGCGAGGTTCGACGTGACGGTGTTGAACGTCCCGGTCACGCCACCGGAGGCGGTCAGGATCGTATAGCTCGTGCTCGCAGCGTAATTGCCGTTTTCCGCCAGCACCTGCACCGTGCCGCCAGACAGCGTCGCCGAACCGGACGCCACGATCCTGTCGCTCTGCCCGGCGGCGTTGACCTCGACCAGATAGGTCGAGCCCGCAGCGAACGAGACATTGCCCGAGACGGTCAGCGTCCCGATCGAATTGCCCGGCGCCACCGTCGCGCCGCTGCCGACGCTCACCGCTCCGACCGCGCCCGAGCCGCCGAGCGTGCCGCCATCCAGCGTCACCGAACCGGTGATCGAGCCGTTCACCACCAGCTTGCCGCCCGAGACCCTGGTGCCACCGGTGTAGGTGCTGGCGCCGGTCAGGGTCAGCGTGCCCGTGCCGGTCTTGTCGAGCGCGCCATTGCCGCTGATCGACCCCGAGAAGGTCGTCGACGTATTGCTGCCGCCGGCTTTCAGTGTCGTGCCCGTGCCGATCCGGATCGAGCCGGCGCCGGCAATCGATGCGGCGGTTACGGCCCCAAGGCTGTCGCTGACCTGCAGCGTCGCGCCCGATGCGACGGTGTAGCCCGAGGCGGCCGACATCGCCGGCGCGGCGTCGATCAGCAGCGTCCCGCCCTCGATCGTGGTCGCGCCGGTATAGGTGTTGGTGCCGGTCAGGGTCAGCGTGCCGGCGCCCTGCTTGGTCAGGCCGCCCGTGCCGTCGAAACTGGTCGAGACGCCGATGCTGAAGCCATTGCTGTCGAAGAAGGCTCCGTTCGCGCCGATGGTCAGCGCCGGAAAGCCGCTAAGGAAATCAGGATTGTTGGCGACTGCTGCCCGCAGGATGCCGCCGTTCAGGTTGAGGGTGACGGTGCCGCCCTGATTGACGACCCGATAGGCCTCCAGCACGCCGCGACCGTTCACGGCATCGCCGAGAAGATTGAGCGTGGCGCTCGAAGCCGGGTCAGAGCCCATCATCAGCGAGATGAGCTTGACCTCGCCGCCCGCTTCGATGGTCAGCGTGCCGAATCTGCCTGAGAGCCCGAGCTCGATGTCGGCTCCACTCACATCGAGGATCGAGCCCGCCCCGGTCACGATGATCGAACCTCCACGGAGCTCCATCTGTCCTGATTGGACGCGGCCGCCGTTTTCGACGGTCAGCAAGCCCCCTTCGAAGAACTTGGTCTCCAATACAGTCAGGGTCGAGCCCGCCCCGGTCACCGTCACTGTTACCGGCCCGACTGCATAGCTAGCGTCGAGATAAAGGCCGCTGCCTTCGACACGACCGCCATCGCGGACGATCAGCGCCGCCGCTCCCCCGCCGTAGCCAACATTGATGTTGTTACTCTTGAAGAAGCCACCATCCTCGACGATCAACCTGCCCGAGCTGCCCCAGCCGATGATTGTCATGTGACCGGCCATCCAGGACGAGCCTGCGCCGGTAATCGTCGCGGTACTGGAGTTACTGGAGCCCCCGAAACCGATCGTGACGCCATTGCTCGTCACTGTGGCTCCGCCGGCGACGGTCAGCGTGGCGGCGCCGCCATATCCGACGGTCAAGGGGGTTGTCCCAGTAACGCTCCAGTTCGAGTAAGGCGGAGGCGGAGTGCCGGGATCAAGCGGACCGGTCCAGGTGATCAGCGCCTGGCCGCTTGCGGCCGATGCGCCCATGAGCAATGAAAGCGCGGTCGTGGCAGCCAAAAGCCACCGACGCGACGACGCGCTACGAGCGCGTCCCTGATCGAATGTCCCAGACAACAGCACCGATGATCCCCAACCGTAGCGGCAGGGTTAGGCCGCCTCGCGCGCGAGGCAATGAACAGCCGTTCACATCCAGCCAAATCGATGGAGTGTGACGAATTCGCCGCTATGCCGGTGCGCTACGCCTTGATCTTCACATAGCTTCCCGGCGCATCCTCCAGCGCGGGCAGGGGACCCTCGCCGGGGATGCGCGGCTTGACGCGCTTGGGCGCCTGCTTCTCCACCCAGGCGAACCAGTGCGGCCACCAGGAGCCGGGATGCTCCTGCGTCGTCTTCATCCAATCCTCGAAGGCGCCTTCCGGCTTCGGCCCGGTCCAGTACTGGTACTTCACCTTGGTCGGCGGATTGACCACGCCGGCGATGTGGCCGGAGCCGGCCATGACGTAGTCGACCGGGCCGCCGAAGGTCTGCGAGCCCAGGAAAACCGAGAGGGCCGGGGCGATATGGTCCTCGCGGGTCGCCAGATTATAGATCGGGATCGTCACCTTCTTGAGGTCGAGCTGCTTGCCGCCGAGGCGCATCTCGCCCTTGCTCAGCTTGTTCTCGAGATAGCAGTTGCGCAGGTAGAAGGAGTGGTTCGCCGCCGGCATCCGGGTCGAATCCGAATTCCAGTAGAGCAGATCGAACGGGGTCGGCGCCTTGCCCTTCAGGTAGTTGTTGACGGCATAGGACCAGATCAGGTCGTTCGGCCTGAGCATGTTGAAGGCGCCGGACATGCGCGCCCCGTCGAGATAGCCGCGCTCGGCCATCTGTTCCTCGACGGCGCGGATCTGCTCCTCGTCGACGAAGACCGAGAGCTCGCCGGCATGGCTGAAGTCGACCTGCGTGGTGAAGAAGGTCGCGCTGGCGATGCGCTTGTCCCGGGTCGCCGCCATATAGGCCAGCGTCACGCCGAGCAGCGTGCCGCCGACGCAGTAGCCGATCGAGGACACCTGCTTCTCGCCGGTGACCTGCTCGATCGCCTCCAGCGCGGCGAAGATGCCCTCGCGCATATAGCTCTCGAAATCCTTGAGCGCGTGGCGGTGGTCGGGGTTGACCCAGGAGATGCAGAAGACCGTCAGCCCCTGGGAAACGCACCAGCGGATGAAGCTCTTCTCGGCGTTGAGGTCGAGGATGTAGAACTTGTTGATCCAGGGCGGCACGATCAATAGCGGCCGCTTCAGCACCGTCTCGGTCGCGGGCGCATACTGGATCAGCTCGATGATGTCGTTGCGGTAGATGACCTTGCCCGGCGTCGTCGCGATGTTGACGCCGATCTGGAAGGCGCCGGCATCCGATTGCCGGATCTTCAGCTCGCCGCCGCCGGCCTCGACGTCCTCGGCCAGCATCTTCATGCCGCGCACCAGGTTCTCGCCGTTCTGCGCCATGGTCTCGCGCAGCAGCTCGGGATTGGTCGCGACGAAGTTGGACGGGGACAGGGCTCCGGCGATCTGCTTGACGTAAAAGCGGGCCTTGTCACGCGTATGCGGGTCGAGCTCGTCCGCCTGCTCGACCATGCCTTCGGCCCAGCGTGTCGTCAGCAGATAGGCCTGTTTGACGAAGTCGAAGACCGGATGACTGTTCCATTCCGGATCGGCGAAGCGGGCGTCGCGCTTCTCGGGCGCGATCACCGGCTCGACCTGCTCGCCGCCGAGGCGCTTCAGCGTCGAACTCCACAAGGAGAGGAAATCGCTGGTGATCGCGCCCTGGGCCTCGATGATCTTCTGGGGATCGCTGACCCAGCGCTCGGCGACGCGGCCAAGCACCTTGACCATCTCGCTGGCTTCGTCGGCCTGGCCGGTCTTGGCCTCGCCCCGTTCGATCGGCTTCAGATAGGCGGCCGTCACCTTGCCGGCCTGCTCGACCAGCTTGCCCATGTTCTGCGCCATCGCCTCGAAATCGGGCACGGCCGGAAGCTCGCCGAACGGCGTTTCCGCAGGCTTTGGCCCGGTCTTGCCCTTCTCGTCAGCTGGCGGACACATGATGGCGCTCCCCTTGATAGCCTTACGCAGGAGTTGCACTCCCCATTTTGGACCCATTAAGGACCTAAGCAGTATGAGTGACAAAGAAATTCTGCGGAACCGGGGCGATGATTGGTAAGCGCACTGAAATCTCGCTCAAGGCGGCCGGACTCGTCCTGCTCGTCGGAGTGGCGCTCGGAGGTTGCGAAGCTGCCCGCGGCGTCGCGGAGTTCACTGATCTCGCCACCAAACCCGGCGATCCCAAGCCATTCGTGACCGAGACCCGGCCGCAGGATCCGAAATACATTCCGATCGGCACCACCGTCTCGCGCGAGGCCAAGCGCAAGACTGTCGACGAGTTCAAGGCGCTCGAAGCGGATCTCGACGCCAAGCGAATCTCGAACGAGGCGGCGGGCACGCAGGCACAGCAGCTCGGCAAGGTCCTGCCGCCGCCGGCGCCGCCGCCGACGCCAAAGGAATGAGGAGTCGGGCGAGAGCGGGCCGCGCTTGCCTTGTCTCGCCCTGACCAGTCCCATGGCAGCTCCTCAGTGGAACGCCAGCGATGATCCTGATCGGCCAGTATGATTCGCCCTTCGTGCGCCGCGTCGGCATTGCGCTGACGCTCTACGAGCTGCCCTTCGAGCATCGGCCGTGGTCGGTCTTCGGCGACGCCGACAGGATCGCGCCTCTCAATCCGCTGGTCCGCGTGCCGACGCTGGAGCTCGACGACGGGCTGGTGCTGGTCGAAAGCCATGCCATCATCGACTATCTCGACGGCCTCGTTCCTCCCGAGCTTGCCCTGTTCCCGCGGGAGGAGCCGGAGCGCCACCGGGCCTTGCGCGTCGCGGCGCTGGCGATGGGGCTCGCCGAGAAGGCGGTGAGCCTGTTCTACGAGCTGAAGCTGCACGATCAGATTTCCGAGACCTGGGCCGGGCGCTGCCGCGGGCAGATATCAGGCGCTCTCGCCGCACTGGAGCGGGAGCGGGCCGAGCGCATCGGCGACTGGTGGTTCGGCGAGCGGATCGGCCATGCCGACATCGCGCTCGCCTGCGCGTTGCGCTTCGCCAGCGAGGCACATCCCGATCTCGTCGTGCTGCGCGACTATCCGGCGCTGGAAGCGCATTCCGCCCGCTGCGAGGCGCTCGACGTGTTCCGGACGATCAGCCAGCCCTTCATTCCGCCGGCCTGAAGCGTTGCGCCAGGAAGGCATGCGCTGCGTTTCGATGAATCTTGCGTTTTTTGCCCTGTCAGGGCGAAAGCTGCGGTGGTAAGGCATCGCAACGCAAGAATGTGATTTGCTTCGCTCCGGCGTGGCGATCCGCAAGGACCTGTTCTCGATATGACCGATTTCCACCGCATCAAGCGCCTGCCGCCCTACGTTTTCGAACAGGTCAACAAGATCAAGGCAGCCGAGCGCGCCAAGGGCGTCGACATCATCGATCTCGGCATGGGCAATCCCGATCTGCCGGCGCCCAAGCACGTCATCGAGAAGCTGGTCGAGACCGCCGGCAAGCCGCGCACCGACCGCTACTCCGCCTCGAAGGGCATCGCCGGCCTGCGCCGCGCCCAGGCGCATTACTACCAGCGCCGCTTCGGCGTGACGCTCAATCCCGACACGCAGGTCGTCGCCACGCTCGGCTCGAAGGAAGGCTTCGCCAACATGGCGCAGGCCATCACCGGCCCCGGCGACGTCGTGCTGGTGCCCAATCCGAGCTATCCGATCCACGCCTTCGGCTTCCTGATGGCGGGCGGCGTGATCCGCTCGGTCCCGGCCGAGCCGACGCCGGCCTTCTTCCCGGCGGTGGAGCGGGCGATGGCGCATTCGGTGCCCAAGCCGATCGCGCTCGTTACCTGCTATCCGGCGAACCCGACCGCCTACACCGCCTCGCTCGACTTTTATCGCGACCTCGTCGCCTTCGCGAAGCGGCACGATCTGATCCTGCTGTCGGATCTCGCCTATGCCGAGGTCTATTTCGACGAGAACGACCCGCCGCCTTCGATGCTGCAGGTGCCGGGCGCGATGGACGTCGCCGTCGAGTTCACCTCGATGTCGAAGACCTTCTCCATGGCCGGCTGGCGCATGGGCTTCGCGGTCGGCAACGAGAAGCTGCTGGCGGCGCTGGCGCGGGTGAAGTCCTATCTCGACTATGGCGCCTATACGCCGATCCAGGTCGCGGCCGCGGCGGCGCTGAACGGCCCGGACGACTGCATCCGCGAGATGCGGGAAGTCTATCGCAAGCGCCGCGACGCGCTGGTCGAGAGCTTCGGTAAGGCCGGCTGGGAGTTCCCGGCGCCGCAGGCCTCGATGTTCGCCTGGGTGCCGATCCCGGAGAAATTCCGCCATCTCGGCTCGCTTGAGTTCTCCAAGCTGCTGATCGAGAAGGCCGAGGTCGCGGTCGCGCCGGGCATCGGCTTCGGCGAGCATGGCGACGACTATGTCCGCATCGCCATCGTCGAGAACGAGCAGCGCATCCGCCAGGCGGCGCGCAATATCGGCCGCTTCCTGAAGAGCGCCGACCAGACCCTGCACAACGTCATCCAGATGCCGAAGGCGGGGTAGGGCGGGACGCGTTCGACATCCATCACGCTGTTCCAGCTCGTCATGCTCGCCCCTGTGGCGAGCATCCACGTCTTGAACGCTGCGTTCGATCAGTGAAGCGAAGACGTGGATGGTCGGGACAAGCCCGACCATGACGAAGAGGGCGCCGCTCAGGCGCGTGGGGAGCCGCCTTGGAAAGACGGCCGTCACTGTTGCGCGCCGGCACTGGACCGGGCCGTCGAAACATGGGAACCCAAGGCCGGGGTGGATAGCTAGGACGAAGTGCGCGCCATGGTCTCGAAGGGTCGGTTGATCGGGATCGTGTTCGGCCTGTTCGCGCTGGTCTGCCTGTTCGCCACCTATGATTTCTCGCGCGGCCGCACCACCGACACCGACTCGCCCCTGATCGCCGAGGTGCTGACCGCCTCGCGCGCCAAGGAATGCGGCCGCGACGCCACCGAGATCGCGGCGAAGTACTTCCCGACCGGCATGGGCCGCGCCGAGGCTGAGCAGCTCCTGGCGCAGACCGTGATCAAGGCGCCGAAGCCCTGGTTCTGGAAGCCGATCGACGAGAACTCGACCCAGGCGGACGGCGACAGCGTCGAGGCGCTGCGCACCATCAAGATCACCGCCTTCGGCAACCAGCTGCTGCGGATCTATCTCGGCTTCGAGAACGGCAAGGTCCACAAGCTCGCCGCCGAGGTCGTCTGCCGCTTCGAGTGAAGCTGGCCGAAGCCCTCACTTCTCGATGACGCAGAAGCTGTTTCCGTCCGGATCTTCCAACACGATGTAGTCGGCGCCCTCGGGATAGCGCCACTCGGCCCGCCTCGCGCCTATCCGCAGCAGGCGCTCGACCTCGGCTTCGCGATCGCTGGCATAGAGGTCGAGATGGTGGCGTTGGTGGTTCTCCGCCTCCGACGAGACCTGCGTGATCGCGAGCTGCACGCCAGAACCTTGCCGCGGCACCAGGATCACCCAGTCGGGTGAGGGCGGCCGCAGCGGCTCGTATGAGAGTGCCTCCGTCCAGAAGGCGATGGCGCGCGGCACGTCGCGCACCCCCCAGACGATCGAGCCGACCTTCAGCATCGCGATCCCTCCGCTCTGCGTACTCAATCCGGCGTTTCGGGATAGGTTCCTTACACCCCTTCGCCGTTGACTCCCCGCGCGCCTCATGCGACCCCGCCGCTCATGACCATGCACGCTGCTCCCTCCGAGATCAGGCCCCTGCGCGTCGGCATCGCCGGCCTGGGAACAGTCGGCGCTGCGGTCGCCGGCATTCTGAAGCGCCAGGAGAACGCGCTCGCCGCCCGCTGCGGCCGGCCGATCCGCGTGACGGCGGTCTCGGCCCGCGACCGCAATCGCGACCGCGGCATCGACATCTCCGGCTTCGCCTGGTTCGACGATCCGGTCGCGCTCGCCGCATCCTCTGATATCGATTGCCTGATCGAGCTGATCGGCGGCTCGGATGGCCCGGCCAAGAAAGCGGTCGAGACCGCGCTGTCCGCCGGCAAGCATGTCGTCACCGCCAACAAGGCGCTGCTCGCGGCCCATGGCGTCGCGCTCGCCGAACTGGCCGAAAGCAACGGCGCCGCGCTCGCCTTCGAGGCCTCCTCGGCGGGTGGCATCCCGGTGGTGAAGACGCTGCGCGAGGCACTCTCGGGCAACAATGTCAGCCGGCTCTATGGCATCCTCAACGGCACCTGCAATTACATCCTCTCACGCATGGAGCTCGAAGGGCTGACCTTCGAGGCCTGCCTGAAGGACGCGCAACGTCTGGGCTACGCCGAAGCGGACCCGACCTTCGACGTTGAGGGCTTCGACACCGCCCACAAGCTCGCCATCCTGACCAGCCTCGCCTTCGGTACGAAGATCGACGCCGAAGCGATTCATGTCGAAGGCATTTCCTCGATCACGCCGCTCGACCTGAAGATGGCCGACGAGCTCGGTTACCGGATCAAGCTGCTCGGCGTCGCCGAGCGCACCAAGACCGGCATCGAGCAGCGCGTGCACCCGACCATGGTGCCGAAATCCTCGGCGATCGCGCAGGTGATGGGCGTCACCAATGCGGTGACCATCGACGCCGACGCGGTCCGCGAGATCACCTTGGTCGGCCCTGGCGCCGGCGGCGGGCCGACCGCCTCCGCCGTGATCGCCGACATCGCTGACGTCGCCCGCGGCACCGCCGGCCAGCCCTTCGGCATGCCGGTCGCCCGACTGGAGCAGCCGACGCGCGCCCCGATGCAGCGCCATGAAGGCGGCTACTATATCCGCCTCGCCGTCGCCGACCGTCCGGGCGCTGCGGCTGCGATCGCGACCCGGATGGCCGAGGCCGATATCTCGCTGGAGAGCATCGTCCAGCGCCGCTCCGAGATCGCCGCCCAGCAGGATCCCGGCGGGCGCTCCGGCGCTCCGGTCCCGGTCGTGTTGATCACCTATGCCACCAGCGAGCACGCGATCCGCGACGCGTTGGAGAAGGTCAGCGCCGACGGCCACATCGCGGAAGCGCCGCAAGTCATCCGTATCGAGCGGGAATGATGGTGAAAGGCGGAATCGCTCACCGTTTCGCCATATCCTCGCCAACCCGGTCGCTATTTACCTCCGCCATCCGCTCATCGCGCTAGGGAGTCCCCATGTCCGTCGATCTCCGCATCTCGCCCGACCAGATCATCGAGCGCTACCTCTCGATGGAACTGGTACGCGTCACCGAGCGCGCCGCCGTCGCCGCCGCCCGCCTGCGCGGCCATGGCGACGAGAAGGCGGCCGACCAGGCCGCGGTCGATGCGATGCGGCGCGAGCTCAACCGCTTGCCGATCGACGGCGAGATCGTCATCGGCGAGGGCGAGCGCGATGAGGCGCCGATGCTCTTCATCGGCGAGAAGGTCGGCAACAAGCAGGGCCCCAAGGTCCACATCGCCGTCGACCCGCTCGAGGGCACGACGCTTTGCGCCAAGGACATGCCGGGCTCGATCGCGGTGATGGCGATGGCCGGCGCCGGCCAGCTGCTCTACGCGCCCGACGTCTACATGAACAAGATCGCGATCGGCCCCGGCTATCCGCAGGGGATCGTCGATCTCGACGCCTCGGCCGCTGACAACATCAACGCGCTGGCCCGTGCCAAGGGCGTCAAGCCGCATGAGATCAACACGCTGATCATGGATCGGCCGCGCCACGAGAAGCTGATCGCCGAAGTCCGTAAGACCGGCGCCTCGATCCGCCTGATCACCGATGGCGACGTCGCCGGCGTGATCTTCTGCACCGAGCCGGAGAAGACCGGCATTGACCTTTATCTCGGCATCGGCGGTGCGCCGGAGGGCGTGCTTGCCGCGGCGGCGCTGCGCTGCGTCGGTGGCCAGATGCAGGGCCGCCTGATCCTCGACACCGAGGAGAAGCGGGCGCGCGCTGCGACCATGGGCGTCAAGGACCCGAACAAGAAGTACGACATGGCCGAGATGGCTTCGGGCGACGTCATCGTCTGCGCCACCGGCGTCACCGATGGCGGCATGCTCTCGGGCGTGCGCTTCGGGCCTGAGGTGATCGAGACCGAGACGATCGTCTACCGCTCGATCACCGGCACGGTCCGTCGCATCTATGGTGAGCACCGCGAGCTCTCCAAGTTCAAGCTCGACTGATCCTAGACCAGCCCGCAGACGGCGCGCTCAGCGCGCCGTCATCACTGCGCGGGTGAAACCGGGCTCGACGATGGTCAGGCTGCCGTCCGGCAGGCCGAGGATGCGGTCCATCACGATGCCCTGGAACTGGAAACGCTGATCCAGCGCGTCGATCGCCGCGTCCTCCCCGGCGGTTCCCATCGCCTCGATCGTGCGCGCGACGGCGTCGTGCGTGCTGGCGTTGAGGTGCAGGAGGATCTCCGCCGCGGCCTCGGGATCGGGCACGGTGAAGGCGCCCTCGGCCTTGCCCTGCGCGATGATCCTCGTCAGCACCGGCCGCATCACCGCGACCGAAGCGGCGTTGATCCGGTGGTAGAGCAACAGGTTCTCCGGGCGGAAGACCACGTCGAAAGCGGCCCTGAACTTGGGCGCATCCGCCAGCTTCATGCTGCGTGAGCGCGCCATGAAGCCGTTCAGCCGCTCCAGGGCGCTGAGCCCGGGATCATCGAGGATATCGCGGACGCGTGCGACGGCATCCTGCGCCAGCCGCGCGGTGATCCCCTCCAGCAGATCCTCCTTGGCGGTGAAGTGGTGGTAGAAGCCGCCCTTGGAGATGCCGACCCTGGCGATCACGTCGTTGACCGTGGTGCGCTCGTAGCCGCGCTCGAAGAACAGCGCCTGGGCGCCGTCGAGGATCTCGTTCCTGCGATCATCCGCGGACTTCACGATACGGGGCATGCAATACGCTTTCTCTTGACGACCGACCGTCGGTCTGTAAAATGACCGACGGTCGGTCTTTCGCGATTGTGCGCGCAAGATGCTGCCGGCGCAACGCTTCCTGGCCCGTAACTGTCCTGGGTCGAAGCTGCCGGCGTGATGGCTCCTGTGGAGGGCGCCGTGAAGTTCGCTCGCAGTTTTCTCGTCGCCGCGGCCATTGCCGCCGCTGGCGGCGCTTACTGGCTCCTGACGAAGCCCACGGCGGTCGCGACCGTCACGCCCAAACGCGGCGATGCGGCCGAGATTGTCTATGCCACCGGCACGGTCGAGCCGCGCAACTGGGCCAAGGTCACGGCTCTTGTGCGCGAGCGCATCGTCGAGCGCTGCGATTGCGAGGGCCAGCGCGTGGAGCAGGGGCATGTCCTCGCCCGCCTCGACAGCGCCCAGGCCGAGGCGACCCTGGCCGAGTTCAAGGCTCGCCAGAAGCTCGCCACCGCCGAGCAGGACCGGCTCGCCGTGCTGGTCGAGCGCAATGCGGGGAGCCAGCAGGCGCTCGACCGCGCCCGCAGCGAGATGGGCCAGGCTTCGGCCCTGATCGCTGGCCAGACCGCGCGCCTGGAGAACTACGTGCTGCGCGCGCCGATGCGCGGCACCGTTCTGCGCCGCGACGGCGAGGTCGGCGAGATCGCCGAGCCCGGCACCGTGCTGTTCTGGATCGGCGAGGCCAAGCCGCTGCGCGTCGTCGCCGACGTCAACGAGGAGGACATCCCGCAGGTCAAGGCCGGCCAGCGCGCCTTGATCCGGGCTGACGCCTTTCCGGGAAAGACACTGGAAGCCACGGTCGACAGCATCACGCCCAAGGGCGATCCCGTCGCCAAGACCTATCGCGTCTATCTCGCTCTGCCCGACGACACGCCGCTGCTGATCGGCATGACGGTCGAGCTTAACATCATCGCGCGGGTGTCGAAGGAAGCATTGCTGCTGCCGGTCGCCGCGGTGCAGGGCAATGCGGTCTTCGTTCTCGACGGCGACCGTGCTCGCCGCCGCGAACTTGCGATCGGCATCCGCGGTACCGGCGATGTCGAGGTACTGTCGGGGCTACCTGAGCAGGCCCGCGTCATCACGCCTTTTCCGGACAAGCTGGCGGATGGCGCGCGGGTCAAGGCTCAAGGACGCTGAGCCATGCGGTTGATCCTTGCCCTGGCGCTGACGCATATCCGCGGCCGTGGCCGGCAGACCCTGGTCGCGATCATCGGCGTCGCGCTCGGCGTCGGCTTTTCGATCGCCATGGCGGCGCTGATGCAGGGTGGCGAGGACGATTTCGTCGCGCGCCTCGTCGATACCATGCCGCATGTCGACATCACCGACGACTACCGCAATGCGCGCCGTCAGCCGGCGCAGGACGCCTTCGCCGCTGTCCACATCGCTGGCCTGCGCCCCAAGGACGACCGGCGCGGCATCCTCAACCCGACCGAGGCGGTCGCGATGCTGCGGGCCTGGGTGCCGGGGCGGCTGGCGCTCAGCCTGAAGACGCAAGGGGTGGTGCGCTATTCCGGTCGCGACGTCGGCATCGCCATCATCGGCATCGAGCCACAGGCGGAGATGAAGGTCTCCTCGCTGGCCAAGGATTTCCGCCAGGGCAGCTTCACCTCGCTGATAGCTGGTGGCAACAACATCGTCGTCGGCGACAGGTTGGCGCAGCGTCTCGGCGCCGATCTCGGCACGACCGTGACGGTGGTCTCATCGACCGGCCAGAGCCGGGCCTTCAAGATCGTCGGCTTGTTCCACACCGGCACCACCGCCCGCGACGAGGGCGAGGGCTATGTCCTGCTCAAGAACGCCCAGATCCTCAGCGAGCGCCCGAACGCGATCAACGAGATCAGGCTGAAACTCGACGATCCCAATGCCGCCCCTCAGGTGGCGCGCCGGGCCGAGGCGCAGATCGGCTACAAGGCTATGGCCTGGCAGGAGGCGAACGAGTCGCTGCTGCAGGCGCTCGTGATCCGCAATGTCATCATGTACACGGTCGTCGGCGCGATCCTGCTGGTCGCCGGCTTCGGCATCTTCAACATCATCTCGACCATCACCCATGAGAAGGCGCGCGACATCGCCATCCTGAAGTCGCTCGGCTTCACCGAAACCGACATGCGCCGCCTCTTCCTGCTGGAGGGGCTGGCCCTCGGCGCCGGCGGCTCGCTGATCGGCTGGGCGTTCGGCTTCTGCCTCTGCTTCGCACTCTCGCTGGTCCGCTTCGAATTGTCGGGCGCCAATGTCGCCCAGGAGATCACGCGCCTGCCGCTGGCCTGGAGCATTGGGCACTACCTGATTGCCGCCGGCTTCGCGCTGGTCTCGGCCGGTGTCGCCGGCTACCTGCCGGCAAGGCAGGCGGCGCGGCTCAACCCCGTCGACATCATCCGGGGTGCGACATGAGCCCGTTGATCGAGACCAGGGGGCTCACCCGCGTGCTGCCGGCAGCCGTGCCGGTGACTCTGGTCGAGGATATCACGCTGGCGATCGGAGCGGGCGAGTTCGTCGCCATCACCGGTCCGTCCGGCTCGGGCAAGTCCTCACTGCTGTATCTGCTCGGGCTGCTCGACAAGCCGACCGGCGGCACGCTCGCGATCGAGGGGAGGGACACGGCCGGGCTGAGCGAGCGCGAGCGTGCCGGAATCCGGCTGGCGACGCTCGGCTTCGTCTTCCAGTTCCATTTCCTGCTGCCGGAGTTCACGGTGCGCGAGAATGTCGAGATCCCGATGCGTCGCCTCGGCCGCCTCGCCGCTACCGCCATGCGCGAACGATCCACCGAACTTCTCAGCGCGCTCGGCCTCGCCGACCATCTCGACAAGCGGCCGGACCAGCTCTCGGGCGGCCAGCGCCAGCGCGTCGCGGTTGCCCGTTCGCTCGCCAATGATCCGCCGCTGATCCTCGCCGATGAGCCGACCGGCAGCCTCGACAGCAGGAATTCCGAGCAGGTCTTTTCGATTCTCGATGCGCTGGTGCGCGAGCGCGGCAAGACCGTGATCGCCGTGACCCACGACACCGACATGGCCGCCAAGGCGAGCCGGCGCATCCATCTGGTCGACGGCCGGCTGGCGGAAAGCTGAGGCGTTCAGTCTTCCGCGTCCGGCTCGGGCTCGGCCTTTCGCCGGAAGCCGGTCGCCAGCACATAGAGCTCGGAGGAATCGGCCCGGCTCGCCGCCGGCTTGATGTTGCGCACCAAAGTGAAGTCGCGCTTGAGCTGCGTCAGCAGCCCAGCCGAGTCGCCACCCTGGAAGAGCTTGGCCAGGAAGAAGCCTCCTGGCGCCAGTACGTCATTGGCGAACTCGATCGCCGCTTCGGCGAGGCCGATGATCCTGAGGTGGTCTGTTTTCTTGTGGCCGGTGGTGTTGGCGGCCATGTCGGACATGACGCCATCGGCCTTGCCGCCGAGCTTCTCCATCAGCAGGGCAGGGGCTTCCTCGGCCATGAAGTCGAGCTGGATCAGCTCGACATGCGGGATCGGGTCGACCGGCAGCAGGTCGATGCCGATGATCTTGCCTTTGCCCTTCTCCAGTCCGACCTTGGTGCCCGCGACCTGGCACCAGCCGCCCGGCGCGCAGCCGAGATCGACCAGCTTCTGGCCGGCTTTGAGGAACTTGTAGCGCTCGTCCATCTCGGCAAGCTTGAAGGCGGCACGCGAGCGATAGCCCATCGCGCGCGCCCGCTTCACATAAGGGTCGTTGAGCTGGCGCTCGAGCCAGAGCTGCGAGGAATGGCTGCGCTTGGCGGGCTTCTTGACCTTGATGCGCAGGTCGCGGGCGCCGCCGCCGCTGCCGGATTTCGTCGTCGTCATTGCCGTCGGCGCCACCAGGCGCGGTCCTCATGCATCATCCTGAGCAGGATGCCCTCGCGCAGGCCGCGATCGGCGATGCGCACCTTCGGGCTCGGGAAGGCGCGCCGGATCGCTTCGAAGATGGCGCAGCCGGCGAGCACCAGATCGGCCCGCTCACGGCCGATGCAGGCATTGGCCTGACGCTGCGCATAGTCCATCGCGACGAGTTCGTCGATGACGCTGCAGATGTCGCCATCCTGCATCCACAGCCCGTCGACCTGGCGCCGGTCATAGCGCGGCAGCCTCAAATGAATGCCTGCGACGGTCGTGACCGTGCCGGAGGTGCCGAGCAGATGGAAATTGGGGGCGTTGCGCGCCGCCGCCGCCTTGGCCGCGAATGGCGCCAGAGCCTCGCTGCAATCGGCGACCATGCGCTCGAACTTCTCGCGCCCGACCTCGACGCCGCCATAGCGCTCCGCCACCGAGACGACGCCGATCGGCAGCGAGGCCCATTCGCGGATGCGCTGGGCCGGGTCGCGTCCGGCCTCGCGCCCACCGAGCCAGACGATCTCGGTCGAGCCGCCGCCGATGTCGAAGACGATCACCGCGCCGGCCTCGGGCGCCGCCAGCGCGGCACAGCCGGTGACGGCGAGCGAGGCTTCCGTGCGCTGGTCGACGATCTCGAGGTTCAGCCGCGCCTCCTCTCCAACGCGGCGGACGAAGTCGGCCCCGTTGGTGGCTGCCCGGCAGGCCTCGGTGGTGATCAGGCGGGCGCGGGTGACGCCGCGATGGTCCATCTTGCTCTTGCAGACCTTGAGCGCCTCGACGGCGCGGTCCATCGCATCGTCGCAGAGCCGGCCGCTGGCGCTCAGCCCCTCGCCGAGCCGCACGATCCGCGAGAAAGCGTCGACGACGCGAAAGCCGTGCTGGGCTGGTCGCGCGATCAGGAGGCGGCAATTATTGGTGCCGAGATCGAGCGCGGCATAAGTGGCGGGGTGAGGGCGCTGGAACGGGGCCGGAGCAAACCGAACCGCGTCCGGCGGCGCGGGCCGCTCGCCCGGTAGGGGGACCACCGCCACGAGGGGGCGGTCGGAATCCTGGCGGTCTTCGACCGTCACTTGCTAACCCTTCGCCGGTCAGGACCGTCATGATGGCCTGCCGGAGTCCAGCATGACGCTGGAACGTTTCCATTCGGTGGGCAGCGTAACAACAGCACGCGGCCCCTGCCAAGCGGAACCTGTGGCGAAACTGCGGCGAGGCTTCCGCTTGCCTGCATCCAGCCTTCGCGGCAAAGCTCGGCACTGGCCGGCATAGCAAACCCGGCGGCGACCAATCGGGAGAAGCGACATGGCGGTGCGGCGCATGATTCTGGCGATCGACCAGGGCACGACGTCCTCCCGCGCCATCCTGTTCGACGAGAATCTGCAGCCGGTCGCCAGCGCCCAGCAGGAGTTCCCGCAGCATTATCCGGCCTCGGGCTGGGTCGAGCATGAGGCGGAGGACCTCTGGGACAGCACGCTCGCTGTTTGCCGCCAGGCGCTCGCTCGTGCGCAGGCGCGGGCAGGGGAGGTCGCGGCGATCGGCATCACCAACCAGCGCGAGACCACGCTGGTATGGGATCGCAAGACCGGGCAGGCGATCCACCGCGCCATCGTCTGGCAGGACCGGCGCACCGCCGAGCACTGCGCTGCGCTCGAAGCCGAGGGTCACGGCAAGCTGGTCGCAGAGCGCACCGGTCTGCGCATCGATCCCTATTTCTCCGGCACCAAGATCGCCTGGATCCTCGACCATGTCCCCGGCGCCCGCGAGCGGGCGAGGCGCGGCGAGCTCGCCTTCGGCACAGTCGATTGCTTCCTGCTCTGGCGCCTGACCGGCGGGCGCGTCCACGCCACCGACGCCACCAACGCCTCGCGCACCATGCTGTTCGACATCCACAAGGGGCGGTGGGACGAAGAGCTTTTGGCGCTGCTCGACGTTCCCCTGGCGATGCTGCCGGAGGTGCGCGACTGCGCTGCGCATTTCGGCGACAGCGAGCCCGGCCTGCTCGGCGGCGCGATCGCGATTCGCGGCATTGCGGGCGACCAGCAGGCGGCGACCGTCGGCCAGGCCTGCTTCGAGCCCGGCATGCTGAAGTCGACCTATGGCACTGGCTGCTTCGCCTTGCTCAACACCGGCACCAAGGCCGTCACCTCGCAGAATCGCCTGCTCTCGACCATCGCCTATCAGCTCAAGGGCGTGCGCCATTACGCGCTGGAGGGCTCGATCTTCATCGCCGGCGCAGCTGTGCAATGGCTGCGCGACGGGCTCGGCATCATCGAAAAGGCCTCCGACAGTGGCCCGCTCGCCGCCCAGGCCGATCCCGGCCAGCAAGTCTATCTGGTGCCGGCCTTCACCGGCCTCGGAGCGCCGCATTGGGACGCCAATGCCCGCGGCGCCATGTTCGGCCTGACCCGCAACACCGGCCCGCGCGAATTCGCCCATGCCGCGCTCGATTCGGTCTGCTTCCAGACGCTCGATCTGCTCGAGGCGATGCGCTCCGACTGGCCCGAGGCCGATGGCGCCGAGACGGTGCTGCGCGTCGATGGCGGCATGGTCGCCTCCGACTGGACGATGCAGCGCCTCGCCGACATCCTCGCCGCCCCGGTCGACCGGCCACAGGTGCTGGAGACGACCGCGCTGGGCGCCGCCTATCTCGCCGGCCTCGACGCCGGGCTTCTGCCCGAACCGACGCAGTTCGCCGATCGCTGGCGGCTGGAGCGGCGCTTCTCGCCAGGCCTCGCCGAGGAGACCCGCCGCAACCATGTCGCCGGCTGGCGCGACGCGGTGAGGCGAACGCTGAGCTCGGCCTGACCCTTTCCTGATCGCGCGCGTCAAGGTTCCGGAGCAGGGCGCCCGTTCAGAATGCCTGCCAGCAGCGTCGCGACGTCGCTGCATGTCGAAATCGTCACAGAAGGCTTGCAACCGGGCGCGAGGTTGTTTAGATCGCCCCCATCCGACGCGTCGCAGACAACGCGCCCGTTGGGGGATCGTCTAACGGTAGGACCCCAGACTCTGACTCTGGTTGTCTAGGTTCGAATCCTAGTCCCCCAGCCACTTCCCTAAGTGGTTGATTTTCAAGCAAAATCAGAAATCGCCGTAACAGTCGTCCGTAACGGCCGGATGTAGAGCGGCAGCTCGTCGCGGCGTGCGATGCATGCGCCTCTCCACAGTCTGGCGTCTGCGGCTCGATCAAGCCTACGATTATGTCTGGCCAAAGTGCCGGAAACGGATAGTGGGGCGCCGTGCGCATCTTTCTCAGCCATAACAGCGCGGACAAAGTGCTGGTGCGAACACTCGCGATGCTACTCGCCGGTGAGGGGCTCAACCTGTTCTTCGATGAATGGGACATCCGTCTTGGCGATCCGCTCATAGGCAGTATCGAGCGCGGATTGCAGGAGGCGGATGTCTTCATCATCGTTTGGTCTGAAGCTGCGCGCCGATCGAATTGGGTGGATGTCGAGCTTCAGACATTCATGAGGCGTCGAATCGATAACCAAGCTTTGCGCATTGTTCCCCTGATGCTGGATGCGACACCACTACCGGCCCTGCTTTCGAATTTTGCCGGCATGAACCTCGCGCCGGACAATCCAACGGGAAACACCGTCGAGACGGTGGTTCGCGCACTCGTGGGAGACAGGCGAGATATCGCGCTGGCGCAGCAACTCCAGGCGCGTATCAACCAACTTGCGAGAGAGCACTTGGGCGACGCCGACCCTTTCGGCTGGCTCGTCTGCCCAGCTTGCGCATCAGACCGTATTAAGCGCAGCACGACGACAGATTACGATCGGGATGAAGTCTACTACCTGATCTCATGCGAAGCGTGCGGCAATGGCGACTGGACGCAGTAGCGCTAGATGCCTTGACTCCTACGCTGCATATGTTCCTATTTCGTTCTCATCATGAGGACAAGCCGCATGTCAGCCAAGCCGGTCGAGATTGACCCCGAAGGTGGGCTGATAGGTTATGATAGCCGAGCTAGACAGCGAGCGCGCTGCGCTACGGGCTCTGCCCACGACGTCCACGCCCTGCTCGCTGATGCTGATAGGCTGGTGAGCCATGGCTATATGCGTGGCAGGCAGCCGTGGCGCGAGTCAGGCGAATAGAGGCTTGTTGCAAGCGCCCCGGCCGCCGCCCATGTTATAGCTCTGTGATTCGGTGGTGAAATACATGGTAATGGCGCCCGACTACAAAGCCGCGGCCCGCGCTGCCCAAAATCTTCTTAGTGAAGCGGGCATACACGAGCCGCCCGTTGATCCGGTCCACCTCGCCCGTTCTATTGGCTTAGAGGTTCAGTTCGTCGATTTTGACGATGAATTCTCAAAGGTTTCAGGCTTTTACGACCCCCAGGCGAAGATGATCGTTGTAAACAAGGCAGAGTCGCCCGGAAGGCAAACTTTTACAATAGCTCATGAGCTTGCTCACGCGCTATTGCACCATGAATGGGCAGCTTCTGATGAATATAAAGTTCTTTGGCGAGATTCGGAATACAACGGCGATGAGGCGCACGAGAAAGAGGCAAACGCTTTCGCTGCGCGTTTGTTAATGCCGCGCTCGTTCTTGGATCGCTACTTCGGTCAGATGAACGAGGCTGAGCTTTCGCGTCTGTTTGCTGTTTCTGTGCCTGCCATGAGAAACAGGCTTAAGTTCGAGTATGGGATCTGAGCGCGACGCCGCGAGAAAGGCGGCGAAGAACCCCGAATCGACCGATCCGGAATTAGAAGCCGCACTTTCAGAGGGCGCAAAGCTTCAGCTTGCGACAACTAGGGAAACCAACCGGCACAAGGAGAGTATGCGAGGCATTTTCGAGCGGATGCTTGGTCCGCGCGAGATCGCCGGCACCGCTCTCGCCGGTATCGCAATGATAGTTGGGTTGATTGGATGCGGCTATTTTGCCTACGTCGCCGTTGGCGCTATCGAACCTGCTAAAGCTGAGTTCGCGGGTCGCTGGGCAGAGAGGGCTCTCGGTTTTGCCGCGTCCTGCCTAGCTTACATATTCGGTAAAGGCACGAGATGACGCGAAAGGCCCGCGATCTGCGCCGGCGGGCCCCATCTCGCAAATCCTCCTGGGCTTTAGGCGGTGCGCTGCGTCGCCGCCCGAACCGTGAGACGGGGCTTGGGAAGCTCCACACCAAGCTCCTCAAGCCGGTCGACGATGCTTTCGGCCAGCGCGGACATATCGAACTCCGCGTCCCCGGAATGCTCGTAGATTTCCAGCGTGATGACTTCCTCCAGAATTTCGCGGGAGATTGCGCGCCTGATCTGGATATTTCTGCTCCGGCGCGCGATGCGGCTGATGGTTTCCCGAAGGGTCGGGTTCAGGGCCATCACGCAGCCTCCTTCATCGCTACGTGCGAGAGGTCCAAGTCCGTAAGCTGGTCATCGTCGGGCGGAAGGTTCACGCTGGGCGCGGGCTCGCGCACCACTGCCTCACCTTCAGCGGTCGGCGTGAGCCGAGTCCCCGGCTGGTAGTCCTTCGTGTCGGTGAACGCCTCCTTGAGCGCATCCCTTGCAACCGCCAAACCAACTTCCTTCAGGAGATCGACGAGGCTCTGATACGATGACTTCCGTTTAGTAGCCGGAACAGGAGCAGGCGCAGGTGCCTTGGCAGGCTTCTGCGCCTTAGCCGCCTTAATCTTCGCCTTGATCTCCGCGACCGTCGCCTTCTTGCCGGCGCCGAGGTCGGCGAAAATCTCGGCCTTCACCGCTTCCGGAACGCTCGGGGCGGCCAATGCCATAACGGCCGAAGGCTGCAAATCCGCAATGTTTGCGTTTTCGTCGACCAGCTTCGCCGAATTGATGTAGTTGCGGGCCGTCGAGGGCGACCAGCCGAAGTTCTCCTTCAGCCACGGGCCGAGCTTGCCGTGCTCCAGGATATCGCTGGCACGGATAAGATCGCGGCCCGTTTCAATGTAATGGTCCTTGGTCCGGCCGTTGATGCTCTTGACGATGTCGCCAAGGACCTTCGCGGAGTTGGACATCTCATTCGATGTGACCGACTTGGTGCTCTTCTTAGCCATATGCTACTATCTCCTTGGCCTTCGGGCTGTTGAAAAGTGGATTGCTGTCTGCCTTTCAAATCCCTGCCGGCGTGCTGGACACACTCCGGCAGGGGCCTAAGGCTCAAACGCCCGTCACCTTCCATTGCGGGAAGGACCGCCGCACATGCTTCGTAAGCTGGTCCAGCATCTTCTGAAGCCGGGGGATATCGGCTAGCGCCTTGCGCTTCGTCTCGGCATCCGAAAAGTCGGACTGCTCGATTTCGGCGATCCTGGCCTTGATCTCGGATTGCTTGAATTCGTTGATGATGTCCGCAAGCTCGCTCGCGGCATGAAGCAGGTGCTCTACCGTTACTTCTGCGCGCCCAATTGAGCGCGCGTAATCCCTATACGGGTTGTCGTCGGTATTGCCCTCCTTCAGGTCATATTCGAGCATGCCGCTTATGGAGCGCGGGCCGCTATCATCCTCAAATGACGGCGCCTCAATGCCCGCGAGGTCGAGATATTGGCGCCAATTGCTGTAACCGCCCGCTACCTTGTTAAAATGTTCGAAGAACGGCGCACGGAAGACGGTGGCTGATGGAGCCGCTTGCGCGATATCAGCCTTCTTCTTCTTTTCGCGGTATCGCCTCTGCTTTTCAGCTGGGGTCAGGGCCATTGCTCATTCTCGTATCGGTAACGCGATGCCGTTACCGTAGCCGGCAGTTGGCTCTGATGCAACCCTTATTTTTGCCCTCGCCTATTCACCCCGCGTGTAGTGCAGAATTCTGCTCATTACTCCTCAGTCGTGGGTGATGAGAAAAATAATGCACATGGGTTGAATAGAGCGCCGTTGTGCAATATTCTTCACATCTCGTGACGTTGATGGGAGGAGGCGGCATGGTCCGAAACGCCGAAGAATTCGGTCGCCTCGTCCGCCAACACCGGCAGGCGGTGGGACTCACCCAGGACGAGCTTGCCGCCCGTTGCGGCGTGACCCGTCGCACGATCATCGATCTCGAGGCCGGCAAGGCCGGGACGCATCTCGGAAATGCTCTCGCGGCGGCCTGCGAGGTCGGCCTTCGCCTTGCGCCGCTTCCGCGTGAGCCGGCATCGTCCGATCATCCGGTCGATCCCGATGACCCGCTCGCCACTCTCCCGCGCTTCTAGAGGAGTCGATGATCGACATCTTCTTCGAACGGCTGCGCGTCGCGAGCATTGTAGAAGGTGGGGACGGCGTCTCGCTCGTCTACGATCCGGATTGGACGACGCGGAAATCGGCCTTTCCGATCTCGGTGACGATGCCGCTGCGGGCCGAGCCTTATGAGGCGAAGGCCATCCTGCCCTGGCTCGCGAACCTCCTGCCGGAGACAAATCTCGCGGAGATCGGTCAGATCCTCCAGATCGCGCCCCAGAACATCCTGGGCCTGCTTACCAGGATGGGACGCGACACGGCCGGGGCCCTGGCGTTCGGGCGCCCCCGGGAGGGGGGTAACCGATTCCATGTCGCGGAGACGGATGACGAGCTCGAGCGGATCATCTCGGATCTGCCGATGAAGCCGATGCTCGTCGGCGAGCGGGGCGTCTCGATGTCGTTGGCTGGCGTTCAGGAAAAGCTCGGCGTCGCCATAGTCGACGGCAAGATCGCAATTCCGCTCGAGGGCACGCCCTCGACGCATATCCTGAAGCCTGATGTCCAACGGCTGAAGGCGAGCGTCCAAAACGAGGCCTTCTGCCTCACGCTAGCCGGGTTGATCGGCCTGCGGGCAGCCGCGGTCACGACCGGTCGCGTCCTTCGACGCAGTTACCTGCTGGTCGAGCGCTATGACCGGGTCGAGACGCCGGCCGGGATCCAGCGCGTTCACCAAGAGGATCTCGCCCAGGCGCTCGGCATCTATCCGAAGGACAAATACGAATACGCCCCGAGTGGACGCGGTGGCGAGGTTCGCAGCGGGCCGGGCCTGGTCGAGCTGTTTGGAGCCGTCGAACGCCATGTCTCGCCCGGCGCACGCCTCGATCTGCTCGATGGCGTGATCTTCAACGCGATCTGCGGCAACACTGATGCCCACGCCAAGAACTATGCCCTCCAGATTGGCGCTGGCGGCTCGGCGCGCCTGGCTCCGCTCTACGATGTGCTCTGCGCGAAGATCTACCCCCACATCACGGCCAGCATGGCCCAGAAGCTGGGGGAGCGTCGGCTTGCTGCGGAGATCCAGGGATCGGATTGGCAGATCCTGGCGCGCAGCGTCGGCTTGAATCCTGCGCACACGCTGCAGCGTGTCGCCGAGTTGTGCAGGCTCGTAAGGGAGCAGGCCCGCGAGGCCCGTGATCGCGCAGCCGCCATGCCGGCCGGCGGGCATGAGCTTCTGGATCGCGTTCAAGCCGAGATCGTGCACGCAGCGCAGATCATCGAGCGGCAGCTTGCCAATCGACGCGAGGGGCGGCGGCGCGATCCACGGGGGCGACGCGCGCGAGAGGACCGGCAGAACGTCGGCGAAGCCGATGATTGAAGTTGTCTGTCCCGACAAGCCGTATCGCTCCAGGAGGCGGCGGTGGAAGTGCCAATGGCGCTCTGGGATCGACTTCCCGAGCCACCGAGCATCGAAGCCGTCGTCGCCGATCATCGCGTGCCTCCACGGCCGGTCGGCTCGAAGATCCGGCGCAACTGCTGCACACGCTTAAGAGTCGGCGCAGGGTCCGAGTCCCAGGACGACAGCCGGATCACTTCCAGCCAGAAGCGTTCGTTGGGCGTCAGGGGGCGAAGGCCGAGCCGAGGCATGCACTGCCGGCTCTCGATATGGCTGGTGCCGCGGGTCATCGACCAAAGATCCCGCGAATGGCCGTGCGGGCCCTGGCAGTGAGACTGGGGTCGCTGTGGTCTGACGCGCGCCGGATCTCCTCGAGCCAAGCAACTTCATGCTCGGTGACCAGGGCACCGAAGATCTGCCGGATGGCCTGTTCGGTCGTATTCCGGTCTAGCTGCTCGAGCGCCAGGATGAAAAGCTTCACCGGGTCACATTCGAGCGCTTTGGCGAGGCTGGCCACGCGGTCGAGCGGCAGCTTGGTGGCGCCGCTCTTGATCATCGCGAGCATGTTGGGACTTACGAACCCAGCCTCGTTCGCGATCGCAAGCTGGGTCTTACGCGGCCTTAGCTCGAGGATCCGTTTCTCTAAATATCTGGGAAGAAGCGTGTCCGAAAAAGGTTTTGATGGCGGTCTGATCACGTCCCATACCTATAATTCATCAGCAAAATCGCTGCTGATTCAATTATAGCGTCGAGATCAGTGGGATTTTGATTTAGAAAAATAGATTTGAATTATGTATATAGGCTTTTCAAGTCCAGGTCATCGAATAAAACTGCTTCAATCAGTTTAGACCTATGGGCGACTGTGCCCTGTGGTAACGCTCCATAGCGGCCGGTTGTCCGCACCAGTCTATCCCCATGGCCGAGGATGAAGCCGAACTCGCTGTCGAGATAGGTCTTCCGAAGCCGATCCGTGAAAAGATGCCGGAAGCTGTGCATCGTCAGCGTCCTCGTCTTCACGCCGATGCGGTCGAGATAGGTGTTCAGGAACTTCGACGGCACGCCGCTCATGAAGCCGCGCGAGTCCGGCTTGATCTCGGGAAAGAGGCGCTTGTGCCCAGCCTTCTGGATGCGCTTGTGGTAGTCGAGAAGACCGAGGGCGACCAGTTGGGAATGGATGGGCACGATCCGTTCGGAGCCGACCGTCTTCAGCCTCTTCGCGTCGTCGCCGTCGGTGGTGACGTGCATCACCCAAATGCCGTGCATGTCCTGCACGTCATCCACAAGCAACTGCGCGATCTCGCCGAGCCGCATGCCGGAGAACAGCGCGATCAGCGGGAGCCAATAGCGCCAGTCCCTGATGGCAAAATTGCCGGGCTTGTGCTCTGCGGTGTCGGACAGGCAGCCACGGAACAACGGCGAGCCGAACAGCGTCTTCAACTGCTCATCAGAGAAGGGGGCCCGCTTCGGCCTGGTGCGGTCGAGCTTGATGAACATGTCGTCCACCATGATCGGATTGTCGACCAGGTCATTTGCGGCCAGCCATTTGGCGAACGGGCTCAATGCCGAGAGATAGCGGTTGATAGTCTTCGGATCGATGGTCGGCCTGCCGACCTTCTGGTTCGCGGCGATGACTTCCTTGAACTTCAGGTTCTTCAGCGTCGTAACCTGCTTCGCCATCTTTGGCATGAGATAGAGCTGATCGCGCCATTCGGCGACATGCTTCCGGCGAAGCTGGTCCACCGGCAAGTCCTCGCCGACGAACTCCGCGAAAAGCTGAATCACGCCCTTGTTCTGGCTGATCGTATCGGCGCTGATGTCGCTGGCGCGCTGCTTCAGGAAGCGGTCGTAATGATCCACGATCCGTGAACCGGGCAGGGCGGCCTTCGGCTGCTCTGCGCGCTTGATAAGCGGATCGGTCGGGATGCCGGTCCAATCCATCCGATCGCGTTCTTCAGCGCGCTTTAGCCCTTCAATCTCGGCGCGCGCGACACCCATTGCCACCTTGCGGTAGACCGGGCTCGTCTTCGGCAGGATCGCGTGGTAGGCGGCAACATGCTCGTTCACGCTCTCCGCAACGGCTTCCATCACCTTGTTGGGGTCGCCGCTGGTCAAGAGGGTGTTGGAACGCTCTCGCAGCTTCTTATAGGTCTCGATACGGTCCCGAATGTCGGCGAACGCCCGATAGGCGCCGAGATCGTATTCGCCGAACTCGGCTTCCATCTCGCGCCAAAGCTCGTCCAGTTGCTCGTCGGTGAGGTTCTGGTCGCGGAACCGCTCATCGTTCTCGATAAGCTCGGAATAGTGCTTCCAGGCGATCGCCGCGACGTCGTTCTCCACGATCTCCCGACCTCGGCGCCGGGCTGCGAATTCATTCTGTATCGCCATGTAGATGCCAGGCGCCTTCACTTTGGCTTCAGCCGGCGAGGCCGTGCCGAGCGACTTCCAGATCTCGGTGCGGCCGTAGTCCTTCGTAAGGTCCGCAGGGATCGTGACGCGGACGTAATAGCGGGCCGATCCGGCGCGCTTGTGGATGTAGGTCGCGAGGGCCAATTTCAAGATTCCCAGCCGTTCCGTAACATCTCACCGTAACAGTTGCCCGTAACAGTGCAAAGGAAAATATGATAAATAATTGAATATGTTGGGTGGATTTCTTCTGGCTGAAAAAGTCCTAGTCCCCCAGCCACTCAGCTCCGTTTCTCGGACGCTTCGGTGGCTATCTGGCAATTTCAAAGACTTGCGTGATTTCTGGCGGTCTCCGGACGCTATGCTGCGGCCATTCCGGCGCCACTTCGGCTTCGGTCTGACGGAGGGGCTTCGGAATGTCCGGCGCGGAGTTGCAGAGACAGGTTGATTGTCCTGCGAGACCGTTTCGCATCCCGCCGAGCAGCTTGACCTCGAATCCGATGCGACGGCAGCCGGCGAACCGAGGTATTTTGACGAGCTTGCGTTCGCAACCCTCAGCCGATCAGGAAGCGCTGTTCCTGCTCGGCCCAGTCATGGGGCAGGGTGCTGGTCAAGGCGCTCAGCGTGAGATTGGCCGGGGCGGTGCCGTTGGCGATCGCTTCGACGATGCGCGGTGAGAGACAGGCAAGTGGTAGAAGCTGGCGAAGATGCCGCGCGTCGATGCCTGCTTGCCCGGCGAGCCCGGCAATGCTGACGCTGCCGGCGAGGAGCTCGACCATCCATCGGCGCGAGCGGGCGACGCCGGCCATTAGCGTTTGGGCTGAGACCGGGTCGATCCGCGGGCGGCTCGCAGGCTCGTGGGCGATGCCTTGGCGGCGTCCGGCTGACTGCCAGGCGAACGGCACGACCAGCGTCGCAGCCGCCGACTTTGTTTCACTGTTGAGCACGATGGCAAGTCGATCCGGGTGGAGTGTGATGCGGCTGACGCGCTCGGCGAGCTGTGCTGCGGTCGAGAGATCGACTGCGCCTATGATTTCGTCTGCTCTCAACGCGTTCAGAACAGCAGCCTCGATCTCAGGCGCGGAGATGCGGGCAATACGGCCGGCCTCGGCTTTGTGGTGCTGCAGGAGCGCTTGCGAGACATAATAGCGGTACCGAATGCCCGCCTTGTTGGTATGGCTTGGGCTCATCCGATTCCCGGCGTCGTCGTGAAGCAGCCCGGCGAGAATCGCTGCTTCAGATGAGCCGTTCCGCCGACGCTGGCCGGTCGCCGCGGCAAGATGAGCCTGCACGCGCGCAAATAGATCGGCTGCGATGATCGCATCATGCTCTCCGCGATAGCTCCTTCCCTGCCAGACGACCTCGCCGCGATAAACGGAATTGCGTAGCAAATGGCGCAGTGCTCCGACGCTGAAGCGAAATCCCTGGCGCGAGCGAATGCCCTGGCGGTCGAGCGCGTCGGCTAAGGCACCGATCGATCCAAGCTCGAGGTAGAGCGCGAAGATCTGCCGCACCTGCGCGGCCTCTTGCTCGTCGATCGCGAGCTTCTTGTGCGCATTGCGATATCCAAGCGGCACCGTGCCGCCCATCCACAAGCCTTTGCGCCTGGAGGCGGCGACCTTGTCCCGCACACGCTCGCCGATGACCTCGCGCTCGAACTGGGCAAAGGAAAGCAGGACATTGAGAGTGAGGCGGCGCATGGAGCTCGTAGTGTTGAAGCTCTGCGTCACCGAGACGAACGAGACGGCGTTGGCGTCGAACAGCTCGACCAACTTGGCGAAGTCGGCTAGCGATCGGGTCAGGCGATCGACCTTGTAGACGACAATGATATCGATCTCCCCTGCACCGACAGCCGCTAGCAGTTGCTGCAGAGCAGGGCGTTCCAGCGAGGCGCCCGACAGGCCGCCGTCATCGTAGTGCTGGGGCACGAGGCGCCAGCCCTCATGCGCCTGGCTCTTGATGTAGGCCTCCCAGGCTTCGCGCTGGGCGTCGAGCGAGTTGAAGGTAAGGTCAAGATTATGTTCGGTCGACTTGCGGGTATAGATCGCACAGCGCTGCGGTCTTGGGGCGAGGTCGCGCATCAGGTCGCTTCCTCGATCGATGAAACCTTGTTCCGCAATCCAAAGAAGCGCGGCCCGCTCCAACTTGTGCCGGTGATTAGGCGGGCGATCGTCGACAGGCTCGGGTAAATCGCTTCGTTCCAGCGAAAGCCGCCGGGCACGACTGTGACCTCGTGCAGGATACCCTCATATTCGCGCACGACAACGGATCCAGGTTTCAGTCGCCGAACGGGTGCTTCGCCGCGCCCGATTCGGTCGAGCTGACGACCGAACTCGGGATCGAGCCTGCCGAGCGGGTGTTCCTGGAGGCGCTGTGCGATCAGCCGGGCTAGCAGATCGCGTGACAACGCGGGCGGTGGGCTCATCCGGTAGAGCCGACGGAAGTGGGCGCGCAACTCGTCTGCGCTGAGGCACGCCACTTTAGCGAGGGCGGCGGCGAGGCCTCCGGCAGCTGTTGCTGCCGGAGAGTTGGGATGCGTCGATGGCATAGCTCAGTCCGCCGCCTGATCGCCGATGCGGTAGACGTTGAGATTTCTGCCGTCGGGCTGAAGCTGCTCTCCGCTGGTCACAGCATGGCCGCGTTTACGCAGGCCGGTCAGCGCAGCGCGCGTGGTATGCGGCAGCCAGCCGGTGACCGCGATCAGCCTGTCCAGCGTCGCGCCATCCCGCGCTTCCAGTAGTCCCAGCACGATGCCGAGCTTGCTGCTCGGCTTCGGGCGAGACCTGGCCGTTGTCATAACGTCGCTTTGAGCGGGAGCGTGATCGTAGGCATCAGCTGAATGCGCCGGATCGGCGCTGTCGGTCGGGAGTATCTTGGTCCGAGAATCTTGAGCCGCGCTTGTCAACTCGGGCTCAGCGCTTTCAGATGAAGAGATTGAGATCTTGTTATCGTGGGTGTTCCTGCGAGCCATGACAGTCTTCCTTGCGTTGCCGGCGGGGTTATCCCCCATCACCAGCGCGACCCCGCCAAGGCACATAGCCGGCAGGGTTGCTCGGAAGATCAGCGCCGAGGGACTCGGCGCCGCCACGCTCACAGCAATGCTTGCACCGACCGCGAAGTCCAGTCGGCTCTGGGAGATTGTCGAGCGGAGCCTCGGAGCTTCAGCTCGTGGCCCTTTGCGGACACTTGGAATGCCCGCTTCTAGGGACTTTGATAAACGCACACGTGCCGAACATGTCGAGATATGGCGCGCCTTCGCGTTTTGGTCGCACTGTAGGTGTTGGCGCTCTTGAATTCGGGCAGGAACGATTGGTGGGGTTAATTCAGCGGCCCGCAGGAACAGCCTCTGCGTCTCACAGCGCGATCGTCACATCCGAGCGCGGGCGCGAGGAGCAGGCGAGGATATAGCCCTGCGCCTCCTCCTCCGGCGAAATTCCGCCCTCGTGCCGCATCTCGACAGAGCCTTCGACGAGACTGACCCGGCAGGTGCCGCACATCCCGGACGCGCAGCCGCAGGGGATGACGATGGTCTGGCGCGTCGCGGCCTGTAGCAGCGTCTCGCCTGGCTGGGCGGTGAAATGCTTGTCTCCGAGTCTGACCGCATAGCCTCCAGCTGGCGCATCGACCGGTACCGGCGGCGGCGCGGCGGGGGCGACGGCACCGAAATGCTCGACATGGAAGAGGTCGCGCGCGCCGCCCTCGGCTGCGTGGATCAACCGCGCTTCCTCCATGAAGCCGGCGGGGCCGCAGCAGAACACCTCGCGGCGCCCGTAATCCGGCAGCGCGACCGAGACGAGCCGCCGTCCGAGCCGGCCGGCGAAACCGAACCAGCCGGGCTCCGGCCGGCTGACGAGCATCGCGGCCTTGAGATTGGGCATCCGCGCTTGCAACTCGGCGAGCTCGCCAGCGAAGAGGATGTCGCGCGGCGTGCGTGCGGCGTGAAGCCAATGCACATCGGTCTCCGGTACGGTCGCCGCGAGATGGCGCAGCATCGCCATCAGCGGGCTCGCACCCGAGCCGGCCGAAACCAGCGCGATCCTGTCGGTCGTTCGCGCGTCGATGGTGAAACGGCCCTTCGGCGGCCGGCCTTCGAGTCGCATCCCGACCACGAGCGTATCGTGCAGCCAGCGGGTAGCGCGGCCCTTGGCATGCGCCTTGATCGTCATCGCGATCGTGCCGGAGGCATCCGGGGCCGAGGCGAGCGAGAAGGTGCGGAACAGCGTCTCGCCGCCGATCGAGAGCTTCAGCGTCATCGACTGGCCGGCAGCGTAGCGCGGCGCGCCACCTTCCGGCCGGAAGACGAAGGTCTTCACGTCATGCGTTTCGTAGCGAATCTCGGCGACGGTGAGCTGCAGCAGATCGGTAGAGGGAGTAGCGACTGGCGCTTCGAGGCTGTCCAGGCTCATTCGGCAGCGATCCTGAATGGCGTGGGCTCGCCGGCATAGGCCGCCATCTTGCCGGCATACCAGTTGGTGAAATTGGTCAGCATGAACTCGGAGGGCGCGTAAGGCCCGGGCTGGTAGCCCATCGAGCGGATGCCTGCATGGTTGACCGCGGCGAGCTCGGCGTCCTGCGCATTGGTCGCGATCCAGACCTCGGTCAGCCGCTTTATGTCGTAGTCGACACCCTCGACCGCATCCTCATGCACCAGCCAGGTCGTGCGCACCGCCGTCTTGTCCTGCGAGAGCGGCAGCACCCGGAAGTGCAGGATGTGGTCGGCGAGGAAGTGGTTCCAGTTGTTGGGCACCCGGAACATTCGGACCGAGCCGAGATCGGGCTCGGTGAAGTCGGCGAGCAGCTTGTTGCAGGCCGGCCCGCCATCCATCGTGAACGACAGCGCTCCCTCATGGAAGGGCAGGCGGATGCAGCGGAACTCCTGCCCGCCATCGACCGGCTGATGCGGCAGGCCGAGGCCATCCCATTTCGCGGTCTTGCGGTCCATCAGCCCCTTGAACTCGGCCGGCCCGCGCGGATCGTCCGGTAGCGCGAATTCGACCAGCGTCACCAGCAGCTCCGGATGATTGCCGGCGCAGTGGTAGCATTCGCGATTGTTCTCGATGACGAGCTTCCAGTTGGCGTCCTCGATCAGGGTCATCTCGAAGGCGACCTTGGTGCGCTCCGGCATATGCGGCGCGATATAGGGCGTCACCGCCTCGCGATAACTCGTCAGGTCGGGCGGGTTATCGGAAAGGCAGATATAGACCATGCCACAGATCACCTCGACATGGACCGGCTTCAACCCATGGGCCGAGCGGTCGAAGTCGCTCGGCATCTGACGGGCGTTGAGCAGCGAGCCGTCGAGCTCGTAGACCCATTGGTGATAGGGGCAGACGAGCCGGTTGGCGCGGCCCTTCTCATGGCCGCAGATGCGCGAGCCGCGATGGCGGCAGCTGTTGTGGAAGGCGCGGACCTGTCCGTCCCGGTCGCGCAGCACCACGACCGGATTCTCGCCGACGGTCAGGGTCAGGTAGTCGCCCGGCTTTTTGATCTCGCAGGCATTGCAGGCGAACAGCCAGTCGGTCTCGAACACCGCCTTGATGTCGGTCTCGTGCATCGCCGGATCGACATAGAAGGCCTGTGGCAGGCTGTAGCCCTCGCGGCGCTCGGCGAGGAGCTGGCGGATGCGGTCGCGATCGATCATCGGCTGAGATCCCAGCGGAGGAGAGCTCCAATCTTGCGCCGCCGCAGGGCCACGCGGCCGGAGCATTCCGACCTCACCGGCAAGCTTTGCGACGAGCAAATGTCGCTTTCATTGCAACAATGTCGGAAATCCGCTTTCCTTGGATCGGTTCCAAGTTCGATCATCAGGGTAGGAGGGCAAGGCATGAGCGAGGCGCCGGCCGGCACCCAGATCGTCACGCTGCTGCTCGTCGAGGGCTTCTCGATGATGAGCGTCGCCTCGGCCATCGAGCCGCTGCGCTCGCTGAACCGGCTGGTCGATCGCGAGGCCTGGCGCTGGCGATTGGCGAGCCTCGACGGCGGCGTCCTTGCCGCCTCGAACGGCATCCCGATCCCGGCCGAGGCGGCCGAGTCCGCCTTGCCCGGCTCGCATTACTTCCTCGTCTGCGGCGGCCTGCGCATCCAGTCGGTCGACGAGCGGCGCTATCTCGCCATCCTGCGCAAGGCGGTGCGCAGCGGCGTGCGCGTCGGCTCGCTCTCGACCGGCACCTATCTGCTGGCGCGCGCCGGCCTGCTCGACGGCTATCGCTCGACGATCCACTGGGAGAATCGCCCCGCCTTCCAGGAGGAGTTCCCCCATCTGGTCTGCACCGACAAGCTCTACGAGATCGACCGCGACCGCCTGACCTGCTCGGGTGGCTCGGCGGCGATGGATTTGATGCTGCACCTGATCACCGAGCGCCATGGCGCCGATCTCGCCCGCCGCGTCGCCAACCAGTTCCACCATGACCGCATCCGCGACGAGCGCGACAACCAGAGCGGCGGTCGGCTGGAGCGGATGTCGAGCCTGCCGCCAGCCGTGCGCAATGCGCTCAAGCTGATGCAACGCCATGTCGAGGACACGATCTCGATCGCCGAGATCGCGGAGAAGGTCGGCATGAGCCCGCGCCAGCTCGAGCGGCTGTTCCTGCGCTATCTGCAGACCTCGCCGGCGCGCTATTATCTCTCCCTACGCATCGACCGGGCGCGGGAACTGCTGCTCTATTCCGATCGTCCTGTCCTGGAGGTCGCGATCGCGGCCGGCTTCACCTCGACATCGCATTTCGCCCACTGGTTCAAGAAGCTGCAGGGCGTGCGGCCGAGCCAGCTGCGCGGGCGCCCTGCGAGCGATGAGGCGGCGCCGGCTTCGGCAAGCTGAGCACGGCAGGTCGCAAGCGCGACATGCGATGTCGCTTTCCCGGCCCGACGCTGGAACGGTTCTGATCGACACTTTCGCTGCAAGACGGATAACCGTCGGCGGGGAACGGCAGTGGACACGATCGCCTTCATCATGGCGAATCTTCCGGTGATCGGGCAGCGCATGCTCGAGCATGTCTCGCTGGTCGCCGTCTCGGTCGGCGTCGCGATCCTGACCGGCGTGCCGACCGGCATCGCCATCACCCAGAGCCAGCGCGCCGCCGACCTCGTCCTCTATATCGCCTCGATCATCATCACGATCCCCTCGATCGCGCTGTTCGGCATTCTGATCCCGCTGCTCTCGACCATCGGGCACGGCATCGGCTACCTGCCGGCGGTGATCGCGCTGATCCTCTACGCGCAGCTGCCGATCATCCGGAACACCTATACGGCGATCATGAATGTCGACCCGGCGCTGCGCGAGGCGGCGCGCGGCATGGGCATGACCACGCTGGAGCGGCTGCGCCGCGTCGAGCTGCCGCTGGCGCTGCCGGTGATCCTGAACGGGGTCCGCAGCGCCGTGGTGCTGAACATCGCGATCGCGGCGATTGCGACCTATATCGGCGCTGGCGGGCTCGGCACCTTCATCTCGCGCGGCATCTCGCAGACCGATATCCGCCAGCTCCTGACCGGCGCACTCGCCGTCAGCCTGCTCGCGATCATCGCCGATTATGGCCTGCTCTTCGCGCAGCGCCTGCTCACCTCGCCGGGATTGAGGCTGAAATGATCCGTCTCGAGCAGGTCTCCAAGCATTTTGGCACAATGGTCGCCGTCGACCGCATCGACATGGAGGTGCCGGCCGGCGCCGTCTGCGTCCTGCTTGGCCCCTCTGGCTGCGGCAAGACCACGACGATGAAGATGATCAACCGGCTGATCCCGCCGACCTCGGGCAGGATCTATGTCGATGGCAAGGATACCGCCGGTGTCGACGAGGTCACGCTGCGGCGTTCGATCGGCTACGTCATCCAGCAGATCGGCCTGTTCCCCAACATGACGATCGAGGAGAATATCTGTGTCGTGCCCGACCTGCTCGGCTGGCCGGCGGGCAAATCGCGCAAGCGCGCCGCCGAATTGCTCGACATGGTCAATCTCGACCCCTCCGTCTTCCTGAAGCGCTATCCCAAGCAGCTCTCCGGCGGCCAGCAGCAGCGCGTCGGCGTGGTGCGTGCGCTCGCCGCCGACCCGCCGGTGCTGCTGATGGACGAGCCCTTCGGCGCGATCGACCCGATCAACCGCGAGGTGATCCAGGACGAGTTCATGAAGCTCCAGGCGGAGCTGAAAAAGACCATCGTCTTCGTCAGTCACGACATCGACGAGGCCGTGAAGATGGCGAGCCGGATCGCGATCTTCCGCGACGGCAAGCTGATCCAGTACGACACACCCGACAACATCCTCGCCCATCCGATCGACGCTTTCGTCTCGGAATTCGTCGGCTCCGACCGGACTTTGAAACGGCTGCGGCTGATCAAGGTGACCGACGCGATGATGGCAGAGCCGCCGCGTGTGCGGGCCGAGGACACGCTCGATACCGCCGTCAGGCTGATGGAGGAGCACGGTCATGTCTCGATCGTGATGGTCGGGCCGCGCGGCCGGGCCCGCGGCGTGGTGCGGCTGGAGGAGGCGCGCGAGCGCAAGGGGACGGTCGGCGAACACCAGGAGCCGCTGCCCGGCGTCGTCAATATCCGCGACGACCTGCGCACCGCCGTTTCGCAGATGTTCACCCATGGTGTGACCTGGCTCGCCTGCGTCGACGATGACGGCTTCTACAAGGGCTATGTCACCCAGAAGAGCATCACCCAGGTGCTCGGCGCGACCTACCGGGAAAGCTGAGATGGCGCGCGCGGGCCTGGCAGGGACGCTTCGCTGGCTCGTCGTCTTCGGCGCCTTCGCGCTCGGCGCCTGGCTGCAGGCGCGCGGCACCATCCCGGCCATCCTGAGCCACTCGGGCGACGTGACCTATCTCATCCGCCAGCATCTCGCCCTCGCGGCGATGTCCGGCGCGATCGCGCTCGTCGTCGGCATCCCGCTCGGCATCCTGCTGACGCGCCCGCGCTTCGAGATGTTCGCCGATGCGGTGACGCAGATCGTCAATCTCGGTACCACGATCCCGACCCTCGCTCTGCTCGCGATCGCGATGTCGTTCCTCGGCATCGGCTCGCCGCCGGCGATCTTCGCGCTGTTCGTGCTGACGCTGTTGCCGATCGTGCTCAACACCATCGCCGGCCTGCGCTCGGTGCCGCAGCACCTGATCGAGGCGGCGCGCGGCATGGGCATGACGCCGGGCCAGATCCTGCGGCGGGTCGAACTGCCCAATGCCGTCTTCGTCATCCTCGCCGGCGTGCGCACCGCCTTCGCAATCAATATCGGCACGGTGCCGCTGGCCTTCCTGATCGGCGGCGGCGGCCTCGGCGAACTGATCTTCACCGGCATCGACCTGATGGAGCCGAGCATGCTGCTGGCGGGCGCGATCCCGACGGCGCTGCTCGCCGTGCTCGTCGATTTCCTGATTGGCCAGATCCAGTTCTGGCTGGTCCCGAAAGGCGTCAACCCGCTGCGCTGAGCAGCGGTCAACTCAACCAGAACAGGGGAGTACGACCATGCACAAGCGCAGTTTCCTGAGGTTTGCTTCCGCCGCCTTGGCCTTTGTCGCCCTGCCGCTCGCGGCGCAGGCGCAGACCATCGTCGTCGGCGGCAAGAACTTCACCGAGCAGCAGATCATGTCGGAGATGACGACGCAGTTGCTCAAGGCCAAGGGTTTCACCGTCGACAAGCGCGCGGGCCTTGGCACCGCGCCGCTGCGCCAGGCCCAGGAAGCCGGGCAGATCGACCTCTACTGGGAGTACACCGGTACCTCGCTGATCACCTTCAACAAGGTCGCCGACAAGATGGATGCAGCCGCGACCTATGCGAAGGTCAAGGAGCTCGACGCCGCCAAGGGCCTCGTCTGGCTGAACCCGTCCAAGGCCAACAACACCTATGCGCTCGCCATGCGCAAGAAGGACGCCGAGGCCAAGGGCGTGAAGACGCTCGACGATCTCGCCACCAAGCTGAAGGGCGGCCAGGCCCTGAAGCTGGGCTGCAATGCCGAGTTCTACGCCCGCCCCGACGGGCTCGCGCCGCTGCAGAAGACCTATGGCTTCGATTTCGGCCGCGAGAACGTGGTGCGGATGGACACCGGCCTGATCTACCAGGCGCTGCGCGACAGCCAGGTTGATGTCGGCCTCGTCTTCGCCACCGACGGGCGCGTCCCGGCTTTCGATTTCGTCATCCTGACCGACACCAAGGGCTATTTCCCGACCTATGCGATGACGCCGGTCGTCCGCAAGGAGACGCTCGACAAGAACCCGAAGCTGGCCGAGCTGCTGAACGGGCTCTCCGCCAAGCTCGACGATGCGACGATGGCCAAGCTCAACGCCTCCGTCGATGTCGACAAGAAGAGCATCGAGGAGGTCGCAGCCGGCTTCCTCAAGTCGCAGTCGCTGGTCTGATCGGTCCGCCCAAGCCGGGGGCGTGCCACGCCTCCGGCTATTCCGCGAGGATCCAATGTCGTCGCTGAAGGTAGCGGTCGCCCAGATCCACTGCGAACCGGCCGATCCCATCGCAAACCTGGCCGCTCACCTCGACGCCATAGCGGAGGCGCGTGGCGAGGGTGTCGAGCTGCTCCTCTTCCCTGAGCTGTCGCTGACCGACTATCTCGTCGCGCCCGATTGCGCGGTGCTGGCACTGAGGCCGGATGCGGACGTGCTCATGCGCCTCGCCGAAGCGGCCGAGGGCATCACGGTCTGCGCCGGCTTCATCGAGCACGGCGAGCAGGGCCGCTTCTTCAACAGCCAGGGCCTCTTCCGCGATGGCAGGCTGCTCGCGATCCATCGCAAGCTCAACCTGCCGGGCTATGGCGCCTTGCGCGAGGACCGCGTCTACGCGCGCGGCAGCGACCTTTCGTCGGTCGAGCTGGCATCGGGCTGGCACGCCGCCACGCTGATCTGCGCCGATGCCTGGAACCCGGCGCTGCCCTGGCTCGCCGCGCTCGGCGGCGCCAACTTGCTGCTGCTGCCGGCAGCCTCGGCGCTCGGGGCGGTCGGCGGCGACTTCGACAATCCGCGCGGCTGGGCGATCAACCTCACCCATACCGCGATGACCTATGGCCTGCCGACGCTCTTCGCCAATCACTGCGGCACGCGCGGCGGCGCGACGTTCTGGGGCGGATCGCGCATTCTCGACGCCTCCGGCCGGGAGCTGGCACGAGCAGGAACCGCGCCCGGGCTCATCGTCGCGGAGCTGTCGCAAGAGGATGGCGAAGCCGCCCGGCGGCACCTGCCGACCGCACGCGACAGCGATCCGGCGCTGATCACCGGACTGCTGAACAGCCTGATCTTGAACAGCGAGCGCGCGCGATCATGAATGACCCGATCGACTTCATCCACGGCCTGAATTTCGCGCAACTGCCGCCCGAGGTCGTCCACCAGGCCCGCCGCTGCCTGCTCGATCTCGTCGGCGTCGCCGTCAGTGGTCGGCAAACCGAACTCTCGCACATCGCGCATGATTTCGCGGTCGATCATCTCGGCGCCGGGCGAAAGGGCGCGCGCCTGCTCTTCGACGGGCGCCGGGCGAGCGCCGCCGGCGCGGCCTTCGCCGGGGCGACGACGATCGATTCCTTCGACGCCCATGACGGGCACGCCCTGACCAAGGGCCATGCCGGCGTCGCCATCCTGCCGGCGCTGCTCGCAGTCGCCGATGCCGAGGGATTGCTGGAGGGCGGCAGCCTCGACGGCGAGGCGCTGCTGACCCGTCTCGTCCTCGGCTACGAGATCGCGACGCGCGCCGGCATCGCCCTGCATGCCAGCGCCTGCGACTACCACACCTCCGGCGCCTGGAACGCGCTCGGCTGCGCCGCCGTCGCCGCCCGTCTGCTCGGGCTCGACCGCGAACGCAGCCGCCATGCCCTCGGCATCGCCGAATATCACGGCCCGCGCAGCCAGATGATGCGCTGCATCGACCATCCGACCATGGTCAAGGACGGCTCGGGCTGGGGCGCGCTGGCCGGCACCAGCGCCGCCTATCTGGCGAAGGACGGCTTCACAGGCGCGCCGGCGATCACTCTGGAGGCGCCGGAGCAGGCGGCGATCTGGGCCGATCTCGGCGAGCGCTGGCTGGTTCTCGACCAGTATTTCAAGCCCTGGCCGGTCTGCCGCTGGGCGCAGCCGGCGATCGAGGCCGCGAGCCTCCTATTGTCTGAGCATGGGCTCGCTGCCGCCGATATCGAGCGCGTCGAAGTCGAGACCTTCCACGAGGCGGTGCGTCTCGGCGCGCAACGGCCGGCGACGACGGAGGCGGCGCAATATGCGATCGGCTTCCCGCTCGCTGCCTTCATCGTCCGCGGACGGCTCGGCGCCGGCGAGATCGGTACCGATGGGTTGTGTGATTCTGCAATCGCCGACATGCTGCGGCGCGTCCGGCTCATCGAGTCTCCGGAATTCTCCCGACGCTTTCCTGCGGAGCGACTGGCACGCCTGCGTCTTGTCCTGAAGTCAGGTCAGGTTGCCGCGTCCGAGGCCACCGCCGCTCGCGGCGATCGGGGGCACCCCTTGTCTGACGCGGACATGCTCTCGAAATTCAGGTACTCCGCCGCCGTACTCGGCAACGAACGCGGCACCGCCCTCGGCAACAACTGCATGAAGCTCCCTCGTGGTAGTAACATTGAAACTATCTGTGCCAGTCTGTTTGCGCCGGTTGGCACCTATGCCGAATGCTTTTGAACGTCTGCTTCCGATCAATGCCTCAACGTCCGCAACTGGCGCTGCTCGGCTGCGTGCGGCTATCCTGCAGCGAGCGCATGTAGCTTCGCTCCCTATCAAATGGTTGGCGCCTAACGTCATGGCAACATTGTGCTCGATGCAGGGAGACGTCACGGTACAATACGCGATGCCAGCACCTGCATTGCCAGGCGACGAGCATGCATGAAGGTTCATTGTAGTGCTTTAGAGAGGGCGCGAAGGAGTGCGGTTTTCTCACGTCGAAGCCTTTCGCGCGGTCATGATAACCGGCTCCACTACAGCGGCGGCTCGGATCCTTCACACGTCGCAGCCGAATGTCAGCCGTTCAATCGCGCAGCTGGAAAAAGAAACCGGGCTTCAGTTGTTCGAGCGGATGCCGGGAAAAGTGGTGCCAACCACAGACGGCTTGTCGTTTTTCAACGAGGTTCAGCGCAGCTTCCACGGTATTCGGCGATTGGAGGAAGCGGCAAACCGGATCCGTCGGTTCAGCGGAGGCCTTCTCCGGATCGGATCGATTCAGACGCTGGCCCACGGCTTGATCCCTCGCTCGATCAAACGCTTTGCGGAGATTTATCCGGAAACCGGCATTTCGATCCATGCGGGGCACTCGGCAGCGGTGTCGCAGTGGGTAGACGAAATGTCCTGCGATGTCGGAATCGTCTCGCACCTGTATGAGAATTACGGCTTTTCCAGCGAGCAGCTCTACTGCGTCGACGGAGTCTGCCTGATGCCGGCCGAGCATCGCCTAGCTGGTAAAGCGGCGGTGCGCCCGGCTGATCTCGCGGACGAGCCCTACATCTCCTTCGCGCAGAACGACCACGGCCGTTCGGACGTCGACGAGGTGTTCACGAAGGCGGGCATCGATCGGCGCATCACCCTGGAAACGCCGTTCAGCACGATCACCTGCTCGCTGGTGGCACAAGGGCTCGGCGTGGCGATCGTCAACCCGCTTGCGGCTCAGGACTACCGGCATCTGGGCGTCGTCATGCGCCCCTTCCGCCCCTCGATCAAACACGAAGCCCAGCTGATCTATCCGAAGGGGCGCCCGAAAAGCCGTTTGGCCGCTAGCTTCGTCGAGGTTCTCAAGGCGGTGACGATGGAAGAGAAGGCCGCGCTCAACGCTGCGCCGAAGCGCGGCGGAAGATAGAGCAATCTCGCTGAACCGGGCGTCGATGCGCTCCTGTATTTCGGTTGGAAAAGCCTCCAATGGCCCAAGGCAAAGTGCGGCAGGGCTATATCCTCAATGCATAGACCCTCGGCTTATTTCTATTTGCCATAATGAGATGCTGTTCATAGCCTGATTGCGCACGAGAACATGACGGGAGGAAAAATCGTCATCTCTCAGCTCAAAATAAAATATTCGGAGGGGTCATGAATCGCATTCGTAATCTTTTTTTGGCCGGAGCTATGGCTTTTGCTCCTCCTGCACTGGCTCAGCAAACCATGTACGTCGCTGGACCTGGCGGCAGCACGCAAAAGCTTTTCCAAACCCAGATCATTCCTGAATTCGAAGCCAAGCATAACGTAAAGATTACCTACGTCCCTGGGATTTCCAGCGAGATCGTCGCGAAGCTGCAAGCTCAAGCCGGCAAGCAGGAGATCAATGTCGCCATTGTCGATGACGGGCCGCTCTATCAGGCCATCCAGTTCGGATATTGCGACAAGCTGACCGACGCTCCCATCTACAAGGAGATCTATCCCTTCGCCCAATTCGGCGGCAACGGCATCGGTATCGGGTTGGTGGCGACCGGGATCGCCTACAACGCCGCGAACTACAAGAAGAAGGGCTGGTCGGCGCCCGCCTCCTGGAAGGATCTGACCGACAAGAGGCTTGAGGGACGCGTCACGGCCTCCTCGCTATCCGGCACCTACGGTGTGCATACGCTCGTGATGTTCGCTCGCATCAACGGCGGCGACGAGAGCAATATCGAGCCCGGCTTCGGCTCCATCCGCAAATCGCTGGCGCCGAACATTCTGAGCTGGTCCTCCTCGCCCGCGAAGCTCGCGGAGATGTTCCAGAACAACGATGTCGACGTGGCCGTTTGGGGCAGCAGCCGCGCGATCGCGCTTAAGAATACCGGCTTCCCGATGGAGTTCGTGTATCCGAAGGAAGGGACGCCTGCGCTCGTGCTCGGCGCTTGCCCCGTGGTCCAGAACAGTCTTCCTGAGGCGTCGCAGGCTTTCCTGCAATACCTGGTCACGCCTGCGATCCAGGCCAAACTCGCCACGGAAGGCTTTGGCCCCACCAATCGCCAGACCAGGCTCGACGACAAGCTGGCCGAACAGGTTCCCTACGGCGACGAGCGTGTGGGCAGGATGATCTCGGTCCAGTGGAGCGAGATCAACAAGAAGCGGGCCGAATGGACCAATCGCTGGAACCGCACGATCGAGAGATAGGGCGCGAGCGCCAATCTCCGCAGTTGTCGAAGCGAAGGCTTCATTCGAAATGAGCAGTTTGTCTCTGCGTGCCCTGTCGAAGAGCTATGGCCCGGTCCACGCCGTTCGGGACATGAACCTAGACGTCAAAGAAGGCGAGTTCCTGTCCCTGCTTGGCCCTTCGGGCTGCGGTAAGACGACGACTCTGCAGATGGTGGCGGGCTTCGTCCCGCCGACGACGGGGAGCATCGTGGTCGATGGCCACGAACTGACCAGCATCGCCCCGGAAAAGCGTGACATGGGGGTGGTCTTCCAGAGTTATGCACTCTTCCCCCACATGAGCGTGGCCCAGAACATCGGCTTCGGCCTTGAAATGCGCCGGGTCGAGCGTGGCGAGCTGAAACGCCGGGTCGAAGAAGCTTTGGCGATGGTTCGCCTGGCTGGCCTCGAGGGCCGCTATCCCAGCGAACTCTCCGGTGGGCAACGCCAGCGTGTCGCGATCGCCCGTGCTCTGGCGATCCGGCCGCGCGTCCTGCTTCTGGACGAGCCGATGTCAAATCTCGACGCCAAGCTCCGCGGCGAAATGCATGTCGAGCTCCGGTCCTTGCAGCGGCGGCTCGGCATCACCGCGATCCTGGTTACCCACGATCAGGTCGAGGCGATGACGATGAGCGATCGGATCGCCGTCATGACGAATGGCGGCATTGCGCAGCTCGGCACACCGCAGGAGGTGTACGACAGGCCGACCTCGGAATTCGCTTCACGGTTCCTGGGCCATACGAATGTGCTGAGCGGGCGGGTCGAAAAGCGCGCCGGCGACGAGGCGACCGTCAAGGTCGGCCCCGTATCATTCCGAACGAAGCTCGCAAAAGACCAGATTGGTCCTGAGATCGCAGTTTTCATCCGTCCGGAGCGCCTCCGCCTGGGCTCCCCGGACGAGGCCACCTTGCGAGGACACGTCGGCACCCGCCTTTTCCTGGGCGGCTCGTGGATTTACGAGATTGAGACCGAGCTCGGATCGCTTCGGATCACCCAACAAAACATCGGTGCATTGCAACCCGAGGAGGGCGAGCCGGTCGGGGTGAGCTGGAACGCCGACGACCTGCGCATCATCGCGACGGAGGGCTCCCATGGCTAGCTCTGTCGCTCACACCGGCCGCGGCACGCCTTGGCTCCTCTCGCTGCCGGCGCTTGCGCTTTATCTCGCGCTGCTGGCCGTCCCGCTCGTCCTGACGGCGATCCTGTCGTTCAATGCCTTCGACGGCATGCGCGGCATCCAGCAAACTTTGGGCTGGGGCAACTATCTCGAGATTCTCCTCGACGGCTACTACCAGGAGATTTTCCTCCGGACGGGCGGAATGGCGCTCGCCGTGACGGTGATCTGCATTGTTCTCGGCGTGCCCGAGACCTTGATCCTGGCCAAGATGAAGCCGGTCTGGCGCGGCACCTTCTTTGTTGTCATCCTCGGGCCGCTGCTGATCTCAGTTGTCGTGCGCACGCTGGGCTGGTCGGTCCTGCTCGGCAGTCAGGGGCTCGTGAACACGGCGCTGCGATCGCTCGGGCTGGTCGACGAGCCGATCCGGCTGCTGTTCTCGATGACGGGCGTCGTCATCGTCCTGACGCATGTCTTCTTGCCCTTCATGATCATCGCGGTGTGGAGCGCCATGCAGCGCCTCGACGGCCAGATCGAGCACGCGGCTCGCTCGCTCGGGGCCGGCCCTTTCACGACCTTCCGCCGCATCATGCTGCCGCAGTTGATGCCCGGCATCCTGTCCGGAGCCATCATCGTCTTCGCATTGGCGGCGTCGGCTTACGCCACCCCCGCAATCATCGGTGGGCGCCGGGTGAAGGTCGTCGCGACCACGCTCTACGACGAGTTTTTCAATTCGCTCAACTGGCCGCTTGGAGCCGCCATCGCGGTGCTTCTGCTGCTCGCCAACGTGCTGATCATCGTCGGGTGCAACCGTATCGTCGAGCGGCGTTTCAAGCAGGTGTTCGCATGAGCGGTCGAGACATCGGAAAAAATGGGCCGCTTGCGCTGATCTTCCACGCGTTGCTCACCATGTTCATCCTCGCCCCGTTGGTCGTCGTGATGCTGGTCTCGCTGTCCGACAAGGAATACCTGTCGATGCCGTTCGACGGCGCGTCGCTACGCTGGTACCGGGAAATTCTGGCAGCGCCTGAACTGATCAGCGCGTTCTGGCTGTCGATCTGGCTCGGCCTTGCTTCGGCGACGCTGGCGACCATCCTCGCCGTTCCCGCGGCGCTCGCCATCGCCCGTCATCGGTTTCTCGGACGTGACGCGTTGATGGCGTTCCTGATGTCGCCTCTGATGATCCCACATGTCGTACTCGGGGTCGCCTTCCTGCGCTTCTTTTCGATCATGGATTGGACCGGCTCGTTCGTGGCCCTCGTGCTGGTCCATGCGATCACCATCGTTCCGTATTCCCTGCGGCTGACGCTCGCCGCCGTGATCGGGCTCGAACGCGACGCAGAGGCCGCCGCCCGATCGCTCGGTGCGTCGCGAACGGTCGCCTTCCGTCGGATTCTCCTGCCGCTCATCCTGCCGGGCGTGGCGGCGGGATGGATACTCGCCTTCATCCAGAGCTTCGACGAGGTCACGATGACCATTTTCGTCGCAACTCCGGGAACCACGACGCTGCCCGTCGCGCTCTACAACCGCATATCCCAGTTGACCGATCCGGTGACGACTTCGGTCTCCACCATTCTGATCCTGGGAACGATGGCCTTCATGTTCATTCTCGACCGCATAGTCGGCCTGGACAGGGTTCTCATCGGAAAGAAGTAGCCGAAACGACCGTCCCGATCGGCCGCCTTCATCGGCGCCGACAGGATAGTTGCGCCCGAAATATCAAATGAAAGCCGGCCTGGACCGGAGTTGCGGACATGAGCAACCAGACGATGACGGTGGTAGGGGGCGGCCTTGTCGGTGCCGCCATCGCCTACGGTGCGCTACGGGCCGGAATGCGCGTGCGTGTGCTCGACCAGGGAGACACTGCCTTTCGGGCCTCCCGAGGCAACTTTGGACTAGTCTGGGTTTCGAGCAAGGGCGGCAAGATGCCCCGCTATGCGAGCTGGAGCCGAGACGCACTGAAGCTCTGGCCGAACCTGCAGAAGGAACTGGTCGATCTGACCGATGTCGACGCCGGTCTCGAACAACCGGGTGGATTCTGGCTGGGCTTCAACGATGCCGATGTGAGGGCACGCGCCGATCTTCTGGAACGGATAGATCGTGAGGTCGGCGGCATTCCCTTCAAGATGATGGCCCCCTCGGAGCTGCGGCAGTACCTCCCTGGGATTGGCCCTGCGGTCGTGGGGGGAAGCTACTGTCCGCTCGACGGCCACGCGAACCCACTGATGCTCTTGCGCGGTCTGCATGCCGCGCTTCGGCACCGCGGAGCCGAAGTGATTACCGGCGTGGACGTTGCGGAAATCCGGCACCATCGCGACAATGGATCTTTCGAAGCCGTCGCGAAGGACGGCCAGAATTGGAAGAGCGACCGGATCGTGCTTGCGGCGGGCCTCGGCAACGCCGGCCTGGCCTCGCAGGTCGGTCTGCACGCGCCGATTGCCTCCACCCGCGGCCAGGTGCTGATCACCGAGCGGCTGAAACCGTTTCTCGACTATCCTACGAACAAGTGCCGGCAGACACGCGAGGGCAGTGTCCAGATCGGCTCCACCTCTGAGGATGTCGGCCTCGACGATGGCACGACGACCGACAAGATCGAGGTGCTAGCCCGCCGCGCGGTCGAAACCTTCCCGGCCCTGGCGCGCGCGCGCCTGGTCCGGGCGTGGGGGGCCCTGCGACCGCTAACCCTGGACGGCTACCCGATCTACCAGGAATCGGCGTCCTGCCCCGGGGCCTTCCTCGCCACCAGCCATAGCGGCGTCACCCTCGCAGCCGCCCATTGCTACGTGGTTGGCCCCTGGATGGCTGGGCTCTCGCAGGCGCCGGCCGGCTTCGAAGTATTCACCGGCGACCGCTTCCTCGACCCCGCTGCGAGCTTCAGCCATGACCATTGAGCCGCTCTTCACCGTTCCGCATGCGCCGACGAACGCCTCGGTCACCATCATGTTCGAAGGCTCGCCGCTGCGGGTTCCGGCCGGTATCACTGTCGCCGCGGCTCTGCTCGTCGGCGGCGTCAGGGAATTCCGGTCGAGCGTCGTCGGCGGTGTTCCGCGCGCCCCCTATTGCATGATGGGCGTCTGCTTCGAATGCCTCGTGGAGATCGACGGGGTGCCGGCGCGGCAAAGCTGCCTGATCCCTGTCCGTGAAGGGATGGTCGTCACGCGCCAGTGCGGTGCGGCCCATCTCGACGAATTCAGCTTCGGAGAAGAGCCATGAGCGCAACTGCGGCGGATCTCGTCGTCGTCGGCTGTGGACCAGCAGGCATGGCTGCGGCCTGCGAAGCGCGCTCCCAGGGGCTCTCGGTGATCGTTCTCGATGAGCAGCCTGCGCTCGGCGGCCAGATTTACCGCAGCATCGAAACCGCCCCCCCCGATCGCGTCGCGGTTCTCGGCAAAGATTACGCAGCCGGACGCAGTCTCGCGACCGAGTTCCGGGACAGCGGCGCCGAGCATCTGCGCGGAGCCGTCGTCTGGAATGTCGCGCACTCCGGCGCCGTGGATTACGTCCTGGACGGACAATCGCGACAGATCGCCGGCAAGTCCGTGCTGCTGGCGAGCGGCGCCATGGAACGGCCCTTCCCGATCAAGGGGTGGACGCTTCCCGGCGTTCTGGGGGCGGGGGCGGCGCAGATCCTGCTGAAAGGTGCGGGTGCTCTGCCGAGCGGGCCGGTCGTGCTGGCGGGCTGTGGGCCGCTGCTCTACCTCCTCGCCTGGCAGTACCTTCGCGCCGGCGTGGCGATCGCGGCCATCGTCGATACGACGGAGCGGTCGGGTTATGTCGGTGCCGCCCGGCACGCTCTCGGTGCCGTGCGCGGCTGGCGCGACCTCGCCAAGGGCCTCAAGCTGATCGCGACGCTACGTAGGCATAGCGTCAGGTTCTATTCGGGCGCGAGCGAGCTCGCGATCCAGGGCGAGCAACAAGCCGAGGGCCTCGGTTTTTTCCATTGCGGCCGGCGAGTGACGATACCAGCGACGCTCATCCTGCTGCATCAGGGTGTCGTTCCGAACACACAGCTATCGTGGTCAACTGGGGCGGCCCATCGCTGGGATGGCGCGCAGCTATGCTGGTTGCCCGAGACAGACCCTTGGGGACGGCTGAGCAATACGCCGGTCTACGTCGCCGGCGACAGCCGTGCCATCGTCGGCGCGCAAGCTTCTGCAACGCAGGGAAGGCTGGCGGCGCTCGCCATCGCGGAACATGCCGGCCGCGACGTCGATGCCCGCCGGCGTGCAGCATTGATCGACCAGTTCGAACGGCAAAGTCATATCCGGCGCTTCCTGAACAAGCTCTACCGACCGAGCGACGCAAACCGCATTCCGCGTGATCCCGACGTGATCGTCTGCCGCTGCGAAGAAGTCACCGCTGGCCAGATCCGCGGCTATGTCGAGCTCGGCTGCCTCGGCCCCAACCAGACGAAGGCGTTCGGCCGCTGCGGAATGGGACCCTGCCAAGGACGGCTATGCGGCTTGACCGTCACGGAGATCATCGCCGACGCGCGCGGCGCTGCGCCAGCAGATGTCGGCTACTACCGCATCAGAGCGCCGATCAAACCGGTGATGCTGGGCGACTTCGTCCCCTGACCCCTTCGACACTTCGATCCATCACAAGGAGAAGGCCATGACCGACATCGTCCGCATCGAGACCGACCCGCGCCGCAGTCGGGTCGTCGTCTACAACGGAGTCGTCCATGTCGGCGGCATGACCGCCGATGACCGCAGCCAGGACATCAAGGGGCAAACCAGGCAGACGCTTGAGAAGATCGAGCAGTTCCTCGCCAGGGCCGGCACCGACAAGAGCCGACTTCTCACCGCCCAGATCTGGATCAAGAACCTCGCCCGGGACTTCGAGGGTATGAACGAGGTCTGGAACGCATGGACTGCGCCGAATGCGGCACCGACGCGCGCGACGGCGCAATGCGAGATGGGGGCGCCAGACGTTCTCGTCGAGATCATCGTGACGGCCGCGGCCGGCCGGTAGTCTGCCGAACCGGTTGCGGAGAGACGGGCCATGAAAATCTCCGAACTGCGAACCTATGTGCTCGCAGATGCAAACAAGCACTATCTCTTTGCGGCAATCCAGACGGATAGGGGCCATGTCGGCTTCGGTGAAGCGACGCTGGACCATCGCTGGCCGTCGGTTGCTGCGGGCATCGAAGAAGGGTTTCGTGCCATCGCAGGGCAGGACCCGACCGCTGTCGCGAAGCACTGGGCGATGCTCAAGGACAAGGTCTACTGGAGCGAGGGCGCCAGCAGCATGGCTGCCCTCGCCGCAATCGATCAAGCGCTTTGGGACATCACCGGCAAGGCCTATAGCCTGCCGGTACATCAGCTCTTGGGCGGTGCCGTGCGGGATCGCGTCGGCGTCTATCTCAATCAGTGGTGGGCCGGATACCGGTCGACGGAAGAGCTGATCCGGAAGGCGCAGGACGCTGTTTCGCGCGGCGCGACCGCTCTGAAATGGTATCCGTTCGGGACTCCCGATCAGCTCCAGTATCGCGTTCGACAGCACGACGTACCGAGAGCGGTGGCAGAGGTGCAGGCGGTCCGCGGAGCCGTCGGCCCGTCGATCGGGCTGATGGTCGATCTCTGGCGCCGGCTCGACTGGGCCTCGGCGGCGCAGTTCTGCGCCGGCGTGGCCGATTGCGACCTCGTCTTTGTCGAGGAACCGACCGAGTTCCAAAGTGCGGAAGCGCTGGCGAGACTGTCGGCCGCCACGCGGACCCGCATCGCCTTTGGAGAAAGGCTGCATTCCCGTCGGCAATTCGCGGAGATTATCGAGCGACAGGCGGTCGGGCTGGTGCAACCCTCGATCATTCGTGTCGGCGGGCTGACCGAAGCCGTCAAAATCGGCAACGCGGCCGAGACCTACAACATCGGCGTCGCGCCACATAATCCGCATGGCCCGGTCGCGATCGCAGCCTCGGTGACGTTGGCCTCACTGCTGACGAATTTCGTGATCCTCGAATCCTACGAGAACGACAATCCACCCTCGCGCAGCGGTTTCGTCCGACAGGGGCCTATGATCGAAGGAGACGGCTATCAGGTGCCGGAAGCATCCGGGCTTGGCGTTGAAATCGACGAGATCGCGCTGGCAGATCTAGCGATTACAAAGAGGACGGTACGCGCCTGATAATGAGACAGGAGAAAGCTGCTCTCAGCGGCTCCTCACGAATGTCTGCTTCGGGGCGATGTACAAGCTTCCGCTTTTGTGAAGGGTCTCAGATGCGGGCCCTTGCGCGGCATGATCACGAGGCTCCTGGGCCCGCGTCTGAGAGCCTCCAGGGGAGGAAGCCGCGGCCCGGGGCCGTGGGCTATGGGGATTTCGCGGCGCGGCGTGGTCTGCGGGA
>JAAEQB010000025.1 GCA_024231975.1 Allobosea sp.
CGCGCTCGACACCTGGTATCACCTGGCGTGGCGCTACACCAAATCGAGCGACGAGCAGGCGGTGTTTCTCAACGGCGTGCTCGACGGCTCGGCCACTGGCAAGGGGTCGTTTGCGGGCAGCGGTCCGGTATGGATCGGCCGCTTTCCCGACCAGGACTGGTTCTTCCCGGGGCAGATCGCCGAGCTGCGCATCTGGCGCACCGCGCGCAGCGCCGCGGAGATCCGCGCCGCGATGCACCAGCGCCTGGCCGGCGACGAGCCCGGCCTGGCCGGGGTGTGGCCGCTGGACGACGGCGAAGGCGAGACCGCGGCTAATGCCGGGGCCGCGCTCGCCGGCCGCAATTTCGGCGCCACGTCGGTTACGCCGTCGCCGCCGCCGGCGACCGCGATTCCCGAGGCCCTGGAGCTCAACGGCACCAGCAGCTACCTCGAGATCCCTCACCACGGCGATCTCGCCTTCGCCCGGCCCGACGACGACTTCACCCTCGAGCTGTGGGTCCAGGCCGGCGATCAGGCCGGCGACGAGGACGAGCGGGTGGTGGTGGAGAAGTGGAAGGGCGGCGGCGGCTTCCCCTGGGCCCTGCGTTATCGCGGCGGTTCGGGGCACTTCGTCTTCGCCCGTTCGAGCGGTGCCACCCCGCATCCCGAGGTGGTCTCGACCGCCGCGGTCAGCGACGGCGGCTTCCATCACCTGGCCGCGGTCCGGGAGGGCACGACGCTCAAGCTCTACGTCGACGGCGAGGCCCAGGGGCAGGCGACCGACACCGTCACCAGCACGATCCGCGGCACGGCGAGCCTGTACGTGGGCAGCCGCGCCGGCGGCAGTCACTTTTTCGAGGGCACGGTGAGCGAGCTGCGCCTGTGGCGCCGGGCCCGCACCGCCGAGGAGATCGGTGCCGCCATGGCGAGTC
>JAAEQB010000026.1 GCA_024231975.1 Allobosea sp.
CGTGAATGACGCTCCGCGGCGGCCCTCGGCTCTCCCACGGTCTTGGCCACCACGGGTAGGGGCGGGCTCGCCGCAGAGACCCCGCGAGCCCCAGCATCAAGGCTCATACCTCTTCTACACACAAGGGGCAGGGGTGAGGGACCGCCGCTGATTATTTGAGTGCAGCCGTTGCCGTTGCGCCTTCTGCGGGAAGGGCGGGCCCTCATCCCTGCCCTTCTCCCACACGGGAGAAGGGTTCCCCGCGCCCTTCATTGCGTTCGGTGCCGAGATGGTTGGCCATCCAGCCGCCTGCCTGCTAAAGCAGCCGCCGACGGAGTAGAAAAGGGTTCCCCATGCGTTCGGGCGAAGTGAAGCGCCGCACCAACGAGACCGACATCGCGGTCAAGCTCGTGCTCGACGGTACGGGCAAGGCCGAGATTGCGACCGGGATCGGCTTCTTCGACCATATGCTCGATCTCTTCGCCCGCCATTCGCTGATCGACACCACGGTCAAGGTGAAGGGCGACACCCATATCGACGACCACCACTCGGTCGAGGATGCCGGCATCGCGCTCGGCGAGGCCCTCAAAGCAGCGCTCGGCGACAAGAAGGGCATCCGCCGCTATGCCGATGTCCACCTGCCGATGGACGAGACGCTGACCCGCGTTGCGGTCGACGTCTCCGGCCGGCCTTTCCTGGTCTTCCGGACGGAGTTCAAGGCACAGAAGATCGGGACGTTCGATACCGAATTGGTGCGCGAGTTCTTCCAGGCTTTCGCGATGAATGCCGGCATCACGCTCCATGTCGAGACGCTCTATGGCGACAATGCCCACCATATCGCCGAGAGCTGCTTCAAAGGCCTGGCGCGGGCATTGCGTCAGGCACTCGAGGTTGATCCGCGCGAGGGCGGCCGCGTGCCCTCGACCAAGGGCGCCCTCTAGAGCATTGCGCGAAAAAGTGGGAACCGGTTTTTTGCTTGAGCAATGCTCTGAACTTTTGGGATCAAAGGGATCGCTGCCATGGCGTTCTATCAGGCTCTGATCCCGCCGCCGGGCGCCGGCGGCCTGCGCGAGGAGGTTGAGCAGGCGCGGCTCCTGCCGGAGAGCTTCACCTTCTCGGCCTTCGTCTTCGGCGGCGTCTGGCTGCTCTACAAGCGGCTCTGGCTCGCCTTCGTCCTCTACGCGCTGGTCTGGGGCGGGCTGGTCTATGCCCAGCGCCAGCTCGGCTTCGCCATCGGCGCGGTTGCCCTGTCGCAGATGGCGCTCGGGCTCTTCCTCGGCTTCGAGGGCCAGAACCTGATCGCGCGCAAGCTGCTGCGCAAGGGCTGGCGGCTGGTCGACGTGGTCGAGGCGCCGGACCTCTCCAGCGCCGAGCGCCGCTTCTTCGAGCGGGCCCTGCCTGCCGGCGCGCCGCCGCGCGTCGTCGAGACGGCGCCGGCTCCCGCGCGCTTCGCGCCGAGCTCCGCACCGGTGATCGGCCTCTTCCCCGAGGCGAACGGACGATGAGCCAGACCGTCACCATCGTCGATTACGGCTCGGGCAACCTGCACTCGGCCGCAAAGGCCTTCGAGCGCGCCGCTTCGGAAGCTGGCATCGCCGCGATCATCCGCGTCACCAGCGATCCCGCCGAGGTCCGCGCCGCCGACCGCATCGTGCTGCCCGGCGTCGGCGCCTTCGCTGATTGCCGCCGTGGCCTCGATGCCGTCTCCGGCATGGTCGAGGCGCTGGAGGATACCGTTCGCGGCAAGGGCCGGCCCTTCCTCGGCATCTGCGTCGGCATGCAATTGATGGCGAGCCGCGGCCTCGAATATGTGACGACGCCGGGGCTCGACTGGATCGCCGGCGACGTCGCGCTGATCCGCCCGCAGGACGATGCCCTGAAGATTCCGCATATGGGCTGGAACACGCTGCATCCGCAGGACGAGCATCCTTTGCTCGCCGGCATCGAAACCGGCCCGGCCGGCTGGCACGCCTATTTCGTCCACTCCTATGCGCTGACGGCGGCAAAACCGCAGGAGGTGCTGGCGCTGACCGATTACGGCGGCCCGATCACCGCGATGGTGGCTCGCGACAACATCGCCGGCACGCAGTTCCACCCCGAGAAGAGCCAGAAGCTCGGCCTCAAGCTGATCGGCAATTTCCTGAGGTGGGCACCGTGATCCTCTTCCCCGCCATCGATCTCAAGGAAGGCCGCTGCGTCCGCCTGAAGCAGGGCGACATGGACCAAGCGACGATCTTCAACGACGATCCCGCCACCCAGGCCGCGACCTTCGAGGCGCAGGGCTTCGAGTGGCTGCACGTCGTCGATCTCGATGGCGCCTTCGCCGGCAAGCCGATGAATGCGGCGGCCGTCGAGGCGATCCTGCAGCGTGTCTCCTTCCCGGTGCAGCTCGGTGGCGGCATTCGCGACATGAAGACGGTCGAGGGTTGGCTCGGTAAAGGCGTCGCCCGCGTCATCATCGGCACGGCGGCGGTGCGCGATCCCGGCTTCGTCCGCGAGGCGGCCAAGGCCTTTCCGGGCAAGGTCGCTGTCGGCATCGACGCGCGCGACGGTTTCGTCGCGGTTGAAGGCTGGGCCGAGACCTCGGCCTTGGCTGCCGACGATCTCGGCCGCCGCTTCGAGGACGCCGGCGTCGCTGCGATCGTCTACACCGACATCGCCCGCGACGGCATGCTCCAGGGCATCAACTGGGACGGCACGATCGCGCTCGCCCATGCGCTGACGATCCCGGTGATCGCCTCGGGCGGGCTCGCCTCGATGGCCGATATCGAGCGGCTCTGCGCGCCCGACGCCGCGATCCTCGAAGGCGCGATCACCGGCCGCGCCCTCTATGACGGCCGGATCGACCCCGCGGCGGCGCTGGCTAGGCTGGCGGCGGCCTGAGCGACGGCGCCTAGACCAGCTCGACCTTGCCGGTCGCCAGGTCGTAGACGCCGCCGACCACGTTGAGCTGCTTCTGCGCGAGGCGCTGCGACAGGATCGGCGTCGCCTTCTGCAGCTTGGCGACGTTGAGTCTGACATTGGCGATGGTGGCGGCCTTCAGCAGGTCAGCCGCCCCCTCCTTCTGCGCCGCGAGCACAGCCGGCCTGATCGCATTGGTCAGTGACGGCAGGCGTCCCGGCAGCTTGGTCTTGTTCTTGACCACGTCGATGGTCGCCGAGACGGCGCCGCAATTGCTGTGGCCGAGCACCAGGATGAGCTGCGAGCCCAGCACCTGCGCGCCATATTCCAGGCTCGCCAGCACGTCGGCATTGACGAAATTCCCGGCGACGCGGGTGACGAAGAGCTGGCCCGGCCCCTGGTCGAAGGCGAGTTCCGGCGCGATACGCGAATCGGCGCAGCTCAGAATCGAGGCGAAGGGCGCCTGCGAGGCGGCGCGCGCCGCCCGCCCGGCCGAGAAATCGCGCTCGCTGAGATTGCCCGAAACATAGCGGGCATTGCCGTCCACCAGCCGCTTCAGCGCGTCGTCGGGGCCGACCGCGGCCGATTGCGCCTGGATCGATGTCGAAAAGACGCCGGCCAGGGCAAGGCCTGCGCCGGCCGCCAGCAGCTTGCGGCGCGAGAGCCTGGTATTGCGGGCGGCTGGGTCACAATGGTCGCACATCGTCGGACTCCGAGGCATGGACGGGGATGCGCCACGTGATCCGGAGGTGGTACGCGGCGCAGGCTTGATCGGCAGCGTCGATGCTAGACTTCCCTAACGTCAGAAGGCAGGGCAAATCCCGCGGCGATCGATCTGGCTGGGATGAGCGTAAACGAGGGATGAACGCTGCGATTCGCAGTCTTTCGGTTGCCGGGAGATAGCGCCTCCTCAGCGCAGATACTGCTCGTAATAGCGCTGGTACTCGCCGGTCGCCTTGGCGATGTGCAGCCACTGGTCGACGAAGGCCTTGAAGATCACATCGCCGCGCGGCAGCAGATAGCCGATCTCGATGAAGGTCAGCGGCTTGTCGGGATTGACCGCGCACAGGCCGGGCTTGAGCTTCTGCTGTACCGTCGCCTCGATCGCCTCGGTGACGAACACGTCGGCGCGCCCGGCGAGGATCTCGTCGAAGATGGTGACGTTGTCCTGGTGCAGCATCACCTTGGCCTGCTTGAAGTTGCTCTTTGCGAAGCGCTCATTGGTGCCGCCGGGATTGGCGATCGCGGTGACGCCCGGCTTGTCGATGTCGGCGACGCTCTGGAACTTCTCCTTGTCGGCGCAGCGCGCCAGCGGAATCTTGCCGGTCCGCAGTGCCGGATCCGAGTAGAACACGCGCTTCTGCCGTTCCAGCGTCACGCCGATGCCGCCCATGGCGACGTCGCATTTGCCGCTGGTGAAATCGGGCATCAACTCGGCCCATTTCGTCCGCACGAACTTGGGCTCGACACCGATCGCCTTGGCGAGCGACTTCGCCATCTCGATGTCGATGCCCTCGAAGCCGTCCCCCACGGCGTTGGTGAAGGGCTTGTAGTCGCCGGTGGTGCAGATCCGCAGCGTGCCGGCGCTCTGGATCGCATCGAGCGCACTCACCGGCGCTTGTGCCTGTGCGGCGTTGATGCAGAACAGCCCGGCGCAGGCGGCGAGCGCGCCGCGGATGATCGTCGACAGCATGAAAAGCCTCGTCCCCTCTCTCGTGGTTGCCGCAAGGAGAGCAGCGTGCGGAGGCAGGTTCAACCGCCATCGGGGCGAGGGCGCCCGTGTCCGGCACGCATTGCTTGCCGAGCTGGCGTTGCATTTCCACTTTGGGGGAACATGCTCTAGGTTGCGCCGCCTTGCGGCTTCAGGCCGCCTTCAAGACCTTTGCCCATGACCCTGAAGACCCGCATCATCCCCTGCCTCGACGTCAAGGACGGCCGTGTCGTCAAGGGCGTGAAATTCGTCGATCTCGTCGATGCCGGCGATCCCGTCGAGGCGGCCAAGGCCTATGACGTGGCTGGGGCCGACGAGCTCTGCTTTCTCGACATCACCGCGAGCCATGAAGCGCGTGGAACCCTGCTCGACGTCGTCACCCGTACGGCCGAGGCCTGCTTCATGCCGCTGACCGTCGGCGGCGGCGTGCGCAAGGTCGAGGATATCCGCGCGCTGCTGCTGGCCGGTGCCGACAAGGTTGCGATCAACACCGCGGCGGTGACCAACCGCCCCTTCGTCAAAGAGGCGGCGGAAAAATTCGGCGACCAGTGCATCGTCGTCGCCATCGACGCCAAGCAGGTCACGCCTGGACGCTGGGAGATCTTCACCCATGGCGGGCGCAATGCCACCGGCATCGACGCCATTGCCTTCGCCCGCGAGGTCGTCTCGCTCGGCGCCGGCGAGTTGCTGGTAACCTCGATGGATCGCGACGGCACCAAGTCGGGTTACGATATCGGCCTGACCCAGCGCATCGCCGACGCGGTCTCGGTGCCGGTGATCGCTTCGGGCGGCGTCGGCGATCTCGACGATCTCGTCGCCGGCGTGCGCGACGGCCATGCCTCGGCCGTGCTCGCTGCCTCGATCTTCCATTTCGGCACCTACAGCATCCCGCAGGCCAAGGCGCATATGGCCGCCGCTGGCCTCGCGATGCGGCTGGATTGAGCGATGACGGCTTTCACCCTTGCCGATCTCGAACGCATCGTCGCCGAGCGGGCGAGCGCTTCACCGGATGAATCCTGGACGGCCAAGCTTTTGGCCGCCGGTCCCGAGCGCGCCGCCAAGAAGCTCGGCGAGGAGGCGGTAGAGGCCGTCATCGCCGCCGTGAAGGGTGATCGCGACGAGCTGATCGCCGAGAGCGCCGATATGCTTTATCATCTTTTGGTCGTGCTCAAGGCCCGCGATGTTGCATTGCGGGACGTCTTGAGCCAGCTTGAGGCCCGTACCGCGCGCTCTGGCCTGGCCGAGAAAGCTGCGCGGCCCCGTTGAAGTCGAGGCGAGTGTCGCGTTGAACCTCGAAGCCTGGAAAACGGGGGGTATCATGGACCAGCGTCCGATCACGGCGCCATCCGCCCCCGATCTGGTCTCGCCCTATCGCACGTTCTCACGTGACGAATGGGCGCATCTGCGTGCCGATACGCCGCTGACGCTCTCAGTCGACGACCTCACCAGGCTGCAATCGATCAACGACCCGATCTCGCTCGACGAGATCGTCGCGATCTACCTGCCGCTCTCGCGCCTGCTCTCGCTCTACGTTGCCGCGACGCAGGGGCTGTTCAAGGCGACCCAGCGCTTCCTGATGGCCGAGGCCGAGGCCAAGGTTCCCTATGTCATCGGCGTGGCCGGCTCGGTCGCAGTCGGCAAGTCGACCACGGCGCGCGTGCTCCAGGCCCTGCTCTCGCGCTGGCCGAACACGCCGAAGGTCGAGCTCGTCACCACCGACGGCTTCCTCCTGCCCAATGCCGAGCTCGAACGCCGCGGCCTGATGCAGCGCAAGGGTTTTCCCGAGAGCTATGACAGCGCCGCGATCCTGCGCTTCCTCTCCGATGTGAAGGCCGGCAAGCGCGCCGTCAGCGCCCCCGTCTATTCGCACCTGGTCTATGACGTCGTGCCGGGCGAGCAGGTCACGGTCGAGCGGCCGGACATCCTGATCCTGGAAGGGCTGAACGTGCTGCAGGCGAGCCGCCTGCCCAGGGATGGTACCATCATTCCCTTCGTCTCCGACTTCTTCGACTTCTCGGTCTATCTCGACGCCGACGAGAACGACCTGCACCGCTGGTACGTCAACCGCTTCATGACGCTGCGCCAGACCGCTTTCCGCGACCCGCGCTCCTTCTTCCGCAAATACGCCGAGATCGGCGAGGAAGAGGCGCTCTCGATCGCCGAGACGCTCTGGACCGGCATCAACCTGCCGAACCTGCGCGAGAACATCGTGCCGACCCGCCAGCGCGCCAGCTTGATCCTGACCAAGGGCGCCAGCCACCGCATCCAGCAGGTCGCGCTGAGGCGGCTCTAGCACGGGCCTCGAACCCCCGGTCCGGAACCGCGATGACGACCTATGTCGCCCTGCTGCACTCGATCGTGCTCGGCCCCGGCAGGCGCCTGGTGATGGCGGATCTGAAGGCGATGGCGGCGGAACTCGGCTTTGGCGATGTGCGCAGCTGGGTCGCCACCGGCAATCTCATCTTCGAGGCCGAGAATGCGCCCGTCGCGGCGATCGAAAGCCAGTTGGAAACTGGCTTCCGGGCTCGCTTCGGCAAGCATGTCGACATCATCGCGCGTACGGCTCAGGCGTGGCGGCGGCTTGCCGCCCAAAATCCCTTCGCCGAAGGGAATGGCCCGGATATCGGCATCCGCGTCATGCGAAAGCCGCTCGGCCCCGATGCCTTGTCCATGCTCCGCGAGATCGCCACGCCGGGTATTGCTCTGGCTCTCGCTGACGGCGATCTCTGGATCGATTTCGGCGGCAAGCCGAGCGAGACGAAGCTGCTCTCGCATCTGACGACCAAAAAGCTCGGCATCGGGACGCTGCGCAACGCCAACACCGTCAACGCGCTCGCCGCGATGCTGGATTGATGCCGCTCGATTTCGCGTCCCTCGGCCTGATGGCCGGCGCGGCCTTCGTCGCCGCGACCTTGCTGCCGGCGCAGTCGGAAGCCGTCTTCGTCGGGCTATTGGCAGCGAAATCGGTCGATCCGACGCTGCTCTTTGTCGTTGCCTCCATCGCCAACACCGCCGGCTCGGTGGTCAATTGGTGGCTCGGCCGGCTGATCGCGACGGGCGGCGTCGAACGGCTCCCGGCACGGCTGCGGCCCGATCCGGTCCGTTTCGCCAAGGCGCAGGGCTGGTTCGCCCGCTTCGGCTGGCCGTCCTTGCTCTTTGCCTGGCTGCCGATCGGCGGCGACCCTTTGACCTTCGTCGCCGGTTCGTTGAACTATCCGCTGCTGCGCTTCATCCTGCTGGTGTTCATCGGCAAGGCAGCGCGCTATGCCTTGCTCTGGGCGGGTTGGGCCGCTGCGGGATAAGCATTTGCGCGGATTCCGGTCTCGGGCTACCAGCGAGGCCCATTCTGAAGGAGACCAGATCATGAGCATCAAGCGCATCGCCCCCGGCCCGCGCATGTCGAAGGCCGTCGTGCATGGCAACACGGTCTATCTCGCCGGTCAGGTCGCCGACAAGGCGGCCGGCAAGAGCGTCGGCGAGCAGACCAAGGACATCCTCTCGATCATCGACGGTCTCCTGGCCGAGGCTGGCACCGACAAGTCGAAGCTGCTGATGGTCAACATCTGGCTCTCCGACATGTCGACCTTCGCCGAGATGAACGCGGTCTGGGACGGCTGGGTCTCGGCCGGCAACACGCCCGGTCGCGCCACCGTCGAGGCCAAGCTCGCCGGTCCGCAGTACACCGTCGAGATCGCGGTCATCGCCGCGATCTGATCGCTGTCGCACAGGGGTGGCGGGCTTACAAACGTGAATCCGGAACTCGCCACCATCCTGGCCCGTGTCTCGCAGCGCGAGGGCGTTCCCCCCGCGCTGCTGCTCGGGGTGCTTGCCTCGATGGGGGACGCCTCCGGCAAGCCCGATTTCACCCGCATCGAGAACAACCTGGCCCGCCGCGCCGGCGATTTCCGCAGCCTGCAAGCCCGGCTCGCCAGGCCGTCCGGCAGCGATCCCGAGCGCGACAGATTGCAGGCGCAGGCCATCCAGGCGCTGGCCGAGGGCCGGCTCGCCGAGGCTGACCGGCTGCTCGCCTTGGCCGAGCAGCGCAATCTCGATGGCGCGGCCGCTCCCGATGCGCTGTCCCGCGACCGGCTGCTCGCCGCTGCTGCCGGGCGCGCCGATCGTGGTGCGGTGGCGATGCTGCATCTCAATCCGAAAGCCTATGGTGAAGCCGCCGAGCGCTATGCCGAGGCGGCGCTGATCGCCGACTCCGCTGAAGCTGGCAGCGGGCTCACCTATGCCTGGATGCAGGCCGATGCGCTGGCGCGGCGCGGCGCCGACTTCTCCGACAAGTCGGCCTTCGTCGCTTCGATCGGCCAATTGCGCGGCCTGCTCGCCAAGCTCGACAATTTCGACCAGACCGTGCCCTGGGCCGAGACGCAGCTCAGGCTGGCGCGCTCGCTCACCGGCCTGTCGCATCATGAGGGCGGCGGTTCCCTGCTCCGTCAGGCGGTCGAGATCTATCGCACGACCCTGGAGGATCTGCAGCGCACCAAGGCGCCGCGCCTCTGGACGGCGCTGCAGACCAGGCTCGGTGAGGCTTTGTCCCGGCTGGGCGAGATCGAGGATGATGCCGGCCTGCTCGACGAGGGGGTCGCCGCTTTCCGCGCCGGGCTCTCCGGGATGACGCGCGCCGACATGCCGCGTGAGTGGGGCCGGCTGCAATGGGAGCTCGGCAAGGCCCATGTCGCGCTCGGCCTGCGCGCCAGCGGTGTCTCTGCCTTCGAAGCCGCGGTGAACTGCTTCAAGCTGGTGCTCGACGATCGGCCGCGCGAGAGCGCCCCGCTTGAATGGGCTGAGGTGCAGGACCGGATCGGTGCCGCGCTGGTCGGCCTCGCCGGCTATTACAACGAGCCGGTCGTGCTGGAGGAGGCGATCGCCGCCTATGACGCGGCGCTGGAGGTCAGACGCCGCGAGATCGTGCCCTCGCTTTGGGCGCAGAGCGCCGCCAATCGGGCCGAGGCGCGGCTGGAACTGGCTGAGCGTCTCCGCGACCGCGCCGAGGCCGAGAAGGCGACCACCGAGCTCGTCATGGCGATCGAGACGCTGCGCGGCCTTGGCCTCGCCGCCGAGGCGAAGCGCCGCGAGCCGAGGCTGCGGCGGGCCGCGGTTCTGGTCGAGGCTCTTCGGAAGGCCTGATCAGCCCTTCACGCGTAGGGCCGCGAGCCGCTCCAAAGCCTTGTCCAGCGTCGCATCGTGCTTGGCGAAGCAGAAGCGCACGACATTGCGCACCGCCCCTTCCGCATAGAAGGCGCTGACCGGGATCGCGGCGACGCCATGCTCGGCGACCAGCCTCTGGCAGAAGGCGACGTCGTCGCTCTGCCCGAGCGGGCCGATGTCGACATTGAGGAAATAGGTGCCGGCGCTCGGCAGCACGCTGAAGCCGAGCTCGCGGAGGCCGCCGGCGAAACGGTCGCGCGAGCGCTGGAAATCGGCGCGCATCCCCTCGAAATAGGCTTCGTCCTTGCCGAGGCCATAGGCGACCGCCGCCTGCAGGTTCGGCGGCGTGGTGAAGGTGATGTACTGGTGCGCCTTCGCGAGCACGCGCATCAGCTCCGGCGCCGCCATCACCATGCCGACCTTCCAGCCGGTCAGCGAGAAGATCTTGCCGGCCGAGGAGATCTTGACCGTGCGCTCGCGCATGCCGGGCCGGCTCATCAGCGGCTGGTGGCGATGCCCGTCGAAGACGACATGCTCCCAGACGTCGTCGCAGATCGCGACGGCATCGTGCCGAACGCAGAACGAGGCCAGCAGGTCGAGATCGGCCTCGCTGAAATTGGTCGCGGTCGGGTTGAGCGGATTGTTGAACAGCACTGCCTTGGTCTTCGGCGAGAAGGCCTTCGCCAGCGCTTCCTCGCTGAGCCCGAAATGCGGCGGCGTCAGCGTCACGAACTTGGGAACGCCCCCTGCGCGGCGCACCAGCGGCAGATAGGCGTCGTACATCGGCTCGAACAGCACGACCTCGTCGCCGGGCGAGACCACGGCCATCAGAGCGCCGGCGATCGCCTCGGTCGCACCGGAGGTGATCATCACCTCGGCCTCCGGATCGAGCTCCAGGCCCTGCCAATGCCGGAAATGGGTCGCTGTGGCCTGGCGCAGCTCCTGCAGGCCCATCATCGGTGGATACTGGTTCCAACCGTCGATCACGGCCTCGGCGGCCTTGCGCCGGACGTCCTCCGGGCCGGGATCATCTGGAAAGCCCTGGCCAAGATTGACGGCCTGATGCTCGCGCGCGAGCCGCGACATGGTCTCGAAGATCGTCGTCGGAAGGGCGGAGAAGATCGGATTCATCGCGGCTGGCTTCGCTCGGAAAGGCGGGCGGGAAGGCTTGGATGTCGCCATAGCACGCGCAACGCCGGTGTGCATCGCCCCGAAAAAGCGGCAGATTATGCGGAGTGATGAATATTGACATTCGTCAGCAGTCAGTATTTTCTACGCACAGCCGGTTCACGACAGCACTTCCACGGTTTCTTCGCCCCTTTGGAGCCGTGGGACGCTGACGTGGATCGGTGAGCTTTTTCTGGGGCTGGAAGCGGGCTAGGCAGGACCCATGCGTTCCTCCCGCTCAACCCCCGCCTTGATGCTGCTCGGCACCGGCTCCAATGTCGGCAAGTCCCTGCTCGTCGCCGGCCTCTGCCGCCTCTTCGCCGATCGCGGGCTGAAGGTCCGCCCGTTCAAGCCGCAGAACATGTCAAACAACGCCGCTGCGACCGCGCAGGGCGAGATCGGCCGGGCCCAGGCGTTGCAGGCGCGCGCCGCCCGGATCGCGGCGCATGTCGACATGAACCCGGTGCTGCTCAAGCCCGAGAGCGAGCGCGGCAGCCAGATCATCCTGCAGGGCCGCGTCGCCGGCCATCTCTCCTCCGGCGATTTCAGCCGCCGCGGCGATTTCCTGCCGAAGGTGCTGGAGAGCTTCGAGAGGCTGAGCGACGGCGCCGATCTCATCCTGGTCGAGGGGGCGGGTTCGCCGGCCGAGACCAATCTGCGCGCCCGCGACATCGCCAATCTCGGCTTTGCGCGCGCCGCCGGCGTCCCGGCGGTTCTGGTCGGCGACATCGACCGCGGTGGCGTCATCGCCAGCCTCGTCGGCAGCCATGCCGTGCTCGATGCCGAAGACCGGGCGATGATCCGTGGCTTCGCCATCAATCGCTTCCGCGGCGATGTCGGCCTGTTCACGCCGGCCCTCGACACGATCACCCGGGCGACGGGCTGGCCGAGCCTCGGCATCGTGCCCTGGTTCGCCGAGGCCGCGCGCCTGCCGGCCGAGGATGCGCTCGATCTGGCGCGCGGAGCGCCGGCCCGGGCGGGCGCGCTGAAGATCGCCGTCCCCGTTTTGCCCGGCATCGCCAACTTCGACGATCTCGATCCCCTCAAGCTCGAACCTGGCGTCGAGCTCGTCTTCGTTGGCCCCGGCTCGGCCCTGCCCGGCGATGCGGCGCTGGTGATCCTGCCGGGTTCGAAGACGACGCTGCGCGATCTCGCCAGGCTGCGGGAGGAGGGCTGGGACATCGACATTCTCGCCCATCGCCGCCGCGGCGGCCATGTGCTCGGTCTTTGCGGCGGCTACCAGATGCTCGGCACGATAGTGCGTGACCCGCTCGGGCTCGAAGGTCCGGCCGGCGCGGCTCCCGGGCTTGGCCTGCTCGACATCGAGACCGAGCTGACGCCGGACAAGACCGTCAGGGAGGTCGCGGTCGAGCATTCCGAGAGCGGCACGACTGGCCGCGCCTACGAGATCCATCTCGGCGCCAGCCACGGACCCGACCGGGCACGCGCGCCTTTCAGCGTCGATGGCCGGCCGGAAGGCGCCCGAAGCGCCGACGGGCGGGTCGTCGGAACCTATCTGCATGGCGTCTTGACGTCGGATTCGCTGCGCCGCGCCTGGCTCGAAGACCTGGCGGGAAAGCCACTGGCGGCGGGCCAGGCCTATGAACCGGCCGTCGAAGCGACCCTCGACCGGCTGGCCGAGCATCTGGAGCGCCATCTCGACACCGCTGCGCTGCTCGAACTGGCGCGATCGCGCTCCTGACATGAGCGGGCGTTCGGCGAAAAACTGTCAGGAGGACACAAATAAAGCTTTGCCGTTCAATTTGTTGACGACTGACGAAATTCGTCATAGTCAACGATGGCGTCCGCAGACGGCCTATGGGAACAAGTCATCAGACCGGGAAGTTGCTCTGGCATGAGCACGATTGAGCGCGATACAAGGCACGACATCATCGATGTCGCCGAGCGGTTCTTCCGCCAGATCGGCTATCAGAAGACCACTGTCGCCGATATCGCCAAGTCGCTGCGCATGAGTCCGGCGAATGTCTATCGTTTCTTCGACTCCAAGAAGGCGATCAACGAGGCCGTCGCCGAGCGCTCGATGAGCGAGCTGGAGGCGACCGTCGCCGCGATCGCCGCCGAGAAGCGCCCTGCCGCCGAGCGTCTGCGCGACATCCTCGCCGCGACTTGCCGCATCAATGCGGCTCGCTATCTCGACAATCACCGCCTGCATGAAATGGTCGCTTGCGCGATGGAGGAGAGCTGGGACGTCGTCCGCGGCCATATCGAGCGCTATGACGCGATCCTGCGCTCTGTCGTCGCCGACGGCATCGCCAAGGGCGAGTTCGCCGCCCGCGATCCGGTCACGGCGACCCATTGCGTGCGCATGGCGATGCTGCGTTTCTGTCACCCGCTCCTGCTCGGCCAATGTGCCGAGCTTCCCGGCCCGACCGTCGATGAGATGATCGACTTCATCCTCTCCGGGCTGGGCGCCGCCCGCTCTGCCGCCTGACCGGCACTCCGACCTGCGTTGACAAGGCGCTGGCGGAGCGGGATACCCCGCCGCGCATGCTGAATCTCTCCAAACAGAGCGCCAAGAAGCTCGCCGTCATCGTCCATGACCTGGCGATGACCGCGCTCGCGATCGTCTTCGTCTTCGCCGTGCGCTTCGATGGCTGGCTGTTCGACGAGCGGATGCGGCAATTGCCGACGATCCTGCCCTTCTTCGTCGCCTATGCCGGCGCGGTCTACTGGTTCTTCCAGCTCTACCGCTCGAAATGGCGCTTCGCCTCGCTGCCCGATCTCTCGAACATCGTCCGGGCGGTCACGGTCCTGACCCTGACCTTGCTGGTCGTCGACTACGTGCTCGTCTCGCCGAACCTCTACGGCTATTTCTTCTTCGGCAAGATCACCATCGTCCTCTACTGGCTGGTGCAGATCGCCCTGCTCGGCGGCCCGCGCCTCGCCTATCGCTATTTCAAATACTCGCGCTCCAAGCATCATGCGGCGCGCGAGGCGACCCTGCCGGCCCTGCTGCTCGGCCGCGCCGTCGACATCGAGATGGTGATCCGTGCCATGGAATCGGGGGCGATGGGCAAGATGCGGCCGGCCGGCGTCCTCTCGCCACGGTCCGATGACCTCGGGCAGTCGATCCGCGGCGTGCCGGTGCTTGGCCTGCTCTCGCAGATGGAGACGATCGCGACCGACGCCAGCGAGCGTGGCGAGCCGTTCCGCCGCATCGTCGCCACGTCGAGCGCGCTCGCGCCCGAGGCCGAGCCGGACAAATGGCTCGCCCAGACCCGCAAGCTCGCCATTCCGATCTCGCGCCTCGATACGCTGGGCGAGGGCATGCGCGGCAGTGAGCTGGCGCCGCTGGAGATCGAGGATCTGCTGGTGCGCCCCTCGGTCAAGATCGACCGCGCCAGGCTCGAAGGCTTCCTCAAGGGCAAGCGCGTCATCGTCACCGGCGGCGGCGGCTCGATCGGCTCCGAGATCTGTCTGCGCTGCGCCGCCTTCGGCGCGGCCGAATTGCTCGTCGTCGAGAATTCCGAGCCGGCCCTGTTCCACGTCACCGAGGCGCTCGCGGCACAGGACCTGCCGATGCGGGTCACCGGCGCCCTCGCCGATGTCCGCGACGAGGCTCGGATCGGCCCGCTGTTCAAGGCCTTCGCCCCTGACATCGTCATCCATGCCGCGGCGCTGAAGCATGTGCCCTATCTCGAGGCCGATTGGGGCGAGGGCATCAAGACCAACATCTTCGGCTCGGTCGTCGCCATCGAGGCGGCGATCGCCGCGGGTGCCGGCATCTTCGTGATGATCTCGACCGACAAGGCGATCGAGCCGGTCTCGATGCTGGGCGCCACCAAGCGCTTCGCCGAGATGTATGCGCAGGCCCGCGATGCCGAGTTCGCCAACGGCAATCGCGGCACGCGCCTCGTCGCGGTCCGCTTCGGCAATGTGCTCGGCTCGGTCGGCTCGGTCGTGCCGAAGTTCAAGGCGCAGATCGAGCGCGGCGGGCCGGTCACCGTGACCAGCCCGGAGATGATCCGCTACTTCATGACGATCCGCGAGGCCTGCGACCTCGTGCTGACCTCGGCCTCGCATGCGCCCGAGCACGAGGCGCAGGACGAACGCGCCGCCGTCTACGTCCTGAAGATGGGCCAGCCGCTCAAGATCATCGATCTCGCCGAGCGGATGATCCGGCTCGCCGGCTATGAACCGGGCGTCGACATCGAGATCGCCGTGACCGGCGTGCGGCCGGGCGAGCGCCTGAACGAGATCCTCTTCGCCAAGGACGAGCCGATGGCCGAAACCGGGCTCGACGGCGTGATGGCGGCCAAGCCGATCTTCGCCGGTCGCGAGCGCATGCAGGGGTGGCTCGACGAACTCGAGCGGGCCTTGGCGGCGCAGGACAGGCTCGGCGCCGAGGCGGTGCTGGAAGCGGCGATCCCCGATTTCAGCCGGCGTCAGCCGTCAGCCGCGCCAGCGCAGCCTTCGTCTCCGCAGGCGGTCGCCAGCCAGCTTTGATCAGGGCTGCCGGCGAGGCCACGAGCCCGTTTGCCAATCGCTCATAGGCACCGCTGCGCCCGGCTAGCCGCGCCGCCAGCCCGAGCAGGGATGATGGGATCGGAATCAGCCCCGGACCACGCCCGAGGCCGGCCCGCATCGCAGTCAGCATCTGCGCGACCGACAGGGGCTCCGGATCCGAAACGATGTAGCTGCGCCTGGCCGGGCAAGCCTGCGTCAACGCGAAGGCAATCGCCTCCGAGAGATTCTCGATCGCGAGCAGCGAGCGCTTCGCCGAAAGCCCGCCGAGCGGCAGCGGCACGGGCAGCCGCGCCAGCTTCACCAGCGCCGCCATATTCGCTTTCACACCGGGCCCATAGACGAGCACTGGCCGCAAGGCGACCCAGTCGAGATCGAGCCCGCCGAGCCCCTGTTCCGCTGCCAACTTGGAGCGGCCATAGGCGTCGGTCGGCGCGGGCGTGTCGGATTCGCTGAGCGGCTGATTGCTGACCGGTCCGCTCTGCGCCCGGATCGAGGACAGGAAGACGAAGCGCCGCACGCCCGCCGCCTGCGCGGCCCGCGCCAGCGTCAGCGTCGCCTCGGTGTTGACCGCCTGGTAGCGCTCCTCGGGGATATCGCCGTCGGCATGGGCGAGCCCGGCGCTGTGGACGACGTGATCGACGCCATCGAGTAGCGGCCGCCAGTCGATCGGCGTGCCGAGATCACCGATCGTCACATGCTCGACATCGGGGCCAGCAGGCGGTGTGGTCCGTCCGACCGTCCGCACGCGATAGCCCCGCGCGAGAAGGTCGCGCAGCAGGTGCCGGCCGACGAAGCCGCTCGCACCGGTGAGCAGGATGCGCTCGCCGCTCACGGCTGGGCCCGTTTGCGTGAGAAGCGGCGGAGCAGGGCACCGGCCAGCGCCAGCGCCGCCAGCAGGCAGGCAAGCTGCGCCCAGAGTGCCGGAACTATGATGCTGAGCGCCGCTAGTCCGATCAGGACAAGATTGAGCAGGCCGACCTGCGTGACGATCTCGATGACCTTGAAGCCATTGTCGGTCGCTTGCTGGTAGAAATGCGAGCGATGCGCCTGCCAGACCTTCTCGCCGCGGGCGAGGCGGCGGAAGAGCGTGATCGTCGAATCCGTCACATGGTACAGCGGCAGGATCAGCGCTGCGGTCAGCGCGCCGGTGCCGGCGAGTCGATAGAGCAGATAGGCACCGAGCAGGCCGAGCGGCAGCGCTCCGACATCGCCGAGGAAGATGCGCGCCACCGGCTTGTTGAGCGGCGCGAAGCCCAGAAGCCCGCCGAGCAGCGCCGCGGCGAGCAGCCCGGTGGCGGGGTCGACGATGCCGTAGCCGGCGGCAAGCGCGATCGCGCCGGAGAGCGGCACCAGCCCGGCGAGGGTGATCCAGTCGATCCCGTCCATGAAGTTGACGAGATTGACGAACCAGGCGCCGGCGACCAGGGCAAGGCCGCGCTCGGCCCAGAGCGGCAATGTCTCCGGCAGCAGCCGCACATCGGGCGCGGCATAGAACACGACGATACCGACGCAGAGGAACTGCAGCGGCAGGCGCAGGGCCGGCGAGAGTGGCCTGATGTCGTCCCAGGCGCCGACGACGGCGAGCAGGGTGGATGCGGCCATGACCAGAACGAGGCCCTGCCGGGCACCCGCATCCATGGGAACGAAGGCCAGCGCGAGCCCCAGCGCCAGGAAGGCGCCGGCCAGCACGGCGATGCCGCCGCCCTGCGGCGTCGGTACGCGATGGCTGGAGCGGGCGTTCGGCCGCGCCAGCGCATAGCGCATCATCAGGGGCCGCAGCACCAGGCACAGCACGAAGGCCAGGCCGGCGGCGAGCACGATCAGCAGGAGGGGGGCGAAGCGTTCCAAGGCGGGCGGACCATAGCCATGCGCGCGGTCACCGCAAGCGGCACTTGCATCGGCGAGCACAAAAGCAGAACATGGGCGGCATGGCCATCGCCGATTCCGTCCTCAATCCGCCGCCTGCGCGGCCGGAGATCACCCGGGCCGTCTGTCGGGGCGCCTCACGCCATCTGCGCGAGCGCGGCTACGCCATCGTCAAGGAGATGACCTTCGCCAATGGCCGGCGCGGCGACATCGTCGCGCTCTCGCCTTCCGGCGAATTGCTGGTCGTCGAGGTCAAGTCGGGCATCGAGGATTATCGCGTCGACGGCAAATGGCCGGATTATCGTGATTACTGCGACGGCTTCCTCTTCGCGGTCGCGCCGGAATTCCCGCAAGAAATCCTGCCTGAGGATGTCGGGTTAATCGTCGCCGACGCCTTCGGTGGCGAATTGCTGCGCGAGCCGCCGCGCCATCAGCTGGCGCCGGCGCGCCGGAAGATGCTGACCATCGCCTTCGCCAAGCTTGCGGCCGGGCGGCTGGCGCTGCTGGAGGACCCCGGCCTCTAACCGACCGCCGGCTGTGGCAGGACGAGCGCCTTCGGGCCGATGTTCAGGCTGATCTGCAGGCTGTCGGCGATGCGATGGGCGCGGTCGATGAACAGGAACCGGGCCGGGCCGGTGCAGAGTTCGGTGACGGTCGCTTCGAACAGCGACAGCCAGCGCTCGAAATGCTGCATCTCGAGCGGGAGCGGCATGTGGATTTGGTGCGGCTTGCCGCGATAGCGCCCGCTCATCAGCGTCACCGACGACCAGAAATCGCGCAGCTTGGAAAGATGCGGTCCCCAATCGTCGCCGAGCTTGGCGAGAAAGATCGGGCCGATCAGCGGGTCCAGCCGCACCCGGCCATAGAAGGTGTCGACCAGCTCGGCGATCAGCTCTTCCGTGATGCGCTCTGGGAGCGCAGCTCTACTCATCGCGGGGCGCGCTTGGCCAGGATGCGCTGCAAGGTACGCCGGTGCATGCCGAGCCGGCGCGCCGTTTCCGAGACATTGCGGCTGCACAGCTCATAGACGCGCTGGATGTGTTCCCAGCGCACGCGATCGGCCGACATCGGGTTTTCCGGCGGCACCGGCCGGGCATTCGGCCCGGCGGCCAGCGCCGAATGGATCTCGTCGGCATCGGCGGGCTTGGCCAGGAAATCATAGGCGCCGAGCTTCACCGCGCTGACCGCGGTCGCGATATTGCCGTAACCGGTCAGCACCACGCCGCGTGCATCCGGGCGCTTCTCCTTCAGGCGGGCGATCACGTCGAGCCCGTTGCCGTCGCCGAGACGCAGGTCGATCACGGCATAGGCCGGCGCCGCTTCCTCGACGGCCGCGAGCCCTGCCTGGACGGACTCGGCGATCCTCACGAGATAGCCTCGTCCTTCCATGGCCCGGGCAAGGCGGGTCAGGAACGGCTTGTCGTCGTCGACGAGCAGAAGGGTCATGTCCCTGCCGGCCGTATCGGTGAGCTCGCCTGTGGTCGGCGCCGTGTCCATCGCCATCATCTCCTGCCGGGCGGGTGGCTGCCCGGCTCAACATCCAGTCTACCGATTGCGCGACGCGCTGAAACGCCGCAACGCCTCATTCTGTCGCATATGGGGCCAAAAGCTCCGGGTTTGAAGGTCCGGCGGGGCGATCGTCGCGTTCGAAGACCGCGCGCAGCCAGGTGATCCGGATGCTCGCGCCGGTCGCCGGCAGCGGCCGGTTGGAGAATTCCAGCGTCGCGCCGCTGCGTTCCAGCAGCGTCTTGGCGATGAAGAGGCCGAGGCCGAGGCCGCCGCCGGCCCGTGATTCCTTGGCATGCGAGCGCGAGAGATAAGGGTCGCCGGCCCGCATCAGCACCTCTGGCGTGAAGCCCGGCCCATCATCGGCGATGGTCAGGATGACCGCGCCGTCCGTCCACTGCGCCGTGATCGTCACCTTGGAGCCGGCGAAGTCGACAGCGTTGTCGACGATGTTGCCCAGCCCGTAGATCATGCCGGGATTGCGCCGGCAGACCGGCTCCGGCTTCTCACCGTCGAGCGCGATCTCGAAAGGCACGCCGAAGGGCCGCTGCGGCCCGGCTGCCTCCTCGATCAGCAGGCTGAGCGAGAGCTGGTCGAGCGGTCCGGCATCGTCGTCCTGCAGCGAGGCGAGCTTGCCGAGGATGCCGCGGCAGCGCTCGACCTGCTCGCGCAGCAAGGTGATGTCCTCCGCCATCTCGCCTTCCGCCGGGGCGAGGCGTGAGAGCTCGCGGGCGACCAGTGCGATCGTCGCGAGCGGGGTGCCGAGTTCGTGGGCGGCGGCGGCGGCGAGCCCGTCGAGCTGCGATAGGTGCTGCTCGCGCGCCAGCACCAGTTCGGTCGCAGCCAGCGCCTCCGACAGGTCGCGTGCCTCCTTGGCGACGCGCCAGGCATAGATGCCGGTGAAGCCGAGCCCGAGCAAAAGCGCGATCCAGTTGCCGAGCTGGTATTGCGGCGGCAGCACCGGGCGCTCGCTCCCGGCCCAGGGCAGCGGCCAGTGCAGAATGGTGAGCAGCGTGGCCAGCCCGGCGGCGAGCAGGCCGAGCGCCAGCGTGTGCCGAGGCGGCAGCGCCGTCGCCGAGATCATCACCGGCGCCAGGAACAGGATCGCGAACGGGTTCTGCAGGCCGCCGGTCAGATAGAGCAGGGCCGCAAGCTGCAGGATGTCGAAGCCGAGCAGAGCGGTCGCCGCGCCCTGGCCCAGCCGGTGGCTGAGTGGGAAACGGATGCGCAGGGCGATGTTGAGCCAGGCCGAGACGGCGATGGCGAGGAAGCACCAGCCGAATGGCAGCGAGAAACCGAGTCCGAAATGCACGCCGGCGACAGCGGCACTCTGCCCGGCGATCGCCAGCCAGCGCAGGCGCACCAGCGTGTCGAGCCGCAAATGGCGTGGCGTGCCGCCCGGGGCGGATGGAACGAGGTCGGCGATCGTCACGGCGCGCAATTTTCGCAATGCCGCAAGCGGCCAGGAAGGAGGAAGCTGTGGCTAATCGGCATCACAAGGAAATCTTAGCCCTTTGGACGATTGAATCGGAACAAATTCTACTTAGGCTGCATTCCCTTGCTGCGCTGCATCGTGAATGCGGCGCTGCGAAAAGAGCGAAAGGGCCGCCATGTCGTTCGCCTACCACGCCTATGAGGCGGTTCATATGATGGTCAGCCCGGCGCGGGCCATGTCCGACGCCATGCAGCTCGCCTTCAAGAATCCGGCGAATCCGCTGACCTACACTCCGTTCGGCCGCACGATCGCCGCCTCCTGCGAATTGTTCGAGCGCACCACGCGCCGCTATGGCAAGCCGGCCTTCGGCCTCGACACCACCACGATGAACGGCGTCAAGGTCGGGGTCGAGGAGCACGTCGTCTGGCAGCGCCCCTTCTGCAACCTGATCTATTTCGACCGCAAGATCGAAGGCCGCCGCAAGCCGCAGCCCAAGGTGCTCCTGGTCGCGCCGATGTCCGGCCACTACGCCACGCTGCTGCGCGGCACGGTCGAGACCCTGCTGCCCGACCATGAGGTCTACATCACCGACTGGATCGACGCCCGCCTGGTGCCGCTCGCGGCCGGCAAGTTCGATCTCGACGATTACATCGACTATGTCATCGCCATGCTGCAGAAGCTCGGCCCCGACACACATGTCATGGCCGTCTGCCAGCCTTCCGTGCCGGTGCTCGCCGCGATCGCGCGGATGGAGGCCGAGGGCGATCCGTCCTCGCCGCGCTCGATGACGCTGATGGGCGGGCCGATCGACACCCGCCGCTCGCCGACCGCGGTCAACCAGCTCGCCATGGAGCGCGGCACCGACTGGTTCCGCCGCAATTGCATCACCCGCGTGCCATTCCCGCATCTCGGCGCCTTCCGCGAGGTCTATCCCGGCTTCATGCAGCTGTCGGGCTTCATGGCGATGAACTTCGATCGCCATCTCACCGCGCATTACGATATGTACAAGCACCTGATTGCCGGCGATGGCGATTCGGCCGAGAAGCACCGCGATTTCTATGACGAGTACCTCGCGGTCATGGACCTGACCGCCGAGTTCTACCTGCAGACCGTCGACACCGTCTTCGTCAAGCATGCCCTGCCGAAGGGCGAGATGATGCACCGCGGCAAGCCGGTCGATCTCAAGGCGATCCGCAGCGTGGCGCTGATGACGGTCGAGGGCGAGAACGACGACATCTCCGGCGTCGGCCAGACCAAGGCGGCGCACGACCTGTGCGTCAACATCCCCGACGACATGCGCGTCGAATACCTGCAGAAGGGCGTCGGCCATTACGGCGTCTTCAACGGCTCGCGCTTCCGCTCGGAAATCGCCCCGCGCATCGCTGACTTCATGCTGACCCTCGACATGAAGGCGGCCAAGGAGCGCCGCAACGACACTGCGGAAACGGCCCGCAAGGCGCTGAAGGTCGCGGGCTGAGTTAAGCCCGCCCTCTTCCGCTCCCGCTGCGAATCCCGCACAATCGCGGCGATGCGGTTCTCCCTGTTCAGGCGCCAGCCCGATCCCGACCGGATCGAGGTCGCCCATGCCGGCACGCTCTACCCGGTCACCGTCAAGCGGCGCTCGACGGCGCGCCGGCTGACGCTGCGCGTCTCCCAGGCGACCGGCGAGATCACCCTGACCTTGCCCGAGCGCGTCGACTTCACCACCGGCCGCGTCTTCGCCGAGAAGCATGGCGGCTGGATCGCAGCGCGCATGGCCAAGCGCCCGCAGGGTGTCGCCTTCGAGCCAGGCGCCGTCGTGCCGTTGCGTGGCGTGCCGCACCGGATCGTGCACTGGACCAAGGTGCGCGGATTGACCCGCGCGGCGCTTTCGGCCGAGGGCGAGCCGATCATCGCGGTCTGCGGCGAGGCGGCCCATGTCGCCCGCCGGGTCAGCGATTTCCTGCGCCGCGAGGCCCTGGCCGACCTCGAAAAGGCCGTGCGCACCCATACCGCCGTGCTCGGCATCCCCGCCCGCAAGATCACCTTGCGCGACACCACCAGCCGCTGGGGCTCATGCTCCTCGAAGGGGCATCTCAGCTTCTCCTGGCGCCTGATCCTCGCCCCGGCGCTGGTGCTCGACTATCTCGCTGCCCATGAGGTCGCGCATCTCAAGGAGATGAACCATTCGCACCGCTTCTGGGCGCTGACGCATAAGCTCTGCCCGCGCACCGAAGAGGCTGAGGCCTGGCTCAAGCGCCATGGCGCGAGCCTGCACGGCTATGGCTGAGGTCTCGCGGTCGGCACGCCCTCGCGGATGACGCGCGAGAACTCCGGGCTGTCGGGCTTCAGGCTGCGCGCCTTCTCGCCGATATGGCTCAGCCTCACCAGTTCGTCGAGCGGCAGGTCCTGGCGCACCGAGCCGATGTCGCGGAGATAGCCGGGCAGATAGCCCGAGAGCAGCACACGCGGGTCGAGCGGCAGCGAGAACTTCCAGGCGGGCGCGACCTGGCCGACGAGGTGATAGACGACGGTGGTGCAATTGGTCGTCAGCGTGTTGTACCAGCGTGGCTCCTGCGCCAGCCGGTTGATGTCCGCGGCATAGGCGAGCAAGAGGTCGCGCGCCTGCTGCGGCGTGGCGCTCAGCCGGAACAGGCGGGTGTCCTCGCCGCGCGCCTGGGTCCGCAGGCCGATCAGGTCGCGCTCGTCGGCGACGACATAGGCCATCTCGTAATTCCGGAAGAAGCCGGCCAGCGCCGACCATTCCTCGCCCTTCTCGCGCCGGATCTCGATCGAGATCGTCAGGGGATCGCTGTCTGCGAAGGTGAAACTGAGCAGCAGATGCGCGATCGCCTCGCCCGACCAGTAGGACAGGAAGAGGTCGGCGCCCTGGATGCGTGAGAGGTCGTAGCTGCGGGTTTCCCAGCGCTGGTCGTAGTCACTCTCGGTGCGCCAGGTGAAATGGCGCAGATTGGTCACGGTCAGCCGGTTCTCGGCGACGCTCATCTGCGGCAGGTGCGCCAGCTCCGGAATCCAGTCCCGCTCATGCGAGGGCTTGAGCCCGGCCCACCAGCCGAGCAGGCCGATGAAGAGCGCCGCGAAGGCGAGCGGCAGGCGCGGCGCGCCGCTCCAGATCCCGAAGGTACCGGCGAGCCCGGCAAGGCCGAAGCCGATCGCGCCGACGATGCCGATCGCGCCGGGCATACGGAAGATCAGGAGCCCGGCGCCCCAGGCGGTGGCGCCAAGGGTTGCGAGCGTCAGCAGAAGCTGCAGGAGAACGAAAAAGAGGCGGCTCATCGCCGCCTCTCATAGCATGCTGAAATGCGCTCCGCTCAAGCGGCGAGGGAGCTCGTCGGTGCGGCCGCCTTCACGGCGTCGTCGACATGCGGCTCGAACTTCGCGAAGTTCTCCGCGAACATGCCGATCAGCTTCTTCGCGGTCTCGGCGAAGGCGGCCTTATCCTGCCAGGTCTTGACGGGATAGAGGATGTGCGGCTCGACGCCGGGCACCGAAGTGGGAACGGCGAAACCGAAATAGGGATCCCGGCGGAAATCGGCGCGGTTGAGCGAGCCGTCGAGCGCCGCCGTCAGCAGGCGCCGGGTGACGCGGATCGGCATGCGCCGGCCGGTGCCGTAGCCACCGCCGGTCCAGCCGGTGTTGACCAGCCAGCAGTCGACATGGTGCTTGGCGATGAAATCGCGCAGCAGATTGGCGTATTCCGACGGGTGGCGCGGCAGGAAGGGCGAGCCGAAGCAGGTCGAGAACTCCGGCTGGACGCCGACGAGCCCGCGCTCTGTGCCGGCGACCTTGGCGGTGTAGCCGGAGAGGAAGTGGTACATCGCCTCGGCCGGGGTCAGCTTGGCGATCGGCGGCATCACGCCGAAGGCGTCGGCGGTCAGCATCACGATGTTCTTCGGCGTGCCGGCGCGGCCCGAGCGCGAGGCGTTCGGGATGAAGTCGAGCGGATAGGCCGAACGCGTGTTCTCGGTTTTCGTCTCGTTGTCGAAATCGACCTCGCGCGAGATCTCGTCCATGACGATGTTCTCGAGCACGGTGCCGAAGCGCTGCGAGGCCGCGAAGATCTGCGGTTCGGCCTCGGCCGAGAGGCGGATCGTCTTGGCGTAGCAGCCGCCCTCGAAATTGAAGATGCCTTCCTTCGACCAGCCGTGCTCGTCATCGCCGATCAGGGTGCGGTCGGGATCGGCCGAGAGGGTGGTCTTGCCGGTGCCGGACAGGCCGAAGAAGATCGCGGGGTCATCCTTGGAGCCGACATTGGCCGAGCAGTGCATCGGCACCACACCCTTGGCCGGCAGGGTGTAGTTCAGATAGGTGAAGACCGATTTCTTCATCTCGCCGGCATAGGCGGAGCCGCCGATCAGCACGATCTTGCGGGAGAAGTCGATCGCGATGACCGTCTCGCTGCGGCAGCCATGGCGCTTGGGATCGGCCTTGAAGCTCGGCAGGTCGACGATCGTCAGCTCGGGTACGTAACCCGCGATCTCGCCGGCCTCGGGCCGGATCAGCAGGTTGCGGATGAACAGCGAGTGCCAGGCCATCTCGGTGTAGACCCGCGCCTTGACGCGATGCGCCGGGTCGGCGCCGCCATAGAGGTCCTGCGCGAACAGTTCCTTGCCTTCGGCGTGCTTGATGAAGTCGGAAAGCAGGGTCTCGAACTGCTCCGAGGAGATCGCGCCATTGTTCTCCCACCAGACGCTCTTCTCGGTCAGCGCGTCCTTGACGACGAACTTGTCCTTGGGCGAGCGGCCGGTATGGCTGCCGGTATCGGCGCAGAGCGCGCCGCCCCGGGCGAGCTGGGATTCGCCGCGCCGCAGCGATTCCTCATAGAGGCGCGCCGCCTCGAAGTTCCAGTAGACCGCCTTGAGCCCGCGGAAGCCGAATGAGTCGGCGCCGTTGGCCGGGTTGACGTGACCGATGGTCTCCACTGGCAATTCCTCCTGCCGAGTAGCCGTCGCCAGGCGAAGCCGGCGTCGTGATTGGAGTGGGGCCGAGCCCCCACTATGGGCCCGATGGACCGGTGACGTGGAGGGCTCTTTAGGCGGATGACGACGCCGGCTCAAGTCACGAGGCCGGCTCACGAATGACCATAGCAGACCTAAATCGTTTAAAAAATTCAGCTGTGGTGAATCGTCGCGCTCAGGCCGCCGCGCGGGCCTTGCCGGCGAGGGCGACGAGGGTCCTGCGCAGCGCGTCGGGCGTGGTCACCGGCTCGTCGAAGGGCAGGCGCAGCGCCTTGTCGCCGAGCATCAGGTCGGCGCCATCGGGGTCGACGCCGGAAAGACGCCAGCTGCCCTCCTCGCCGCCGAGCAGTCTGGTGGCGTAGAGCCCGATCGCGTCGGCATGGTCCTCGTTCATATGGTCGATCGCGCCCTCCTCCGCCTCGACCAGCGCCCCGGCCTGCGAGCAGTCGCTGAGCACGTCGCCCGCCTCGAGCTCATAGGCTCGGCCGAAGCCGCCATTCAGGCTGGCGCGCTGGAGCCTGAGCGCGAAGAAGGAGAAATCGGGAAAATCGACGTAAAGCGAGGCTTTCGGCTGGCGCGCCAGGAAGCGGCGGCGCGCGCGCCGGCCGAAATCGCTGTCGCGCTCGACCTTCTCGGCGCTCGCCAGCAGCGTGATCCGGGCATGAGCGAGCGGGTCGCCCTTTCCGCCCGGCGCGATCAGCAGCGAGCAGCGCGGATCGGCGATCAGGTTGCCGGTATGGCCGGAGAGCGAGGACACCAGGATCAGCGGCGTGCCGTCGATGTCGGTCGCGAGGCTGGTCAGGCTGGCGAAGGGGTGCCCTTCCGGCGTCAATGTCGCCAGGGAGGCCGAGCGCGCGCTGCGCAGGAGGCCGCGCGCCAGTCCACGCGCGCTGGCATCTGTCGGCCTGATCGGATCGGTCGCCATGGCACTTTTCGCCGTCTTAAGTGTTTTCGAGGGGAGACGTAGCGAAACCGCCTTGGCTTGGCTAGATTGCAGCCATGCTTTGGCCGTTCTCGCGCGAGAGTGGACCCTTTGATTGTAACGCCAGCACACAAAGAGCCGGAAAAGCTTATGCCAACCATTGCGCTGGTCGACGACGACCGCAACATCCTGACCTCGGTTTCGATCGCTTTGGAGGCCGAGGGCTATCGCATCCAGACCTATACGGACGGCGCCTCCGCCCTCGACGGGCTGAAGCAGAATCCGCCCGACCTCGCCATCTTCGACATCAAGATGCCGCGCATGGACGGGATGGAGCTGCTGCGCCGCCTGCGTCAGAAGTCGGACCTGCCGGTGATCTTCCTGACCTCGAAGGACGAGGAGATCGACGAGCTCTTCGGCCTGAAGATGGGCGCCGACGACTTCATCCGCAAACCGTTCTCGCAGCGCCTCCTGGTCGAGCGCGTCAAGGCGATCCTGCGCCGAGCCGGCGCCAAGGATGCGAGCGCGGTTGTTCGCACCGAGGACGCCAAGGCGCTGGAGCGGGGGCTGCTGCGGATGGATCCGGAGCGCCACACCTGCACCTGGAAGGGCGAGCCGGTGACGCTGACCGTCACCGAGTTCCTGATCCTGCAGTCGCTGGCGCAGCGCCCGGGCGTGGTGAAGAGCCGCAACGCGCTGATGGACGCGGCCTATGACGACGAGGTCTATGTCGACGACCGCACCATCGACAGCCACATCAAGCGCCTGCGCAAGAAGTTCAATCAGGTCGACGTCGATTTCGACATGATCGAGACGCTCTACGGCGTCGGCTACCGCTTCAAGGAGACCTGAGAAGCACCCCGGCGCGGCTCGAAACCGCGTTTGCGCGCGCGCCGGGACAGGGTATGAGCCGCTCATGGCGACCATCGAACAGGAAGGGGCCCGTACCGGCGGGCCGCGGCCGGGGCTGACGCTGCGTCGTCGCGCCGCGCTGTTCGGCCGTCGCATGCTGCGCGCCGTCTCCGGGCGGGCCGCCTCCAGCCTGACCCGGCGCATCGTCGTCCTCAATCTCGCCGGCCTCGTCGCGCTGCTCGTCGGCTTCCTCTACCTCAACCAGTTCCGCGAGGGCCTGATCGAGGCGCGGGTGCAGAGCCTTTTGACCCAGGGCGAGATCATCGCCGGCGCCATCGCCGCCTCCGCCACGGTCGAGACCGACACGATCGCGATCGATCCGGACAAGCTGCTGCAGATGCAGGCCGGCGAGAGCGGTGCCATCGCCGAGGACCCGCTCGACTTCTCGATCAATCCGGAAAAGGTCGCCCCGCTGCTGCGCCGGCTGGTGACGCCGACCAAGACGCGCGCCCGCATCTACGACAAGGATGGGATGCTGACACTGGATTCGCGCAATCTCTATTCGCGCGGCGACATCCTGCGGCTCGATCTGCCGCGTATCGGTGAAAGCGACGAGCCGCCCTTGCTCGAGCGCACCTGGAACATGTTCCGCAACCGGCTCGGTCGCGCCGACGTGCCGGCCTATGACGACTTCGCCAACGCCAACGGCAGATCCTACACCGAGGTCGCCCGGGCGCTGGCCGGCTCGCCGGCGAGCGTGGTGCGCGTCAACACCCGTGGCGAGACCATCGTCTCGGTGGCGGTGCCGGTCCAGCGCTTCCGGGCCGTGCGGGGCGCGCTGCTGCTCTCGACGCAAGGCGGCGACATCGACGCGGTCATCGCCTCCGAGCGCTACGCCATCTTTCAGGTCTTCGCCGTCGCCGCCGGCGTGATGATCATCCTGTCGGTGCTGCTCGCCGGCACCATCGCCGAGCCGATCCGCAAGCTCGCCGACGCCGCCCAACGCGTGCGCCGCGGCGTCAAGTCGCGCGAGGAGATCCCGGACTTCTCCAGCCGCCATGACGAGATCGGCCATCTCTCCGGCTCGTTCCGCGAGATGACGCAGGCGCTCTACAATCGCATGGAGGCGATCGAGCGCTTCGCCGCCGACGTCGCCCACGAGCTGAAGAACCCTCTGACCTCGTTGCGCAGTGCCGTCGAGACCCTGCCGCTGGCGAAGAACGAGGAGTCCCGCAGCCGCCTGCTCGCGGTGATCCGTCACGATGTGAAGCGGCTCGACCGCCTGATCACCGACATCTCCGACGCCTCGCGCCTCGATGCCGAGCTCGCCCGTGACGACGCCGTCGCGCTCGACGTCGCCCAATTGGTCGAGGCCGTCGTCTCGGTCCAGAACCAGATCCGCCGCGAGGGCCAGCCGGTCGTCGAGCTCACGGTCGATCGGCGCGCCGGCCAACGCCCGGGCGCCGACCCCTTCCGCGTGCTCGGGCACGATTCCCGCCTCGGCCAGGTCTTCGTCAACCTGATCGAGAACGCCCGCTCCTTCTCGCCGGCCGACAAGCCGGTCAGGGTCAAGCTCTCGCGCGTCGCCGGTGACGTCCTGATCACCGTGGAGGATGACGGGCCCGGCATCCCCCCGCATGCGCTGGAGCGGATCTTCGAGCGCTTCTACACCGACCGGCCGGAGAGCGGCTTCGGCCAGAATTCCGGCCTCGGCCTCTCGATTTCGCGCCAGATCGTCGAAGCCCATCGCGGCACGATCCGGGCCGAGAACCGCTATGCCTCCGAGCAGTCGGAAGGCGAGGACAAGCGGCTCGGCGCCCGCTTCATCGTGCGCCTGCCGGCCGCTGTGCAGCCGGCATGACCGCGGCGCCTCCGCTTCGCCTGCATGCCAGCGCCGTCGTGATCGGCGAGGCCGGCATACTGATCCGCGGCGCGTCGGGTGCCGGCAAGTCGAGCCTGGCGCTGGCGCTGATCGGCGCGGCGCAGGCGCAAGGCCGTTTCGCCAGGCTCATCGCCGACGACCGCACCGAGATCGTCGTGCGCGCCGGCCGTCTCCTTGCTGCGCCGGTCCCGCCGATCGAGGGGCTGGTCGAGCGCCGCGGCCTCGGCCTGACGCCGGAACCGCATCTTGCCGCCGCGGTGCTGCGGCTGGTGATCGATTGCGGCACCGAGCCCGAGCGCATGCCGGAACCCGAAGCGCTGGTCGAGACGATCGCCGGTGTCACCCTGCCGCGATTGTCCCTGCTTCCGCGGCCCGGCGACGAACGCCTGATCCTGACGGCGCTTGCGCTCTTCGCCGGCTCTGATTGAATTGGTTTTGATGAGTTCGAGACAAGCGCCTTGCCTATCTTTCGCACCTGCCGCATAAACCGCGACCTTGTCCGGGCGCCGATGGGCGCTCTTCGGTGGGACTGAATGATCGGACTCGTGCTTGTCACGCATGGGCACCTGGCGACGGAATTCCGCGCCGCGCTCGAGCATGTCGTTGGCCCCCAGGCCAACCTGGCCACCATCGCCATCGCCCCCGATGACGACATGGAGGGGCGTCGGCGCGACATCATCGCGGCGGTGGAGCAGGTCGAGACCGGCAAGGGCGTCATCGTCCTCACCGACATGTTCGGCGGCACGCCCTCCAACCTCGCCATCTCGGTGATGGAGCCGGGCCGGATCGACGTCGTCGCCGGCATCAACCTGCCGATGCTGATCAAGCTCGCCAGCGTGCGCGAGGAGAAGACCCTCGACGAAGCCGTCAGCAGCGCGCAGGATGCGGGCCGGAAATACATCACGGTGGCCAGCCGCGTGCTCGCGGGCAAATGAGGTTCGGCGTGCAAGGCATGCGCGAAGACGAGATCCGCGACGAAGACTGCGACTGCACCGAGGTCGAGATTCCGGCCGGCGCCGTCTATGGCGAGTTCCAGATCGTCAACAAGAAGGGGCTGCACGCCCGCGCCACCGCGAAATTCGTGCAATGCGCCAGCCAGTTCGACGCCGACATCACCGTGTCCCGCTGCGGCGAGACGGTCGGCGCCACCTCGATCATGGGCATCCTGACCCTGGGCGCCGGTATCGGCTCGACCATCACCGTGGTCGCCAAGGGAGCCGACGCCAATGATGCGCTGAAAGCGCTGGGCGCGCTCGTTGCCGACAGGTTCGGCGAAGGCGAATAGCCGGTCATGTGGACCGCGATCGACGCGCCGTCCGCTTCCGTCGACCTCATCGTTACGCTGATTGCCCTCGCCGGCTTCCTCCTGATGTTTCTGACCGGGCGCCTCTCGATCCGCCGGATCCGGGAGAAGGGCTGGTGGCCGTGGTAGAGGCCACTGAGCAGGGCGCGTCGCGCTGTTTACTGCGGATATAAAGACATCTTTATATCTTTGATTGCCTTCTGGCGGCGGCCCTGCTAGAGAGCCGCCGTCATTCAAAGCACGATCGATTGGAGCCCCCCGTGTCGAAGCAGGATTACGTCGTCAAGGACATCAGCCTCGCGGATTACGGCCGCAAGGAAATCAACATGGCCCAGGACGAGATGCCGGGCCTGATGGCGATCCGCGCCGAGCACAAGGGCAAGGCCCCGCTCAAGGGCGCCCGCATCGCCGGCTGCCTGCACATGACCATTCAGACCGCCGTTCTGATCGAGACCCTCAAGGAGCTCGGCGCGGACGTGCGCTGGTCGTCCTGCAACATCTTCTCGACCCAGGACCACGCCGCTGCGGCGATCGCCGCCACCGGCACGCCGGTCTTCGCCATCAAGGGCGAGACGCTGGAGGAGTACTGGGAGTACGTGCTGCGTACCGCGACCTGGGGCGACGGCGGCACGCCGAACATGATCCTCGACGATGGCGGCGACCTGACCATGCTGATCATCCTCGGCGCCGAGGCCGAGGCCGGCAATGCCGCCTTCCTCGACAAGCCGGGCAATGAGGAAGAGACGATCTTCTTCGCGCTGATCAAGCGCGAGCTGAAGGCCAATCCTGGCTGGTTCACCAAGACCCGCGCCGCGATCAAGGGCGTCTCCGAGGAGACCACCACCGGCGTGCACCGTCTCTACGAGCTCGCCAAGGCCAGCCGCCTGCCGTTCCCGGCGATCAACGTCAACGACAGCGTCACCAAGTCGAAGTTCGACAACCTCTATGGCTGCCGCGAGTCGCTGGTCGACGCCATCCGCCGCGGCACCGACGTGATGATGTCGGGCAAGGTCGCGGTCGTCGCCGGCTATGGCGACGTCGGCAAGGGCTCGGCCGCCTCGCTGCGCCAGGCCGGCTGCCGCGTCCTCGTCACCGAGATCGACCCGATCTGCGCCCTGCAGGCGGCGATGGAGGGCTATGAGGTCGTCACCATGGAGGACGCCGCCCCGCGCGCCGACATCTTCGTGACCGCGACCGGCAATCTCGACGTCATCACCGTCGACCACATGCGTGCGATGAAGCACCGCGCCATCGTCTGCAACATCGGCCACTTCGACTCGGAGATTCAGGTCGCCGGCCTGAAGAACTTCAAGTGGGACAACGTCAAGCCGCAGGTCGACGAGATCGAGTTCCCCGACGGCAAACGCATCATCCTGCTCTCGGAAGGCCGCCTGGTGAACCTCGGCAACGCGACCGGCCACCCGTCCTTCGTGATGTCCTGCTCGTTCTCGAACCAGACGCTGGCCCAGGTCGAGCTCTGGAACCACCACGCCAAGTACGAGAACAAGGTCTACACCCTGCCCAAGCACCTCGACGAGAAGGTCGCGGCGCTCCACCTCGCCAAGGTCGGCGCCAAGCTGACCAAGCTCAACGACGCCCAGGCGAAGTATATCGGCGTCTCGCAGGCCGGCCCGTTCAAGCCGGAGCTCTATCGCTACTGACGCCTTCGCCCGGCCGCCTCCGGCCGGGCGAAGCGACATCGCGCCACCGGGAACATCGTTCCCGGGCCCGGCGCCCCTCTTTCAGAAGCCCGGCCTCGTGCCGGGCTTTTTCGCATTCAGGGCCAATCATCGCCTTTCACACTACTAATAGATGCGCTGCATCGGCTGGCATCAACTTGTTGATGTCGCTCCATTGGTTTCGCATGTGGTCGCCGCCATTCGGCCTTTACCGTCGATTAAGCACTTCCTGCCGGAGTCGTGCGGTGATTACAGTGGCACTGATTCGGGCGGCCGGCAGGCTTCGCATGTGGCGTCCGGTTTCGTGCAGCGGTGGCTTTGCGGGTTGCGGGCGTGGGTCCTTCAGGGGAGCCATGGCCGGTTGTCGCGTTGGCGGCACCCCGTGATTGCGGCCGGAAGATTGGCCTGGGACAGGACGGATGCGAGAATGAGACGGGCAAGGCAGGCCGGACGGGAGATGAACGGAGTGGTCCGCTTCCTCCTGCCCGGACTTGCCGGCGCAGCGCCGGCTCCCGCTCTCGCCCAGGCCGAGATGCTGCTGCCCTTGCGCGGCGATTGGCTCAGCGCCGGCGGCCTGTCGCTGATCTTCGTCGGGCTCATCGTCTTCGCCACCACCACCTCGATCCTCTATGTCCGGGAGCGCTCACGCTGGACGCGCCGGGAAGGCGAGCTCGCGGCCGGGCTGGAGGAGGCGCGCGGTCATCAGGAGCGGCTCAGCGCCCTGCTCGCGAGCGACCGCCAGGTCGTGCTGAGCTGGGACGGGCCTAAGGCGAGCCCGGTCGTCGAAGGCGACAGCGGCTTCCTCGGCATCGGCGGTTCCGCCCTGGCGCAGGCTTACGGCACCTGGGCACCACCGACCGAGGCGAAACGCCTGGAGCTCGCGACCGAGGCCCTCAAGGAACGTGGCGAGGCCTTCGCCTTCACCTTCAAGGCCAAGGCCGGACGCTTCGTCGATGCGGAAGGCCGGCCCGTCGCTGGCCGCGCCGTGATCCGCCTGCGCGAGGTCGGTGGCGAGCGGGCCCGGGCCCTGGCGCTGGAGGGCGAGCTCGGCAAGCTCGCCAGCGACCATGCTGCGCTCACGACCCTGCTTGCCGGCGTGCCGCAGCCGGTCTGGATGCGCGCCACAGATGGCCGCCTGAGCTGGGTCAACGCCGCCTATGCCCGCGCCGTCGAGGCCTCGGACAGCCAGCAGGCGGTCACGGCCGGGCTCGATTTGTTCGATCGCAGCGAGCGCGAGGCGGCGGCCAAGGCGCGCAAGGACGGCCGCGTCTTCCAGCTGCGTGCGCCCGTGGTCATGGCCGGCCAGCGCCGCATCGTCGATGTCATGGAGACGCCGACGCCCTCGGGCTATGCCGGCATCGCCACCGATATGAGCGAGTTGGAGGCGGTTCGCGCCGATCTGCAGCGCCAGATGGATGCGCATGTGCGCACGCTCGATCGGCTCAAGACTGGCGTCGCCGTCTTCGACGCCTCGCAGCGCCTAGTCTATCGCAACAGCGGCTATGAGGCGCTCTGGTCGCTCGACCCGGGCTTCCTCGATTCAAGCCCCACGGATGGCGAGATCCTCGACCGCCTGCGCACCGAGCGCCGCCTGCCCGAGCTCGGCGACTATCGCACCTGGAAGGCCCAGGTCCATGCCGCCTATACCGCGACGCGCGCCAGCGAGGATTGGTGGTATCTGCCTGATGGCCGCACCGTCCATGTCGTCGCCAGCCCGAACCCGCAGGGCGGCGTCACCTATCTCTTCGACGACGAGACCGAGCGCTTCACCCTGGAATCGCGCTTCAACGCGCTCTCGCGCACCCAGCGCGAGACGCTCGACTCATTGCGCGAAGGCGTCGCCGTGTTCGGCTCGGACGGGCGCCTCAAGCTCTCCAACCCGGCCTTCGCCCAGCTCTGGAAGCTCTCGCCGGAGCGGGCTGCCGCGGCGCCCCATATCGACGAGGTCGTGGCGCTCAGCCGGCCGCTCTTCCCGGACGATGCCGTCTGGACCGAGATCCGCAGCGCTGTCGCCGGCGTGCGCGATGCGCGCGAGGACTACCGCTGCCATATGGAACGCCGCGACGGCACGGTGCTCGACTGCACCGCCGCGCCTTTGCCGGATGGCGCGACGCTGATCACCTTTGCCGACGTCACCGCCGGCGTGAACGTCGAGCGGGCGCTGACCGAGCGCAACGAGGCGCTGGAGCGCGTCTCGCGGCTGCGCGAGGAGTTCGTCCACCACGTCTCCTATGAATTGCGCTCGCCGTTGACCAACATCATCGGCTTCGCGCAATTGCTCGGCGAGGAGACGGTCGGCGCGCTCAACGACAAGCAGCGTGACTATACCGGCCACATCGTCCGCTCCTCCGGGGCGCTGCTCGCCATCATCAACGACATCCTCGATCTCGCCTCGATCGACAATGGTGCGCTCGCCCTCGATCTCGAGGAGGTCGACGTCGCCAAGAGCATCGCCCAGGCCGCGACCGGGCTGCAGGACCGGCTCACCGACAGCAAGCTGAGACTCGAGGTCGACATCGCCCCGCAGACCGGCCCTCTGCGCGCCGACCCCAAGCGCCTGCGTCAGATCCTGTTCAACCTGCTGTCGAACGCGATCGGCTTCTCGCAGCCCGGCCAGACGATCCGCGTCAGCGCCGGCCGCTTCGGTGGCGAGATCCGCATCACCGTCGCCGACGAGGGCCGCGGCATCCCCGACGAGGTCAAGGAAAAGGTGTTCGACCGCTTCGAGAGCCATTCGCTGGGCTCGCGCCATCGTGGCGTCGGGCTCGGCCTGTCGATGGTCCGTTCGATCGTCGAACTGCATGGCGGCCGCGTCGAGCTCGATTCGGCCCTGGGCCAGGGCACGCGCGTCACCGCCGTCTTTCCGCCTGAAGGCATGCGCATCTCGGACGCCGCTGAATGAGTGACGAAGCCGCGCGGGCGGGGACCCATGTCGTCATCCTGCCGAACGAAGCCGCGACGGTGCGGCTGGCGCAGGACATCGCCGACATCCTCAAGACCGGCGACATCGTCGCGCTCTCCGGCCATCTCGGCGCGGGCAAGTCGCTGCTGGCGCGGGCGATGCTGCGCCGCCTCGCCGACGATCCGGCGCTGGAGGCGCCGAGTCCGACCTTCACCCTGGTGCAGAGCTATGACAGCCCGCGCGGGCTCCTGCTCCACGCCGATCTCTACCGCGTCCGCAGCCCCGACGAGCTCGACGATATCGGGCTGATCGAGGACCTCGACCTCGCGATCACCATCGTCGAATGGCCTGACCGTGCCGGCGCGCGTTTGCCGGCAGGCCGCAGGCTCGACATCGTGCTGGAAGTCGATCCGGAGAATCTCGAGCAGGGCCGGATCGCGACGCTCTCGGGCGGCGTGCTCTGGCGCCAGCGGCTGGCGCTCGCGATCGGCGCGCGTCGCCTGATCGACGAAGCCGGCTGGAGTGAGGCGAAGCGCGAGTTCATGCTCGGCGATGCCTCCAGCCGCGCCTATGAGCGCTTGATCAGGCCGTCCGGCGAGACCGCGATCCTGATGATCTCGCCGCCGCGGCCGGACGGGCCGGCGATCCGCCAGGGCAAGCCCTACAGCGCCATCGCTCATCTCGCCGAGACCGTCGACGCCTTCGTCGCCATGGACAAGGCCCTGCGCTCGCTCGGTCTCTCGGCGCCGGAGGTCCTGGCGCAGGACCTCGTCACCGGCCTCTTGATCATCGAGGACCTCGGCAATGAGCCGGTGGTCGGCGCCGACGGACCGATTCCTGATCGTTACGAGGCCGCGGCCCGCCTGCTCGCCGAGCTGCACCGGCATGCGCTGCCGACGATCCTGCCGGTCGCGGAGGCGCGCGACCATGTCCTGCCGGACTATGACCGCGAGGCGCTCGCCATCGAGACCGAGCTGGTGCTCGACTGGTATGCCCCGCATATCGCCGGCGTCACCCTGCCGGCGGTGACGCGATCGGAGTTCAGCCGCATCTGGGAAAAACTCTTCGACGAACTCTTCGAAACGCCGGCGACCTGGACCTTGCGCGACTATCACTCGCCGAACCTGCTCTGGCTGGCCGATCGCGTCGGTCATGCCCGGCTCGGCCTGATCGACTTCCAGGACTCGGTGCTCGGCCACCCCGCCTATGACCTCGTCTCGCTCGGCCAGGACGCCCGCGTCGATGTGCCGGCGGCGCTGGAACTGCGCCTGCTCGCGGCCTATGCCGGCGCGCGGCGCGGCACCGATCCGAGCTTCGACGTTCCGCGTTTCGCCCGCGCCTATGCGATCCTCGGCGCTCAGCGCAACACCAAGATCGCCGGCATCTTCGCCCGGCTCGACCGGCGAGACGGCAAGCCGGGCTATCTCAAGCATCTGCCGCGGATCGAGGCGTACCTTCGCCGCAACCTCGAACAGCCGGCGCTCGCCGAGCTCAAAGCCTGGTACGAGACCTATCTGCCCAAGCTCTATGCCGGGCAGGAAAAGGCGGAGCCGGAAGTAGAAGCGAGCGGGTCGGACGAGGCTGCCCCCGATTCGAAAGAGAGCTCACCGTGAGGGGATAAGCGCGGGATCCCCTCTCCCGGATGGGAGAGGGGTAGGGGTGAGGGACCGCCGCTGATCATTGGAATGCAACGGAGCCGCTGCACCTTCTGCGGATAGGGCGGGCCCTCATCCCTGCCCTTCTCCCACACGGGAGGAGGGTTCCCCGCGCCCTTCCTCACTGTTTGCGCCTAACCCGGCCCCGCCCCCTGCGTGCCCAGATAGACGGCATAGAGCGACTGGCTCGCCGCCATGAACAGCCGGTTGCGCTTGGGCCCGCCGAAGCAGATGTTGCCGCAGACCTCCGGCAGGCGGATGCGGCCGATCAGCTTGCCCTCGGGGTTGAAGCAGAGCACGCCATTGTAGCCGACGGCGCGGCCGGCATTGCTGGACGCCCAGAGATTGCCCTGCACGTCGCAGCGTAAGCCGTCCGGCCCGCATTTCACCCCGTCGACCATGCAGTCCGAGAACAACTTGCCGTTGGAGAGCTTGCTGTCGGCGCCGACATCGAAGACGTGGATGTCGCCCTTGCCGCCGGGGCCGGTGTCGCCCGGGCCTTTGCCGGTCGAGGCAATGTAGAGCTTCTTGTAGTCCGGCGAGAAGCACAGGCCGTTCGGATCGGGTACCTGCTGCTCGGTGACGACGAGGTCGACCCGGCCGCTCGGATCAATGCGATAGCAGTTCGTCGGCAGTTCCCGCTTGAAGAAGCCGATTTCGGGCGGCTGGCCGAGGCGCGGATTGAGCTTGCCGCTGGCATTGCTCGGCCCACCGGCTGCGTCAGGCGCGCCCTCATAGAGCTGGCCGCCATAGGGCGGATCGGTGAACCAGTAGCTGCCGTCGGGATGCTGGACGATGTCGTTGGGGGAGTTCAGCCGCTTGCCGTCGAATTTGTCGGCGAGGATCGTCACCGAGCCGTCGAGTTCATAGCGCACGACACGGCGGTTGAGGTGCTCGCAGGAGAGCTGCCTGCCCTGGAAGTCGAAGCTGTTGCCGTTGCTGTTGCCCGAGGGCGTCCGGAAGACGCTGACGCGGCCATCGTCCTCCAGCCAGCGCAGCTGCCGGTTGTTGGGGATGTCGCTCCAGACCAGATAGCGCCCCTGCGCGTTCCAGGCCGGGCCTTCCGCCCAGAGCGCTCCGGTCCAGAGCCGCTGGATCGCGGCATTGGGCTGGGCCAGCCCCTCGAAGGCTGGGTCGACGGCGAGGACGTCAGGGTCCCAGAAATAAGTGGTCGGCGCGCCGTTGCGGCTGAAATCACGTGGCGGCGTGGTAATCGTGCTCGGCGGCCCAGGCCGGGCGGCCGGAGTCTGCGCCAGGGCCGTATCGGCGGCTGCTACGAGTGCTCCTGCCCCCGCGACCTGCAACAGGCGGCGGCGCGACAAGGCGGGACGTGATTCATCGATCATGCGTGGCTGCATCGGTGACCTCCCTGGGTTGAACTTGTGCCGTTCTTACCCGGCCATCGGGAGCGCCGATTGCGGCGGTGACGTGGCGGAAGGCGGCCGCCCCGTCATGGCGAGCCCTGCTCTAACAGGGCTTCTCATCGACCTAAATCGGTTTAATGATATCGAGTCCAGAGGTCGCTGCTGCGACCGGCCCTCAGGCGGCGAGATCGGCGACCAATGCGTCGAGCAGGAGCGCGCCTTCTGGCGTCGCCGCGAGGCGGCCATTGGCCTTGCGAGCGAGGAAGCCCTCGGCGATCAGGCTGCCGATGCGGTTGCCGTTGAGCTTGCGGCCGGCCAGCCCCTCGAACACGTCGAGATCGATGCCTTCGACGAGTCTCAGACCCATCAGCAGGTATTCATCACCCTGCGCCTCGGCCGAAAGCTTCTCGTTCTCGACCAGCGCATCGCCGCCGGCCTCGATCCGCTCCAGCCAGGTTTCCGGGCGCTTCTCGGTCGATTGGGCAAAGCGGCCATCGGCCGTCACCAGCCGGCCATGGGCGCCCGGCCCGATGCCGGCATATTCGCCATAGTGCCAGTAGACCAGGTTGTGCCGGCACTCCGCGCCCGGCCGGGCATGGTTCGAGATCTCGTAGACCGGCAGGCCGTGTTTGCCCGTGATCTCCTGCGTCACCTCGTAGAGCGCCGCGCCCGCATCGGGATCGGGAATGGCGAGCTTGCCGGCCTTGTAGAGCTGCTCGAAGGCGGTGCCGGGCTCGATGGTGAGCTGGTAGAGCGAGAGATGTTCGGCGGCATGGCTGATCGCCAGCTCGAGCTCGGCCTGCCACAGCGCCGGCGTCTGCTGCGGCGAGCGGGCATAGATCAGGTCGAAGGAATAGCGCTCGAAATAGCGCCGTGCGATCGCGACTGCATCGAGCGCCTCCTGCGCTGAATGCATCCGGCCGAGCGCCTTGAGGTCGGTATCGTTCAGCGCCTGCACGCCGAGCGAGACGCGGTTGACGCCGGCCGCGCGGAAATCGCGGAAGCGCCCGGCCTCGACGCTGGTCGGATTGGCCTCGAGCGAGACCTCGCAATGGGGATCGACGGCCCAGTGCTCGCCGATCGCATCGAGGATCGCGCCGACCGTCGCGCCCTCCATCAGCGAAGGCGTGCCGCCGCCGAAGAAGATCGAGGACACCGTGCGTCCGGGCGCCAGTGCCGCGCGCTGGGCGATCTCGCGGCGAAAGGCGGCGATATAGCGCGCCTGGTCCGGCGGCTGATGCCGGACATGGGAGTTGAAGTCGCAATAAGGGCATTTGGCCAGGCAGAACGGCCAATGCACATAGACGGCGAAGCCAGCATCCGCGGTCGGATGCGCCGGCACGCCGGGCCGCGCGGCAAAGGCGGCCGGAGGGCTCAAGCCGGCATCCTCAGGCAGGCGGCGGCGAGCACATGGAAAGCGCGGGCCCGGTGCGACAGGCCGGGCGAGCCGTCCTGCGGGATGCCGTGCTTCTGCTCCGAGGTCATCTCGCCAAAAGTCCTGTCATGGCCGGCCGGCTGGAAGATCGGGTCGTAGCCGAAGCCGGAGGTTCCGCGCGGCGCTTCGACGATCGTGCCGAAGACGCGGCCCTCGAACAGTTCCTGATGCCCATCCGGCCAGGCGATCACCAGCGCCGAGACGAAATGCGCCTTGCGCTGCTCTGGTATCGTCGCGCCGCGTTTTGCAAGCTCTACCTGCACACGGGCCAGGGCTGGGGCAAAATCCTTGCCCGGTCCGGCCCAGTTGGCCGAGAACAGGCCGGGGGCGCCGTCGAGCGCGTCGATGCATACGCCGGAATCATCCGCCAGCGACGGCAGGCCGGAGGCATTTGCCGCCGCGATCGCCTTGATCGCGGCGTTCTCGGCGAACATATGGCCGTCCTCGACCGGCTCGGGCAAGCCGAGCTCGCCGGCCGAGACCAGTTCGACCCCATAGGGCGCCATCAGCTCGCGCATTTCGCGCAGCTTGCCCTGGTTATGGGTCGCGATCACGACCTTGCCGGAGAGGAGACGGTTCGTGCTCATGGCGTCAGGCCACCGCCGCCTTCTGCAGGGTGACCAGCTTGCCGACGCCGTCCTTGGCGAGCTTGAGCAAGGCCAGCAGCTCCTCCTCAGAGAAGGGCGCGCCTTCGGCGGTGCCTTGGACCTCGACGAGGCCGCCAGCGCCTGTGATGACGAAATTGGCGTCTGTCTGCGCCCCGGAATCCTCGACATAGTCGAGATCGATCACCGGATTGCCGGCAACGATGCCGCAGGAGACGGCGGCGACATGATCCTTCAGCGGATTGGCGCCCTTCAGCATGCCGCGTCCTTCCATCCATTTCAGCGCGTCGTGCAGCGCGACCCAGGCGCCGGTGATGGAGGCGGTGCGGGTGCCGCCATCGGCCTGCAGCACGTCACAGTCGACGACGATCTGGCGCTCGCCGATCGCGGTGAGGTCGACCACGGCACGCAAGCTGCGGCCGACCAGGCGCTGGATCTCCTGCGTGCGGCCGGACGGCTTGCCCGAGGTGACCTCGCGGCGGGTGCGCTCATGCGTGGCGCGCGGCAGCATCGAATACTCGGCGGTGACCCAGCCCTTGCCGGTGCCGCGCAGCCAGGGCGGCCCCTTCTCCTCGACGGTCGCGGCGCAGAGCACCTTGGTCTCGCCGAAGGTGACCATGCACGAGCCTTCGGCATAGCGCACCACGCCGCGTTCCAGCGTGACCTTGCGCATCTCGTCGGCTGCGCGCTTCGAGGGTCTCATCGTGCCAATCCTGTGTTCCGGAGTCCGCGGCTTGTAGGCGCTTAAGCCGAGTGCGGCAAGGCGAGCGGGCCATGGGGCTTGATCCCGCCACGCCCACCGGGGACAATGGGCCATGGCATCGAGGCTGTTCGCTAGGGAATGAGCGCCCATACCCGCCCGGAATCTCCCGGCGGCCTGGTCGAGATCGACCAGCGCTCGCGCGAGATTTTTCGCCAGATCGTCGACGGTTACCTCACCACCGGCGAGCCGGTCGGCTCGCGTAACATCGCCCGCCTGCTGCCGATGGCGCTGTCGCCGGCGACGGTGCGCAATGTCATGACCGATCTCGAGATGGCTGGGCTGATCTACGCGCCGCATACCTCGGCCGGTCGCCTGCCGACCGAACGCGGCCTGCGCTTCTTCGTCGACGGGATGATGGAGGTCGGCAATCTCACCTCGGATGAGCGCTCGCGCATCGAGGCGCAGATCCGGGCGGCCGCGAGCAATCGCTCGCTCGACCAGACGCTGACAGAGGCCTCCGCCTTGCTGTCCGGCCTGTCGCGCGGCGCTGGCGTCGTCGTCACCACCAAGGCCAATGCGCGGCTGCGCCATATCGAATTCGTCCGGCTCGATGCCGGCCGGGCGCTCGCCGTGCTCGTCGCCGACGACGGCACGGTCGAGAACCGCATTCTCGCCTTGCCGGCGGGACTACCGGCCTCGGCGCTGGTCGAGGCCGGCAACTTCCTCAATGCCCGTATCACCGGCAAGACGCTCGACGAATTGCGACGCGAGATCGCCGATAGCCGCAGTCTTATGGAGCGCGAACTCGACGACTTGACCGCAAAGCTCGTCGAAAGCGGCGTTGCCACGAGCTCCGGCCCCACCGGCGACCGGCATCTGATCGTGCGCGGCCAGGCCAATTTGCTCGAGGACCTGAAGGCGCAGGAGGATCTGGAGCGCATCCGCCTGCTCTTTGCCGATCTGGAGACGCAGACCGAATTGATCGACCTGCTCTCGCGGGCCGAGGCCGGCGACGGCGTGCGCATCTTCATCGGCTCGGAGAACAAGCTGTTCTCGATGTCGGGCTCTTCGATCATCGCCGCACCCTTCCGCGATGGCGGCCAGCGCATCGTCGGCGTCGTCGGCATCATCGGCCCGACCCGGCTGAACTATGCCCGGATCGTGCCGATGGTCGATTACACCGCCAAGGTGGTCGGGCGACTGCTCGACAGCGGGCGATGAAGCGGCTGCTGCGGGCCGTCGCGATCCTGGCGGGAGTGCTGCTGATGACCGGAGCAAGCGAAGCTCAGACCGGCCTGCTTGAAGCCGCCGGCCGTGGCGATCTCGCCGCCGTGAACCGCCTGATCGCCGCCAAGGCAGACCTCGAACAGCGCGATGGCCAGCGCCAGACCCCGTTGCTGCTCGCCGTCGCCGGCAATCACGTCGCCGTTGCCAAGGCGCTGCTGGCGGCAGGCGCCAGCCCCAATGCCCAGGCGGCGAACCAGGACACGCCCTGGCTTCTGGCCGGCGCGAGTGGCCGCACCGAGATCATCGCGGCGATGCTGCCGCTGAAGCCGGACCTGACGATCCGCAACCGCTATGGCGGCAATGCGCTGATCCCGGCCTGCGAGCGCGCCCATGTCGAGACGGCCAAGCTGCTGCTGACATCGGGCATCGACGTCAATCACGTCAACAATCTCGGCTGGACCTGCCTCCTGGAGATCGTGATCCTCGGCGATGGCGGCCCGCGCCATCGAGAGGTCGCCAGGCTCGTGCTCGATGCCGGCGCCGACCCCAACCTCGCCGACAAGGATGGCATCAGCCCGCTCCGGCACGCCCGCAAGCGCGGCCAGAACGAGGTCGCCAAGCTGATCGCGGCGGCCGGCGGGCGCTGAGCCCTACTCCAGCCAGTCGGTGATGAAGCGCTCGCTGGCGTGAATGTCGATCGATTCCAGCGTCTCCGGCCCGAGACTGCGGAACTTGTGCGGCACGCCGGCCGGCACGACCAGGATCTCTCCTGGCGCGGCCTGGATCTCCCGATCGCCGATCGTGTAGAGCGCCCGCCCGGCGCGCACGATGAAGGTCTCGGGATAGGGATGGCTGTGCAGCCTTGGCCCCTTGCCGGGCTCGGCCCGGACGAAGATCAGCGAGACCTCGCCGCCGAAGCCTTGCACCTCGCCATGCCATTCGCCGGGCGTCTCCGCCCAGTCCTCGCGGCGAATGGCGCGAGGCGCCGTGGTTTCGTCCGCCATCTCAGCCACGTGCCGCGATCGCCGCCGCGGCGCCCGCCATCACGCCGCCGGTGACGCGGTTGATCCGGCGCATCGTCCTGGGGCTGGCGACCAGCCGCCGCGCCCGGTCGGCGGCATAGGCATAGCCGAGCAGGGTCGCGTTGATGATCAGCATGGTCAGCACCGCGACCTCGACGAAGGCGAGCGGCGTCAGTGCCTGGAGGTCGACCACCAGCGGCAGGATCGAGACGAAGAACACCATCACCTTGGGATTGCCGAGCGTCAGCGCGACGCCGCCGAGGAAGAGGCGGACGCCCTCACCGCGCATCGCCGGCTGGTTTTCCAGGCTCTTCACCGGCGCGGTCCAGAGCTTCCAGGCGAGATAGATCAGATAGGCGCAGCCCGCGTATTTGATCGCCAGGAAGAGCCCGTGGAAGCTCTGCATCAGCAGCGTCAGGCCGAGCGCGGAGAAGCTCAGCCAGATCAGATCAGCCGATGCGACGCCGAGCACGAAGGGCACCGTCCGCCGGAATCCGGTCGAGAGCGAGCGCGCCACGATCGCGGCGATGCCCGGCCCCGGCGAGGCGACGGCGAGGAAATAGACACCGGCGAAAACCAGAAGCCCGGCGAGATCCATCGAGCGCTGCTCCCTCATTGCGGCTTGTTGCGGCGAGATTAGCAGCCTGCGCCGGATGTGTCCCATCGCCTTGCGTGATGGGAGAGATCAGCCGCTCTGGCGAATGCGTCCGCGCTTCTCGGCGCGCGCTTTCGCCATCGCGCCGAGGAAATCCCCGATCGATTGCTCCAGTGCCAGCGATTGCGACGAGGTCGCCCGGACGCGGTCATCGACTTGCCGGGCGAGCGCAGCCGCTTCGCGCGCGAGGCCCTCGACCAGCGCGGCATGATGCGCGATGGCGTCGACGCCCGAGGACGAGCTTTCGGCTCGCTCGGCGATCGAGCGGATATGGCTGGCCTGCCCCGCGACCGACTCGGCGACGACGTCGGCGCTGTCCTGGAGCGTCTGCATGGTCTGGCCGAGCCCGCGCACGGCCTCGCCGATGGCGCGCCCGGCATCGACGACCTCGCCGACGCCCTGGCGGATGGTTTGCGTTGCGTTGTTGGTGGCCGTGGCGAGCGCTTTGACCTCGGCCGCGACCACGGCGAAGCCCTTACCCGCCTCGCCGGCGCGCGCCGCCTCGATGGTGGCGTTGAGCGCCAGCAGATTGGTCTGTGCGGCGAGTGACCGGATCAGCTCGACCAGGCTGCCGATCCGGTCGCTCGCCTGCTGCAGCAATGCGACGCTGTCGCTGATCGCATGGCATTCGGCGTTCGCCACCTGGGTCGCGCGGCTCGAACCTGCCGTCTCCTGGGAGATGCGCTCGCTGGCGAGCTCGCATTGCCGCGTCGCCGCGACGATCTCGGCGACGGAGGCGGCGACCTGCTCGGGTCGCTCCTGCGTGCCGGATAATGCCGACAAGGTCGCGCCAGCCTGGGTCGAGAGCTGGCCGGAGAAGCCGGCGACATCCCCCATGCTCGCCTCGATCGCCGAGATGCGCTCGCCGATCCCGTCGCGAAAGGACTGTTCGAGTGCGCCTAGGCGATGGTCGACGTCGCTTTCGAGCGCATCGTCGAAGCAGGCGAGCGAAAAGGAGATGTCGGTGAGCATGAGCTTGCAGAAGACGCGCAGGGCCTCATCGACCGGGCCCCAGCGCCGCTTCCAGCGCGCGACCAGGACGGCAAGGAAGTTCGAGAAGTCCTCGAGGAAGAACTGCGGGTAGTCGGCGAGCAGGATGTCGCGATTATTGGCGCGGCCGACGATGCGCAGCTTCGCCAGCCGATAGCGCTCGTCGAATTCGAGCTTGAACAGCTTGCGGTATTTCACCTGCTCGTCGGAGGCGACGTCGAGCTGGTCGAGGTCGCGCTTGAAGGTCTTGGCGTAGAGCTTGCGGGTGGAGACGTCGAAATGCGGCTCCAGGATCGCCAGCAGGCGGCTGGCGATCACGGTTTCGGCCTGCGTGAAAGACGGCTGCGACGGATGCATCGTCCGAAGTGTCGCGCGAAATGATTAACCGCCTTCATACTTCAGGAGGCGCCGCTGTGGCCCGCTTTGGCTAGATCACGATGATTTTGGATCGACTCGATCCAAAATCATAAACGTGATCGAATCTAAGAGTTAGAGCAGGATTTCTGCGAAAAACCGGTCCCCACTTTTTCGCATCCTGCTCTAGGGCGCGGGTCTAACCTCGCCGGGCGTGACTAGGAAGCGCTGGGCTCCATCCGGGAGATCGCCGAACAAGGCAGGGTCGGCACCGGTCATCCAGACCTGGCAGCCGAGCGCGGCCAGGGTCCCATAGAGCGCCGCGCGCCGGCGCGGATCGAGATGGGCGGCGACCTCGTCGAGCAGGACGAGCGGTGGCAGCTCGCTCATCGTCGCGACGAGGCGGGCATGGGCGAGCACCAGCCCGATCAGCAGCGCCTTCTGCTCGCCGGTCGAGCCCTGTCCGGCCGGGATGTTCTTGGCGGCGTGGCGCACGGCGAGATCAGAGGCCTGCGGGCCGGCGAGCGTGCGCCCGGCTGCCTTGTCGCGCGGGCGCATTTCGCGCAGCATCTCGCGATAGCGATCCTCGGCGTCGAGCGCCGGCAGGCTCGCGACCAGCGCGTCGAGCTCGCCCTCCAGCGCGATGTCGGCCTGCGGGAAGGGCGAGGCCTCGTCTGATGTCTGCGCGATGAGGGCCGAGAGCCGCGCCACCGTCTCGGCCCGGGCGGCTGCGACGGCGACGCCGAGCTCGGCGATCTCGCGCTCGACCGCGTCGAGCCAGCGCTGCTGGTGCGGGCTTTCGTCGAGGATGCGGTTGCGCGAGCGCAGCGCCTTTTCAAGCGCATTGGAGCGCGTGCCATGGCCGGGATCGACTGCCAGCACCAGCCGGTCGAGGAAGCGCCGGCGATCGCCGGCCGCGCCGCGGAACAGCCCGTCGAGATCGGGCGTCAGCCAGACCAGCCGGACATAATCGCTGAAGGCGAGGGCCGAGCCGGCCGGGGCGCCGTCGATCCGGGCGATCCGCGCCCGCTTTCCCTCGGCATCGGGCGGCTCCAGCCCGATGCCGAGCCGCGCCCCGTCATCGGCGAGCCCGATCGAGACGGCAAAGCCGCCATCGCCGGGCTGGCGCACCATGTCGGAAAGATCGGCGCGCCTGAGGCCGCGGCCGGGAGCGAACAGGGAGAGCGCCTCGAGCAGATTGGTCTTGCCGGCGCCGTTCTCGCCGCACAGCGCAACAAGCCGGCCCTCGATCGCAAGATCGAGGGCCGGATAGGAGCGGAAATTCTGCAGCGTGAGACGGGCGACCGCGGTCAAGATGCGCTCGCGGGATCAGACCCGCATCGGCATCAGCACATAGAGGGCCGAAGCGCCTTCGCGGTCCTGGATCACCGTCGGCGAGCCGGGATCGGCGAGCTTGAGCAGCGCGGTGTCGCCGTCGAGCTGGGCGGCGATGTCCATCAGATAGCGCGCGTTGAAGCCGATATCGAGCGGGCCGGCATCGTAGTCGACCTCGATCTCCTCGGTCGCCGAACCGGAATCGGGATTGGTGACCGAGAGCGTCATGCGGCCATCGGCCATGGAGAGCTTCACGGCCCGGCCGCGCTCGGACGAGATCGTCGAGACGCGATCGACGGAGGCGGCGAAATCGCCCTTGTCGACGGTGAGCAGCTTGTCGTTCCCGGAGGGGATGACGCGCTGATAGTCGGGGAAGGTGCCGTCGATCAGCTTCGAGGTCAGCACGACCTCGGCGGTGGCGACGCGGATCTTGGTGGCGGAGAGCTCGACCTGGACCTCGCTCTCGCCGTCTTCCAGCAGCTTCTGGATCTCGGCTACGGCCTTGCGCGGCACGATCACGCCGGGCATGCCGAGCGAGCCCTGCGGCGCGGCGGTGTCGACGCGGGCGAGGCGGTGGCCGTCGGTCGCGACCGCGCGCAGCACCGGGCGCCCATCGACGTCGATCGCGTGCAGGTAGATGCCGTTGAGATAGTAGCGCGTCTCCTCGGTCGAGATCGCGAACTGGGTCTTGTCGATCAGGCGCTTGAGCTCGCCGGCCGGCAGCACGAAGCGATGCGCCATCTCGCCGGCGGTGATGTCCGGGAAATCGCTTTCCGGCAGCGTCTGCAGCGTGAAGCGCGAGCGGCCCGAACGCAGCACCATCTGGCCGGTCTCGCCGGTGGTCTCCAGCGAGACCTGCGAGCCGTCGGGCAGTTTCCGGACGATGTCGTAGAGGGTGTGGGCGGGCACCGTGGTCGCGCCAGGCTCGACGATATCCGCCGGCACGGTCTCGACCACCTCGATGTCGAGGTCGGTCGCCTTCAGCTTCAGCCCATCCTCGCTGCCGCGCAGCAGGAGGTTCGACAGGATCGGGATCGTGTTGCGCCGCTCGACGACACGATGGACATGCCCGAGCGACTTCAGGAGCGTGGAGCGTTCGACCGTAACCTTCATGGCGTCTTCTGGCATGCTGGCGCCCGCGGCGAGCCGGCAGGCAGAAAGGTGGCCCGCGACATTGCCGGACGGCCGAGCCGCGCGCAAGGGCGCGTGAGCCGGCCTGCACAGTTAACGCTGGGAGGGAGGCTGGCGCCTCATTCTTGCAGCATGCGCTTCAGGAGGTCGACCTCGTCATGGAGGAGGCGATCCTCGACGATCGCCTTCTCGATCTTGCGCACCGCGTGCAGCACGGTGGTGTGGTCGCGCCCGCCGAAGCGGCGGCCGATCTCCGGCAGCGAGCGCGGCGTCAGCGCCTTGGCAAGATACATGGCGATCTGGCGCGGCTTGACCACGGCGGCAGTGCGGCGCTCCGACAGGATGTCGGCGCGGCTGACATTGTAGCGGGTCGCGACCAGCTTCTGGATGTCCTCGATCTTGACCCGGCGCGGCTCGCGCGTCCGCACGAGGTCGCGGATCGCCGCTTCCGCCGTCTCCATCGTCACGCTCGCCCCGGTCAGCGTCGCATGCGCGAGGATGCGGTTGGCGGCGCCGTCGAGATCGCGGCCATTGGTGGCGACGAGTTTGGCGACATAGGCGATCACGTCCGGATTGACGTGGAAGCTCGGATGGGCGGCCTTCAGCCCGTCGAGCCGGGTGGTCAGGATCTTGACGCGCAGCGCTTCGTCGAGCTCGCCGATCTCGACGACGAGACCGCCGGCGAGCCGCGAGCGGATGCGCTCGTCGAGCGCCTCCAGGTCGGCCGGGAGCCGGTCGGCGGCGACGACGATCTGCTTGCCGGCGTCGATCAGCGCATTGATCGTGTGGCCGAACTCCTGCTGGATCGAGCGGCCCTGGATGAACTGGACGTCGTCGACGATCAGGAGGTCGATGCCGCGCAGCTTCTCCTTGAAGGCGAGCGCCGTCTGCGACTTCAGCGCGGCGACGAAGCCGTACATGAAGCGGTCGGCGGTGAAATAGGCGACGCGCTTGCCGTGCTGGCGCGCATCCTGGGCGATCGCCTGGATCAGATGCGTCTTGCCGAGGCCGACGCCGGCATGGAGGTAGAGCGGGTTATAGGGCGTCGAGCCGGCCGGAGCCGCAGAGATCCGCTCGGCGGCGGCGAAGGCGAGCGCGTTCGACTTGCCGACGACGAAGCTCTGGAAGGTCATGCGCCGGTCGAGCAGCGTGCCGCAGGCGTCCATGGGGTCGCGGTCGCCGGCCGGGGCAGCGGCCGAGGCGGCGGCGATCTCCGCCACCGGAGCGGCAGCGCGGGCCTGGGCCGGGCGTGCCCGCTGCACCGACAGGTCCAGGCTGGGCTCGCTGCTTTCCCGCGCCACCTGGCGCACCGAGAGGGCGACGCCGTTGGGCGCATCCAGCTCGGCCATGCAGTGCGCCCGCAGGCGCTCGGCATAATGGGCTTCGAGCCAGCTCTTCAGGAAGCGGGTCGGCACGGTCAGATGGGCGACGCCCTCGACGACCGCACCGATCTCGACGCGGGCGAACCAGCTCGAGAAGACATCCTCGCCGAGCTCGGCGCGCAGGCGCCGGCGGACCCTGTCCCACCGATCCTTGGTCCCGACGACGCTCGCCGGCTCCGTCGGAGAAAGCCTGGTCACCACAGGGGTGGCCGCAGCCTCAGCCAGATTGCCAGTCTCCATCCGCTCGAACATTCCAATTGCCCCGTTCATGCTCGTACGCACTTAGCCGTCCCACATGGGGATGGTGGTGCGATGTCTCGTTGTCAGGAAAAACGCAGCTCCCCCCGTCGGCTCATGCCGCGAAGCGAGGTCACTCTAACGCTTTTCGTGGTAATGCCGCCTGGCTCGAAAATCCGGCCGCGGCCACTCGTCATTTCAACGCATTTAAATCATCGAGACAAACAAACTCATCCTTCCAACCCTTTCCGGTTGTAAGCCAAAACCATCAACAATTCTGTGGAGGGGCGGCAGGACATCGCTGTCCGCCCGCCGATGAAAAGACCTTACAGGGCCGCCTCGAACGGGGGCAATATCCCCCTCAGCCGGCTTCGTGGCTGAAGGGCATTCCGGCAGGTATCTGACCTACCGGAAGGTACCTCGCAATCAGTTGGGGAAGTTAAGCTTTTCTTTACCGGGCGAGTCTCGTGCCGGCTCCGAATCTTTTTTTTCGAAGCCCGTTCTCCGCCCCATTCCGGCTCCGAAGATTCACCCAACTGAATTGCTTTGCCCACTAAGGTGATGAAAAATATGGAGGAATTTTGTGCGGTCAAAAGTCCCGATCGGGACGATTTCCGACCTCGAAAACGAAACCGGAGTCAAGCTGGTAAAGTCGTGGAAAGATTGCAGAATCGCCGTTGACAGCGGGTGTTGCGCCGCAGCATCGGACGTCGCTTTACGGTTAACCGGGCAAACAAAAACCCGGCCTTTCGGCCGGGTCGAAAACTACTCGCAAATCCGCTCTGATGAACGGCGATCAGGAGGCCAGCGCACCGATACGGTGGGCGAGGCGCGAGACCTTGCGCGAAGCGGTGTTCTTGTGAACCACGCCCTTCTGAGCGGCGCGCATCAGTTCCGGCTGAGCGGCCTTCAGCGCCTCGGCGGCGGCGCCCTTGTCGCCGGAGGCAATCGCCTCCTCAACCTTGCGCAGGAAGGTGCGCATGCGGCTGCGGCGCGCCTTGTTGACGTCGGTGCGCCGCGCGATCTTACGCGTGGCCTTCTTGGCCGAAGTCGTGTTGGCCATGGTCTGTCCTCGTCCTCTTCGCGGCAGGCGCCTGGCAATTGCCGGCTGGCACGACCACGAACCTTCAATGAAAATGCGAGCGACGGTCCTGCCGGAGCAAGACCGCCGCGAGGCCCGACCCTATAGTTCCTGCCGGGCCCGGCGTCAACGGCGGAATCGTAGCCGCCTTCAAACGGCTTTTCGGCGGACAGCCACGGCCTCGATCTCGACGAGATAGCCATGGTGCAGTTCCGGCACCGGAACGACCGCGCGGGCCGGTTTGTGCGCCCCGAAGACCTCGGCATAGATCGCGTTGAAGTCAGGCCAATGCGCGGCGCCGACCAGATAGGCGGTGACCTTCAGCACATCGGCCGGGCCGCAGCCGGCGGCGGCGAGCACGGCGAGGAGATTGTCGAGCGCCTGGCGCGCCTGCACCGCGAAGGGCTCGCCGGAGGTGTGGCTTCCGTCGGGGCGCGGCGCGAGCTGGCCGGAAACGAAGACCAGGTCCTTATAGGCCACCGCCTGCGCATAGTGCCCGGCCGGCGCCGGTACCTGCGGCGACAGGATCGTCTCGATCTCGCTCACGCGCCCTCGCCGATAAAGCGCGCGAAGGCGGCGAGGTCGACATTGCCGCCGCTCAGGATGACGCCGACGCGCTTGCCTTCGACCGGCACGGCGCCGGTGAAGGCGGCGGCGGCGGCAAGGCAGCCGGTCGGCTCGACCACGAGCTTCATCCGTTCGGCGAAGAAGCGCATCGCCGCGACGAGGGCGGCGTCCGGCACGGTGACGATGTCCTCGACGAGGTCGCGGATGATCGGGAAGGTGTAATTGCCGAGGAAGGCGGTCTGGGCGCCGTCGGCGATGGTCTTGGGCACGTCGATCTTGACGATCTCGCCCTTGCGCAGCGACTGCTGGCCGTCATTGCCGGCCTCGGGCTCGACGCCATAGACGCGGCAGCCGGGATTGAGCGCCTTGGCCGCCAGCAGGCCGCCCGCCAGCAACCCGCCGCCACCGACGCAGATCAGGATGATATCGAACGGACCGGCCTCCTCGATCAGCTCCTTGGTCGCCGTGCCCTGGCCGGCGATGACATCGGGATGATCGTAGGGCGGGATCAGCGTCAGTCCGCGCTCGGCCGCCAGCCGGTCTCCCAGCTCGAGCCGGTCCTGGGTGTAGCGGTCATAGGTCACGACCTCGGCGCCATAGCCCTTGGTCGCCGCGACCTTCGCCGCGGGGGCGTCGAGCGGCATGATGATCGTCGCCGGCGCGCCGAGCAGCCTGCTGGCATAGGCGATCGCCTGGGCATGATTGCCGGAGGAATAGGTCAGGACGCCGGCCTTGCGCTGCTCGGGCGTGAGCGCCGCGATGGCGTTGTAGCCGCCGCGGAACTTGAAGGCGCCCATGCGCTGCAGGTTCTCCGCCTTGAAGACGAGATTGGCGCCGGTGCGCTCATTGGCGGTGCGCGAGGTCAGCGCCGGCGTCCGATGCGCGACGCCGGCGATGCGCTGTGCCGCCACTTCGACATCGGCATAGCTCGGCAGCGCGATGCCGTCGGTGAGGGAGCGGGCTGCGGCGGTCATGGCAAATCCTGCGTGCTCTTAAGAGTGAGCAGCCATGGTCCAGCAGCGCCGCCGGCCTTTCAAGTGAAAGAAATTAGCCCCGGCCATGCGTGGCGCTGATCGGCCGGGGCTTGCCTCTGTCAGTAGTTCTTGAACTCGGGCTTCCGCTTCTCGATGAAGGCGGCCATGCCTTCCTTCTGGTCATGCGTGCCGAACAGCGCCGAGAAGACGCGGCGCTCGAAGCGCAGCCCCTCGGCCAGCGTCGTCTCGAAGGCGCGATTGACCGATTCCTTGGCCGAGAGCAGCGAGGGCAGCGACTTCGAGGCAATCTGCTCGGCCGCCTTGAGCGTCTCGGTCATGAGGTCGGCGAGCGGGACGACGCGGGCGACCAGCCCAGCGCGCTCGGCTTCGTTCACATCCATGAAGCGGCCGGTGAGGCAAAGGTCCATTGCCTTGGCCTTGCCGATCGCATGGGTCAGGCGCTGGGTGCCGCCGGCGCCGGGGATGACGGCGAGATTGATCTCGGGCTGGCCGAACTTGGCGTTGTCGGCGGCGATGATGAAATCGGCCATCATCGCGAGCTCGCAGCCGCCGCCGAGCGCAAAGCCGGCGACCGCCGCGATAATCGGCTTGCGGCGCTGGCCGATCCGGTCCCAGTCGGCGAACTTGTCGTCGAGATAGGTGCCGGGATAGCTGCGCTCTTGCATCGCCTTGATGTCGGCGCCGGCGGCGAAGGCCTTCTCCGAACCGGTCATCACGATGCAGCCGATATTGTCGTCGCGCTCGAAACCGTCGAGCGCCGCATTGATGTCGGCGATCAGCTGGACATTCAGCGCATTCAGGGCCTGCGGCCGGTTCAGCGTGATGATGCCAACCTTGCCCTTAACCTCGACGAGAATGGTCTCATAAGCCATGGCGGCCTCCCGGATGATCTGTCGAGGCAGCATTAGCGGCGGGCGCGGGGGTAAGTCCATGCGCGCCGGTGCAAGTCGCGGATAGGGCTGAATGACCGCGACGATCCGGCATCGGAAATTTTCGCGACCGCAAGGGCGCTTCGCGCGTTGATCAGGCATGACCGCCGAACAGGAGGTGCGCATGACCGGCAAAACCCGAACCGATACTGCCTCGCGCCTCGTCAAGGCCTCGCCCGGCGCGGTCTACAATGCCTTCGCCGATCCGGCCGTGCTGTCGCGCTGGCTGCCGCCCAAGGGGATGCGGGCGAAGATCGAGCGCTTCGAGCCGCATCCCGGCGGCAGCTACCGCATGGTCCTGACCTATGACGACCCGGCAGGCGCACGCGGCAAGGCCGCGGCCGACAGCGATATCGTCGAAGGCCGCTTCATCGCACTCGATCCCGGTGAGCGCATCGTCTGGGAGGTCGGCTTCGTCTCGGACGATCCGGCCTTCGCCGGCACGATGACGATGACTTGGCGCTTCAAGGAGGTTCGCGACGGCACCGAGGTGACGATCCTCTGCGAGAACGTCCCGGCCGGCATCGGCAAGGCCGATCACGATGCCGGCTTGCGCTCGACGCTGGAAAATCTCGCCCATTTCATCGAGACGGCCTGATCAGTTGGCCGGCTCCGCCTCGGCGAGCAGATTCTGGAAGGCCGAGGGCGTGGTGCGCGCCCGCCAGGCGGCGATCAGCCTGTCGGAATTGGCCTCGGGCGCGACGGCCGAATCGAGCTCGACATCATAGCGGCAATAGCTGTGGATCCGGTGGTAGTCGCGGCGGGCATCGCCGATCCGCCGGTCGCCGCGAGCGATCTCGCGGCGTTCCAGCTCGGCGAGGTCGCAATGCAGGCCGACGAAGAAGACGTCTTGCCCTGCCAGCAGCTTGACGAGCCGCAGCAGCCAGGCGCGGCTCTCCATGATGTGCTCGACGATCAGGTTGTTGCCGCAGCGGACATAGGCCAGCAGCGACGCTTCGAAGCCCTCGAAGAAGGCGTCGCGCATCGCAGCCCACTGGAATTCGCCGCTGCGGAGGCGCGTGGTCGGCAGCACGCCGGAATCGCGGAGATGGTCGATCGAGATATGCCAGAACGGCTCCTCGATCCGGGCCTGGACGGTGCGCGCCAGCGAGGATTTGCCGCTGCTGGAGGCGCCGTTGAGCAGGATGATCCGGCCGGGCGTGCGACGCGTGTCGGGCATGGTTCTCAGGCCCGCTTCTGGCAGCTCTCGCAATAGAAGGTCGAGCGGCCGGACTGCACCAGCCGCCTGACCAGATGGCCGCAGCCCGGCGTGACGCAGGGCTCGTCCTCGCGGTCATAGACCTTGAAGCGATGCTGAAAATAGCCAAGCGAGCCGTCGGCATGGGCGAAGTCGCGCAAGGTCGAGCCGCCGGCCGTGATCGCCTCCTCGAGGACCTCGCGGATGATCCCAGCCAGCAGATGCGCCTTCTCGCGCGGCTTGCCGGTCGGCGTCGCCAGCGAGCCGGCCTCAGCTTCCGGATGCAGTCCGGCGCGGAACAGTGCCTCGCAGACATAGATATTGCCGAGGCCGGCGATCAGGCGCTGGTCGAGCAGCGCTGCCTTCAGCGGCGCGACCTTCCCTGAGAATAGCTTGGCCAGGAGCTCGCCAGAAAGCTCGTTGCCGAGCGGCTCGATTCCCATTCCGGCGAAATGCTTCGACGTCTCCAGCCCGGCGCGGGGCAGCAGGTCCATGAAGCCGAAGCGGCGGACGTCGTTATAGGTGACTCTCGCGCCCGAGCCGAGATGGAAGACGACATGGTCGTGGATCAGATGCCGGCCGATCTCGTTGTAATAGGCGCCGGGCTCGGTCGGCTTCGTGCCGGGCGCCTCGACGATGAAACGCCCGCTCATGCCGAGATGCATGACCAGCGCCTGGCCGTCGTCGAGATCGGCGATCAGATATTTCGCCCGCCGCGACAGCGCTTCGACCCGCCTACCGGTCAAGCGCTCGGCGAAGCGCTCGGGCAGGGGGAAGCGCAGATCTGGACGATTCTGGTCGACCTTGGCGAAGCGCTCGCCGAGCATGGCGGGCTCCAATCCGCGCCGGACGGTTTCGACCTCGGGAAGTTCAGGCATGGCATCCGCTCTTCAGCATGCGTCGAGAGGGCCCGCGACAAGCCCCGACGCTTTCGCTATTCATCGCCTCACCCGAACACAAGAGCGGCCCAACCGTGACAGCAGCCTCCGACACCACCCATTTCGGCTTCGAGAACGTGCCGCTCGGCGAGAAGCAGGCCAAGGTCGACGACGTCTTCCACAAGGTCGCCGGCCGCTACGACCTGATGAACGACCTGATGTCGGCCGGGCTGCACCGCGCCTGGAAAGAGGCGCTGCTCACCGCGCTGAAGCCACCGCGCGACCGGGCCTTCCACCATCTCGACGTTGCCGGGGGCACCGGGGACGTCGCGTTCAAGGTGCTGGAGGAGGGCGGGCCGCAGACCGACGTTACCGTGCTCGACATCAACGCCGAGATGCTGGCCGTCGGTCGCGAGCGCGCGCAGAAGCGTTTTCCCGACGATGACCGCATCCGCTTCCTCCAGGGCAATGCCGAGGAGCTGGCGCTGCCGGAAGCGACGTTCGACGCCTATACGATCGCCTTCGGCATAAGGAACGTGCCACGCATCGAGAAGGCGCTGGCGGAGGCCTACCGTGTACTGAAGCGCGGCGGCCGTTTCCTCTGTCTTGAATTCAGCCATGTCGACGTGCCTGTCCTCGACAAGATCTACGAGGCCTATTCCTTCAACGTCATCCCCCCGATGGGCCGGATGGTGACGGGCGAGGCCGAGCCCTATCAGTACCTCGTCGAATCGATCCGCAAATTCCCGCGCCCGCAGATCTTCGCCAACATGATCTCGGACGCCGGCTTCCGCCGCGCCAGCTTCACGCCGATGACCGGCGGGGTGGTGGCGCTGCATTCCGGCTGGAAGCTGTGACGGACGCTGCCGCCGCATGATTTCCGCGCTTGCCCATCTCGCCCGCTCGGCACGGGTCGGCTTCGTGCTGGCGCGCGAGGGAGCGCTCGCGCTCGTCGACCCCTCCGTTCTGCCGCCGGCAGCGCGGGGCCTGATCGCGCTCGGCCGCCTGATCGAGCGCCGCGGCGCCGGTTCTTCCGCTACCCGCCTCGCCGCGGCCCTGACCCGGCTCGGCCCGTCCTATGTCAAGTTCGGCCAGTTCCTGGCGACGCGTCCTGACGTCGTCGGCATGAAGATCGCCGAGGATCTTTCGGCACTGCAGGACCGGATGGCGCCCTTCCCGATGGCGCAGGCCCGTGCCGCGATCGAAGCCGCCCATGGCAAGCCGGCCGAGGCGATCTTCGCCGAGTTTGGCGAGCCGGTTGCCGCCGCCTCGATCGCCCAGGTTCATCGCGCCCGCCGCAAGGACGGCAGCGAGGTTGCGGTCAAGATCCTGAGGCCCGGCATCCGCGACCGCTTCCACCGCGACCTCGCCGCGATGCGCTTCGGTGCCGAGCTTGCCGAGCGCCGCTCGCCCGAGGCGCGGCGCCTGCGTTTCGTCGCCATCGTCGAGACGCTGGCGCGCTCGGTCGCGATGGAGATGGATCTGCGCCTGGAGGCCGCGGCCCTCTCCGAATTCGCCGAGAATACCAGGGAGGACAAGGATTTCCGCGTGCCGGTGCCGGATTGGCAGCTGACCGCCCGCGAAATCCTGATCGACGAGTGGATCGACGGCATCCGCCTCTCCGATGTCGAGGCCCTGCGCGCCGCCGGACACGATCTTCCGGCGCTCGGCCGCAACGTCATCCAGTCCTTCCTGAAGCATGCGATCCGCGACGGCTTCTTCCACGCCGACATGCATCCGGGGAACCTGTTCGTCGATGCGGAAGGCCGGCTCGTCGCGGTCGATGGCGGCATCATGGGCCGGCTCGGCCACAAGGAGAGGCGCTTCCTCGCGGAGATCCTGTTCGGCTTCATCACCCGCGACTATCGCCGCGTCGCCGAGGTGCATTTCGAGGCCGGCTATGTGCCGCCGCATCATTCGGTCGATGACTTCGCCCAAGCGATCCGCGCCGTCGGCGAGCCGATCCACGACAAGCGCGCCGACGAGATCTCGATGGCGAAGGTGCTGACGCTGCTGTTCGAGATCACCGGCCTGTTCGACATGGCGACGCGCACCGAGCTCGTCATGCTGCAGAAGACCATGGTGGTGGTCGAAGGTGTCGCCCGCACGCTCGATCCGCATTTGGACATGTGGACTACGGCCGAGCCGGTGGTGCGCGACTGGCTGGCGCGCAATCTCGGGCCGCTCGGGCGCATCGAGGATGCCGGACGCAGCGTCCGCACCCTTGTCGGCAGCCTCGCCAACCTGCCGGAGACGGTCGGCCGGGCTGAGCGGGTGCTCGGACAGCTCGAGGATTCCTCGCGCCACGGCTTTTCGCTCGACGAGGCCAGCATCCAGGCGATCGGGCGGGCCGAGGCGGCGCGCAATCGTTGGGGCAACTGGGCGCTCTGGCTGATCGCGGCGCTGCTCGCCTGGATCGTGTTCTTCGACTAGCGAGTCAGGACCGGCATCCGACGCCTGCGATTGGAAACCATTTGAACGGTTTGCGCTTTACAAGCGTCGGCCCCTCGGGATTCCTTTAGGGCAAGGCCGGGGCTGACTTCGCATGGCGCATGCGCCCGGGCGACAGCGACCAAAGAGCCGTTTTCTTCAGGTTGCGTCGTTCAGGAGTCGCGTCATGTCCCGCCTTCTCGGCATCCTCGCTTTCTTATGCGCTTCGCTGGCTGGCCTTGCGTCGGCGCAGGCCAAGGTCGATGTCCGCGTCGACATCGCCGCCCAGCGCATGAGCGTCGCCACCAGCGACGGCGAAACCTACAATTGGGCGATCTCGTCCGGCCGCAAGGGCTTCCGCTCGCCCAACGGCGTCTACCGCCCGACCCGGCTCGAGCGCAGCTGGTACTCGCGCAAATATGGCGGCGCGATGCCCTATGCCGTGTTCTTCCGCGGCGGCTACGCCATCCATGGCACCACTGCCGTCGGCGCGCTCGGCCGCCCGGCCTCGCATGGCTGCATCCGCCTGCACCCGGCCAATGCGGCCAAGCTGTTCGCGCTGGTCAAGAAGCATGGTTCCGGCAGCACCCGCATCGCGCTGAACGGCGCTGCGACCGACAATCTCTCGCGCTTCGCCAAGGCCTCGTCCGGCTCGAAGCACACCATCGCCAAGGCCAAGATCAAGACGCAGAAGGCTGTGCTGACCGCCAAGCAGCAGCGCCAGGGTCCGGCCTGGGGCGAGGCGCGCGAGCAGATGCTGCTCAGGCCGGCGATCCCGGCCGGTGCGATCGGCTTCCAGCCGATGTCGGGGCCGGGCTGGCGCTAGCATCGAACCGAAAAGTGGATTCCACCTTTCGGAGAAATTCGATGCTAGAACAATGAGCTAGATAGCTTCGGCGGCGATCCGCACCCAGCCTTCCAAGGTCTCGCCCGGTTGCAGCCGGGCGAGCGGCGAGGCTTCGCGCACGACCTTCTCGCTCGGCGCGCCGGCAGCGTGGCTCTGCGGCTCTGCGCAGAGGAAATCGACGCCGGCCGGTGCCCAGACCACGGGATAGCGCAAGTTCTCGCTCGCGCTCAGCGTGATCGCGAGGCCGGTCGAGGGGGTCTCGATCCGTGCCGTGCCGTCCCAGCCGAGGAAGCTCCAGGCGGTTTCCGCGCCGGTGGCGAAGACGGGATTGCCGGAATAGGGGCCGCCATCGGCGAAGGCCTGCGTCCCCGTCGCGCGGAACAGGTCGCCGAAGATCAGCGCGCCGGTCGCGGTCATCCGCAGGCGCGTGTCGGCGGCGCAGGGGAACCAGGGGTGCAGGCCCATGCCGAAAGGTAGGGCCTGGTCGGCCCTGTTGGTCAGCGCAAGCGTGACGGTCATACCGTCCTCGCCCAGCCGGATCTCCTGTCTGGCGAGGTAGCGATAGGGATCCGGGCCGGCCGTCCGGCGATGCACCAGCGCGGTATGGCCGGTGGACTGCTCCTCGACCTGCCAGGCGGACTGCCAGCCGAAGCCGTGGATCGTCCCGGCGGGATTGTTGGAGGGCACGCTGAAGCGGGTATGGCCGTCGTCGACCAGGCTGTCGAAGGCGCGGTTGGCGAAAGGCAGCATCGCCCAGGCCCCGAACTTGTTCGGCGTCTGCGTCTGCGGTGCAAGGCCAGCAGGCGCATGCAGCAGCGGCAGCACCGTCCCGTCCGGCCTCTGCCAGTCGAGCGCGGCGATCGTCCCGCCGGCGTCGGGGGCGATGCGGGCCGCATAGCGGCCGGCCGAGAGGGTCAGCATGATCGTGTCCTTCACGACAATCGGAGCGGCGTTCGCTCCCCTTGCCTCGATTGCGCCCGCAGGCCGCATCGTCAAGGGCCCGCCGGGCTTGACCGGGCCGCGCCGGCCGGGGAGATTCCGCCTCTTCGCTTCGCCTTGGCCGGAACGCCGGACAAGGCACGTCACCCCGCCGGAGCCTGCCATGCCCAAACCCCTGATCGCGCTCGACTGGGGCACGACGCGCGCCCGCGCCTTCCTCATCGGCGAGGACGGCGCGGTGCTGGGCAAACGCATCGCCGATCGCGGCATCCAGTCGGTGCCATCAGGCGGCTTCCCGGCCGCCTTCGCCGAGATCGCCGGCGAATTCCGGACGGCACGACCGGACGCCTCGGTGCTGCTCGCGGGGATGGTCGGCAGTCGCAATGGCTGGGTCGAGGCGCCCTATGTCGCTTGCCCAGCGAGTCCGGACGAGATCGCCGCCGCCGGCCTTGCCGTCACGCTCGACGATGACACGCGCGCCACGATCCTGCCGGGCCTCTCCTGCGACGAGGGCGCTTTCGACGTGATGCGCGGCGAGGAGACGCTGATCGTCGGCCTTGGCCTCACCGATGGCATCGCCTGCTTGCCCGGCACCCATTCGAAATGGGCCGAGGTCAAGGGCGGGCGCATCACCCGTTTCGCCAGCTTCATGACCGGCGAGGTCTATGGCCTGCTGCGCGAGCATTCGATCCTGTCGCGCCTGGCGACAGAGCCGAAGGATGGTGACGCGGTCGAGGGCATGCGGCGCGGGCTTGCCGCGGCGCAGCGGCCAGGCGGCCTGCTCAACGCCGCCTTCCATGCCCGCAGCGACGTCCTCGGTGGCCGCATGCAAGGTGGTGCGGTCGGTCCGTATCTCTCTGCCCTGCTGGTGGCGCAGGAGATCGCGGGCGCCCGTGCTTTGTTCGGCGGCCTCGGCAATCTGCACCTCGTGGCAGATGGCGTCCTCGCCGGGAGCTATGGCCAGGCGCTCGCCGGCGCCGGGCTCGATTACACGCTGACCACGCCCGAGGACGCCTTCGTCGCTGGCGTCACCCGCCTCGCGCGAGGGCTTCCGGCATGATCATCGTTTTCGGTTCACTGAACGTCGATCTGGTCACCCCGGTCGAACGCCTGCCCGGCGCCGGCGAGACCGTGCTCGGCCCGGGCTATGCGCTGCATCCCGGTGGCAAGGGCGCCAACCAGGCGCTGGCGGCCCGCCGCGCCGGAGCTGAGGTAACGCTGGTCGGAGCGGTCGGTCGCGACGGATTCGCCGAGATCGCGCTCGGGCTCCTCGCTGAAGATGGCGTCGATCTCTCGCATGTCGCCCGCCTCGAGGCGCCGACCGGCGCCGCCTTCATCGCCGTCGATCCGGCCGGCTCCAACCAGATCGTCGTCGCGGCCGGCGCCAATGCGCTGGCCAGGGCCGATGCGGTCGAGGCCTTGAAGCCGGGCGAGGGCGACCTGCTGCTGCTTCAGCGCGAGGTGCCGGAGGGCGAGTGCCTGCGGGCTGCGCGGGCGATGCGCGCCGGCGGCGGCCGGGTGATTCTCAACCTCGCTCCGGCCGGGGAGCCGGACCCGGCCTTGCTGGCGTTGACCGACATCCTGATCGTCAACGAGCATGAGGCGCTGATCCTCGCCCGCTCGCTCGGCTGGATGGAGACCGAGCCCGAGGCCATCGCCCAGCGCATCGACGGCGAGCGCGGCATCGCCTGCATCGTTACCCTGGGTGCGGCTGGCGCGGTCGGCTGGCATGGCGGCGTCCGGCGCCGGCTCGAGGCGCCCATGGTCGAGGCGGTCGATACGGTCGCGGCCGGCGACAGCTTCGTCGGCGCCTTCGCCGCAGCGCTGCAGGCCGGCTTCGGCTTTTCCGGCGCGCTCCAGCGCGGGCTCGCCGCCGGCTCGCTCGCCTGCACCATTGCCGGCGCTCAGCCGAGCGTGCCGCGGCGGGAGGCGATCGAGGCGCTGGTCGGCAGGAGCTTCCTGTAGGATCGGCCTCCTGCAAGGCGGGTTTTCCGTAGAACACCGCTGGTCTCATTGACCGGCGGTTAAGCTTGGTCGCGCTCCGCAAGCCGGATCTCGCGCAACCCGGTGGTTTCGGCGCGCCGATTTACCGTTGGTCAGCACCTTCGCCCGCAGCGTTGTCGGCACGAAGCGGGGAAGGGGAACCGGTATGGCCCAGCGGCCGATCGTCTGGTCTTTGGGCATTGCCGGGGTCGCGGGCTTTGCCGCCTTCCACGCGGCAGGCAGCCTCGATCAGATGACGAGCCGGGCGCCGGCTCCCGCGGCCGTCGCTTCGCGCGAGCCTGCGCCTGCCAAGGCCGAGCGCGTGCTGACAGTGAATGCCGATTATCGCGGCCACTATCTCGTGCATCCGTCGATCGACAATTACCGGGTGAAGATGATGGTCGACACCGGCGCAAGCCTGATCGTGCTGACCGATGCCGATGCCCGCGCGCTCGGGATCAGGCCGGACCGCTCGGCCTATTCGGTCGGCCTTGGCACCGCCAACGGCGTGGTGCGGGGGGCGAAGACGATGCTGCGCGAGGTGCGACTCGGCGACATCTCGGTGCGCGATGTCGAGGCCGTAGTGCTGCCTGCCGGCGCCCTCTCGATCAGCCTGCTCGGCACCTCCTTCCTGCGCCGCTTGCGCGGCTACGAGGTCCAGGGCGGCCGCATGGTCCTGCGCGGCTGAACGGCCGGCGTCGGTTCCCAAACCTCATACCGATGAGCTATGCCCGCCTTGCGTCCTTGCCCTGTCATGCTCAGGCTGCATTCATGTAGCCTGTGGCCTGTCCGTACCGCACGCGTCAGCTGCATGGTTTCCGCGCCGGCCTCATTACCGGCGCTCCTCGAAGATGGATGGCCCGATGTTTCCGAAGCCCCTGCCCGAGCTCTTCCCCAACACGTTCGAGTATGAATCGCTGCCAATGGTGAAGCCGACCGGCTTCCGCGAATACGATGCGCGCTGGTTCTTCGGGAAAGAGCTCAACCTGATGGGCGTGCAGGCCGTCGGCATGGGCCTGGGCACGCTGATCAGGCGCATGGGCGTCAAGCCCGAAATCGTCACCGCCCATGACTTCCGCAGCTATTCCTCCTCGATCAAGATGGCGCTGGTCACCGGCCTGATGGCCGCCGGCTGCAAGGTCCACGACATCGGCCTCGCCATGTCGCCCATGGCCTATTTCGCCCAGTTCGAGCTCGACGTGCCCTGCGTCGCCATGGTCACCGCCTCGCACAACGACAATGGCTGGACCGGCATCAAGATGGGTGCCCAGCGCCCGGTCACCTTCGGCCCCGACGAGATGGGGCAGCTGCGCGACATCGTGCTCGCCGGCGATTTCGACCTGCCGGGCGGCGGCTCCTATCAGTTCGTGCCCGATTTCCCGGCGCGCTACATCGCCGACCTGACCAGCCGCCCGAAGATCACCCGCAAGCTCAAGGTCATCGCCGCCTGCGGCAACGGCACGGCCGGCGCCTTCGCGCCGCAGATCCTGGAAGCGCTCGGCTGTGAGGTCATCCCGATGGATGCCGAGCTCGATCACACCTTCCCGCGCTACAACCCGAACCCCGAAGACATGAAGATGCTGCACGCCATGGCCGATGCCGTGAAGCAGCACGGCGCCGATGTCGCGCTCGGCTTCGACGGCGACGGCGACCGCTGCGGCGTTGTCGACAACCATGGCGAGGAGATCTTCGCCGACAAGATCGGCGTGATGCTGGCCCGCGACCTCGGCAAGCTCAATCCGGGCGCGCAATTCGTCGTCGACGTCAAGTCGACCGGCCTGTTCTCGACCGATCCGGAATTGCAGAGGCTCGGCGTCAAGACCGACTACTGGAAGACCGGCCACTCCTACATCAAGCGCCGCGTCCGCGATCTCAACGCGCTCGCCGGTTTCGAGAAGTCCGGCCACTTCTTCTTCAATGCGCCGGTCGGCCGCGGCTATGACGACGGCGTCGTCACCGCCATCGCCGTGATCGACATGCTCGATCGCAACCCCGGCAAGTCCATGGCCGAGCTCTATGCCGCCGTGCCGAAGACCTGGGGCACGCCGACCATGGCGGCCAAATGCGCCGACGAGGTCAAGTACGGCGTCAGCGACAAGATCACCAAGCGCATCCAGGCGATGCAGGCCGCCGGCGACACCATCGCCGGCCAGGCCATCGTCGACGTCATCACCGTCAACGGCGTGCGCGTCGTCAACGAGGACGGCACCTGGGGCCTGATCCGCGCCTCCTCCAACAAGCCCGAGCTGGTCGTGGTCTGCGAGAGCCCGGTCTCGGAAGCGCGTATGCGCGAGATGTTCAAGGCGATCGACGGCGTTCTGCGCGAAAATCCGGAAGTCGGCGCCTATAACCAGACGATCTGAATCGTCAGCCCGCGCAAGCGGGAGAACCCCTCCCCCTTGCGGGGAGGGGCAGAGGTGGGGGCGGAAAGTCGGGCTTTACCCTGATCGTTCGGCTTGGTCCGCTTCTACAAGCAGCCCAGCACCCAGTTGTTCGCCCCCCATCCCCATCCCTTCCCCGCAAGGGCGAAGGGAGGAGCCTGGGCGAGCAACTTTTCGCAGAAAAGTTCCTGCGGTGAAGCCAAGACGGGTGAGCGGGAACGCGGCGGCGCTCCGGTGGCGCGCGAGACGCTACTTCTTCTCGCTGCCGGTTGCGGCGGCATTGCGGGCGCCGCTCTGGCCGCTCGTGCCATCGAAGAACGCCTTGGAATCGCCGAGCTGGGCGCTCGGCTGGCAGTTGGGCGTGCAGGAATAGCTCTCGCGCTCGAGGCCGCGCTGCACGGTCAGGATCGAATCGGTGGCGGCGCCGACGCGGACCGAGGATTCCGCCAGCAGGGCGCCGGTCGCGTCGAGCGCGATCAGGTTGGTGACGCCGTAGCTCTTGCCGGTGACGATCATCACACCGTTGCGCTGGACCGTCACATCCGCGATCGCCGGATTGCCGACGATCACGGTCTGCGCCTTCTCGGGCAGTCGCAGCACCTTGGCGTGGTCGACCATCACCTGGACTGCTTCGGCTCTCGCATCACCGGTTTCGTCCCGAGATTCCGGGGCCGGCGCGGGAATGAGCCGGGCCTGCGCACGTACGATATCGGCCGAAAGGCCTGAGCCGGCAGCCGCTGCGAGCCCGGCAAGGACCAGCCTCAGGAAGGGTTTGGAGAGCCGCGATCCCGGCATCGCAATGGACCTCGCGCGCGCCTCAAGGTTTCGAACGGGACGAGGTAAGCCGAAAATGATGAATGGATTGCTAAGATGCCGATTTCCCGAGCCAATCCGGCTTCCGCTCCGGCCCTGGAAGCCTGATCGGCGGCAATGAAAAACGCACGTTGGTGCCCGGGTGCGCGCACTAACGGAGCGTCATGCGGCGGTTTGCTGGTTTGCAGGGGAGCTTCTATTTTAAGTATCGAATAGTTTATACCTCTCGTTAACTGAAGTTACGTGCTAAAAGCGCATTAACCATCGAGCGAAGACCTATAAAATTCGGCGAATTATTGGGTCTCCTTAACTGATCGGCAAGGCGGGCACCGTAGTGTCACTCCTGTCGCTGACCGAAGCCACCTAGAGCGAAGGCAGCAGTCAAACGTGGTGCAAAGGAGCTACCCCATGAAGAATCTGTTCGCGCGCTTCGCCAAGGATGAGTCGGGCGCCACCGCTATCGAATACGGCCTGATCGCCGCCCTGATCGCCGTGGTCTGCATCGGCACCTGGACCGCGATCGGCCCCGCTTTGAACGCCAAGTTCCAAGC
>JAAEQB010000027.1 GCA_024231975.1 Allobosea sp.
GGTGACGGCATCGATCATGGAAACCTCCGAGGATCAGGGGAAACGACCCCCAAATCCTCGGACGCGGCGCCTCACAGGCGAAATCTCAGCGATAACCGCGCCGAAGCGCTCTGCCGCGAGAGCGGCTTAGTCCAGTGGCGCGTTGCAGGCTTCGTTTGGTCTTATGAAAGGCGGCAGATAACGACCCGCCTAGCGGGTGGGGGAGCCGGCCTAGGACCGGCGTCCGAAAGCCGCCAAGAGCCGCCTTGTCAGTTGTCGGGAAGAGCACACACCAAATCTCAAAGCTGGATCGAACCGTACCACTCGAACAGTGCGCGCTTGCCCAATCGAACCAGGGTGGGTAGCCACATGGTGTCAAACGAGACGTGCCGATGCGGGAAAGGTGCTGCGTTTGAAGCGGTCAGATGCGACACCAACGCGTATCATCATCGTCGGCGGAGGCGCCAGCGGTGTCCTGATGGCCTGCCATCTGTTGCGCGATCGCCGGCATGATTTGGCGGTGACGCTGGTCGAGCGTCGCGAACGGGTTGGTCCGGGGCTCGCCTTCTCCACTGATCGGCCGGAGCATCTCCTGAACGTCCGGGCCGCGAATATGAGCGCGTTCCCGGACGATCCGCTCCACTTCTGGCGCTGGTTGCGCGATGTCAGCGCCTATCGCTTCGAACCGTGCCCGGACCCTTACTGTTTCGCGCCCCGATATCTGTACGGCGAATACGTCTCGCAACTCGTCGCCGAGGCGACTGCTGGCCCCGGGCGGCAGGGCCGACTGCAAATCATTCGAGGCGAATGCTGTGGCATCGAGGAGAGGGCAGGCGAGGTCGTCGTCACCCTTGCCGATGGCACAAGACATGTCGGAGAGCTCGCGATCCTCGCCACCGGCAACGAGGCCTATGACTGGCAGCAGGCCGATCGCTATTTGAGCCCGTGGACGGCCGAGGCTGCGCGGGCGTCGGACACGCGACTGCCGGTGCTCATTCTGGGCGCAGGGCTGTCGATGGTCGACTACGCCTTGACCCTGCTTCGGAAAGGGTTTGCCGAGCCCATTTATGCGCTGTCGCGGCGGGGCCTGCTGCCACAGGTGCATCGTGACCTGCCGGTGCTACGCCTCGACAAGGAGGATATCCCCTTCGGCGTCGGTGCACCGGCCCTTCTGCGCTGGTTCCGTCGCAAGCTGGCCGAGCATGCCGGGCAGGACGGTGACTGGCGCAGCGTCGTCGACGGCCTCAGGCCATTCAGCCAGGAAATCTGGTGGAAGCTTTCGAATCGGGCGAAGGCGAGCTTGCTGGAGCATGCGCGCGCCTATTGGGACGTTCACCGCCATCGCATGGCGCCGCAAGCGCAGGAGCGCCTCGCCGAGGCGATCGCCGGCGGGCAGCTGCGCATCCTCTCGGGCAGGGTCCTTTCGCATGAAGCCGGCGAGCGTGGCCTCGAAATCTCCTATCGCCCCCGCAATCAGTCGGTGGCGGAGACGCTGACCGTCGGCAGCATCATCGATTGTCGTGGAATCACGGCCGATCCGAGCCGCTCTGCCAATCCCCTGCTCAAATCCTTGCTCGTGCAGCGTCTGGCCCGGATCGACGCATTGCGCATCGGGATCGATGTCTTGGCCGATTGCGCGATCTTGAACGCTACGGGCGAGCCGTCCACCCGGCTCTTCGCTGTCGGTCCGCTGACGCGGGCTGCGTTCTGGGAAACGGTCGCCATTCCCGACATCCGCGAACAATGTGCCCGGCTTGCGCGTCACATCGGATTGCGATTTTCCCAGGCGTGATCCGTTGCCTCCCCCGCTGATATGGCTGGTCGGCGCTTAGATGCGCACTGTTCTTAGAAGCGAACGACGCCCTGTCGAGAAAGGTGCGGTGCAGAAGAGGGAGGTACAAAATTCGCAGGCTCACGGCAGCTTTCTTCTCGATTGTGGCAGGATTTGCGGCGGTTGAGAAGTATCTTCTCCTTTTTGTCAGCTGCCGAGATGGTCGTCCTGTCTATCGTGTTCCTTTGAAAGAACGTTTCATTGACCCCGCCGCGACCGGGGGAGCACTCTGAGGGTGACAACGAATGCCGCCGGCCGGGCGGCCAGAGGCACCTTCCGGAGCAGCACATGATCAGCCGTCGCGCGCTTTCTCGCTCTGTGGCCGCCGCCTTCATTTTGGTTTCCGCGACCGGCACTTCCTTCGCCGCCGAGCCGACAGGCGAGCCGATCCTGCTCGGCGTCAGCGGGCCGCTGACCGGGCCGAACGCGCAATACGGGGCACAGTGGAAGCAAGGCTTTGACCTCGCGCTCGACCAGATCAACGGGGCAGGGGGGATCAAGGGCCGCCCGCTGCGCTACGTCTTCGAGGACACGCAGAGCGATCCGAAGCAGACCGTCGCGGTCGCGCAGAAATTCGTCGCCGACAAGCGCATCGTCGCCGAGCTCGGAGACTTTGCAAGCCCGGCCTCGATGGCTGCCTCGCCGATCTACCAGCGCGCCGGGCTGGTGCAGTTCGGCTTCACCAATTCGCATCCCGCCTTCACCAAGCCGGGCGACTTCATCTGGAGCAATTCGGTCAGCCAGGCCGACGAGCAGCCGCTGAACGCGGCCTATGCCGTCAAGCGCCTTGGTTTCAAGCGGATCGCGCTGCTTCACCTCAACACCGATTGGGGCCGCACCAGCAAGGATCATTTCGTCGCTGCGGCCAAGGAACTCGGCGCCGAGGTTGTCGCGACCGAAGGCTACTTGCCCGAAGAGAAGGATTTCCGCTCGACGCTGGTGCGCGTGCGCGACGCTAAGCCGGACGGGCTCTTTCTCGTCTCCTACTACGCTGATGCCGCCCTGATCGTGCGCCAGGCGCGGCAGACCGGCCTGACGGTTCCGGCCGCGGCATCGAGTTCGATCTATTCGCCGAAATTCGTCGAGCTCGGCGGCGATGCCTCCGAGGGCATCTTCACCGCGGCGCGCTTCTTTCCGGAGGACCCGCGTCCGGAGGTCCAGGCCTTCGTCACCGCCTTCAAGGCCAAGTATGGCAAGGAGCCGGACGCGTTCAACGCCTATGCCTATGACACGGTGATCCTGTTCGGACAGGTGCTGCGCGAAGCGCCCGATCTCGAGCGCAAGACGATCCGCGACACCCTGGCCAAGGTGAAGGACGTGCCGAGCGTGATCTACGGCAAGGCGACCTTCGACACCGAAACCCGCCGCGTCCTCGGCGCGCGCAATGCCGATCTCGTCGTCAAGAACGGCCGCTTCACGCTCTGGGACGGGCAGAAGGTGACCAACTGAGCCCGGACGCCCGCCACACTGACATCAGCCGGCACTGATCCAAAACCGCGGATGCGCGCCCTGCGTCCGTGCTGCGCGAGACCGATGCGTTCATGACCTCCTGGTTCGAGCACACCATCAACGGCCTGATCATCGGCAACATCTACGCGTTGCTGGCGGTCGGTCTCGCGCTGATCTTCGGTGTCAGCCGGCTGCTCAACTTCGCGCATGGTGCGGTCTATGTCGTCGGCGCCTATGTCGGCTGGGTCGCGGTCTCCGTGCTGCAGACGCCGTTCCCGGTCACGCTGGCGCTGGTCGTCGCCTTCACCGCCCTGCTCGGCGTCCTGATCGAGCGCTTCGGCATCCGCCCGCTGGCGGATGCGCCGAGGATCGCGCCGCTCCTGGCGACCATCGGCCTCAGCTTCGTGCTCGACCAGACCGTGCAGATCCTGTTCAGCCCCGATCCGCGTTCGGTGCCGATGCAATTGCCGAACTGGCGCATCGAGATCGGCGGCGGCTCGATCGGTGTGCTCGACTTGCTGATCGGCGGCATCGGCATCAGCGCGGCAGCTGCGCTTTTCGCCTTCCTCAAGCTGACGAAATGGGGCTGGGCGGTGCGCGCCACGGCGCTCGACCGCGATGCGGCGCGAGCCATGGGCGTCGATGTCGACAGGGTCAACCTGATCGTCTTCGCCATCGCCTCGGCCTTGGGCGGCGTCGGCGGCGTGCTGGTCGGGATGTACTACAACGTCATCACCCCGACGATGGGTTTCGAGGCGACGCTGAAGGGCATCGTCGCGGAGGTCGTCGGCGGCGTCGGCAACGTGCCGGGCGCGATCGTCGGCTCGCTGCTGCTCGGCATCATCGAGAGCTATGGCGTCGCGCTGCTCGGCACGAGCTACCGCAACCTCTTCGCCTTCATCCTGCTGATCGCCATCCTGGTGCTGAGGCCGAACGGGCTGTTCGCCAGCCGTCGTCAGCTCCCGCCCGAGCCGATGACCGGCACTTTCGTCGCGCCGAGCCGGCCGGTCGCGACGCCGCTCCCGCTCGTCGCCGCGGCCGCCGTCTTCTTCATCGCGCTGCCTCTGCTGATCGACAATGGCTACCTGATCCAGACGCTGACCAATGCTTGGCTCTATGCGCTGCTGGGCTTGAGCCTGACGCTCGTCGCCGGCACGAGCGGGCAGGTCTCGCTCGGCCATGCCGCGCTGCTCGCAATCGGCGGCTATACCTCGGCGCTGCTGGCTTCCGATCTCGGCTGGCCGGTCTGGCTGACGCTGCTCTGCGGCGGCCTTGCCGCTGCGACTCTTGGCACGCTTCTGGTCTCGCCTGCCTTCCGCCTGCGCGGCCACTATGTCTCGATCGCGACGCTCGGCATCGGCGAGATCGTCGCGCTCGTGATCCTGAATTGGGAGAGCGTGACCCGCGGGCCGATCGGCGTCGCTGCGATCCCGCCGCTCGAGCTCTTCGGCTACGCGCTCTACGACACCAATGCGATCTACTGGTTCGCCTTCGTGCTGATGGCAAGCCTCGCACTGCTGCAGCTGCGCTTGCTCGGCTCGCATCTCGGCCGCACACTCAGGGCCGTGCGCGACGACGATGTCGCAGCGCGCTCCTTCGGCATCGGGCTCAATCGCTACAAGGGCCTCGCCTTCGCCTTCGGCGGCTTCTTCGCCGGGATCAGCGGCGCCTTCACCGCGCATATGTACTCGTTCATCAACCACGAGACCTTCAACACCCAGATTTCGGTGCTGGCGCTGACCATCGCGATCCTCGGCGGCATGGGCAATGTCGGCGGCGCGATCCTCGGCTCGCTCGCGCTGATCGGCCTGCCCGAAGTGTTCCGGGTCGCAGCCGAGTACCGCATCCTGCTCTACGGTATCGCGCTCTTGCTGCTGGTCCGCTTCCGGCCGCAAGGCCTGCTCGGCACGGTCTGAGGAGAAGCGCATGACCGCTCCCTTTCCTCTGCCTCCGATCGAGCCGCCCCGCCCGCTGCTCGAGGTGCGCGGTCTGGTGCGCCGCTTCGGTGGCCTCACCGCCGTCGCCGGCATCGACCTCGCGATCGGCGAGGGCGAGCTCGTCAGCGTCATCGGGCCGAACGGCGCCGGCAAGACGACCGCCTTCAACCTGATCAGCGGCCTCGACAAGCCCGACGAAGGCTCGATCCGCTTCGACGGGACGGACATCACCGGCAGGCCGCCCGAGGCGGTCGCCGCCGCCGGCCTCGCCCGCACCTTCCAGCATGGCCGCGTCTTCGCGAACCTCAGCGTCGCCGACAATGTGCTGGTCGGGGCGCATCGCCGGCTGCGCGCGGTCCGACCGGACTGGCCGGTGATCGGTCCGCTGGCCGAGTTGGCGCTGGCGCTGGTCCGCCCGCCTTCGGTCAAGGCCGAGGAGGCGGCGCTGCGCGCCGAGGTGCGCGATATCCTGGCGATTTTCGGCGAGCGATTGCTGCCGCGCATCGACCAGCCGGCCTACAGCCTGTCCTATGCCAATCGCCGCCGCGTCGAGATCGCGCGGGCGCTTGCGGCCCGGCCGAAGCTGTTGCTGCTCGACGAGCCGACCGCCGGCATGAACCAGACCGAGACCGCCGAAATGCTGGAGATCATCGCCGGCCTCAAGGCGCGCGGCCAGACCATCCTGCTGATCGAGCACAAGCTCGACATGGTGATGCGGCTGTCCGACCGGGTCGTCGTGCTCGACGACGGCCACAAGATCGCCGAGGGTCTGCCGCTCGTCGTACGTAACGACCCGGCAGTGATCGAGGCCTATCTCGGCCATGGCGGCGTCGGAAGCGAGAACCGGGCGGTCGACACCGCCCACCCTCCCCAGCCTGCTGCGGCGAGCGCTTGAGGCTGGCGATGAGCGAGACCGCATCTCCGATCCTCGAATTGCAAGGCGTCGACACATTCTACGGCCCGGTGCAGGCCCATTTCGGGCTGTCTTTGCACGTCGATCGGGGCGAGGTCGTCTGCCTGCTCGGCGGCAATGCCAGCGGCAAGTCGACGACGATGAAGCTCATCCTCGGGCTGGTGAAGCCTGCAGCAGGCGATGTCCGTGTCGACGGTGCCTCGACCCTGAAGCTGAAGACCCCACAGATCGTGCGGCTCGGCGTCGGCACCGTGCCCGAGGCGCGGCGCCTGTTCGGCGCGATGAGCGTGCGCGAGAACCTCTTGATGGGCGCATTCACCCGTGACGACAAGGCGGCGATCGCCAGCGATCTCGACCGAGTGCTCACGCTGTTCCCGCGCGTCGCGCAGCGGCTCTCGCAGCAGGCCGGCACGCTGTCGGGCGGCGAGCAGCAGATGGTGGCGATGGCGCGCGCTTTGATGGGCCGGCCGCGCGTCGTCATCATGGACGAGCCGACCATGGGCCTGTCGCCGCTCTGGGTCGAGCGCGTGCTGGAACTGATCCGCGAGATCAACGGCCAGGGCGTCAGCATCTTCATGGTCGAGCAGAACGCCAGCCTCGCGCTGCAGATCGCCCATCGCGGCTATGTCCTGCAGACCGGGCGGATCGTGCTGGAGGGCAAGGCGGCCGATCTGCTTGTCGATGCCAGGATCAGGGACGCCTATCTCGGCGGCGCGGAGGCAGCATGACGGCAAAACGATTGGGCTTCTTCACCCGCCTGCTCGACGATGCGCTTGCCGGCGAGCGCTATCGGCTGGCGGCCGAGCAGATCGTCCACGCCGAGCGCCACGGCTTCGACAGCGCCTGGGTGGCCCAGCACCATTTCCATCGTGACGAGGGCGGCTTGCCATCGCCCTTGCCCTTCCTGGCCTATGTCGCGGCGCGGACGAGCCGGATCCGGCTCGGCACCGGCATCATCATCCTGCCGATGGAGGACCCGGTCCGGACCGCCGAGGACACGGTGGTGGTCGACCTGCTTTCAGGCGGGCGGCTCGAGGTCGGACTCGGCACCGGCACGACGCCCGAGACCTTCCTCGCCTTCGGGATCGACAAGGAGGCGCGTACCGAGATCTTCGCACACAAGCTCGACAGGCTCCTCGCTGCCTGGAAGGGCGAGGCGCTCGGCCATGAGCAGAACCGGCTCTATCCCGCGGCCGGCACGCTCGCCGACAGGGTCTGGCACGCGACCTTCTCGGTCGCCGGCGCCGAGCGGATCGGCAGGGCGGGCGCCGGGCTGATGCTTTCGCGCACCCAGCCGCGCAGCCGCGACAATCCGGATGCGAGCCTGCCCGAGATCCAGCATCCGATCGTCGATGCCTATCTCGCCAACCTGCCGGCCGGCGTTCCGCCTCGCATCATGGCCTCGCGCTCGCTCTTCGTGGCCGACAGCCGAGCGGAGGCGCTGAAGCGGGCCGAGATCGGGCTCAACCGCGTGCTCGACCGTTTCCTCGCCAGCGGCCATGTCATTCCCGAGCGCTGCCTGCCGGGGCTGATCAGGACGCTCGACACTCATGTCGGCGCTCCGGACGACGTCATCGCCTCGCTGGAAGCGGACAGCGTACTGCCGCGCGTCACCGACATCGTCTTCCAGGTCCATTCCGTCGATCCGCCGCATCCAGCGGTCCTGCGCTCGATCGAGCTCACTGCATCCGAGGTCGCGCCGGCACTCGGCTGGCGCCTACCGCTGCGCAATGCGGAGCAGCAGCTCTCCCGCCCGCGGGCTGCGGCCCTTCAACCATGAGGCCTCGTGATGACTGACCACGCAACATCGGACGTTCTCGATCGGCTCGCCGGGATCGCAACGGGCTCGGCGCTTGACGTCATCCGGCATGAGCGACCGGAAACACGTCGCAATATCCAGGAGAGCTATGAGGCGCTCTTCGATGGCGGCGAGGAAGCGGAGGTCACGACAGCAGAGCGCTTGGCCGTGGCTGCCTTCGTCGCCTTGTTGCACGACGCGGACGGGCCTTCGGCGAACCATTATCTAGACCTGCTGGAGCAGCGGCCCGATGGGGCTGATCTGATTGGCGTGCTGCGCAACCAGGGCAAGAGGGCTGCCACGGCGGGCCCTTACGGCGCCTATCCGAGCGGGCCGCTCTCACGCGAGAACCTCGCCGGGCCGATCTTTCGTACCGAACCGTCTGAGCGGGCTGTTCTAGGCGAGCGGCTCTCGGCCGCACTCGAACATGTCCACCTGCTGATCTTCCATCCCCGCGACGCGCAAGGCCCGCATCTCGTGCTTCTGCAGCAGGCCGGCTGGAGCACGACCGCGATCGTCACGCTGTCGCAGATCGTCGCCTTTCTTTCCTTCCAGATCCGCGCCGCGCACGGGCTGCGCGTCCTCGGTTCCTGACTCCACGCGACAAAGGAGCGATCCGGTGACCGCCACGACACTCGACCATCCTAAGGCTGCGATCCCGACCGTCTTCACGCAGGACGAACTCGGCTGGAACGCCTGGCTCGACCCCGTTCCCGAAGAAGCCCTGACAGCGCGCCAGAAGGAGGGTCTGGTCGATATCGCCCGCGCCAAGAGCCCGTATTTTCGGTTGCTCGCGCATGATCCGGATATCCTTCGCGCCCGGACGCTGGCCGACAAGGACATCTTCTACAACACCCGCGCCGGCCTGCCGCGGGCCGAGCGCGAGCTTGCCGCGGCGGCGGTCTCGCGCAGCAATGGCTGCATCTACTGCGCTTCGGTCCACGCCCGCTTTGCCACCACGCATTCGAAGCGTCGCGACGATGTCCAGCGCCTGCTCGACGAAGGCGTCGGCGCCGATATCGATCCGCTCTGGAATGCCGTGATCGAGGCCTCGGTGGCGCTGACCGCGACGCCGATCGCTTTCGGTGCCGAGCACGTCGCCAAGCTGCGCCGTCTCGGTCTCGATGATCTCGCCATCGCCGACCTGATCCACGCCGCCTCGTTCTTCAACTGGGCCAACAGGCTGATGCTCTCTCTCGGCGAGCCGGAAACCCGCTGAGACAACCGACTGCGAGACGACAACATGAGCCTTGAATCCGAATACCTCTGGTACATCCCTAATGTCGTCGAGCCCGGTCATCGAGGTGACTCGACGGGCGAGGGCCACAACAGCCTGGAGACGCTGACCAGCCACGCCAAGGCGCTGGAGGCACATGGCTGGAAAGGCGCGCTGATCGGCACCGGCTGGGGGCGACCCGACACCTTCACGCTCGCCGCCGCATTGGCGGCGCGCACCACGACCTTCGAGCCGCTGATCGCGATCCGCCCGGGTTACTGGCGACCGGCCAACTTCGCCTCCGCCGCGGCGACGCTCGATCATCTGACCCGCGGCCGCGTGCGCATCAACATCGTCTCAGGCAAGGACAATCTTGCCGCCTATGGCGACAGCGAGGGCGACCAGGCGTATCGCTATGGCCGTACCAGGGAGTTCATGCGCCTGATCCGCAGGCTCTGGACTGAGGAGAATGTCGACTTCGCCGGCGAGCATTTCCGCGTCGATGGATCGACCGTCGTGCCGCGCATTGAACAACGCGGTAAGCGCCTCCATCCCCGGCTCTATTTCGGCGGCGCCTCCGAGGCGGCGGAGCGGGTGGCGGCGACCGAGGCCGATGTCCAGCTGTTCTGGGGCGAGCCGCTCGAGGATGTGCGGCAGCGGATCGAGCGGCTGAAGGCGCTCAGCCGCGATCTCGACCGCGATCTGCCGCCGCTGGAGTTCGGGCTGCGGGTCACCACCTTCGTCCGCGACACCACGGAGCAGGCTTGGACGGAAGCCGAAGCCAAAGTCGCCGAGATGGCCAAGGGCAAGGGTGGAGGCTGGAACGACCACCGGCGCGGCGTCGCCGTCGGCCAGCAACGCCTGTTCGACCTGCAGGGCCGCGGCGAGGTGCTCGACGACAATCTCTACACCACGCCCGGCAAGTTCGGCGGCGGCGGCGCCGGTACCACCTGGCTGGTCGGTTCGGCCGAGGACGTCGCGCGCTCGCTGCGCAAATACCGCGACCTCGGTATCAACCATTTCGTCCTGTCGGATACGCCCTATCTGCCCGAGATCAGGCGGCAGGGCGACCAGCTGCTGCCCTTGCTGCGTAACTGAGGCGGCGCCGATCCGGCGCCGCCCGACGAGATTTCAGGAACTCGTGGCGCGCCGCTGGGCCGGCTTGACGTCATTGGCGATGGTCTCGCCGAACGGGCCGTTGTTGACGACGCCGGAAAAGCGCGGCTTGCCATGGTTGAGGTCGAGCAAGGGGAAGACCAGCTCGGCGAAACGGTAGGCCTCCTCCAGATGCGGGTAGCCGGAGAGGATGAAGCTGTCGATGCCCAGCGCTTGATACTCGCGGATGCGGGCTGCGACCTGCTTGGGGTCGCCGACGAGGGCGGTGCCGGCGCCGCCGCGCACCAGGCCGACCCCGGCCCAGAGATTGGGCGAGATCTCCAGCCGATCGCGCCGGCCGCCATGCAGTGCCGACATCCGGCGCTGCCCTTCGGAATCCATGCGGGCGAAGGTCGCCTGCGATTTGGCGATCGTTTCGTCGTCGAGATGGCTGATCAGCCGGTTTGCCGCGGCCCAGGCCTCGTCCTCGCTTTCGCGGACGATGACATGCAGCCTGATACCGAACGAAACCTTGCGTCCTGCTGCCCTGGCGGCCTTGTCGACGACATCGATCTTCTGCGCGACAGCTGCGGGCGGCTCGCCCCAGGTCAGGTATTTGTCGATCGTGTCGGCGGCGACCGCGATGCCGGCCGGCGAGGAGCCGCCGAAATAGAGCGGCGGGCCGTTCTCCTGCGCCGGCGGATAGAGAAGCTGGGCACCCTCGACCTTGAGGTGGGCGCCGCGACGGTCGACTGTCTCACCGCGCAGCAGGGCCGAATAGATCGACAGGAACTCGCGCGTCACCGCGTAGCGCTCGTCATGGCCGGAGAAGATGCCGTCACCGGCGTTCTCGACGGGGTCGCCGCCGGTGACGACGTTGACCAGCAACCGGCCATTGCTGACGCGGTCGAGCGTCGCGGTCATGCGGGCGGCGACCGTTGGCGATTGCAGGCCAGGCCTGACGGCGACGAGATAGCGCAATTCCTGCGTCGTTGGTGCGACCGCGGAAGCGACGATCCAGGAATCCTCGCAGCTGCGCCCGGTCGGCAGCAGCACGCCATAATAGCCGAGCTGGTCCGCCGCCTGAGCGACCTGGCGCAGATAGCCGAAATCGGTCTGCCGCCCGCCCTGGGCGGTGCCGAGATAGCGTCCATCGCCATGGGTCGGCAGGAACCACAGAACGTTTGCTGTCGGGGAAGGGGCGATGCTCATCGGCCGGGCTTTCTCATGTGGTGCAGGGGGACCGGCGTAGCCCCTGCGGGCCGCGCCGGCTTGTCGGGGCTGATCCCTAGAAGAAGCCGGTCTTCGGCAGGGCAGTGCCCCTGACTGCATGGGCGCCAACCGCCTGAGCCTTGTAGGAAATCGGGTTGTGCGCCGCGAGCGTGCGGGCATTGCGCCAGTGCCGGTCGAGATTGCTCTCGCGCTTGGCGGCCGAGGCGCCGCCGACATCGAAGAGCTGCGAGCCGGCGCGGATCGCGAGCTCGTCGACGACGATCTTGGCCTTGGCGGCGGCGAGCGCGGCTTCATGCGCGAGAGCCTCGTCGATGGCGCCGTCCTTGGCCGAAGCCGTCGCGCGATCGAGCGCCTCGGCCGCTGCGAGCACGGTCGCTTCGGCGGCGAAGGCGGCAGCTTCGACCTGCCCCACGACCTGTTGAAGCAGGGGATCGTCGGCCGGTGTCGCCACCGGCGCATGCGCGAAGGAACGGCCGCGGCGGTGGAGCAGGGCGATGGCATCCTGCGCCACGGCCTTGATGATGCCGGCGACGACCGCGGTTACGAAGATATGCGGCAAGGTCGTGTGGTAGGGGCGGGCATAGCTGCCGCCGGCCTCGTCCCAGACGATCTCGTCGGCCTCGACCCGGACGTGCTCGAACCGCGTCGTGCCGGTGCCGGTGAGGCGCTGGCCGACGCCGTCCCAATCGTCCAGACGGGTGATGCCCGGGCGATCGACCGGCAGGATGGCGGAGGCCAGCCGGCCGGCCTCGTCCCGGGCGCGCACTACGACATAGTCAGCGTAGAGCGTGCCGGTGCTGTAGTATTTCTCGCCGCTCAATCGATAGCCTTCGCCGTCCGCGGCGAGGAGCGTCTCGAGCGGGCTGCCGCCGACCGGCAGGGCGGTCAGCTCGCCCGCGGCCAGGCCGAAGATCTTGCCGGTGACGACCTCGGTGAGCCAGCGGGCGTTCTGCGGATCGAGCGCCGGCTGGGCAAAGCGTTCGACGAAGCTGAAATGGTTGCGCAGCGCGTGTGCGACATTGGGATCGGCGGCGCCGAGCGCGACGATCGCCTCGATCAGGTCTCGCAGCGAGCCGCCGGCGCCGCCATGGTCGAGCGGCACCCGCAAGGCGCCGAAGCGGGCGGCACGGATGAGGTCGATTTCGGCGTAGGGATGCGTGCGGGTGCGGTCGCGCTCGGAGGCACCTTCGCCGATCCGAGTGATCAGCTCTGCCAGTCCGGGCGAGCGGGGCGTGACGGGCGCAGCGACTGTCGCGAAACTGTCCTTGGGCGCGGCGACGTTCATGGCAGCGTGCTCCTTGTTGGGGGTCAATGGCGATGAGTGCCGATGCCGCCGGCTTCGAACGGCTCAGCAACGACGCGGGCGAGTTCGTCCCGCCAGCCGGCAGACGAGGCGGCCTCGGGATGGACTGGCAGGATGCGGCTGCGCAGCCAGCCATTGGCGTCGACGAGCAGGCGCACTCCGTCGAGTTTCGCCTCGTCGAGGCCGGCCATCAGGGCGAGCGCCGCGAGTGCGTCCGGTGAGCTCGACAGGCAATCGAAGCCGTCGGGAATGGACTGGTTGTCCCTGGAAAGCAGCAGAACGCGCGTGAGCTTGATGCCGTCAGGAGCGGGTTCCGGGCGGCGGCGGAGGTCGTCGGCGATCGTGATCTCGATCAGGCCGGAGTGGCCGAGGATGTCGCGCATCGCGCTGCTGCCATCGCGGCAGAGGACCGGGAAGTCCGGCGTCAGGACCGGATGGCGCCAGCTTCCGCTGCGCTTCGCGGACGTGCCGGCGACGCGGGCGCGGAAATAGTCGATCAATTGCCAGCGCTCGCGCGGCCCGAGCCCTGCGATCGTGCCGTACGGGAAAGGGCTGTGGCCGATCCTGTCGAAGGTTTCGGTCAGCCAGCCATAGAGGTCGCCGTCGGGGCGCTGCCAGAGCCCGTAGGGCGTGGGATCGGACGGATCGTCGCGCGGGCGGAAGCAGTTCGGCGTGCAGTAGCGCTTCAGCAGCGCCTCGCCGCGCAGGATCGAAGCGGCGGTGAAGCCAGTCTCTGAGCGCTGGAAGCTGGTCGGCCAGGCTGGTTTGGCCAGCAATGGCAGGTTGGGGAACGGCAGCAGCGCGACGGCGATGGCGGCCGCGAGAGGGCCGACGAGGCGAGTCCGGCGCCAGAACAGCGCTAGCAGGCCCACGCCGGTAACGCCGATTAGCGTGGCCGCGCGCCAAAGTTCCTTGGCGAAGTAGGCTTCGTCAATCCGCGACAGATCGGGCTGGAGCGGGAAGGGCCAGGCCGGCTGCTCATGCGCTCCCGGCGGCTGATTGGCGAGCCAGGCCGCCATCGCGATCGCGCCGACTCCAAGAGCAAGCTCGATCGTGATGCTGATCAGCAGCGGGCGACGCGCGCCGGCTGCCAGCCTGGGCGTCAGCACGAAGCGGTTCAGGGCGGCGAGCGCCAGCAACGCCGCGAATATCGCCGCCTTGCCGAGTAGCAGCAGGCCATAGGGCGTGCCGAACAGGCCGCCGAGATCGCCGACCAGCGGCAGCGATTGCAGGACCCCGGTCGCCGCGATCGTGCCGACGGCGGCGAGGCCGAGCCAGGAGAAACGCCGGACCGTCGCTGCTGCCGTGGCGATTGGCAGCTGGGCTGCGGCAAGTAAAAGCGCCGGCAGGGCGCCGATCCAGAGTCCCGCCGCTGCCGTATGCAGCGCGACCTGCACCGGCAGGGTCGGCGTCGAGGCCGCAGCCGCATGGCCGAGCCAGGGCTGCAAGGTTACGGCTGCCGCTGCGAGCAAAGTGGCAAAGCCAGTGCGCCAGGGTGAGCGCAGATCGCCTGCGGCTTCGAGAATGAGCACCAGCAATCCGAACCGGATCAGCAGGGCATGGCCGAATACCGTCTCCACCGCGATGAGGCGGGTTGCGGCGAAGATACCCAGCTCGTCGCCAGGCGCGCGGAGAGCTTGCAGTGGCAACCAGATCGCGGAGGCGGTCAGCGCGACGATGATCGCGTGGCGCAACAGAGACCGCAGAGCCGGGCGAACCAAGTCGTACGGACGCACGTCCCCAGAGGAGCGCGGGATGAGAAGCGCGATCGCGAGCGTCCCGAACGCCGTGAGCGCCGCCATCAGCTCGATGCCGCGCACCAGGCGCAGCAGGAGGTCGAGGGCGGCGCCGGCCAAGTCAGGGCCTCACGGTGAAGGCGAAGCTGCCATTGGTGCGATGGGTGTCGACCGAGGCTGCGACCCAGTCGACGGTGTAGCGCCCCGGCGGCAACTCGCTCAGCGTGACGAGCAGCTTCTTGCCGCTGGTGTCGGCGAAACGGGCCGCTCCGCTGTCGACGCGGCGGCCGCTGGCGTCCTTTACGGCGATGCTGGAGAGCTTCTCCTCCAGCTTCTCGGTGAAGCTGATCGAGACCTCGCGCGGGGCGGTGCGCACGGTGCTGTCGACCGCCGGGCTGGCGCTGACGAGGTGGGCGTGGGCGAGGGCGGGCGTCGAGCCGACGATCGCCAGCAGCGCCAGCGTGATCACGGCCTCGCGCCGCGTGGGCGAAGCGATGGCTTCTCCGCTTGGGAATTCGATCACCATTGCACGACGCCTTTCTGCCAGACGAGAAGCCGGTCACGGATGCGGAAGAGGAGGGTGGTGAGGCCGGAGAACAGCACGGCCATGACCAGCAGCCCGGCATAGAGATGGCCATAGGCGGTCCAGCCGCGGGCCCAGTCGATGTAGTAGCCGAGCCCGGCCTTGACCCCGATCATCTCGGCGACGACCAGCACGGCGATGCCGTGGCCGAGCCCCATGAACAGGCCGACGAAGAGATGCGGCAGCGAGGCCGGGATCGCGACGCGCAGCAGCAGGAAGCGTTGGCTGGCGCCGAGCGTGCGGGCGACGTCGTAATAGGCCTTGTCGATAGCGGCGACGCCCGACCAGGTCAGGATCGTCACCGGGAACCAGGTCGCAAGCGCGACCAGGAAGACGCCGGCACTGAAGCTCGACGGGAACAGGAACAGCACCAGCGGGATCAGGGCCGTCGTCGGAATCGGCCCGATGAAGCGCAGGATCGGGCTCGTCCAGTAGCCGACCCTCCGCGTCCAGCCGGTGGCGAGGCCGGTGAGAAAACCGGCGACCGCGCCGAAGGCGATGCCGAGCGAGAGCAGTACCAGCGAGGCGCGGATGCCTTCGAGCAGGCGCGGGTAGTCGCTGGCATAAGCCTCGAGCAGGCCCTGTGCCGGCGGGAAATAGGGCAGCGGCCAGTAGCCGGTCTTGGCTGAGGCGATCTGCCAGATCAAGAGCAGCACCGGCAGGGCGATCAGCCAGGGGCCGTTCTTCCGGAGCCAGCGGTCGACGCCGCGCAGGCGGGGGCCGAGCCCGTAGCCGAGCAGCAGGACCGCGCCGATCAGCCATTGCCCGGCGGCGAGATGCGTGGTCAGGGCGAAGTCGCGGATGTTCGGCCAGAGCAAGGTGATCGCGCCGGCGGCGCTCCAGGCGAGCGTGGCGAAGACGAGGTTGAGGTCGCGCTGGCTGATATCGGCTGGCGCGCCCGCTATAATCCTGTCCGTGATCGCATGATCAGTCACGGTATGCGCATCCTGGTGGCAGGGAGGGTTGGCGGATGCCGGTAGGCACCCGCCTGAGGGAACGTCAGCCGAGGACGTCGACGGTGATGCGTTCGGCCAGCGCCTTGGGATCGGTGCGCGGGCGGATGACGCCGACCGAGCGCAGATCGTCGGCATAGAGCGCGACTTCGTCCCGCAAGCGCTTGCCCGAGCCGAAATGGTGCTCATGGGTATGGCTGCGGATGATCTCGCCGAGGATCGGCTTGGCGATCGGGCTATAGGCGGTGAAGATCTGTGCGGCCTCGTCCGGGTTGTTCTTGACCCAGTCGGCAGCGTCGAGCAGGGCGCGGGTCAACGCCGCGCTCGCCGGCTTGTTGTTCTCGGCGAAGTCCTTGCGCACGGCGATGCCGCAGCAGGACAGGTCCTTGTACGGCTCGGTGGTCAGCAGGCCGCCGATCTCGTGCAGCTTGCCCTCATTGTTCTTGAGCACGAGGAAGATGCCGGGGTCGGCGTCGACCGCAGCCTGGATCTCGCCCTTCTTGATGGCTTCGCCGAGCAGGTCGACCGGATAGACGCGCCAGTCGACCTCGTTGGCCGGGTTGATGCCGGCCTTGAAGAGCTGGACGGCCAGGAAGTTCTTGCCGGCGCTCGCCATGTCGACGACGCCGATCGACTTGCCCTTCAGCGACTTGTAGTCGACCTCCTGCGAGCCCACCGCCGAGATCACCCGGATGCAGCCGCCATGCAGCGCGCCGGTGAAGCGGATGTTGATGCCCTGCTCCAGCGGCTTCAGGAAGCGCAGGATGAAGTTGACGGTGGCGTCGATCTTGCCGGAGGCGACGGCCTCGAGGCTGCCGTCGAAATTCGAGCCGAATTTGACGATCTCGACGTCGAGCCCGTGCTTGGTGAAGAAGCCCTTCTCGGCCGCCGCCGGCACCGAGATCAGGCAGATGCCGGTGCCGCTCCAGCCGAGCTTGAGCTTGTGCGGCGCGCCTTGCGCCAGTGACGGCGCCGAGCCGAAGCCGGCGGCGATCGGCGCGCCGAGCGCAAGCGCCGAGCCGCCAGCGAGAACGGAGCGGCGTGACAGAAGCGGGCTGTTGTCGGACATGGGAAATCTCCTTGGACGAAGGTGAAACGGACGGAGGGAGGTAGCTACCAGCTGGCGTCGAGGCCGAGCAGGCCGAGGCTCTCGCGGCGCAATTCGGCGAGGCGCGGATCGCCGCGATGGCGCGGATAAGGCAGGTCGACCGCAAAATCGGCCTTCACGCTGGCCGGGCGGTCGCTGAAGATGACGACGCGGGTCGCCAGGAACAGCGCTTCCTCGACATCATGGGTGACGAGGATTGCGGTGAAGCCCTTGCGCTGCCAGAGCGAGACGAGCTCGGCCTGCATGGTCAGCCGCGTCAGCGAGTCGAGCTTGCCGAGCGGCTCGTCGAGGATGAGGATCGAGGGGTCGTTGACCAGCGCCCGCGCCAGAGCGACACGCTGGGCCATGCCGCCCGAGAGCTGGTGCGGATAGGCGTTGGCGAACTTGCTGAGGCCGACCAGCGCCAGCGTCTCGTCGACGCGGGGCCACTGGCTGCTCAGCGTGCCCTGGGCGCGGGGACCGAGCGCAACATTGTCGCGGACGGTCAGCCAGGGGAACAGGGTCGGATCCTGGAAGACCACGACGCGAGAGGGGTGCGGGCCGGTAATCGGCTTGCCATCCTCGCGCAACGCTCCGGCGCTCGGCGGCTCCAGTCCGGCTACGAGGCGCAACAGGGTCGACTTGCCGCAGCCGGAGGGGCCGAGCAGGGCGACGAATTCGCCCGGCTTCACGTCGAGGCTGACATGGTCGAGCACCGGCAGGACCGAGCCGTCGAGATCGAAGGCGTGGCTGACCTTGTCGATGGCAAGCGAGGCGCCGGCGATCGGCCGGGCCGCGGGCTGCAAGGTGAGCGCTACCATTGGACGAGACCCTTCTGCCAGGAGAGGACGCGGTCGCGCAGGCGGAACAACAGGGTGATCGAGCCTGAGCAGAGCAGGGCCAGCACGACGAGCGCGGCATAGACATTGGCGTAGGAGGCCCAGCCCTGGGCCCATTGCATGTAGAAGCCGATGCCGGCTTTGACCCCGACCAGCTCGGCCACCATCAGCACCGAGAAGGCCGAGCCCAGCGCCATGAACAGGCCGACGAAGACATGCGGCAGCGCGGCGGGGATGGCGACGCGCAGGATCAGGAAGCCGGGCTTGGCGCCGAGCGTGCGTGCGACGTCGTAATAGCGGCTGTTGACGCTGGCGATGCCCGACCAGGTCAGCACCGTGACCGGAAAGCCGGTCGCCAGTGCGATCAGGAAGATGCTGGCGCTCCAGCTCGACGGAAAGGCGAAGAAGGCGATCGGCAGCCAGGCGGTGGCCGGCAGCGGCCCGATGAAGCGCAGCACCGGATGCACCCAGTAGCCGGCCTGGCGCGACCAGCCGATGGCGACGCCGGTCAGGAAGCCAAGCACCGCACCTACGACAAAGCCAGTGACCAGCAGCTTCATCGAGGCGAAGACGCTGGCGCCCAGCGTCGCATAATCCTCGGTGTAGACCTCGAGCAGCGCCTGCGGCGGCGGAAAGAAGGGCAGAGGCAGCCAGCCGAACTTGGCCGAGGCGAGCTGCCAGAGCGTCAGCGCGATGCCCGAGGCGGTCGCCCATGGTCCTGCCTCGCGGATCCAGTCGCCGGCCCTCGGCAGCCAGCGACCGGCAAGGGTCAGGCTGATGAAGCCGGCTGCGAAGATCGCTGCGCCGAGCGCGAAGCGGCGCGTCTCCAGCCAATCGCTGACATCGGGCCAGGCGACGGCGCTGATGGCGACCGCGGCCCAGGCGAGCCCGGCGCTCAGGCCGGACCAGGCGAGCGGACGTGGCTGCTGCCGCTCGCGCAGGAGATGAAGGGAGGTGTCGGCTAGGGTCGTCATGAGCCTCGATCGCGCTGCTGGCGAAAGGCCTGCCGATCTGCAGGCCGGATATCGTTAGGCTAGCAGCGAGGCGATATTAGTCTATAAAACAGATAATCTAATTTTGCATCAGGCTTGGGATAGGATTTTGCCGATGCGGTCCCATACCATCAATTATTTCCGTTTGAGCGACTGATAGGTACTGAGGACGCTGCATTCTCGAGTCGAGGCCGAGACTCGCTAGGTTAATCTCTAAATTAGTAGACTATTGACATGTCGGTATGCCTCATGCGCTCTGAGGCGAGGACGGCTGCGGTCGTCGATCTCGCAGATGGAGCTGCCGATATGACGCGAGCGGGAAATGCTGCCCTGAAGCGCGAAGCCAAGCCGGTTGGGACGGAGCGACGCGAGTTGCTGGCGTGCTTGCCGGAGTTGGCGCGCCGCCTTGCCATCGGCGCCTCCGAACGCGAGCAGCGGCGCGAGCTGCCTCATGAGAGCTTTCGCCTGTTCCGCGAATCCGGCCTTGGCGCCTTGCGTGTGCCGACCCGTCTCGGCGGCCCCGGCGGCAGCCTGCGTGACCTGTTCGAGGTCATCGTCACGCTGGCCGCGGCCGATCCGAACGTCGCGCATGCGCTGCGCTCGCATTTCAACTTCACCGAGACCCATGTTCTTGGCGAGGACACGCCGCGCTCGCGCGAGCTGCTGGGCCTCGTGCTGGATGGGGCTCTCTTTGCCGGCGCTTCGACCGAGCTCGGCACCGCCAAGCCGGGGCAGGTGACGACGCGCCTCCTTCGCGACGGCGACGGCTTCCGGCTGGTCGGGCGCAAATTCTATGCGACCGGCACGGCCTTTGCCGACTACGCGGTCTTCAGCGCCCAGGATGAGGAGGAGAGGCCGGTCGGCGTGCTGGTGCCGACCAGCCGAGCCGGCATCACCGTCCATGACGACTGGGACGGGATGGGGCAGCGCCTGACCGCCAGCGGCAGCGTCACCTTCGACGATGTCGTGGTGCATCCTGGCGAGGTCACCTATCGCCAGCTCGGCCTGGCGATAGGGCGGCACACCTCGTCGCTGCGGCAGCTGCATCTGGTCTCCTGCGCCGCCGGCATCGTCCGCAACGTCGTCAGCGATGCCACCGCCTACGCGCAGCGCGATGCGCGCGCGGCGCTGCACAGCGCGGCCGAGACCGGGCGCCTGGATCCGTTCGTGCAGCAGGTGGTCGGCGAGCTTTCCGCGGCTTCCTTCGCCATCGATGCCGCCATTGCGGCAGCCGCGGCGGCGCTCGACCGCTCGGCGGAGGGCTTCGCCCGCAATGCGCCCGAGCTCGACGATCTCCTGCTCGCCGGCTCGCTCGCGGTATCGCGCACACAGATCGCGGTCTATCCGCAGGCGTTGAAGGCGGCGGAGGCGCTGTTCGAGACGGGTGGCGGCTCGACCACGGCGAGCCGCTACAATTTCGACCGTCACTGGCGCAACATCCGCACGCTCTCGACGCACAACCCGCTGCGACAGAAGGCACGCGCCATCGGCGACTATTTCATCAACGACGAGACGACCTTCCTCAAGGCCGGGCGGGTGTTCTGATTGTTCGTTCGAAATGCGTGTGGCTCCTCGCGAGGAGCTGTCTCAGCTGAACTGAGTTGTTTCATTTCCTCACCTGTCATCCCGGGCGAAGCGTAGCGAAGACCCGGGATCCATGCCGGAACGGTTCAGGAATGGATCCCGGATCGGCGCCGCTGACGCGGCTTGTCCGGGATGACGGCGAGGGGACGAGGGCCTCTGGAGAGCCGTAGCCCTATTCGGCAGCTTGCCGCGCGCCGCTCCAGACGGCCGAACGCCAGGCCTCCTCGCCGAACTCTGGCGCGATCGTGGAGGTGAAGCGTGTCTGATGGTGTTCGATATCGGCGAAGAACAGGTCGCGGCTGATCGCCGAGACGACCGCCGGCACGTCGCGGCGGATCGAGGGCACGTCGCCGATCGGCAGGCCGAAGCTGACGAAGCCGCCGGGATTATAGATGTGGATGTTGCGGAGTTGCGGCGCGGCGCCCGGCGTCTTCTCCAGCAGCTCGTGCCCGAAGCCGAGATAGGGATGGGCGCCGAGATCCTCGTCGCGTTCGGCCTCCGGCGGGGCATAACGGTCGCGCCAGAACAGGACGTCGCCGGCGACCTCCGCGAGCTCGGGCCGGCGGGCGAGATCGACCCGGAATCCGGTACCGGCAATGGCGAAGTCGAAATAGAACTTGCCGGTGGCGAGCTCGACCGCGATGCGGTCATCCTGCTCGCGGGCCTCCTGCCATTCCGCCGACAGATGGATATGGAAGTTGGCGAAGCGCACGGCGCGCTCGATCGCGTCCGGTGTCGGCGTCGAGCCGGCGTCGCGGAAGCGGAAGGACTGCCGCCAGCGGATCTCGTCCGGGAGGTGCCGGTAGTTGTCATAGGCGCCGGGGTAGCCGCGAACGCGCGACACCGGGGTGGCCGCGATATGGTCGCGCCGGGCGAAGAGATGGACCTCGCGCGCGCCGGCTTCCAGCGCCGCGCCGGCCGCGTCGAATGCCGAGGCGGCGGCGCCGAGCACCGCGACGGATTTGCCGCGCAGCGCGGCGAGGTCGATGACCTCCGACGTGTGGGCGCGCAGATGCGGCGGCAGGGATTCCAGCACGGACGGCAGATAGGGGTAACCGCTGCCGGCGACGCCGTTGCCGAGGATGACCTTGCGGGTCGTCTCGATTGTCTGCTGCCCGTCGATATCGAGATGCAGACGCAGGTGATCGGCCGCAGGCTCGATGCGAAGCAATCGCGTGCGGTAGCGGACCTCGAGGCCCAGTGTTGTCCGGAACCAGGAGAGATAATCGGCCCAGTCGAGGCGCGGGATGCGGACGAGGTCGGCATAGGCCTCTCTGCCCTGCCGGGCCTCGTACCAGGCCTGGAAGCTCAGGCCCTGCACGCCGAGTTCGGGGCCCGGCAGATTCTTCGGGGTCCGCAGCAGGTTCATCCGCGCCCGCGTCAGCCAGACGCCGGAGCTGGCCTCGTCGGAGGCGGCATCGATGACGCTGATCCGGCGGATGCCGGCGCGCTGCAGGGCGAAGGCGAAGGTCGCACCGGTATGGCCGCCGCCGACGATGACGACGTCATGGTCGATGCCGTCCCGCGCCGGGACCCAGTTGTCGGGGAAGGGGCCGAGCAGGCGGAGCGCTTCGCTGGCGGAGGAAGAAGGCAGGTCGGTCATTGGTCGATCCAGACATCGGCGAGGTTGCCATTGAGCCCGTCGGCGCCGACCGTGTGATCCTTCACCTTGCGGTTGTAGATCGTCAGGTTGGCGAGGGTCTGCAGCGTGATCGAGGGCACTTCCTCGGCGACGATCTGCTGGAAACGGGCGAATTGCTGTTTGCGCTTGGCCGGGTCGAGCTCGATCGTCGCTGCCTCGAGCAGGGCGTCGATCTCCGGGTTGTTGATGCCGGAGCCGTTTGAGAACGGCACGCCCTTCTTGAAGTTCTTCGACCAGTAGAGGCGCTGCACGCCGACCGTCGGGTCGAAGGTGTTGCCCATCGAGTTGTTGGTGAAGTCGAAGTCGCGCTCGGTGTAGACGCGGCGGATATAGGTGGCGAAGTCCTGCGAGCGGATGGTGATCTCGATGCCGACCTTCGACAGCGCCTGGCGCAGATAGTCGGCAGTGCGGCGATAGCCGTCGCCATAGGGCAGGAAGTCGTGGTTGAGCCGGAAGCGCACGCCATCGGCGCCGCGCTTGAAGCCGGCTTCGTCGAGCAACTGCTCGGCCTTCTTCGGATCGAAGGCGTAGGGCTTCACCGACGAGTCGTGGAAGCGGGTGAGACGGGCGCTGATCGGCGTCGCGGTCAGCTCGCCATAGCCGTACCAGACCGTGTTCAGGATGACGCGCTTGTCGATCGCATGGGCGATGGCGCGGCGCACGCGCACATCTTTCAGGTATTTGTTCTCGAAATTGAACTCGATGCGCTGCACCGAGGGGCTGTAGGAATAGCCCTTCTCCTCGACGCCGATGCGCGGGTCGTTCTTCAGCCGGTCGAGCTCGGAGAGCGGCACCGGCGTCTCGCCGCCGAGATCGACCGAGCCGGATTCGAAGGCGACGGCGCGGGCGGCGGCATCCGGGATGAACTTCACCACCAGCCGGTCGATATAGGGCTTGGGCTTGTCCCAGTAATTCGGGTTGCGCTCATAGACGACATGGCTGCCGCGCACCCATTCCTTGAAGATGTAGGGGCCGGTGCCGATCGGCGCGTTCGTCTTCGGATTGGTCGATGGGTCCGTGCCCTCATAGAGATGCTTGGGCACGATCGGCGACTCGGAGGCCGCGAAGGCGCTGATCAGATAGGGCGCCGGCTTCGACAGCACGATCACCGCCGTCAGCGGATCCGGCGTCTCGACCGTGACGACATTGGCGAAGGTGCCGCGCCCGCGCGGATGATACTGCTTCAGGATGGCGATCGAGGCGGCGACGTCGGCCGAGGTGAAGGGCTTGCCGTCATGCCAGAGCACGCCCTCGCGCAGCTTGAAGGAGTAACGTAGCCCGTCCTCGCTGATCGCCCATTCGGTCGCGAGCTGCGGCTTCGGCGTCAGGTCGTGGTCGTAGGTCAGCAACCCCTCCAGCACCTTGCCGCTGACCTTGGTCGAGGGGCCGGCCGTATGGGCGATGGTGGAGAGCGCCGGCGGTTCGGGCTCAACCAGCATGTTCAGCGTGCCGCCGCGCTTGGGCTGCGCCAGAACGGCCGAGAGGGGCAGGGCGGCCGCCAGAAGGCTAGCGACGATCGTGGTCAGGAGGCGCGCGGACATGGCCTTGCTCTGCGATGCGAGGAGAATGGCCGAGCCTAGGATGGCTGCCGTTTCGCAGGCAATATAGTATACTAGAAAAATAGACTAATTTGGCGCGGGTATATGGAAAGAAGCGCTTTTCTCGCCGTGATAGCCTTCCGGAAGGGCAGTGGTTGCTGATTTTTGGGCTTCAGCTCGGCGAGCAGCCTGCTCGATTAATCCCTCGCGACGATCGGAGATTGCTGATGACCGCGCTCGCCGAAGACCGGGCCGGCCCGCCACTGCGCCGGCAGACCGACTATCCCGACAGCCCGCTTTCGCGCGCCTTGAAGCAGCCATTGCTGCTCGGCCTCTTCCTCAATCTGCAGGACATCCGCTTCTCGGACCTGCCGACGAGCTCGACCTGGACCTTCGACTACAATGCCGAGCTGGTGAAGCGTGCCGATGAACTCGGCTTCGAGGTTGCGTTCAGCCGCACGCAATGGCTGCCGAAAGGCGGCTATGACGGCGACGCCTCGCTCGACGCCTTCGTCGCGCTCGGCGCCATGGCGGCGATCACCAAGAACATCCTGCTGATCTCGACGATCCATGTGCTCTACGGGCCGTGGCACCCGCTGCATCTCGGCAAGCTCGGCGCGACGCTCGACCACATCAGCAAGGGGCGCTGGGGCATCAACATCGTCACCGGTCACCGCGCCGTCGAGCACGAGATGTTCGGCCGGCAGCGCATCGAGCACGACAAGCGCTATCTGATGGCGGACGAGCTCTTCGATGTGCTGGGCCGCCTGTGGAGCGAGGACGAGAACTATTCCTACGAGGGACGCCTCAATCCTTGGCAGCTAAACAATGCCTGGATCACGCCGAAGCCGCTCTATGGTCGACCGATCCTGGTCAACGCCACGGGCTCGCCGGCCGGGATCGACTTCGCCGCAAAGCATTCCGACCTGGTCTTCATCACCTCGCCGGGCGGCTCGCATATCGACAGCGCTCTGGCGACGCTGCCGCCGCACATTGCCGCGATCAAGGATCGGGCGCGTGCCTTCGGCCGCGAGGCCAAGACCCTGATCAACCCGATCATCGTCTCGCGCGATACGGAAGCGGAGGCGCAGGCCTATGCGCAGGCAATCCACGACAACAAGCCGGGGCTGACGGGGCCGGCCTTTGCCGCACATGGCAAGGGCACCAATCAGGGCTATGACAGCGATGCCCATGCCTGGCGTGGCCGCGCCGATGCCGCCCATAAGCAGGGGCTGGGGCTCGGCGGCAATATCGAGATCATCGGCTCACCCGAGCAGGTGGTCGACAAGATCGCCGCGCTGCACGCAATCGGCATCGACGGGCTGCAGATCAATTTCTACGACTTCAAGGCCGATTTCGACCATTTCGAGGAGCGCATCCTGCCGCTGCTGAAGCAGCGGGGCTTGCGGCTCTGAGAGTCAGTCTGAGCACGCGGTCTTCCCGAGCGCTCTGCCGTCTTTCCGGGGCAGCCCGTAGGGCTGAGCCCGGAACCCAGAACCGATGTCACATCCGGACAGGCTGTGTCGGTCCTCGCAGCTTTACGAGAACGCGCATCGGTTCTGGGTTCCGGGCTCGCCGCTTCGCGGCGCCCCGGAACGACGACGCAGTTCTGAGGCCGCCTCAAGCCGCCTTCTGCGCCGTGGCCGTAATCGCCTGCGCGAACGGTCCGGGCACGCGCCCTTCCGGCGGATGGCTCGGATCGTTCCAGCCATGGGTCGAGGCGTGGCCGGGCGGCACGAGGCTGTCGACGAAAGCCTCGTCCTCGGCGGTGAGGCGATACTCCAGCGCCGGCAGATAGCTGTCCCATTGCGCCTCGGTCCGCGGTCCGGCGATGGCGGAGGTCACGAGCCGGTTGTGCAGCACCCAGGCGAGGGCGAAGTCGAGCGCCGAAATACCGCGGGCAGCGGCGTGGCGCTGGATGCGCTGGGCGATATCGAGAGATTCCGGGCGGTATTCGGTGTTGAGGATGCGCGGATCCTTGCGGCCGGCGCGGCTATCGGGAGCAGGTTCGGCGCCGGGCTGGTACTTGCCGGTCAGCACGCCGCGGGCGAGCGGGCTGTAGGAGATCACGCCCAGTCCGTTGAAGGCCGCCGCCGGCAGTTGCTCGGCCTCGGCGGTGCGGGTGACGATGTTGTAGAGCGGCTGGCTGACGACGGGACGGTCGATGCCGTACTGGTCGGCGAGATGGGCGACTTCGCTGATGCGGAAGCCGCGGAAGTTCGAGACGCCGAAATAGCGCAGCTTGCCCTGGCGGACGAGGTCGGCGATGGCGCGCACCGCTTCGCCAAGCGGCTCGTCGAACGGGGCGCGGTGGAAGTAGAGGATGTCGATATAGTCCGTGCCGAGCCGCTTCAGGCTGGCCTCGACATTCTCGACGATCCATTTGCGCGAGATGCCGCGCTGGTTCGGGCCGTCGCCAAGCGCATTGGCGAATTTGGTCGCCAGCACCCAATGGTCGCGATGCTTGGCAATGCCGCGTCCGGTGATCCGCTCGGACTCGCCCTTGCTGTAGGCATCGGCGGTGTCGATCGAGTTGATGCCCTGGTCGCGCGCCTTGTCGATGATGCGGTGCGACGTAGCTTCGTCCGTCTCGCGGCCGAACATCATGGTGCCGAGTGTCAGCGGCGAGACACGCAGGGCCGAGCGCCCAAGATGGCGGTAGTCGATGGCAGTCACGTCTGGTGTCCTTGTTTGTGGTGAGGGTGAACTGTCTCAGCGCCCGGCTGAGAGGTGCGGGTTCAGCGCGTCGTTCAGCGCATCGCCGACGAGATTGAGCGCCAGCACGGTGAGGACGATGGCGAAGCCGGGAATGGCGGTGAGATACCAGGCAGTGCGCAGCAACTCCCGGCCAGCGCCGATCATGCTGCCCCAGCTCACCAGGTTGGGATCACCGAGCCCGAGGAAGGACAGGGCCGACTCCATCAGGATCGCCGAAGCGACCAGCACCGAGGCGGTGACGATGATCGGCGAGAGCGCGTTGGGCAGGATCTCGCGCAGGATGATGCGCACCGGCCCGGAACCGATAGCGCGCGCCGCGGTGACGAAATCCTTCTCGCGCAGCGAGCGAAACTCGGCGCGCACGAGCCGGGCGACCATCGGCCAGGTCACCATTGCGATCGCGCCGGTCACGGTGGTGATCGAGGGTTGGGCGATGGCGACGAGCACGACGAGCAGCACAAAGCTCGGCACTGTCTGGACAACCTCGGTCAGCCGTACCAGCACATCGTCGATCCAGCCGCCGAAATAGCCAGCCGTCGCACCGACCGCGATCCCGGCGCTGACGCCGAGCGCCATCGCCGTAAAGCCGACCAGCAGCGAGATGCGTGCGCCCCAGACCAGCCCGGCGGCGACGTCGCGACCGAGCGAATCCGTGCCGAGCGGGAAGTCGGGGTTCTGTCCGGGCCAGAGGAAGGGCCGGCCGACCATTGCGAGCGGGTCGTCGGGATAGATGAATGGCGCTGCGAGCGCGATACCTGCGACGAGCAGAAGGAAGGCCAGCGCGACCAGCCCCGACGGATTGCGCAGGAACGCCTTGAGCGCCCGCTGGCCGCTGGAGGGCGAGGGGGCGGTCGCAACGACCGGCGCGGGCGCTTGTGCATCCGACGAGTTGGCGGTGCCGTGCTCTCGATCTGTGAACAAGCCAAAGCCGGGGCCCGGCAGCACCAGCGGCTCGGAGGTCGGCCCGGCCCAGACGATCGCTTCGGAATGGCTCAGGGACCGTTCGATCACACCCATCAGCGGACCTCGATGCGCGGGTCGAGCCATGCCTGCAGCAGGTCGACGACCATGTTGACGATGATGACGAGCAGCGAGCAGAGCAGCAGCACGCCAAGGAGAACGTTGAAGTCGCGCCGCATCACCGCTTCGAAGGCGAGGCGCCCGAGGCCGGGCCAGCTGTAGACCGTCTCGACCACGACGGCGCCGCCGAGGATGCCGCCGAAATGCATGCCGGCGAGCGTGGTCACCGGCAGGAGCGCGTTGCGCAGGATGTGCCGGGTCGCGACGTGGAACGGCGTCAGGCCCTTGGCCGTCGCGGTGCGGATGAAGTCCTGCGAGGCGATCTCGAGCATCGTCGCCCGGGTCAGCCTGGCGTAGATCGCGACATAGAAGAGTGCCAGCGACGCGGCCGGGAGGAGCATGTGGCGGGCCTTGTCGAGCAGGCTCTCGAAGCCCGAAAGACCTGCCCCGATCGTCTCCGCGCCGCCGCTCGGCAACCAGCCGAGCTTGACCGAGAACAGCACGATCAGCATCAGGCCGATCCAGAAGCCCGGCACCGAATAGAAGATCAGCGAGCCGACGGAGATGAGCCGATCCGGCCAGCGCCCGGCGTTGAGCGCCATCACCGTGCCCAGTGCGATGCCGAACAGGAGCGCCAACGAGAGGGAAAGACCCATGAGCAGCAACGTGCCCGGCAGGCGCTGCGCGATCAGATCGGCGACCGGCATGTTGTAGCGCGGCGAGAAGCCGAGGCTCCCTTGCGCGAGATTGCCGAGATAGGCGAGCAGCTGGTCGAGTACCGGCAGGTCGAGGCCGAACTGCTTGCGCAGCATCGCCATCGTTTCCTCGGTCGCGGCGCCCGCCTCGCCGGCCATGACATCGGCCGCGTCCCCCGGCGCGAGCTGCAGCAGGAGGAAGTTGAGGATGACGATGCCGATCACCGTCGGCACGGCCTGGATCAGGGTCTTGCGCAGGACGCCGGACAAGCGAGAAAGCGACATTCAGGCCATCTACTAATTTAATAGATTATTTGAGCGTGCCGAGGCGCATTTCGCCTCGCTTTCCTAGTGCAGGCTGAACCGTGCCGGAAAACGCTCGGCAAACCGGCGGGGAGGCGTGCTGAAAGCGGCCAGCCGCTCGAGCAGATCGAGCCCCGCCGGCCAGTCGCCGAGGCCACTGTCGGCATCGAGATGTCCGGCATTGCCGGCGTCGATGAAGGCGGCGTCCCACATATTGGCGAAGATCCGGGCTCGCTCGATATCCATATTCGGATCCGTGCGGCTGGCGACGACGAAGGCCGGAAACGGGAATGGGTCGCAGGGCAGCGGGCCGAACGAGGCGTGGCCGGCGGCGAACGCAGTTCGTGCCTCGGGGTCGACCGGAGCGACCAGCATTGCGCTGCGGATCGGTAGGTCGGGATGTCGCGCCGCAAGATGGGCGATGGCGGTCGCGCCGAGCCCATGGCCTACGAGCACAGCATTGGGACGCTGCCCGACATGCTCGCGCAAGGTTTCGAGCCATGAATCGAGATGCGGCTGACGTGTTGCGGGTTGCTCTACGCGCTCGACGAAGTCGAGCTGGCTTTCCCAGCGGGCCTGCCAATCCGTAGACTTTACCCCTGAACTGGGAACGATGAGGACGGCCATGGGGCGCCTCCTTTCATCGTGTCATCATCGGTGCCAATGGCTCGTTCGGTCAATAAAACGACTTGGCAAAATTGGACCTGATTAGAGAACGATACTCTGCCATTCAACGGCAGAGGTAGGATAGTCGCCCCGTCGCTCAGATGCCGGCGCCGTGTTGCAGCGTCTCGTCGAGCTTGCCGTAGATGCCGCGCCAATAGAGCAGGGCGCCTTCGTCCTGCGCCTGCCGGATCGCCTTGATGCGGCCGATCAGGATCGTGTGCGAGTGGCGCTCGATCGCCTCGTCGGTCTCGCAATCCAGGACGGCGAGGGCACCGACGAGGGCAGGGGCCCCGGTCACGAGCGTCGTCCAGTTGCCATCGGCGAAGCGGGCTTCGCCCTTGAAGCCGCCGCGGCCGGCGAAGCGGTCGGCAATCGCCTGGTGGCGAGCGGCCAGGACATTGATCGCGAAATGGCCGGCTGCCTCGATCTTCGGCCAAGCCGAGGCGCCGCGATTGATGCAGACGATCACGGTCGGTGGCTCGGCCGAAAGCGCGGTGAGCGATGTCGCGGTCAGGCCCGCGCGCTCGCCGTCATGCGAGGCGGTGATGATGCTGACCGCACCCGCGACATTGCGCATCACCGCCTTGAACGCGTCGGAATGGATATCGGCGGCGCCGGGCGGGGCGAATTGTTGATTCATGATTTCACCGGAGTGCGGTTTCCGCTCCGATCGAAAATAGGTTCTCGTGATAATTTGTCTACTAAAGAAATAGATTTTATATCGCGAAATCGATCTCGGGCTTATGAGCTGCAGCCCGGCTGACGAGGTCGGCGATCGTCGTGTTGTCGACGACCGCCGCCATGGCGTCGCGCACCTCGCGCATCACCCCGCGGACGACGCAGGCTTCGATGTCTCCGCAATCCTGGCACGGCTTGAAGGCCGACTGGCTGGCGCAGTCGATTGGCGCGATCGGCCCTTCCAGGGCGCGGATGACGGCGCCGACCTTGATGGTCCGGGCCGGTTTCGCCAGGGCGTAGCCGCCGCCGGGGCCCTTCTTGCTGCGCAGCATGCCGGCATTGCGCAGGTCGAGCAGGATGGCGTCGAGGAACTTCTTCGAGATGTTGTTGCGCTGCGCGATCTCGGCGATCTGTGCGGTTTCGCCGGCCTCGAGCCCGGCGAGATGGACCATGGCCTTGATGCCGTATTTGCCCTTGTTGGTCAGCACTGCCCATCCCCCGCTTAGAAGTACAGTATATCGATCTATTTTACGGGGACTGCAAGGCGAGCGGGTGCGAATGTCGCGTGTCGGGGAAGGGCGTTCTCTGCGGGCAACCGTCGCTGACGGTGCTCCACGAAAAAACTCAGCGCAGCGCGAAGCCGAGTGCGGTTAGTGCATCGCGGATGCGGTCGCGCCCGCTCAGGGATTGCGGACCAGCGACGCGGGCGAGCGCCTGGCGCGACCATGGCACCTGCGGGATGTTCTGCTCGCTCTGGAAGTTCTGGATCGCCGCGTCATAGGCCGCAACCGGCTCAGGTGCGTAGCCCGCACTGTATTGCTCGCGATGGAGGACGAGGGCGGGCGAAAGCCGCGGCTTGATGCCGGTGACGACCTCGGGGGCGGGATAGCCGACGCAGAGGCCGAAGACGGGAAATACCTTCGGCGGCAGGCCGAGCTCCTTCGCCACTCGTTCGGGATCGTTGCGCAGGGCGCCGATATAGACCGTGCCGAGCCCGAGGCTCTCGGCGGCCAGAACGGCATTCTGCGCGGCCAGCGCCGCATCGATGATGCCGACGAACAGGGTTTCGAGATAGTCGAGGGCGTCGACCGCATGTTCGCGCTCGGCGCCAAGTTCCCCCAGCCGGCTGAGGTCTGCGAGGAAAACCAGCAGGGTCGGCGCCTGCAGGATGTGCTTCTGGTTGCCCGCGACCTCGGCGAGCCGCGCCTTGCGGGCGGGATCGGAGACGGCGACCACGCTCCACGTCTGCAGGTTGGACGAGCTGGCGGCGGATTGTCCCGCCGCGACCAGCGTCTCGATCGTGCCTTCGGGCAATGGATCGGGCTTGTAGGAGCGCACCGAGCGATGCGCCAGGATCTGGCCGATGACCTCGTTCCACTGCGCCGGATCCGGCTGCCCCTCGGTGCGATAGCGCGCCCGCAGCAAGGCCTTCGGATCGTCTCCGGCGGAGGCCTCGGAGAGTGCGGAGGAAGGAGCGTCGGCGAAGTGCAGGGCAGCGGTCATGGACGGATATCCGTGCAGAAAGGCGTGGGTCAGGGCGAGCGACAGCGGCATCAGCGTGCCATGCCCCAGCGCCGGATCGTCGCCTTCTCGATCGCCGCGAAGACAAGGTTCTCGACGATGAGACCGATCAGGATCACCAGCAGCAGGCCGGCGAAGACCTTGTCGGTGTAGAGCTCGTTGCGGTTCTGGAAGATGTACCAGCCGAGGCCGCCGCGGCCCGAGGAGGCGCCGAAGACCAGCTCGGCGGCGATCAGCGTGCGCCAGGCGAAGGCCCAGCCGATCTTGAGGCCCGACAGGATCGCCGGCAGCGCCGCCGGTACGAGAATGCCGAAGACATAGCGCAGGCCATTGAGCCCGTAATTGCGGCCGGCCATCCGCAGCGTGTCGGGCACGCCCTGGAAACCGGCAAAGGTGTTGAGCGCCACCGGCCAGAGCACCGAATGGATCAGCACGAAGATCAGGCTACCTGAGCCCAGGCCGAACCAGAGCAGAGCCAGCGGCAGGAGTGCGATCGCCGGCAGCGGGTTGAACATCGCAGTCAGGGTCGAGAGCAGGTCGCGGCCGACTTGGGTCGAGATCGCCAGCGTCGTCAGCACGAAGGCGAGCGTGAGCCCTGCCGCATAGCCCTGCGCCAGCACGATCAGCGAGAGCCGGGCGCGCTCGATCAATTCGCCGCTCGCCAGCCCTTCGACCAGCGCCTGCACCGTGGCGAGGAAGGTGGGCAGCAGCAGCTCGTTGTCCTGCCAGCGCGCCAGCGCCTCCCAGAGAAGGGCGAGCGCGACGAGGATCAGGCCCTTGCGCAGCCAGCCCTGCCCGGCGAGGCGCTCGAGCAGGGGGCGCGGGCGTTCGAGGGTGGTTGCGACGAAGGGCGGCAGCGGCTGGTCGTATTCTGGCCGGATCGGCGGCTGGGCGAGGCTCATGGCTTTGCCTCTCTCGCACCAGCGTGCTCATGCTCGAACAGCCGCTCGTGCAGGCGCCGGACAGCGGCCTGGAACGGTGCGCCGCCGGTGCTCGTGAGATCGAATTCGTGGCTGTTGAGCTCCGCCCGCAGTCGGCCGGGATGGGCCGAGAGTACCGCGACGCGGTTGCCGACGATCAGCGCTTCCTCGATCGAGTGGGTGACGAAGAGCAGGGTGAAACGGACCTCGTCCCAGAGTGCCAGCAACTCCTCCTGCATCCTGCGCCGGGTCAGCGCATCGAGCGCCGCGAAGGGCTCGTCCATCAGGAGGATGCTCGGCTGCATGGCGAGAGCGCGGGCGATGGCGACGCGCTGCTTCATGCCGCCGGAGAGCTGGTGCGGATAACTGTCGGCGAATTTGGCGAGCCCGACCTTCTCAACATAGTGGCGGGCCCGTTCCAGCGCTTCGCGGCGCGGAAGCGTGCGCGAGGCCGTCAGCGGGAAGGCGACGTTCTGCAGCACCGTCTTCCAGGGCGGGAGCTGATCGAATTCCTGGAAGACGACGATGCGGTCAGGCCCTGGCCCACGGACTGGCCGCCCGCCGAGCCTGATCTCGCCCTCGACCGGGGCAATGAAGCCGGCGATGGCCTTGAGCAGGGTCGACTTGCCGCAGCCGGAGGGGCCGAGCAGCACGAAGCGGTCGGCTTCATGGACATCGAAGCCGACCCGGTGGGTGGCGCGCACGATCGTCTCGGCCGTGCGGTATTCGAGGCTGACGCCGTCGACCTGGAGGAGCGGCCCAGCGCTGGTGTCAGGCACCGGCGCTGCCGATACCTCCCGCCCCGCGCGCGCTCGCCGGATCTCGGCCACCGAGGTGTCGCGCAGGAGTTCGTCGGCGACGAGCGTCATGACCGGGGCTCAGCTGCCGGCGGCGATGCGCGGATCGGCGAAGAAGTAGTCCGACAGCTCCTTGGGCTCGTTTTTGATCGCGCCGACGCGATGCAGGAACTGGCCGAGGCCGAGCGTGTTCTGCGGCTCGACCTTGAAGGTCACCTCGGGATTGTTGATGACCTGCAGCAGCAGCTTGCGGTCGCCCTTGCCGCCATTGGCCTTGAGGTAGATGTCGGCCGCCTGCTCAGGGTTTGCGGTGATGAACTTCGCGGCTTCGTCGAGCGCGTCGAGGAAGGCGCGATAGGTCTTCGGCGCCTCCTTGTAGAACTTCTCGGTGCCGTAAAGCACGGTCGAGGAGGCCGGCCCGCCCTGGACGTCGTAGGATTTGAGCACGATGCGGGCGTTCGGGTTCTCGGCCAGCTCCTGCTCCTGGAAGGGCGGGTTGCCGAAATGGCCGGTGATCTCGGTGCCGCCCTTGATGATTGCAGCGGCGGCCTCGGGATGGGGCAGGGCGACGCTGATCTTGTCGAGCCTGGCGAACTCCTTGTCGCCCCAGAGCTTGGCCGAGGCCCATTGCAGGATGCGCGACTGCACGGAGACGCCGACGGCCGGCAGGGCGATCCTGTCCTTGTCGGTGAAGTCGGCGATCGTCTTCACATTCGGATTGTTGCTGATGAGGTAGTAGGGGAAGTTGCCGAGCGAGGCGACGCCCCTGACGTTCTGCTTGCCCTTGGTGCGGTCCCACAGGGTGAAGAGCGGGCCGACGCCGGCGCTGGCGATCTCGATCGAGCCCGAAAGCAGCGCGTCGTTCACCGCCGCGCCGCCGGAGAGCTGGGTGAACTCGACCTTGATGTCGACGCCGGCCGCCTTGCCGTGCTTCTCGATCAGTTTCTGCTCGGCCGCGACGTCGAGCAGCAAATAGACGACGCCGAACTGCTTGGCGATGCGCAGCTGGCCCTCTGTGGCCGATGCGGCCCCGGCGAGGCTGAAGGACAGCGCAGTGCCGACCATCAGGGCCGCTGCCTGCCGGCGAGACAGCTTCTTCCAAATCGCCATGTCGAACTCCTGAAAATGCCGCGCTGGCCACTCAATGGACCGGATGAACCATGGCCGAAGCTTGGAGTTCTGGTGTGTGAGCGTCAACCAGAATGTTCTTTTTGAAGAACGATTTGTCGGAGTAATTTGTTGCCCTCTGCGCTATCGAGGGAGAAGAATTACCTTTTCTTGCCGTTTAGGGCTCGTCTCTGCCCTGTTTTGCAGTCCTGTGTTAGAATATTCTGCAGATACTGTTCTCTTTAAAAAACGATCCTCTTGACCGAGCTTCGCCTCGGCCTGCATCGTTACGATAACGGCTGGTGGCTTATCTGCGAGCCTCCAACGCCAAACGATGTGAGGTCCGCGATGTCCAAAGCCGGCCACCGGCTCACCCCCGATCTGTTCATCTGTCCAGGCAGCCTCCGCCCCGAGAGCGCTTTCGTGGCGGAGCAGCACAAGAGCATCTAGGCCTCCCTCACCCGGGATATTCCCGCCACCCTTCCGCTTTCTGCGAGCCGGGGCGCCAGCCGCGCCGGCAACGAGACCGCGCGCCCAGTGCGCGGGTGCCTTCAATCCGCACCACCATCCGAGGACCGCAGCATGCCGCACCATTCCGCTTCGATCGTGCCGGAGGATGAAAGCCGGCGTGTCTTCCTGAAGGGCGCGGGCGCCGGTGTTGCCGCGGCCGTCTTGAGCGCGGGCGCACCCGCGCCGGCTGCCGCGCATGGCTCAGCTGAAGCCACACCCGAATCCCGCAGCTATGACGAGGCATTCGTCCGGCGTGCTGCCGAACTCCGCAGCAAGCTCGCCAGTTCACTGGCCGATGTGAAGATCCCGGCCCATCCGACCAACGGAGACGAGCGGCGCTACTACAACCAGATTGGAACCGACACGCGCGGCCTGCCGCACAACGACAGGGGCGAGGTCGATCCTGCCGCCTGGCGTGCGGCTGCCGCGGCCTTCGCTTCGCGCGACCCGGCCGATTTCGAGAAGATTCCCCTCGGCGGCACCCGCCGGCTGGTCAATCCGGTCGGTACGCTCGCGGTCAGCCTCGAGGGCCTGAATGCGGCGCAGTTCCAGCTGCCGGCGGCCCCGGCGCTGGCCGGCACCGAGCGCGCCGCCGATGCGATCGAGATCTATTGGCAGTCGCTGCTTCGTGATGTGCCGTTCTCCGACTATCGCGACGATACGAGCAATGCGGACTTGCGCGCGGCGGTCGATGAACTCAACCGGATCGAGGGCTTCAACGGGCCGAAGATCGATGGACGGGTGACGCCGCAGACGCTGTTCCGCGGGCGTGTCGCCTATGTCGATCCGGCCGATACGACCGGCGCTCGCGCTCGTTGGGCCACGCCGCCTGGCGTTCTCGACGGGCCGGTTGTCTCGCAATTCCTCTATCGCGACGTGCCGCTCGGCAATCAGACATTGTCGGCCCGAATCCGGGCCTACAAAGCCATTCCCGATTTCCTGACGAAGCCGGAGGAATGGCTCCACGTCCAGAACGGCAACGCGCCGCGCGAGCGCATCGTCCACGAGACATCGCCGCGCTATATTGCGAGCGGTCGCGATCTCGGCGCCTATGCTCACAGCGCCGCCGCCTTCAACTTCATCGGGAACCAGCTGCTCGGCACCGGCGCCTCCACCGCCGATCCGGCCTATGGCGGTATCCTGCCGGGTCGTTCGGCGCTGGCTCCGAACAACCCGTATCTCAGATCGAAGACCCAGGACGGTGCGGCCGGGACCTTCAGCGGTCCCTATTTCCAGGCGATCATCAATCTCGCCATCTCGCATGCGATCCGCATCAACTATTATCAGAAGTGGTACGAGCAGCGCATTCTGCGCCCCGAGGCCTTCGCCGGACTGGTCCATCAGCGCCTCGCCAACCGGGTCGCGGACTATCCGATCCATGAGCTCTTCCTGGGATCGCAGGCACTGGAGCGCAGCCGGGCCAAACACGGCACTTATCTGCTTGGCCACATCTTCCCGGAGGGCGCCCCCCTGCACTCGTCCTACCCCGGAGGCGCCGCCATCATCGCGGCGGTAACGGTGACGCTGCTCAAGGCGTTTTATGACGAGAGCAAGGAATGGCCGAACCCGGTCCAGCCCGATCCGGCCGATCCGACCCGCCTCATCCCCTATCAAGGGCCGCCGCTGACCATCGGCGGCGAGCTCAACAAGGCGGCGCTGAATTATGCCGGCGGGCGCACCTGGGGTGGCATCCATTGGCGTTCGGATGCCGCAGTCTCGTTCGCCCAGGGCGAGAACCTTGTGATCAGCCTGCTGCGCGAGCAAAAGCAGACCTATGCCGAGCCCTTCGACGGCTTCTCCTTCACCCGCTTCGACGGCACGAAGGTCACGATCTGAGCGCAGGCGCTCGTCATTGGCTTGAACCAGCGAGAACGGAAAAAGGCGCAGATGCAATCGCATCCGCGCCTGTTCCAATCCAGAGCTTTGGCCTATCGGCTCAGGGCGCCGGGCTGCCATGGAGCTGATGGGCCGCGTCGATCCGCGCCTCGATCTCCGGCGTGATCTTCACCTCGATCGCCGCAAGATCGGCATCGAGTTGCGCCAGCGATGTTGCGCCGATGATCACGGAGGTCACGAAGGGCCGGCTCGCGACATAGGCGATGGCGAGCTGAGCCGGGTCGAGCTCGAAGTCGCGGGCGACGGCGAGATAGCTATCGATCGCCGCTTCCGTGCCCGGCTTCTGATAGCGCTGGCCGCGCTCGAACAGGGTGGTGCGGGCTCCGGCCGGGCGCGCGCCGCGCTGGTACTTGCCGGTGAGGAAGCCCTGACCGAGCGGCGAATAGGCGAGCAGGCCGACCTGTTCGCGCTCGTGGAATTCGGCGAGTCCGACCTCGTAGGTGCGGTTCAGCAGATTGTAGGCGTTCTGGACGCTGGCGACCCGTGGCCAGCCGCGCGTCTCCGACAGATGCAGGAAGCGGGACAGGCCCCAGGCGGTCTCGTTCGACAGGCCGATATGGCGGATCTTACCGGACTTAACCAAACCGTCGAGCGCATCCAGCGTCTCCTCGATCGGCACCTCCGAGCCGTCGCCGCCGCGATTGGGCGCGTGCGTGCCGCCGCCGAAGAGCGGGACATTTCGGTGCGGCCAGTGCAACTGGTAGAGATCGAGATAATCGATCTGCAGCCGCGTCAGCGAGGCGTCGATGGCTTCCTCGATGTTCTTCCTGTCCAGGCGGGGCTGGCTGCCGTCCTTGCGCAGATAGTTGCGGTCGCCGGGACCGGCGACCTTGGAGGCGAGGATGATCCTGTTGCGCCTGCCGCTCTTCTTCAGCCAAGTGCCGATGATGCGCTCGGTGGAGCCCTGCGTCTCCGCCCGCGGCGGGATCGAATAGCTCTCGGCCGTGTCGATGACGTTGATGCCGGCATCGAGTGCGCGGTCGAGCTGAGCATGCCCGTCCGCCTCCGTGTTCTGCTGGCCCCAGGTCATGGTGCCGAGCGTGAGGGCGGAGACGCGCAGATCCGTGCGTCCAAGCGGACGGTAGTCGGTCATGAAGAATGTCCATTCAGGTAGAAGCAAAGGCCGACGCGGTTGCCGGCCGTGAAGTCGATTGATCTCAGAAGAAGCCGAGCGTCGGCAGCTGGGTGCCCTTGAGCTCGTAGGCCCCGAGCGCCAGCGCCTTGTAGCTGGCGGGGTTGTGCGAGGAGAGCGTGCGGGCATTGCGCCAGTGCCGATCGAGATTCTGGCGCAAGGTCGCAGCCGAAGCGCCACCGACATCGAATAGCGCAGTCGAGGAGCGCAGCGCGAACTCGTCGACCACGACCTTGGTCTTCGCGGCGGTCAGCGAGGCCTCATGGACAAGCGCGGGCAGGCGGGGATCGTCGGGATTGCTCGCTCTGAGCGCGGCGACCACATCGAGCGCGTCGCCTACGGCGAGGATGCCGAGCTCGGCGATAAAGGCTTCGCTGGCGATCCTGCCGATCGTTTGCTGCAGCAGCGGATCCTCATGCGGCGTTTCAGTGAGCGCGTAGTAGAAGTTGCGCTTGCGGCTCAGCAGCAGCGACTTGGCATCGCGCAGCACGGCTCGGAGCACGCCGGCATTGACCGCGGTCACGATCGTCTGGGCGATGGTGCTGGCGAAGGGCTGCACGTAAGGCGTTGGATCGGTCAGCAACTCGTCGGCTTCGACGCGCACGCCGTGAAAATTGGTCGTCCCCGTGCCGGTCACGCGCTGGCCGATGCCGTCCCAATCGTCGAGGCGTTCGACGCCCTCGCGATCGGTCGGAATGATCAGCGAGACATCCTCGCCCTCCGGCGAGGTGGCGCGGACCAGCGTCAGGTCGGCATAGAGCGTGCCGGTGCTGTAGAATTTGGTCCCGTCGAGGCGATAGCCGTCGCCGTCGCCGTCGCGCGTCAGCCTGGTCTTGAGATCGCCGCGCCCGCCGGTCTGCTTGCGGTCGAGCTCGGTGGTGGCGAGGCCGATCAGGGCGCCAGCAGCCACCGCCTTGCGCCAGGCCGGATTGTAGCCGGGCTCGCGGCCGGTGACGAAGCGCTCGGTCACGAAGAAATGGTTGCGGAAGATATGGGCGACGCTGGAATCGGCTTCGCCCAGCCGCACGAGTGCGCCGAGAACCTCGCGCCAGGAGGCACCCGCGCCGCCCTCGTTCTCGGGAAGCCGCAGGGCACCGAAGCGCAGGGCCCGCAGCTTGGCCAGGAGGTCGAAAGGGTGCTCGCGCCTTGCGTCGCGCTCGGACGAGGTCAGCGCGATCTCGGCGAAGACCGCAGCGAGCTCATCCGGCCTTGCCGCAGCGGGGAGGGTAAGCGCCGGCGACAGGAGGTTCGCAGCGGTCGGAGTTTGAAAGGCACCCATCGATCTCAGCTTTCGATATAGACGTCGGCGAAGTTCGCCCGCAGTCCGTTGGCGGAAACGGTGTGGTTCTTCACGCGCTTGTTGAAGACGGTCAGGTTCTTCTGCGCGATCAGGTCGTAATGCGGCAGGTCGTGCACCAGCACATGCTGCACCTTGCGCAGTAGCTCCCGGCGCTTCTCGACATTGGGCTCGACCGCGGCCGCCTCGAACAGCGCGTCGACCTCGGGGTTGCTGTAGTTCGCCCCGTTCGAGAACGGCGTGCCCTTCTTGATGTTCTGCGTCCAGAACAGCCGCTGCACGCCGACCGTCGGGTCGAAATAGTTACTGAGCCAGGCATTGGCGAAGTCGAAGTCGCGATTGGTGTAGACGCGGCGGATATAGCTGGCGAAGTCCTGACCGCGGATCGTCACCTCGATGCCGATGCGCGCCAGCGCCTGCTTGATGAATTCCGAGCCGCGCTTGAAGTTCTCGCCATAGGGCAGGTAGTCGTTAGTGAGCTTGAAGCGGATACCGCCGCTGCCGCGCTTGAAGCCGGCCTCGTCGAGCAGCGCCTCGGCGCGCTTGGGATCGAAGGCGTAGACCGGCAAATCGGTGGCGGCCCATTGCTTCAGCGCCGGGACGACCGGACCGTTGGTAATCTCGCCGAAGCCGTACCAGACGATGTCGAGATAGGCCTTCTTGTCGATCGCATGGGCGATCGCCTGCCGAACCTTGCGCTCCTTGAGGTAGGGATTGTCGAGGTTGAAGACCAGCTGGTTGATGTCGCCGGAATAGGCGGAGCCTTTTTCCTCAACCGCCAGATTGGGCAGCTTGGTGAAGCGCGAGACTTCGGCGAGCGGCACGGGATTGTCGCCGGAGATGTCGGCCGTGCCGGATTCGAGCGCGGCGGCGCGCGCGGCGGGGTCGGTGACGACCCTGACGATCAGCCGGTCGATATAGGGCTTGGGCTGGTCCCAGTAGTTCGGATTGCGCTCGTAGAGGATATGGCTGCCGCGCACCCATTCCTTGAAGACGAAGGGCCCAGTTCCGACCGGGTTGTTGTGGGCGGGGTTGGTGATCGGGTCCTTGCCCTCGAAGAGATGCTTGGGGATGATCGGTGCCTGCGAGGCGATCAGCGCCGTCAGGAAATAGGGCGCCGGCTTCGAGAAGACGACGATCGCGGTGTGCGGGTCGGGCGTCTTGACCTCGGCGAGATTGGCGAAGGTGCTGCGGTTGTGGGCGTGATGCGCCTTGAGGAAGAACAGCGAGAAGGCGACGTCCTCGGCGGTGAAGTCGCGCCCGTCATGCCATTTCACGCCCTGCCGGAGCTTGAAGCTGTAGGAGAGCCCGTCCTCGCTGGTCTCCCAATGGGTGGCGAGCTGCGGTTTCGGCGTCAGGTCGAAATCATAGTCGAGCAGGCCTTCATGCACCTTCGGACTGACGAAGGAGGTCGGCCCCGAGACGTTCACCGCCGAGAGCAGGGCGGTCGGCTCGGGATCGATCAGCGCCGTCAGCACGCCGCCACGCTTCGGGCTCGCGGCGAGTTGCGCCTGGGCGAGGGCCTCCGGAACGAGGCCGGTGGGCGTGATGACGAGGAGGCCGCCGGCTGCGAGGAGCTGGCGCCGCGACGGGCGGTATTCGGACATGGGTTTGCGTTCCGTGAAAAAGGCCGGGCTGCTGTGCCTGGCGTCGGGAAGGGGAGGTCAGGCGCTGCGCCGCTCGCTCTCGGCGTAGCGGCTGGTCGGGCGCGGCAGGCCGAAGCGCTCGCGCAGCGTCGTCTCGCGGTACTCGGTCCGGAACAGGCCGCGTTTCTGCAGGATCGGCACGACGTGATCGACGAAGATCTCGAGCCCGTCTGGCAGCACGTCCGGCATCAGGTTGAAGCCGTCGGCGGCGCCGCTGCGGAACCAGGCTTCGAGATCGTCGGCGACCGCCTCCGGCGTGCCGACGACGACACGGTGGCCGATGCCGCCGCCGAGCTTGTGGATCAGCTGGCGGAAGGTGAGGTTGCCCTTGCGGACGAAGTTGAGCGTCGCCCTGGCGAAGGTGATGCCGCCATTGGGCGGAATCGGCAGGTCGGGGAAGGGCGCATCGAGATCGAGATGCGACAGGTCCTGCCCGAAGGTCCCGCCGATGCGGCGCACCGCATAGTCGAGATTGATCAGCGAGCCGAGCTCTTCCTCGCGCCGGCGCACTTCCGCTTCGGTCGAGGCGATCAGCGTGCCGAGCCCGGGCAAGGCGACGATCGAGCGGGGATCGCGACCGTTCGCGACGACGCGGCGGCGCAGGTCGCCGACATAGGCGAGCGCCAGCTCCTCGTCCTCGCCGACGCTGAAGACGGCGTCGGCATAGCGAGCGGCGAAGTCGCGCCCGTCATCCGAGCCGCCGGCCTGCACTATGATCGGGTGACCCTGCGGCGAGCGCGGCAGGCTCAGGGGACCTGCCACCTTGAAGAACTCGCCCTCGTGCTCGATCCGGTGGATCTTGTGCTTGTCGAGCAGAGTGTTGCTGACCTTGTCGCCGACGAAGGCGCCATCCTCCCAGCTGTCCCAGAGCTTGAGCAGCACCTCGGCGAATTCCTGGCCGCGGGCATAGCGGCGGCCATGCTCCATCACGCTCTGGCCGAAATTGGCGGAGGCGGCGCCATTGGCGGTCGTGACCAGATTGACGCCGGTCCGGCCGCCGCTGAGAAGGTCGAGCGACTGGAAGCGGCGGGCGATGTTGTAGGGCTCATTGTAGCTGGTCGAGATCGTGGCGATCAGCCCGAGATGACTGGTCGCTCCGGCGATCGCCGCCAGCGTGATCGTCGGCTCGAGCCCGTTGAAGCTCTTCTCCTCGGCCCTGTCCTCCAGCGCCGGCTGGTCGGCGAGGAACATCGCGTCGAACTTGCCGCGCTCGGCGATCTTCGCGGTGCGGACATAGTGGTCGACATCGATGCTGGCGCGCGGATCGGCCTGCGGTGCCCGCCAGGCCGAGGCGTAGAAGCCGCCATGCAGGATGTTGACGTTGAGATGGAGCTGTCGGGTACGGGTCATGGTCGCCTCCATCCCCAAAGGCTAGGGCCGAAGGTCAATTAGTCAATTAAATTAATAGACTATATATTCGGGCCACGAGGAAAATCTGTTCTCCGTGCCCAGGCGACCCTGCGTCTTGCTCTGAGTCGAGCCGCTCTTCGCCGTATATGCCCACCTTGTTGATGGCGCAGGCGAAAAACCTCTTCTCCGCTAGCGCGCCTTGCGAGAGTTTCTTCTCATCGGTATCGTTTCTTAAAAAGAACATTCCATTTGACATAAGGAACGATATTTTGAATAGTCCATTGATATTGTGAGTTATTTTGCTGGCTCGACGTCCGTTCGCGAGCGCTCACATCGAGGGGATCATCATGCTCGTGACATCCAACAGGCTCGGACGTGGGCTGGGCTATTCCGTCGTGCTGGCCGGGTTGCTGGCGGGCACCGCCGCCTGGGCCGGACCAACGCTCGACGCGATCAAGCAGCGCGGCTCGATCAAGGTCGGCGTCGGCACTTCGCCGGGCTTCTTTGCGCCGGACAGCAACGGCAAATGGCAGGGCTTCTTCGTCGATTTCGGCCGGGCGCTGGCGGTGACGGTGTTCGGCGATGCCGAGAAGGTCAGCTTCACCTCGTCCTCGCCGCAGCAGCGGCTGCCGGCGCTGCAGGCGGGCGAATTCGACATTCTGCTTTCGGGCGTCACCCAGACGGCGACGCGCTCCTTCAAGCTCGGCTTCCATTTCGGCCCGATCGTCTTCTATGACGGCCAGGGCCTGCTGGTGAAGAAGGCGCTCGGCGTCAGCAAGGCAGCCGAACTCGACGGCGCCACGATCGGCATCCAGGGCGGCACGACCGGCGAACTCAACATCGCCGACTTCTTCCGCAAGACGAAGAAGAGCTTCAAGCCGGTGGTGATCGAGGAGACCAAGGAGTTCGTCAACGCGCTCGAATCCGGCCGCGTCGACGCGCTGACCCAGGACGCTTCGGATCTCGCCTTGCGCCGCATCCAGCTCGGCAAGCCGGACGATTACGTACTCCTGCCGGAGCGGCTGTCGAAGGAGCCTTTGGCCCCGGCCATCCGCTCGGGCGACGATCGCTGGCTCGAGATCGTCAACTGGACCGTCTACGCCACGATCCAGGCCGAGGAATACGGCATCACGCAGGCCAATATCGATGAGTTCCTGAAGAGCGAGGATCCCGGGGTGAAGCGCTTCCTCGGTGTCGACAAGTCGCTCGGCGAGGCGCTCGAGCTCGATCCGAAGTTCGCCTACAACATCGTCAAGGCGGTCGGGAACTACGGCGAGATCTTCGAGCGCAATATCGGCAAGAAGAGCAAGGTCGGCTTCGAGCGCGGCTACAACCAGCCGTGGTCGCAGGGCGGGCTGCTCTATTCGCCGCCGTTCCGTTGAGCGTCGCTGCCCAGGGATGAATTCTCCCGCATCCTTGCAGGCGGCCGTGCCGGGCCCGAAAGGGCCCGGCTTCGTGCGTGCGCTGACCGAATGGTGGGGTGAAAAGCCACTGACACAGCTGGCGATCTTCGCGATCGTCGGTCTCGGCTTCGCCCTGCTCGGCAGCAATCTCGTGCACAACATGGCGCGGGTCGGCCTGACGCCGGGCTTCGGTTTCCTCGGTCACGCCGCCAACTTTGAAATCGGCGAAGGGCTGATCGCCTATTCGGCCGGCGACAACTATCTGCGCGCCATCACGGTTGGCCTGCTCAACACCGTGCGCGTTTCGCTGGCCGGCTGCATCCTCGCCACCATTCTCGGCGTCGCGCTCGGCATTGCCCGGCTCTCGTCGAATCCGCTCCTGTCGCGCCTGGTGCAGGCCTATGTCGAGATCGTCCGCAACACGCCGCTGCTGCTGCAGATCTTCTTCTGGAACGCGCTGTTCCATGCCATGCCGGGACCGCGACAGGCCTTGTCGCCGCTGCCGGGGGTGCTGCTCAGCAATCGCGGCTTCTTCTTTCCCTTCATCGCCGATGACGGCACAACCCTGGCGATCCTGACGAGCAGCTTTCTGCTCGCCGTCCTGGTCGGCGCGGCGCTGAAATGGCGGGCGCGCCGAACGGGCATATCGAACCTCAAGCGGAGCGCGGCACTCGTCTTCGCTGCGGCGATCGTGCCGGTGGCGATCGCGGCGTTCGTCGGTGCTGTGCCCGCCATCGATCTGCCGAGGCTGGCCGGTTTCAACATCCGCGGCGGCATCTCGCTCTCGCCGGAGTTCATGGCCCTGCTGATCGCGCTCGTCGTCAACACGTCGGCCAGCATCGCCGAGACCGTACGCGCCGGCATCCTCTCCGTTTCGGGAGGGCAGTGGGAGGCGGGCCGGGCGCTCGGCCTGTCCTATGGCCGGATCATGCGGCTGATCGTGCTGCCGCAGGCCCTGCGCGTCATCATTCCCGTGATGACGTCGAGCTATCTCAGCCTGACCAAGAATTCGAGCCTGGCGGTCGCCATCGGCTTCCCCGATCTGGTCAACATCCTCAACACCACCGCCAACACCACAGGCCAGGCGCTCGAAGCCATTCTGGTGATGATGCTGGCCTATCTGGCGCTGAGCCTCGCCGTCTCCATCGCGATGAACGCCTATAACCGGCGCTGGGCGCTGCGGGAGCGGTCCGCGGCATGAGCGCCATGGCAGAGGAAGCTGCACTCGCCCCGCGAAGCGAGCGCTGGCGCAAGCTGCGCGATGGCCTCGTCGGCTCGCGTACCAATATCGCGATCACATTCGTGGTTGCTCTCCTCGTCCTGTGGCTCGCGCCGTCCTTCCTGCGCTGGGCTCTCGTCGATGCGATCTGGCAGGGCGATGCCGCCGCCTGCACAGCAGCGGGGACAGGAGCGTGCTGGGCCTTCATTGCCGAGAAGCTGCGCTTCATCACCTTCGGCTTCTATCCGCCGCATCTGCACTGGCGGGCCGGACTGGCGCTGCTCCTCATGCTGGCGCTGCTCGCCGTCACCGCCTGGCCGGGATACTGGGGACGCCGACTGCTCCTTCTTTGGGGCGCAGCGCTGGTCGGTGTGCCGCTGCTCCTGCTCGGCTGGCCCGCCGACGAGTTCGTGCCGACGGAGCGCTGGGGCGGGCTGCCGGTCACCTTTCTCTTGGCGATCGGCGCGTTCGCGGGCGCCTTTCCCCTGGCGATCCTGCTGGCGCTCGGTCGCCGCTCGAAAATGGGCGGCTTGCGCCTGCTCTGCGTGGTCTTCATCGAGGTGCTGCGCGGCGTCCCCTTCATCGCGGTGCTCTATGCCGCGACGCTGCTGTTCCCGCTGATGCTTCCGGCCGGCTCGGCGATCGACAAGTTCCTGCGGGCCGAGGTGGCGCTGGCGCTGTTCGTCGCGGCCTATCTCGCCGAGGTCGTCCGCGGCGGGTTGCAGGCGGTTCCCGTGGGCCAGTATGAGGCGGCCAAGGCGCTGGGACTGTCCTATTGGCGCACGATGCGCCTCGTCGTGCTGCCGCAGGCTCTGCGCGCGGTGATCCCGCCGCTCGTCAACCTCGCGATCGGCATCTTCCAGGACACGACGCTGGTGATCATCATCGGCATGTTCGATTTCCTGAACACGGCGCGCGTCTCGGCGACGGACCCGAACTGGCTCGGCTTCTACCGAGAGGCCTATGTCTTCGCCGCCATGGTCTATTTCATCGTGTGCTTCTGCGCCTCGCGTTACAGCTTGTGGCTGGAAACGAGCTTGACAGTCGGGCGACGACAGGGGGGCATCGGCGACCTGGCAATAACCCCAAGTCCCAATAGAATCTAAGGAGGGAAGCTTAATAGTGCTAAGGTCTTATGGGCGCTAATCCACGTCGCTCCAACCACCTAGATCTTGATGGCCGGTGCGGCGCAGCAGATATTAAGACACCTATAACGCAGTCCTAATTTTTCCGTCTTGTTCGGATCATCTCATTTGCGCCAGAGTTTGCATCGTGCCTGATTTTAGGGATATGCGGTTTGAACCGTGGGTTAGTTCGTTTGCTATGATGACCTGTATTGGTACCGATGTGGGATTGCAGCCCTGGGTCCTTGGCTAGATGGCTCTCGGCGACGCTGCGCGCTTCTGGGTGATCCGCTCGTATTCGTCGAGGAGGGGATGTCTGCGTCCTTCGAGCTTCGCCAGCGCGGCCTCCCGGAAGGTATGGCGGTCTAGGACCGCGTAGCCCTTCAGGAAGAATTGGGTGCCGCCGTCGCGCAGCGCCTTGAACAAGGCCGGATCGGTTGCGGCGAGCGCTGGTGGCGGTCCGGTCCAAGCGATCTCCATAGCTCCGTGGACGGCGACGGCGTCCATGGCCTTCAGGGCCTTGGCTATGGCAAGGGTGTCTCGCTTGAGGGCGATGAGCAGCCGGGTGCCGGCAACGTGGATCGCGCGGGCGCTCATTCTCCCATTCCTCCTCTGCCGCCTCGGTTTTGTGGGTTTATCCTCTTGCTGGACTCATGGCCTTCAGGGACGGAAGGGTAGCCGAGGAACACCATGTTTTCTCTGGCCATCTCCCGCTTTTCAGCGGGAAAATGAGATATCGCTTTGGCGATGTCGCGGGCGCTGACACCCTTTGCGTTCATGAGGAACGAGACGTCTTCGACGTCTTGGGGATCGCCTCTGACGAGCTTCGCGGCTGCGACGATTTCCGCTGGCGGTGCGACGATGGTGATGTGGTCGCCGGACCAAACGTGCTCGTTTGGCTTTCCGGTCGACCAGACGGCCTCATCTTGGTCGTATCGCGGCAGGCGTATGACGCCATCGTCGACGATCTGCAGGTAGATCCTGTCGGGCTCGAGTTCCGTAGGATTGTAGTCGAGTCCCGCGGCATTGGCCATTTGGCGGATGGCGCGTTCGTTGATTCTACTGGCGGGCCGCCAGACGTCGATGTCCTGCGTCTGTCGCGTATTTGACCCATAGGATAGGATCGCAGCTGCTCCGAAGACGCAGAGGATTTGGTGCTCCCTTTTGATGGGGTCGCGTCCGGCCGCGTCGTCCATGGCGACGAAGATCTCGATCAGGCGCTTTCCGTCGATCGCGTCGATGGTCATGAATTCGAGGTCCTTGAGCTTGTCGCTTTATAGCGATCTGGCGCGTGCGAGTCTTGCGTTCAGGCCGAAGGTGGTTTTGCAGTGGTCTATCGCTCGAACCCGCCGCGGGACTTGTTCGCGGCGGTTCTTCGATGCCGCGCCTCGCGGTCGTTGTACTCGTCGACGAAGTCGTTCACGTCCTTGAGGAACTCGTCGAAGGTCGGGCCTCGGCGGGGCGCCGGCCTCCAGGCCTCGCTGTCGCGGTCCACGGCCCAGGCCTCCGGCAGGCCGTGTCGCTTGAGCGTCGCGGCCAGGTCGGCGGGATCGGTGATGAACCGGGTCAGGCCGTGGGTTATGAGACGGTCGTCCATCCGCTTGGCGAGAGACAAGTCGCCAGCCGCCGGCAGCTCGAACCACCCGTCGAGGCTCTCCATGTACGTCGCGATCGCGTCGTCGACGAAGCAGGTGCCGAGTTCTTCCGCCTCGGCGTCGTCGAGCGGGAAGGCGTCCCGCCGCGCCATCCGCGCTGACGATTTCAGCAGGATCGACGGCTCCACGATGAACGTCGCGATGCGCGTCTCGATGTGGAAGTCCGGCGCGCAGTCGGTCGGATGCGGCAGGTCCTCGTGATCGTCCAGGCGCCAGGCGCTGTAGAGGCCGATGAGGTTCCGCGGGTTTGTCGACTCTGGGTTCACAGGGCTCTCCGGGGTCATTCCCCAATCTTCGATCCCTGTCTGCCCTTCGAGCTCACCCCATGTCGGCTGTGGCCTCGACCTCTGAAAGCCACGTTCGCAGCTCTGCATCGAACTCGGCGATCGTGCGCCGGCGGTATGTCACGGTATCCGGCGTGGTAACGACCTCGTAGCTCTCGTCCGCATCGTCGGCCGCATAGTCCATGAACCCCCTGCCGTCATCGGGCTTTCGCTTCTCCTTGCGGCGGATCGACGATTTGCCCTTCTTCGTCTCCTCCTTGTAGAGGAGGCGGGCGCGGAGCACCTCGAAGCTGTAGCCGCGTCCCTGCCGGTCGATCTGGCGGATCGCGGCGTTGACGCCCTCAGTGTAGCCATTCGTAGCCGGCCGATCGAAATAGGCCAGAATCTCGGAACGCCAGTTCTTGACGATGCTGAGGAGCCCTTCGAAGTACCCATCGAGGTGCGACGGTATCTTCATGACGCACTCGGTCAGCAGGCGATCGGCTTTCGCGCGATCCCGGCCCTCGTAGAGTTCCGAGAGCCGTTCCTTCGTCTCGTAGGCGTCGCGAAGGTCGGGAAATCCCTTCAGCCAGGGGCGGACCCGATCCCATTCCTCGTCGGTCAGAGATTTCTCCCGCGTAAGCAGGAGGAATCGCTCATCCTTAAGACGGATTTTCTGGTCGTGCCTAAGGCTGCGGCCGATCTTCTTGCGGATCTCGTCCAAGCCCTTCTGGGCGAAGCGGACGACGTGGAACTTGTCGACGACGACCGGACGTCCCGGAAAGTGGATGCGAGCGAGGTCATGATAAGGCCGCCACATGTCGGCGACGACGACCTCCGTCCTTTCCTTGTCGGGCAGGGTCGCGAAGTATGGGTCGAGATCACTTTTTGCGCGCGACGGGAGGAGGTCGAACACCTTGTTGTCGTCGAGGTCCGTCAGGACGCAGAGGACATTGTTCAGGTGGATCTCATCGATTCCGAGGGTTTTGGGTGTTGCGCGTCGATCCAGTCGCTGCATGTTCCCGACGAAGTCCTTGAAGACGGCCCGGATCGTGCTCTCGTCGAGACCTGAAACGGCCCCCGAATTCCCCGGACAGGTCTCACCCTTAAAATAAGGGTTGGGAGTAATGTCGTGTCTATGACTGGTTCTTATCCGAAGGTTGAGGTCCTGACCGGGCCTGAGCGGCGTCGCCGGTGGTCGGTTGCGGA
>JAAEQB010000028.1 GCA_024231975.1 Allobosea sp.
GCTGGTTTCGCGGGTGCGCAAGGCATTCGGAGTCGAGCTGCCGGTGCGCCAGCTCTTCGCCACGCCGACCGTCCGCGCGCTGGCGGCGAGCATCGACGAGCTGCGGGGCGAGGCTCGGCGACCCGGCCTGCCGCCCCTTGTGCCCCAGCCCCGGGATGGCGAGCTGCCCCTGTCCTTCGCCCAGGAGCGGCTGTGGTTCATCGATCAGCTGGTTCCCGGGCTTGCCGGCTACAACATTCCCGGCCTGATCCAACTCGACGGAACCTTTCATGCCGAGGTCTTCGAGCAGGCCCTCAACGAGGTCGTACGCCGCCACGAGGTCCTGCGCACCAGCTATCTCTCGGTCGAGGGACGGCCGGTTCAGTCGATCGCCGCGCGCGCGGCGATCGCCTTTCCCCTGATCGATTTCAGCCGGCTCGACGCGGTTGATCGGGAACCCCACGCCTTGCGCGCGGCCAACGCCGCCGCCCGCCGGTCCTTCCGGCTGAGCGAGGGACCCTTGCTGCGGGCACTGCTCATGAGGCTCGACCGCGAGCAGCACATGCTGGCCCTGGTTCTCCACCACATCATCACCGATATGTGGGCCCGCGATCTCGTGATTCGCGAGCTATGGACCATCTATGACGACTTCGCCCAGGGCCGGCCGTCGTCGCTGCCCGAGCCCGAGATTCAATATGCCGACTTCACCCTCTGGCAACGCAGCTGGCTCCACGGCGAGCTCCTCGATCATCAGCTTGCTTACTGGCTGCGGGAGCTCGAAGGCGCCGACTTCACCCTCGAGCTGCCCCAGGATCGACCGCGCAAGGCGCTCCAGGATCTGCGCGGCGCCCGAGTGCTACGCGCCCTGTCGCAGGATCTGAGCGATCGCATCCGAAAGTTCAGCCTGCGCTGCGGGGTCACTCCGTACGTCACGATGCTGGCGGCCCTCAAGATGCTGCTTCATTGCCATACCGGGCAGACCGACCTCGCGATCGGCACGCCGATTGCGAATCGTCATCACCTGGAGCTCGAAAACCTTTTCGGCTTTCTCGTCAACATGCTGGTCATGCGCACCAGGATGGGCGGCGATCCGGCGGTTGGAGAAATCCTGAATCCATTGCAGAACCAGATCGCCGAGAGTTTCGCC
>JAAEQB010000029.1 GCA_024231975.1 Allobosea sp.
CGGCGCACCGTTTTGGCGCGCGTTTCGAGCGCCGCATTGCCATCCTTCACAGCGCGCTGACGATGGGCGAGCGATACGATGTGTGGCGTCGCGCCCGCGCCGGTCTGGTGGACGCCGTCATCGGCCCGCGCTCGGCGCTATTCTCCCCGCTCCCGTCGTTGGGGCTGATCATTCTCGACGAAGAGCACGACGACAGCTACAAGCAGAGCGCCCCGCCCCCGCGCTACCACGCCCGCGACACAGCCATCGAACTTGGCCGTCAGACCGGCGCGACCGTCATCCTCGGTTCGGCCACCCCCAGCCTGGAATCCTACCATCGCGCCCAACGCGGCGAGTTCGAGTTGCTAGAGATGCCGCGCCGCATCCTGGCCCACACTCGCCGCCTGTACAGCCTCCAGGCTCGCTACGAAACCTCGCACACCCGCTACCGCACCCTGCCCGGCGCTTCCGCCGAGGTCCGCTACAGGCCCTTGCCGCCGGTGCAAATCGTGGACCTGCGGGCCGAACTGCGGGCCGGGAACCGTTCCATCTTTAGCCGCGTCCTCCAGCGGGCCATGCACGAGGCCCTGGGCCGAGGCGAGCAAGTCATCCTGTTCCTCAACCGGCGGGGAACC
>JAAEQB010000030.1 GCA_024231975.1 Allobosea sp.
CGGGCGCAGAAGGATCCCTTCACCTTCCTGGAGGCGGCGCGGCGCCTGCGCGATCGGCGGATTCCGGCGCGTTTTGTCTTGCCGGCCCGCGGAGTCGAGCTCGGGAAGGTGCGGCGCTACCTGCGCCGCCATCGGCTCGAGTCCCTCGTCGACCTGGTTACGGCCGAGACTTCCCTGGCGGCGGTCTATCGCAGGACCGCCGTCGCGGTCTTGCCGTCGCTGTGGGAGGGCCTTCCCTATGCGCTCCTCGACGCGCTGGCACTGCGGCGCCCGGTGATCGCTTCCGCCCTGCCGGTGTTCGAGGATCTGCTGCGGCCGCTGGATCCGCGGCTGCTCTTTCCGCCCGGCTCGAGCGCCGCGCTGGCCGAGCGGATGGAGCTGTGGGCCCGGTTGCCCCGCCGCGAGCTCGAATCGCTGGGCGATCGCGGGCGCGAGCTGGTGCGCCGACACCACGACTTCACCGCGTGGCAAGAATGCTTGCGCGAGATCTATCGAACGGCGGCGAGGCGACCCTGCGGATGCAGGTAGCGACGATCGGTCGGGCCACGTTGGCCCTCGCGGTGATCACGATGGGCGTGAAGCTCCTCGGCTTCGTCGAGAAGCAGGTGATCGCCTACTACTTCGGGGCCGACGCCCGGGTCGATGCGTTCTTCGTGGCGCTGAGC
>JAAEQB010000031.1 GCA_024231975.1 Allobosea sp.
CCGGGCGTGAATGACGCTCCGCGGCGGCCCTCGGCTCTCCCACGGTCTTGGCCACCACGGGTAGGGGCGGGCTCGCCGCAGAGACCCCGCGAGCCCCAGCATCAAGGCTCATACCTCTTCTACACACAAGGGTTGGGGTGAGGGGTTTCGCGACGCTGTTCGTCAGCACCGCGAGACGTTCTCCGAAAGCTTCAAGACCAGAGCGACCCCTCATCCGACCCTTCGGGCCACCTTCTCCCGCAAGGGGAGAAGGAAGAAGGGTTCAGCGGTTCATCGAGAGTCCCGCGCCCGATTTGGTGATCGCGCCGTTCATGGCACCGCCACTGCCGACGCGCAGGCGCGCCACCACCGAACCGCCCCTCTGGTAGAGATAGACCTCGCCGTCGCGGTAGTCCCAGGCGTTGACCTGCTGCAGGTCGCGGTTGCTGCACCCCGTGGCGTTGGCGCGGTAAAGGTCGAGCGAAGGCGAGCTCGAGAGCTGCACTCTGCAGGAGCCGCCGGTCGCCTCCTGCGCCGTCCAGTTGCCGATCACGCCGTCACGGTTGGAAACCGAACCGCTGCGTGTCGAACCGCTGCCCGGCGTCGCACCGGGATTGGCATTGGCGACCTGAGGCGGCGCCGGCTCGACCGGACGCTGCTGCACCGGCGGCTGTTGCCCCGGCTGAGCCGCTTGCGGATCGAAGAACGGATCGTTCTGGGGCGGCGCGCCGGGCGCGGGACCACCGGGCGGATAACCACCCGCCTGCGGCGGTGCGCTCGGATAACCACCTGGCGGCGGCAGGGGCTCGGAGGTGATCGGGGCCGACTGGATCGGCGGTGCCGACTGCACCGGCTCGCTATAGACCGGCGCGCGTGCGACGGCCTGGCCCGAACTCGAGCCATATCCCCCGAAGCGCTGCGATCCCGCGCATGCGGTCAGCAGCATGAGAGGCAGCAGGCTCGCGGCCCGCAGCAACGCAGAAGTCCTCAAGCTCATCCCCGTCGTCTCGACCAGTCGCCGTCCGAAGGCATTGTGCCCATCCCGCCTGAACGCGGCATGAAATCTGGCATGCGCGTTCAAGGCTGCAAAAGGTGCAACGGTCAAGTCTCAACATGGTTTTGCAGCGCGCATATGGCGTGGCAGAAGGGTGCCCCCGCCATCCGGACCATCCGATGAAGCCGCTCGCCCCCTCCTCGATCCGCGCCCCCTTCGCCCGCTACAGCCATGGCGTCGAACTGCCTGCCGGCCAGCGGTTCGTCTTCTGCTCCGGCCAGCTCGGCATCGCCGCCGACGGCACGATTCCGGAAGGAGCTCGCGAGCAGGCCGATCTCTGCTTCGCCAATATCGGCGCGATCCTGGGCGAAGCAGGAATGACGCTGAAGGACATCGTCCGCGTCAACGCCTACGTAACCGACCGCACCCATATGAAAGGCTATATGGACTCGCGCGACGCCCATGTCGGCACCCCGCCGCCGGCCTCGACCCTGATGATCGTCTCCGGCTTCACCCTGCCGGAGTTCAAGGTCGAGATCGAGGTGGTCGCGGCTGCGCCCGAGAAGCGGCGCAAGCCAGCCCGTACGGTTACGGCACCGAAATTCTGACCCGACGCCTCTCCAGGTCATCCCGGACAAGCCGCGTCAGCGGCGCCGATCGGGGATCCATGCCTGGGCCTTTATCGGCAATGTTCCGGAATGGGTCCCGGGTCTCCCTGCGGTCGCCCGGGACGACTCGCGAGATTGAACCGACCCCTCTTGGGAAGATCAGCTCGCGTCAGGCGCCCGCCAGGGGAAGCTCCAAGTCTCGGTGAGGGTCTTGCTGCCGCTCTTCAGGAAGGCGCGCATCTCGGCAAGCTGGCCCGGCTCGACCACGATGTCGATGAAGGCGCGGAAGCCCTCGGTCTTCGGGTTCGGCACCAGGAAGGCCCGGTTGATCCGGCCATAAGCGATCGAGGGCACGATCTCGACCTTCTCCGGCTGCTTCAGATAGTAGCCGAGATCGCCACCGGCGAAGTCGACGATGAAGCGGCGGGTGTTCTCGGTCACGGCCTCGCCCGAGCCAAGCGCCTTGGGCTTGGCCTGGTAGGTGTTGATCGCCCGTCCGCCCGGATGCAGATCGCTGGAATCCAGCATCGCGGTAAGCTTGTAGCCGAAGCGGAATTCACGCCCCGGCTCCAAAGCCAGCTTCGGCGCCCAGAGCGCGACGATGTTGTCGTTGGTCTCGTCGGTGGTCGGCAACTCGATCAACTCGACCACGCCCTCGCCCCAGTCGCCCTGCGGCTCGATCCAATAGGACGGCCTGAGCTCATAGTTGAGGTCGAGGTCCTGGTAGTGCTCGAAGACGCGGTCGCGCTGCATCAGGCCGAAGCCGCGAACATTGCGCTCGACGAAGGAGGAAGCCGCCGGGACACGGGCGTTGCGCAAAGGGCGCCAGATCCACTCGCCGGTCGAGGAATGGATCAATAGCCCGTCCGAATCGTGCAGTTCGGTGCGGAAGTCGTCGTGGAAGCGCCGGTCGTTCTCGCCAGTGAAGAACATCGAGGTCAGCGGCGCCAGACCCAGCTTTTCGATCGGCTTGCGCGGGAACAGCACCGCGCCGACATCGACCACGCTGTCGCCGTCCGGATAGATGTGGAAGCGATAGGCGCCCGCGACGGACGGAGAATCGAGCAGTGCATAGACCGTGATGCGGTCGGCATCCGCGGCCGGCGTCTCGACCCAGAATTCGCGGAAGACCGGGAACTCCTCGCCGCCGGGCACGCCCGCACCGATCGCAAGGCCACGCGCCGAGAGCCCGTAGCGCTGGCCGCGCCCGAGCACGCGGAAATAGCTCGCGCCGATGAAGGAGATCAGCTCGTCGAAGACGCGCGGGTCGTTGAGCGGGTAGTGCAGCCGGAAGCCGGCGAAGCCGAGATTGACCGGCAGGGGCTTCTCGAACTTGGTCCGCCCGTAATCGAAGAGATTGGCCGAATAGGGCACCGGCGTCGGTACGCCGTCGCGGATCACGTTGACGGTCACCGGCCGGGTGAACAGGAAGCCGGGATGGAACATCTGCATGCGGAAGCCGGAATTCGACTGGGCGAGCAAGGCTCGCTCCGGCCGGAAGCGGATTTCGCGCCAGGCGTCGAAATCGAGCCGCGTCAGAGCCTCCGGCAGCGCCGGCCCCGCTTCATAGGGAGCGGCGGCGACCTCGCGAGCCCGGCGCACCACCTCGTCGAAGCCGAATCGCGGCTGCGGAGGTGCCTGTTCGGGCTGCTGCGCCAGCAAAGCCTGCGGCGCGGCGGTGGCGCACAAAGCGGCGCTCAGCCCGGCCAGAACCCGGCGGCGATCGGTAACCGTCATGATCGAAGCTTGCCCCTTGGATATAAGCGCGCGAAGGCGCGCTGCGCCAACGACTTAGGCGATGAAATGGGGCTGGTCTAGGGCGCAGCCATGGCCTGCGCGGGCCAGCGTTAAGAGGAAATGAGAGCAGCGCCCGGCCGCCCTGCTCCCGTCCTGTAAAAAATCCGGTCCCGGCCGTCAGAAAAAACTTGAAGCAAAGTGCACCCGTCCGTATATGGGGCTCACCCAATTCGCACGTGCCTGTGGCCGCGTGCTGGTCGGTGGGCATCCGGACAAGAGGCCGGACAGCCGCCAGGGATGGGAAACGGATGGAGGGGGATGGACATCCCCTCAAATCACGCTCCCGGCGCTCGCAAGAGGGCCGCTCCCGAACAGCGACCGGCAGCCGGAGGCAAAACCGGCGAACCCCGAATCTCCACGGGGGACGCAGCTTAAAGCAACGACGGAGCGGGCTTTTTTGGTCTCGCCGGCTTTCCACAGGCCGGCACCGAAGAGGCTTGTCCTTCATTGCCGGCCGTGCGGGGTCTCCCCAATCGACGGTGTTTCGGGTCCGGACGTTTCGTCCGCTGTCCTTGGCGTCTCCATCGCGCCTCGGATCGCGAACGTTTCACCCGGCTACACGTCGTATCGGCGCCGCTTGCGCCGAGAGGAGTCGCGCCGATGACCGAGCGCATCCGTGAATTTCTGCGTGACCGCCGCGAGGATGGTCCCTGCGTCGTGATCGACCTCGAGGTCGTGCGCGAGAACTATGTCGCCTTCTCCCGGGCGCTGCCGGACACCCGTGTCTTCTACGCGGTCAAGGCGAACCCGGCGCCGGAAGTGCTGCGCCTGCTGGCCAAGCTCGGCTCCTGCTTCGATTGCGCCTCGGTCGTCGAGATCGAGCTGGCGCTTTCGGCCGGCGCCACGGCCGACCGCATCTCCTTCGGCAACACCATCAAGAAGGAGCGCGACGTCGCCCGCGCCATGGAGCTCGGCGTGCGCCTGTTCGCCGTCGACTGCCAGGCCGAGGTCGAGAAGATCGCCCGTGCCGCCACGGCCACCAAGGCCGAAGGCGCGCGCATCTTCTGCCGCATCCTCTGCGACGGCGCCGGCGCCGACTGGCCGCTCTCGCGCAAGTTCGGCTGCGTGCCCGAAATGGCCGCGGACGTGCTCGAGCATGGCCATCGCCTCGGCCTGCAGGCCTATGGCATCTCGTTCCATGTCGGCTCGCAGCAGGCCAATGTGAACGCTTGGGATTCGGCCCTGGCTTCGGCCTCGGCCGTGTTCAAGGAGTGCGCCACCCGCGGCCTGTCGCTGTCGATGGTCAACCTCGGCGGCGGCTTCCCGGCGCGCTACCTGAAGCCGATCCCGGGCGTCCCGGCCTATGGCGATGCGATCTTCCAGGCGCTGTCGAAGCATTTCGGCAACCGTCTGCCGGAGACCATCATCGAGCCGGGCCGCGGCATGGTCGGCGAAGCCGGCCTGATCGAGGCCGAGGTGGTGCTGATCTCGAAGAAGAGCGAGGACGACCAGGTTCGCTGGGTCTATCTCGACATCGGCAAGTTCAACGGTCTCGCCGAGACGATGGACGAGGCGATCCGCTACCCGATCCGAACGATCCGGGACGGCGACGCCACGGTTCCCTGCGTGCTCGCCGGCCCGACCTGCGATTCGGTCGACGTCATGTACGAGAAGACCCCGTACATGCTGCCGTTCAGCCTGGAGATCGGCGACAAGGTGCTGATCGAGGGCACCGGCGCCTATACGACGACCTATGCGGCCGTCGCCTTCAACGGCTTCCCGCCGCTGAAGCAGTACGTCATCTGACGAAACGGGAGGGTTGCGAGACCCTCCCCCACTCATCGGGTCCGGCGAAGCGCCCTGCCACCTATCGGCAGGCTGCCCGTGGAAACCGGGCGGAGCGTTCGTGCCTCCAAGAATGGAGCGCGCGAGCGTGGCTCCCGCCGGGCCCTCTTCCACACAATCCCTTGTTTGTGGCCGCGCTCGCGCGGCGCCGGGAAGGTCCGCTACGAGGCGGGCGCTCCGGCAGGAGGTGCGTCATGATCACGATCCGCGACGAGATCGAGACCGATATCCCGGCCCGCGAGGCCCTGCTCGATCGCTGCCTGGGCGAACGCCGCACGACCAAGTCGAGCGAGCGCCTGCGCGAAGGCCGCCTGCCGGCTGCAGGCCTCGCCCTGACGGCAGAACGCGACGGTGCCATCGTCGCGACCGTGCGCCTCTGGCATGTCGAAGCCGCCGGCAAGCCGGCGCTGTTGCTCGGCCCGCTTGCGGTCTCGCCGGATCTGCAAGGCGAAGGCCTCGGCAAGGCGATGATGCGCGAGGCGATCTGGCGCGCCGCCTGCCGCGGCCATGGCGCGATCCTGCTCGTCGGCGACGCGCCCTATTACGAGCGCTTCGGCTTCACGGCCCAGCCGATAGCCGAGCTCGCCATGCCCGGCCCGTTCGAGCGCGAGCGCTTTCTCGGCCTGGAGCTGCGCGAAGGCGCTCTCCAGGGTGCGAATGGCGTGCTCAAGGCCACGGGGGCGCTCGCCCCGACCGAGGGAGCGGACGGTCTCCGACGTCGCGCAGCCTGACGTCCTCTCCGGATCGTAGTCGATCCGTCATCAAATCGCGTCATTGAAGCCCGCGCAGCCTTGGCTGCGCGGGCTGCCGTCAGGTAAGGCGGCCTGCAACGCCTTCCCTGACGAAGAAGACAAAATGCTGATCGCCCATCTCTCCGACCTGCACATCTGCCCGCCCGGCCGCCTCGCACTCAAGGTCTCCGACACGATCGGCATGACGCAGCGCGCCTTCGAGGCCGTCGCTGCCCTGCCCGTCCGCCCCGATGTCCTCGTCATCACTGGTGACCTGACCGAGAGCGGCCTGCCGGAAGAATATGCGCTGGTGCGCTCGATGCTGGACGAGCTCGGCCTGCCGACGCTGCTGATCCCCGGCAATCACGATGTTCGCGAGGCGATGATCGCCGGGCTCGACCTTGGCCCGCATGCCGATCTCTCCGGCGGCTTCATCCAATTCTCGGCCGATCTCGGTCCTGTCAGGCTGATTGGCCTCGACACGCTGCTGCCTGGCTCCAGCGCCGGCGCGATCTGCGATACGCGCCTCGATTTCCTGGAGCGGTCGCTGGCGGAAGCCGAGGGCCGGCCCGTCGCGCTGTTCACGCACCACCCGCCCTTCTCCTGCGGCCTCGGCTACATGGACGCGGTCATGCTCAAGGACGGCGCGGCCCGCCTCGCCGAGATCGTCGCGCGCCATCCCAACATCGAGCGCGTGCTCAGCGGCCATCATCACCGCCCGGTCCAGGTGCGCTATGCCGGCACCATCGGCCAGGTCGTGCCGGGCGTCGCCCACCAGCTCATCCTCGACCTGACGCCAGGCGCCAAGGCGCGCTTCCTGATGGAGCCGCCGGCCTTCATGCTGCATTCCTGGCAGCCCGGCGCCGGCCTGATCTCGCATACCGCTTTTGTCGGCGCCTTCGAGGGTCCCTACCCTTTCACCTGAGGCAACGAACAGGCGGCCGGCATTGACGCCGGATGGCCAGCCCCATACCAGCGTCCGCTTATCCCACAACCAGACCACCCAGGAGTGAAGAAGAATGACGGATTGGCCCGTATACGGCGAGATCAGCGGCCCGATCGTGATGATCGGCTTCGGTTCGATCGGCCGCGGGACACTGCCGCTGATCGAGCGGCATCTCAAATTCGACAAGAGCCGGTTCGTGGTGATCGCACCCGATGACGACAACCGCGCTTTGCTGGACGAACGCGGCATCCGCTTCATCCAGGAAGCCGTGACGCTCGAGAACTACAAGACCATGCTGGAGCCGCTGCTGACCGCGGGCGGTGGCCAGGGCTTCTGCGTCAACCTCTCCTGCGACACCGGCTCGCGCGACATCATGGAGCTCTGCTCCAGCCTCGGCGCGCTCTATATCGACACGGTCAACGAGCCCTGGCTCGGCTTCTATTTCGACGAGACGAAAGGCCCGGGCGAGCGCTCGAACTACGCGCTGCGCGAGATGACGCTCGCCGCCAAGCGTGCCCGCGCGCCGGGCTCGACCACGGCCGTCTCCTGCTGCGGCGCCAATCCCGGCATGGCCTCCTGGCTGGCCAAGAAGGCCCTGCTCAACATCGCCTCCGACATGCGCCTCAACGTGCCGCAGCCGACCACCCGCGAGGAATGGGCCGGGCTGATGAAGCAGGTCGGTGTCAAGGGCATCCATATCGCCGAGCGCGACACGCAGCGCTCGAAGAACCCCAAGCCGCCTGGCGTCTTCGTCAACACCTGGTCGGTCGAAGGCTTCATCTCCGAGGGCGTGCAGCCGGCCGAGCTGGGCTGGGGCACCCATGAAAAGTGGATGCCGGACAACGCCCGCACCCACGAGACCGGCTCGCAGGCCGCGATCTACCTGATGCAGGCCGGTGCCGAGACCAAGGTGCGCAGCTGGTGCCCGACTCCGGGCCCGCAATACGGCTTCCTGGTGACGCATAACGAGTCGATCTCGATCGCCGACTACTTCACCGTGCGCGACGAGGCCGGCAAGGCGATCTACCGGCCGACCTGCCACTACGCCTATCACCCCGCCAACGACGCCGTGCTCTCGCTGCACGAGATGTTCGGCAATGCCGGCCGCCCGCAGGAGGAGCACCATATCCTCGAGGAGAACGAGGTCATCGACGGCATCGACGAGCTCGGCGTGCTGCTCTACGGCCACGACAAGGGCGCCTACTGGTTCGGCTCGCAGCTCTCGACGGAAGAAGCGCGCAAGCTCGCCCCCTACCAGACCGCGACCGGCCTGCAGGTCACCTCGGCCGTGCTCGCCGGCATGGTCTGGGCGCTGGAGAACCCCAAGGCCGGCATCGTCGAGGTCGAGGAAATGGATCTCGACCGCTGCCTTTCGATCCAGATGCCCTATCTCGGGCCGGTGCAGGGCTACTACACCGACTGGACCCCGCTCGATGGCCGCCCGGGGCTGTTCCCGGAGGACATCGACACCAGCGATCCCTGGCAGTTCAGGAACATCCTGGTGCGCTGACGCCAAAGCAAAAGGCCCGCCTCTCGGCGGGCCTTTTCATTTCATGCACGCCTGCGCTCAGAAGCGCGGCGTCGAGAAGCTGTTGGCGAAGGGGTTGGCGCCCGAGCCGATGCGCGAGGGCAGCGTGCCTTCGCCATAGAGCTCGCCGACGGACGAATAGACCGGGCTCGCCACGATGTTCTGAGTCGCATAGCGGTTCATGCTGCCGACCGGCACGACATTGCCGGCGTCGAAATAGCTGCGCTTCTGCACGGTGACCCGCAGCGGCTTGCGCTGCTGCTGCGCCTCGGCCACCGATGCCGCGAAGGTGACGGCCGCAACGGACAGGGCCAGGCCGGCGGCGAGACGGGAAAGCGAACGCATGACGATCTCCTGAGGCGGTTGCCCCCGCCGAGGCTGCGGCGGATCGGCTATCGCTGACGATACAAGTCCAGAGTTAATGCTTTTGTTGCGGCCTGCCAGTGCACGGCGGCCACACGAGGCCGTTACCGCGCCGGCGCCTGCTTGCCGCTAGATCACCGCGCGTTCGACAGGACGCGATAACGGTGATCTATCTCATGTCACAGCATCGGATTTTTCCGAGAAGCGGATTCCACTTTTCGGTCCGATGCTCGGGTCGGCCGCAGCGCCGGCGCCTTGCCGTCGGCATCGAGCCAGGAGCCCTTGCGGCCGGTCGCGGCGAGCCGCGGCACCGAGCAGCCCTGCCGGCGGTTGAGCTCGGTGCGGGCGAAGCTGGCGCGCAGCTCGGGATCGTCGCCGGCGCTCAGCAGGTCGATCCGGTCGATCAGGCAGATCAGTTGCGCCCGGTCGGCCGGCCGCGCCTCGCTGCCGCACCACCAGCCGGAAAAGGAGAGATGCGCCGCCCCGTCGAGATGGCGGAAGGCGATGCAGGCGCGCCCGGCGGCGCCGTCGCTCAGGCCGATATCGGCGGTCTCGACCGTGCCGAACTTGGTCTCGATCGTGGTCGCCGCGCCGCTGCGCCCGACCGAGAGCCCACGCGCCGCGCTCTCGCGCACCAGCGTGATCACGAAGGGCTGCGACATCCCGGCGAGCGCCTTCTGCACCTGCGCATCGCGATTGACCTGGAACTTGAGCGACAGGAAGGATTTGCCGTCGCCGAATTCGCCGAAGCTCAGCATGTCCTCGCGGCGCTGGCCGTCCTGGCTGCGCCGCGCCTCGTAGGCACTGCGCTTGTCGAGTTCGGGCGATTCCAGGCCGAACAAGGCGATCGGGCGGCCGATCATCACCCAGCCATCCTGCCCGGCAGCCATCGGCAGCGCCTGCAGGCGAACGTCGCGGACGAGCGGAGCAGTCGAAGCCTCGGCCGGTGAGGCGAGGCTCGCCAGCGCCGGCTCCGAGGAGCCCGAAGAGAGGCCGGCGACGAGCATCGCGGTCAGGCTGACCCCCGTCAGCGCTGCAAGGCCGCGCCAGACGAGGCCGCCGGTCAATCCGATCGCGCCTGAGCGCAGGGCACGCCGCACCGGCCGCAGTATCCGTGCGAAGCCGGCTTCGGTCGCGTCGGCGAGATCGACCAGCCGCGCGGCGAGATCGAAGCGGCCCGGCGCGGCGTCCGCCAGGCCTTGCAGGCGCGGCTGAAGGCGTTGCCCGCTTTCCTGCAGGCGCAGCTTGAAGCGCTGCCAGATGGCGTTGATCTCGTCCCCGGACACGACAGTACCCAACCCGTTGGGCAGCCAACTTCCCTACCAGCCGCCTCGTCCCACTCGCCAGCGAGCTTTCGCCGGCCGCGATGAGCAGGCCGTTACCGGGCGCAATCCATCGCGAAACAGGGTCAATGGCCGGTAAGGAGGCAGGGTTAATGCCGGAGCGGCAGCAGGACGATTGACTTTTTATCGCGGCTTGTGTTTGGGATTGCGCGCCGGATGCCTATCTCCCGGCTCCGCGATGATGCTCAGGTTGGCTCAGTGACGTTCCGTCTGACGACGAAAACCACGACCAAAACGACGGCCGGGAAAACCCGGACGTCGCACTGACACGTCGCCTCGAATCCGGGTTCTCCCCCCCGGCCGGGGTCAACCGGCCGAACCCGCAAGCGAGATCAGCGGCGACGGCTCCCCGGGGAGGCACAACCGGTTTCGCCAGAAGGAATTCACGAAGATGAGCTTCAAGGTCGCGGTCGTCGGCGCCACGGGCAATGTGGGCCATGAAATGCTCGACATCCTCGCCGAGCGCGCTTTCCCCGTCAGCGAGGTGGTCGCCCTCGCCTCCTCCCGCTCGGTCGGCACCGAGGTCTCCTTCGGCGACAAGACGCTGAAGGTGAAGGCGCTCGAGCATTACGACTTCTCCGACACCGACATCTGCCTGATGTCGGCGGGCGGCGCGGTCTCGAAGGAATGGTCGCCGAAGATAGGCGCGCAGGGCGCCGTCGTGATCGACAACTCGTCGACCTGGCGCATGCACCCCGACGTGCCGCTGATCGTGCCCGAAGTGAACGCCGCCGCCGCAGCCGGCTTCAGCAAGATGAACATCATCGCCAATCCGAACTGCTCGACGGCGCAGCTCGTCGTGGCGCTGAAGCCGCTGCATGAGCGCTTCGGTGTCAAGCGCGTCGTGGTCTCGACCTATCAGTCGGTCTCCGGCGCCGGCAAGGAAGCGATGGACGAGCTCTTCAACCAGACCCGCTCGGTCTTCGCCGCCGGCGAGGTCGAGGCGAAGAAGTTCCCCAAGCGCATCGCCTTCAACCTCATTCCGCAGATCGACGTCTTCATGGAGGACGGCTTCACCAAGGAAGAGTGGAAGATGATGGCGGAGACCAAGAAGATCCTCGATCCGAAGATCAAGCTGACCGCGACCTGCGTGCGCGTGCCGGTCTTCATCGCCCATTCCGAGAGCGTCAACATCGAGTGCGAGAAGCCGATCACCGCCGATGAGGCGCGCGAGGTGCTGCGCACCGCTCCGGGCATCCTCGTCATCGACAAGCACGAGCCCGGCGGCTACATCACTCCGCACGAGGCGGCCGGTGAGGACGCGACCTATATCTCGCGCATCCGCGAGGATGCGACCGTCGAGAACGGCCTCGCCTTCTGGTGCGTCTCGGACAATCTGCGCAAGGGCGCCGCGCTCAACGCGGTCCAGATCGCCGAGGTGCTGGTCAACCGCAAGCTGATCCAGCCGCGCAAGCAGGCGGCTTGAGACCGAGCCACGCGATTTAAAGAAAATTTCAAGGCGGGCCTCGTGCCCGCCTTTTTCTTGCGTCGACGCATGGCGACCGTGCCGGATTTGCGCGAGGGATCGCCCCGCTCATCGGCTAGGGTCGCCCCGCCCATCGAGATTCACTGAAAACCTTGCCCGACACCTTGACCAGAGTGCCTCTGCCGGTCGAACCAGCCCCGGTCGAGCCGCCGCAACGCCCTGCGCCGCGGCGCGACAACAGCCTGCGCGGCATCGGGCTGATGCTGCTCGGCAGCGTCTTCCTGTCCGCCGCCGACGTCGCCTCGAAATACCTGACAGCCACGACGCCGGCGATCCAGGTCGTCTGGCTGCGCTATGCCGCCTTCGCGCTGATCATGCTGGCCGTGGCCGCTCCCGGCGGCTTCGCGCAATTGAAGCCGCGGCGCGTGAGCATGCAGATCCTGCGCGGCGTCGCCGTCACGGTCTCCTCGATCCTCTTCGTCTCCTCGCTCAAGTATCTGCCGATCGCCGACGCGACCGCGACGAGCTTCGTCTCGCCGCTCTTCGTCACCGCCTTGTCGATTCCCATCCTCGGCGAGAAGATCGGCTGGCGGCGCTGGACCGCGACCGCGGTCGGGCTGATCGGCGTGCTGATCGTCGTGCGTCCCGGCGGCAGCGATTTCCAGCTCGCCTCTATGCTGCCGGTACTGTCGGCCGCGACCTGGGCTTTCGCGCTGATCGTCACCCGCATGATGAGCGCGACCGAGAACCCGGTGACGACGCTCGCCTGGTCGGCGGTCGTCGGCTGCATCGTGCTCTCGGCGCTCCAGCCGCTGACCTGGCAGCCGCTGTCGACGGAGGCGCTGCTGGTCGGCCTGTTCATCGGCATATCGTCGACCGTCGGCCACTGGTTCGTGATCCAGGCCTTCCGGCATGCCGACGCCTCGCTGCTGGCGCCCTTCTCTTATGTACAGCTGCTCTGGGCCTCGGCCTTCGGCTTCATCCTGTTCTCGGTGCTGCCCGACGCCTTCACCTGGTTCGGCTCGGCCATCATCATCGCGTCCGGCCTCTACACCGCCCATCGCGAGCGCATCAGGGCGCGCAAGGTCACTGGGCAATAGGGCCAGAGCATTTTCGAACGAAGTGGCCACCGGTTCGCGTGAAGAAAATGCAGGAAAACAAAGTCCCAGAGCAGTTCCGCGTTTCGAAGAAGCGCGGAACTGCTCTGGACGCTGCATCCAGCAGGCAGGTGGTGCTCTATCCAGAGCGTCGCCCTCATCCTAGCCTCACATCGCAATGACCTCTTGCATCCGGCTCGGCCGCCGAGCCTTCCTCTCTGCTGGCTCGGCATTCCTCTCGGCCTGCTCGCCGCTGGGCTTGCTCGATGCACTCACCCCTGCCGATGCCGGCGGCCGCCTGGCTGCGAGCGGCGTCGCCTACGGCCCGGACGAGCGCCACCGGCTCGATGTCTACCTGCCGGAGCAAGCCGCGAGCCGGGCGACGGTCATGGTCTTCCTCTATGGCGGCGGCTGGAACAATGGCGAGCGGTCGGACTACGGCTTCGTCGGCCGCGCCTTTGCCGCACAGGGCTTCGTCACCGTCATCCCCGATTATCGCCTGGTGCCGCAGGTGCGCTTCCCCGCCTTCGTCGACGACGGAGCGTTGGCCCTGCGCTGGGTCCGCGACCACATCGCGTCCTATGGCGGCGATGCCGCCGGCGTTGCGCTGAGCGGTCATTCGGCCGGTGCCTACAATGCGATGATGCTGGCGCTCGACGGACGTTTCCTCGCCCGCGCAGGAGTGCCATCCCGCTTCATTCGCAGCGTCGCTGGTCTCGCCGGCCCCTACGATTTCCTGCCGCTCGACGACCCGCGCAGCATCGCGGCCTTCGGCGAGTTCCCGCGCCTGCCCGAGACACAACCGATCACCTTCGCCAGCCCCGGCGCGCCGCGCGTCTTCCTCGCCACCGGCGACGAGGACGAGACGGTCAGGCCACGCAACAGCATCTCGCTTGCGCAGAAGCTCCACGCAGCAGGGGCGTCAGTCCAACTCAGGACCTATCCCGGCCTCGGGCATGCCGGCATCCTGCTCGCGCTCAACGCCGGCTTTCGCAGCCGCGCCCCTGTCCTTGCCGATATCGTGCGCTTCGCGCGCGGTCAGGCGCCTTTGGCTGCCGCGCCGTAGCGCGCCATGAAGGTCGCCACCGCCTCGCCGACGACATGAGCGATCTCGTCCTCGCTCGGCGGCGTGCGCTCGGCATTGAACAGGCGCGGGCGCATCAGGGTCGACTGCGAGAGGTCGACGAACTGCGCCGCCGCCAGGGCTGGATCCGCGATCGCCAGCTCGCCCTGCGCCACGCGGCGGGCCAGGAAGGCGGCCAATTGCTGTGCGCCCTGCATCGGGCCGCGCTCGTAGAACTCGCGGCCGAGATCGGGCATGCGCTCGGCCACCCCGAGCACGATGCGATGGGCGCTCAGCGCGAAGGGGTTGGTCAACAAGCGCACCAATCCCGTGCCGAAATTCATCAGCGCCTGATTGAGATCGGGCTCCTCGGCGAGGGCCTCATACATGCCCTGCTTCTGCTTCTCGCGCTCGCGCTCGATCAGCGCGACGAAGAGATGCTCCTTGTCCTCGAAATAGACATAGAGCGTGCCCTTGGAAACGTTCGCCGCCGCGGCGATATCGTTCATGCTGGCCGCATCGAAACCACGCGCCGTGAACACGGCATGCGCCCCTTCGAGGATCTGGTGGCGCTTCTCGGGATCGGCGCCGGCGACCCTCCGGTTGCGGGAGATCGCCTTGACATGTCGCGGCTCGAGCGTCGCGCTCATTATGTTCCATCCGTCTCGCGCATGATCGCGCTTGCAAAAATAATCGAACCGTCCGGTTCGATTTCCTCTTGATATGCACCTCGCACAGGTCTATTTCAAGCGCAATCGAACCGCACGGTTCGAAACCAGATTGTCAGGGCATTGTCACCATGACTGCCGAATCCACCGTTGAAAAGCGCCGCGACCGTTTGAAGCTGGTCGACCCCGTGCTGGAACAGACCCCCGCCCCCGCCGAGGCCCGCAAGGCGAGCGAGGACGTCGCCTCCCCGGCGCAGGCCGCCGAGAAGCCGGCGCGCAAGCGCAGCGGCGCCAAGCGCGTCGCGCTGATCCTCGTCGCCGGCACGGCGCTCACCGCCGGCCTCTGGTACGGCGTCGACTGGTGGCGCAATGGCCGCTTCATCGTCTCGACCGACGACGCCTATGTCGGCGCCGAGATGGCGACGATCTCCGCCAAGCTGCCCGCCAATATCGCCACGATCGCGGTGACGCAGAACCAGGAGATCAAGGCCGGCCAGCCTCTGGTCAAGCTCGACGATGGCGACCAGCGCATCGCGCTGGAAAGCGCCCAGGCCAAGAGCGCCACGGCCAAGGCGACCCTCTCGCGCATCGACGCACAGATCGAGGCCGCACGCGCCAGCCTGCAGCAGGCGCAGGCGCAGCAGACCTCGGCTGAGGCCGCCGTCATCCGCACCACCGCCGATTTCGACCGCGCCAACAACCTCGCCGCCAAGTCCTATGGCTCGCAGGCGACGCTCGATGCCGCCACCGCCGCGCGCGACCAGGCCGTGGCCGCGCTCGCCAGCGCCAAGGCGGGTGTCATCCAGGCACAGGCCAATATCGAGGTGCTGAAGGCGCAGCGCGTCGAGGCCGCCCGCCAGATCGACGAGCTCAAGGTCGCCGAGGACAAGGCCGCGCGCGACCTCTCCTTCATGTCGATCTCCGCGCCGATCGACGGCCTCGTCGCCAACACCAACATGCAGCTCGGCGACCTCGTCAGCGCTGGCAAGCGCCTGATGTCGATCGTCCCGCTCGACAAGGTCTATGTCGACGCCAACTTCAAGGAGACGCAGGTCGGCCCGCTGAAGATCGGCGACAAGGCGAAGATCACCGTCGACGCCCTGCCCGGCCAGGTCTTCGACGGCACCGTCAGCGGCATCGCCGGCGGCACCGGCTCGGTCTTCACCCTGCTGCCGCCCGACAACGCCACCGGCAACTTCACCAAGATCGTCCAGCGCGTGCCGGTCCGCATCGCGATCTCGCCGGAGTCCGCGGGCAGGCACGTGCTGCGCCCGGGCATGTCGGTCGTGGTCTCCATCGACCCGCGCCCGAACACGGCCAAGTAAGACTTCCGGGCCCTCGCCCCGAGGAGCCGTTCCCGACCGGGGAATGGCGATGCGCCAAGGCTCAATCGCCCCTTCTGGGCCAATGCGCACCGCGCCTCACGGCGCTCCTCGGGCCGGGGGCCCGGCCCCGTAATCAGACAAAGATCTTCTGTCGAGGAGGCCGGCATGGCCACCGCCACGACTACCATCCCGGCGGCGGCCGCGCCGGCCGCAGACGCCATTCCGCTGCGCCGGATCTTCGCCTTCATGGCGATGGTCTTCGGCATGTTCATGGCGATCCTCGACATCCAGATCGTCTCGGCCTCGCTCGCCGAGATCCAGGCGGGACTGTCGGCCTCCAGCGACGAGATCGCCTGGGTCCAGACCGCCTATCTGATCGCCGAAGTCATCATGATCCCCTTGTCCGGCTATCTCAGCCGGGCGCTCTCGACCCGCGTCTTCTTCTCGATCGCCGCCGCCGGCTTCACCATCTCCAGCGTGCTCTGCGCCACCTCCAGCTCGATCAACGAGATGATCCTGTGGCGGGCCGTGCAGGGCTTCATCGGTGGCGGCATGATTCCCGGCGTCTTCGCTGCGGCCTTCACCATCTTCCCGGCCTCGAAGCGGCCGATCGTCTCGCCTCTGATCGGCCTGATCGCCACGCTCGCCCCGACCATCGGCCCGACCGTCGGCGGCTATCTCAGCCATGCCTTCTCCTGGCATTGGCTCTTCCTGGTCAATGTCGTGCCGGGCATCGCCGTCACCATCGCCGCCTGGAACCTGATCGATTTCGACCAGCCCGACCACAGCCTGCTCAGGCGCTTCGACTGGGTCGGGCTCGGCGCCATGGCCGCCTTCCTCGGCAGCATGGAATATGTTCTGGAAGAGGGCACGCGGCTCGACTGGTTCGAGAGCCACGAGATCGTGCTGTTCACCTTCGTGATGGTGATCGGCGCGGTGCTGTTCTTCTGGCGGGCGCTGACGCGCGACGACCCGCTGGTCGATCTCTACGCCTTCCGGAACCGCAACTTCGCCTTCGGCTCGCTGTTCTCCTTCACCATGGGCATCGGCCTCTACGGCCTGACCTATCTCTATCCGGTCTATCTCGGGCGCATCCGCGGCTATGACGCGCTGATGATCGGCGAGACCATGTTCGTCACCGGCCTCGCCATGTTCCTGACGGCGCCGATCGCCGGACGCCTCTCGGCCAAGCTCGACCCGCGCATCATGATGATGATCGGCTTCGGCGGCTTCGCGCTCGGCACCTGGCTCGCCTCCGGAATCACCGCCGACTGGGATTTCTACGAGCTCCTGGTGCCGCAGATCCTGCGCGGCTGCTCGTTGATGCTGTGCATGGTGCCGATCAACAACCTCGCCCTCGGCACCTTGCCGCCGCAGCAGCTCAAGAATGCGTCCGGCCTCTACAACCTCACCCGCAATCTCGGCGGCGCGGTCGGGCTCGCCGTCATCAACACCCTGCTCAACAACCGCACCGACCTGCACATCGCCCGCCTGCACGAGGCAGTCGCCGCCGGCCGCCAGATCGCCGAGGAGAACCTCGCCTCGATGACGCAGCGCTTCATCGAGTACGGCGACGCTGCCCAGTCGATGGCGCTGAAGCTGCTGACGCAGCGGGCCCACAAGCAGGCTCTCGTCATGGCCTTCGGCGACGTTTTCCTCGGCCTGACCGTGATCTTCGGTGCCCTGGTGCTGCTCGCTTTGTTCATGACCAAGCCGCCGGCGCCCAAGCCCGGCGCTGGAGGCGGTGGCGGGCATTGAGGCCTGCCGCCGGAGGCATCCTGCATCGTGGACAACCCCTGATGCGTCTTGCCGCAGGTGCGAAGAGATTGACAGCCAGCTTCAGAGAAGGCAAAAATACCAATAATATCAGTAGTTTAGATGAATTCTAAACTACGAGGACACCAATCTTCGAGTTGGAAGGCGTTCATGAGCATTCTGTCCCTGAAGGATGGCAGCCCGGCGCGGGCCCAGGCGGAGCAGATCCCCTGGCCGCAGAAGGCTCCGGCTGCCTGCCCGATCAGCGCGGTCAAGGCGCGCCTGCGCAGCGTCGGCCTGCGTCCGACCCGCCAGCGCATGGCGCTCGGCTGGCTGCTCTTCGCCAAGGGCGACCGCCATGTCAGCGCCGAGATGCTCTATGAGGAGGCGCTGCGCGCCCGCGAGCCGCTCTCGCTCGCGACGGTCTACAACACGCTGCGCCAGTTCTCCGAGGCCGGCCTGCTGCGCCAGGTCTCGGTCTCCGGGCCGAAGACCTTCTTCGACACCAATGTCTCGGAGCACCACCACTTCTACAACGAGGACGACGAGACCGTCGTCGACATCCCCGGCTCCGAGATCCATGTCTCGGGCCTGCCGGTCGCGCCGGAGGGCATGATGATCTCCTCGGTCGAGGTGATCGTGCGCCTGCGCAGTGCCGATGGCGAGAAGACGGTGACGAAGGTCGCCGGAGGCCACCGGGCGTGATCGTCTGCTCCTGCAACGTCCTGTCCTGCCGGCAGATCAAGGGCACCATCGCCCCTGACGGCAGCGGTCCGCGTACCGCGGGCGAGGCCTATGACTGCCTCGGCTGCAGCCCGGACTGCGGACGATGCGCCCGCGAGGTCCGTTCCCTGCTCGTCGAGGCGCGCGCCGCCTGCGCCAGCCAGTGCCATAGCTGCGCCAGCCATGATGTCGAATGCGCCGTGCATGTTTCGGTCGGCCTGATGATGGCCGGCATCGAGGAGAACGACGACCGCGTCGCCGCCTGAGCCGGCACGACGCGTTTTCTCGCGCCAGGCGCGCAATCTGTCCTTCCCTTTCCGGTCAAGCCACTCTACATTAGGATCATTCTAATGTAGACATGTGCGAGGAGAGCGGCATGAAGGGCGACAAGAAGGTCATCGAATACCTCAACAAGGGCCTGCGCTCCGAGCTCACGGCCATCAACCAGTATTGGCTGCACTACCGGATGCTCGACAATTGGGGGCTGAAGGATATGGCCAAGACCTGGAAGAAGGAATCGATCGAGGAGATGGTCCATGCCGACCGTTTCGTCGACCGCATCCTCTTCCTCGAAGGTTTCCCGAACCTGCAGACCCTCGACGCGCTGCGCATCGGCGAGAACGTCAAGGAAGTGATCGAATGCGACCTCAAGGCTGAGGTCGAGGCACGCGCCCTCTATCAGGAAGCGGCGAAATACTGCCGCGACGTCGGCGACTACCCGTCCGAAGATCTGTTCAAGGCTCTGATGAAGGACGAGGAAGGCCATATCGACTTCCTCGAGACCCAGCTCGACCTGATCGGCCGCATCGGCCTCGAGCTCTACACCCAGAAGCATGTCGGCGGGCTCGAAGGCGACGAGCACTGATCGGCGACAGCCGTTTCAAAAGGGGCGATCGACCGGGCCTGGTGACAGGCCCGGTTCTTTTGTTGCGCAAGCGGCTCCTCAAACACCGCGCCTCATGCCAGAGAACGGCCACCGGCATGGAGGAGCGAACGAATGGCTGAAATCATCGCAGTCGCGCGGGACGAAGGCCACCGCTTCAGCAAGCCGCTCCTGCCGGCGATTCGCCTGCTCGCCGGCCTCGGCGTCGAGGGCGATGCCCACTGCGGCGAGACGGTGAAGCACCGCTCCCGCGTCGCCGTCGATCCGACGCAGCCCAATTTGCGCCAGGTCCATCTGATCCAGGCCGAACTATTCGAGGAACTGGCTGCCGGCGGCTTCTCGCTCCGCCCCGGCGACATGGGCGAGAACGTCACCACGCTTGGACTCGACCTGCTCAGCCTGCCTGTCGGCACCCGCCTGCGCCTCGGTGCGCAGGCGCTCGTCGAGATCACCGGGCTGCGCAACCCCTGCGTCCAGATCGAGGCCTTCCGGCCCGGCCTGCTCAAGGCCGTGCTCGGCCGAGACGCCGACGGAAAGCTGATCCGCAAAGCCGGCATCATGGGAATCGTGCTGGCCGGCGGCGAGGTCCGGCCCGGCGATCCGATCGGCGTCAGCTTGCCGGCCCTGCCGCACCGAGCCCTCGAACGCGTTTGAGGCGGCAGAGCCTTTCGGCCCGCCGCCTCATCGATACGTCAAAATCATAGCCCGGTCAGGCTGGTTCAGCCTGACCGGTGAGATTGGCTCGAAGTCAGCTTCTCAGAGGAAGCTGATGTTCGCGGCCTCGGGGCCCTTCTTGCCGGCGCGGATCGAGAAGCGCACGCGCTGCCCGTCCATCGGCGGCTGCAGACCGCTGCGGCTCAGCGACGAGACGTGCAGGAACACGTCCGGCCCGCCCTTGTCGGGGGCGATGAAGCCGAAGCCGCGATCGGTGTTGAAGAACTTCACCGCGCCGTCGAACGGGCCTTCCATCGGGGCGCTGGCGCCACGATCGAAGCCGCCGCGATCGCCGCGGTCGAAGCCACCACGGTCGCCGCGGTCATAGCCGCCGCCACCATAACCGCCGCCGAAATCATCGCGCGGCGGGCGCGGCGAGAACGGACGGCCGCCGCCGCCGGGACCACCGGCGCCACGCGGCGCGGCAGGGGCTGCGGTCGAGGCATCGATCTCGTGGACGGAGACGACCTGCAGGCCGCGCCTTCCTTCGCCGAGATCGCAGATGATGGTCGCACCGGGCTGCAGGTCCTGCGGATCCTGCGGGCCGATGGCCGAGATGTGGAGAAAAACGTCGCCGGAGCCGTCCGCCGGAGAGGCAAAGCCGAAGCCTTTCTCCGGATCGAACCACTTGACCTTGGCTTCGATATTCTCGTGGGTGACGAAGGGCGCCGGGGCGGCGGGCTTACGACGATCGAACATGCAGCTTCAACGATAGTGACCGGGAGCGCGCAATCTAGCGCAAGCTTCTGGGTTCGTCATCGGTGCGGCGCAGCAAAAATGCTTATCCGGCGAAATCGGGCCGGATTGCAAATTTTTTCCCCAGCGGCCGCCGTTTCAAGCGGCGGATTGACTAAAACTCACCCGTTCCGGAGCAGACGTCAACCGTCCTGTCCCGGTGCAGCCTCCGAGCAGCGGATCATCTGCACCTTTTTCGGCATCTCGCCGACCGCCGGGACGAACTGCCCGGTCTGCGGATCGAGCAGCATCAGCATGCCGCTGGCGACCGCGAAATAGGCGCCGTGCAGATGCAGCCTGCCCTTGCTCTCGAGGATGTTGATGCAGGGGAAGGTACGCAGATTGGCGAGCGACTGCTGCACCGACAGCAGAGCGAGACGCTCGACATAGTCGTCCAAGGTCTCGTTGCGGCCGCGCCCACCCGAGCGCCGGGCCGCCGGCTCGACCAGGGTGATCCAGCGACCGATGAAGTCGCCGGACGAGAGCGGTCCCTGCGTATCGTCGGCGAAGGCCTTGATGCCGCCGCAGCGGCCATGGCCAAGCACGACGATATGCTCGACCTTGAGCGCCTGGACGCCGTATTCGAGCGCGGCCGAGGTGCCGTGCAACTGGTCGTCCGGCGAGAAGGGCGGGATCAGGTTGGCGATGTTGCGGATCACGAACATCTCGCCCGGGCTCGCATCGAAGATCACTTCGGGAGAGACCCGCGAATCGCAGCAGCCGATCAGCATGATCTTCGGCGTCTGGCCGCTTTCGGCGAGTTTTTCGTAGCGACTCTGCTCACGGACGAAACGATCGTCGAGGAAGGCGCGATAGCCTTCTGTCAGGCGCTGCGGGAACGGCTGAGGAGCTGGCTGGTCCATGGCGCAGTTGGGCCAGAAGGCGAGTGCCTTCGTCAAGAGCAGAGTCGCAGGATTCTGCTGCGATGCAGCATCAAATCGCGCAAAGCCGCTTCTGCAATCGCGCCGCCAGCAATTCTCCATCGCCGTGAGCGATGATTCGCTTCAGCCGCGCACTCGCGCCGGCGGTCAGCGCCAGTTGCGAGCGGCCTAGGCCAAGCTCCTTGGCCAGCAGAGCGATCAGCGCGGCATTGGCCTCTCCATCGCTGGGCGCGGCGCGTACCTTGGCCTTCAGCACCTGGCGCCCGTCGGCCAGCGTCTCGACGCCGTCCAGACTGTCCCGCCCGCCGCGCGGCGTCAGGCGGATGGCGATCGCAAGCCCGTCCGGCGTGACGGACCAGGCGGTCATCCGGCTAGAAGACGTTGGGATAGATGTAGCGGGTGATCACGCTCTGGATGAAGAAGATCACCAGCAGCAGGATGATCGGCGAGATGTCGATGCCGCCGAGATTGGGCAGCATATTGCGGATCGGCCGCAGCGCCGGCTCGGTGATGCGGTAGAGGAAATCCCAGACCGTCGAGACGAACTGGTTGCGGGTGTTGACGACGTTGAAGGCGATCAGCCAGCTCAGCACCGCCGAGGCGATCAGCAGCCAGACATAGAGGTTCAGCGCCAGCATCACGACGTCGAGAACGGCACGCATCGAGCAGCATCTCCGAGAAGCCAGGGCGCTCCGCCGGAGACACCCACAAAACTCCTGTCGCAAGCGATTGACAGGAGCGTAACGCAGGGCCTAGAAGGCCAGCGCCCTGGGGGCTGTAGCTCAGATGGGAGAGCGCTGCAATCGCACTGCAGAGGTCAGGGGTTCGAATCCCCTCAGCTCCACCAGGCCCAACGACTGATCGTTGATCTCCCAAAATCATTCGACTGAAGCAGCTTGAGCGATGGCTTCGCCTTGGCTGCCAGCGTTTGCGCTGCCTAGTATCGGGCCACCAGCCTCGAACCGTCCGGCAGCGCGACGATGACCCGCTACCCCATGTTCAACCCGCAGCTGCTGCAGAGCTTCGTCGCGGTCTGCGAGAGCATGAGCTTCACCCGCGCCGCCGAGCGGGTGTCGCTGTCGCAATCGACCGTCAGCCAGCAGGTCAGGCGGCTGGAGGAGATGCTGGGCAGGCCGCTGTTCGAGCGCAACCCGCATCAGGTCCAGCTCACCGAGGAAGGCGGCCGGCTCTTGAGCTATGCAAGGCGCATCTTGGCCCTGCACGAAGAGGCGCATGACGCGCTGACCGGCTTCTGGCGCGACGGCGTGCTCAGACTCGGCATGCCCGAGGATTTCACCGTACCGACCGCCGGCCTGCTGGCGCAGTTCAGCCTGTCGGAGCCGCATCTGCGGCTCGACGTCACCAGCGGTCTCAGCGCAGATCTCTACAGCGCCTATGAGCGCGAGGAGCTCGACCTCATCCTGGTCAAGCAGCGCCGCCGCCAGCCGCCACGCGCGGCAAGGCCCGAGCCGCTGCTCTGGCTCGACAGCCTGGCCCACCCCGCCATCGAGCGCGCGCCGGTGCCGCTGGCGGTATTCCCGCTCAACGGGCTCTATCGCGAGGAGCTCTGCGGAACGCTGGACGAGCTCGGCATACGCTGGCGCGTCAGCTACGCCAGCACGAGCCTGGCTGCCCTCACCGCGGCCTCCGCCGCCGGTCTCGGCCTCACCCTGTTGCCTGCGAGCTGCCGGCAGCAGGGCCATCGCGTGCTTGGAGCAGCCGAAGGGCTGCCCGAGGTCACCGGTTTCGAGCTGGCTCTGTATTATCGCGACAATGCTCCGGCCGCGGCGACCGTCCTGGCCGGGAAGCTCGCGGCCTTCTGCGGGCTGGAGCCATAGGGTTTTTTCGCGGCCCCCCACTGGCTATCGGCTTGAACACATTGATCATTGCCAAATCGAATGATCATCATGGGCAAACATCGCTGCCACCGCGGACAGCTCTCCCGTAGATGGAAGGGCACCAACATCCAGTCCGGGGAAACGACATGGGCAGCGTGCAGCACCAGAGCCGCAGGGGCTTTCTCATGCAGACGGGCCAGCTCACCACCACCGCCGCGATCGTCGGCCTCACCGGTGGCAGCGCTGAGGCGGCGCCGAGCAAGGCCGAGAAGAGCAGCGACAAGACCGGCGTCACCGCGCTGACAGACCGCCACTATTATCTCGGCAATGTCCGGCTCGAAGACGGCTTCGACTATGACGGCGACATCGTGGTCGGCACCCGCACCGGCCTCTACACGCTGGAGATCAAGGACGGGAAGGTCGCTGCCCTGCATCCGGCCGGCGCCGCCCTCTCCGCTGGGTTGCCACACTACGATGCCGGCGGCCAGCTCGCGCTGCCGGCGATGCGCGACATGCACATCCACCTCGACAAGACCTTCTATGGCGGCCCCTGGCAGGCGCCGCGCCCGCGCCAGGGCAAGACGATCATGGACATGATCGCGCTGGAGGAGAAGCTGATCCCGACGCTGCTGCCGACCTCGCAGGAGCGCGCCGAGGGCCTGATCGCCCTGCTGCAGTCGAAGGGCACCACCACCGCCCGCAGCCATTGCAACATCGACCCGGTCAGCGGTCTGAAGAGCCTGGAGCACCTGCTGCTGGCGCTCGAGAAGCATCGCGACGACTTCTCCTGCGAGATCGTCGCCTTCCCGCAGCACGGGCTGCTGCACTCCAAGGTCGACGGGCTGATGCGCGAGGCCATGACGATGGGCGTGCACTATGTCGGCGGCCTCGACCCGACCAATGTCGACGGCGCCATGGAGAAATCGCTCGACGCGAAGTTCCATCTCGCGCGCGATACCGGGCAGGGCGTCGACGTCCACCTGCACGAGACCGGCCCGTCGGGCGCTGCCGCGATCACCTACATGATCGACACGGTCGAGAAGAACCCGGCCCTGCGCGGCAAGGTCACGATCAGCCACGGCTTCGCTTTGGCGACCATGGCGCCCGGCCAGCAGGCCGAGACGATCCAGCGCCTCTCGGCCCAGAAGATGACGATCGCCTCGACCGTGCCGCTCGGCGCCCTGACGATGCCGCTGCCGCAATTGCAGGACAAGGGTGTCTTCGTGATGACCGGTACCGACAGCGTCATCGACCACTGGTCGCCCTTCGGCAGCGGCGACATGCTGGAGCGGTCCTATTTCTACGCTCAGGTCTACCGGAATTCCGACGAGTTCCGCCTGTCGCGCTCGCTCGCCATCGCCACGGGCGACATCCTGCCGCTCGACGACGAGGGCAAGCGCGCCTGGCCGAAGGCGGGCGACGATGCCGCCTTCACGCTAGTCGGCGCCAGTTGCTCGGCCGAGGCGGTCGCACGCATTCCGGCGCGCAGCGCCACCTTCCACAAGGGCCGGATGGTCTATGGCAGCGTCGCCAAGGCCTAAAGCGGCCCGGCGCTCATAAAGTCGAGATGATCTTGCAGGCGCGCCCGGAAACCAGGCGCGCCACGCTATTCTCTACTCAGCCCTTGAGCTTGGCGTTGCACTGGCTCCAGTAGCCGCCGCCCTTCTCGATCCACTTCAGCTCGCCATTGGCGTTGGCTGCCTTGTTGGCATTGTACTGGTCGGCGCAGGTCTTGAGGCGGGCGCGGCCGGCGGTCTCGTCCGAGTATTTCGTCGAGACGGCCTTCGGGAACACCGCGGCCTTGGCCTTGCCGGCGGGCTTTGCAGGGGTCGCCGCGGCCGGCTTGCCTGCCGTGGTCGCAGCCGGCGTCGCCGCCGGGGCCGGAGCATCCGTCACCGCGGCGGCGGCATCGTTCTCCGAAGCGTCGTCATCGGCGCAGTTGGCCTTGCGGAAATCGTTCCACTTCTGGCCCTTCAGCGTGTTCGCCTTCTTGGCGTCCTGATACTTGGCGCTGCATTCCTTCATGGTCAGGGCCGAGGCCGGCGCGCCGGCAAATCCTGCCATCATCAGAGCAAGGGCGGTGGAGAACAGAAGCGTCTTCATGAGCAGTCTCCCTAGATCACGATGATTTTGGATCAACCCGATCCAAAATCATAAAACGTGATCGATTCTAGAAACTTAGAGCAGGATTCCCGCGAAAAACCGGTTCCCACTTTTTCGCATCCTGCCCTAGCGATGAGTCGAGCTCGCCGCAGCTAGCTTAACCAACGACGGAAATCTCTGCCATCGCCCTGCGGCAACTTCTGGGCTAGTTCCTCGTTCCATCATCGCAACAACCGAAAGGTATTCAGATGAAGTTTGCAGCCGCCCTCGCCATCCTCGCCCTTGGCCTCACCGCCTGCACGACGCTGGAACAACGCGTCAGCGGCGCTGCAGTCGGGGCCGGGACGGGAGCTGTGGTAGCTGGGCCGGTCGGTGCCGTGGTTGGCGGAGCGGCCGGGGCGGTCAGTGCTCCCGCGGTCGTTCGCACAACACGTCGCGCCACGCGCTAATCCGAGCCGGCGGCGGAACCCTGCCGCCATTCCCTCGTTTCGACCATGAAGCCTTCGAGCCATGGAGTCGAACGATGGACAATGACAAGCGCCTGCCGCCGGACGTGCCCTCCAACGAGGATGAGATCGACCGCGCGACAGGCAGCGTCGCGGCACGGGCCGCGGATCTCGCCAACCGCACGGCCGAGACCGTCAAGGACGGCTACGGCCGTGCCAAGGAAAAATTGGCCGAGATCGATCCGCGCGACACACTGCGCGATGCCGGCCGCTATGCCCAGGAAACCGGCGAGGCCGCAGTCGAGACCGTCAACCGCCATCCGCTGGCGGCCTTCGCGGTCGGCGCGCTCAGCGTCGGCCTCATCGCCTGGGCGATGACGCCGCGGCGTTCGAGCTGGCAGCCCGACACATCAGGCTGGAGCCGGATGCTGCGTGATTATGGCGATCAGGCGCTGCGCACCGGCCGCGATCTCGTCGGCAATGGCCGCGAGCAGCTCGACCGCAGTCGCGACTATGTCGCGCGCGGGCAGGACTATCTCGACATGGGTCGCGACTATGCCCGCGAGGGCGGTCAGATGCTGATGAAGCGCGGCGAACGCGAGCCGCTGGCGGCCGTGGTCGGCGTCGGGCTCGCACTCTATGTGATCGGCTCGCTGCTGAGCAGCAGCGGCGGCCAGTCGGAACCCGCAGCTCGCCGCCGCGCCAAACGGTAATCGAGCAGCAGGCGTCAGCCCCGGCGCGAAGCCTTCTCCGCCTGGCGGGCCGCCTGCTTCTCGGCCTCGCCGGCGCGCACCAGGCTCTTGATCGCCAGCGGGCGCTTGCCGGACTTCTCGGCGATGACGCGGTCCTGCTCCTGGATGGCCTCCAGTGCGGGATCGTCGCCATCGATCCCGCCGAGCAGCTCGGTGGGGACGCGGCGATTGGAACTCCGCGAGCCGTCCTCATAGAACACATCAAACAGCACGAAGGCTGCGTCGAGCGGCTTTGATTTCTTGCGGGCCATGGTTTGGTCCTGTCGGTTGAGCGATCCGCCGGCCGCGGCGCTGATGGCGGGCCGAGAGATCGCGGAGCCGCGCGAGCGGCGGCAGAAAGCGATGGCCGCGAGGTAGACCCGTCAGGCCGGCAAGGCAAGCCGGAACGGCAGTGAGGAAGAGGCTAAGGCCTATGTCAGGCTCAGCGCCTCAACGATCTGCGAGTCGAGCACGAGGTCGTCATTGGCTCCCATCAGCCAAAGCTTGTCGGCGGTGAAGCGCAGGATCGGCGTGTCCCACCAGCGCTCGATCAGGCCAGCGAGCGCAGCAGTCTCGGTAATGTCGAGATCGTCGTTCAGGTTCCAGATGCCGACCACATAGAGGTCGCTGGTCGGCCGCCCCAACGCGCGCTGGAGGAGGTGGAGGGCGTTCTCTCCGTCGCGGCGCTCCGGATACAGCCGCAGATAGAGCCGGCCGCGATTGACATTGCCCGAGAACAGGCCGCGCAACTCCATGGCGACCGGCCCGATGCGCGACAGCGCCTCGCGCGCCGCGAGATCGACCACCGGCGGCACGCCGACCGACAGCGAGCCGCACACCGTCGCATGCAGCTTGGCCTGCCGCCTGGCGACGATGTCCCAGGCGATCTTGCCCGCGAACGGAGCCTCGCGCAGCTCCTGCTCCAGCTCCCGGTAGGCCGCGGCCTCCTGCAGACCGAGCGTCGGCACCACCAGCGAATAGATCGGCGGGTGCCGGCCGTTCTCGTAATGCGTGCCATCCTTGCGCGCGATCGCCCTGGGATGAGCGGGGTCGATCAGCGGCAGATGCGCCAGGCGGTAGCCGTCATCGAGCGCCATCCCGGCACCCGACACGAAGGCCGTGCGGCTGCGGAGATAGGCGAGGTCTTCGTCGCCGATCAGGTCGATCCCGGCCGCCTCGCTCACGCCTTCAGCATCCACTCATGCGCAGGGTCGTTGTGGAACTTCCAGATCCGCTTCGGTCCGGCCATGACGTTGAGATAATAGAGCTCGTAGCCATGCGGCGCGCCGACCGGGTGATAGCCCCTCGGCACCAGCACGACGTCGCCATCGGAAAAGGCCATGGTCTCGTCGAGCGAGCGGTCGTCGGTATAGACGCGCTGGAGACCGAAGCCCTGCGGCGGGTTGAGGCGGTGATAATAGGTCTCTTCCAGCAGCGACTCGGCCGGCAGATTGTTCTGGTCGTGCTTGTGCGGCGGATAGCTCGACCAGCAGCCCGAGGGCGTGATCACCTCGACGACGAGCAGGCCATCGGCGGCCTCGGTCTCAGGCAGGATGTTGCGGACATGGCGGGTGTTGCTGCCCTCCCCGCGCGTCAGCGCGCCGACATCGGCGGGCGCAATCACGCGGGCCGGCCGCGCTCCCGCCCTGCCCGGTGCCGAGCAGATCGCGAGCTCGCACGGTCCCTGCGCCGTGACGCTCCAGTTCGAGCCAGCCGGCACATAGAGCGACCACGGATCGGGCTCGAAGGGCGAGGAGCGCCCGCCGATCACGCCGAAATCCTCACCCGCAGCACTGGCCGCGACTTTGCCCGAAAGCAGGACGAGGCAATGCTCCCTGTCCCCGGTCTGGCGTGACAGGCTCTGCCCGGCGGCGAGCTTGTGCACGGCGAAGCCGACATGCTCCCAGCCGGCCGTTTCGGGCGTGACCTCGTGGATGCGCCCCTCAGCATCGGGCGCCTGCGGCTTGACCAGCAGCTTCGACATGATCGTGCCCGGGCTCAGGCGAGCCCGGCCTCCTTCAGGCTCTGCTTGAGATGGGCGACGCCTTTCTTGGCATAGGTCAGCGGATGCGCCTTCTCGGGATCCTGCTCGGCCTCGACCACGACCCAGCCGGAATAGCCCGGCAGTGCCTTGAACACGGCTGGGTAGTCGACCATGCCATCGCCCGGCACGGTGTAGACGCCAAGCTCCCGGCCCTTGCCGAGGATCGCGTCGAGGAAGCTCCAATCCTCACGACGCGCCTGCTCCATTACGTCCTTGCGCACGTCCTTTGCATGGACATGGCTGATACGCGACCGGTAGCGCTCGGCAAGCTTGACCGGATCGGCCCCGCCCCAGGTCGCATGACCGGTGTCGAGCAGGAGATGCGCCGCCTCACCGGTCGCCGCCATGAAGGCGTCGATATCGGCCTCGCTCTCGACGATCGTGCCCATATGGTGGTGGTAGACCAGCCTGACGCCCTCGGCGAGCGTGCGCTCGGCAACCTCGGTGATCCTGCGGCCGAACTGCGCCCAATCACCCGCCGCCATCACCGGGCGTTGCGACAAGGGCTTGCTGCGATCACCATGGATCGCGTTCGAGGTCTCGGCGAAGACCAGCACGGTCGAGCCCATCGCCTTGAGCAGGTCGAGATGGGCGCGCAGATGCTTCATCTCCTCATCGGCATCGCGCTTCAGCAATTCGGCCGAATACCAGCCGGAGATGCAGGCCATCCCGAACGGGTCGAGCGCCGCTTTCAGCGCTTTCGGCTCGCGCGGGAATTTGTGGCCGAGCTCCATGCCGACGAAGCCGGCTTCGCGGGCCTCGGCCAGGCAGGTTTCGAGCGGCGTCGCGCCGCCAATGTCCTGCAGATCGTCATTCGACCAGCCGATTGGGTTGGCGCCGATACGGATAGGCATGTCGTCCTCTTATGATCAGTTGTCGCGCGCGGCGAGCGCGCCGTCATAGCGCTTGCGCGCCGCCTTGACCTCGTCGCGTACCGAGACCTCGGGCACCGCGACCTCCCACCAGTGCCCGCCGGCATCGGTCGAGATCAGCGGATCGGTGTCGATGACGATGACGCTGGTGCGATCGTGACCACGCGCCTCGGCAAGCGCCGCTTCCAGCTCCGCCAGACTGGCGACCTTGCGCGCGATCGCGCCCATCGAGCCGGCATGCGCGGCGAAATCGATCTCCGGCAGCACCTCATGGCGGGAGTCGCGCAGCAGGTTGTTGAAGGAGGCTCCGCCGGTCGCATTCTGCAGCCGGTTGATGCAGCCGAAGCCCCGATTGTCGAGCACGACGATGGTGAGCTTGATGCCGAGCATCACCGAGGTCGCGATCTCCGAGTTCATCATCAGATAGGAGCCGTCGCCGACCATGACGAAGACCTCGCGGGCCGGGTCCGCCAGCTTGGCGCCGAGGCCGCCGGCGATCTCGTAGCCCATGCAGGAATAGCCGTATTCCATATGGTAGCCACCGGGCGCGCCGGCTTGCCAGAGCTTGTGCAACTCGCCCGGCAGGCCGCCAGCAGCGCAGAGCACGACATCGCTCGCGCGACTCTGGCGCTGCACCGCGCCGATCACCTGCGCATCGCTCGGCAGAGCCTGGTTGCTCATCGCCGTGTAACGCGCAGCTGTTTCGAGCCACGCGTCGCGGGACGCTTGTGCCTGCATGCTCCAGTTGGCAGGAGCCTTCCAACCCGCCAGCGCTGCCTCCAGCTCGGCAAGGCCGGCCTTGGCATCGGCAACGAGCGGCTGCCCGCCATGCTTGCCGGCATCGAAGGCCTGCGTGTTCAGCCCTATGATCCGGCACGCAGGATCGGCGAAGAGCGCGCGCGAACCGGTGGTGAAGTCCTGCAGACGCGTGCCGACCGCGAGAACCACATCGGCATGCTTCGCGGCGTCGTTGGCGGCGCCAGTGCCGGTGACGCCGATCGCGCCGAGATTGAGCGGATGGTCATGCGGCAGGGTGCTCTTGCCGGCCTGCGTTTCGGCGCTCGGAATGCCGTGCGCCAGGCAGAAGCGGGCGAGTTCGCCCTCGGCCTCGCTGTAGAGCGTGCCGCCGCCGGCGACGACCAGCGGACGCTTCGCAGCTTTCAGCAACGCGACCGCCTGCGCCAATTCCTGCTCGTCCGGCCGCGCCCGGCGCGGCTGCCAGATCCGCTCGGCGAAGAAGCTTTCCGGATAGTCATAGGCTTCCGTCTGTACGTCCTGGCACAGCGCCAGCGTCACCGGCCCGCATTCCGACGGATCGGTCAGCACCTGCATCGCCCGCTCGAAGGCTGGGATCAGCTGCTCCGGCCGGGTGATCCGGTCGAAATAGCGCGAGACGGGGCGGAAGCAGTCATTGGCCGAGACGGTACCGTCGCCGAAATCCTCGATCTGCTGCAGCACCGGATCGGGCCGGCGGCCGGCGAAGACATCGCCCGGCAGCAGCAGCAGCGGCAAGCGGTTGACATGCGCGACCGCGGCCGCGGTCACCATATTGGTCGCGCCGGGGCCGATCGAGCTGGTCACCGCCATCATCCGGCGCCGGCGCGAGGCCTTGGCGAAGGCGATCGCCGAGTGCGCCATCGCCTGCTCGTTATGGGCCCGCAGCGTCGGCAGGATGTCGCGCGCGCCATGCAGCGCCTCGCCGAGACCGGCGACATTGCCATGGCCGAAGATCGCCCAGACGCCGGCAAAGAGCGGCAGCGTGCGGCCACCGACCGCCGTCTTCTGCGCCGCCATCGCCGCCACCAGCGCCTGCGCCATGGTGAGCCTGATCGTGCTCATGATCGCAATCTCCTCAGCGGCCTTGCCAGGCGTCGACCAGCCGGCCGAAGCGCTCGGCCATCATCGCAGTCGCGGCCTCGTCGTCGAGCTTGCCGGCGAGCCAGCCGCGCGCCGCTTCGCCGAAAATCGTGCGCCCGACCGCGAAACCTTTCACCGTCTGCGCCGTCTGCGCCAGCCTGAACGCGGCCTCCAGCTCCGGCAGCGGCGCATCGAGCCCAAGCAGCACGACGCCGCGGCAATAGGGGTCATTCTCAGCGATCGCGGCATCGATCGCCGCCCAGGCGGCCGCGCTCGGCTGCCCCTCCAGCTTCCACCAGTCCGGCTTGATGCCGATCGCATAGAGCCGGCGCATCACTGAGGCCATGGTGTCGTCGCCGACCGGGCCGTTCTTCGAGCAGATGATTTCGACCAGAAGCTCGCGGCCGACCTGCCGGCAGGCGAGCGCGACGCGCTTCAGGGTCGCTTCCTGCTCGGCCTTCAGCGCCGCATCGTCGTCGGGATGATAGAACGCCAGCACCTTGGCGACATGGTCGACCGGCCATTCGTTCAGAGCCGCGCCAAGCGAGCCGTCGGCATCGGTCTCGAGCCTGAGCGGCCGCGAACCCGGTACCTCCAATGGCCGCGCCACCCAGAAACCGTGATCGCCGGCGCGGAACAGCGCCTCGCGGCCATGGCGGCCGTCGAGCAGCATGCCGAAGCCTTCGGCGCCTTTGGCGATCCGCGCCGCGGCATCGACCGCGAGCCGCTTGAAGGCGGCGATGCGCTCGTGCGGCACGCCCGCCTCGTCCGCCATCGCCTCGACCTGCGAACGATGGTCGATCGCAAGCGCCATCAGCGTCGCGGCTTGCGGCCGGCGCGTCGTCGCCCAGTGGACATGATTGATCGCCACGTCATGGCGCAGCGCCCGGTACGGCGAGCCATGCTTCAGGAAGAACTGCAGCTCTGCGAAGGTCGGGCTCTCCGGCGAGCAGAGCAGGCGTGAGACGGCGAAGGCGCCGCAGGCATTGGCCCAGGTGCAGCAGGTCTCGATCGGCTCGTCGCTGAGATAGCCGCGCAGGAAGCCGGACATGAAGGCGTCGCCCGCGCCCAGCACGTTGTAGACCTCGACCGGGAAGCCCGGCCCCTTGATGCCGTCCTCGATTGAATCCGGGATGGCTCCAGGGAAAACCACACAGCCCATCGGCCCGCGCTTGCAGACGATTGTCGCCTTGCTCAGCGCGCGGATATTGCGGATCGCGGCGAGCGTATCCTCCGAGCCACCGGCGGCGTGCAGTTCCTCCTCGGTGCCGACGATCAGGTCGCAATCCGGCAGGATCGCCTGGAGATGCTGGGTGACGCTGTCGGAACGGATATAGCGCTCCTCGCCCGCGCCATGGCCAGCGAGGCCCCAGAGATTGGGCCGGTAGTCGACGTCGAACACGACCTTGCGGCCATGCTTGCGGGCGAGTGCGATCGCCTTGCGCTGCGCCTTGGCGGCGTTGGGAATGGCGAAATGCGTGCCGGTGACCACCACCGCCTTGGCCGAGGCGATGAACGCCTCGTCGATCTCGCTCTCGTCGAGCGCCGCGTCGGCGCAATCGGTGCGGTAGAAGATCAGCGGAAAGGTCTTCTCGTCGCGCACGCCGAGGATGACCAGCGAGGTCAGGCGCTTGGGATCGACGACGACGCCTTTGGTCTCGACGCCCTCGCGCTGCAACTGCTCCAGGATGAAGCGGCCCATCTGCTCGTCGCCGACGCGGGTGATCACCGCCGATTTCAACCCGAGCCGGGCGGTGCCGATCGCGATATTGGTCGGGCAGCCGCCGACCGCCTTGGAGAAGCTGCCCATGTCCTCCAGCCGGCCGCCGATCTGCTGGCCATAGAGGTCGACCGAGGAGCGGCCGATCGAGATCAGGTCGAGCACGGGTTCAGGCATCGGGACGGGCTTTCTCGGCGGTGCCGACGGCAAGCGTCATGGCGAGTGCGAAGGTGGCCGACATCGAGCGGAAGGCGCCGTAATCGGCCTCCTCGACCTCGAGCCAGAGCGAGCAGTGCTGGGCGAGCGGGCTGAGCGCGCTGTCGGTGATCGCGATCACCGGTATGCCCTTGGCATGGGCCTGCGCTGCCATCGCGACCGTCGCCGGCGTATAGGGCGCGCAGCTGACGGCGACGACGACGTCGCCTTCACGCGCGATCGCCGCCTGCTCGGGGCCGAGCGCCGCGATATTGTCGACGAGCACGGCGCGGATACCGAGCTTGCCGAAGGCATAAGCGAGATAGGACACCACCGCGAACATCCGGCGTGCGCCGACAAGGATGATCGTCTCGGCCCCGGCGAGCAGGTCCGTCGCCTTGTCGATGTCGCGATATCTGACGGTCGTCTGCAGCCGCGTCAGCGAGCTGCGGCTGGCCTCGACGAAGCCGTCGAGCAGCACCTGCGCCATGTTCGGCCCGGCCGCGCCTTCGTCGCGCAGTGCCGCCAGCCGCTCGCGATAATCGGGAAATTGCTGGCGCAACCGCGAGCGGAAGAGCTGCTGCAATTCGCTGAAGCCGGAATAGTCGAGCGCCTGGGCGAAGCGCACCAGGGTCGACGCCTGCACCCCGGCCTGCTGCGCCACCTGCGCCGCGGTGCTGAGCGCCATGTCGTCGGGATTGGCGAGCGCATAGTCGGCGACTTGCCGCAGCCGTTTCGGCAAGCTGGGCCCGCGCTCGCGCAGCAGGGCGACGAAGCCGTCGAAATCGTCCTTTTGCGTTTCCTGCTGCACTGGCGATGTCATCGGGAACAGGGGCTCTCGCGGCCTTGACTTGCGCGGCCAGAGAATGGAATGTTTGTTCCATTAGTCAAGCGCAATAAAAATAATGTGCCATTGTGACAATGGCCTTCGCAGGGAGAAACCGCGTTGCCTGAGCCGACTAACTTCAGCCGCGCACTCGATGGCAAGGTCGCCATCGTCACCGGTGGCAGCCAGGGCCTGGGCGAGGCGATCGCCCGGGAATTCGCCGCGCGTGGCGCTGCCGGCCTCGTCCTCACCGGCCGCAATCGCGAGCGCGGCGAAAAGGTCGCCACCAGCCTGAAGGCCTCCGGCTGCAACGCCCTCTTCCACGCCGCCGACCTCGCCGATCTCGACGCCGTCCGCGGAATCGTCCCGGCGGCCGAGAAAGCTTTCGGCCGGCTCGACATCCTCGTCAACGCCGCCGGCGACACCGATCGCGGCACGATCTTCGATACGAGCCCGCAGCTCTATGCCCGCATCATGGCGGTCAATCTGACCGCGCCCTTCTTCCTGATCCAGGACGCCGCGACCCTGATGCGCAAGCAGGGCATCCAGGGTTCGATCGTTAACATCCAGTCGATGTCGGCCCATGGCGGCCAGCCCTTCCTTGCCGCCTACAGCGTCTCCAAGGGCGCGCTGGCGATGCTGACCCGCAACGCCGCCTATGGGCTCCTCGGCGATCGCATCCGCGTCAACGGCCTCAATATCGGCTGGATGGCGACACCCGGCGAGGACGCGATCATGCGCCTGCGCCATGATGCGCAGGATGGCTGGCTGGAGACGGCAGAGGCCGGGCGCCCCTTCGGCCGCCTGATCGATCCGCGCGAGGTCGCCAAGGCCGTCGCCTATCTGGCGTCATCCGAATCGGGGCTGATGACCGGCTCGAACATCGATTTCGACCAGACCATTCTCGGCGCGCACGACTGAAGCGCCGGAGCACTCTCGAACCGCAGGACCACGGACGTGATGAGATTTGGATTGCTGGGCGCCGGCCGGATCGGGCGCATTCACGGGCTCAATGTCGCGGCGCGTTCCGATGCGCAGCTCGTCGCGCTCTCCGACGCCTCGGCCGAGGCCGCCGCCTCGCTCGCCCAGGCGTCCGGCGCCAAGGTTGCCACCACCGAAGCAATCCTCGCCGATTCCGGCATCGACGCCGTGGTGATCTGCACCCCGACCGACACCCATGCCGACCTGATCGAGGCCGCCGTCTCGGCCGGCAAGGCCGTGTTCTGCGAGAAGCCGGTCGATCTCGACGCCGGCCGCATCCGCCGCTGCCTCGAGGTCGTCGCCAAGTCCGGCAAGCCGCTGATGATCGGCTTCAACCGCCGCTTCGACCCGAACTTCGCCGCGCTGGAAGGCCGCCTGCGCGCGGGCGAAGCCGGCGCCATCGAGATCGTCAGCGTGATCTCGCGCGATCCCGGCCCGCCGCCGGTCGAATACGTCAAGCGCTCGGGCGGGCTCTTCCGTGACATGATGATCCATGATTTCGACATGGCCCGTTTCCTCCTCGCCGAGGAGCCGGTCGAGGTCTTCGCGCTCGGCTCGGCGCTGGTCGATCCGGCGATCGGCCAGGCCGGCGATGTCGACACCGCCGCCGTGCTGATGCGCACCGCAAGCGGCCGTATCGCCCAGATCTCGAATTCGCGCCGCGCCCCCTATGGCTACGATCAGCGCATCGAGGTGCACGGCTCCAAGGGCATGCTGCGCGCCGGCAACATCCACGAGACCACCGTGGAGATCGCGACCGGCGCCGGCTTCCGCGCCGACCCCGTGCAGAACTTCTTCCTGGAGCGCTATGCCGCGGCCTATCGCGCCGAGCTCGACGCCTTCGTCAGCGCCTGCCGTGACAAGCGCGCGCCCTTGCCGTCTGGCCTCGACGGCTTGAAGGCCCAGATCCTCGCTGATGCGGCGACCGAATCCCGCCGCACCGGCAAGCCGGTCGCCGTCTCGCTCGAGGCGCTGTGATGACGCCTGCCGAACTCGATCTGCGCCAATATGCGGTGCTCGGCCTCGTCGAGGAGGCGAGCCGGCTGGCGCTCGGCTATTTCGGCCGCAAGGACAGCCTCGGCGTCAGCATGAAGGGCGCGCAGGATTGGCTCACCGTCGCCGATGGCGCGGTCGAGACCTTCCTGCGCGAGCACCTCGCCGTGCTGTTTCCGAACGATGCCGTGATCGGCGAGGAAGGCGGCGGCGAGCCGGCCGACGCGGTCTGGATCATCGACCCGATCGACGGCACCTCGAACTTCGCGCGCGGCGACCGCAACTGGTGCATCTCGATCGGCCTCCTGCTCAACGGCGTGCCCGAGATCGGGATCATCTCGGCCCCGGCGCTGGGCGAGGTCTATCTTGGTCGCCGTGGCCGTGGCGCAACCATGAACGGCGAACCGATCAAGGTCTCCGGCACGGCCGACATCCGCCGCGCCTATCTCGAATTCGGCTGGTCGACGCGCGTGCCCACCGAGGAATACCTCGCGACTGTCGGCCGCGGCTTCGCTGTCGGCGCCTCGGTCAAGCGCTCGGGTTCCGGTGCGCTCGGCCTCTGCCATGTCGCGATCGGCCGCACCGAGGCCTATGCCGAGCTGCACATCAACGCCTGGGACGTCGCCGCCGGGCTGGTGATCGCCGCCGAGGCCGGCGCCGACGTCAACGACTTCTTCGCGGGCGATGCGATCAAGGCTGGAAATCCGGTGCTGTGCTGCACGCCGGAGCTGACGGCGGAGCTGCAGCGCATCACCGGAATCATGAGCCGGCACAGGGATCGTTGATCTTTTGCGACGAACGGTCACTATCGACCCAACAAGAACAGACAGAACCAGATATCGGGAGGAAGACATGCAGAAACATCACTGGCTTCGCGCCGGGCTCTTTGCCGCTGCCACGAGCGCGGCCTTCGCCGCTGCTCCGGCCCAGGCCCAGGGCTCGCTCGTCATGTATTGCGGCGTGCAGGAGGAATGGTGCCGCGCCATGAGCGGCGCCTTCGAGAAGGAAACCGGCATCAAGGTCGCGATGACCCGCAAGTCGGCCGGCGAGATCTACGCCCAGCTCAAGGCGGAATCGTCCAATCCGCGCGGCGACATCTGGTGGGGCGGCACCGGCGATCCGCATCTGCAGGCGGCCGAGGAAGGCCTGACGCAGGAATATGAATCGCCCGCCAACAAGGACCTGCACGAATGGGCGCTGGCGCAGTGGGAAGCCGCCAAGAAGCGCTCGGTCGGCATCTATGCCGGCGCGCTCGGCTTCGGCTACAACACCCAACAGATCAAGGCCAAGGGCCTGAATGAGCCCAAATGCTGGGCCGACCTGCTCGATCCCAAGCTGAAGGACGACGTCCAGGTCGCCGACCCGAACTCCTCGGGCACAGCCTACAACCTGCTCGCCACGGTCGTGCAGCTGATGGGCGAGGACAAGGGCTTCGACTATCTCAGGGCCCTGCACAAGAACATCAGCCAGTACACCAAGTCGGGCGCGGCGCCGGCCAAGGCGGCGAGCCTCGGCGAGACCGCCGTCGGCATCGTCTTCATCCATGACGCTGTCGTCTTCGCCGTGCAGGGCGACCCGATCAAGGCCGTCGCCCCCTGCGAGGGCACCGGCTACGAGATCGGCTCGATGTCGATCGTCAAGGGCGCGCGCAATCTCGACAACGCCAAGAAGTTCTACGACTGGGCCTTGACCCCGGCGGCGCAGGCGCTCGCGGCGCCGGCCAAGTCCTACCAGGTGCCGTCGAACAAGAACGCGCCGGTCCCGGCCCAGGCTCCGAAGATGTCGGAGATGAAGCTGATCAAGTACGACTTCGTCAAATACGGCTCCTCGGCCGAGCGCACTCGCCTGCTGACCAAGTGGGACAAGGAGATCAAGGCGCTTCCGAAGTGAGCGCACGCTGATCGCTGACATCTGAGACGAGAGGCGAGAGACGATGCGTCCCGCGACGAGGCTTGCGCTGCTGGCCGGCTGGCTCAGCTATGCGCTCATCCCCTGGTATTTGCCCGAGGGGATGAGCCTATCCGGCTATCCCTTCGGCAAGGCCGGCACGGCGCTGGCGCTCGTGCTCTCGGGGGCGGCGCCCTGGCTCCTGCCGATCGGCATCGCCCTCCTCCTCGCCAGCCTGCTCGCCTTCCGCCAGGAGAATGCCGGCACCGGCAAGCTCCTGGCCTGGATCGGCTTTGCCGGCCTCGTCGTCTTCTTCGCCCAGGGCTTCGCCATCACGCTCAAGGACCAGGGCATGCCGGCGCTCGCTGCCCTGCTCGGCGGTGCAGGCGCGTCGCAGCCCGGCATGGGTTTCGGCGCGCTCGTAACCCTGGTTTCACTGCTCCTGCTGCTCTGCCACGGCCTCGCCTATCGCGGCCTGTGCCGTGGCGACCTCTTCACCACATCCTCGATCGGCATCGTCATCATGCTGATCGTCGTCTTCATCTTCCTGCCGGTCGCGGTGATCCTGCGCAGCGCTCTGGTCGATTCCAACGGCGCCCTCGTTCTCGGCGAATTCGTCGAGCGCCTGTTCTCTTCGACGATCTGGGGGCTGGGCTGCCTCAGCGCCAACACCAATTGCGGCGTCGCCTGGAACACGCTGATCCTGGCGGTGCTGACCGGGCTGATCACCACTTTGCTCGGCCTTGCCTGCGCGCTCTTGATCCTGCGCACCGGCATGCCCGGCAAGCGCGCCATGCGCCTGCTCACCGTGCTGCCGATCATCACGCCGCCCTTCGTCATCGGCCTGGCGCTGATCCTGCTCTTTGGGCGCTCCGGCCTGTTCTCGACATTCCTGTTCGACTGGTTCGGCATTCCGCGCTCGCGCTGGATCTATGGCCTGCCCGGCGTGCTGCTCGCCCAGGTCCTCGCCTTCGCCCCGATCGCTTTCCTCGTGCTGATCGGCGTCGTGCAGGGCATCGCGCCGAGCCTGGAGGAAGCCTCGCAGACGCTCGGAGCCAAGCGCTGGACCACCTTCCGCACCGTGACCTGGCCGCTGCTGCGGCCTGGTCTCGCCAACGCCTTCCTGCTCGGCTTCGTCGAAAGCATGGCCGATTTCGGCAATCCGCTGGTGCTTGGCGGCAATTTCGAAGTGCTCTCGACCAAGATCTTCTTCGCCGTGGTCGGCGCCGCGCATAACCAGGGCCAGGCGGCGGTGCTCGCCATCGTCCTGCTCGGCTTCACCCTCGCCGCCTTCTGGGCGCAGCAGCGCTGGCTCGGCGGCAAGTCCTACACCACCGTCACCGGCAAAGGCGATTCCGGCCTGCCGACGCCGCTGCCGCGCCGGATCACCTGGATCTCGGCACTGGTGATCATCCCCTGGGTGGCGCTGACCGCGGTGATCTACGTCGTCATCCTGATGGGCGGCTTCGTCAAGACGATGGGGCGCGACTACACCCCGACGCTGCAGCACTACATCACCGGCTTCTCGATCGATTTCAGCCGCGGGCTCTATTTCGACGGCTCGGCCTGGCCGTCCTTCTTCACCACGCTGAAGCTAGCCGCGATCTCGGCGCCGCTGACCGCGATCATCGGCCTGCTCACCGCCTATCTCCTGACGCGCCAGCGCTTCGCCGGCCGCGGGGCGCTGGAGTTCGCGACCATGCTGAGCTTCGCCATTCCCGGCACGGTGCTCGGCGTCGCCTATATCCTCGCCTTCAACGTGCCGCCGGTCGAGATCACCGGCACCGGGCTGATCCTGATCATCGCCTTCGTCTTCCGCAACATGCCGGTCGGCGTGCGTTCCGGCATCGCCGGCCTGTCGCAGATCGACAAGAGCCTGGACGAGGCCTCGGCGACGCTGTCGGCCCGCAGCTTCACCACGCTCTGGCGGGTGGTGCTGCCGTTGCTGCGCCCGGCGCTCGTCGCCGCGCTGATCTACAGCTTCGTGCGCAGCATGACGACGGTCAGCGCCGTGATCTTCCTGGTCTCGGCCGAGTACAACCTCGCCACCGCCTATATCGTCGGCCGCGTCGAGGCCGGCGAGTTCGGCCTCGCCATCGCCTATTCCTCGGTGCTGATCGTGGTGATGGCGCTCGGCATCAGCCTGATCCAGCTCGGCGTCGGCGAGCGCAAGCTCGGGCGGCGCAGCACCACGCCCGCCCTCGCCTCCTCCGCCGCCGAGCCGATCAAGTAAGGATACGTCGCAGCCATGCCCAAGGCCGGCCCCGCCTCCGTCGAGTTCCGCAATGTCAGCATGCGCTATGGCGCGGTGACGGCGGTCGACAATGTCAGCTTCTCGATCGAGGCCGGCAAGCTCGTCACGCTGCTCGGCCCTTCCGGCTGCGGCAAGACCACGACTTTGCGCATGATCGCCGGGCTAGAGATCGCCAGCGAAGGCCAGATCATGATCGGCGACAAGGACGTCACCCGGCTCTCCGCCGCCGATCGCGACGTCAGCATGGTCTTCCAGTCCTATGCGCTCTTCCCGCATATGAGCGTGCTCGAGAATGCCGCCTACGGCCCGACGGTGAAGGGCCTGTCCAAGGCCAAGGCCCAGGAGATGGCGCTGGAGAAGCTGGCGCTGGTCGGCCTCAAGGGCTTCGAGAAGCGCTTCCCCTCGGAGCTCTCCGGCGGCCAGCAGCAGCGCGTCGCCGTCGCCCGCGCGCTGGTGCTGGAGCCGCAGGTGCTGCTCTTCGACGAGCCGCTCTCCAATCTCGACGCCAAATTGCGCCGGCGCGTGCGCGAGGAGATCCGCGAGCTGCAGCAGGCGCTGAACCTCACCGTCGCCTATGTCACGCACGACCAGGAGGAGGCACTCGCCGTCTCCGACCGCATCATCGTGATGTCGAATGCCCGCATCGCCCAGCAGGGCACGCCGCGCCAGCTCTACGAGGAACCGGCCGACGCCTTCGTCGCCGACTTCATCGGCGATGCCAACATGGTCGGCGTCACCGTGAAGTCAGTTGCCGACGGGCGGGCAGAGGTGGCGATCGGGCCGGCCAGCGTCTCGCTGCCTTCGCGCGGCCTGCAGCCGGGACCGGCCAAGGCGGCGATCAGGCCGCAGAGCCTGCTGGTCTCACGCCATGAGAGCCAGGGCACGCTGCCCGGCACGGTCCGCAAATGCGCCTATCTCGGCAACCATCTCGACCTGATGATCGAGACCGCCGTCGGCGAGCTCTTCGTCATCAGCCACGATGTCGACGACATGCTGCTGCCGGGCACGCCGGTCTGGCTCTCCTTCGCCAGCTCGGGCGTGATCCTGGTGCCCTAGATCCGGAATCTGAATCCGTCTCTCATCAAAGAGTTAGAGCAGGATGCGAAAAACCGGTTCCCACTTTTTCGCATCCTGCTCTGAGCGTCGACCGGTCGGCCTCAACCGCCGACGTGGAAGGAATAGCTCGCGCCGATGCCGACCGAGAACTGGTTGCGCTGCCCGAGCTGGTCGACCAGCGGCGAGTTGCCGGCATCCCCGACCAGGCGGTCATAACGGGCGAACAGCGTGGTCGAGAAGCTCGGCGACCACGCATATTCCAGCGACGAGGCCAGGCCGACCGATTTGGCGCCGGCACCGGGCTTGTAGGCGGAAATCGTGCCGTTGAGCGCGGCCTCTCCGGGCAGCACGCCGAAATTCCGGCGCATATAGGAGGCGCTGCCGAGCGAGGCGCGCGGGCCGACGGCGAAGGTGAAGGCACCGAAGCGCTCGACCCAGTCGGCCGAGAAGTCGGCGACCACGCCATGATGGCCGTTGAAGCCCTGGCGAACCTCGACGCGCGTGCGCAGCCGCTCGGGAATGATCCAGTACTCGGCGAAGACGCCGGCCTCGATCGCCCAGGGCACGTCGCGCATGCCGAGGAGCCGGATGCTCGAGCCCGAATAACGACCGGCGCGATAGGCACCGACGACGCCGATATCGAAGCGGTCGGTATCGTAGATCGCGTAGTCTAGGCTGTCGTCGGGCGCGCTGAAACCGGCGGGCTCGCCGGCGCGACGCCAGGACAGCGACGGCATGAAGGACGGTCCGGCGGAGTTCGCGCCGTCATATTTCGGGCCGACCTGGAAGGAGCCGCCCAGCGTGATGATCCAGCCCTTGGCCGGGGTCGGATCGGTCAGGATCTTCTTGGTGTCGTCATCGTCGTCGTCATCGTCGTTCGCGCGCACGGCCCCGTTCGAGATGACGAGCAGCGCGGCGATCCCAGCCAGGACAGCGGCATGCCGGCGCCGGCCGCGGGCTGGGCGTTCGTGACGTCCGAGAGAAAGCATGGAGGAGGTCGTCCCGTGAGTCGTCAGTCCGCGATGGCGCGGCCTAGCCTAATACCGAGTTTCTTAATGCGGTGCCAAAGGCTTCTTTCCGCTATGCCTAGCAATTTCGCAGCCCTGACCTGCACGCCGTCACTGCGCCTGAGCGCCTCGATGATGAAATCGCGCTCGATTCGTTCGAGCTCGGCGTCGAGATCGCGCGGCAGGCTGTCGCGATCGCTGCGGCGAGGGGTGCTGAACAGGTCCTGCGGCAGATCGGTGGCATCGATCGTCGGCGTCTTGGCGACGATCACCGCCCGCTCGATGCAATTGTGCAGCTCCCGGATGTTGCCCGGCCAGTCATAGGCGGTCATCGCCGCCAGGGCGGCCGGCGAGAACCCGCTCGCGCGCTTGCCCATGGCATCGGCGAGCTCGGCCAGGAAATGCGACGACAGCAGCGGGATGTCGTCGGCACGGTCGCGCAGCGGCGGCAGCAGGATCGGGAAGACGTTGAGCCGGTAGAACAGGTCCTCACGGAAGCTGCCCTTGTCCACGGCCTGGCGCATGTCCTTGTGCGTCGCCGCGACCAGCCTGACATCGACCGTCTGGGTCCGGGTCGCGCCGACCGGCTCGAAGCTGCGCTCCTGGATCACCCGCAGCAGCTTGGCCTGGATCGGCAGCGGCATGTCGCCGATCTCGTCGAGGAAGAGCGTGCCGCCATCGGCCGCGGCGAAGCGCCCGGTACGGTTGGCGAGCGCGCCGGTGAAGGCGCCCTTCACATGGCCGAAGAGCTCGCTCTCCAGCAGGGTCTCGGGAATCGCCGCGCAGTTGACCGCGATGAAGGGCTTGTCGCGGCGCGGACTGTTGAAATGGATCGCCTTGGCCACCAGCTCCTTGCCGGTGCCGCTTTCGCCGTTGAGCAGCACGGTCGCCTTCGTCTCGCAGACCTCGGTGACCTGCTCGATGACGCGCCGGAAGGCGGCGCTGCTGCCGATCAGCGTGTCGAAGCTGTAGCGGCCCTCGAGTTCGCTGCGCAGCCTTTCATTGTCGCGCACGACGTCGGCGAGGCGCAGCGCCCGCCTGATCGTGGCCGAGACGTCGTCGATCTCGAAGGGCTTGGCGATGTAGTCGAACGCGCCCTCCTTGACGAGGTCAACCGCGTCGCGCACCGCCGCGAAGGCGGTGATGATGATGACCGGGACCTCGGGCCAGCGGCTGCGGACCTCGCGCAGCAGCGCGCGCCCGTCCATCGCCGGCAGCCTGAGGTCGGTCAGCACCAGGTCGAAGCGCGTTCGTTCGAGTTCGGTGAGCGCGGCGCGCGCGCTGTGGACGGCCGTCGCGCGGTAGCCGAGATCCTCCAGCGCCGCCGCCAGTACGTCGGCCAGCCGCACCTCGTCGTCGACCACGAGGATGGAATGGCTCATGCCGACGCTCCCGGTTTCGCCCGCGGCAACGTGATGGTGAAGGCGGCGCCCCTCCCCGGCTCGCAGACGCAGGAGGCGCTGCCGCCATGGGCTTCCGCCACGGTCTGCACCTTGGCGAGCCCGAGCCCGGAGCCTTTGGCCTTGGTGGTGAAGAACGGGTTGAAGATCTCCTGACGGATCGCATCCGGCACGCCTGGGCCCTCGTCGCTGATCGTCAGCGAGACGCACTCGCCGGTGGCGCGCACGCCGGCGTGGATCAAGCCCCCGTCGGGCATGGCATCGATCGCGTTGAGGACGAGGTTGAGGCAGGCCTGGTAGAGCTGGTCGGGATCGCCGAGGACCGTCGCGCCGTTGCTATGGTCCTCGACCGAGAGCGCGATCTTCTGGCGGGACAATTCCGGCGCCGCGATCGCTGCGACGCGATCGATCACCGCGCGCAGAGGGAGCTCGACCTTCACCGGCGGCTTGGGCTGGGCGAAGTCGAGGAAGTCGCGGACCAAGGTCTCGATGCGGCGAACCTCGTCGATGACATAGCCCAGCATCTTCTCCTCGGCGCCGCCGAGCTTGGCGCGGTTGCGCACCACCTCCGTCGAAGTCTTGATGATCCCGAGCGGGTTGCGCACCTCATGGGCGATCACCATCGCCGCCTGGCCGAGCGCCGAGAGCCGGTCCTTTCGCCTGAGTTCCGCCTCGAGCTCCTGCAGCTTGCCGAGCTGCTCGGCCATGCCGTTGAAGCCGGTGGCGAGCTCGACGATCTCGCGCCCGCCGCCCGCCGAGACCCGCTGGCCGAAATCCCCGGCCGCGATCGCGCGCACGCCATGGGTCAGCGCGCGCAGCGGCCGCACCAGCAGGTCCGAGGTCAGGATGCCGACGACGATCGAGATCGCGCTGCCGAGCAGGAAGATGCCGAAAAACAGGCTCTCCCGGCCGAGCTGCTCGAAGAAGCCCGCCTCGCTGCGCATGCCGATGAAACTGATCGCTGCGAGTTGCCCGTCGATGCCACGCAGGCCCGCATAGACGGCGCGATAGGCGCCGCCATCGGCGTCGGAGTCGAAGATTCCGTCCTCTCCGGCTTCCAGCCTGGCCCTTATGGCCTCCGGCACGACGGCCGCGCGGTCGGAATGCGTCTGCATCACCAGTTCGGGCTTGCCATCGAACAGCGCGAAGAAGCGGATCTCCAGCGCGGTCACCACCTTGATGCCGCCGAAGGAGCTTTCGTCGAGCCAGGTCCCGACCAGGAGATTGGCCGGCTGGCCGCCGATCTGCACGGCCTGGACGGCACCCGCCATGATCCAGCGCTTGCCGTCGGTCTCGATCCGGAACAGGCCGAGACTGGTCTCGGTCGGCAGCGGGGTGAGGCTGCTGAAGTCGCGTGTCTTGTAGAGCACCTCGCCGCCCGGACGATAGATTGCGATCAGGTCGTAGCCGACCGAGTTCAGCACCGCGAATTCGCGCTCGACAGTACGCTGCACCTTGTGGTCGTCGCTCGACTGTTCGAGCCGATGCCCGATCACACCGGCGACGCGCTGCGCCTCCTGCGTCGCCTCGGCGATCTCCAGCGCGAAGAAGCGCGAGGTGTCGCCGAGCCATTGCTCGACATTGTCCTCGAAGGCGTCCGAGATCAGCTTGGCGGCGATGAAGGCGGAAGCCAGCATCGCCGGCACGCTGACCAGCATGAAGCCGATCACCAGCCGGAACCTGAGCGATGCCATCCGCGTCGACATGCCGGATCCCGTTTCCTTCACCCTCGGCCGCTAGCCGCCATCACGGCTGCCGCGACCAGATGTCGTCGTCGCAGATCAGGCCGCCGAGCACGCAGCCGCGCACGACGAGGCTCCCGGAGGCGTCCAGTTCGAGCGTCGTGCGATAGGTCTTGCCGTCGGCCGGGTTGTAACCCTCGCCTTCCAGCCCGCCTTTCGCGGCCGGCTTGAAGCCGGAGAGCACCTGGATTCCCATCAACGAGCGCTTCCGCAGCCCTTCACTGGGATTGTAGATGTCGAAGCGCGCCTCTTTCAGCCAGACGATCTTGCCGCATAGCGCCGGGCCGCAGCGGCTGATGGCGATCTCGGATTCGCCGTCCGAATCGCGCCAGCGGCCGACGACGTCGCTCATCGGATCGGCCAGGACCGGCAGCGCCGCCATCAGAGTAGCAGCCGCCAGCGAGGCAAGGCCAAGTCCAAGTCCGCGTCTCATTCGTCCCCCCCGAGCAGGAACACGCCTGCGATGATCAGCGCAATTCCGCCGGCACGAACCAGATCGATGTGCTCGTCGAAGGTGAACCAGGCGAGCAGCGGAACTGTGACATAAACCAGCCCGGTCATCGGGAAGGCACGGCTGAGCGGCATGTCGCGCAGGATCGCCATCCAGACGACGAAGACGCCGATATAGCCGAGCGTCGCCAGCCAGACGCCAGGCAGCGAGATCGCCTTCGCCATCATGGCGAGGCCGAAATCCATGTCGCCGATCCCGTCCGCGCCCCATTTGAAGGCGAGCTGGGTGCCGGTGTCGAGCACGATGAAGGCGAGCCAGATCGCGAGCTGACGCCCCCAGGAATTGCTTGCCGATGGCGAGATCGTACTCATGCGGCCTTCTTTCGGGCGATTGCGGCAAGATCGGGGTCGAAGCGCTCAAAGCCGAGCCAGGGGCTCAAGGAGCGCAGCGCCCATTGCAGTGGCGCGAGCCGGTGCCTCACATGCAGGGTCGAGGGCACCAGCCGACTGCCGAAGCGCAGCTTGGAGGCATAGGCCGTCTGGCCGCTCTGGAGCGTGTGGATGCCGCGCTCCAGGCAGAAGCGGACATTCGCCATCCAGCTCACGGCGTAGAGATTGTGCTCGCGGGCCAGCGGGTAGCGCATGCCCAGGAACTTGTCGATCACCCGGTCGGGCTCGACCAGCAGCAGGTTGAAGGCTGCGAGCTCATCGCCGATCCAGTAGAGCGCGAACACCGCCCGCTCGCCAAGCGCCCGCGAGACCACGCCGAAATAGCCGGGCGGCAGCACTTCGAGCTCGCCATAGTCGAGCCCGCTCTGCGCCCGCGTCGCCTCGTAGAGTGCGTCGATCCTGGGCTCCAGCCCGGCGATGTCGGTATGGAAGGCGATGCGGACCTCGCTCGCCTTGGCGAGCTTGCGCTTGATGTCCTTGCGCGTCGCCGCCGAGAGCGAGGCGAGATAGGCAGTCTCGTCCTTGAAGGGCAGGTCGAGCAGCGCGATCGGCAGGCTGCCGAGCCGGGCGAAGCCCGCTTGCTTCAAGGCGCTGCCGAAGCCCTCTTCCTCGGCCGGCGCCAGATCCTTCCAGACCACGAGATGAGCTTTCTCCTCGGCGGCCTGCCGCTCCAGCGCGGCGGCGAGCGCCTGGAAGGCGGCGGCACGCCGGGCGGCATCGAGCTTCGGCGAGAAGCCGAGATGGCAGCGCTCGGCATAGGGTGAGCCGACGCAGAGCACCTTCAGCGTGACCAGCCCCGGCACATGGCGGAACAGCGCGTCGCCGAAGCTCCGGAGCCTACCTTGCAGCGGCGTATCGAGCCGATAGTTCAGCCGGAAGAACGGCGCCACCGCGACGACCTCGCCGTCAACCTCGGCGCAGGCGGCGGCCATGCGCAGGCCGACGCCGGTCTGCGCGGCGATCGCGTCGCAGGCCGTGTAGTAGGCATGGGATTCGGCCTCGCCGGGCAGGCAGGCGTCCCAGGCGGCAGCGGCGATGTCCGCGATGCCGGCCAGGATACGGCCTTCGGGCGTGCTCATTCGGCTGCCACGACGCGTAGCGGCGTCGCCGGGCGGCGGGCCTTGGCGAGCCGCGAGGCCAGCGCCAGCGAGCGCTCGATCACGATGTCGCGCTGCTGGTCGATGGTAACGAGGTGATAGCTGTCGTCGAGGATCACCGCATCGACCAGCCCGCCGAGTTTGCGCTGGATCTCGAAGGCGTTCGAGAGATCGGCGATATCGTCCTCGCGCGGATGGACCAGCAGGGCCGGGCACTTCACCTGCGGCAGCTCGCGGCGGGTGACGGCGATCAGCTCCCACATCTGCTTCAGCGCGCCGGCGGGCGTGCCGAGCAGGCCGGCGGTCGAGCTGTCGCCGCTCGTCAGCGACGAGACCACAAAAGCGCGGGCGCGGGTGTCCTTCAGCCCATAGGGCTCGCGCTCGACGAAGCTGTAGCGCCGCACGAGCGGCGCGTTGATGAACCATTTCAGCAGGAAGGCGTAGCGCGGGATCGACCAGCCGTCATACCAGAGGGTCGGGGCGTAGAGCGCAAGCCCGTCGACCTCCTTCGGGCGCAGGGCGGCGACATGCATGGCCAGTACCGCGCCCATGGAGAGCCCGCCGACGATCACCGTGTCGCAGATCTCGCGCATGCGCTGGAGCTCGTCGAGCACGCTCTGCGTCCAGTCGCGCCAGTCGGTGGCGAGGATCTCGGCCTCACCGGCACAATGCCCGGCGAGCTGCGGGCAGTGCACGGTATGGCCGGCCCGGTGCAGCGCGCGGGCGACGAAGCGCAATTCGACCGGGGTGCCGCCCAGGCCGTGGATGAGCAGGAAGCCGGTGCGGTCACCGGCGAGGCGGACGCTGAAATCGCGCATGGTCATCGGAACATGTCCGTCAGGCTGTTCTGGCGACGATGATGACGCCGCAGGTGATCAAGAGGGAACCCAGCCATTGCCGCCGGCCGACGCGCTCGCCGAGAAAGACTGAGCTGGCCAGGGTAATGGCGAGGAAATTGGCGCTGGCGATCGGGAAGGCGATCGAAAGCGGCACTTCGGCAAGAATACGCAACCAGATGAAGAACTCGGCGACATAGGTCACGAGTCCGGCGGTGACCCAGCCGCAACGCGCCGCCGCCGCCGCCGTGGTCCGGAAGTCGGCTCCCTGCGGCAGCCGGTCGGCGCCGATCTTGAAGAAGATCTGGCCGGCGACGTCGCAGATCACCGATAGCACGAACCAGAAGATGATCGTCGCGTTCATGACAGCACCCGCTGGAAGCAGTCGATCAGGCCCGCATTGACGCGGGCATTGACGGAGAGTTGCTCGGGCGTCGGCGTGAAGCGGGGCGGATGGTCGAAATAGGCGAGCGCCGCGCGGAACGGGTCGGTGAAGCGCGGCTCGGACCAGTCACCGCAGACGTCGGCGCCGATGATCCGGCGCTCACCTGCCAGCCGCTCGACCGCCGCGAGCAGATGGCGCAGCGGCAATTCACCCTGGTCCCAATTGGTGCAGGCATCGCCCGGCCCGAGCACGTCCTTGTCGATCGTCAGCCAGACGGCGGTGGTCGTGATCGCCGAGATCAGCTCGTCGAGGAAATCCGACCAATCGACGTCCACAAGGTTGCGCCAATGCAGATGACCGCCCTGCTGGCGAAAGCTGTCGGCCTTGCCATAGCGCCCCCATACCCGCGACGGCTCATGCCGCCAGGGATAGAGCGCGATCCGCCCCTCGGCCACGGCCCGCAGATTGGCGAACTGCCATTCCGGCCGCACGAGATCGTCGCTGCACGGGCCGATCGTGACGACCTTATGGACCTGAGGCAGCTCCAGCGCCCGGTTGACCCAGGCGCCGCAATTCACCGTCGCCGGAAAGCTGACCCAGTCGGGGTGGTTGTCGAAATGCACGACCGTGACCGGCTCCTCGACACGGCTCAGCAGGACCGAGGTGACATGGTGGAAATCGCCGGAGCCGTAGAAGAAGACGGGCACGCCCTGCCCTTCGCCGTCGCGCTGGCCAAGCCGCTGCAGCAGCTCGGCCTTGGCCCGGCGGCCCGCGACGATGCGCATGGCGCCGGCAAGGTCCGCGGCTTCGATGCGGGCGGCAAGGCCCGCATCGATTTGCCGGCGCAGCGGCTCCTGAGCCGCCACGCTGCCGTCGAGATCGATCACACGCAGGCGCAAAGGCCCGTCTCCACTGCTCAGGCGTTGGCGACCCGGGCGAACAGCTGGTCGAGCAGCTCGATCGCGAGGTCGATTTCGGCATAGCTCATGGTCAATGCCGGCGCGAGGGTGATGACGTTCTTGTAGTAGCCGCCGATGTCGAGCACGAGGCCGTAGCGCTTGCCGCCGATTTCGAGGTCGGCCTTCATGCCCTCGTCGCACATCAGATCGACCAGCCGCTTCGACGGGGTGAAGCTGTCATGCGGCTCGCAGATCTCGATGCGCAGCGCCATGCCGAGTCCGTCGACCTCGCCGACGATCTTGTGCCGGCGCTTCAGCCCCTGCAGCCCTTCGAGGAAATACTTGCCCTTGGCCATGACCATGGTCTCGTAATCCTCTTCCTCCATCATCTTCATCGCCTCGAGCGCGACGGCGGTGCCGAGCGGGTTGGCGTTGAAGGTGGAGTGGGTCGAGCCCGGCGGGAACACGGTCGGGTTGATCAGCTCTTCCTTGGCCCAGACGCCGGAGAGCGGGTTCAGCCCGTTGGTCACCGCTTTGCCGAAGACGATCACGTCCGGCTGCACGCCGAAATGCTCGATCGACCAGAGCTTGCCGGTCCGATAGAAGCCCATCTGGATCTCGTCGACCACCAGCAGGATGCCGTGCTGGTCGAGCACCTTCTTGAGCTCGATGAAGAAGTTCGGCGGCGGGATGACGTAGCCGCCCGTACCCTGCAACGGCTCGACATAGAAGGCCGCATATTCGGCCTCGCCGACCTTGGGATCCCAGACGCCGTTGTACTCGCTCTCGAACAGCCGGGCGAACTGCTGCACGCAGTGATGCCCGTACTCCTCCTTGCTCATCCCCTTGGGACCGCGGAAATGGTAGGGGAACGGGATGAAATGCGCGCGCTCGCCGAAATGGCCGAAGCGGCGGCGATAGCGATAGGACGAGGTGATCGCCGAGGCGCCGAGCGTGCGGCCGTGATAGCCGCCCTCGAAGGCGAACATCAGGCTCTTGCCCTTCTTGGCGTTGCGCACGAGCTTGAGCGAATCCTCGACCGCCTGGGCGCCGCCGACATTGAAGTGAACGCGGCCCTTGGTGCCGAACTTGCGCTGGGCGTCCTGCGCGATCATCGCCGCGAGCTCGATCTTCTCGCGGTGCAGATACTGGCTCGCCACCTGCGGCAGCGTATCGATCTGGCGCTTCAGCGCATTGTTCAGGCGCGGATTGGCGTAGCCGAAATTCACGGCCGAGTACCACATCTGCAGGTCGAGGAAGCGGTTGCCCGCCGCATCGAGCATGAACGAGCCTTCGCAGCCCGAGAAGATCTTCGGGAACTGCGTGTAGTGGACCGTGTCGCCATGCGAGCAATATTCGGCCTCGAGCGCGAGCAGGCGGGCCTCTTCCTCGGCCAGCGTCGCCGCCGGCGCGGAGGAAACATCGACCGGCTCGGCGCGGTCGAGCAGGGTGAAGCCGTCATCCATTGATCATGTCCTTGCGTGCAGGGGCTGCCGGCTCCGTGGTGGTTTCCGACAGCAGGGTTTCGAGGAGGCCGACGGCCTCCGAGAAGGTGTTGAACGGGCGATGGCCGATGCCGTTCTCGCGGCAATGCGCGATCAGGCTCTTCTTGGCGAAGACGAGGTCGGCCTGGCCGGCGACGCAGAAATCCGAGCGGCCATCGCCGACCAGCAGGGTCAGCGGCCGGGAAAGGCTGCTTGCGACCCGGCATTTGCAGGTGCCGCTGGTGCAGCCGCCCGACGGGTCGGCATGCGGCGAAGTCAGCCGCCAGCGATCGCCGGGCAGTGGCTCGATATGGTTGGCGACGACGGTGAGGCCGCTGAGGCCCGCGCGGCCGAGCAGTGCATGGATGGTGCGGTCCAGCCCGTCGGAGACGACCGTCACCGGGATCCCGGCGCGCTGGCATAGCCGCACGAAGGCGGCAAAGCCCCAGTCGATAGCGAGCGAGGAGACGAAGGTGTCGAACACGTCGGGCGAAGCATGCAGCAGCGCGACCTGACGCGCCATGCATTCGCGCGAGCCGATCTTGCCGGCAACCCAGTCCGCCTCGATCTCTTCCCAGCCCGGTTCCGCGAAACGCTGCAGCACGCGATCGGTCGTATCCTCGCGTGAGATGGTCCCGTCGAAATCGACAATTGCCTGCCAGTTCATGCCCGCTGCGCTCCAGCCAGTCCGCGCGCCGCCTCAGCAACCCTCGTGCCACACACCAAGTCATTGAATTATCGAGACGAAGGGAGCTGCAGTCCTGGACTGCAGCTCCCGGCTTTTGGAGGCAGCTCCATTTTTTGGAGCAGCCTGACCAGTTTAGCTATCGTGAGCTTGCCGCGGGATTGCCTGGCGAGCGGGTGCCCGCACGAGGAACGCAACGAGAAGGCTGACCGGGATCGGCGGCCCCAGTCGGGCCGCCTCCCGCCTCCTGCCACGAACGATTCGAACCATCAAAGCGCCACCCACGACACAAACCGTCTTGACTCGTCGTCAACGCAGCGTATTGTTCCTTTTATTGCAACCTAAGTTCCATTTTATGGAACTTCTGCGGAAGCGACCCGGATGTCCATCCTGACGGCAGCCGCAGACGTGCTTCGTTGCTTCTCCAGCACGCGTCACGACGTGACGGTGACCGACCTCGTGACCCTGCTCGGCATGCCGAAGAGCAACGCCTCGCGCCTGCTCAGGGCAATGCGTGACGAGGGGCTTCTGGAGACGGTCGGCGACAGCAAGCGCTATCGCCCGGCGCTGCTGCTCGCGCAGGTCGGCCAGCTCTATCGCTTCGCCGCATCGCTGATCGACCGCGCCGACGCCGTGGTCGGGCGCGTCTCCGACCAGATCGGCCACACCGGCTACATCAGCGTGCGCCGCGGCACCGAGATCATCGGCGTCACCGCCCATCCCGGCCGGCACGCGCTCCGCGTGGTCACATCGATCGGCGACCGCATCCCGGCCTTCGCCTCCAGCACCGGCCGCGCTCTGCTCGCTCGCCTGTCCGATGACGAGGTCCGCGGGCTCTATCCGGAGGGCTTCACCGCGCCGTCCGAGACCGCGCCTCGCAGCATGGACGAGCTTTTGGCGCGGCTGGCAGAGACCCGTCGCAACGGCTTCGCCGAATCCCATGACGAGGCGGTGCGCGGCGTGCGCGCCATCTCGGTCGGTCTCGGCGATCCCGCCACCGGCGACGAGGTCGCGCTCTGCATCTCCTTCCCGGCCGCGACGGTCGAGCCGGGTGAACGTCTTTCCATCATCCGGTCCCTGGCCGAAGGCGCCGCCGAGATCGCGGCCCTGACTCGGGACAAGCACTTCTTCCCTTTGAACCTCTCACCTTCGGAGACTGCTCCATGAGCAATCGCTGGCGCATCGGCTTCGACATCGGCGGCACCTTCACCGATTTCATCCTCTATGACGGACAGGAGCGCTCGGTCCTCCTGCACAAGCGCCTGACCACTCCGCATGATCCGTCGGAAGCTGCGCTGATCGGCCTCGGCGAGCTCGTCGACATGGCCGGGATCACGCTCGCCGATGTCGGCGACATCGTCCACGGCACGACGCTGGTCACCAACGCCGTGATCGAGCGCAAGGGCTCCAGGCTCGGCCTGATCACCACCAGGGGCTTCCGCGACATCCTCGAAATGGGGACCGAGCAGCGCTACGACATCTACGATCTCTTCCTGACCTTCCCCGATCCGCTGGTCTCGCGCGAGCATCGCCTCGAAGTGCCCGAGCGCATGGACCGCGACGGCAAGGTGGTGACCGCGCTCGATGCCGAGGCCGTGCGCAAGGCCGCCCGCGAGCTCGCCGCCGCCGGCTGCGAGGCGATCGCGATCTGCTTCCTCAACAGCTACCGCAACCCCGCCCATGAGCTGGAAGCCGGCCGCATCGTCCGCGAGACCTGCCCCGAGCTCACCGTCTCGCTGTCGAGCGAGGTCGTGGCCGAGATCTGGGAATACCAGCGCTTCGTCACCACCGCCGCCAACGCCTATGTCCAGCCGCTGATGCGGCGCTATCTGGAGCGGCTGGAGCGCGAGCTCGCCGCCCGCTCCTTCACCGGCGCGCTCCGGCTGATGCACTCGGCCGGTGGCCTGGTCTCGCCCGAGACGGCCCGCACCTTCCCGATCCGCCTGCTCGAAAGCGGACCTGCCGGCGGAGGCCTCGCCACGGCCCTGTTCGGCGAGCTCGCCGGCCATAAGGACGTGATCTCCTTCGACATGGGCGGCACCACCGCCAAGGCCTGCATGATCGAGGACGGCCGCGCCGAGATCGCTCCGATGCTGGAGGCCGGCCGCGTCAACCGCTTCGCCAAGGGCTCCGGCCTGCCGATCAAGGCGCCGGTGATCGACATGATCGAGATCGGCGCCGGCGGCGGCTCGATCGCGGCGATCGACGAGGTTGGCCTGCTCAAGGTCGGCCCGCATTCGGCCGGCTCCGATCCCGGCCCGGCCTGCTACGGCATGGGCGGCACCAAGCCGACCGTCACCGACGCCAATCTCGTGCTCGGCTATTACGATCCCGGCTTCTTCCTCGGCGGGCGCATGGCGCTCGATCTCGACGCTGCGCGCAGGGCTGTCTCGACCGTCGCCGAGCCGCTCGGCCTCTCGATCGAGGAAGCGGCCTGGGGCATCCACAAGGTCGTGGTCGAGAGCATGGGCGCGGCTGCTCGCGTCCATCTCGTCGAGAAGGGCAAGGACCCCCGCCATTACGCCATGGTCGGCTTCGGCGGCGCCGGCCCGGCCCATGCGGTCGACGTTGCCCGCGTGCTCGGCGTCAGGCAGGTCATCATCCCGCCGGCCTCGGGCGCAGCCTCGGCGCTCGGCTTCCTAGCCGCGCCGCTCTCCTTCGACATGGTGCGCTCGCTGCCGGTCGAGTTCTCCGAAGGCTTCGATGCCGCCGCGGTCAACCGCGTGCTAACCGAGCTTGAAGAGGAAGGCCGCAAGCACCTGATCGAAGCCGGCGTGAAGCCCAGCGACGTCACCGTCGAGCGCTCGGCCGATATGCGCCTGGTCGGCCAGATGCACGACATTTCCGTGCCGTTGCCCTCCGGCGCGATCGATGCGTCGAGCCTGGAGGCGATCCGCGCCGCCTTCAGCAAGGCCTATTCGGCCCGCTACACCTCGGTCTACGAGGGCGCCCGTCTGGAGGCGATCAACTTCCGCGTCCGCTGCGCCGGTCCGGTACCGACGCTCTCGCTCTCCGGAGCGGCCGGCGGCGGCGACGCGGCGGCGAAGATCAAGGGCAGCCGCCGAGCCTGGTTCGAGGGCGGCTGGAGCGAGGCCGAGGTCTATGACCGCTACGCCCTGCGCGCCGGCGACACCATCAAGGGCCCGGCGATCATCGAGGAACGCGAGGCGACCACGATCGTCCCGCCGGGCGACAAGGTCGCGATCGACGATGTCCTGAACCTGCTGATCCATGTCGGCCAGGCCAATGCGGTCGAGACCACGATCACCGCCGACATGCCGCTGGCGGAAGCCGCGCGCCGCATTGAGGCCGATCCGATCTCGCTGGAGATCATGTGGAGCCGGATGATCAACGTCGTCGAGGAGATGTGGCTGACCGTCTGCCGCACCGCCTTCTCGCTGGTGATCTCGGAAGCGCAGGACTTCGCCTGCGAATTGCTCGACCCCGAAGGCGAGACGCTGGCGCATTCGCCCCGCGCCATGCCGGTCTTCAACCTGACGCTGCCGCGCGCGGTCAAGGCGCTGCTGGAGCGCTATCCGGCGCAGACGCTGAAGCCCGGCGACGTGCTGATCACCAACGATCCCTGGCTCTGCGCCGGCCATCTCTTCGACATCGCCATCGTCACCCCGGTCTTCCTGGGCAACCGCGTCGTCGGCCTGATGGGCACGGTCGGCCATGTCTCCGACATCGGCGGCACCAAGGATTCGCTGCGGGCCCGCGAGATCTACGAGGAAGGTTTCCAGATCCCGCCGATGAAGCTCTACGAGGCCGGCAGGATCAACGAGACGCTGGTCCGCCTGCTCGGCGAAAACGTCCGCAATTCCGAGCAGGTGCTCGGCGACCTCCACTCCTTCGTCGCCGCCAATGCGATCGGCGCCGAGCGGCTGCAATCCTTCCTCACCGATTACGGCATGCAGGACCTCAGGGCGCTGGCCCATGTCGTGCAGAGTCGCTCCGAGAAGGCGATGCGCGAGGCCATCCGGGCGCTGCCGGACGGCACCTATCACGGCACCGTCTCGAACAACCCGCTCGGCACGCCGATGACCTATCCGCTGGCGCTGACGGTCAAGGACGACACGATCCATCTCGACTTCGCCGGCGCGCCGCCGCAGCTGCCGCAGGGCGGGCTGAACTGCACGCTCAACTACACGATGGCGCACGCCACCTACCCGCTGAAATGCATGCTGACGCCGTCGGTCCGCGGCAATGCCGGCTGCTATCGCGCCTTCTCGATCGATGCGCCCAAGGGCTCGATCCTGAACTGCGACAAGCCGCTGGCGGTCAATTTGCGTACCCGCACCGGCTGGTATCTGGCGCCGAACATCTTCCGCGCCCTGTCGCAGGCGGCGCCGAAGCAGGTGCAGGCCTTCACCGGTCTCCCCGTCGCAGCGAGCGTCTATGGCCGCGACCAGGCCGGCGACACCTATTCCGACATGCTCTTCGTCGGCGGCGGCCAGGGCGGCTCGGCCCATGGCGACGGCAAGTCGGGCCTGCTCTACCCGACCTCGGCGGCCAACACCTCGATCGAGACCTTCGAATCGCGCGTGCCGGTGCTGGTGGTCGAGAAGACCTACCTCACCGACTCCGGCGGCGCCGGCCGCCAGCGCGGCGGCCTCGGCCAGCGGGTGCGCCTGCGCAAGCTCTCCGATGACGGCCTGCCGACGCTGGTCTCGCTCTATCCGGAGGGGGTCAACAACCCGATCCCGGGCCTGTTCGACGGCAAGGCCGGCGGTGGTGCCTCCGGCAGGGTCATCGACGAGCAGGGCCATGTCCTGAAGGACGTCGGCACCGGCGAGCTCGTTCAGGTCAAGCAGCCGCGCGAGATCGTCGAGCTCGTGCTCGCCGGCGGCGCCGGCTACGGCCCGGCCGCCGAACGCTCCCGCGAGGCGATCGCCCGTGACATCGCGCTCGGCCTCGTCTCGCCGGAAGCGGCCAGGCGCGACTACGGCATGCATGCCGCCCATGCCTCCCAGGATGTCGGCGAGGCCAAGACCGGCATCCTTGTTGCCTGACGGATAGATCGAACAAGCCCATAGGGGCGAATGAGGGGACGTAAGGCATGACGACGCAAAATGACGGGGTGCCTCAGCGGCACCCCAGCCTGTTCGAGCCGGCGACGCTGGCACTGATCGCGATCCTCTGCGTCTTCGGCGCGATCATCGGGATGCAGCTGCTGGTCTCGCTCGGCATCACCGCCAACACCTCGCTGATCGGCGCACTCGCCGCCATGGCGCTGGCGCGCGTGCCGCTCGCGATCTTCGCGCGCTACCGCTCGATCCACGTCCAGAACCTGGCCCAGAGCGCGATCTCCTCGGCCACCTTCGGCGCGGCCAACAGCCTGCTGCTGCCGGTCGGCATCCCCTGGCTGCTCGGCCGGCCGGACCTGGTGCTGCCGATGCTGGCCGGCGCCTTCTTCGCCATGCTGCTCGACGGCTACCTGCTTTACCGGATGTTCGATTCCCGCGTCTTCCCGGCGACGGGAGCGTGGCCGCCGGGCGTCGCCGCCGCCGAGGCGATCAAGGCCGGCGACGAGGGCGGCCGCAAGGCGGTGCTGATGGGCGTCGGCTTCGTCACAGCGATCATCGTCGGCTTCGTCAAGGTGCCGCTGGCCTGGATCGGCTTCGCCGGTTCGGCCGCGGTCACCGGCATCCCGATGTCCGCCTTCGGCGTCGCCTTCATCGGCAACATCTGGGCGCTGGCGATGTTCGGCATCGGCCTCCTGCTGCGCGGCTATTCCAGCCAGATCTTCGGCGGCCCGCTCTTCGAGACGATCATCCCCAAGGGCGACCTGATGGCCGCCTATATCCCGCACGGCTTCATGATCGGCGCCGGCCTCGTCGCGCTGCTGCAGGTCGGCATGCTGCTCTTCCGCCGCAGCGAGGCGCAAAAGCAGGCCGAGGCCGCCTCGGGCACCACCGACGCCGAGGTGAAGCGCGCGCTCGGTCTCGGCACGATCGGCTATCTCGTCATCGCCGTCTTCCTCGCTTTGGTCGGCGGGCTGATGAGCGACATGTCGATCGGCATGCTGATCCTGTTCGTGCTCTACGCCGCCTTCGCCGCCTATGTGCACGAATTGATCGTCGGCCTCGCCGCGATGCATTCCGGCTGGTTCCCGGCCTTCGCGGTGGCTCTGATCACCCTGATCATCGGCATGCTCCTGGGCTTCCCGATGCCGGCGCTGGCGCTGCTGGTCGGCTTCTCGGCCGCGACCGGTCCCGCCTTCGCCGACATGGGCTACGACCTCAAGGCCGGCTACCTGCTGCGTGGCAACGGCGTCGATCCCGCCTTCGAGCGCGAAGGCCGCCGCCAGCAGCTCTTCGCCGCGATGTTCGCCTTCGCCGTCGCCGGCGCGGTCGTGCTGGTCTCGTACCAGTCGTTCTTCGACCGGAACCTCGTCGCCCCCGTCAACAAGGTCTATGCCGCGACGATCAAGGCCGGTGTTGCACCCGGCGTCGCCTGGCAGCTCTTCCTCTGGGCAATCCCCGGCGCGATCCTGCAGTTCATCGGCGGGCCGAAGCGCCAGATCGGCGTGCTCTTCGCGACCGGCCTGCTGATCGCCTTCCCGATGGCAGGCTGGGCAGTGCTGGCCGGCATCCTCTGCCGCCTGATCTGGGAGAAGCTGCGCGGCGCCGATGGCGAAGGCGACATGGAGGTCTTCGCCGCGGGCGTCATCGCCGGCGACGCGATCTTCTCCTTCTTCGACTCCGTCCTGAAGAACTTCAACAAGCCTTGAGGGCTTAAGGCTCGGGCCGGCGCCGGCCCGAGCCGCTTCACATCCGGAAGGAAGCGCCATGGCCAAGCTCGGCACCCTCACCATCGGCCAGGCGCCGCGCGCCGACATCACGCCGATCCTCGATGCTGTGCTGGGCGCTGAACTCCCACGCCAGCATGCCGGCGTGCTTGATGGACTGCCGCGCGAGGAGATCGACCGCGACTTCGCTCCCCAGCCCGGCGGCGCTCTGCTGATCACCAAGCTGCTCGACGGGACCTCGGTCGTCATCGACCGCCAGCACACCGAGCGGGCCGCGCAAGCCAAGCTTTCCATGCTGGAAGCCGCCGGCTGCAGCACGATCCTGATGCTCTGCACCGGGCATTTCGCCAGCCTTCGCGCGGAGCGCGCCCGGCTGATCGAGCCGGATCGCATCCTGCCGCCGACGGTCGCGGCACTGGTCCAGGATGCTCAGCTCGGCATCATCGTGCCGCTCGCCGAGCAGATCGCCTCGGAGGCCGGGAAGTGGGCGCCGCTCGCCCGCCCGCCGATCTATGCCGCCGCCTCGCCCTATGGCGGCGATGGCCCATCGGTTGCCGAAGCTGCCGAAAGCCTCGCCGAGCACGGTGCGCAGATCCTGCTGATGGACTGCATGGGCTTCGTCGAGCGCCATCGCCAGGAGGCCGCCGCAGCGGGCCTGCCGGTCATCCTGTCGAACGCGCTGATCGCCAAGATCGTCTCGGAAGTGGTTTGAAGGCGCAGCTTCAGCGCTCTCAAAGCCACCCTATCTGCCCAATGGCGGCGTGCCGTGGGTGTGAAAGCTCTCGATCGTCTTCAGCCCCCAGGCCTGCCCCTTCTTCCGCTCCTCTTCCGTCCAGGTCACGGTCTGCCAGTCCGGATCGAGGATCAGGCGCGCCCCGGCATTGGCGATCTCGACGCGATTTCCGGCGGGCTCGTAGACATAGAGGAAGAAGGTCTGCTGCACCGCGTGCTTGTGCGGCCCGGTCTCGATGAAGACGCCGTTCTCGAGGAAGAGATCGGCCGCCTCCAATATGTGCTCGCGCTGGTCCACCGCATAGGTGACATGGTGGAAGCGCCCGCGTGCCGGTGTGTGGTCGCGGGTATAGGCGATATCGTAGCTCTTGTTGTTGACGGTGAACCAGCAGCCGCCGACCTCACCAGAATCGAGCACGATCTGCTCGGTCACGCGGCTGCCCAGCGCCTTCGGCATGAAGTCGCGGATCGCCGCGACGTCCTGCGCCAGCAGGTTGAGATGGTCGAGCCGGCGTACCGCGCAGCCCCGGCCATGGTTGCGCTGCGCCTGGTTCTTGAGGGCGGGCCGCTCCTTCTCCGGAGCGGCATATTTGTTGGTCTCGAAATAGATCTCGAAGACATGATCGTCGGGATCGCGGAAGCGATAGGCCCGGCCATGGCCGAGATCGCCCTCGCTCCAGCCGATGCCGCAGCCCATCGCCTCGATCGCCGCGACGCGGCGCAGGAGCGCCGCCTCGCTTGAGGCGCGATAGCCGATATGGCCGACGCCCGTCGTCTTCGCCGCGGTGAGCTTCAGCGTGTGGAACTCGTAATCGTCCCAGGCGCGCAGGTAGACGCTGTCGCCTTCGCGCCCGCTCTCCGTCAGCCCGAAGATGTCGACGAAGAAGTCGAGGCTCTCCTGCGGCTTGTTGGTGAAGAGCTCGACATGGCCGAGATGGGCGATGTCGAAGCAGGGCTCGGTGCTCATCCCCAGACTTCCCTTGCGACTTCGAGGATGCGCGAGAGCTTGGCCCATTGCTCGTCCTCGGCCAGGACATTGCCTTCTTCCGTCGAAGCGAAGCCGCATTGCGGCGACAGGCAGAGCTGCTCCAGCGGCGCATACTTGGACGCTTCCTCAATGCGGCGCTTGAGATTGTCCTTGCTTTCGATCTCGCCGAATTTCGAGGTCACCAGCCCGAGCACGACCTGCTTGTCGCCCTTGGGCAGGAAGCGCAGCGGCTCGAAGCCGCCGGAGCGGTCGTCGTCCCACTCCATGAAATAGCCGTCGACATTGATCTCGTTGAAGACCATCTCGGCGACCGGCTCGTAGCCGCCAGAGGCGATGAAGGTCGACTTGAAGTTGCCGCGGCAGGTATGGGTGGTGATCTGCATGTCGGCGGGCTTGGCTTTCAGCGCCGCATTGAGCACGTCGCGATAGATGAAGACCAGTTGCTCGGGATCGTCGCCGCGCTCGGCGAGCATCTTGCGCTGCTCGGGATCGCAGAAATAGGACAGGCTGGTGTCATCGAGCTGGAGGTAGCGGCAGCCGGCATCGTAGAAGGCCTTGATCGCCTTGGCGTAGACCTTGCCGAGATCCTCGTAATAGTCCTCGATCCTGAGGTAAGCGCTCGGATCGATCGCCTTCCGCCCACCGCGGTAATGCAGCATGGACGGGCTCGGAATCGTCATCTTCGGCACGCGGCTGGTCGTCGAGGCCAGGAACTTGAAATGGGCGAGATGCGGGTGATCGTCCGGGAAGTCGAGCTTGCCGGTGACGCGGACCGCATGGCCCTTGGTGGTGACGCCCTTGAACTGGATGCCTGAATCGGTCTCGAAGCTGGTGACGCCGGACAGGCCGTCGAGGAAGTCGAAATGCCAGAAGGCGCGGCGGAACTCGCCATCGGTCACGGCCTGCAGGCCAACCTCCTCCTGCTTGCGCACGAGCTTCCTGATCTCCTCGTCCTCGATCGCCGTCAGCTCGGCCTGACCGATCTCACCGGCCGCATGTTTGGCGCGGGCGTCCTTCACCGGCGCGCTGCGCAGCAGGCTGCCGACCATGTCGCCCCGGAACGGCGGCTTCTGTCTCTGGCTCATGGCGTTTCCTTTCCTCGGTTCTGTCGTTGGCTCAGGCGGCTGCGAGGCCGAGATGGCGCTCCAGCCGTGACGGGTCGGCGAGGAGCTCGGCACTCCCCGCGGCGAGGACGATGCGGCCGCGCTCGAGCACGATCGCCTCGTCGGTGAGCTCCAGGATCTTGCGGGCATGCTGCTCGATCACGATCGCCGAGAGCTCCTCCTCGCGGACGAGGCGTTTCAGGGCGCGCAGCAACTCCTCGACGATGATCGGCGCCAGCCCCTCGGTCGGCTCGTCCAAGAGCAGCAGCTTGGGGTTGAGCATCAGCGCCCGGCCGATCGCCAGCATCTGCTGCTCGCCCCCGGAGAGCTGGTTGCCGAGATTGCCCTTGCGCTCGGCAAGGCGCGGGAACATCGCGAAGACGCGCTCGGTCGTCCACGCGCCCGGCGTCGCCACCGCTGTCAGGTTCTCCAGAACGGTCAGCGACTTGAAGATGTTGCGCTCCTGCGGCACCCAGCCGATGCCGGCATGGGCACGCTGCTCGGGCGAGGCCGTGGTCAGGTCGCGCCCGGCGAGCACGATCCGCCCGCCGCGGCGGCGGGTGACGCCGATGATGCTGTTGACCAGCGTGGTCTTGCCGACGCCGTTGCGGCCGAGCAGCGCCAGCGAGCGCCCCTCGGCCAGTGCAAGATCGATGTCGAACAGCACCTGGGCCTCGCCATAGCCGGCGCTGAGGCGTTCGAGGGTCAGGAGTTCAGCCATGGCCGTGCTCCCCGAGATAGGCGGCGCGCACCGCGGGGTCGTTGGCGATCTCGCTGGGTGTTCCGTCCGCCAGCAGGCGGCCATTGACCAGCACGGTGATCCGCGTCGCGAAGCGGAAGACCAGGTCCATGTCGTGCTCGATCAACAGGACCGAGACATCCTCGGGCAGGCCGGCGACCGTCGCCATCAACTCGCGTCGCTCCGCCTCGGGCACGCCCGCTGCCGGCTCGTCGAGCAGCAGCACGCTCGGCCTCGCGGCGAAGGCGGCGGCGATCTCGATCTGGCGCTGCTTGCCATAGGGCAAGGTCGCGATGCGCTCGTCCATGATGTCGTCGAGCCTGAAGCGGGCGAGGATCTCGGCCGTCTCTGCGACGAGTTCCTTGTCCCTGTCGAGCGCACGCAAGGGCTGCCGGCCGCGTCCGAGCCGCTCGGAGATCACCAGCGCGATCATCTCGACCGGCGTCATTGTTCCGAAGAGCTGGTTGATCTGAAAGGTCCGCGCCAGCCCGCGTCCGACGCGGACCTCGCGTGGCAGAGTAGTGATGTCCTCGCCCATCAGTTCGACCCGACCCGAGCTGGGGCGCAGGACCCCGGTCAGCTGGTTGACGAAGGTGGTCTTGCCGGCGCCGTTCGGGCCGATCAGCGCGTGGCGGGCGCCTTTCGCCAGCGTGAAGTCGACATGGTCGGTCGCAATGATGCCGCCGAAGCTCTTGCACAGATCGAAGGTCTGTAGCGCCACGCTCATGTCGACGCCCTCCGGCCGAGACGCGCGACACGGCCGACCACCGCCTTGATCCCGCCATGGATCAGTTCGCGCCCGCCGAGCACGAACAGGACGAGGAAGAGCCCGATCCAGAACATCCAGTATTGCGGCGTGAAGCTCGCGATCACGTCCTGCAGCAGCTTGAAGGCAACCGCGCCGATCAGCCCGCCATAGAGATAGCCGGCTCCGCCGATGATCAGCACCAGCATCAGGTCGGCGGAGCGATGGAAGGCAAGCACGTCGAGCGAGACGAACTGCGTGGTCTGGGCGAGCAAAGCACCCGCCGCCCCCGCATAAGCCGCCGCCAGTGTGTAGACCGCGACGAGGCGCCAGTGCAGCGGCACGCCCGAGGCCGAGGCGCGCAGGGGATTGTCGCGGATCGCCCGCAGCGACAGGCCAAAAGGCGAGCTCACAATGCGCCGCGCCAGCACGAACAGCACGAACAGCACGGCGAGCGAATAGAGATAGGCGACCTTGCCGAAGATATCGAACTCGAACAGGCCGAGCACCGGCCCCATCATGATGCCCTGCAGGCCGTCGGCGCCACCGGTAAGCCAGCCGAGCGAGTTCGCCAGCTCCCCCAGGATCAGCGCGATACCGAGCGTCACCATCAGGCGCGTCAGGTCGCTGCCGCGCAGGATCAGCGGACTGGTGAGGAGGCCGAGCAGGCCGGCAGCCCCCATCCCGACTGCAAGGCCCGCCAACGGATCGGCGCTGGCATGCTTGGCAAAGAGCCCGGCTGCATAGGCGCCGAAGCCGAAGAAGGCGGCGTGCCCAAGCGAGACGATGCCGGCATAGCCGAGGATCAGGTCGAGCGAGAGCGCGAACAGCCCGAGGATCGCGATCTCGTTGAGGATCAGGAGCTGGCGCGGCAGCAGGAAGAAGGCCGCCAGCGCCAGGACCCAGAACACGATCTCGGCCAGATGCCAGCGCCGGGCTCCATAGAGCGAGCGCTGGACGCGCGCCTCGATGCTGTCGGCCTTCATGCCCGGCCCCTGGCGAACAGGCCATGCGGCCGCGTGATCAAGAGAACCACCATCAGCGCGTAGATGATGAAAGCGCCGAGCTGCGGCACCAGATACTTGCCGGCGACGTCGGCGACCCCGAGCAGCATCGCCGCGAAGAACGGTCCGGAGATGGTCGAGGTGCCGCCGACGGTCACGACGATCAGGAAGTAGATCATGAACTTCAGCGGGAAGGTCGGATCGAGCCCCATCAACTCGATGCCGAGCGCGCCACCCAAGCCCGCGAGGCCGGAGCCGAAGGCAAAGGTCAGCGCGAACAGACGGTTGACGGGAATGCCGAGGCCGCGCGCCACCCTGGCATCGTCGACCGCGGCGCGCAGCCGGCTGCCGAAGCGCGTGCGGGTGAAGCCCCATTGCATCGCGAAGGCGAGCGCGCCGCAGAGCAGGATGATGAAGAGCCGGTAGCGGCCGACGCCGATGCCGGCGAGATCGAAGCGACCGCTCAGCCAGGCCGGCAGATGCACGAATTGCTGGCTCGACCCCATCAGATAGTCGGCGCCGGCGACGGCCATGAACACCAACCCGATCGAGAACATCACCTGGTCGAGATGGCTCTTGGCGTACATCGGCCGGTAGATGAGCCGCTCCAGCACCAGCCCCGCGAGCGCAGCGGCAAAGAAGGCCGCCGGCAGCGCCCACAGGAACGGCAGGCCGAGCCGCTGCATCGCCAGCACGGTGACATAGCCCCCGAACATGGCGAAGGCGCCGTGAGCGAGGTTGATGAAGTTCATCAACCCCATGGTCACGGATAGCCCGCAGGCCAGCACGAACAGGATCATGCCGTAGGCGACGCCGTCGAACAGAATGGTGAGCACGTCGGGTCCGCCCTGGCCAGCTTACTTTTTGGCCTTGGTCGGATCCTTGACGTTCGGGATCGTCTCGAACTCCTGATTGTAGAGCTCGCCGTTCACCCGCTCGACCTTGCGGATATAGACGTTCTGGATGATGTCGCGCGTCTCCGGATCGATCGAGATCGGCCCGCGCGGGCTCGTCCAGCTCATCCCCTTCATCGCCGTGACCAGCGCCTCGCCGCCCTCGCCCTTGGTCTTCTTCAGGCCCTCATAAAGCGCGTGCATGCCGTCATAGCCGCCGACCGCCATGAAGTTGGGACGCAGACCGGGATTGGCCTTCTTGAAGCCTTCGACGAAAGCCTTGTTCTCCGGGCTGTCATGCGAGGCCGAATAGTGCTGGGCGGTGATGACGCCGAGCGCGATGTCGCCCATGCCGTTGAGGATGTCGTCATCGGTCAGGTCGCCGGTGCCGATCAGCTTGATGCCGCTCTTGTCGAGGCCGCGCTCGACGAACTGCTTCATGAACTGGGCGCCGACACCGGACGGCACGAACACCAGCAGCGCCTCCGGCTTGGCGTCGGCGACGCGCTGCAGGAAGGGCGAGAAGTCCGGGTTCTGCAGGGGCACGCGGATGTTCTCGACCTGGCCGCCGCCGGCCTTGAACGCCTCCGAGAACGAGCTCTCGACGTCATGGCCGGGGCCGTAGTCCGAGACGATGGTGATGACGCGCTTGGTGCCCTGCTTGGCGATCCAGGTGCCGAAGGGCGAGCCGATCTGCGGCACGACCTGGCTGGTGCGCACGATGAAGGGCGAGCGCTCGGTAATGATCCCGGTCGCAGCCGCCATCACCACCATCGGCGTTTTGGCCTGCGTCGCCAGAGGGGCGGTCGCGAGCGCCAGCGGCGTCAGGCCGAAGCCGGCGATCGCAGTGACCTTGTCGTTGACGATCAGTTCCTGCGCGATGCGGCGGGTGACGTCGGCGGTACCGGTGTCGTCCTTGACGATCAGCTCGACCTTCTTGCCGGCGACGGTCGCGCCCTTCTCCTGGATGTAGAGATTGGCGGCCGCGGCGATCTGCCGTCCGGTCGAGGCGAAGGGGCCGGTCATCGGCAGGATCAGGCCGATCTTGACCGCATCCTGCGCCAAAGCCGCGCCGCTGACTGAAGCGGCCAGCGCAAAGCCGAGCATTCCTTTGAGAACCGTCCTGCGAATGGTCATGTCGTTCCTCCCGAGATGGTAGCCGATCCCCTTTTCCGGGGCTTTCGTTGGATTATTCGCCGTCGTCGTCGCTATAGGTAAGGCCCGCTTTGGCGAGGCCGTCGCGCATAGCGTACATGTCCAGCCCGAGTTCGCCAGCAGCCAGGCGTCTACGCTTTTCGTCTTCATTGGCTTCGCGCTTGCGGCCGGCGGCGGCGACCGCCTCGGCCTCTTGCCGCGGCACCACCACCGCCCCGTCATCATCGGCGACGATGACGTCGCCGGGATGGATGAGCGCCCCGGCGCAGACCACAGGCACGTTGACGCTGCCCAGAGTCGCCTTGACCGTGCCCTTGGCCGAGATCGCCCGCGACCAGACCGGGAAGCCCATCTCGGTCAGCGTGCGGACATCGCGGACGCCGGCATCGATGATAAGGCCGATGCCGCCGCGCGCCTTCAGCGAGGTCGCCAGCAGGTCGCCGAACATGCCGTCGGTATTGTCGGCGGTGCAGGCGACGACGAGCACATCGCCCGGCTGCACCTGCTCGATCGCGACATGGATCATCCAGTTGTCGCCGGGCTGGGCGAGCACCGTCACCGCCCCGCCGGCAATCTGCGCGCCGGCATAGATCGGCCGCATATAGGGCTTGAGCAAACCGCTCCGGCCCATCGCCTCATGCGTGGTCGAGACGCCGAGCGCGGCGAGATCGGCCATCGCCGCGGCGGGCGCGCGCTTCCTGGTGCGGATGACGACGGGGTTCATGCCAGCGTCTCCAGCGCTTCTGGGAAGAGGCGCTGATAGGCCTCGCCATAGGTCATCGCCTTGCCGGAGTTGCGGCCGCCCTGCATGCCGCGATTGAGGGCGACGCGGGTGTAATACTCCCAGAGATGCTTCTGCGCCGCGAGGATCTCGAACGCCTTGCGCTTCTGTTCCCAGACCTCGTCGATGTTGAGGATGACGTTCGGCTTGAAATTGCACTGCTCAGGCTGGTGCGGCTCGAACAGGAAGACCGGCGGCGCGGCATAGGCGCGATCCGGGTTGGGCTTATGTCCGGCAGCCTGCGCGATGATGCGCGCCTCTTGGGCGAAACGCGTCGCCTCGGGGTGGTCGACATTATAGGGGTCTTCGAGCGCATGGGTCAGCACGAAGCTCGGGTTCAGCTCGTGGAAGATGTCGATGGCGCGCTCCAGCATCGGCTCGGTGGTGCGCAGCGGGTAGTCGCCGGCATCCATGAACTCGATCTCAGCGCCGAGCGCCGTTGCAGCGGCTTCCGCCTCGTCGCGGCGCTGCGCCTTGACCTCAGCCATCTGCACGCCCGCCTTCTTCCAGGCGAACTGGCTCTCGCCGCGCTCGCCATAGGACAGGCAGAGAACTTTGACGCGCATGCCGCGTTTGGCGTGCAGCGCAATCGCGCCGCCGGCGCGCCAGACGAAATCGCCGGGATGGGCGGTGATCACAAGGCCTGTCTTCTGGGCGCTCATCGCCTGCGCTCCTCTCTCACACTCTGCCGGCCGGCACGAAGGCCTGCCCGGCCATCAGGATACGGGCGGTGCGCAGCAGCCCGGCCCGCTCGACCACCGGCCGCTCCATGCTGCCACCGACCGTCAGCGTCACCGTGAACTCGCCGGTCGGGTGCTCGACCGAGAGCGTCCGTTCGCGTCCCTGCGGCATCACGACGACCGAGGCGGCAGGCGAGCCCGGCAGCACGGCGGCGGTCGCGACCGTCACCGCGGCGAAGACGCCGATCGAGGCATGGCATTCGTGCGGGATGAAACTGCGCGTCGAGATCGCCCCACCCGCCTGCGGCGGCGCGACCAGGGCGATCTTCGGCACCACCTTCTTCGCGACATCGCCGAGATTCATCAGCGGCCCCGCAGCGAGGCGAATGGCCTCGATCCGCGCCTTGAGCTCGGCATCCTCGTTGAGCTGGTCGCGCGGTTCATAACCGGTGCGTCCGACATCGGCAGCGCGCAGCACGATCACCGGCATGCCGTTGTCGATCAGCGTGCAGGGCACGCCCTCGATCACATCGACGACATTGCCGGTCGGCAATAGCGATCCGCAGACCGAGCCTTCGGCATCGAGGAAGCCGATATCGATCGGCGCCGAGGTTCCCGGCACGCCGTCGATGCGCGCGGAACCCTCCGCGCTCGCCTCACCGTCCGGCGTATCCATGGTGAGGTCGGCGATGGTGCCGGTGTTGATCGTCCGGACCCGCACCGTGGTGCGCGCCCCGCCCGCCTTCACCAACCCACGCGAAAGCGCGAACGGCCCGATCCCGGCGAGGATGTTGCCGCAGTTCGGGGTGGTATCGACCGAGGCTGTCTCGATGCCGACCTGCGCGAACAGGAAGTCGATATCGCAGCCGGGCTCGTTCGAGGGCGAGACGATCGCGACCTTGCTGGTCAAAGGGTGGGCGCCGCCGAGCCCGTCGACCTGGCGCTTGTCGGGCGAGCCCATCACCGCCAGCAGGAAAGCGTCGCGCGCCGCGATATCAGCCGGCAGGTCGTCGCGCAGGAAATAGGCGCCCTTCGAGGTGCCGCCGCGGATCAGCATGCAGGGAATGGCGAGCTGGCCCATCGCTCACTCCGCCGCCTTGATGCCGGCCTGGGTGATCACATCGCGCCAGAGCACGAGTTCCGAGGCGATCAGCTTGCCGAAACCCTCCGGCGTCTCCGGCCGGGCGATGGCGCCATCCTTGGCGAGCGCCCCAGCAAAATCCGGCTGGCCGAGCAGCGCATTGATCTCGCGGTTGAGGCGCTCCACGATCGCGCGCGGCGTGCGCGCCGGCGCCACCATCCCGTACCATTGCACCGCCTCGAAATCCGGCAGGCCGCCTTCTGACAGCGTCGGCAGGTCCGGCGCGAAGCCGACGCGCTCGCGCGCGGCGACGCCGAGCACCCTGAGCTGGCCGCCTTCGGCCAGAGGCAGCACGGCCGGTCCGCCCGTCAGCGTGAACTGGATGTTGCCGGCGACGAGATCGTTCACCGAGGGCGCCGTGCCGCGATAGGGCACATGCGTCGCCTCGATGCCGGCGCGATGGCAGAAATAGGCGGTAGCGATATGGGCGGCGCTGCCCTGCCCGCCGGAGGAATAGTTGAGCTTGCCGGGGTTCGCCTTGGCGTAGGTGATGAACTCGCCGAGGGTTCTGGCAGGCAGTTTCTGATTGATCGCCAGGATGTTCGGCAGCATGGCGACGAGCGCCACCGGCTGGAAATCCTTGATCGGGTCATAGGGCACGTTCGGATAGAGCGAGGGCGCGAAGGCGAGCGTGCCGATATGGCCCATCATCAGCGTGTGCCCGTCGGGCTCGGACTTGGCGACCTGCCCCGAGGCCGTCATGCCGCCGGCACCCGGCCGGTTCTCGATCACGAAGCCCTTGCCGGGAATGCTGCGCTCGAGCTTGCTGGCGATCAATCGTGCCAGCACGTCGGTGCTGCCGCCAGGCGTGAACGGCACCACGATCCGGATCAGCTGGCTCGGCCATTCCGGCTGGGCGCGCGCCGGCACCAGCCCGGAGAAGCCCGCGAGCCCGAGACCGGCGAGGACGGAGCGACGATCCAGCATCACCGGACACCCTCCTTGCGGCGAGCCCCGCGCAGCTGTGCGTCGGCGACCGCCTGGGCCAGGCCGGGATGGAGGTTGGCGACGCCGAGCATCTCAGCCGCCTCGCGCATCTCGGCCGAGCGGCGCACGCCATGGGTCGCGACGCGCTCACGCATGTCGGCGGCGAGCGCATGGAAATCGATCGACGGGAAGGTCGCGTTGAGGCTGGCGAATACCGGGTCCTTGACGTCCCAGGCCTCGCAGGCGGCGGCGCAGTCGACCATCAACGCCTCCAACCCCTTGATCACGATCGAGCGGCAGAGCTTCATCGCCGAGGCCCGGCCATAGACCTCCGAGACCGGCGTCAGGTTCATGCCGAGCCCGTTGAGCGCCTCGGATACGGCCTGCGCCTTCGGCCCTCCTGAGAGGATCGCGACCTTGAGCCCGGGCTTCAACACCGGCGCCATCACCGCGGCTTCGAGATAGTCGGCACCGCTTGCGGTCACAGCCTGCGCCGCCCGCTGCTTGGTCGAAGGAGCAGCCGAGTTGACGTCAACGAAGATCTGGCCGGGCTTCAGCCAGGCGGCCGCCTCACTCGCTACCACTTCGGCGCGATCGGCGGTGACGGCCGAGAAGACAAAGGCTGCGCCCTGGCAGGCTTCCTGTGCCGAGGAAACACGGGTAACGCCAAGTTCCTCCGCGGCCGTCTCCAGGCGGCTGCCGGCCTCGCTGCCGAAAAGCAGGTCGTAGGCGCGGATGGCGACGCCTTCATTGGCCAGCAGGCCGCGCGAAAAGGTCTGGCCGACCTCGCCGAAGCCGATGAAGGCGATCGCTGCCGTGTTGGCGCCTGCCATGGCCGGCTTCTCCTCGCGCGTTTCGTCCCGCCGCGAGGTTCGGCCAAAGCCATTCTGCCATCAAATGATAAGAATGCAGCGATTGATTACTTTTCTTCATCTCGCCGCGGCGCGATGCTGCGCTTCAGCGCCTGGCTGAGCAGCGCCATCAGGTCGCGCGTCACCGGCCGCATCGGCACCGATTTGCGCGTGATGATGCCGAGCGTGCGGGTGACCGCCGGCGAACGCAGGGGAACCGCGACGAGCTCGCCGGCATCGACGACGTCGAGCGAAAGCTGCGGCACCACGGCGTAACCGATGCGCGAGCGCACCAGGCTGACCGCGGTGACGACGCGCTGGACCTCATAGCGCCAGGTCAGGCTCTCGCGCCGCGCCCCGAGCGCATCGTCGATCAGGATCCGGTTTCCGGTCTCGGCGCTGATCCGCACCAGCGGCTCATCCTGCAACTGCGCCCAGGTCAGCGAAGCCGCCTGCGCCAGCGGCATCGAGCGATGGCTGACCAGCACGAAGGGCTCCTTGACGACCGGCCTCAGCTCCAGATCAAAGCGATTGGCGGCGACGATGGTGACGCCGAACTCGGCCTCGCCCGACTGGACCTTGTCGGCGATCTCGGAGGCGGAGTTGTCATGGATGCGGACGCCGACGCCGGGATGGCGCGCGGCGAAGGCGGCGATTACCGCCGGCATGCAATGGGCCGCCACCGTCGGCAGGCAGCCGAGCGAGACCTGCTCATCGCCCTCGCGCAGGTCGACCCTGACCTCGTTGATGGCGAAGCCGAGGTCCTCGAAGATGCGCCGTGCCCGCGGCAGCAGCGTCGTGCCGGCTGCGGTCAGCGAGACCTGCCGGGTCGTTCGTAGGAAGAGCGGCGTGCTCAGCGATTCCTCCAGCTTGCGGATGCGGTGGCTGAGCGCCGTCTGCGACAGGTTGAGATGCGAGGCGGCCGCACGGAAACTGCCGCGCTCGGCGATGCTGACGAAGGCCTGCAATCCGAGAACGTCTACCCTCATCGGATTGCCTGTCCCTTGCCGGAAATGAGATCGGCGAGCCGGACCAATTCGGCCAGCGTCGCGGCGCCCATCTTCCTCATCACCTGCCCGCGATGCACCTTCACGGTCACCTCGCTCAGGCCGAGATCAGCCGCAATCTGCTTGTTGAGCCGCCCTTGCACGACGGAGGCGAGAACCTCCTTCTCCCGTCCAGTCAGCGTCGCGAAGCGTTCCTTCAGCTCGGCGAGCGCCGCCTCGTCGCGGCGCCTCGCCTCGTCCTTCTCGATCGCCACACGCACCGCATCGAGCAGATCCTGCTCGCGGAACGGCTTCAGCAGGAACTCGACCGCACCGGCCTTGATCGCCCGCACCGCCATCGGCACGTCGCCATGGCCGGTGAGGAAGACGATCGGGATCGGGTCGTTCAGCACGGAAAGCTCGGCCTGGAAGTCCATGCCGCTCGGGCCGGGCATCCTGACGTCGAGCACGAGGCAGGACGGCGTATCGGGCCGCCGCGCGAGCGCGAACTCCCTCACAGAGGCGAAAGCTGACACCGCATAGCCGACCGAGCGGAACAGGCTGTCGAGCCCCTCGCGCACGGAGAGATCGTCGTCGACGACGAAGACGGTCGCTGGCTGCCTATCCATGCTGACGGTCCGATGTGGCGCCGATCACCGGCAAGGTGAAGCCGAAGACCATGCCGCGCGGGTGATTGGCGGCGGCATAGATCGCCCCGCCATGCGCCTCGACGATCGAGCGGCTGATCGCCAGGCCCATGCCCATCCCGCCCGGCTTGGTCGAGTGGAAGGCCTCGAACACCTGTGCGATCGCGGCCGGCGACAGGCTGACGCCGGTATCGCGGACGCTCACCGTGATCGTGCCGCCATCGCTGGCGGCGCCGACCAGCAGGTCGCGCGGCCCTGTCTCCAGCCCGCCCATCGCTTCCGCTGCATTGATCACCAGATTAAGCACGACCTGCTGCAGCTGGACCTTGTCGCCGAGCGGTTGCGGCAGGTCATCGGCCAGATCGGTCTGGAGCATCACGCGATGCTTGCGCAGTTCGCCGCGGGTCAGCGCCAGGACCTCCTCGATCAGCGCGACCATATCGAGCCGGTCGCGCGAGGGCGGAGCTTTGGCGACGAGGTTGCGCACCCGCCCGATCACCTCACCGGCTCGGTCGGCATCGGCGACGACGCGCTGAAGCGCCTGCCGGGCCTCGCCCGGATCGGGCGGCGTCGCCGCGAGCCAGCGCAGCGCGGCATGGCCGCTGGCGACGATCCCGGCGAGCGGCTGGCTGACCTCATGCGCGATCGAGGCGGTCAATTCGCCCATGGTGGTGACGCGCGCCATATGCGCCAGCTCGGCCTGGGTCTGGCGGACGCGCGCCTCGGCCGCCTCGATCCGCAAGGCGAGATAGGTGGTCGCGCCGATGGCGATCAGGCTGAGCGCTCCGTTCGCCAGGCCGGTCTCCTGGATTCCGCGCGGCGTCAGCAGATAGCTCAGCACTGTCAGCACAGCGCTGGCAGCGCCGAACGAGACGACCACGGCCGGCCGGTCGAACCTGACCGAGATCAGGATCACCGCGACATAGAGGACCGCGACGGCGATCTCCAGGCTGGTGAAGGTGTCCGCCACGAAGATCGCGGCCATCGACGCGATCAGGCCGAGCCAGAGCCATGGTCTTTCGATGCGCATGCGCTCGCGATCGCGCATCATGCCCCGCCCTTCATCCCCGGCCTGCTGGCCGCTCGATCCGACAAGACAGGCCGCCGGCTGCCCTGTCCAGCCCGGGTATCAGCTCGGATTGTCGAGGGTGAACAGGTCGGCATCCTCGTCATAGGCGAAGTATTCGCCATAGCGGGCCCAGTTCGTCACCGCCTTCAGCGTCGTCGCGGCATAGTCCTCCGACATATGGTCCTCGAGCTCGTCGCGGAAGCGCGGGGCCGGCGCCTTGTGGCTGGAGCGCTCGTCGAGCACCCGCCGGATATGGGCGGCGAGCGGCACATAGGCCGCGAGCTGCTGGGCGAACAGGCGCTTGCGTCCGTCGACATCGGCGTCGGCGAAGCGCAGCCCGGCGGCGGTCAGCCTGATGTCGCCGCCTTCGAGATCGGCGAAGCGCAGCAGCTGCAGCGTCTCGGCCACCGGGAAAAGGTCGTCGATCTCCAGGTGCAATTCGGCGGCGAGCGGCGGCAGGTCGGCTTCGCCCCGATAGGGCGCGCCAGCGATGGTCTCGATCAGCCCCGCCATCAGATTGGTCGAGACCCGCGGCAGCGCCATGGCGATGCCGGTGCCGGGAAAGAAGCCGTCGCGCGCCGGCGTGCCGGCCTTCGCGGTCATGCGGGCATAGATGTCCTCGACCAAGGTGCGGAAGGCCGGGTCGAGGCGATTGCGCGGCTGCGGCAGCTCGACCTTCAGCTCGGCGATGACGCGGCCGGGATTGGAGCCGAAGATCAGGATGCGATCGCACATCAGCACCGCTTCCTCGATATTGTGCGTCACCATCAGGATCGCCTCGATCGGCATCCTGCCCTCGCACCAGAGGTCGAGCAGGTCGGTGCGCAGCGTCTCGGCTGTGAGCACGTCGAGCGCCGAGAACGGCTCGTCCATCAGCAGCACCTTGGGATGCACCACCAGCGCACGCGCCAGGCCGACGCGCTGGCGCATGCCGCCGGAAAGCTCCTTTGGATAGGCGCTCTCGAAGCCGTCGAGGCCGATCAGGTCGATGGCGGCAAGCGCACGCTTGCGCCGCTCGGCCGACGCGACGCCCTGCGCCTCCAGGCCGAGCTCGACATTCTCCAGCACGCTCAGCCAGGGAAACAGCGCAAAGCTCTGGAAGACGACAGCGACGCCGGAGCTCGGCCCGGTCACCGTCCGCCCCTCGAAGGTGACGGTACCGCCGCTCGGCTGGATCAGCCCGGCGATCGCCCGCAGCAGCGTCGACTTGCCCGAGCCGGAGCGGCCCAGCAGGCCGACGATCTCGCCGGGCCGCAGCTCGACATCGACCTTGTCGAGCACGACGAGCGAGCCGGCCGCGCCCTTGTCATAGCTCTGGCAGACCTCTTTGGCGCTGACGAGCGGAGTGGCCTTCTCGGCCTTGAAATCGCGGGTCGCGATGATCTCGTTCATGGCGGCATCCTCCTGCGAAAAGGGTCAGTCGAGGCGCATCCGGCGTTCCGCCATCACATAGAGCGGGCGCCAGAGCAGGCGGTTGAAGAGCGTAACGAAGAGCGACATGACGGCGATGCCGAGCACGACGCGCGGGAAGTCGCCGGCCTCGGTCGCGTTGGCGATGTAGGCGCCAAGGCCATAGGCTTCGAGCTTGGTGTCGCCCCAGCTCGCGACTTCGGCGACGATGCTGGCGTTCCAGGAGCCGCCCGACGCGGTCAGGGCACCGGTGACGTAATAGGGGAAGATCCCCGGCAGCATGACGCGCCGCCACCACGTCCACGAACGCAGCTGGTAGACCGAAGCCGCCTCGCGCAGATCGGTCGGGAAGGCGCTCGCCCCGGCGATGACGTTGAACAGGATGTACCATTGCGTGCCGAGCACCATCAGCGGCGAGAGCCAGATGTCGGGGCTGGCGCCAGTCGCGACGATGGCGATGACCGCGAAGGGGAACAGCACGTTCGCCGGGAAGGCCGCGAGGAACTGCGCCACCGGCTGGACGCGCTCGGCGACGACCGGGCGCAGGCCAATCCAGACGCCGACCGGGATCCAGATCACGCTGGCGACGGCGATCAGCAGGGTGACGCGCACCAAGGTGACGAGGCCGCGCGCCAGCGGGTCCCAGGCATCGGACCAGGACAGGCTCTGCCCGAGATAGCTGATGGCGGTCCACATCGCCCAGGCGCCGATGGCGAGGATCAAGGCGAGCCAGGCCCGGTCGAGCGCCTTGCTGCTACCCACACTGACCTCACGCCGCGCCGGCTGTGCGCTACGGAACCGCACCAGCAGCAGCCGGCCGCCCAGCCAGGCGAGCGGAGCCGTCAGGCGCTTGAGCAGGCGGGTGCGCCGGGCGAGCGCATGCACCCAGGAGCGCGGCTTCTGCTGGCCGGCGGTCTGCTCGAAGCGGAACTTGTCGGCCCAGGCGACGATCGGCCGGAACAGCAGCTGGTCATAGAGGCCGATCACGACCGCCATCGCCAGCACCGCCCAGGCCACGGCGGCAAAGTCCTGCTCCTTGATGGCGAGCGCCAGCCAGGAGCCGAGGCCCGGCAGCTGCACGGTGGTGTCGCCGACGGTGATCGCCTCGGAGGCGACGACGAAGAACCAGCCGCCGGACATCGACATCATCGTGTTCCAGACCAGGCCGGGCATGGCGAAGGGTGCCTCCAGCCGCCAGAAGCGCTGCCAGGACGACAGGCCGAAGCTGCGGCTGACCTCGTCGAGATCGCGCGGGACCGTGCGCAGCGACTGGTAGAAGGAGAAGGCCATGTTCCAGGCCTGGCTGGTGAAGATCGCGAAGATCGAGGCGCATTCGGCGCCGAGCTGGCTGCCGGGGAACAGCCCCATGAAGAAGGTGACGGTGAAGGTCAGGAAGCCCAGCACCGGCACCGATTGCAGGATATCGAGCGCCGGAATGATCACCATCTCGGCACGCCGGCTCTTGGCCGCCAGCGTCGCGATGGTGAAGGTGAAGATCAGCGAGGCGATGATCGCCGCGAACATCCGCATCGTGGTGCGCAGCGCATAGTCCGGCAGCAGCGCCGGATCGAGCACGACGGGCTCGGTGGCAAGGCCGGAGAGCGGCGCGCGCATCGCCGCCGCGCCGTGCAATGCCAGCACGGCGAGCGCGGCTAAGAGCGCGAACGCCGCCAGGTCATAGAGATTGGGCAAGACGCGGTTGCGCGCCAGGGTGGCGAGCGCGCTGCGCCCGGCATCACGGTTCGACAGAAACGCCATGGGAGCCTCGGCGGAAGAGAGGTGGCCGCGAGCGGCGGCCAGACTTGCGGACGATGCGCTCTGCTCAGGCAGCGCGCCTGCGAGGCGAGCGACGACTGCCGTCCTCTTCGCAGCACTCGCCGCCCTCGCTGCGCCAGCGGCATTCCAAGCGCCCATCCGTGGCACTGACCCGCCATTCCGCGACCAGAACCTGTCGCCTGGGCACGACCGCATGCGGAAGCGTGCGGTTGCCCCGGCGAAGGCCGGGCCATGCCGGCTGATGCGCAGAAGAAGCTGCGAGGTGCCGAAACGCGACGATGTTGTTCATGGCCCACCTCTTCGATCCCGGTGGGGCCATCCGACGAGCGAACGGGCGCGCATGGCGACACGCGCCGCAGCGATTGCTGCGCGCGATGGTCGGCATGGCCACGTCGCTGCGACGGAAAGCCGGCTGTTGCGAGAGCGCTTCGCGATCAGCGCCGCGAAGACATCGCCTCTCTGCGCCTCAAGGCGATGGCGATCAATCGGACGATGGGATCGCGACCGATACCTTGGTATAGCCCCGCCGGCTCCGCATTCGGCGGCTCTGCATCAATCGGCGCGGCCGCGTGCCTCAACCGGCCATTGCGCCACGAGATCGCCCCCGCGCACGACGTGCAGGATGTCGTGCAGGTTGATCGTCGGGTCGCAATGCGGAACCGTGCATTCGACCACCGTACCGATGGGCAAGGTGCTCTGCCTTTCTGACGGCAGGATGCGGCCGAACTCGTCGCCGCACCATTCGATTCGCCCGACCAGCTCGCCGTTCAGGAAAACGCGTGGCGGCGGGCCATCGAGCGCAAAGCTCTTGCTGCCGCCATCGGTGATGGCGAAGCCGAGCGAGCTGTGGCCGATCACGGTGACCGCGATGCGCAGCGCCGGCTCGAACTCCGGCCCGCCCCGGCCATGCATGTCGACGCTGCCATAAGCCTCGTCCATGAAGACATAGGAGCCGGCCTGGATCTCGGTCAGCAATCGGTCCTCGCCGTCGAGGAGATGGCTGCCGGTGCCGCCGCCCGAGACGATCTCCGGCGGGAAGCCGGCCTCGCGCAAAGCGTCGAGCATTGAGGCAAGCAACCGGCCCATCTCCTGGTTGGCGGCACGGCGCGCGGCGAAGTCGTCGATATGCTGCACGCGGCCCTGATAGGCCTGGACGCCGCGATAGCGCAGCCCTTCCAGTCCGGAGACCAACCGCGCCAGTTCGACAGCCTCGGCCGGCGTCGCAACACCGCTGCGCTTCAGCCCGACATCGAGATCGACCAGCACGTCGAAGGCCGTGCCGTGCCGCGGCGCCGCCTGCGCATAGGCGGTGGCGAGATCGGCCCGATCGATCACGACGCCGATGCGCCCGCCCGCTGCCGCCGCGCGCGCCAGAGCGTCGATCTTCGCAGGGCTTGCGATCGGAGCGCTGAGCAGGAGGTCGCGGACACCGCCCTCGAACAGCGCCAGCAATTCGCCCGGCTTGGCGCAGCAATTGCCGAGCGCTCCCGCCGCCATCTGCCGGCGGGTGATCTCGGCGCATTTATGCGATTTCGCATGCGGCCGGAGGTTCAGCCCGGCCTTGCGGCAGGTCTGCGCCATCAGCGCGATATTGTGCTCGAACAGATCGAGGTCGAGCACCGCTGCCGGTGTCTCCAGCCGCGTCCTGCTGCCGGGTTCGCCGACGAGTTTCTGGTTGAGGGCAGCCGCTCCGAACAGGGCCTTGCTCATGTCCTTGCCTCCACAAGCGCGGCGCGACGACAGGTGGTGGCATCGCGATCAATGCTCACGCCGTCGGCGGCGAAGACCACGCCGTAATCACGCGCGGCGCCCTCAGCCGTGACCTTGCCCTCGCGCAGATCGTCTTCGACGCGGATCGGATCACGCCGCAGCGCGTCGCCATAACCGCCACCGCCGGCCCCGATCAGGCGAAAGACATCGCCGGCGCGGGCGGTGAAGCTCTCCATCGGCATGGTCGGCAGAGTCTGCTCGGTGCAGTCGGCGCGGATCAGGATATGGGCCGAGGGCGCGCCGGGGCTGCCGCCCTCGAAGCCGAACGGCGGATGATCGCGCCGGTCGCCGCGCAGCACGAAGCGGATCGGCGCGAGGAAGCGGAACTCGCGGATGAAGGAGAGCCCGCCGCGGAACTCGCCCGCCCCCCCCGTATCCGGCACGAGACCGTAGCGCAGAACCTCGACCGGCATGTCGGCCTCGATCATCTCGACCGGCTGGTTGGAGAGGTTGGCGGCGGGGTTGGAGATGCCCTCGATGCCGTCCTTGCCGGCGCGGGCGCCCCAGGTGCCGACCACCATCTCGTTGAGCACGAAGGGCCGGCCCTCATGCGTGCCGCCGGCGGCGAGCAGATAGGGCCCGCCTTCCGAACCGCCGATGGCGCGCTCCGGCACGATCTGCGCCAGTGCCTGCATGATCGCATCGAAGACGCGGTAGCCGACGACGCCGCGCGCCCCGCAGGCGGCCGGATAGCGCGGATTGACCAGGCAGCCCTCCGGCGCCCTGACCGTGATCGGTCGCAGATAGCCCTCGCAGTTCGGGATGTCTTGCTGCGACAGGCAGCGGATCGCGCAGAAGGAGGCCGATTCCGGCAGCGAGATCGGGCAGTTGATCGAGGCCGCGACCTGGTCGGCCGTGCCAGTGAAATCGATGTCGATCGTGTCGTCGGCGACGGTGACGGTCGCGACGATCGGCAGCGGCTCCGGGTTCTCGCCGACGCCGTCGATATAGTCGGTGGCGCGATAGACGCCGTTCGGCAGCGCGCGGATGACGTCGCGCATCATCGCCTCGGCATGGTCGTGCAGCGCGTCGATATAGGCGTCCAGTTCCTGCGCGCCGTAGCGGCCGATCAGCGTCTTCAGCCCCTCTTCCGCGACGTTGCAGGCGGCGATCTGGGCGCGGATATCGCCGAGCACCTCGACCGGCGAGCGCGTGTTCGCCTCGAGGATGCGGAAGACCGCGTCGACCGGCTCACCGGCCTCATAGAGCTTGAGCAGCGGGATGCGCAGGCCTTCCTGCTGGATCTCGGTCGCGTAGATCGCGACTGAACCGGGCACGATTCCGCCGAGATCGGTGTGATGCGCCACCGTGGCGGCGAACCCTGCCAGCCTGCCGGCGACGAAGATCGGCTTCAGGATGTAGATGTCAGGCAGATGCTGGCCGCCCGAGCCATAGGGGTCGTTGGCGATCAGCACGTCGCCCGGCTTCAGCGTGTCGCCATAGCGCTCCCTAACGAAGCCCATGATGCGCGGGAAGGAGCAGAGCTGGATCGGCAGGGTCAGGCCCTGCGCGATCACCCGGCCCTTCCCGTCGCAGAGCGCAGTCGAGTAATCCATGATGTCGCGCACGACAGGCGAATAGGCCGAGCGCATCACGATCAGCGCCATCTCGTCGGCGGTCGAGGCCAGCGCGTTGCGGATCACTTCGAGGGTGATCGGGTCGATCTCGCGCGTGCTCATGCGGCCTCCAGGGCGATGTCGATATTGCCGGCCTCGTCGAGCCTGGCGCTCTGGCCGGGACCGACCACGCAGGTGCAGTCATATTCCTCGATGACGAAGGGCCCGCGCCGCGCCGTCGCATCGAGATCTGCCCGGCCGATCACGGCGATCGAGGCCGCGGACCCGCTGGCATCGAAGGAGACAGTCCGGTCAGCGCGGCGCATCGGCGCCTCCGCCGCAAATTGCTGGCGCGGCGCGATCAGCGGCAGGCGCGCGGTCAGGCGGGCGTTGACGAGATGGACCGCGTCCTTCTGCGAGCGATGGCCATAGGTGCGCTCGTGCTCGCGATGGAACAGCTCGTTGAGCTCGGCGATGTCGAAGCGTCTGGCCGGAACGGTCAGTTCATAGGCCTGGCCGACATAGCGCAGGTCGGCGGCATAGCGGAACTCCGCCTGCGCGAGGTCATAGCCTTCGAGCGCGAGGATATGGCTCGCATCGGTGCCGAGTTCGGCGAAGAGCTGTTCCAGCCCGGCATTATCGAGCTCGCCTGCCCGCCGCCGCGAGGGTCGCACGAACTCCTGCTCGACATCCGAGCGCAGCAGCCCGAGCGCGCTGAAGACGCCGGCGGCGCGCGGGACGATGACGCGGCGGATGCCAAGCGCGCTCGCGACCTCGGCCGCGACCACCGGGCCGTTGCCGCCGAAGGCGACCAAAGTAGCCTGGCGCGGATCGCGGCCGCGATAGGTCGAGACCGCCTTGACCGCCCGCGTCATGGTGGTGACCGCCAGCGTCAGCACGCCGCGCGCCGTCTGCTTGAGGTCGAGGCCGAGCGGTCTCGCGACCTGGTCGTTCAGCGCTGCGCGGCCGGCATCGGCCTGGAGCGGAAAGCTGCCGCCGGCGAGCGCGACATCATTGATGTAGCCGAGCGTCAGGAAGGCGTCAGTCAGCGTCGCCTGCCGGCCGCCGAGGCCGTAGCAGACCGGGCCGGGGTAAGCTCCGGCGCTCTGCGGCCCGACCGAGACCTGGTTCATCCGATCGATCGCGACGATGCTGCCGCCCCCGGCGCCGATCTCGGAGACGTCGATGAAGGGCATCTTGATCGGATAGCCGCCGCCCTTGACCAGCTTGCTCGACAGGTTGATGCCGGCGCCGACCTCGTATTCGGTCGTCCGTGCCGGCTCGCCATGCTCGATCAGCGCCGCCTTGGCGGTGGTGCCGCCCATGTCGAAGGAGATGATGCTCGGCTCGTCACCACCTGAGACCAATCGTGCACAGGCGATGACGCCCGCGGCCGGACCGGATTCGACCAGCGACGCCGCCCGTTTCACCGCCGAGCCGAGCCGCATGATGCCGCCGCCAGAATGCATCATCTCGACCTGGCAACCGACCCCGATCGAGGCGAGCCGCGCCGTCAGCGCGCTGGCATAGTTGCGCACGACCGGGCCGATATAGGCGTTCACCACCACGGTCGAGGTGCGCTCGTATTCGCGGATCTCCGGCAGGATCTCCGAGCCGCGGCAGATATAGACGCCGTCGCCGAGCTCGGCGCGCAGGATCTCCTCGGCCTCGATCTCGTGCTGCGGGTTGGCGTAGGCGTGCAGGAAGCTGATTGCGACAGCCTCGACGCCCTCTTCGCGGAAGCGCCGGGCGGCCGCGACGACATCCTCGCGCGACAGCGGCACACGCACGGAGCCATCGGGGCCGAGTCGCTCATTGACCTCGAGGCGCAGGCGCCGCGCTGCCAGCGGCTTCGGCTTGTCGTATTGCAGGTCGTAGAGCACAGGGATGCGCAGGCGGCGCATCTCGAGCACGTCGCGGAACCCTGCGGTCGTCAGGAGCCCGGTGCGGGCACCCTTGTATTCGAGGATGGCGTTGGTCGCGACCGTCGTCGCATGGACGATGCCGGTGATGCGGTCGGGCGTGGTCTGGTAGTCCTCGATAAGCGCCTTCAGCGCCTGCGCGATGCCGCGGCTGTAGTCGTCCGGGGTCGAGGGCACCTTGCGGGTCTCGATCAGCCCGTCATCGCGCGCGACCACGACATCGGTGAAGGTGCCGCCGATGTCGATGCCGATCCGGTAGCTATGCTGCGCCATGGATGTCTTCCCGGGTTTCTGGAGCAACCGCCTCGGCCCGCACGGGCAACGGCGTGCGCCGGCCGGCGAGGCCTTTCGGCACGGCGGCGATGAGGGCTTGGGTGTAGGGGTGCTGCGGGCGGCCCAGCACATCGAGGCACGGCCCCTGCTCGACGATCGTCCCTTTCCGCATCACGACGATGCGGCTGCACAGCGTGCGCACCAGAGCAAGGTCATGGCTGATGAAGAGCAGCGTCAGGCCGAGCTCGCGGGTCAGGCGCGAGAGCAGGTTGATCACCTGCGCCTGCAGGGAGACGTCGAGCGCCGAGACCGGCTCGTCGGCGATCAGCACCTCCGGCTTCATCGCCAGCGCCCGCGCCAGGCCGATGCGCTGGCGCTGGCCGCCTGAGAGCTCATGCGGCAGGCGCGGCCCGATCTCGGGACCGAGCCCGACCAGCGTCAGCAGGCCGGCGATCTCGCTCTCGCGTTGCGCCTTGGGCACGCCGCACAGCGCCAGCGTCTCGCCGAGGCAGCGTGCGACGCTCTTGCGCGGATTCAGCGCGCTGCTCGAATCCTGGAAGACCATCTGCACGCGCCGGCGCCATGGCCCGGCATGGTCGCGCATCAAACCCGCCATCGACTGGCCGTCGAGCAGGACGTCGCCGGAGGTCGGTTTCGCCAACCCGACCGCGAGTCCCGCCAAGGTCGACTTGCCCGAGCCGCTCTCGCCGACGATGCCGACGACGTCACCGCGCATCACATCGAGGCTGACGCCGTCGAGCGCGACGAGCCGGCTGTCGCGCCCGAGTAGGCGATCGAGAAGACCGCCCTGCGGAAAGGATTTCGAGACGCCGCGCAGCGACAGGATCGGGCCGGTCATCGCGGCCTCCAGCAGGCGGTGCGATGTCCGGCTTCGGCGACGAGCGGCGGCATCTGATTGGCGCATGGCTCGACGGCGTCGGGGCAGCGCGGCGAGAACGGACAGCCGACAGGCAGCCGGCCGAGCCGCGGCGGCGCGCCCTCGATCGCGGTGAGCGGGCCGCACGGGCCTGTCAGGCTCGGCACGCAGGCATTGAGCAGGCTGGTATAGGGATGGCGCGGCGCAAGCTCGATCGCCTCGACCGGCCCGTCCTCGACGACCTTGCCGCCATACATGACGACGACGCGGTCGACGATCTCGGCTACGAGCTGCAGGTTGTGCGAGATGAAGACGACGGCGAGGCCGAGCTCGCGGCGCAGGTCGGCGATCAGGTCGACGATCTGGGCCTGGACGGTGACGTCGAGCGCGGTGGTCGGTTCGTCGGCGATCAGGAGGCGCGGCCGGCAGGCGATCGCCATGGCGATCAGCGCACGCTGGCGCATGCCGCCGGAGAATTCGTGCGGATAGGAGACGAGGCGTTTGCCGGCATCGCGGATGCCGACGCGCTCCAGCGCCTCCGCCGCGATGCCCCTGGCCTCGGCTGACGAGACACCACGATGAGCCCGCACCACATCGGTGATCTGGCGGCCGATCGTCAGCGCCGGATTGAGCGAGCTCTGCGGGTCCTGGAAGACCATGGCGATGTCGCGCCCGCGCAGCGCCCGCATGCGCTTTTCATCGGCGGCAAGGAGGTCCTCACCGTCGAAGATCACACGGCCGCCTGTGGCGCGCGCCGGCGCACCGAGCAGGCGCATCACCGCCAGCATGCTGAGGCTCTTGCCCGAGCCGGATTCGCCGACGATGCCGACAGCCTCGCCCGGCGCGACTGAGAAGTCGACGCCGCGCACCGCCTCGATCATGCCGCCATCGGCCGAGCGGAAGCCGACGCGCAGGCCCTCGACGCTGAGCAAGGCCGGGCTCATGCGACCAGCGTCCTGGCTTCGCTGCGCGGGTCGAACAGGTCGCGCACCGCATCGCCCAGCAGGTTGAAGCCGATCACCGTCAGCGAGATGGCAAGGCCCGGGAACACCGGCAGCCACCATTCGCCGGAGTAGATCGCGCTGCGGGCATCCGAGAGCATGGTGCCCCAGCTCGGCTGCGGCGGCTGCACGCCGAGGCCGACGAAGCTGATCGAGGCCTCAATGACGATGCCGATCGCGACCAGCAGCGTGCCCTGCACGATGATCGGCGACAGGCAGTTCGGCAGCACGTCGCCGCTGACGATCTGCCAGTGCGGGGCGCCCTGCAGGAAACGGGCGCGGACATAGTCTGCCCCGGCGATGCGCTTGGCCACCGCATAGGTGACGCGAGCGAAGACCGGCGAGAACAGGCAGCCGACGAGGACGACGATCTTCACCTCGTTCGGCAGCAGCAGCGGCCCCACCGGCAAGGGCCCGACGCCGAGGATGCCGACGATGGCGATCGCCCAGACCAGCAGCGGGATCGAGGCGACGCCGTCGACGATGCGCATCACGACCTGCTCGCCGAGCCCACCCTTGTAGGCCGCGAAGATCCCGGCCGAGACGCCGATCAACGCGCCGATCAGCACCGCTCCGATCCCGACAGAGAGCGAGGCGCGCGCGCCAAACAAAATGCGGCTGAGGACATCGCGCCCGCCCTGGTCCGTGCCAAGCCAATGCCGGGCGTCGGGCGCGGCCAGCCTGTCCTCGATATTGAGCGCGAGCGGGTCATAGGGCGCGATCAGCGGCGCGAAGATCGCGGCGAGCACGATCAGCCCGACGATGCCGGCCCCGAGCCAGCCGCTCCAGTCGAGACCGCGGAGAGCTTTGCGCAGATCGCTCATGCCGCCGCCCTCTGGCGCGGATCGAGTACGCGGTTGATCAGGTCGGCGCCGAGATTGGCGAAGACGAAGATCGCGGTGAACAGGAAGACGATGCCCTGCAGCAGCAGGAAGTCGCGCTGCGAGATCGCGTTCAGCAGCGCGCGCGACAGGCCGGGGATGTTGAAGACCTGCTCGATGATCAGCGCCCAGCCGAACATGTAGCCGAAGGAGAGCGCCGCGAGATTGACCACCGGCGGCAGCGCGTTGACCAGCGCGTAGAAGACGACCTGGCGCGAGGAGAGTCCCATGGCGCGAGCAGTGCGGACATAGTCGCCGCGCAGGGTCTCCTGCAGGCTCGCCTGCGTCATCCGCGCCAGCACGGCGATGTAGTAGACCGCGAGCGAGAGCGAGGGCATCAGGATGCTTTGCAGGTGCAGCGGTAGCCCGGCCGAGAGCGGGACATAGCCGCCGGGCGGCAGCAGGCGTAGATCGACGGCGAGGAAGCGGATCAGCACGATGCCGAGCCAGAAGGCCGGGATCGACAGGCCGAGTACCGAGGCGAAGCGGCTGATCCGGTCGAAGGCGCCGCCCGGCTTGAGCGCCGCCAGCACGCCGATGCCGATGCCGAAGACGAGCGCGATCAAGAAGGCGAAGAGCACGATCGCCAGCGTCACCGGCAGCGCATTGACGATCTCGGCCGCGACGTCGCGGCCGGTGACGAAGGACTTGCCGAAATCCCCGCGCGTGACATCGCCGAGCCAGGCGGCGTATTGCGAGAGGAAGGGCCGATCGAGGCCATGCGCCTGCTCGAACTGCGCGATCTGCTCGACCGTCGCATCCGCCCCGAGCACGATCCGGGCCGGGGAGCCCGGACCGGAGCGCGTCAGCGCGAAGAGCGCGAGGCCGACGAAGAGCAGTGTGCCGATCGAGGAGACGATGCGGCCTGCGACGAGGCGGAGCATGGCGGGCTCGCTCTAATCCGTGGTCCCGTTAGATCTTGACCTCACCGGGCGCGATGGTCAGGCCCTGGTTGACCTTCACGTCCTGCAACGCCTGCCGCCAGAGATTGGAGGCATGGACATAGCCGAGCACGCCGATCGGCGCGTCGCGGGCAGCGAGCGTCTGCAGCTTGCCGTAGAGCTCCTTGAGCTTGGGCTCCTCCGTCTCGGCGAAGGCGGCCGCCAGCGTCTGGTTGAACTCGGGATTGTTGTAGCCCGTGCTCTTGGACAGCACCTGCTCTGGCGTCAGGCAGACCTGCATGATGTAGCTCGGCTCGCCCGGCGACATGAAGACCTGCAGCGCCGCCTGATGCTCGCCGCGGATCGCCTGCTGGATCAGCACCGAGAACTCGTAGACCTTGAGATTGACCTTGATGCCGATCTTGGCGAGCTGCGCCTGCACGAAGATCGCCGCATCCTTGGTGTCGAGCAGATAGGGCTCGGCCTGGATGCTGAGGTCGAATTCGGCTCCAGTGGCGTATTTCGACTTGGCGAGCAGGGCCTTGGCCTTGTCGAGGTCGAAGCCGAGCTCCTTGTCGGCCTCGGCGTTGAACCACCAGCCGCGCGCCGGCGCCGGCACGGAGGACGGGTCGAGCAGCCCGTAATAGACCTTCTCGCCGATCGTCTTGCGGTCGATCGCGGCGGAGACCGCCTTGCGGAAGTTCACATCGTCGAAGGGCGCTTTCAGGTTGTTGGTGTACATCAAGAGCGCGCCGCCCAAGGTCGGGCGCGAGGCGCCGGTGATGCCCGGCATCGTCTTCAGCCGGTTGAACTCGCGCGGCGGCGGGGCGCTGATCAGGTCGACCTGGCCGGTGAGCAGATAGGCGACGCGGGTCGCATCCTCCGGGATCATCTTGACGACGAGCCGGTCCCAGTGCGGCAGGCCCTTGCGCCAGTAGTTCGGGTTCTTCCTGAAGCTGATATAGTCGTTCGGCTTCCACTCCTCGAAGACGCCGAAGCCGGTGCCGACCCCGGCCGGCTTCGACTTGAAATAGTCGTCGCCATACTCCTTGCGCGAGCCGGCGGGGTAGATGCCCATGTACTTGGTCAGGAAATACAGCCAGGGGCCGTAGGGCTCCGACAGCTCGAACTGCACCTTCAGCGGGTCCAGCGCCGTGACCTTGGTGATGCGGGTGAAAAGCGAGCGGCGCGCCGCCTTGTTGGCGGGATCGAGCAGATAATCGAAGGAGTATTTCACGTCCTCCGAGGTCATCTTCTTGCCGTTGTGGAAGGTGACGTCGTCGCGCAGCTCGAACGTGTAGGTCTTCTTGTCGGCCGAGATCACCGGCAGGGCCTTGGCAAGCTGTGGCTTCAGCACGCCGTCGACATCGTATTCGACCAGGTTCTCGAACACGGTCTGGCCGAGCACCATGGCGTCGTGATTGAGCTGGTTTATCGGATCGATGGTGATCGGATTGCTGGGCAGAACGATGGTCAGCGTCTTGCCATTGTTCGGTTGGGCATGGAGCAGGCTCGCGGGCAAAAGGCCACCGAGAGCGCCGCCTGCTGCAGCTGCGAGAAACGCACGGCGATTTGTCGGCACGGTCAGCATCGGAGTCCCCCTGTTTATTGGCAATGCCTTGGCGGCGCCGGAGACCGGCGCCGCGCCGAACGGAGGAAAGCTAGAGCGGTGAGGCGGCGAATAAAAATAAGAAGTGCTTGCCGCTTGATTGCCTACGGCTATCATCTTGGCGATGCGCTATACCTTCGGTCAGGCTGAAGCGTTCTACTGGGTCGCCCGGCTCGGCGGGTTCCGCGCCGCAGCGCTGCATCTCAACCTGTCGCAACCGACCGTCAGCCTGCGCATCAAGGAGCTCGAGCGCATCCTCGGCGGCGAGCTCTTCGACCGCTCGCTTTACCGCCCGGTGCCGACGACGCTGGGCAACGCGATCTATGCCGATGTCGAGCGCATGCTGGCCCATGCCGAGCAGGTGCAGCGCCACAGCAAGGACGGCTTGCGCGGCAGGAGCCTGCTGCGCATCGGCGCCGCCGATTCCTTCGCCGCCGCCATCCTGCCTGAGCTGCTCGCCCAGCTGGCCCGTCGCCACGCCGAATTGCAGGTCGATGTCACCGTCGACTTCAGCACCAGGCTCGAGCAGTTGCTGCTCGACCGCTCGATCGACATCGCCTTCCTGTCGCAGCCGCGGGCCCATGACGGGGTCACCATCGTCCCGCTCTGGCTGATCGATCTCGTCTGGGTGATCGGAGAGGGCCTGCCCTTCGCCGGCAACGTCGCGACGCCGGAGAACCTGGTCGATCTGCCGATCTTCACCAACAGCTCGCCTTCGGGCCTGTTCACCACCATCCAGATGTGGTTCGGCGCGCATGGCCTGAAGCCGCGCCGCCTCAACACCTGCAACCCGCTGACGGTGATCGCCCGCCTCGCCAGCGCCGGCACCGGCGCGGCGATGATACCGCGCGAGATGATCCATCTCTCCGGCGAGAAGCTGGCGCTGCGCGTGCTGGAAGCCGAGCCGCCGATCCCCTCGCACAATCTTTGCGCGATGTGGTGGAACAACGAATCTGCCGACGAGTGCGGCTATCTCGCCAATCTGGCACGCGAGATCGCAACAGGTTGACGCAAGGCCATGCCCCTTATCCAGGCGAAATGCCGGAATTACGGCCGAAACAGGGCATAGCCGCCGGGCCGGGCATGCATTACGCTCCCCTTCGGGCCACCTCATAATAGGCCAGCTAAAACAGGGGAATATGATGGACGAGCGTACGCTGAGCGGCTTGATCGAGAACGTGAAGGATGGCGCGATCTCCCGCCGCTCCTTCATTCGCAGACTGGCTGCCGTCGGCATCACGGCGCCGATCGCCTCGCAGATCCTGGCCTGGAACGACGTCGCGATGGCGCAGGCCTCGCTCGAGTACAAGCCGACCAAGGCCGGCGGCGGCGGGCCGCTGAAGATCCTGCTCTGGCAGGCGCCGACGCTGCTGAACCCGCATTTCGCCAGCGGCACCAAGGACCAGATCGCCGGCCGTATCTTCTTCGAGCCGCTCGCCGGCTGGGACAAGGACGGCAACCTCACGCCGCAGCTCGCCGCCGAAGTCCCGACGCGAGCCAATGGCGGGCTCTCCGAAGACGGCAAGGTGGTGACCTGGAAGCTGAAGCAGGGCGTCAAATGGCATGACGGCAAGCCCTTCACCGCCGACGACGTCGTCTTCACCTGGGAATACGCCGCCGATCCGGCGACCGCCGCCTACACCACCGGCTCCTACACCAACATCAAGGTCGAGAAGGTCGACGACCACACCGTCAAGGTGATCTTCAAGGAAGCGACGCCGTTCTGGGCCGATCCCTTCGTCGGCGTCGTCGGCCAGATCATTCCGAAGCACCATTTCGGTGAGTACAAGGGCGCCAAGTCGCGCGAGGCCCCGGCCAATCTGAAGCCGGTCGGCACCGGCCCCTACAAGTTCGCCGACTTCAAGCCCGGCGACATCCTCACCGGTACGCGAAACGAGGACTACCACGTCAAGAACCAGCCGCATTTCGACACGATCGAGGTCAAGGGCGGCGGCGATGCGGTCTCGGCAGCGCGCGCCGTGCTGCAGACCGGCGAATTCGACTACGCCTGGAACCTGCAGGTCGAGGACGAAGTCCTGAAGAAGATGGAGACCGGTGGCCGCGGCAAGGTCAGCGCGGTGCCGTCGGGCGACATCGAATTCATCATCCTCAACACCACCGATCCCTGGACCGAAGTCGACGGCGAGCGCTCCAGCGTCAAGACCAAGCACCCGACCTTGTCCGATCCCAAGGTGCGCCAGGCGTTCAACCTGCTGATCGACCGCGATTCGATCCAGAAGTTCATCTATGGCCGCGGTGGTCGGGCGACGGCGAGCTTCGTCAACGAGCCCAAGCAGTTCCGCTCGCAGAAGCTGAAATACGAATTCAACATCGACAAGGCCAACAAGATCCTCGACGAGGCCGGCTGGAAGCGCGGCTCCGACGGCATCCGCGAGAAGGACGGCAAGAAGCTCAAATACGTCTACCAGACCTCGATCAACGCCCCGCGCCAGAAGACGCAGGCGATCATCAAGCAGGCCTGCCAGAAGGCCGGCATCGACCTCGAGCTGAAGTCGGTCACCGCATCGGTGTTCTTCTCGTCCGACGTGGCGAACCCCGACACCTACACCAAGCTCTATGTCGACATCGAAATGTACACGACCACCCAGCCGCAGCCCGATCCGGAGCGCTTCCTCAACCAGTTCACCTCCTGGGAAATCGCCAACAAGGAGAACAAGTGGCTGGGCCGGAACGTCTCGCGCTATTCGGACCCGGCGGCCGACGAGGCCTACAAGGCCGCTCAGAAGGAACTCGACCCGGCCAAGCGCGCTGCGCTGCTGATCAAGGTCGACGAGATCTTCTGTGAGGCGAATGTGATCCTGCCGCTGCTCTCGCGCACCCGCGTCGCCGCTTCGGTGACCAACCTGATGCACGATCACAGCGGCTGGGACGTCGACACCTGGAACGTGGCTGCCTGGTATCGCAGCTGAGGCTGGCTAAACCGCTCGCGGACGGTTGAGACCATCCGCGAGCGGCCCACTGCCGCTTCCGCGCGAGCTGCCTCGGTCGGGTGATGCCTCATCGCCGTCAGCCCGTGCGGCTCGCTCCAGCGACACCCCGCTTCACGGGAATCCTTGATGGCGACTTATCTTCTGCGGCGATTGCTGATCGCCATACCCAGCCTGCTCGGCATCAGCCTGATCCTGTTCACGGTCCTGGCCCTGGCGCCGGGCGATCCGTTCTCGGAGATGGCGACCAACCCCAACGTCCCGCCGGAGGTGCGCGAGGCGCTGCGCGCCAGCTTCGGCCTCAACGACCCGATCATGGTGCGTTATCTGCGCTGGCTCTCGGCCATGGCGCAGGGCGACTGGGGCTTCTCCTTCGCCAGCCGCATCAACGTCGATACCCTGATCCTGCAACGTGTCCCGACCACCCTCTTCGTCGTCGGCACCTCGCAGATCCTGGCGCTGTGCATCGCGCTGCCGGTCGGCATCTACGCGGCGACGCGGCCCTATTCGGTCTTCGACCAGATCGCCAACACGCTCGCCTTCGTCGGCTTCTCCTTGCCGACCTTCTTCACCGGCCTGCTCTTGATCCTGCTGTTCTCGATCAAGCTCGACTGGTTCCCCTTCGTCTACCGCTCCGACATCGCGGCGAGCGGCTGGCGCTGGTACTGGGAGATGTTCCGGCAGGCGATCATGCCGATCACGGTGCTCGGCCTGTTCCAGGCGGCATCCTATACGCGCTATGTCCGCTCGGCCGTGCTCGACGTGATCCGGCTCGACTATGTCACCACGGCGCGGGCCAAGGGTCTCAGCGAGAAGCGGGTCACGCTCCGGCACATCACCCGCAACGCGCTGATCCCGGTGGTGACGCTGGTCGCGCTGCAGATGCCGGCGGTCTTCGGCGGCGCCATCGTCACCGAGCAGATCTTCCGGATTCCCGGCATCGGCTCGCTGCTGATCGACGCGATTCTTGCCAACGACACGCCCGTGATCATGGCCGTCACCTTCGTCTTCGCCTGCCTGGTCGTCCTCTTCAACCTCATTGCGGATCTGCTCTATGGCTGGCTCGACCCTCGCATCTCCTTCGGCTGATCCGGCCGTGGCCGCAGCCGCGGCGAGCGTGTCGGTCTCGCCCGGACGTGAAACCTGGCGGCGCTTTCGCCGCCACAAGCTCGCCATGGCGAGCGCTCTCATCCTCGCCCTGCTGATCCTCGGCGTCGTCGTCGGCCCCTGGATCTGGACCATCCCGATCAACGACATCGACTTTTCGGCGACGTTGCAGGGCCCGTCACTGGCGCATCCCTTCGGCACCGACGATCTTGGCCAGGATATCCTGGCGCGGATGATGTATGGCGGGCGCATCTCGCTCGCCGTCGGCCTCGCCGCCATGGTGGTCGCGACCACGGTCGGCGTCGTGATCGGCGCGACCGCGGGCATGTCGCGCAAGGTCGCCGACCCCGTGCTGATGTGGGTGACCGACCTGTTCCTGTCGCTGCCGCAGCTGCCGCTGCTGCTCCTGGTGATCTACCTGTTCCGCGAGCAGCTCAAGGCGGTGTTCGGCGTCGAGGGCGGCGTGTTCATCCTGATCGTCGTGGTGATCGGCGGCCTGCGCTGGATGCCGGTCGCCCGGCTGGTGCGGGCGCAGTTCCTGTCGCTGCGCGAGAAGGAGTTCGTCGAGGCCGCCAAGGCTCAGGGCGCCACCAAGTTGCGGCAGATGACCCGCCATATCCTGCCCAACGCGGTCGGCCCGGTCATCGTCGCCTCGACGATCGAGGTCTCCTCGGCGATCATCGCGGAATCGACGCTCTCCTTCCTCGGCCTCGGCTTCCCACCGGATATCCCGACCTGGGGGCGCCTGCTCTTCGACGCCAAGGACCATCTCGACACCGCCCCGCACTGGGCCCTGTTCCCGGGCGCGGCGATCTTCCTGACCGTATTGTCAATCAACTTCATCGGCGACGGCCTGCGCGACGCGCTCGACCCGCGCCGCGTGATCTGAGCGCATGATGCGACGCCGCCAGGCTGGTGATACGGCCTGGCGGCGTCATCGCTCTCGTCTCCTTCCACCGTTCGCCGGCACAACCAATAGTGGATAGCGTCGCGGCCTTTGACCGCGCGGTGAACAACCGTCAACATTCACAGGCTCCATCGCTTGCGGCGCATCGGCCCCTGTAGAATCGTCCAGCCGGCCGAATCGCGCCAGAATTCGGAGCGCCGACAGGGGAAGCAGGGCTGATGGATGCGCTATCCAGCGACCGGCTCGTCATCGTCGAGGACGACCCCGTCACCCGCGCGGTCATCGCCGGCTATTTCACCGACCAGGGCTTTCAGGTCGAGGAGGCCGAGACCATCGCCCAGGCCAGGCAGGCAGTACGGCGCTTCAGACCGGACCTGATCTTCATCGACGTCGTCCTGCCCGATGGCGACGGTCTGGAGCTCGCCCGGGAACTGCAGTCGACCTCGGATGCCGGCATCATCTTCGTGACGCGGCGCGACGCCGATGTCGACCGCATCGTCGCGCTCGAACTCGCCGGCGACCATTATGTCAGCAAGCCGGTCGACCTGCGCGACCTTCTCGCCAGGGCCCGCTCGTTGCTGCGCCGCCGCCGGACCGAGCGCGACACGGCCCGCCGCAACACCGTGGCGATCTTCGGCCCGTTCACGATCGACCTGCTGCGCCGCGAGCTCGCCATGAACAATGGCGAGCCCATGCGCCTGACCCGCGGCGAGTTCGATCTGCTCGCAGCGCTGATCGAGAGCAACGGCCATCCCCTCAGCCGCGACTATCTGATCGAGGTGATCAGCAACCGCTTCACCGATGTCGACGCCCGCAGCGTCGATGCGCTGGTCGCCCGCTTGCGCAAGAAGCTGGGGGACACCGCCAAATCGGGGATCATCGCAACCGTCAGCGGCAAGGGCTACAAGATCGGCGTCCCCGTCGAGCGCATCTAGCCGGCTTCGGACAGAGCTAGCCCTCCAGCGCTCCGATCATCTCCACCCGCGTCGCATGCCGGCCGCCTTCGAACCCGGCGGCCAGGAACGCATCGACGATGTCGAACGCCAGCCCTTCACCGACGACGCGCGCGCCGATCGACAGCATGTTGGCGTCGTTGTGCTGGCGGATCATGCGGGCCGAGAAGGTATCGGCGCAGACGCCGCAACGGATGCCCCTGACTTTGTTCGCCGCCATCATGATGCCCTGGCCGGTGCCGCACAGGATGATGCCGAACCGGCAATCGCCGGAGGCGACGAGCCGTGCCGCCGCTTCGCCGTGCCTGGGATACGGCGTGCTCTCCGGCGTTGCCGGCCCGATGTCGACCACGACCCAGCCCTGCGCCGCAACGTGAGCGGCGATGGCCTGCCGGAGCTGGATGGCGGCATGGTCGCTGGAGAGGACGACGCGGTTGCTGGCTGTCATGGCGAGATCGTTCCTTTTCCCGAGGCCGGGCAACGGCCCAGCCGGGTTGGATCAGGCGCGCCTTATCCGGTCAATGTGTCCGATCCTCGCGATACGGCCTGATCGGAAAGCGCCTCGAGCTATCCGATCTCAAACAGCAGCGGCAGCAGGCGCCCCTTCCAGCTCGGCCAAGGCGTCCAGGGCCTCCTCGCGGGCCTGCCCGAGCGCCTCGACCGCGGCCATGAGCGCTTCACGGCCGGCCTTCGCCGCATCGCGTTCGAGGACAGCAGCGAGAGCAAGAACCTGCCCGAGCCCGACCGCTCCGGCGGAGCTCCCCAATTGATGCGCGAGCCGTCGCAGCTCGGCTCGATCGGGGCTGGGCAGAGCAGCTTGCATCTGGGTCAGGATCGCTCCGGACACCGTCGCGAACAGCGCCACGAGCTGCCTTGTGCGCTCATGGCCGATCAGGCCGCGCTGCGTCCGGAAGAAGGCCGCATCGACGGGCTGCTCGGCCGAAAGAGCCACGACCTGGCTCTTGCCGCCACGAGCGCTGCCGCGCCCGATCACCTGCAGCAGGGCGGCGGAGGTGATCGGCTTCGATAGGATCGTGGTCAACCCCGCCGCACGCATCCGCCGCATCGTCTCCGGCGAGACATCGGCCGTCAGCGCGACGATCCGGGGCTGCGCGATGCCGGTGATCTCGCGGATCGCCAGGGCGGTCTCGATGCCGTCGATCCCGGTCATGTGCATGTCGAGCAGCACGAGATCGAAGGGCCGCCGGCGCAGCGTCTTCAGCGCAGCTTCGCCCGAGGCCGCGGCCTGAACCTTGTGGCCGGCCTTGCCGACCATGAGCCGCGCGACCTCTCGGGTGACGGGATCGTCGTCGACCACGAGGATCGTCTGCAACTGCCCCGCCGCGACCTCGCCCGGCCGGGCCGCGGCCCTGGCCGCCGCCACCGGCAGCCTGACCGAGAAGGTGCTGCCCTGCCCCTTGGCGCTGACGACGGAGATCGAGCCGCCCATCAGTTCCGCCAGCTTGCTGCAGATCGCCAGGCCGAGCCCGACGCCGCCATTGCGCCGTCCCGTTTCCGGATCGACCTGCACGAAATCCCGGAAGATCTGCCGTTGCATGGCCGAATCGATGCCGATGCCGGTGTCGCGAACGGCCAATGTCAGATCCAGCCCCTTCCCGGGCGAGGCGCGCTGCAGCTCGGCCGCCAGCACCACCTCTCCCGCTTCAGTGAAGCTGATCGCATTGCGCAGCAGGTTGACCAGGATGCGGTGGATCTTGCCGGCATCGCCGTGCAAGCGCAGATCATCGGGCGGTGGGCGCAGCGTCAGGACCAACCCCTTCTGCTCGGCCAGCGGCCGCATCAGCGCCACCGCTGCGGCGAGGAGAGCACAGAGGTCGAAATCACGCCGGTCGAGGCTTTCGGTCCCGGCCTCCAGTCGCGACAGGTCGAGCGTCGCATTGGCGAGGTCGACCAGCGCCTCACCCGAGGTCGCGGCCATGGCGACGAGGCGGCGATCGCGCTGGCTCATGCGGCGCCGGTCGATCAGCTCGAGCACACCGAGCACGCCGGCGAGCGGCGTGCGGATATCGTGCCCGACCACCGCCAGGAACCGGGACTTGGCCCGCGTCGCCTCTTCCGCCGCCTTCTGCCCGGCAGAGGCGAGCTGCAGCGCCTGCTCCAGCGCCGCGGTGCGCTCGGCGACCTTGTCTTCCAGCACGGCCCGGCTCTCCGCGAGGTGGCCGGCCATCACGTTGAACTGCTCGCCCAGCTCCTGGAGCTCGTCGCCCGTGCGGATCGCGATCCGCGCGTCGAGCTCGCCGCGGCCGATCCGCGCCGCCCCCTCGCCGAGGGCCTTGATCGGCGCGACCAGCCTGCGGCTGAGCATGATGCCCGCCAGCACCGCGACGAGCAGGGCCACGAGCAGCACCGTGAGCGAGCGCAGGATCGAGGCATGGATCGGCGCGAAGGCTTCGCTCTCCGGCAGATCGATCACCACGTTCCAGTCGAGATCTGGGACCGCAGCCATGACCGAGAGGACACGCCGCCCCTCGATATCTGTCACCGACAGCCCGGCCCTGGCCGCTCCGGCGGCTTCGTGCGCGTTCACGAGCGTGGCGAGATTGGTGTTGCGCAGTACGAAGCGCAGATCGGGGTGGGCGATCAGACGCCCGGAGCGGGTAACGATATAGGCGCGGCCGGCCTCGCCGACCTTGAGGCGCGAGACCAGCTCGCGGATGAAGACGAGGTTGACAGTCGCCCGCGCGACCCAGTGCGGCGGCGAGACGGCTCGCCTGAGCAGCACCATGTGCGGTTCCGAGCCGCGCCGGAATTCGACCTCGCTATGGAAGCTGCCCTGCGCCAGGGCGGCCTGGAAGCCGGGATCGGTCGACCAGTCGGTGCCGCCATCCGCCCGGTCGCGCGCATAGCGCGACAACAGGAGCTGCTCGCGCCCCGCCGGGTCGATCTGGCGCAGCTCCAGCACGGCGGGGACCTGCCGCATCAGCCGCAGGCCGTCGAGCCGGCGCTCCTCCGGCGAGTTGCTGCTGGCGCCGCTCTGGGAGGCCCAGTCGAGATGCCCCATGATGTCCGCGACGAAGGCGCCGATCCTCTGGGCCGCCGCCCTGGCCTGCTCCTGCTGGACCCGGACCAGCAGCGCCCTCTGGTCGGAGAAGGCGAAGAAGGTTGAGATCGCCGTGTTGAGCCCGAGCGCAAGGCAAATCGCCAGGCCGACGAAGAGCGCGTATTTGCGGGTCAGCTCGCCGCGACGGCGCTGGGAACCGCCCAGCCCTGTCGTGCCATCTTGCGTCACGACAGGATCCGTTGCGCACGGATCCGCAGCGAGGCCGGCAGGCTCAGCCCCAGGGCCGCGGCGGCCTTTTCGTTGATGACCAGCTCGAAACTGCGCGAGAACTGGACCGGCAATTCGGCGACATCCGCCCCGCGCAGGATGAGGTCGATATAGGAGGCGAGCATCTCGGCCGTCTCCTCGCGCGCCCCGGCATAGGACATCAACCCGCCCTGCAAGGTGAAGGTGTCGAACGGGTAGACGGCGGGCAGGCCCAGACGCGCGGCAGCGCCGGTGCAGAGCCCGGCATTTCGGTAGGTGAAGCTGTCCGGCAGGAAGACCAGGCCACCGCCCGTTCCCTTGCCGGCGAATCCGGCGATCTCCCGGTCGATCGCGGCAGGTTCTGTCACATGGATCGTCTCGAAGGCCGGCCCGTCGCCAGTCGCCGCCGCCCGCAGGCGCGTAAGATAGGTCGCGCCGGCCGCCGGCGTCGTATGGGGATTGAAAACCACGCCGATGCGCCGCGTCGCCGGCGCGATCTCGGCCAGGAGCTCGACCCATTTCTCCGACATGGCGGGATCGTTGTTGCTGAAGCCCGTGGCGTTTCCGTCGGGGCGTTCGAGCGACCGCACGAAGCCGCTCCCGACCGGATCGGAAGCCGTCCCGAACAGCACCGGGATCCGCCGGGTCTTCGCCAGCACGGCCGCGGTCTCGGCGCTGGAGCCGACGACGATGATGTCGGGCGTCTCGGCGACCACCTCGGCGGCGGCGCGAGCAAGATCCGCCTCGCTCGTTCCCCAGACTCTCCAGCTGACCCGCAGATTCTTGCCCTCGACCCAACCCCGTTCAGACAGCAGCCGATAAAGCTCGGCCACGCGCGCGCTCACGATGGGGTGGTCGAGCGGCAACCCGATCAGCATCGAAATCCGCTTGGCCGGCTCCGCCGCGCGCGCCGCCCGCCCCGATATCGCAAGACCGCACGTTGCCAGGGCAACCAGGAGGGAGCGGCGATGCATGCAAAGAACCAGATGAAGAAAGGAGCCGGCCGCTCCCTGGCGGATAGGTTGCATACTCCGCCCGTTCGCGTCGAGAGGAGATGGCTGCTTCGCAAGCCTCACCCGATCGGGTGAGGCGCGGCGACGCGTCCCGAATAGTCTTCCCGACGCCTCGCCCGCGCCCTCTTCGAACACAAAGGGCCAGACAGATGAGGCAACCAACTTGGGAAACGCCGATGATCTCGAAGCAAGCCTACGGCGCAATCGCCGCAGTCATCGCGCTATCCAGCCCAGCCTGGGCTCAGGACAGCAAGACTGCACACCAAACCGGCATGTCGATCGCAAAGAAGCGCGGCTATTCGAACCCGAGTTGCTATGCCGACATCTTCGCTGCCCATGCCGCCAAGAACGCTCAGGGCCAGTGGAAAGCTCCGACCGGCAAGGCCGCTGTCGGATACAAGAACGAGCAGCATGCCAAATGCGGAATCTCGATCTGACGCGGATTCTTCGTCCCTGCTTTCGCCTCGGCGCGTCACATCCGTCGCTTTACAGCGTCGGATCGGCAATGGCAGAGAGCGCGACTCGAGACGTCGCGCGCTTCCCGCATTCAGCTGCGCCGAGCTCTTCCCAGGACGTGAATGAGCTGCGCCTGTGTGCGGGTCTCCGTCTTGGCGAAGATGCTCTTCAGATGCGTTCTGGCCGTCTCATGCTTCAAATTGAGATGGTCGGCTGCCTCGACCAGACTGAACTGCTGGAGCAGGGCATCGGCTAGGCGCGCCTCGGCGGCAGTCAACTGGAACACCGCCTGCAGATGCTCCGGAAGCGGCCCGGCCTTCTCGTTGAGATCCGTCACGAGCAGCATCGCGTAGGCAGGCGCGAACAGGATCCTCGTGTTGCCACGCATGCGGATGGCTTGAAAGACAAGCGGGCGACCCGAGATTTGCGGCACGACGACCGGCCGGAACGCCTTGTCGGCCGCAGCGAGGTCCGGCCAGATCACAGCATCGATGTGGCGTTGCAGCGGCTCGCTGGCACAATGCGCGAAAGCCACCCGTCCCTGCCGGATGAGGAACTTGCGCCCCACCATGGCTTCCGCTGCGGCGTTCATCCTTGCGATACGGCCGAACCGATCGATGAACAGGCAGGCTCCCCCGATCATCTCAGATGCTTCGGCTGCACCATCGAGGCGCGCGAATTCGAGACGGCGCGACAGGCTTGCTGCGCGGTTGACGATGCCGACGAGCGGCTTGAGGCGCTCCTGCTCGTCCTCCTGATAGGCGCCGGTGCCCATGCCGCGCTGGATCATCAAGCACCACATGTCGTCGCCGGTATCGATCCTGAGGCCGATTCCCCACCCTGCTCCCTTTTTGACAAGGTAGTCTGCGTAATAGGGATTCCTCGCCATGTCGTGGGTGGTGGTGATCTGCTGGTCGACGAAGAACCCGTGCTTGCGCAGGCGCGGCACGGCGGCATAGCGGTAATCTCTCTGATACCAGCCATCCCTGACATATTGATCGGCGAGCTCTGCAACGCCGTCGGTCGCGAGAATGAAGGGCCCGCGCCCCTCGACCGTCAGCAGGGACGCACCGAGCGAGCCCGTCTCCTGCACGATATCGTCCATCGCCGATCGCCAGAGATCCGGGTCGGTGGCGGCATCGAGGAATCTTGTTTCGGCGCGAGCCAGAAAATCGGCGTTCATTCGCCTCGCTGCCTGTCTTCATGGTCGAACAGTTCGTCCTGGATGCTAATGCATCGCCTGCCGCGCTGCCAGCACAGGAGCCTGCACCGACCGCGCCGCCGAAGGCGCCTTCGGCCTGCTTTTCGGCCCTGACGACTCGGCGGAAAAGCGCAACTTCGCACTCCCGAGCCGGCGAATCTGCCGCACTTTCACTCGGGGGTCGCAACTGCTAGACGGGGCGCGATCGCGCGTGCACGGCGCAAACAGGTTCACGAATTATGCTTCTTCGCGTTGGCACCCGCCGCAGCCCCCTCGCCATGACGCAAACCAACTTTGTAATTGGTTCAATTCAGGCATTGCATCCGCACATCGAATTCGAGATCTGCCCGATTTCCACGGTCGCCGATCGCGACAGGGTCTCCGAGTTCCACCAGTTCGGCATGATCGGCGTTTTCACGACCGAGCATGAGGAGCAGCTGCTCCGCAAGGACGTCGATTTCGTCGTCCATTCCCTCAAGGATCTGCCGACCATCCTTCGCGACGGGCTGACGCTGGCTTCGGTGCCCAAGCGCGAGGATCCCCGCGATGTCCTGTGCGGCTCGGCGCTCGAAGACCTGCCGGAAGGCGCGCGGGTCGGCACCGGCTCGCTGCGCCGCCGCGCGCAGATCCTGAGCCTGCGCCCCGACGTCACCGTCGTCCCGATTCGCGGCAATATCGGCCCGCGCCTCGCCAAAATCGAGGGCGACGACGCGCTCGACGCCGTCATCTTGGCCCATGCCGGCCTGGAGCGCCTTGGCCTCGGCGATAAGTCGTCGGCATTCCTCGACCCCGTCGCGTTCCCCTATGCCGTCGGCCAGGGGGCGCTGGGTATCGAGGCGCGCAGCGAGGACAGCGAGCTGGTCGAGATCCTGCGCTCGATCGAATGTAGGAAGACCCGGGCCGAGGTCGATGCCGAGCGTGAGATGATGCATGCGCTCGGGGCCGGCTGCAGCCTGCCCGTCGGCGCCGTCTGCAACTGGCAGGACGAGCGGCTCAGCCTGCAGGCCCAGATCACCTCGCTCGACGGCCATGAGCGGGTCGTCGCGACGCAGGACGAGCCGGGCGAGCAGGCGAAGGAGCTCGGCCTCGCCGTCGCCGAGACGCTGAAGGTCCGCGGCGGCGAGAAGATCCTGCAGTCGAGCTACCGGGAATTCTGCAGCCACTTCAAGATGCTGCAGTCTTGAGACGGCTTCGGCACTCTGCCGAACCCGCCCCAATCGAGGCCGCCTCAGGCGGCCGTCGACTGCGCCATCGTCTCCATCGCGGCCGCGATCGCCGCTTCGGTCGCCTCGATATCAGCCAGGCTATGGGCGGATGACAGGTAGCAGAGGCCGCGCGGCAGGGTCATTACCCCCTGCCTGAGCAGGGCTCCGGTGAACACCAGCGTCTTGTCCTTGTCGACCTTCGCCGTGTCACGCAGCGTCTCCACCGCCCCCTTGGCGGCGAAGATCTGCAGCGCGGCTCCGGCTTGGCGCGCCCGGACCGGAACACCGCGACGCGCGGCCTGGTCGTTCAGGAACCCGCACAGCCGCGCCGCGAACCCGTCCATGCGCGGATAGATGTCCCCGCGCTCGGCCTGCAGCACGTTGAGGCAGGCGATCGCGGCTGCCACCGAAAGCGGGTTGCCGTTGAAGGTGCCGCGATGCATCAGGCGCCCGCTCGACAGGACCTCCATCGCCGCCCGGCTACCCGAGACCGCGCTGATCGGCAGGCCGGCGCCGAGTGCCTTGCCGAGCACGCTGATATCCGGCGTGACGCCATAGCGTTCCTGCGCGCCGCCCAGCGCAAGGCGGAAGCCGGTGATCACCTCGTCGAAGATCAGCAGCGCGCCGCAGCGCTGCGTCGCCGCCCGCAACCGCTCAAGGAAGCCGGCCGGCGGCTCGAAACAGCCGCCATTGATCGCGGCCGGCTCGACGATGACGGCTGCGAAGCTGGAATCGAGCACCGCCTCGACCTGCTCGGCATCGCCCCAATCCAGCAGGGTCACGCTCTGGGCCGCCTGCGGGTCCTGGCCGAGCGCCGAAGCTCCGTCCTGGCCGATCGCGTTGCCGACATGGATGCCGTCGGCCCAGCCATGATAATTGGCCCGGAACTTGATGATCTTGATGCGCCCGGTCGCGGCGCGTGCGACCCGCAGGGCGAGCTGGATCGCCTCGGTGCCGGTGCTGACGAAGCTGGTCTGCTCGGCCGATGGCACGCAGGCTGCGATCAGCTCGGCCAGCTTCGCCTCGCCACGATGCACGCTGGCGGTCCGCAGGCCGCGGCTGAGCTCGTCCTGAACGGCCGCGATCACTGACGGGGGCGTATGGCCGAGGATCAGCGGACCGTAGCCGAGGGCGTAGTCGATGAAGCGGTTGCCGTCGACATCGACGACATGAGCGCCTTCGCCGCGCTCGACCGTGATCGCCACCGGATTCTGTGTCGCGCGCGGGGTCGAGGACACGCCATAGGCGAGATGGGACAGCGCGGTCTTGCGATGCGCATAGGAGCCGGCGAAGCGCTGGCGGTCTGCGGCGTCGAGGCTGTCACTCATCACTGTCTCGCATAGGCGTCGGGTGGGCATCAGAACAGCGAAATAGGTATCAATGGTATAAACATAATACAACATACTTCCGCGAGCAGCAGGCCTGATTGGTATTCCAGACCATACATGCTAGCGATTCCCCACGACGAATCCGGAAAGGCAATCCATGGCGAGACCGCAGACGGGTACGGCGGCTGAGCGGCCTTCGTCGGAACGGGACGTCATCCCGCTCTATCACCGCGTCTACGTCATGCTGCTCCAGAAGATCATGGACGGCTCCTATCCGGCCGGCTCTCCGATCCCGAGCGAGGACGACCTCGCCGAGACCTTCAGCGTGTCGCGGGTCACGATCCGCAAAGCCATGGAAAGGCTGGAGCGCGAGGGCCGCGTCCTGCGCCAGCGCGGTCGCGGCACCTTCCCGCTGACACCGGCCAACGAGGCCGGCGAGCCGGCAAGCCAGCTCCTCAACAACCAGATCTCCCTCGCCCGCAAGACGAAGATCGTTCTGCTGGCCTATGACTTCGTCCGGCCCTCGCCTTTGCTCGCCCAGACCTTCGACACCGCCGACGGTACGGAGCTGTTGCGGATCGAGCGCGTCCGCGGCGACGAGCGCTCGCCGATCTCGCACACCCTCTGCTATCTCCCCGCCGACCTCGCGCCGCTGGTGCCGCGCACCGCGATCTCCTCGCTGCCGGTCTCGGCCACGCTCGCTGCTGCCGGCGTCAAGCTCGCCCGCTTCGAGGAGAAGATCACCGCGGTGCTCGCCGATTCCGATGTCTCGCCGCATCTCGACGTCGCGATCGGCACGCCATTGGTGGCGATGACCCGCCACGTCCGCGACGAGGACGGGCGCCTGATCGAACTGCTGCAGGCACTCTACCGGCCCGACCGTTACGAATATCGCGTGCAGTACTCGATCGACGGCCAGAATCTCGGCACGCCCTGGAAGGCGATGATCACCGACAGCGGCGCCGCTTAGGACGCCGCTGTCGTCTGGCGCCTCAGCGCCGGATGAACGGGTTCGGGATGTCCGTCGCCGTCGAGATCCAGACGCTCTTGGTCTCCATGTACTCCCGGATGCCGGCGATGCCGCCCTCGCGGCCGACGCCGCTCATCTTGAAGCCGCCGAAGGGCGAGGTCGTGCTGGTCGAACGGTAGTTGTTGACCCAGACCGTGCCGGCGCGGACGCGGTTCGCCATGGTCAGGGCGCGGCGCATCGACTGCGTCCAGATGCCGGCGGCGAGGCCGAACTGCGTGTCGTTGGCGATACGGACTGCCTCGTCCTCGTCCTTGAAGCGGATCACCGAGAGCACCGGGCCGAACACCTCCTCCTGGGCGATGCGCATGCCGTTCTTCACGTCGACGAAGATGGTCGGCTTGAAGAACAGCCCCTTCGGATAGCCAGGCACCGAGGCCGGCTCGCCGCCGGCGACGAGACGCGCGCCTTCCGACTTGGCGATCTCAACATAGGACTTGATCTTCTCGAGCTGCGGCCTGGTCGAGATCGGCGCGACCTGCGTCGCCGGATCGGAGGGATGGCCGAACCTGACATCGGCGATGAAGGTCTTGAGTTGCTCGACGAAGGCATCGTGGATCGTGTCCTGCACCAGCAGGCGCGAACCGGCGACGCAGGTCTGGCCCGAGGCTGCGAAGATGCCGGCGACGGCGCCCTTCACCGCCTGGTCGAGCTCGGCATCGTCGAAGATGATGTTCGGCGACTTGCCGCCCAGCTCCAGCGTCACCCGCTTCATGTGGCGGGCGGCCTTCTCGTTGATCATCCGCCCGGCCTCGGGCCCGCCGGTGAAGGCGATGCGCTCGACCAGCGGGTGGCTGATCAGCGCGTCGCCGACCTCGGCGCCATAGCCGGTGATGACGTTGACCACGCCCTTGGGGAAGCCGGCCGCCTCGACCAGCTTGACGAATTCGAGCAGCGAGGCCGAGGTGAATTCCGACGGCTTCAGCACGACGGTGCAGCCGGCGGCCAGCGCCGGCGCCAGCTTCAGGCTGGTCAGCGGCAGCGGCGAATTCCACGGCATGATGCAGGCGACGACGCCGATCGGCTCCGGCTTGGTGTAGTTGAACACGCCGGGCTTGTCGGTCGGGATCACCGTGCCTTCGATCTTATCGGCCAGCCCGCCATAGTAGTAATAATAGTTCGCCATATAGCGCATCTGCATCGACAGCTCGGCGAAGAGCTTGCCGTTGTCGCGCATCTCGACCCGCGCTAGCCAGTCGGCGTTCTCGGTGATGAGATCGCCGAGCTTGCGCATCAGCGCGCCGCGGCCCGAGGCTGACAGGGCCGGCCACGGCCCTTCCGAGAAGGCGCGATGCGCCGCCGTCACCGCCCGCTCGACGTCGGCGGCGTCGCCGCGCGCCACCCAGGCCCAGTCCTCGCCCGTCACCGGATCCGACGTCTCCAGCCAGGCATTGCTCGCCGGATCGACGAAGCCGCCATCGATATAGTGCTGATAGCGATAGCGCTGGTCCGCATCCTGCTTGGTCGGGCGGATCGCGGACGAGATCGGATCGAGCGAGAGCGTGGCTGCGGTCATCGGAGGTTCCTGGAGAGCACGGCGACGGGTTGCCGTTGACAGATATGTATCATCATCATATCAAAAATACCAATACGCTTGTCACGCGGATAACAGGCGGCTTGACGCGGCAGCCAGACTGCCGTCGATGGCCGTCGAAATCCGGGCTTGATATCCATAAGAACGAGGGGATGAGCATGAAGACGACGAGATTTGCCTGCGCGGGGCTGTTCGCGCTCGGACTGGCCGCGGCAGCGGCTCCCGCTTTGGCGCGCGACCTGATGGTCGTCGGCTTCGGCGGCGGCTTCCAGGACAATGCCCGCAAGCACCTGTTCCAGGGCTATGCCGCCGAGAAGGGCGTCAAGGTCGCCGACGACGTCTACAACGGCGAAATGGCCAAGATCTATTCGATGGTGAAGTCGAACGACGTCACCTACGACGTGATCATGGTCGAAGCGCCCGAGCTCGCCCGCGGCTGCGAGGATGGCGTCTTCGAGAAGCTCGACTGGAGCGTCATCGACCAGAAGAAGTTCATCCCCGGCGGCACCACCGCCTGCGGAGCCGGCGCCGTCGGCTGGGGCGTCAGCCTGTTCTACGACCAGGCCCGTAACCCCACCGGCCCTGCCAACTATGCCGAGCTCTGGGACGTCCAGAAGTTCCCCGGCAAGCGCTCGCTGCGTTCCGGCGCCAAGATGACGCTGGAGATCGCCCTGCTCGCCGACGGCGTGCCGGCCGCCGATGTCTACAAGGTGCTGGCCACGGCGGACGGGCAGAAGCGCGCCTTCGCCAAACTCGACCAGATCAAGCCGCATGTCGTCTGGTGGAAGTCGGGCACGCAGCCGCTGCAGCTGGTCGGCTCGGGCGAGGCCGCCTATGCCGTCGGCTATGTCGGGCGCACGATCCGCGCCAATGAGGGCGGCGCCAAGTACCCGGTGCAGTGGAACACGCTGCTGTTCTCGTTCGACTACTGGACGGTGGTGCGCAACTCGCCGAACAAGGCCGAGGGCATGAAGCTGATCAGCTACATGACCGACGAGAAGCCGCTGACCAATCTGGCGCAGGACTGGGCGGTGTCGCCGGCCAACACCGCCGTCGCCAACAATCCCGAGGTCATCAAGAAGAACCCGGGCATGGTCGCCAACCACGCCAAGGAAGGGCTCTTCATCAACACCGAGTTCTGGGTCGAGCACGGCGAGGATCTCGAAGCCCGCTTCAACGCCTGGCTGGCGAAGTAAGCCGGCGCGCGGGCACGAGGACTCGGCATGTCACGACGGAACCTGCTGGCGGCGGCGCTGATCGCGCCCCTCCTGCTCCTGGTCACGCTGAGCTTCCTCGTCCCGCTCGGGGCGACGCTCTATCGGGCGGTCGATGATTCCGAGTTCTCGACCACCCTGCCCCGCACCACTGCCTTGCTGCGCGCCTGGGACGGCAAGGATCTGCCGCCCGACGAGGCCTTCGCCACGATGGTCGAGGAGCTGCGGACCGCGCAGCAGAACCAGGAGGCCGGGGCCGTCCTCAGCCGCCTGAATTTCGAGGAGACCGGCCTGCGCAGCCTGTTGCTGCAAGCTGCGCGCGCCTCTTCTCGCCTCGCTCCTCCGGTGAAAGACGGCCTGATCGCGCTCAACCCGCGCTGGGGCGAGCCCGAACTCTGGCGCATGTTCAAGCGCGCGACCGGCCCCTGGACCTCGCTCTATCTGCTGCGCTCGCTCGATATGCGGCCGACCGACAAGGGCATCGTCCATGCGGGGGCCGAGGATGCGGTCTTCCTGCCGCTGTTCTGGCGCACCTTCGAGATCAGCCTGATCGTCACGGTGATCTGCGCGCTGCTGGCCTATCCCGTCGCTTACACCCTGTCGATCCTGCCGCAGGGCTGGGCCAATGCCGGGATGATGCTGGTGCTGATCCCGTTCTGGACCTCGATCCTGGTGCGGACGACGGCCTGGTTCATCATCCTGCAGCGCGAGGGGCCTATCAACGCGCTGCTGCTCGCCTTCGACATCGTCAACCAGCCGCTGACGATGATCTTCACGCGCTTTGCCGTCTATCTCGCCATGGTCCATGTGCTGCTGCCCTTCGCCATCCTGCCGCTCTACGGTGTGATGAAGGGGATCAAGCCGGACTATATGCGCGCCGCCGCCTCGCTCGGCGCGCCGGGCTGGCGCCGCTTCCTGCGCATCTACCTGCCACTGACCATGCCGGGCGTCGCCGCGGGATCGCTGATGGTGTTCATGCTCTCGGTCGGCTTCTACATCACGCCTGCCTTGGTTGGCGGCTCCGGCGACCAGATGGTCAGCTACTTCATCGCCTTCTTCACCAATACCTCGGTGAACTGGGGCATGGCCGCCGCGCTGGCGACGCTGCTGATGGCGATGACCGCGCTGCTCGTCATCGTCGCGCGGCTGATCGTGCCCGGCTTCCGCTCCGGCAATGTGAAGGTCTGAGCGATGGCAGGCACCGCTCCCTCCTCCCCTGCGCGCAAGCTCTCGGCCGGACGCCTTGCACTGGCGCTCGCCACGGCCCTGATCCTGCTCTTCCTGGTGGCGCCGATCGTCGTCGTCTTCCCGCTCTCGCTCTCCTCGGGCGAATTGCTGGTGCTGCCGACGCCGGGCTACTCGCTGCGCTGGTATGAGGACTTCTTCTCCTCCAGCCGCTGGCTCAGCGCCACCTGGAACAGCTTCGTCGTCGGCATCGCCACCATGATCCTGGCGACGCTCCTCGGCACGCTCGCCGCCTTCGGCATCTTCCTCGGCCGTTTCCCCGGCAAGGCGCTGCTGCTCGCCATCCTGTCGCTGCCGATGGTGACGCCGGTCATCGTCACCGCGATCGCCATGTATTTCTCGCTGTCGCTCGTCGGTCTCGGCTCGACCCTGACCGGTCTGATCCTTGCCCATACCGTGCTGTCGGTGCCCTTCGTGCTGCTGACGGTGCTGGCCTCGCTGCAGACCTTCGACCAGAACCTGCTGCGCGCCGCCGCCAGCCTCGGCGCCAATCCGGCCATCGCCTTCCGCCGCGTGGTGCTGCCGCTGATCGCGCCTGGCGTGGCGACGGGCGCGCTCTTCGCCTTCGCCACCTCCTTCGACGAACTGATCGTGGCGCTGTTCATCGCCAGCCCCGGCCAGTTCACCCTGCCGCGCCAGATGTATGCCGGCTTGCGCGAATTCCTGAGCCCGACCATCGCCGCCGCCGCCGTGCTGCTGATCCTCTTCTCGGTGCTGCTGCTGGCCCTCAACGAATTCATCCGGAAGCGCGCGCAGGCCCGTGGGGCCTCCCCTTCCGGCCCGACCGCATGAGTATTGGCATGAGCGATCCCATCATCGTCTTCGACAAGGTCACCAAGAGCTATGACGGCGCGACGCAGGTCGTGAAGTCGCTCGACTTCGCGGTCGAGCGCGGCGAATTCGTCACGCTGCTCGGCCCCTCCGGCTCGGGCAAGACCACGACGCTGATGATGCTGGCCGGCTTCGAGGATCCCTCTGGCGGCACGATCACCTTCGACGGCCGCCCGCTGAACAATGTCCCGGCCCATCGGCGCGGCATCGGCGTGGTCTTCCAGAACTACGCGCTGTTCCCGCATATGAGCGTCGCCGCCAACCTCTCCTTCCCGATGGAGATGCAGAGCGTCGGCCGGGCCGAGCGCGAGGAGCGGGTCCGCGGCGCGCTCGACATGGTCAAGCTCGGCCACCTCGCCGACCGGCGCCCGACGCAGCTCTCCGGCGGCCAGCAGCAGCGCGTCGCGCTCGCTCGTGCTCTGGTCTTCCGGCCCAAGCTCGTGCTGATGGACGAGCCGCTCGGCGCGCTCGACAAGCAATTGCGCGAGCACATGCAGCTCGAGATCAAGCACATCCACGAGCAGCTCGGCGTCACCGTGGTCTACGTCACCCATGACCAGGGCGAGGCGCTGACCATGTCGAACCGCGTCGCCGTCTTCCATCACGGCCGCATCCAGCAGTTGGCGCCGCCGACCGAGATCTACGAGAAGCCGGCCAACGCCTTCGTCGCCTCCTTCATCGGCGAGAACAACAAGCTCGACGGCACCATCGCTGCCCGCGACGGCGCCGAGTGCCTGCTTCGTCTCTCGGATGGCAGCGAGGTCCGCGCCATGGCCGGCACCGACCTGCCGGTCGGCGCGCCAGCCGTGCTGGCGCTGCGCCCCGAAAAGGTCCTGATCGGCCCGGCCGCCGCCGGCGAAAACCGCTTCGATGCCGTGATCGAGGAGCTCGTCTATTACGGCGACCACACCCGCCTGCGCCTGAGCCTCGGCGGCTCCGACAGCTTCACCGCCCGCCTGACCTTCCGCGACGGCCTGCCCGCCCTGCAGCGTGGCGAGCGCATCCCGGTCGGCTGGGCGGCAGCGAACTGCCTCGTGCTCGGCCCCGAGGAGGCCTGACGGCTGTTCTTGGCCGCTCTTGCCAAAACATATTAAGTAGCATACTTAATACAATTAGATGCACGGCAGCGTGACGCCGCTGCGGAGGATGCCAATGACCACCAGCCTGACAACGCAAGTGATCGTAGCCGGCGCCGGGCCGGTCGGCCTCGTCGCGGCCCTGATCCTTGCCAGAGCGGGCATCGACGTCGTCGTGCTCGAAAAGCGCGCCGCCCTCACCGCCGCCTCCAAGGCCTCGACCTTCCACCCGGCGACGCTGGAGATCCTCGATGAGCTCAACGTGCTCGCGCCGATGCTGGCCGAGGGCGAGATCGTCAAGCGCATCCAGTATCGCACGCCTGACGGCCCCTTCGCCGAGTTCGTCCTCGCCGACCTCGCCGAGCGCACCCCTTTCCCTTTCCGGCTGCACCTGGAGCAGGCGCGCCTGACGCCGCTGCTGCTGGCGCAGATCGAGGCGCACCCCAATGCCCGCGTGCTGTTCGGCGCCGGCTTCGAGGCGCTGACGCAGGATGAGAATGGCGTCACGGTCACCGCCGATCGCGATGGCACGCCACTGACCGTTACGGCCGACTATCTGCTCGGCACCGACGGCGCCCGCAGCGCTGTGCGCGAGGCGCTCGGCATCGCCTTCGACGGCATGGTCTATCCGCACAAGGTCCTGCGCGTGATGACCTCCGACGATCTCGACGCCGTGATGCCGGGGATCGCGCCGATCACCTATCTGCACAATGGCGGCAAATCCCTGAGCTTCCTCAAGATGCCGGATTGCTGGCGCATCATCATCCGCGTGCCCGGCGACGTGCCGGACGAGACCGCGCTCCAGGACGGCTGGTTCGCCGACCGCATCCGCGAGGTCATGCCTAGTTGGACCACGCCGCCGACCGTTCTGGGACGCGACGTCTACGGCGCCAGCCGCCGCGTCGCCTCGCACTATCATATCGGCCGCGCCTTCCTCGCCGGCGACGGCGCCCATGTCACCAACACCCGCGGCGGCATGAACATGAATTGCGGCATCCACGATGCGAAGGCGCTGGCGCAGGCGATGATCCGCGCTCTGCGCGAGCACCGGCCGGAGCTCGTCGTCGCGGCCGCCGCCGAGCGCAAGCGCATCGCCGAGGAGATGCTGATCCCGCGTACCGACCGAAACGTCGCCGGCGGCGAGGATTGGCTGCAGAAGGTGCGCGATCTCGCGGCCTCGCGCAGCAGCGCCATCGACTATCTCGCCGCCGCCGCGATGCTCGACATGCTCGAACGCCCTGCCCGCGCCGCCTGAGGGACACCATGGATCTTTCTCAACTCGCCACGCAGCCGGCGCTCGGTGTGCTCGTCCCGCCGGCCAATCCGACCGTCGAGCCGGAGATGAACCGGCTGATCTCCTCGGGCGCGCGGGTCTACGCCACGCGCCTGCCGGTGATGCCGGACACGACGCTGGAGCAGCGCAACCGGGCCTATATTGCCTCCTACCAACCGGCCTTGAAGACCTTCGGCAGCCTGAAACTCGACGCCGCGACAGTCGCGCTGACCGGACCGAGCTACCGGCTCGGCGCCAGCGCCGACGATGCCCTGGCCGCATGCCTCACCGATGCGGCCGGCTTTCCGGTGGAGACCGCGAGCGGCGCGATCCGTCACGCGCTCAAGGCGATCGGCGCGAAGCGCGTCTGCCTGTTCTCGCCCTATCCGGCCTGGCTCACCGAGGAGGCCGTCGGCTACTGGACCGGCGCCGGCTTCACCGTCGCGCAGGTGGTCAAGGTCTCCGAGACCTTCCGCGCCTATGAATTGACCACGGAAGAGGTCGAGGAAGCCCTGCGCCAGGTCGAGACAGACGGCATCGACGCCATCGTCATGAGCGGCACCGGCATGATCACCCTGCCGGCCATGTTGGGGCGCGCCGAGGGCTCGGCCCCGCCGCTGCTCTCGTCCAATCTCTGCTGCGCCTGGTGGATGATGAAGCAAACGGGCGTGAAGCCCGGCGCACTGTTCACGCGCGCCTGCACAAGATTGAGCGCGACGCTGAGCTGAGCGAGGTCCGGCTCAGCCGCCAGGCCGGTGGGCGACGCATTTGATCTCGACCAGCAGGCCGGGATGGGCCAGCTCGGAGACGCCGATCCGCGTCCAGGCATAGCCTTCGCGCGGGACGAGGCGGTTCTTGACCTCGCGGAACACGTCCATGTGGCGCGCCATCCCGACATGGTAGGTGGTGACGTCGACCATGTCGGCGAAGCTGCAGCCGGCCGCCTCCAGCACGATGCGGACATTCTCCCAGGCGGCGGCGAACTGCTCCGCCGGGTCCTCGATCACCTGGAGATCGGGCGTGCGGCCGACCTGGCCGACGACATAGACGATCTCGCCGACGCGCACGGCCGGCGCGTAGCCGGCCCGCTCGACGATGGCACGCATCGATTCCGGAACGATGATCTCGCGATCGGCCATAAGAATCCTCTCAGGCGTCATGCTCGGGCCTGTCCCGAGCATCTCATGCCGAATGGGGCTCTGGAGCACACTCGTCCAGAGATTCCCGGCTCTCCGCTGTGCTTCGGCCGAGAATGACGTCTGGCGGAAGCCTCAACCCTGCACGCCGGTCGGCAGATCATCGCGGACGGCGAGGCCGCCGAGATAGTCCTTCACCTCGGCGGACGGGATCACGTCGGCATATTTGCAGTTGAGGTCGAACAGGTTGATGGCGTGGCTCGCCTGGAAGCGGTCGAACGCCGTTTCCTCCGGGATCACAACCTTGAAATTATAGGAATAGGCGTCGACCGCCGTCGCCCTCAGGCAGCCCGAGGTGGTGCAGCCGGTCAGGATCAGCGTGTCGACGTCGAAGAAGTTGAGATGGCTCATGAAGATCGTGCCGAAGAAGCAGGACGGCTTGCGCTTGCCGATGCGGATGTCCTGCGGGCGCGGCGCCAGCGGCGCGACGGTCTGGGTCGCATGCGTGCCCTCGGTCGAGGTCTTCTCGGTGCCGCGATGGTTTTTGCCGACCTGCACGCCGGAATCGATCATGTCCGGCCGGCGGGCGCTCTCGGTGTAGAAGACCGGGATGTTCTTCTCGCGCGCCATCTCCAGCAGCGGCACGATGTGCTCGACCGCGGCCCAGGCCTCGGGGCCGCAATGGGTGCGGTACTGCTTCAGGCCTTCCAGGATGTCCTCCGGCTTGTCGCCGCAGAAATTGTACTGGACGTCGATGATGAACAGGGCCGGACGCTTGCCGAAGCCGCCGCGCTTGCCATAGCCGGCCTGCGCATAGACCTGCTTGTCGCGCTCGGTCAGGAAATCGTCCCAGATTCGCTTGGTCATCGTCTTCAGCTTTCAGTCTCAGGAGCGGTGCAGGTAGCGGCCGGCCGGCGTCGCGCGGGCCTCGGGATCGACGGCGCCGTCGCTGGCGATGACGCGGCCGCGCAAGATGGTGCGCACCGGCGCGCCCTTGAAGCGCATGCCCTCATAGGGCGAGTAGTCGGAGTGCGATTCCTGCGTCGCCGGATCGACCAGGATCTCCCTGTCGGGATCGACGACGACGAGGTCCGCATCCATGCCCACCGCGATGTGGCCCTTGTTCGGGATCGAATACAGCCGGGCGACATTGGCGCTGGTCGCGGCGGCGATCTGCTCGATCGGCAGCCCGCGCTTGTGCACGCCCTCATGGATCAGGATCGGAAGCAGCGTGCCGAGGCCGGGGAAGCCGGCACTCGCCTTCCAGATGTCCGGGCCCTTGGTCTCGCGCTTGCGCGGCACATGGTCGGAGCCGATGGTCGAGATCGTGCTGTCGCGCACGCCCTCCCACAGCGCCTCGACATCGTTCTCGGACCGCAACGGCGGATTGACCTTGCCGAGGAAGCCGATCGGCGACTGGCTGGTCAGCGCGAGATAATGACTGCAGGTCTCGACATGGATCGGCGCGCGGCCGGGCCGCTTCGCCCGGCGCACGATCTCCAGGCTCTCGGCGCTCGACATGTGGACGATGTTGACCGGGCACTGCGCCTTCTCGCCGAAATAGATCACGCGGAAGACGTTCTCGGCCTCAAGGAAGCCCGGGCTCTGCTCGTCCCAGACGGGCAGGTCGTTGCGGCCGGCTTCCTTCAGCGGCTCGCGGAAGACCGGAATGACCTCGACATTCTCGCAATGGACGCCGACGACGCCACCCTTGATGCGCGCACCCTGCAGCAGCGCCCGATAGAGCAGTCCGTCATCGATCTCGGTGAAGCCCTTCGCCGCGCCCGAGGCGCCCTTGTACATCAGGTAGACCTTGATCGAGGTCACGCCGAAGCGCTCGGCGCATTCCGGCAGCGTCTCGATGTGCAGCTTGCTTGTGACGCCGAAATGGAAGCCGAAATCGATCAGCGACTGGCTCTCGCCACGCTCCTTCCACGGCCCGGTCGACTGGCGCAAATCGGTGGAGCGGTGGAAGGTCATCATCCCGGTGACGCCGCCAATGGCGGCCGAGCGCGATTCCGTCTCGAAATCAGTCTCGTTCGAGCCGAAGCCGATATGGGTGTGCGGGTCGATCAGCCCCGGCATCACCCATTTGCCGCGGCAATCGATGACTTCCTTGGCGCTCGCCTGCTCGCCCGGCGCCAGCAGCGCGGCGATGCGCCCGTCCTTGACCGCGACCGAGCCGGTGCGGACCCCGGCGCCCGGGAAGACGATCTCGCCCCCCGCCAGCAAGAGATCGAAACTCATGGATGCTCCGTGACCAGGGCCGGCGCGGCACGCCGGGTGAAGAAGGCGAGAACCTCGGCCATGATGCCGCCGGCCCGCAGGCACGCACGCTCGCTCTGGGTCGAGACATCGGCCGTGACCGAGAAGCGGATCGGCCCTTTGGCGCCGGTGGCAATGACCGAGGCCGAGCCGATGCCATCGATCGCGGCGGACAGCCCCTCGATGTCGATGATCTCGCTGCCGTCGAGGCCGAGCTGGCGCCAGCCTTCGCCGTCGGCGAAGCGCAGCGGCACCACGCCCATGCCGATCAGGTTGGAGCGGTGGATGCGCTCATAGCTCTCGGCGATGACGGCACGCACCCCGAGCAGGGCCGAACCCTTGGCCGCCCAGTCGCGGCTGGAGCCCATGCCGTAGTCCTTGCCGCCGAGCACGATCAGCGGCACGCCCCGCTCTGCATAGGCGCTCGCAGCCTCATGGACGGAGACGACCTCGCCTTCCGGCTGGAGCTGCGTCCAGCCGCCCTCGCGGCCGGGCACCATCTGGTTCTTGATGCGCAGGTTGGCGAAGGTCGCGCGCGCCATCACCTCGTGATTGCAGCGCCGGCCGACATAGGTATTGAACCCCTTCGGCTCGATGCCGAGCCCGATCAGATAGCACCCCGCCGGGCTGTCGACCGGGATCTCGCCGCTCGGCGAGATGTGGTCGGTGGTCAGGGAGTCGCCATAGGCGCCGAGCACGCGCGCGCCTGTCAGGCGCTCCGGCACACCCTCGCGCGCCCGCTGGCGGGCTAGCTCCAGGAAGGGCGGCTCGACCAGATAGCTCGATTGCGGATTCCAGCCGAAGCGCAGTCCGCTCGGCGCGACGAGCTCGTCCCAGAGCAGGCCGGAGGGCGTATCGCCATAGACTTCGCGGAACAGGCGCTCATCACCGGCGCGCGCTGCGAGCGTGGCGATCTCTTCCTCGTCCGGCCAGAGATCGGCAAGCCGCACCGGCTTGTCCGCATCCGCCCCGTTGAGCGGCTCGCTTTCGAGATCGATGTCGATCCGCCCGGCCAGCGCGAAGGCGACGACCAGCGGCGGCGACATGATGTAGTTGGCCCGCACCTGGCGATGGATGCGGCCCTCGAAATTGCGATTACCCGAGAGCGCGGCGGCGGCGACTAGCCCGCCCGCATCGATCGCCTGCGCCATCACCGGCAGCAGCGGACCCGATTTGCCGCCGCAGGTGGTGCAGCCATAGCCGACCACCCCGAAGCCGAGTTGCTCCAGCGGCGCCAGCAGGCCGAGCTCATCGAGATAGCGCGTCACCACGCGCGAGCCCGGCGCCAGTGAGGTCTTGACCCAGTCCGGCACTGCGAGCCCAGCCGCCACCGCATTGCGCGCCAGCAGCCCGGCCGCGATCATCACGGCTGGGTTGGAGGTGTTGGTGCAGGCAGTGATCGCGGCGATCGCCAGCGCCCCATGCCGAAGCTCGGCCGAGCCGGCTGGCGTCGAGACCGGAATGGCCGCGGCGGGATCGGCGGCGAAACCGCCCTCCGCCAGGGGCTGCGGCAGCCGGCCGGTGAAATCGGTCGCGACGGCGGATAGATCGAGCCGGTCCTGCGGACGGCGCGGCCCGGCGACGCTGCGGCCAACTCTGGCAAGGTCGATCTCGACGACGCGGGAATAATCCGGGTCGGACAGACCGGGCTCGCGGAACATGGCATTGACCCGCGCATAAGCCTCGACGAAGGCGGCCTGCTCCGGTGAGCGCGTGCGAGAGAGATAGGCGATGGTCTGCGCGTCGATCGGGAAGAAGCCGGCGGTCGCGCCGTATTCCGGCGCCATATTGGCGAGTGTCGCCCGGGACGGCACCGACAAAGTCGCCGCGCCCGGCCCGAAATACTCGATCACGGTCGAAACGACGCGCTCGCGCCGCAGCCGCTCGGTGACGGTGAGAACGAGGTCGGTGGTGGTCGCGCCGGCTGGCAGCGCCCCGACCAGCCTGACGCCAACGAATTCCGGCACCGGGAAGACATAAGGTTGCCCGAGCATCGCAGCCTGCGCCTCGATGCCGCCGACGCCCCAGCCGAGCACGCCGATGCCGTTGATCATCGGCGTATGGGAATCGCCGCCGATGACGAAGTCCGGACAGGCGATCTCCCCGAGCGGCGTCGTGACCCGCGTGACCACGGGGGCGATGTGCTCCAGATTGACCTGATGGATGATGCCGGTGCCGGGCGGGTAGACCCGGACGGAGCGAAACGCCTGCTGCGCCCACTTCAGGAAGCTGTAGCGCTCGCCATTGCGCTCGAATTCGCGCGCCATGTTGCGCGCCATCGCGTCGGGTGTGGCCGAGACGTCGACCTGCAGAGAGTGGTCGACGATGACGTCGACGGGAATGCGTGGCTCGACGCTGGCGGGATCGCAGCCAGCCTCGGCGACGGCATCGCGCAACGAGGCGAGATCGAGCAGCACCGGCAGGCCGCTGGAATCCGGCAGGATGACGCGGCCGACGGTCAGCGGCACGCCGACGCCGTGATTGTCTCGCCAATGCAGCATCGCCGCGACGGCGTCCGCCCCGATATTGGGATCGCAGAGCCGGCCGCGTTCGAGATTCTCGACGAAGACGCGGCAAGCATAGGGCAGCGTGGCGAGGGCGACGCCAGCACGCTCGGCCGCGCTGGCGACCGAGACATAAGTCCCCGCCCCGGCATCGATCTTCAGGCTATCATCGGACGTCATGACGCCGGCCATTCCGCGGCTCGCATCGTTCAACACCCTCGGAAAATGCGAGGCAGGCCCGTTAATGTCAACACTTTCAGAAAAGTATTTTTCTGCAGACATTTTGATTCGTGGCCAGCCAATGGCCAAATCAGCATAGCAATATGCACGCAGTCGGCTGCACAGAGTTCTATCTGCCGACGCTCGGTGAACATTCCTCAAAACTGTTGACACATTTTCAGCCCACCCCTAACGTCGCGGCATGGACCTGCAGGAAGCGGCAACCGGCGAACGGCGCCCCGAGACGCTCGGCGAAGAGATCTTCGGCCGCATCCTCGACTTGATCTACAGCACCGAACTCGCACCCGGCATGGTCGTCAACGAATCCGTGCTGGCAACACGCTTCGGCGTCAGCCGCGGCCCGGTCCGCGAAGCCATCCGCCGCCTCCAGGGCATTCAGCTCGTCTCGCGCGAGCCGTTCCTGCGGGCGCGCGTCGTCTCGCTGTCTGCCCAGGCGATCCTCGAACTCTTCCAGATGCGCGAGGCGCTCGAAGGCTATGCCTGCCGCCTCGCCGCGCAGCGGATGAGCGAAGCGGAGATCGACGCGCTGATCGCCGATCTGGAAGCCGCCCATTCCCGCCAGCAGCCGCCCGAGGCGGCACGCTTCGATTTCCACGAGCGGGTCGTGCGCGCCAGCGGCAACAGCCGCATCATCGACAGCCTCTGCGGCGATCTCTACCACCTGCTGCGCATCTACCGGCGCATCTCCGGCGCCGTGCCGGAGCGCAAGGAACTCGCCTTCACCGAGCACTGGCAGATCCTGCGCGCCATCAAGATGCGCGACGGCGCCCTCGCCGAATCCCTGATGCGCTCGCATGTCGAGCGCGCCGGCCGCCATGTGCTGGCCCAGGTTCCCGAAAAACCATCCATTGCTGCCGCCGATGCGGAGAAACGAGCATCATGATCGCCAGACGCGAGATTTCGGCTCCGGCCGCCTTCCGGGCCCTGCTCAACTCCGGCGAGTTCCTGGTCTCGCCCGGCGTCTATGACGGCTACAGCGCCCGTCTGGTCGAGGCCGCCGGCTTCAAGAGCGCCTGCACCAGCGGCGCCGCCATCGCCAACGCGATCCTCGGCGTTGAGGATCTCGGCATGATGGGGCTGAACGAGAACGTCAATCACTGCCGCCAGCTCGCCCGCTCGATCGCGATCCCGCTGACCTGCGACGCCGACAACGGCTACGGCAACCCGATGAACGTGCACTACACCGTGCAGATGTTCGAGGAGGCCGGCGTCGCCGGCGTCAACCTGGAGGACCAGGTCAGCCCGAAGCGCTGCGGCCACATGCCGGGCAAGGAGGTCGTCTCCAAGGAGGAGATGGTCAAGAAGATCGAGGCCGCCTGCCTCGCCCGCCGCGACGACGACTTCGTCATCATCGCCCGCACCGACGCGCTCGCGGTCGAGGGCATCGACGCGACGCTGGAGCGCATCCGCGCCTATGTCGCCGCCGGCGCCGACGCGATCTTCCCCGACGCGGTCAAGACCGAGGACCAGATCGCCCGCGTCGTCGAGGCGGCCGGCGGCAAGCCGGTCTCGATCAATATGGGCTTCGGCATCCGTCCGCGCCCGACCACGCCGCTGATCCCGCTGCCGCGCCTCAAGGAGCTCGGCGTGCGCCGCATCAGCCTGCCGCGCATGCTGCCGGCCGCAGCGATCAAGGCGATGCAGGAAGCACTCTCGGTGATGCGCGGCGTGATGGAGACCGGCATCCCCGCCGACCGCTCCGACCTGCTCGTCGGCATCGACGAGATCTGGAACCTGATGGGCTTCCCGGCCATGCAGGCGCTGGAAAAGCAGCTCCTCACCACCGACCATTACGAGACCAAGTACAAGGCGACGGCGAAGGCTTCCTGAGGCGGAGCGGGCCCATGGCGTCCGCCGACCCCGACCTCGCGGTCGATGTCCTTGTCATCGGCGCCGGCGGCTGCGGCCTCGTCGCGGCGCTCGCCGCGCATGAGGCGGGCGCCGAGGTCGCGGTCGTCGAGAAGCTGCCGCGCCTCGCCGGCAACACCATGCTGTCGAGCGGCTCGATCCCCGCCGCCGGCACGCGCTTCCAGGCCGCTGCCGGCATCGCCGACGACCCCCACCGCTTCGCGGCCGACCTGCGCCGCACTGCCGGTCCGCACGAGGCCGAGGCGCTGGTCGATCGCCTCGCCGAAATCTCGGCGCCGATGGTCGAATGGCTCGCCGACACCATCGGCCTGCCGATCGAATTGATCGGCGCCTACCGGCATGTCGGACACAGCGTCAACCGGCTCCATGCAGTGCCCTCGCGCCGCGGCGCCGACCTGATGCAGGGGCTCTGGCAGGCAGCAGAGGAACGCGGCATTCCGGTGGCGCTGGCGACCCCTGCGACCACGCTTATCGTCGAGGGCGGCGCCATACGCGGCGCGCGCATCCAGACGCAAGGCAGCGAGGAGAGCCTGATCGCGGCCAAGGCCGTGATCCTCGCCTGCAACGGCTTCGGCCATGACCGGGAACTCATCGCCCGCCACGCACCCGACATCGCCGGCGCCGAGTATTTCGGCGCGCTCGGCAGCGATGGCGAGGCGGTGCGCTGGGGCGAGGCGCTCGGCGCGCGCCTTGCCAATATGGGCGCCTACCAGGCTCATTCCGCCATCGCCCAGCCGCATGGCGAGCTCGTCACCTGGACGGTCATCGAGAAGGGCGGCGTCATCGTCGACGAGACCGGCCGGCGCTTCGCCGACGAGACCCTCGGCTATTCCGCCTTCGCCGCACCGGCACTGGCGCGCGGCGGGCGCCTGTTCGCGATCTATGACAGCCGCATCCGCGAGGCGACCGCCGCCGGCCAGCCGGATTTCGGCGTGCTCGTCGCTCATGGCGGCGCACCTGCTTTCGCCGATGCCGGCGCGCTCGCCGCGGCCTGCCGCCTGCCGGCGGATGCGCTAGACGACACGCTGGCGCTGGCTGCCGGCGCAACCCAAGGCGACCGGCCGGATACTCTCGGCCGCAAGGCCTGGGGCATGGGGCCGCTGCAGGCGCCGTTCGTCGCGACGCGGATCGCGCCGGCCCTGTTCCACACCCAGGGTGGCCTGCTGGTTGACGCGGAGGCGCGGGTGCTGCGCGCCGATGGCGGCATCGTGCCGGGCCTCTATGCTGGCGGCGGCGCCGCAGCCGGCGTCAGCGGACGGGCGGGCGGCGCCGGCTATGCCTCCGGAAACGGCCTGCTCGCGGCGCTCGGCCTCGGCTTCATCGCCGGGCGGGCGGCCGCCGGCGAGGCACGATCGACCTAGAGGACGGGCGCGGCTGATGGATCTCCGGGCGCTGCGCTATTTCCGGACCGTCGCCGAATGCGGCAGCTTCAGCCGCGCCTCGGAGATGCTGCGCATTTCCCAGCCCGCCGTCAGCCGCACCATCCGCGAGCTCGAAGCCGAGCTCGGCAAGGAGTTGCTCGAACGCAGCCGCGACGGCGCGCGGCTGACCGAGGCCGGTCGCATCCTGTTCGAGCATTCCGCCCAGCTCCTGCGCCAGGTCGAACAGGCCGCGAACGACGTCCGCCGCGGCGCCGCCGCCCTGACCGGGCGCCTCACCATCGGCATGCCGCCGGGCGTCGGCCATCTCTTGGCGCCGCCTCTGCTCGCCCGGTTCAGCGCCGCGCATGAGCAGGTCGAGGTCAAGATCGTTGGCGGCTTCTCAAGCCAGCTTCACAACCTGCTCGCCCGCCGTCAGCTCGATCTTGCCTTCGCCCATGACCCGCTGCCGCAGCGCGGCCTCAAGGTCACGCCCCTGCTGCGCGAGGAGGTCTTCGTCGTCGGGCTGCCCGGCAGCCTCGGCGATGGTGATGGCGGCTTGCCCTCGGCCGAGATCGTCAAGCTGCCATTGATCCTGCCGAGCCGGCCGAACGCCTCGCGCCGGTTGCTCGACGCCTGGGCTGCACGCGAGGGCCTGTGGATCGACGCCCGCTACGAAATCGACGACCACGTCATCACCAGCGGGCTGGTCAGGCGCGGCCTCGGCGTCAGCCTGATGACTCGCGCCACCCTCGCCGCCGGCATGCTCGCCGGGGAGATCGACATCCGCCCGATCGCGCCGCGGGCTTATTGGCCGCTGGCGCTGGTCGAGCTCGATCTGCCCTCGCCCTCGACCATAGCGATAGAGTTCGCCCGCATCGCACTCGAGATTGTGCGGGAGATGACCGAGGAGGGGCTCTGGCCGGGCGCGATCGGCCCGGAGTGATCCGGCTTCAACCCGGCGCGACCAGCGAAGCCCCGCCGCAGACATAGAGCGTCTGGCCGGTGATGGCTCCGGCCTCCGGCGCCAGCAGGCACTGCACGAGATAGGCGACCTCGTCGGGCGCAATCAGCCGGCCGATCGGCAGCGAGACCGCCGGCGCCTCGCCTCGGCCGGGGTCGCGCAGCATCGGCGTATCGGTCGCGGCCGGCGCCACGACATTGACGGTGACACCGCGCGGCGCCAGCTCCAGCGCCAGGCTGCGGGCAAAGCCGTGCAGGGCCGCCTTGGTCGCGGCATAGGCGCCCCGCCCGGACCGCCCGAGCGCGCCACGGCTCGACAGCAGCACGATGCGCCCGCGCGCGTCAGGCAAGACCGGCGCGAGATCGCGCAGAATGGCGATGGCGGCGCCGACATGGAGCCGCCAGAGCACCTCGACGTCCTCGTCGCGGATTTCGGCGATGCGCCCCGTCCGCATCAGCCCGGCGCAATGCACGAAGGCGTCCGGCCGCTCCGCCAGGATGTCCGGCAAGACACTCGCCAGCGCCCCGGCATCGAGCAGGTCGAGCGGGATGGTACGCAGGCCGGCAGTCTCAGCCTCGGGCGACGCCGGCTGGCGGTCGATCCCGGTCACGCGCCAGCCTGCGGCGAGCAGGCGCTGCGCCAGCGCAAGGCCGATCCCGGATGAGCTGCCGGTGATCAGGGCATGGCGGGACGCTGCAGCCTCAACCATGGGCCAGCTCCGGCTGCATCGCCCCGGCATCGATCACAAGCCGCTCCCGCAGCAGCGGAACGACCTTCTCGGCGAAGCCGGCAAGCCCTTCCGCCATCGGATGGAAGCGCAGCATCAGGCAGTCGATGCCGATACGCGAATAGGTCTCGATCCGCTGCGCCAGCAGCTCCGGCGTGCCGACGAGGCCGGCGCCGAGCCCGCGCGCCGCCACCGCGGCGATGCGGCTGCGCTTGCCGTAATCCAGCATCTCCTCGGCCTGGGCATAGGCCTCGTCCAGCGTATCGGCGCAGATCACATGCGCGCTGAGCCCGATCCCGAGCTCGCGGCTGTGGCCAGCGGCGAGCGCCTTCATCTCGGCGATCTCCTGCGTCATCGCCACCAGATTGTCGTCATAGAGCCGATAGTCGGGCACGTAATCGGCGAACCAGACATCGCAGCTTTCCGCCACCAGCGCCTTGCCCTCGGGCGAACGGCTGGCAGCATAGATCGGCGGCGGCGAACGACGCGCCTTCAAGGGCAGGCTCGCCTTGTCGACCGTGTAATAGCGGCCACTGAACGAGAACGCTTCTTGCATCCACAGGCCACGCAGCACCCGGACGAACTCGCCGAGGCGCGCTGCGCGATCGGCGCTGCTGTCCAGCCAGCCGCCATTGCCGAACAGGTTCAGCTCGTCCGGCCACCAGCCATTGACCAGGTTGATGGCGAAACGCCCGCCGCTGATCCGGTCGAGCGAGGCGCCCATCTTGGCCACGGCCTGCGGCGTGACGATGCCGGGATGGGCCGCGACCATCAGCTCCATCCGCTTCGTACGTTGCGACAACGCCGAGGCCATGACCCAGGATTCGAGATCCGGACCGAGCCAGCGCTCGGCGATCAGCGAGATCGAGAAGCCCGCCTCCTCCGCCTGCTGCAGGATGTGCGCGGCGAATTCGAAGGAAGTGTCGGCCACCTCGCCGGCACCGGCGGTGCCGAGCTCCGCGATCGCGCGCTCCATCTCGGGTTCGGCGCGAATGGTGTGGGGCAAGGGCGCCCAGATGCCCAGTCTCATGGTACGCTCTCGATCGAAGCGAAGGACGCGGTGCGCTGCAGGGACGCCAGCCCGACCAGCGCAGCTGCCTGTCTCTGGGCGAAGGTGAGCACCTGCTCGCCGACGCGGCCGAGATCCGCCGCGACCGCTGGGTCGCTGCAAGCTCCACCTGCGAACAGGCCGGGCACGGTGCGGATCGTCGCGCCATAAGGCGTCGGCCAGGCGCGCAGTGCGTGGGCGATCGTCCGCAGCGTCGCCAACGTCTGGCCGGCGGCCTGCCAGCCGGCGGCGCAGGCGATCAGCCCGATCGGCACGCCGTCGAGATAGGGCCGCGTCTCTCCCGAGAGCTCTTCGGCATAGTCGAGCGCGTTCTTGATCAGGCCGGAGACACTGCCGTGATAGGCCGGGCTCGCGATGATCAGCCCGTCGCAATGCATCAGCGCCGAGACCAGCGCGGCAGCTACGTCATCGCGGCTCGCGATCCCCGGCTGATAGAGCGGCAGCAGCAGGTCGCGCCCGGCGAAGATGCGGATCTCGGCTTCGTCCACGATCGCCGCGCAGGCCTGGCGCAAGGCGAGCTCGGTCGAGGATTGCTCACGGGGCGTGCCGCCGATGCCGACGATCAGCGGTTTGACGGCGGGCTTTCCGGCGGGTGGGGACGTGGCCAGCATGGTCTCCGGCTCGAACAGGACAGGTAAGCCCACAAGACCGGGGCGGCGCCCCTCCGTCCAAGGCCGTTTCGTCATCGCCCCATAAGCGGATTGCATGCAGCCCCAATCAAATACTGTTGACACTAATCGCTATCAGCCTTGCACCTCTCCGACGCGCGCTATCCATGCACCACACCGACTCCAGCCGGTGATGACCACACAGCAGCATCCGGTTACGGCTTCCTCTGCCCGCGGCAGCTTGGCCGGCCGCCTTTTGCGACACATGCCGAAATATGCGCCAGCCACCGCAGCAAGAAGTGTTGACATTTTCTTGCATACAGCAAAGGCTCAGACATCGAGCTTGGCCAGGGCCCTTGCCCGCCACGCACCGATCAGGGCCGAACGAGGGAAGAAGACCGATGAGCGGGATGGACGATACGGGGATCGGGAGGCGCGCCCTCCTCGGCGGGCTGGCCGCGACGGCCGGGCTCGGCCTGGCGAGCCGGGCGGCTTGGGCCTTTCCGACGCAGCCGATCACCTTCGTCGTGCCCTATGCACCCGGCTCGACCGACCAGTTCGCTCGCGCCTTCGGCACCGAGATGGAGAAGGTCCTCGGCAAGAATGTGCTGGTCGAGACCCGGCCGGGCGCCGGCGGCACGATCGGCGCGAACTACGTCGCCAAATCGGCCAAGCCCGACGGCCACACCTTGCTGTTCTCGACCTCGGCGCCGCTCTCGGTCGCGCCGCACCAGAACCAGCTGCCCTATGCGGTCTCCGACCTGCGGCCGGTCGCGCGCGTCGGGCTCGGCCCCAACGTCATGGGAGCCCGCATCGGCGCGCCCTTCAACGACGTGAAGAGCCTCGTCGCCTATGCCAAGGCCAATCCTGAGAAGGTCACCTTCGGCAGCGCCGGCACCGGCGGCGGCACGCATCTCTCCGGCGAGGCCTTCGCGCTCGCCGCCGACATCAAGCTGACCCATGTGCCCTTCCCCGGCGCGACGCCGGCGGTGGCGGCAACGGTCGGCGGCACCATCGACCTCGCACTCGGCTTCGCCCAGTCGATCGTGCCGCAGGCTAAGGGCGGGCGCATGGTCGCGATCGCCCAGTTCGGCAAGACGCGCGCCAAGATCCTGCCGGATGTACCGACTTTCGCCGAATCCGGCGTCGACCTCGCCCTCTCGCCGCTGGTCGGCATCTGGGCGCCGAAGGCGACGCCCGACGCAGTGGTCCAGCAGCTCGCCGCCGCGATCGAGAAGGCCGCCACCGGTCCGGCCGTCGTCGCCTTCTCGCAAAGCACGATGACCGAGGTCGAGTTCGCCGGCCCCGACATCTTCGGCCGCGAGATCGCCGAGGAAAGCGCGATGATGAAGCCGCTTCTCATCAAGCTCGGCCTGGCCAAGTGACCGGAAAAACCAGCAGCCTGGCCGAGACCCTGCGGCCGCGCCTCGGCGCGGTCGCAGGCGTCCTGTGCGGCTTGGTCGGGACCTTCGCCTCGCTGCAGCTGCCGCTCGGCACGAGCCGGCTGCTCGGCCCGGGCGCAGTGCCGCTGCTGCTCTCGCTGGCGATGGTCGGGCTGAGCCTTGCTCTGTTCGTCAAGCCTGGCACCGACGGGGCCGACGAGGATGAGGAGGATGGCGGCCTGCACGGCGCGGCGATGGTCGCGCTCGTCGCGCTCATGATCGGCGCCTTCGCGCTGCTGCTGACCTGGCTCGGCTTCATCGTCGCCGGCACCATGCTGATGTACGGCCTCTACGCCATCGGCGAGGAAAGGCTGGTCTCGGCGAAAGCCCTCCTCCGGGCCGTGCTGACCGCGCTCGCCGCCTATCTGCTCTTCGTCGTCGCGCTCTCGGTCAACATGCCGGCCGGCACGCTCTGGGGTTATTGATGGAAGGCTTGCTCGGAGGGTTCATCGTCGCCCTGAAGCCGATGAACCTGGTCTTCTGCTTCGCCGGCGCGTCGATCGGCACGCTGATCGGCGTTCTGCCGGGGCTCGGGCCCACGGCGGCGATCGCGATGCTGCTGCCGTTGACGATCGGGCTCGACCCGGTCTCGGCGATCATCATGATCGCCGGCATCTATTACGGCGCCAGCTATGGCGGCTCGACCACGGCGATCCTCGTCAAGATTCCCGGCGAGGCCCAGAGCGTCGTCACCTGCCTCGACGGCTACAAGATGGCGCAGCAGGGCCGCGCCGGCAGCGCCATCGCCATCGCCGCGATCGGCTCCTTCGTCGCCGGCACCGTCGGCGCGCTCGCCATTGGCCTGATCAGCATGCCGCTGGTCGAGTTCGCCATCCGCTTCGGCCCGGCCGAGAACCTGTCGCTGCTGCTGCTCGGCTTCATCGTCATCCTGGTCCTGGCCAAGGGCAATGTCGTCAAGTCGCTGATCATGATCGCCGCCGGCCTCCTGCTCAGCATGGTCGGGCAGGACGTCATTACCGGCCAGCCGCGCTTCACCCTCGGCATCCCCGAGCTCACCGACGGCTTTGGCGTCGTCGTGGTCGCCATGGGCATCTTCGGCCTCGGCGAGGTCTTCGAGAACGTCGAGAAGTTCCGCACCCGCTCGATGCAGGCGGTCCCTGTCGGCAGCCTGATGCCGACCAAGGAGGACTGGAAGCGTTCGGCCATGCCGATCGCCCGCGGCTCGGTGCTCGGCTTCCTGATCGGCCTGCTGCCAGGCGGCGGGGCGACGCTCGCCTCCTTCATCTCCTATGGCGTCGAGAAGAAGTTCACCAAGCATCCGGAGGAGTTCGGCAACGGCGCCGTCGAGGGCGTCGCCGGGCCGGAAGCGGCCAACAATGCCGGTGCCGCCGGCTCCTTCATCCCGCTGCTGGCGCTCGGCCTGCCCGGCAATCCCGTCACCGCCCTGCTGCTGGGGGCGCTGATCGTCCACAACGTCACGCCCGGCCCGCTGATGATCCAGGAGCGGCCGGAGATCTTCTGGGGCGTGATCGCCTCGATGTATGTCGGCAACGTCATGCTGGTGGCGCTGAACCTGCCGCTGATCGGCATCTGGGTGCAGCTCCTGAAGGTGCCCTATCGCGCGCTCTACGCCGCGTTGATCCTGTTTATGATCATCGGCGCCTACTCGCTCAACAACAATCCGGTCGAGGTGCTGCTCCTGCTGCTGTTCGGCGTGCTCGGCTACGGCCTGCGCAAGCTGCGCTTCGACACCGCGCCGCTGATCCTCGCCTTCGTGCTGGGCGGGCCGATCGAGTTCAACCTGCGCCAGACCATGATGCTGGCGCGCGATCCGCTCGACTATCTGATGGGCCGGCCGATCGCCTTGACCATCCTGGCTTTCGGCCTGCTGCTGATCGTGCTGCCGATGTTCTCGAAAGTGCGGCAGAAGCTGATGGTGGCAAGGGCTGTCAATGAGCTTTGAAGCGATCCTCTCCCCTGCCCTGGCAGCCGAGCGTCATGACGGGCCGAGAGCCCTGGCGCTCCGCTATCTCGCGGCGATGGAGCGGCGCGATCTCGACACCGCCCGCGGCTTCGTGACGGCCGATGCCGAATTCATCTTCCCCGGCGGCGCTAAGCGCAGCGATCTTTCGGCGATCGTCACGGGCTCGTCCGGCCGCTATCGCACCATCGCCAAGCATGTCGAGCGCTGCGATCTCTGCAAGGAGCCGGACGGCTCGGCCATCGTTTATGTCCTCGGCAGCCTCTACGGCCAGTGGCCTGACGGCACCGCCTTCTCCGGCATCCGCTTCGTCGACCGCTTCGAGATCGTCGGCGGATTGATCCGGCGTCAGGAGGTCTGGAACGACAGCGGCGAGATGCGCCTGGCTGCGCAGAGTCGGGACGGCGGCTGAAGCCTCGGCGCGACGGGTAGCTGGGAACGGGACATTCGCCGCCTCGATCCGGGCCGGGAGGCAGCGCAGCAGCGGTTGACAGAGCCGAGATTTCGGCACGTACTGAGCCTGCTAGGTGACTTGTGCTGGATGCCTCCTCTCTGAGCCGGGCTTCCAGGGAAACATTTCGAACCGGCGCTTTTCCTCTGAGCCCGCAAGGGCCAGGGCGAAGCGCCGGTTTTTTTGTTTCGGTCACCCCAACGTCGCTTGCGAGGGGATAGGGATGACCGACAGGCCTAACACAGCAGAGCCCGCTCCCACCGCCGAGATGATCCTGCACAACGGCGTGATCCGCACGATGGACGCGGCGAACCCCCTCGCGGAGGCCCTCGCCGTTGCCGGCGGCAGGATCGTCGAGCTCGGCACGCAGGCCGAGGTCATGGCTCTGCGGACGGAAGCGACTGTTCTCGTCGATCTCGGCGGCCGCATGCTGATGCCCGGCCTGATCGATTTCCATGTCCACCTCCTCCCCAGCATGATCGCGCGCCTCCACACGACGGCGCTCGACACGGCCGACGATTTCGACACGATCCTGGGCAAGATCGAAGCGGCCTGCGCCCGGCGGGACGGGCGCGATTGGGTCGTCGCCGGCTCCTACGGAGCGCTCGCTCTGCGCCGGATGCGCGAGCCCGGCGCGCTGGCGGCCTTGGATGCGGTCAGTCGCGGTCGGCCCGTCGCGATGCAGCACCTCAGCGGCCATGGCTATTTCGCCAACTCCGCCGCCTTGCGGATCGCAGGCATCGATGCCGCGACGCCGAACCCGCCGGATGGTGAGATCGTCAAGGACGCCGCGGGACAGCCGACAGGCCTGCTCATCGAGTCCGGTGCCTGGCCCGTCACCGACGCCATCCCCGAACTCACCGCTGCCGGGAAGGCCGAGGCGGCGCGCGCCTCGATCGCCTACCTCAACAGCCTCGGCATCACCGGCTTCGCCGATGCGTCGGCAAGCCTGGAGATGCTGAACCACTACCGGGCTCTCGACGATGCCGGCGCCCTGACCTGCTGGGCCGCCTTCCATCTCGCTCTGAGCCCGACCTGCTCGGGCTATGCGGCCGACGACGCCAAGCTCATGCGCGAGCAGCGCCGCGAACTCTGCGGCCCGCATATGAACGCCGATTTCGCCAAGATCTTCCTCGATGGCGTGCCCTCGCTGCGCACGGCCGCGATGCTCGCCCCCTATGCCAGCGCGCCCGACGAGGCGCCGGTCGCGACCTCGCTGACTTTGGACGAGCTGACCGAGGCGATCGCGGATTTCGATCGCGACGGCCTGGGCGTGAAAGTGCATGCCGTCGGCGATCGCGCCATCCGGATGGTGCTCGATGCGGTCGAGCAGGTGCGCCGTCGCAATGGCCCCGATGGGCCGCAGCACCAGATCGCCCATGGCCAGTTCATCACGGCGGCTGACATCCCGCGCCTGGCGAAGCTCAACGTCCTCCACGACATGTGTCCGCCGCTCTGGCATCCCAATTCTGCGAGCCTGACGCATGAGCGGATGGTCGGGCCCGAGCGCTATGCGACGGTCTGGCCGGTGCGCGACATCCTCGCCTCGGGTGCGGCGGTCGTCGCCGCCTCCGACTGGCGCACGATCGCGCCCGACCTCGATCCCTGGGAAGCCATGTGTGGCCTCGTCACCCGGCGCGACCCGACCGGGCGTCACGATGGCGCGCACGCGCCTGACCAAGCGGTGAGCGTCGCCGAGGCCCTGCCGCTCTATACGACCAACCCGGCCGTGGCGATGCGCCTTGGCCATCGCACCGGCCGGCTCGCGCCGGGCTTGTCGGCGGACATGATCATGCTGGATCGCGACCTGATGACGATCGATCCGCTGGCGATCGCACAGACGAAGGTTTTGGCCACCTGGTTCGAGGGCAGGCTCGTCCATGGCAGCGCCTGAAGAAACCGCCGCGGCACAGCCGGAATGACATGACGACACAATCGACAAGAGGGGAGATCGGAAGCATGCACCGCCGCCACTTCATCGCCGGAGCGAGCGCCGCCGCAGCAGGACTTGCCATGCCGCGCCTTGGCCATGCCCAGGCGAGCCGCGCCCGCACCCTGCGCTTTGCCCCGCATGCCGATCTGAGCTTCGTCGATCCCGGCTGGACCCTGGCTTATATCGCGCGCAACCACGGCTTCATGGTGTTCGACACGCTCTACGGGCTCGATTCCAGCTTCGAGCCGCAGCCCCAGATGGTGGCGGGGCATATGATCGAGAACGAAGGCCTGCTGTGGCGGCTGACTTTGCGCGACGGGCTGCTCTTCCATGACGGCACGCCGGTGCGCGCGCAGGATTGCGTCGCCAGTATCCGGCGTTGGGCCGCTGCCGACGCGTTCGGCCAGAAGCTGATGGCGGTGACGGACGAGCTCTCGGCCGCCTCCGATCGCGAGATCCGCTTCAAGCTCAAGCGCCCCTTCCCACTCCTGCCCGCCGCGCTCGGCAAGGCCAGCCCGTATATGTGCGCGATCATGCCGGAGCGGATCGCCCTTACTCCGCAGACGACGCAGATCACCGAGGTCATCGGCAGCGGCCCGTTCCGTTTCCTCGCTTCGGAGCGGGTACCCGGCGCCTCCGCGGCCTATGCCAAGTTCGACCGCTATGTCCCGGCTCCCGGCAAGCCGAGCTTCGTCTCTGGCGCCAAGGTCGCCCATTTCGACCGGATCGAATGGGTCACCATTCCCGATGCCGGCACAGCCGCCGGCGCTCTTCAATCAGGCGAGATCGACTGGTGGGAGGCGCCGCCGCCCGATCTCATTCCGCTGCTGAAGGGCAACAGCAAGATCGCCGTCGAGACGCTCGACCCGGCAGGCTCGGTCGGCGTGTTCCGCTTCAACCATCTGCACCCGCCCTTCAACAACCCTGCGATCCGGCGCGCCGTGCTCGCCGCAGTCGACCAGGCCCCGTTCATGCAGGCCATTGCGGGTGACGATCGGGCAATGTGGAACGACCGGGTCGGCTATTTCACGCCCGGCACGCCGATGGCGAACGATACGGGCATGGCCGGGCTGTTCGGCCCGCGCGACCTCGCCAAGGCCAAGCGCGAGCTGGCCGCCGCCGGCTATCGCGGCGAGCGGGTCGTGCTGCTCGCCGCCTCGAACATCGACGCGATCAACGCGCTCGCTCTGGTCGCGCAGGATTTGCTGACCCGCATCGGCATGAATGTCGACTATGTCTCGACCGACTGGGGTACGGTGATGCAGCGGCGGACCAGCCAGCAGCCAGTCGAGAACGGCGGCTGGAGCGCCTTCGTCGGCACCTGGTCCGGCAACGATCTGGTCAACCCGGCAGTCAGCATCAGCCTGCGCGGCGACGGCAAGGCGGCCGGCGGCTGGCTGACTTCGCCCGAGATCGAGCGGCTGCGCGACGCCTGGTTCGAGGCGCCCGACCTGGCCGAGCGCCAGCGCATCTGCCGGGCGATCCAGGAGCAGGCCTGGCAGGACGTGCCCTTCATCCCGCTCGGCCAATGGAAGACGCAAAGCGCCTGGCGCACCAGCATCACCGATCTGCCGCGCGGCATCCCCCTCTTCTGGGGCGCACGGCCAAGCTGAGCGGGGCAGCGGCAGCCCCGCCCTTCCCGTCACACCGCGACGATGCCTGCGGTGAAGGTCTCGATGACGCCGGCAAGATCGCGCGTCGAGCGGTCGACATGGCCGGCGGCCTCGGAGACATGGGCGCCCTGGCTCAACGTCTGGGCCGTCCGCGAGGCGACCTCCTCGATGGTCAAGGCGGCGCGTTCAGCCGCCGCGACCCCTTGCGTCACCGCCTCGACGATCGACGCCACGCCGCTCGCCTGCAGATCGGCCGCGACGATGATGCCGTTGCTGACATTCACGATCGCCTTCGCCGAGTTGCCGATGGTCCGGCTCGCCGAGAGGGAATCCTCCGCGGCGGATCGAACGACTTTGATCCGGCTGCTGATCTCCTCCGTCGCCGCCTCCGTCCGTGAAGCCAGAAGCTTCACCTCCCGCGCGACCACGACGAAGCCCTTGCCCTCCGGCCCCGCGCGCGCCGCCTCGATCGTGGCGTTGAGGGCGAGCAGGTTGGTCTGCCTGGCGATGTCGCTGATCAGGTCCGCAATTCTCTCGATGTCGCGGACGGCGCAGCCGAGCTGCTCCTTGACGGCGATCGACGAGGCGACCTCGGCGGCGGCGACCTGGACGAGGGCGGTGGTGTTGCGCGCGGCATCGAGGACCATGGCGATGTTCTCGGACAGCCTGAGGGATTCGGCTTCGACCAGCCGCATGCCCCCCTTCGTCTCCGCAACGGTCGCGAGCAGCTCTTCCAATCCAAGGCGTGAGGTCGTCGAGATCTCCGACAATTGAGTGGCCGCGCCGTTCATCTGGTCGACGGCCTGGGACATCTGCTGCAAGGGCCGGCTGACGGTCGCCTTGAAGTCGCCGGCCAGGTGCTGCACCTGCGTGCGCCGCCGCTCTTCGTGACTCGCGCGCTCCTCGGCTTCCTCGCCCAGCGAGGTGATCACCGCGGAAGCCTGGACATGCTCGATGAAGAGCTGCGCCATGGTCCGCAAGGCCAGCACCAGCGCCAGGCCGTACATCGCCTGCTGCACCAGATTGGGGACGGCGTGATCGAGCGGCGTGAAGCCGAGCTGGACGATGCGTCCGATCATCAGCATGGCGAGGAACAGCAGTCCGGCCGAGGGAATGATCGCCATGATGAAGACGCCGGCGCAGGCCAGCCCCGCCAGCATGGTCGCGATGATCACCTCCATCTCCGGCGCGACGCTCGGATTGACGACGATCGGCAAGACCGCCCACGGCATCGCGACGACCGCGGTGTCGAGGATGATCCTGGCGACGAAACGCTGCGACGGCGCGTCGGCCCGGCGGCGCTCCCGGACCCGCCTGATCCGCGCGATGCCGGCCCAGGCGGTGACGATCACCCAGGAGGCCCAGGCCAGCGGGAAAAGCCACCAGCCGTAATAGATCGCGACGACGGCGACGGTGGCCGCGGAGAGCATGGCCGAGACGAGGATCGGCGGCAGGGTCTGGAGATAGCGGGCGGCTTGAGCCTGCCGCAACGCGCCAGCCACAGAACCCGTCGGAAGAGGAAGGCGGAGCCAGCGGGTGACCCAGGCATCGTAGTGCAGGAGCAGGCGCGTGTGCCAGCTCATCTCATGGCGAATAGCAGTCTGCTCCATCACGCACACTCTGAAACGGGGGCACCGGGCCGAAGAGCGCAATCCGCGTCCTGGGACAGCCCGATGCTTTGACAAAAAGACCAACCACCGGCAGCGAGCAGGCGGGGCCGCCCGCTCGAGGATGCAGGGCCGATGCCCGCTCCGGCGTCCGCATGAGCCAAGGTCAGGCGCCGGCGCGCCTGGTGGATGACACGGCTGGTGCGAGATGAGGAGCACTCCCCCGCAGCTCGCCGACTATGCGCCGGGACAGACCCGCCCCCGCCTCGCCATCGGTCCGATAGGCCGCGACCATCTCGCCCAAGGTCTGCGTCGCGTATTCGAGTTCCTGCGAGGCGCTCGCGCTCTCCACCGCCATCGACGCGTTCTGCTGGGTGATGTCGTCCATATGCGCCACCACCTTGGCGACCTCGTCGATGCCGTTGGCCTGTTCGCGCGCGGCCTCGGAGATGTCGGCCAGCGCCTCGGCGACAAGCGTCGACGCATTGACGATGTCCGAGAGCGCGGTGCCGGTGTCCTTCACCAGCTTGACGCCGCTCGCGACCTCCAGGGTCGAGTTCGAGATCAGCTTCTTGATGTCGTTCGCCGAGTCGCTCGAGCGCTGCGCCAGCGCCCGCACCTCCGAGGCGACGACGGCGAACCCTTTGCCGGCATCGCCCGCCCGTGCCGCCTCGACGGCGGCGTTGAGCGCGAGCAGGTTGGTCTGGAACGCGATCGCATCGATCACGGTGACGATCTCCGCAATGTCGCGCGAAGCCGTCTCGATGCGTTCCATCGCGCTCACCGCCTCGCCGACGATCGCGCCGCCGCGCTGCGCCGCCTCGCTGGCCTTCGCTCCGAGTCCGGTCGCCTGGCGGGCGCGTTCGGCGCTCTGCTTGACCGAGGCGGCGAGCTCCTCGGTCGTGGCCGCGGTCTCCTCCAGGCTGCTCGCCTGCTCCTCGGTCCGCTCGGCGAGATCGCGACCGTCGCGGCTGATCCTGGCCGAATTCGCCGTGATCCGCCCGGACATCTCCGAGACCGTCCGGACGATCCCCGCGACCGAGTCGAGCAGGTCGTTGACGCCGTTGCAGAGCTCGCCGACTTCGCCGTTTGCGCCTGACAGCGGGACGCGCCGCGTCAGGTCCTTGGCCTTCGCCGAGGCGACCACCGACCTGATCTCCTCGACCGCCAGTCGCAGCGCTTCCTGGGCCGTGACGTTGGCGGTGATGTCGGTGGCGTATTTGACGATCTTGTAGGGCTTGCCGAGCGCATCGAGGATCGGATTGTAGCTGGCCTGGATCCAGAGCTTGCGGCCGCCTTTGCCGAAGCGCAGATACTGCCCGTCATCGTATTCGCCGCGGCCGAGCTTCTTCCAGAAGCGGGCATAGGCGTCGCTGCCGCGCTGCGCCGGATCGACGAACAGCGAATGGTGCCTGCCCTTGATCTCATCCAGGGAGTAGCCGACCGTCCTGAGGAAATTGTCATTGGCGTCGAGCACGGTGCCGGCGAGGTCGAACTCGATCACGGCCTGGGACTTGCGGATCGCCGCGACCTGCCCCTCGAAATTCGCGATCATCGCCTTGTGGTCGGTGATGTCGGTCGCGAACTTCACGACCTTTTCGGGCTTGCCGCCACGGCCAAGCACCGGCGTGTAGACGGCCTGCAGCCAGATCTGGCGCCCGCCCTTGCCGATACGCCGGAACTGGGCGTCGATCGCCTCGCCCCCTGCCAGCCGGGTCCAGAACCGGCCATAATCCGCCGAGGCTGCAATCTCCGGCTCGACGAAGATCCGGTGATGCTTGCCGACCACCTCGTCGCGCGCATAGCCGACCGTCCGCAGGAAGGTTTCGTTCGCGTCGAGGATGGTGCCGGCAGTGTCGAATTCGATGACCGCGTGCGTGCGACGGATCGCGGCCGCCTCTCCGGCCTCGGTCGGCCGGCGGCCGATCAGCAGGTCAATTGCCATGGTCCGCCCCTTCGACCGCATCGGTGCGAGGAGAGGCGCCGGCCTGTTCGCTGCCGTCGGCGGCCGAACGCTCGCCCGTGGCGGTGAATTGCTCGGCGATATCCTTGTAGGCGACGGAGTAATACGTCACCAGCGACTTGAACGACAATTCGAAGATGCGGATGAAATTCGACAGGATGGCGATCTTGTCGTCGTCATGGATCTGCGCTTTCTCGATGATGTCCTTCATGAATTTGATCTCGGAGTTCACCCTCGCGATAGCTTGCGTGAACGCCTCGACATCCCTGCTCTTTTTGAGAAGGACATGACTTTGCAGATCGATGATCGACATCTTGCCTCTCCGATCAAATTCGGCGTTTCAGTGCTGTTTTTCGATTGAGAACTTGCAGCGACTGCCGATGCGCACGATGCAGGCGCTCGATCGCCGGCGCGTCCGCTTCGCACGGGGCCGGCGCGCCCAGGAGGTAGCCCTGGGCCTCCCGGCAGCCTTCCTTGCGGATGTAGTCGAGCTGCTCTGACGTCTCGATGCCCTCGACGACGGTGGTGATATCGAGTCGCCGGCCGAGATCGGCGACGAACTTGACCACGGCGGCGCTCTCCGGCCGCGTGACGATGTGCCTGATGAACGAGCCGTCGATCTTGACCTTGTCGAACCGGAACATCTGCAGATACGACAGCGAGGAATAGCCGGTCCCGAAATCGTCCAGCGCGATCCTCACCCCCATGTCGCGCAGGCGCCGCAGATCGTCGATGCAGCCCGATTCCGAACCGAACAGGGCAGTTTCCGTCAGCTCGACCTCCAGCCGATCGGGCGACAGGCCGGACCTGACCAGGACCGCGAGGATGGTCGGCGCCAGCGTGCCCTTGCCCAGCTGGTTGGCCGAGATGTTGACGGCGACGCGCGCGCCATCAGGCCACCGGGCCGCTTCGCAGCAGGCACTCTGCAGCACGAACATGCTCAGCTGATCGATCAGCCCCCTCTGTTCGGCGATCGGGACGAATTGCGCCGGCGAGATCCAGCCCCTGTCGGGGTGGTGCCAGCGCACCATCGCTTCACGGGTCGTCACCTGGCCGGTCTCGACGTCGAAGATCGGCTGGTAGAAGACGAACAGCCCGTCCTTCGTCTCGAGCGCGGAGCGCAGGTCGGCCTCCAGCCGCAGGCGCTCCCGCACGCGCACTTCCATCGCCGGGGAGAAGACGAGGACCTGCCCCTTGCCTGCCGCCTTGGCCGCGTAGAGGGCCATGTCGGCTCGCGTCAGCAGGAGATCGGCGGCATTGCCGTGCACCGGCGCCAGCGCGATGCCGACCGTGGCGCCAAGCTGGATGTTCCGGCCGTCCCGCAGGTCGTAGGGCACGCTCAAGACCCCGACGATCCGCTTGCCGATCCCGGCAGCGGCAGCCTCCGGGATGTCCTGCACGAGAACCGCGAACTCGTCGCCTCCGAGCCGCCCGACGGTCATCCCAGGCCCGTCGCAGATCTCGCGCAGACGATCCGCGACCTGGCCGAGCACGATGTCGCCCAGGTGATGGCCATGCGTGTCGTTGACGCTCTTGAAGCCGTCGAGGTCGACGAGCAGCAGCCCGGTTCGCCCGTCCGAAGTGGCGAAGCTGTTGATCAGGGCGTCATGGAAGGAGGTGCGATTGGGCAGCCCCGTCAGCATGTCGTAATGGGCGAGCTGGCGAATGCGCTTCTCGGCCTCGACCTCTTTTGTGACGAGGGCCCAGATCACCATCTGCCCGAGATCGCAGCCGTCGGCATCAAGAATGGCCGATATCTTGAGGTCGAGCACTTCCGGCCCGATCTCGATGCGCGCGGCATGCGGCAGGGAGCCGGATTCGACCAAAGCCCGCCAGGGCTGCTGCGGCTCCCTGTAGAGCGCCTCGATGGACGCGCCGACGAGCTCGTCGGCCTTGATCGGCAGCAGATGCTCGATCCTGCGCATCAATGCCCTGGAGGCCTCGTTCGCATAGCCGATCCTGAACGTGCCCGGCTCGACCGTCATCACCGCGGCCGGCATGTCCTCGATCACGTGCAGGAGCCGCTTTTCCTTCCGCTCCCGGCGCCGGGCCTCCATTTGCGCTCTGCGCGGGCGGACGCGGCCGAAGCCCTGCAACAAGGCGATCATCGGAGAGGCGAAGCGCCGGCAAGATTGCGCCCAGGGATATGCCCAAGAACATACCGAAGCACGCCCGCGCATGCCGAGGCCCTTCATTACGATGGCAAGATGGAGAAACGGCGTCGGCTTCAGCACAGAGGGAGCATTCGCTGCCCCCATTTTCTCCGGCTGCCGAATCCTTTTACGAAATCTCGCAGCGATACTTCGCGCGGACCGCATCCGAGAGCCTGATGGCTATCGCATTATCCGAGAACTGCTGCGGCGGGCGTGTTTCGGAGCGCCCTCATCCATACTCGGCATCAATCGCATTCGATCTGAAAACAACAGGGCGTTTCGCGTATCCAGGCAATCGAGAAATACAGCCATAACCAGAACCGTTCTTCAAAAGCCGACATCGTCACAGGCGGGCATTTTTGCTGAGTAATCGTAAATATCGAACTCGATACTTGTGATCATAAATAATGCACGCGGATAAATCAAAACATAAACACTACGATGAAACGAACATCGTTACACTATGAGAAAATAAGCTCGGAGAACTTGACATTGCCATGCACGTGATACAACCTAAGCGCGCAAGATACGATTCCCGCATAAATTCCGCAACGTCACTCGGATAGGCAACGTAACTGACACTGGAAAATGCAGACAACCGGGCGAACACCTGAGCACTGCGGCGATATTCCCCTAGGACGTATCCCGGCAGGCCTGCAGATCGATCGGCAGGCCGATTGCTCGACGTGAAACAGCTCTTTCCACGGTGACGGGCAAATCAACGACCGCACCGCCGTGGGCCTGGGTCGCCATGATGAAGCGCCAGCCGAGGCTGCGTCCCTCAATGCAGCACCCGACCAACCCTGTTCGGAGGCTACGGCTCGATCAGCCTGTTGCGGATCGCGTAACGGGCCAGATCGACCGCCGTGCGCAGATTGAGCTTCTTCATCGCCGAGGTGCGGTGCGTGTCGACGGTCTTGATGCTGAGGCCCCAGCGCCGCGCGATCGACTTGTTCGATTCCCCTTCCGCGACGAGCTGCACGACCTCCCGCTCACGGGCGGTCAATGTCTGCGACGCCACCGTCTTGTCCGTGCAAAGGAGCTGGTCCAGCAGGCATTTCGCCACGCGCTGAGAGAAATAGGTCTTCCCTTCCGCCAGCGCCCGGACGCTGGCGACGACCTCCCGGTCATCCTCGGACTTGAGCAGATAGCCGCGCGCACCGGCCTTCAGCGCATCATGGATCAGCCCGTCATCGTCATGCATCGTATAGATCAGCATCCGGGTGTCGGGCAGGCTCCGGAGAACCTGCCGAACCGCCTCCAGCCCGTTCAGTATCGGGAGCGAGTGGTCGATCACCACGACGTCGGGAGCATGGTCTAGCGTGAGGCGTACCGCCTCCTCGCCATTCCCGGCCTCGGCGCAAACATGCCAGCCCGGTTGGGTTTCGAGGATCGCCCTGAGGCCACCACGCACGATGGGATGGTCGTCCACGACCAGTATCTTCAGCTCTCGTCTACCCATCATGCTCGGGTCTCGACTTGCTCGCCGCAGTCTCTGTTGTCGGTCTCACGGAAACAAGCGGGCCGCCGCGCCGTATCCGGAACAGATGGCAGCGCGCGCGTCCCGGCCTCGTCGGTCTCGGCCAGCGGCAGGCGCAGCCGGATCGTCGTTCCTTTTCCTTGCTCGCTCGTGATCTCCAGCCCTCCCTGGCAGTCGTCGACGAAGGTCTGGACCTGGCTGAGCCCGAGGCCGCTGCCCTGCCCCGCCGCCTTGGTGGTGAAGAAGGGGTCCAAGGCCTGGCCGAGGATCGCTTCCGACATGCCCTGCCCGTTGTCCGACACCCGGATTTCGCTCCAGCCCGGCCCAGCCTGCCCCGGAGCGCGCTCGTCCCGGACCTCGAGAAGCACCATCCCCCCGTCCGGCATCGCATCGCGCGCATTCAGGATCAGGTTCAGCAGGACGGCGAGAAGCTGCGGGCGGTCGATCCGGCACGGCAGGGCCGATGCCGCGGCCGACAGGCGGACTTCCACCTTCGGCCCTGCGGCGCGATGGAGCATCGGCAGCGCCTCGGATATGACGAGGTTCAGATCGTTGACGCCGGGCGCGCGGTGGCCGGCGCGGGCATGCGACAGCAATTGGGTGACTAGTTCGCCGCCGACAGTGAGGGTGGCATCGATCTGGTCCAGCAATTCGCCCGCCTTCTGCCGCTCCGCGACCTCAGGGCGCAGCAGCAGGACGGCAGAGCGGACGATCCTCTGCAGATTTCCGACGTCATGCGCCACGCCCGCCGCGAAACGGCCGATCGATTCGAGCCGCTCCGCTTCCACCAGGCGCGCTTTGGCCCGCTCTTCCTGCAGCCGATGCCGCCGCGTCAGCGTCTCGATGCCTGCGAACATCATGATGATGATCGCCGCCCCGACGCCTGTCACGGTCATATGCGATCGCCATGAGTTCATCACAGCGGCCTTGCTCATCGTCACGAGCATCACGAGCGGCAGGTTTTCAAGCGCCCTGAAGCTTGCCACCCGCTCGATTCCGTTGATCGGGCTCGTCCCCCAGAAGACCTCCGGAGCGCTCCCGTCCTGAAATCGCCTGAAGGTTTCCCGCCCGGCGGCCGAGGTGCCGATCAAGGCGTGGATATGCGGTGAGCGGGCGAGTTCGACGCCATCCTTGCGGAACAGCGCGACGTTACCACCACCGATCCAGAGCTGGCTGTAGAAGCGCTCGAAATACATCGGGTCCACCAGGGCCACCGCAACTCCGGCGAAACTGCCGTCGAGCGCTTCGATCCGGCGCGACAGCGCGATGACCCAGTCTCCGGATGCGCGGCTGCGCAAGGGCGCATCGATATACAGCCCGGCCGAGATGTCATCTCGTTGGACTGCAAAATAGGCGCGGTCGGCCACATTGGTCCGTGGCGTCGTCGCGTAATTTGTGTCTTGCGAGACGAGGCCGTCCGCTCCGACCACGAACAACGCACGCACGAAGGGCAAGGTGCTCAAGCGCTTGCGCATCTCGGCGATGAAACGGGGATCGTTGTTCGTCAGGTTGGGCGTGCCTGCCGCCTCGGCCGCCACGCTTTGAAGGCTGAGATCGATCGACTGAACCGTGCGGGCCGTCTGCTCGGAGAGAAGCTTCACCAGGTTGACGACGTTGCGTTCCGCGTCTTCTTGCGCGGCCTGATGGCTGCGCCAGGTCTCGAATGCAAGCAAGCTCAGAATTCCCAGCACCAGAAGGAGCGCCGATGTCGGGCGGTGGAACACGTTCACCATGGCCGCCGCCATTCACCGGGCGGCTTATGTCGCTGCATGCCCGTCACTTCGAGAAAAATCTGGATCGCTTTGAAACGCAGAAGTGCACTGGTCCTTTGTTCTATCGCATCAACTTGGCGCCAGCGGATATCCACTTCGCGCAAAGATCATACTGGCAGGCCTTCATGACGGTTCGAAATCAGGTCGATACCTGAGGCATTCCCGGTGAAATTCCGATCCGCCTCCCGGCTGATGAGGACACCGCGAAGGACATCGGCTTGCTGCCCGTTATCCTTCAGTTGGGCAGTCGAATATCTGGCGAGCTTGGACGGGATGCCCGCGATCGATCCGAGTGCCGCCGGAGGACAAGCCTCGATCTTTCCGGCATCCTCAACGGGAACCGAGAGGCAAACCGGCACCGAGAATGAAGCGAAGGGAGAGAACGGGCGTCAGCCTTCGGAATCAGGCGCACTGCGGCGCGACCGACCTGTGGGCGGCCCAAATGGAGCTGCGCGCGGAGCTATTGACCTAGGATCAAGGAAGTGGCGGACAAGGAGGCCGCCTCCGCCATATCATGGCTTCTCACACTGTCTCAAATCTTCAGGATTTGATCCGATTTCCAGCAAAAGGGTCTCAACGTCTCATCGCGGCGCGCTACATCTCATAATCATTTGTGGGTCAATTTGCATGTTGTAGAGATGGCCAGGCGCATTGGAATTTTAACACCAATTGGCATTCGGAATCTGAAGGAGCCCGGAGTCTATAGCGACGGTGGTGGGCTCTATTTACAGATCGGCCCGACTGGGGCGAAGTCCTGGCTGTTTCGGTTCATGCGGCAGGGCAAGGCCCGGGCAATGGGACTAGGACCGCTGCATACGATCGGCTTAGCTGAAGCGCGACAGGCCGCCCTAGCATGTCGGAAGGAGCTCCTGAACGGTCAGGATCCAATCGAACAGCGAAAAGCAGCCCGAAATAAAAGCGTATCTGCTCAACCCACATTTGCGGCCTGCAGCCAATACTACATCGCAGCCCATGAGCACGGCTGGAAAACCCCAAACATCGAACTCAGTGGACTAATACGCTCGACACCTATGTGGGACCGGTGTTCGGCGACAAGCCGGTCAACCTGGTCGATGTGGGCCTTGTGATGCAGGTGCTGGTGCCAATCTGGCCAACCAAAGCCGAAACGGCCAGCCGACTTCGCGGACGGATTGAAGCAATCCTGGATTGGGCGACCGTCCGCGGCTATCGCAGTGGCGAAAATCCCGCTCGCTGGCGCGGCCATCTAGAGGCGCTGCTGCCTCTGCGGACGAAAGTGCGGAAGGTCAGGCATCACCCAGCTTTGCCTTACCTGGAGCTCCCCCCATTCGTGAAGCGATTAAGGGAGTCGGATGCGGTTGCTGGCCGGGTTTGAGCGCGTTATCCGCTCATTCGCGCGCGTCTATGCCGCGGGAGTGTTTGCCCATCGCGCTGGCGTGCTGGCCTTGACACCGAAGGAAGTGGGTCCCGCGATCCTCTCCTGCTGTGTAGACTATCTTCAGCGCCACCGTGCATCCCACGTGACGCTGCAGCAACCACATTCTCCGCTCCTTGCGCTCAAGCAATTCGTCAGCGAAAATTCAGGCTGGCTTGCAGCCTTCTCGGCGCAGCTGACCGTCGCTGAGATCCGGAATATTGGCGCATTCTCCGGCTCAGCAAGAGAAATTCTCCTGACACTCGCAAAGTTCAACGCATTGGTCGGCGGAAGCAGCGATGGCAAACGCCTTCGACGAGATCTCAAACGCCAAGGTGCAATAGGCATCACGAAAAATGGCAACGGCCCCCCTCGCAAACTCGTCCGCTACTATATAGGACCCGACAAGCAGCGGATCGACCTGATCCAGATCAAAGCCGACCGGTTGGCAGAGCTCGAGGCTTAGCACTGTCCGCCGATCGAGGCGCCATTCTGCGCAGCTGCTGCCCCAGCAGCTCTGCGCCACTGGACTAAGCCGCTCTCGCGGCAGAGCGCTTCGGCGCGGTTATCGCTGAGATTTCGCCTGTGAGGCGCCGCGTCCGAGGATTTGGGTGTCGTTTCCCCTGATCCGCGGAGGTTTCCATGATCGATGCCGTCACCGTCAGCCCGCTGCGCCAGCGGATGATCGAGGACATGACGATCCGCCAGTTCGGCGCGCATACGCAGCGCGATTATGTCCGGCAGGTCCGCGAGTTCACGGCCTTTCTGGGCC
>JAAEQB010000032.1 GCA_024231975.1 Allobosea sp.
GCCCTGCGATTTTCGCCTCGACTACGGGCGCCACCTCGGTCGCCGGACGCGGCTCATCGCGGTCAACCTCAGCGATCAGGACCTGAGCATGAACCGCCGTCCGGACCGCGCCATCGTCGCGCATCCGGGAATTTTCCTGCGCTCCCTGGCCGGCGCGCTCCCCGCCGGCGAGCGCTGGCGGAGCTGGATCGACGCCCTGCGCCACCGCGACGCGGAGCGCGAGGACGACATCGCCGAACGCGCCGGGCAGGAGACCGAGCACATCAATCCGATCCATCTCTGTCGCGAGATCGACGATCTGCTCGAAGACGACAGCGTGATCGTGGCCGACGGCGGCGACTTCGTGGCCACGGCCGCGTACACGGTGCGGCCGCGCGGCCCCTTGCGCTGGCTCGATCCCGGGGTGTTCGGAACCCTCGGGGTGGGCGGCGGGTTCGCCATCGCCGCCAAGCTGGTGCGGCCGCAGGCGGAGGTATGGCTGCTTTACGGCGACGGCTCCGCGGCCTACAGCCTGGCCGAGCTCGATACCTGCGTGCGCCACGGCCTGCCGGTCGTCGCCGTCGTCGGCAATGACGGCGGCTGGACCCAGGTCGCCCGCGAGCAGGTCGGGATCCTCGGCGACGACTGCGGTACTGTGCTGCGCCGCAGCGCGTACCATCGGGTGGCCGAAGGCTACGGCGCCCGGGGACTGCTGCTGGAGC
>JAAEQB010000033.1 GCA_024231975.1 Allobosea sp.
GGCGCCGCCCGCCTTGGCCGGCCTGTTCTGGGCCGCGTCAGCCTGGGCCTGCTTGATCGTCGACTGCAGCGAGTTCACCAGCTTGGTGATGCCGTCGATGCCCTTGGAGGCAGCCTGGATGGTCTGGATGCCGTTCGAGATGCCGTCGAGCAGGCCGGTGAGCTGGCTCGAACGATCATTCAGCGAGGCGGCGGTGAAGAAGTTGACCGGGCTGTCGATCGCGGAGTTGACCTTCTTGCCGGTGGCAAGACGGTTCTGGATCTGCGAGGACTGGGCGGCGGTCGATTGCAGCGTCGCGAGATTGTTGCGAACGCCGGCAGAGAGAGAGACGGCCATTTTATAATACCTTCCTGGTATGTTGCCTTCTGGCGTCGAGACCGTTCTGGCCGCGACCGAGGGAGGATGCGGCCGATTTCGTAACGCGCGGTGAATCCGGACCGGCGAATTGCTCGCAATACTGGGGAAGTTGCGAACTAGTTAACGAGTGTTAAACACTGCTGCGCTGAGCTCGTTGCAGTCCGGCTTCGCCTGGACGAACGAAAAACGCCGCCGGCGGGCGCCGGCGGCGTCGAAAGATGGGGAAGGCTGACGAGGCTAAGCGAGGCGCTCGACCTCGTGACTGCGAGGAGCTTCGGCGTCACGGTTGCGCTCGATGATCTCGCGCGACCAGATGCGCAGCTTCAGCAGCGTCTCGTCAGGGAGCTGCTCGACCACTTCGCCGGTGTCGCGGTTGGTTTTGCGCAAGATGACGCTGCGCGTCTTCGGCTCGATATCTAGGCGCCGCTCGATCACATCACGCAGTTCCTGCTGGCGCCGTTGCTCATCGAAACGGCGTTGCTGGGCCGTCTCGTCCTGCGTGCTCTGCTGGCGCTGCGCGTCGGAACGGCGTTCCTCGGCGCGGGCGCGGATGTCGAGCTGGACGGGTTCGCCGGCAGGGACGGAACGGACGGTCTTCTCCGGAGGGAGTTCGACCGGCGTCGCGCCGTTCTGGACGGAAATATCGGTGCGTATCGTCGCCTGGACGGCACCGGTCGCGAACGTCTTGGGTGTCGCGCCGAAATCCATTCTGGACTCCTCTCGCAAGGGCGGACTTCTTCCAAGCCTGAGAGGATGCGGCAGAGAGTTGAATCCGCCGTTAGAGAATTTGGTAAATTGCAATGCGTTTTACGCATTTCCCGCGCCTCGACAGCGTTAACGCCGCTTAGGCTGAGTCTCCTCGCAGATTAACCATGAAGTTTCCAACCTGCCAGGCGTGTCTGATCTCGGCATTCCGCAATTGCCCGGATGGATCTTCTTATAGACTTGAGTGTCACAGACTCTTCGAGATCACCAGCGGGCCGGCATTGGGGCGAGCGAAGACCCCGGCACCCACGGTCGCGGTCGGTCCGTAACCCGGCGCCCTGTTCTGCTTGTTGGTGTCGGTCGCGAGGTCGCGCATGATCGATTCCGAGATCGCACGGGCCGTCGCCAGCACGGTCTGGTTGAGATCGATCAGCTCCTGAAAGGCGAGATGGGCGCCCTTCAGACGCTTGACCTTGTCCGGGGCGAAGCGGGCTAGGGCGACCGCATTGAGTTTCACCTGCTCGACGCCCTTCATATAGACGCCGGCGAGCTCGGCCTTGCGCGCCTCGCGCTCCATCGCGTCCTTGAGGCGTCCGGCCTTGACCAGCCCGGTCTCCTCGCCGACGACATGGGAGAGGGCGCTCAGCGTTTCCATGACGGTCTCGATCAGGCTTTCGGCCTCAAGCGCATTCGAGACGCGCGGGCGCTCGTCGACGACGCGCATGCGATCAAACATTGCCGGCTCCCGCCGACTTGCCGGCCGAAGCCTGGACCTGGATCAGGTCGCGCATGATCTGGTCGGAGAGGCCGACGCCGCCGGATTTCTGAATCTGCTTGGCGTATTCCTGCGTCAGCATCGAGCGCCAGACATCGCCGCCGGTGCCGTTCTCGCCGAGCGGGCCTTCGGTCCCGCTCGAGCTCATCATGGTCTGGGTGAAGTTCTCGAGGAAGACGGTCTCGAAATCATCGGCGGTCTTCTTCGCCTTGCTGTTCTGCGCGGAGCTGATCGCATCGGCGATGCCGCCGGCGAGCTTGGTGGCGGCGCCGATGGCGAGCTTGGCGGCGGGAGCGGCGAGGAGGGCGGTCATTACATCACCTCGATATCGGCTTGCAGCGCGCCGGCTGCCTTGATGGCTTGCAGGATGGAGAGCAGGTCGCGCGGGCCGATGCCGAGGGCGTTCAGCCCGTCGACCAGTTCGCGCAGGGTGACGCTCTCCTTGACGAGGGCGAGCTTGTTGGTGCCCTCGGTGTCGACCTTGACGTTGCTGCGCGGCACGACGACGGTCCGGCCATTGGCGAGCTCGTTGGGCTGGCTGACCTGCGGCTCCTCGGAGATCGTCACGGTCAGGTTGCCCTGGGCGACCGCGACGGTGGAGACGCGGACGTCCTTGCCCATCACGATGATGCCGGAGCGCTCGTCGATGACGACGCGGGCGCCCTGGTCGGGCTCGACCCGGAGCTGCTCGATATCGGTGAGCAGGCGGATCATGTTGCCCTGGAAGCGCGGCGGGATCTGCAGCACCACGGTCGAGGGGTCGGTCGGCTCGGCCGAGTCGCCGCCGATGAAGTCGTTGATCGCGGCGGCGATGCGGCGGGCCGTGGTGAGGTCGGGATTGCGCAGCGACAGGCGCAGCGTCTTCAGCTTGTTCAGGGCGAAGTCGATCTCGCGCTCGACCAGGCCGCCATTGGCGATGCGGCCGACAGTCGGGACGCCGCGGGTGATCTTGGCGGCCTCCGCCTCGGCCGAGAAGCCGGCGATCGCGACCGGCCCCTGCGACACCGCGTAGACCTCGCCATCGGCGCCGAGCAGGGGCGTGGCGAGCAGCGTGCCGCCCTGCAGCGACTTGGCGTCGCCCAGTGCCGAGACGGTGACGTCGAGGCGTGTGCCCTGGACGGCGAAGGGCGGCAGGTTGGCGGTGATCATCACCGCCGCGACATTGGCGGTGCGCATGCTGGCGCCGCGGGTGTTGACGCCAAGGCGCTCCAGCATCGCCTGCAGCGACTGCTTGGTGAAAGGCGCGTTGTTGAGCGTGTCGCCGGTGCCGTTGAGGCCGACGACGATGCCGTAGCCGAGAATCTGGTTGCTGCGCACGCCCTCGACCGAGGCGAGGTCCTTGATGCGCGAGAGCGCGGTACCCATGCCGCCGCTGCCGGCGAAGGCGGTGCGCGAGACGCCGGCCTCGGCTGCGCCGTTGCGCGTCGGGGCATGGTTGCTGACGCCGTTGCCGCCGCGGCTCGGCGGGGCCGCCGGGGCGAGATCGGCCGCCATGGCGGCGCCGGCCAGCAGGAGCCCTGCGAGCGGCGTCAGCAGATGGCGGAGGCGGAGGAGGCGAGGCATCTGGCACCGGGTCAAACTGATGTCGTCAGCCCGGTGCGAAGAGCGTGCCAATTCGGGAGAAAGCGAAAACGCTTTTTAATCAGGATTTTAGAGATGGATGGCCTGATCCTGCCTGGGCAAGCGGCCGGCGCAAAGCTGCCGCCCCCGGCAAATCCTGCCGGGCGGTTTACCGCTCGTTAACCACGTTGCCGGCACAAGGAAGTGGGTCGGGCAGCGTTCGTGCAGCGCCTTTTCAGGCCGACCTTGCGAGAGCGTGATGATCCGCATCGACCAGCGTAGCCCGATCACCTCGACGACGTCGACCAGCCGCAGCGGCTCGACCGGCGGATCGAGCTTCCGCCTGCCGGCGCGCGAGAGCGCGGGCGCAGCGCAGGGCGCGGCCGTCAGCCATGCCGGCTCGCTCGATGGGTTGCTCGCGGTCCAGGCCGAGGAAGACGGGCAGGAGCGCAAGCGGCGCCAGGCGCGGCGCGGCCATGACCTGCTCGACGGGCTGGATCGGCTCAAGGCCGCCCTGCTGGCCGGGCGCGTTGCGCCGGCCGAGCTCGAGCGGCTGAAGGCGATGCTGTCGGCCCGGCGCGAGGCGACCGATGATCCGCGCCTCGACGAGGTGCTCGCCCATATCGAATTGCGCGCCGCCGTCGAGCTGGCGAAGCTCGGGCGCTGAAGCCGGCGCTTCCTTCCGCCTTCAAAAACGTATGGCTCGCCCCGCCTGCAAGGGATTTCTTTCCGGCTCTTCAGTCTGCGCCAACGTATCCGGTCTCGAGGTCGTGCCTCGGCCAAGATGGAGCTTTCGCGCGTACCGATCCTCATAAAGCCGTCGGCGTCTAA
>JAAEQB010000034.1 GCA_024231975.1 Allobosea sp.
CCTGTTTCGATGCCGCAGGGGTAGCAGCGGCCTTCCGCGGGCGTCCGTTACAAATTGTTTCAAAGCGGCGCGGGCGGCCGGCCCACGGGCGCGCTATGGTGCCGGCGACAAGATGACAGGGACCCGCTCGCAGGAGCACGAACATTCCAACCGAAGCACAGCCAGAAATGGAGCAGGCTCCCGTCACGACGACGGTCGACGATCACGGCCATATCCTGGTGGTCGATGACGATCCCCAGATCAGGCTGCTCGTTGCGCGCTTCCTGCAGCGCCACGGCTATCAGGTCACCGGCGCGCCGGATGGGCGCGCCATGCTCGAGGCGCTGGCGCACAGCGCCATCGACCTGATCGTGCTCGACCTGATGCTGCCTGGCCGCTCCGGCGTCGAGCTCTGTCGCGACGTGCGTGCGACCTCGCAGGTACCGATCGTGATGCTGACGGCGCGGACCGAGGAGAGCGACCGCATCACCGGCCTGGAAGGCGGGGCGGACGACTACGTCACCAAGCCGTTCAGCCCGCGCGAATTGCTGGCCCGGATTCGGGCGCTGCTGCGCCGGGTCAGGGCAGGGCAGGGTGCCGCCGCCGCACCGGCGAATGCGATCGTCAGCTTCGATGGTTGGCGCATGGATCTGCGGCGGCGCGAATTGCAATCGCCGTCCGGGACGCTGATCGACCTCTCGACCGGCGAGTTCGACCTGCTCGTCGCCTTCGTCGAGCATGCGAACCGGGTGCTGTCGCGCGAGGCGCTGATGCAGTTCGCCAAGGCGCGGATGAGCGACGACCCGTTCGACCGCACCATCGACGTCCAGATCAGCCGCCTGCGTCGCAAGCTCGAAGCCGATGCGCGCGGTGGCCAGCTGATCAAGACCGTTCGCGGTGCCGGCTACCTGTTCGCCTCGCAGGTCGACCATCAGCAAGGACAGCCCGCTTGACGTCTCCAGCCAAGCGGCTCTGGCCCGACACCGTCGCCAGCCGAGCCATCCTGATCCTGGTCGCGGCGCTGCTCGCCTTCCATCTGCTCGGCTACTGGGCCTATCGCGTCGGCGTCGAGAATCTCGCCACGGCGGGACAGGATCGCGGCCTCGCCGAGCGCATCGTCTCAATCAAGCGGGCGATCGCAAGCCTGCCGCAGGCGCCGGAGCGCGACCGCGTCGCGCATGATCTGTCGAGCGCCAGCCTGGAGGTGCATTGGAGCAAGGTCAGCCTCGTCCTCGGCACCGCGCCGATGACCGAGCGGACCCGGGCGATGGAAGCGCGGCTCAAGGAGCTGGCGCCCGAACTGGCGGCGGAATCCTTCCGGGTTGGTTTCGCCGACGATGGTGCGCTCGGCGCCGGCGAGGCCAACGCCTACAGGCACATGATGCTGGTCTCGGTCCGGCTCGACGACGGCTCCTGGGTCAACTTCTCCTCTTCTGCACTGGGCGCCTCGCAGCATCTCGACTGGGGCCTGACGGCGATCATGATCTGTTTCGCCGTCGCGATCGTCGTCGTCGCGCTCCTGCTGCTACGCTGGGCGACGCGGCCCTTGCGCGACCTCGCGGAGGCGGCCGAACGCTTCAGCCTCGATCAAACCCCTCAGCCGCTTCTCGAAACCGGGCCGGTCGAGGTGCGCCGCGCCGCGCGCGCCTTCAACACGATGCGCGAGCGCATCCGCAGCCTCGTCAGCGAGCGGATGCAGGCGATGGCCGCGGTCTCGCACGATCTGCGCACGCCGATCACGCGCCTGCGGCTCCGTTCTGAATTCCTCGAGGATGATGCGACCCGCAGCTTGATCGACGCCGATCTCGGCGAGATGGAAGCGATGATCGACTCGACGCTGGACTATCTGCGCGGCGGCACCTCCAGCGAGCCGCTGCGCCCGGTCGATCTCGCCTCGGTGATCGAGACCATCGTCGACGAGCATGTCGACCAGGGCCATTTCGTCCTGCTGGTCGGGCTGAACTCCGCCCCGGTCCAGGGCAGATTGCTTTCCCTGAAGCGCGCCGCCTCCAACATCATCGGAAATGCCGTGAAATATGGCGAGGAAGCCAGGGTCAGCATCACCGATGCCGGCGACAGCTTCGCTGTCACTGTCGAGGACAAAGGGCCCGGCATTGCCATGGCCGACCGGGAGAGGGTGTTCCACCCCTTCGTCCGGCTTGAAGAATCGCGCGGGCGCCAGACCGGCGGCTCGGGGCTGGGGCTCACCATCGCGCTCGCCATCGCCCGCTCGCATGATGGCTCGATCACGCTGGAGAACCGGGTCGAGGGCGGCTTGCGGGTGACGCTGCTGCTGCCGAAGCTCGATCGAACCGTTCAGCCCGCGCCCGATATGCGGGGATGACCGCCGGCCTCTTCGCCAGGCGCAGGGCAGCTCGCTTGCCTCGCTTCCGAGCGGCCCTAGACTGACCCTATGGCACATTCCCTGAAGCCCGGCGCGACGCCGGCAGCCGTCTCCGCCGGCCCGAACCAGCCGAATCTCGACTCCGATGCGGTCTGGGAGGCTAGGCGCGATCTTGCCGCCTGCTTCCGCATGGCGGCGCGCTACGGTTTCGAGGAGGGCATCTGCAACCATTTCTCGGCACTGGTACCGGGCTATGACGACCTCTTCATCGTCAATCCCTATGGCTGGGCCTTCCGCGAGCTCACCGCCTCGAAGCTGCTGATCTGCGACTTCCACGGCAATGTCGTCGCCGGCGAGGGCCAGCCCGAGGCGACTGCCTTCTACATCCACGCCCGCATCCACAAGAACCTGCCGCGCGCCCGCGTCGCCTTCCACACCCACATGCCCTATGCGACGGCGCTGTCGATGACCGAGGGCGATCCGCTGATCTTCGCCGGGCAGACGGCGCTGAAGTTCTATGGCCGCACCGCGGTCGATCGCGATTACAACGGCCTCGCCCTCGACGAGCGCGAGGGCGATCGCATTGCCGGCGCGGTCGGCGAGGCCGACATCGTCTTCATGAAGCATCACGGCGTGATGGTGCTCGGCCCGACCATCGCCGAGGCATGGGACGATCTCTATTATCTCGAGCGCGCCTGCGAGGTGCAGGCGCTGGCGCTCTCGACCGGTCGCCAGGTGCTGCCGGTGAAGCCCGAGATCGCCGAGGCGGCCTACCAGCAAATGCGCGAGGGCGACCCGGACTCGGCGCGCCTGCACCTGGCCTCGATCCGCCGCCAACTCGATGCCGAGGAGCCGGTCTATCGCGATTGAGGCTTACGCACTGACCTCGCGCAGCAGCCCATCCAGCCGCGCGATGCCTGCCGCGATCTGCGCCTCATCGAGCGCCGCGTAACCGATGACGAGACCGGCACGGCGCTCGGGATCATCAGGCCGGTCATAGAGCCCGCTGACGCCGTAGAGGCCAAGCGAGGCGGCTGCAGCCCGCTCCGTCAGCTCACTCTCGCGCGCTTGCGGCAGCCCGTTGATCCAGGCGAGGATATGCAAACCGGCATCGGTTCCGACGATGCTGACGCGCTCGCCCAGCCGTTCCCGCAGTGCCTTCAGCAGTGCCGCGCGCCGCTCGCCATTGCGGCGCCGGATGCGGCGGACATGCCGCTCATAGGCGCCGCTGGCGATCAGCTCGGCCAGGGCCGCCTGCTCCAGCTCGGGCGTATGCCGGTCGACCATGCGCTTGGCCCGGGCAAAGACCTCGCGCAGCGCCGGTGGCAGGACGAGATAACCCAGCCGCAGGGTCGGCGAGAGCGTCTTCGAGACGGTGCCGAGATAGATCACGCTGCCGGCCTGGTCGAGCGAGCGCAAAGGCGGCACCGGGCCGACGCCGTGGCGGTATTCGGCGTCGTAATCATCCTCGATGACGAAGGCGCCATGGCGCGCCGCCCAGGCGAGCAGTTCCTGCCGGCGCGGCGCTGACAGGATGCTGCCGAGCGGCAATTGGTGCGAGGGCGTGACGAAGGCGAGCCGCGCCGGCGGCAGCGTCGCGGTCTGCATGCCTTCGCGGTCGACCGGCTGCGGCGAAAGCTCGGCCCCTGCCGTCAGGAAGGCCTGGCGCGCCAGATTGTAGCCGGGGTCCTCGATGACGACGCGGTCGCCGGGATCGAGCAATAGCCGCGTGCAGAGATCGAAGCCCTGCTGCGAGCCGTTGACGACGAGGATGTCATCGACTTCGCAGCGCAGCCCGCGACCGCGCCAGAGATAGCCCTGCAGCGCCGCACGCAATTCCGGCAGGCCGCGCGGATCGCCATAGCGCAGGCGGCTCGGCCGCTTGGTCACCGCGTTCGCCAGCGCCCGCCGCCAGGCGAGTGTCGGGAAATCGCCGCCGGCAAGCTCGCCATAGCGGAAATCGAGTGCGAAGGGCTGCGGATTCCACGGAATGGGCGCGGCCGATGCCAGCCGCTGGCCATAGGCAGAGAGTTCGGTCGTTCGAGGGGAGGGAGTGTCTCCGGTTGCCAACTCTGCCTGAGCCAGCCCAGCCGCGACCCGAGCCCGTGCGCCCGGCCGGGTTTCGAGATAGCCTTCGGCGGCCAATTGCTCGAAGGCGGCGGTCACGGTGGTGCGCGACAGGCCCCATTCGGCCGCGAGCGTCCGCGTCGATGGCAGGCGTGAGCCGGGGGCGTGGATACCGGCCGCGATCTCGCGCTTGATCGCCGCGATGACCCGGCGTTGAGCGCCGGTCTCGCTTTCGACTGGTCCAGTCGGAATGCTCGAAACTGGCCGTTTCATGCGGGCCAGATTAGCGGCATGACGACGGCGCTCGCAAGGAGACCTGTAAGATGTACACGCCGCCGGCCTTTCGCGTCGACGACCGCGCCGAGATCCACGCGATGATGCGCGCCTGCCGGCTCGCCACCCTGGTCACCGCCACTGCCGAAGGGCTGCTGGCGACGCCGCTGCCGCTGATCCTGGCGGAAGACGAGGGTGAGTTCGGCGTGCTCCATGGCCATCTCGCCCGCGCCAATCCGCAGTGGAAGGCCGCGGCGGTCGGCGAGGCGATGGTCCTGTTCAGCGGGCCCGACGCCTATGTCACCCCATCCTGGTACGAGACCAAGCGCGAGACCGGCAAGGTCGTGCCGACCTGGAACTACCAGGCGGTCCACGCCTATGGCCCGGCCGAGTTCTTCGACGATCCCGACCGCCTGCTCAATGCGGTGACGCGCCTGACCAATCTGCATGAGGGCACACGGGCGCAGCCCTGGGCCGTTGACGATGCGCCGCCCGAGTTCGTGAAGGCGCAGCTGCGCGGCATCGTCGGCCTGCGCATCCCGATCAGCCGGCTCGAAGGCAAGCGCAAGATGAGCCAGAATCGCCCGCTGGCCGATCGTGTCGGCGTCGCTGAAGGGCTGGGAGCGAGCGAACGCCCCAGCGATCTTGCCGTCGCTGCGATGGTTCCGATCGAGAGCTGACGCTCAGTCCTGGGTCTCGCCCTCATAAGGCGTGGCGCGCATCGACGGACGCTGATTGAAGCGGTCATGCCAGCCGGCGAGCCTTGGCGCCCGCTCGCGGAAATCCGGCAGACGGCGGAAGCTGAGCCAGGCGAGGGTGGTCGCGAGCCCGATCTGGCCGACGGTCACCGGGCCGTCGAGATCGGCTTGCGCTTCGAGGTAGTCATAGGCCTCGAGCAGCTTGGTCGTCTGCCCTTCGGCGAGCGGCGGATAGCGCAGCGCTTCCGGTCGGCGCTCTGTCTCCCAGCGCAGGGCGATGCCGGCATCGCACAGGCCCTGTGCCAGCGCCTGCAAGCGCAGTGCTTCATAGCGCGCGGGCCCCTCGCGCGGGATCAGTGAACCCTCGCCGGCGAGGCGGTCGAGATAGTCGCAGATCACCACGGAATCGAAGAGCGCGCCGGCATCGGGCGTCAGCAGCACCGGCACCTTGCCGAGTGGGTTCTGCGCGAACACGGCGTCGTTGCGGTTGGTCGGGCTGGTCTCGTGATGGACGACGTCGAGACGGTTCGCCAGCCCGAGCTCATGCGCGCAGACCAGCACCTTGCGAGCATAGGGCGAATGGCTCTGGTAGAGCAGGGTCAGCTTGCCGGACATCACGCGGCCTTCCCGGCCACTTCGGCCGGCGTCAGCCCGACCAGCTCGGCATAGCGCTCCGGATCGGTGGCGCCCTCGGTGACGACGGCGAAGACACGTGAGGAGGCGTCGAGCTTCAAAGCGGCCCGCGCCTGCGGATCGCGCAGGGCGGCGAGCAGTCCGGCAAAACCCGCTGCGCCGCTCTCGCCGGCGACGATCGCCGGATCGCTGCCGGCAGGGCGCGCCAGCCGGTTCATCGCCGCGACCGCAACCTCGTCCTCGACCGTCATGAAGGCATCGGCCGTGCGCGACAGCACGCGCCAGGCGAGCGGCGAGGGGTCGTAGCATTCCAGCATCGCCATCACCGTCGACGCGCCATGAGCGATCTTGGTCGGCCGTCCGGCGCGGGCGCTCTCGAACAGGCAGGCGGCGCGGGCCGGGTCGACCACGGTGAAGACCGGTCGCTTGTCGCCGAACTCAAGCGAGAGCTGCGCCGCGATCGCCGCGGCGATGCCACCGACGCCGGCCTGGACGAAGACATGGGTCGGCGGCTCCGGCAGTTGGCGCAGGGCCTCGCGGATGATCGCGGTATAGCCTTGCATGACGAGGCCGGGGATGCGCTCATAGCCGTCCCAGGAGGTGTCGGAGACGGTCGTCCAGCCCTTCTCGTTGGCGACGCGGGCGGCTTCCACGATGGAATCGTCATAGGTGCCGGGGACGCGTACGATCTCTGCGCCGAAGCGGGCGATCGCCGCGGCGCGCGGCTCGCTGACTCCGCCATGCATGAAAACTACCGAGCGCGCGCCGACGAGCTGCGCGCCCTGTGCGACCGAGCGGCCATGGTTGCCGTCGGTGGCGCAGGCGAAGGTCATCTCGGCCGCGATCGCGCGGACCTCCGGCGAAGTCAGGTCAGCTTCGTCGAGCGTCCGCCCGAGCTGCTCGCTCGCCGCCTCCAGCACGAGGCGCGTCACGGCATAGGCGCCGCCCAGCGCCTTGAAGCTGCCGAGGCCGAGCCGCTGGCCCTCGTCCTTGAGATGCAGCGCGCCGATGCCGAGTTCCTTGGCGAGGCTTGGCAGGGCGTGCAGCGGCGTCGGCACATGCTCGGCCCGGCCTGCGAGATGCCGCTCGATCGCATCGGCTCCGGCTGAGCCGAGCGTCTGCGCATCGACCGGGTGCAGCGGCTGGCGGAAGTCCGGGAGCTGGTTGAGCAGGAGCATGGCTTGCCTCTTTGCGATGTCCGGTGAAGAGATATTGCAAGCACCGCGAAAAAGGCGCTGCAATCACTCCTCAGCCTTGCAAGTTTGTTTCACGATCATTGCCCCTGGAGCCGCGCTTGAGTGAAACGTCCGCCTCCACCCTCGATGCCTTCGATCGGGCGATCCTCGCCATCCTGCAGCAGGACAACACCACGCCCCAGCGCGTGATCGGCGAGAAGGTCAACCTGTCGGCGCCGGCGGTGCAGCGCCGCATCCGCCGGATGGAGAAGGACGGCGTCATCCGGGCGAATGTTGCGGTCGTCGAGCCGGCGGCGCTCGGTCATCCGATCACGCTCTTCGTCGAGATCGAGCTGGTCAGCGAGACGGCCAGGGATATCGACGCCGCCAAGCGTGCCTTCCTCGCCGCGCCTGAGGTGCAGCAATGCTACTATGTCACCGGCGAGGTCGATTTCATGCTGGTCGTGCTGGTGCCGAGCATGACGGCCTATGAGGCGCTGACCCGCCGGCTCTTCTTCGCCGACGCCAACATCCGCAAGTTCCGCACCTTTGTCGCGATGGACCGGGTCAAGGCGGGACTGACGGTGCCGGTCGGGTGAGGCGCCGCTCCATCTCGTCATAGTCGGGCTTGTCCCGACCATCCACGTCTTCCTTCAGGCAGGGGGGCGTTCAAGACGTGGATGCTCGCCACAAGGGCGAGCATGACGCGTTGGATTGGCCGGTGAGCTGACCCTAAGACGTCAGCGCGCCCGCCGTCATGCCCTGGACCATGAACTTCTGCAGGAAGATGAAGGCGATCACCAGAGGCAGGCTCGCCAGTACCGAGAAGGCCATCATCGTGTTCCAGTCGGTGACGAATTCGGCCATCAGGCTGTAGATCGCCATGGTCAGCACCCGGTTCTCCCAGGATTCGATCAGCACCACCGCGAACAGGAACTCGTTCCAGGCGAGCAGGAAGGTATAGAGGCCTGCGCCGATGAAGGCGGGGTAGGACATCGGCACCAGCGTCCGGAAGATCGCCCCCAGTCGCGAGCAGCCGTCGACCATCGCCGCCTCCTCGATGTCGCGCGGGATGTTGATGAAGTAGCTGCGCAGCATCAGGATGCAGAAGGGCAGGGTGAAGGTCAGGTAGACCACCACCAGCGAGGTGCGGGTGTCGTAGAGCCCGAGCGTGATGAAGATCCGGAAATAGGGGATGCAGAGCAGCACCAGCGGGAACATCTGCGTGGTGATCAGGAACATGAGCACCGCCCGCTGCCCGGCGAACTTGAAGCGCGCCAGCGCATAGGCCGCCATTGCCCCGAGGATCAGCGAGAGCACCGTCACCAGGAGCGAGATCACCATCGTGTTGGCGAAGACGAGGAGATAGCGCGGGCTTGCGAAGATCTTCCGGTAGCCCTCGAGCGTGAACACCTGCGGCAGCCATGTCGGCGGCATCCGCATCACCTCGATGTTCGGGCGCACCGAGACCGTCAGCATCCAGGCGAGCGGGAAGAACACGATCGCGATCGCGACCAGCAGCAGGACATAGGCGACGATGTTGATCAGGCGCTCGCGCCCGCGAATGCCGATCTTGCCGAGATAGGGGCGCGTGTGCGCCGCGGCGACAGGCTGGGCGACGGTCATTGCTGATTGCTCATGGTTCGACGGACATAGATGGCGCTGACGATGAAGAGCACGATGAACATCACCACGGCCTCGGCCGAGGCGTAGCCGAACCGGAGCTTCTGGAAGCCGTCGAAATAGATTGCCGTTGCCAGCACTTCCGAACTATGCGCCGGGCCGCCGCCGGTCATGACATAGACCGGGTCGAAGGCGCGGAAGGTCCAGATCGAGTCGAGCAGCACGATCGTGGTGATGACGCCGCGCAGCTGCGGCAAGGTGATGTGCCAGAACTGCCGGAACAGCGAGGCACCGTCGATTTCGGCGGCTTCGTAGAGCTGCTTCGGGATCGCCTGCAGGCCGGCGAGCAGCATCACCATGAAGAACGGGAAGGCGCGCCAGACATTCATCGCCGTCACCGATCCCAGCGCTGTCGAGGGATCGCCGAGCCAGGAGATGGTGAAGTTGGCGTCGATGAAGCCGAGCGAGGCAAGCAGGCCGTTGAGCACGCCGAAGGGCTGCAGCATCAGCACCCAGATCATGCCCGCGACGGTCGGCGCCAGCAGCCAGGGCACGATCAGCAGGCCGCGCGCGATGGTCCGGAGGGCCGGGTCGAGATTCATGTTGAGCAGCAGCGCCAGGCCCAGCCCGATCACCAGGTGCAGCAGCACGCTGAAGAAGGTGAAGACGACCGTCTGCCAGAAGGCGCGCCAGAACAGCGGATCATTGGCGAGCGCGATGTAGTTGCCGAAGCCGACCCAGACCTCGCGCTGGAGGTTGCTGTCGTGGAAGCTCAGGCGGACCACGTCGATCAGCGGGTAGATCAGCAGTGCGACGAGGATCAGCAGGGACGGCCACAGAAAGGACGCGGCCAGGACTTCCTCGCGGTATTTGCGTTTGAGCGTCAGCAGCATGACTCGCCGATCGTTGCGGAAGGTCGGCTCATCGCCGGCCTGTCAGAAAATCGGGGTCATCCCGGACAAGCCGCGAAGCGGCGCCGATCCGGGATCCATACCGGAGCCTCACGGACGAAGGCTCAGGCATGGGTCCCGGGTCTCCCTTCGGTCGCCCGGGACGACTTGCATGTTCAATCCCGATGGGGCGGGATCACTTGGCCGCGGTGAGGACCTTGTTCCACTCGGCCGCAGCGTCATCCAGTGCCTGCTTGGCGGTCTTCTTGCCTTGCACCGCGTTCTGGATCTCGGTGCTCATCACCTTGTTCATCTGCACGGCGTTGGGCATCGACAGGAACGGCGACTGGGCGTTCGGCTGGGCCATCTGCGTGACGAAGGCCTGGAAGAGCTTGCGCTCCTTGAACCAGTCCTGGTTCGAGACGTCGGTACGGGCCGGGAAGCCGCCCGAACCCTTCGCCCACATCTCGATGCCCTTCGGGCCCGAGAGCCATTTCACGAAGGTCCAGGCCGCGTCCTTGTCCTGCGCCTGGCTGCTGATGGTGTTGAGCGAGCCGCGCACCATGGTGCCGGTGCTCTTGCCTTTCGGCAGCGGGGCGATGTCGTAGTTGAGGTTCGGGTTGAGCTGCTTCTGGATGGCGACGCCCCACGGCCCCTCGAACATCATCGCGACATTGCCGGAGGCGAAGTTGGCGCGCTTCTCCTTCTCGCCATTGCTCAGCACGCCCGGCACCGAGACTTTGTCCTTGTTGACCCGGTCGATGTACCACTCGATCGCGGCGACGCCCTCCGGGCTGTTGAACACGGCCTTGTTGGTCGCCGGATCCATCAGCGTCGCGCCGCCCTGCAGCAGCAGCGGATAGATGTCATAGGTCATGTTGGTCGGCGGCTCGGCCTGGAGCGTGCCGGTGACCGCGAACTGGCGCTTGTCGGGATTGGTCAGCTTGCGCGAATACTCGGCGAACTCGTCCCAGGTCTTCGGCGGGCCGGAAAGGCCGGCGGCCTTGAACAGGTCGGTGTTCCAGAACAGCGCCACCGCGCCGCTTTCGATCGGCAGGTAGTACTGCTTGCCTTTCCACTTCGCGTGGAAGGTCTCCGGGATGTTCGAGAAGAACTCTTTCGGCTCCTTGGCGATGCGCTCGTCGAGCGGCTCGATCATGCCGAGATCGGCGAACTCGGCGACCCAGTCGACCTGGACAAGCAGCACGTCCGGCAGCTTCTTGGCCTGGTGCAGCACGATGGCGCGGTCGTGGAAGCCGGTGAAGGGCGAGTCGACCGGCGTCAGCTTGATGTCCGGATGGTCCTTCTCGAAGGCGGCCTTGAGCTCGCCCATGAACTTCTCGCCGACCTCGGTGCCCTTCCACTGGCCCCAGCGCACCTCCTTCTGCTGGGCGAGGGCGAGCGTCGGCAGGCTGATCGCCGAGGCGAGCGCCATCGCCGCGAGTGTCAGCAAGGAAGACCTGCGATGCTGATCCATATGCGTTTCCTCCCGGTTGATTGTCGTTCTTGGGCTTGAGCGGCGCGTCCGTCGTTGCGGACGCGCCGTAGTCACGAAGGCAACTTTCAGGCCGCGCGCGCCTTGCGCAGAGCCTCGGGCACCGGCGGGGCGACCTTGACCAGCGTGGTGTTCTCGTCGACCAGCTTGCTCGTCCCGCCCACATTCATCCAGGTGAACATGTTGCGGAACATCTCCTGCAGCGAGGCCATGATCGCGGTCTCGGCCGCCTTCGGCATCTCCCAGAACGGCTTCTTCATCACCTTCCAGGACTTCTTGCGGGTGTTGTAGAAGAACTGCGCATCGGTCTCGCCCGCCCCCTTCTCTGAGAGGTGATTGGCGAAGGTGTATTCCTTGATCTGGTCCTTGATCGCCTGCGGCAGGGCCGGGTGATCGAAGATCAGGTTGTTGAAGCCGAGCGCGAGATGAACCTCGACCGCCTCCGCCTTCGGCAGCTTGGCGAGCTGCGTGCCGGGCAGGGTCGAGGCGCCGTGCTGGACCGCGCCCGCCATGTTGTAGTCCTTGCGGCAGATCGTCGAGATCGTCTTCAACAGATCGTAGTCGACATTGACCTCTGCGAGCGTGCCGTCCGGCAGCACCTTGCCGCCGTGATAGGTGCCGGAATTGATCGAGATCTTGCTGACGATCGGCAGCCTGGCGCTGCGCTTGGCCATCTCGGCGAGATAGACCTTCATGAAGGCGCGCAGTTCTTCCGGTGTCGTGTTCTCATGGCCGACCTCGCCGATCTCGGCGCCGAGCGAGATCGAGACGCCCTTGGGCTCGATGCCGCGGACGAATTCGGTGAAGTGCGCGGTCAGCTCGGCATTGACGCGCTGCTGGTCCTCGACCGTCGCCAGCGACAGGTCGACCACCGTCGAGGCGTCGATGTCGATGCTGTACATGCCGGCCGCGATCTGCTCGCGCATGATGTTTTCGAGCTTGCGGACCTCGGCCTTCGGGTCGGCGAGATAGGCCTTGGCGTTGATCTGGTCGTGGTCGGCCTGGAGGAAGACCGGGCCGGTGTGGCCTTCGCGCAGCGCGGCAGCCAGCACCGCCGCGGCGTATTCCAACGGCGGCTGTTGGGCGTAGAGCGCTTCGCCCACCGCCTGCTCGAAGATGAACAGCTTGGAATCGAGCTCCTTGCCGGCGCGGAAGACGGCGCGGCAGGTGTGGTAGCTCCAGCCGCGCAGGTTCATCGCCGGCACGGTCTTGCCCGACCATTTGCCGGCGGCGCAGGCGAGATAGAGCTCCTGGATCGAGGCGGGCACGATGCCGGCGGCATGGGCGGCCTCGCGGATCGCCCAGATCGCCACGGCGCGCGCCTCAGGCTCTGCAAGGGCAGCAGTCTCGGCCCAGCGGTCGAGCATCGCATCCGGCGGGCGCTTGCTCTTGCTGAAGTCGGGCGAGGAGCCGGCGAGATCGACGCCGATCGTCTTGAGGTCGTCGGTCAGCTCAGCGAGCGAGGCGCATGCCATGGGTCATACCTTCGAAAACGGCTTCGAAACGGACAGCGCCGGCGGTGTATCCGGGCTTCCGGCGAGGCGGCTCGGAGGCCTGCCTCGTCACGTTCGCAATCAATGCATGGCGTTTTCGTTATCGCAAGTGATATTATCGTTTTCGCGCATTGCAGCATAAGCCATGTTGCAATGCGCAATCGGGTCGAACCTCAGTTCGGATGTGTTTCACCGGTCGCCAGCAGGGCCTGGACGGCAGCGCGATCGGGCATGCCGTCCCAGCCATTGGCGCGCTCGGCCTTGAGGGCCGCGACGGCGGCCGCCAGGCGTGCGGCCTCAACGGGGCTTTGCCCCTCGCACAGCCCGAGCGCGTAGGCGCCATGGAAGACGTCGCCGCAGCCGGTGGTGTCTTTCGCCGCGACCTTGAAGGCGGGAACGATGACGAGCTCGCCATCAATCAGCCAGAGGCTGCCGGCGCTACCGCGCGTCACGGCGAAGACTTTGCCGGATCCATCAGCGCAGCGCCGCAGCAGTTCCTCGGCCGGGCCGTCGCCGGCAAAATCGCGCAAGCCCTCGGCGGAGAAGACGATGTGATCGGCCTTGGCGATCAGGCGGCGGTTATCCTCCGGCGTGCCGCCATCGACATCGAGCACGCTGGGGATGCCGGCCGCATGGGCGCGATCGAGCACGATCGCCGCGCCGCCCGGCCAGCGCGTATCGGCCAGTACTGCGCCCGCTCCATCGAGCCCGCCTTGCGGCAACACGTTTGCATCCTGCGACAGGCTGCGCCTGTTCGAGACGATGCTGCGCTCGCCGCGCCTGTCGACCAGGACGATCGCCCGCAGCGTGCGCCCCTCCGGCAGGATGGCGACGCCGCTGCAGTCGACGCCGTGGCCGCGCAACAGCCGCAGGCCTGTTTCGCCGGCGGCGTCGGCGCCGACCCGGCCCCAATAGGCGGCCCGCCCGCCGAGATGGCAGATCGCCACCGCGGCCGTCGCGGCCGGCCCGCCGAAGCGCTCGACATAACCGAGCACGCCGGTCTTGATGCCGGCCGACGGCAGGGCCTCGACCTCGAAGACCTCGTCCTGGACGAGGTTGCCGACACAGACGATCAGGCGGCCGCTCATGCCCGTCCTCTGTCGCCGGGAAAGACGATCGATTCAATGAGGCGTATCCGCCGGCTTACTGGCCGCGTGGTCAGCATGTTTCGTCCCGCCGGATCTCGTTCTCTGTCGTGCCGGCAGGATCCGGTTGCGCGGCGAAAGCGATGATGCCCAACGCTTTCACTTTCGCAACACCATTTTCGCAAACGCGCATTGCGTGTAGAGAACTAGTGGTCGTAGAGACCTTCGACCGATGGGGTTATGAAGCCCGCCCGGATTCGGCTCTGAAGCAGGCCTGCCATGGAACCGCTGAGCAAACGTCACGCCGACATTCTCGATATTCTCGGCAAGCGCGGCTATGTTGCGATCGAGGAGATCGTCTCGGCCTTCAACGTCACGCCGCAGACGGTGCGGCGCGATCTGCAGGATCTCGCCGACCGCGGCCTGCTGCGACGCCATCACGGCGGAGCGAGCGCCAATCTCTCGACGGCGAACACCGACTACGGTCTTCGTGTCGTCGAGACGGCGGGCGAGAAGGCCGCGATGGCGCAGGCCGCCGCCGAATTGGTGACGCCGGGCACCTCGCTGTTCATGACGCCCGGCACGACGATGGATGCGCTCGCCAAGGCGATCGCCGAGCGCCGCCCGCGCGGCCTGCGCGTCGTTACCAACAGCACTGCGGCCGCGGCGATCCTCGACAAATGCCCGGAGATCTCGATCCTGATCACCGGTGGCCACTGGCTCGGGCCGAACCGTGCCTGTGGCGGCATGCACGCCGCCGCCTTCATCGAGAACTACCGCTGCGACCTGCACATGACCAGCATCGGCGGCATCGACGCGGCCGGGAACCTGCTCGAATACCGTGATGACGAGGCCGTGGTCGGGCGCACGATGCTGCGCAATGCCCGCCGCTCGGTCCTGCTCGCCGACCACACCAAGTTCAGCCGGGTGGCGATGTCGCGCCTGGCGCATCTCAGCGAGATCTCGACGCTGGTGACCGACCGTCAGCCGCCGGCCGCCACCGCGCAGATGATCCGTGATGCGCGCTGCGAACTGATCGTAGCCGGCTGATCACGCAACGGTGAGCGCCGGCGCGTTGCGCGCCGCGGGGGCTGGCTCCTATCCTATGAGGAGGCCGCCCCGCGCCATATGGGCGTTTCCCGCCGCGGCCGCGTCAGTCGAAAAAATCCTATCATCGAAAGAGACACGTCATGCGCTATCAAACGCTTGGCCAGACCGGCCTGCTCGTCTCCGAATTGTGCCTGGGCACCATGACCTTCGGGGGCGGTGACACCGGCATCTGGGGCAATATCGGCCGGCTCGACCAGCAGGAGGCCGATGGTTTGGTGAAGACCGCGCTCGATGCCGGCATCAACTTCATCGACACCGCCAATGTCTATGCCGAGGGCAATTCCGAGGTGATCACCGGCCAGGCCCTGCGCAATCTCGGCATCAAGCGCGACGAGGTCGTGGTCGCCACCAAGGTGTTCGGCCGGATGGGGCAGGGGCCGAACGGCTCCGGCGCCAGCCGCTACCACATCCTCGAACAGGCCAAGGCCAGCCTGAAGCGGCTCCAGCTCGACCATATCGACCTTTACCAGATCCACGCCTTCGACAGCGTCACGCCGATGGAGGAGACGCTTGAGGCGCTCGATGCGCTCGTCCGGCAGGGGCTGGTGCGCTATGTCGGCGTCTCGAACTGGGCGGCCTGGCAGGTCGCCAAGGCGCTCGGGATCTCAGAGCGGAAGCATCTCGCCCGCATCGCCTCGCTGCAGGCCTACTACACCATCGCCGGCCGTGACCTCGAGCGCGAGATCGCGCCGATGCTGCTGTCCGAGCGGGTCGGGCTGATGGTCTGGAGCCCGCTCGCCGGCGGCCTGCTCTCCGGCAAATACGACCGCCGCAACGAGCAGGGCGGCGAGGGCAGGCGGGCCAGCTTCGACTTCCCGCCGGTCGAGCGCGAGCGCGGCTATGACGTGATCGACGCGATGCGGCCGATCGCAGAGGCGCACAAGGCCTCGGTGGCACAGGTGGCGCTTGCCTGGCTGCTGCACCAGCCGGCCGTGACCAGCGTGATCGTCGGCGCCAAGCGGCCGGAGCAGCTCGCGGAGAACATCGCCGCGAGCGAGATCACCTTCACTGCGCAAGAGCTGGCGAAGCTCGATGCCGTCAGCGCGCTGCCGAAGGAGTATCCGGGCTGGATGCTGGAGCGCCAGGGCGCCAACCGCAGCAAGCCAAATCCGCGCCGGGTGGGCTGAACCCTCAGAAGCGGTCGCTGGCTTCGAGATAGAGGCTGGCGACCGCTTCGATGCCGGCCTGGTCGTCGGCGTCGAAACGGCCGGGCTCCGGGCTGTCGAGATCGATCACGCCGATGACCTCGCCATCGCAGATCAGCGGCACGACCAGCTCCGAGCGCGAGGCGGCATCGCAGGCGATATGGCCGGGGAAGGCGTGCACGTCCTCGACCAGGACGGATTCGCGCCGGGCCACCGCCGCGCCGCAGACGCCGCGCCCGACCGGGATGCGCACGCAGGCCGGCTTGCCCTGGAACGGCCCGAGCACTAGCTCGCCGCCGCGCATCAGGTAGAAGCCGGCCCAGTTCAGCCGCGGCATCGCATCATAGAGCAGGGCAGAGAGGTTGGCGGCGTTGGCGATCGCGTCGCGCTCGCCATGCAGCAGGCCTTCGAGCTGCTGGACGAGCTCCTTGTAGAAGCCCGGCTTGTCGCTGGCCGAGATCGTCGCCGCCTGGAACATCGTCGCCTCCGTAAAGTCGAGGCTGGATATGCGCCGCCGGAGCGGATTTTGCGAGGGCTATTGCCGGCCGGAGGGCGGGGGGCAGCTGCGCGTCCAGAGCAGGAAGGCGGAGAGCCGCCGCAACTGCCGCCTGGCGAAATAGAGCACGTAGACCATCATGCGTCTCCAGATTGGGAGCCCACGACAGTCTCGTGGCGCTTTTAGCTTTGGTGACGCGGTGCAAGCTGCTCCGGCAAATCCCGCGACCGGCCCGCATCGCTGCGGTCCGATATTCAGATCATTCGCAATCGCCGCCGCGGGGTCAATGAAACGGCTGTTCAAAGATTTGATGACAATTGGCGAAATCGTCCCCAGCGGCAGCCTGCCGAGGAACGTTCAAGCGAAATGTCGATTGGCCGGCCGCGGCAGGCCCAGATGGTCGCGCAGCGTCGGCCCCTGATACTCCCGGCGGAACAGGCCGCGCCGCTGCAGTTCCGGCACGACCTTGTCGACGAAGTCGTCGAGCCCCTCCGGCAGATAGGGGAACATCACGTTGAAGCCGTCGCTGCCACGCTCGACCAGCCATTGCTCCATCTCGTCGGCGATCGTCTTCGGTGTGCCGACGAAGGCGAGCCCGCCATAGCCGCCGAGCCGTTGCGCAAGTTGGCGGACGGTCAGGTTCTCGCGGCGGGCAAGTTCGATCGTCCGCTCGCGGCCGCTCTTGCTGTGGTTGGTCTCGGGGATGTCAGGGAGCGGGCCGTCCGGGTCGAAGCCGGTCGCGTCATGGCCGAGCGCGATCGAGAGCGAGGCGATGGCGCTGTCGTAGTGCACGAAGGAATCGAGCAGCGACCGCTTCTCGCGGGCTTCCTCGACGCTGTCGCCGACCACCGTTAGCACGCCCGGCAGGATCTTGAGATGGTCGGGATTGCGGCCGATCTTATCCATCCGCCCCTTCACATCGGCGTAGAAGGCCTGGCCGGCCGCGAGCGTGCCATGCGCCGCGAACACGACCTCGGCGGTCTCGGCTGCGAGCTGGCGGCCGGGCTCGGAGGCGCCGGCCTGGACGATCACCGGCCAGCCCTGTGGCGGCCGTGCGATATTGAGCGGTCCGCGCACCGAGAGATGCTCGCCCTTGTGATCGATGCGCCGCATTTTATCCGGGTCGAAATAGAGCCCGCTCTCGCGATCGCGGATGAAGGCGTCGTCGGCGAAGGAATCCCATAGCCCCGTGACGACATCGTAGAACTCGCGCGCCCGGTCATAGCGCTCGCCATGGTCGACCTCAGCGTCGAGGCCGAAATTCAGCGCCGCATCCGGGTTCGAGGTGGTGACGATATTCCAGCCGGCGCGGCCGCCGCTGATATGGTCGAGCGAGGCGAAGCGCCGGGCGATGTGATAGGGTGCGTCGAAGGTGGTCGAGGCGGTGGCGACGAGGCCGATGCGCTCGGTCGCGCCGGCGAGCGCCGAGAGCAGGGTGAACGGCTCGAAGGATGTCACGGTATGGCTGCGCTTCAGCGCCTCGACCGGCATGTTCAGCACGGCAAGATGATCGGCCATGAAGAAGGCGTCGAATTTGCCGGCCTCCAGCTTCCTGGCGAAGCGCTTCAGATGGTCGAAATTAAAGTTCGCATCCGGGTAGGCGCCGGGATAGCGCCAGGCGCCGGTATGGATGCTGACGGGGCGCATGAAGGCCCCCAAGTGAAGCTGGCGCGCGGTCGTCATCGTTGGCCTCGGCAGGCGGTTGCTCAGTGGAGGCTGAGCTATGCCTGCGTCCGCCGCTGCGCCATGGCGCCGCGTAAAAAGCCAAGAATCGTCTCTGGATAGCTGCCGATGTAGAGGGTTCGTCTCAGCTTGCCCCCGAACCGGAGAAATTCGGTTCTGGGCTGACACGCCCTTCCCGTCATGGTCGGGCTTGTCCCGACCATCCACGTCTTCCTTCAAGCAATGCGGTGTTCAAGACGTGGATGCTCGCCACAAGGGCGAGCATGACGGTTTGGGAGCCGCGGCGTCAGACGGCCGCCTTCTTGATCGCGTCCAGCACGTCGCTGCCGTACTTGCCGACGAACTCCTTCTCGACCTCGGCGGTGACGACCTTGGCCAGGGACTCACGATCGGGATTCTCGACCGCCTGCATGCCAGCCTTCTTCAGCGCGTCGAGGCTGGAGCCTTCGGTGTCCTCGTTCATCTTGCGCTGGATGCCGGCGCATTCGAGCGCGATGGCTGCCAGCATCTGCTGGATGTCGGCCGGCATCGCGTCGAACTTGCTCTTGTTCATCACCAGCGGGCCGGTGGTGAAGGCATGGCGTGTCAGCGAGAGATGCTTCTGCACCTCGTTGAACTTGGCGTTGAGGATCAGCGTCACCGGATTCTCCTGGCCGTCGACCGTGCCGGTCTCAAGCGCGGTGAAGAGCTCGGTGAAAGCCATCGGCGTCGGGATCGCACCGAGCAGCTGGAAGGCCTTGATATGGGCCGGGTTCGGTGTGGTGCGGATCTTCAGGCCCTTGAGGTCGGCGGCGGTCGCGACCGGGCGGCGGTTGTTGGTGAGGTTGCGCCAGCCGATCTCCCAGGTGGCGAGCGCCTTGAGGTTCGAGCCTTCGAGCTCCTTGCGCAGTCCGTCGCCGATCGGGCCGTCCATCACCGCGGCCGCGTGCTTGCGGCTCTGGATCAGGAAGGGCAGGTCGAGCACGTTGAGCTTGGGCGCCAGGCCGGTGAAGAACGGGTTGCCGGTCAGGCAGATATCGAGCGAGCCGCCGCGCACCGCGCTGATCGTCTGCGCATCCGAGCCGAGCGCGCCGTTCGGGAAGACCTGGACTTCGTAGCGGCCCTGGCTCTTGGCCTTGACCTGCTCGGCGAAGAGCAGCGCCGCCTTGTGCCAGCTATCGGCTTCCGGGTGCGGATGGGCGAAGCGCAGCTTCACCGCTTGCGCCAGGGCTGGGCGGCCGATGGCGAAGAGGGCGATGCCGGCGCCGGCGCCAGCGAGAGCGGTCCTGCGGGTGATGGTCATGAGCGTCTCCTCCCTGTGTTGTTGTTCGGACGGACGCGTCAGCGCCCGTAGAGCCAGCGCGCCGGGACCGTGACGATCTCGGGCACGAAGATCAGCAGCAGCAGCACGGCGAGCTGCGCCAGCAGGAACGGCATGACGCCGCGAATGACCTTGTCCATCGGGATGCGGCCGACGGCGCAGACGACGTTCAGCACCGTGCCGACCGGCGGGGTGAGCAGGCCGATGGCGTTGTTGATGATGAACATCACGCCGAAATAGACCGGGTCGATTCCGGCCTGCTTGACGATCGGCATCAGCACCGGCGTCAGGATCAGCACGGTCGGGATGAAGTCGAGCGCGGTGCCGACGATGACGACGAGGAACATCATCGCCAGCATCAGCAGCGTCTTATTGTCGATCAGCGGGCCGAGCAGGCTGGAGACCTGGGCGGGGATGTCGGCGATGGTGATCAGCCAGGCCGAGACCATTGCCGCCGCGACCAGGAACATCACCGCCGCCGAGGTCTTGAGCGCCGCGAGCAGGGCAGGGCGCAGATCGCCGAACTTCAGCTCGCGATAGATGAAGCCGCCGACGAAGGCGGCATAGACCGCAGCGACCACCGCAGCCTCGGTCGGCGTGAAGACGCCCGCTTTCATGCCGCCGATGATCAATACGGGCAGGCCGAGTGCCCAGAGCCCGTCGAGGACCGCCTGGCCGATCTCGCGAAGGGTCGCGCGCTTGACGCGGGCGGCCGGTTCGTCGCGGGCGACGATGTACCAGGTAATCAGCAGCGCGAGGCCCATCAGGATGCCGGGCACGATGCCGGCGATGAACAGCCGCGTGATCGAGACGCCGGCGGCCACGCCGAAGACGACGAAACCGATCGAAGGCGGGATCACCGGCGCGATGATGCCGCCGGCCGAGATCAGCCCGGCGGCGCGCGGCAGGTTGTAGCCGGCCTGGCGCATCATCGGCAGCAGGATCGCGGCGAGCGCAGCGGTGTCGGCGACGGCTGAGCCGGAGATGCTCGCCATCACCAGCGCCGCCAGCACCGCGACATAGCCGAGCCCGCCGCGGACATGGCCGATCAGCGTTACCGCCAGCGCGATGATCCGGCGCGACAGGCCGCCGGCATTCATCAGCTCGCCGGCGAGCATGAAGAAGGGCACAGCCATCAGCGGGAAGGAATCGGCGCCGCCGATCAGGTTCTGCGCCAGGATCTGCGAGTCGAAGGTGCCGAGCTGCAGCATCAGCGCGACGCCGCAGACCAGCAGCGCCATCGCGATCGGCATGCCGAGCGCCATCGCCCCGATCAGCGAGCCCAGGAAGATGAAGACGGTCATCAGCGCTTCTCCGCCGCCTGCTGGTTCTCGAAGGCGGTGAGCTCTTCCGATTCCGCACCGACGACGAGCTCGTCATCGGGCATGCGGCCGGTCAGCAGCCGCGTCAGCGCGATCAGGTTCAGAGCGCCGATGCCGATGCCGCCGACGAGACCGGCGAGATAGGTCACCGCAACCGGCACGCCCGTGACCGGCTGGTGGTTCTCGATATTGATCGACGCCTGCTGCCAGCAACCGACGACCAGCATGCCCATGCAAAACAGCGACATCGCCTCGACCGCGAGCCGGCACCACCAGCGGCCATTGCGGCCGAGCATGGTGACGACGGTGGTCATGCCGAGATGCTGGCCGTCCTTCGCCACCAGGAAGGCGCCGCCGAAGGTCAGCCAGACGAAGATCAGCCGCGACAGTTCCTCCGAGGAGATGATGCCGGAGCTGAAGGCGTAGCGCAGCACGACATTGCCGAAGACCATCGCGATCATCACGACGAAGCCGGCGATCAGCACGTCCTCGGTCAGGCGCAGGAGCAAGGCGCGTAGTGTCATCAGGCGGCTCCGTTGGCGCGCTTTCCGTTCGGCCGGGCCCGGCCGAACGAAAAGAATTCGCGCAAGATCAATGAGTTGGAGGATGTTCTCATCGCAAAAGTGGTTCCCACTTTTGCGGAACATCCTCGGCGAGCCTGTACCAGCGCGCGGCGTTGTCATGGAACAAGGCAAGGCGTTCGAGTGCCGGCCGCTCACGGACCGCCGCCTTGAACACGTCGAAGATCGTGCCGAACGAGGCGCAGAGGCTGTCGACCGGGAAATTGCTGGCGAAGGCACAGCGCTCGGCGCCGAAGGCCGCGATCACGCCGTCGATCACCGGCGCCTGCAGCTCCAGCGTCCAGGCCTGGCCGGGCACGCCGATGCCGGAGATCTTGGCGACGACATTGGGTTCGCGCGCCAGCCGGTCCAGCGCCGCGCGCCAGGCTTTGAGCCCCTCGGCGCTGCGATCGGCCGGCAGGCCGGCATGGTTCAGGATGATGGTCGTCGCCGGGAAATCGCGGGCAAGCTCGGCGGCTTCGTCCAGATGCCACCACGGCGTCTGCAGGTCGAAGCTGAGACCGGCATTGGCGAGCAGGGCATAGCCGTCGCGCCAAGCGCGATCTCGCATCGAGCCGGGGGCGGCGAAATCCGGATGGTGATCCTCGCGAGCGACGGCCTTCGGCTTGTGCCGGACGCTGCGCACCAGCGGCATGTCGCGATAGGCGGCGACAACTTCGCCGACATCCTCTCTATCGAGCCAGATCTGGCCGATCGCGGCGCTCGGCAGGCCGTACTCGCGCGCGACCTCGGAGGCCCAGCGCATCTCGCCGATCGGATCGCGCGGATCCCATTCACCTTCCATCAGCACGCTGCCGACGACGAGATGCCCGTCGAACGCGCGGCGGTAGTCGGCCGGCATGAAGTCGCGCTTGATCGCGCTGTAGTCGCCATAGCGGAAGGCGACCGGGTGATCGCTCAGCCAAGGATGGTAATTGCGGGCGAGGTCGAAGAAATGGTGGTGGGCGTCGATGATCGGCAGATCATCGTCGGCGCCGGAGGCGAGGAAGCGGGCGCGCTGGTCGGAGCTTGCCACCATGGCTCAGCTCCGCTGCGGCGGAAGGCAGGTGTGGTTCGGGCTGTGCCCGGCCGGTCCGGTGCTTGCGCCCGTCATCCCTGCCTCCCGATCGTTTCCTCAGCGGTTGCCCGCTAGCGATTAGCTTTGTCTGAGTGTTGTATGCTGCATACAGAATGTTGCCGCAAAGTCAAAGCGCGCCCGGGTTGAACAGCGCGTCCTGCTCGCGGCGCAGGCGAACCAGCGTGGTCTCCTCGTCGAGCGCGATGTCGGCACAGGTGACGACGGCACCGCGGGCGACCTTGCGCACCACCGGCCGCCCGGCAGTGAGGTAGTAGGGAACCGGCTCGCTCGGCCCGAGCGGACGCGCAGGGGTCAATTGCGGCTCCAGCCCTTCGATGACATGGCGATAGCCCATGGTCAGTGTCTCGCCAGGCTCGAGGTCGCGGCTCGCCCGCGCCGTCAGGTCGACGCGTGGCAGGACTTCGGCGCCGCCGGTCGACTGGCCGAGCAGCGCGGCCGACAGCGCAGACATCGGCGCTTCCGCCCCAAGCAGATGCACCGGATTGTGCAGCAGGACATAGCGGCCATCCGGCGAGCAGGGGATGCCTTTGCCGGCAAAGAGCTTGCCGGTGGCAAGGTCCGGCGTCTCGGCGATGACGAAGACGCCGCCGGCGAAGGAGAGCTCGTCCGGCCGGCGCAGGCAGTTGAACATGTCGACGCGGCCGGTGCCCGAGAGCAGGCCGCCCTCGGCCGCCGGCCGGAACAGGCTCGGCAGTTCGGTGGTGCGCGCGATCGGTGCATGCATCGCCGCCACGTCCGGCATCAGCCCGGTATGGTTGGCGACGATCCCCATCTCGCAGAGATCGGGCACGGTGGCGCGCGGGAAGGGCAGCCGGGCGCGGGCGTCGAGCAGAGCGAGCGGATCGCTACCGAGCTTGCCGAAGGCCGCGGCGAAATCGGCGGCCGGCACGGCCTTCTCCCAGGCGGTGACGGTGCCGGCCTCGGCATCCCAGACGAAATCGGACTCCGACGACTTGCCGGCCGCGACGATCGGCAGGCCGAGCACGCGGGCCCAGCCGATCAGCCCGATCAGCAGGCTCGGCTGGTCGCCGTCGACCGGAGTATGCACGACGCCGTTCTGCCTGGCGCGGTGGGCCAGGATCGGGCCGATGATGCATTCGGCCTCCTTGGTCACCATGACGAGATGGCGGCCGGCCTCGATCGCCGCGAGCGCGGTCATGGCGGCGCCTTCCGGATCGCCGGTCGCCTCGACGACGACGTCGACCGGCAGCCCTTCGAGGTGGGCGGCATCGCCGATCAGCGCGACCAGCCCGCGTTCGAGCGCAGTCTTGGCCTCGGCGGCGCTATGGCAGGCGACGATCTCTGCCTCGCTCAGCCCGCCGGCGAGCGCCGCCTTGCGGGCGCGGCCGATATCGAGGTCGCAGACGACGCGCGGCTCGATATGCGGGGCGCGTCGGGCCTGGCCGATGAAGCTCGCGCCGAACTCGCCGGCGCCGACCAGGGCAGCGGAGATCACGCGATCGGGCGCGCTGGGCTTCAGCGCGAACAGGTTCTCGATATTCACGGGGGTCGCTTTCGTTCGGGCGGGGCAGGGGCCGTCAGACGGCCAGGCCCTCGATGGCGTAGATGCGGGCGGGGGCGCCGTCGGCGTTCGGGATCAGCAGCGGGGCGGCCGAGAACAGGTTGCGCGGTGCCGTGAGCTTGCTGGTGTTGACGACGTATTCGATCAGGGTGACGCCATGGCTGAGCAGGACATGGTGCGTCACATGTTCGGGCTTGGGCACCTCCTTGCCTTCGAGCAGGAGGCGGATCGGGTAGTCCTGCGGGAAGTCGAAGGCGACGGCGCTCGGCTTGCGCTCCGCCAGCCACTGCGCCGCCTCAAGCGTCAGCCAGGGTGCTTCGGTCCAGAAGCTCTTGTCATGATAGTCGCGCCGGTCGTTCCACTGCGTCGCCAGCAGCAGGATCTCGCCATCGGCTCCGCCGGGATCGGCGGCGGCGAGATGCTCGGGGCCGATCGGCTGATTGGCCGGGCGCTGGCTTAGGTCGAGCACGCGGCAGGGACCGACCACCTGGCGAAGCGGCGTCGCCTCGATCGTCGGCGCGCCCGCGACGAAATGGGCGGGCGCATCGACATGCGAGAAGCCATGGCAGGGGCCGTTGATCTTCGACACCCGGAACTGGTCGCCCGCCGCGATGTCGCCCTTGATCGAAAGCTCCACCGGCCAGCGGAAATGCGGCGCGATCGGCATGGAAAGGTCGACGATGTGCATGGCGCTGCCTGGATTTCGGAAAGGGACGCCGGCTAGCCGGCGGCTCCGTTCTAGGGGGCTGAATTCTTGTATGCAAGAATTTTTCGACAGCGAAGCGGCCGCGCGATATACAGAGCGTCATGGATAGTCCGGCCGACACGACCCCGCTCGCAGCGCTTCTCGCTCAGGTTCCGCAGCCCGAGCCGGGCCGGCGCAAGGGCGCTCTGCACGGCAGCACGGTCGCAAAACTGCGCAACCTGATCGTCACCGGGGCGCTGGCGCCGGGCGCCAAGCTGAACGAGCGCGAGCTCTGCCTGCAGCTCGGGGTCTCGCGCACGCCGGTTCGCGAGGCGATCAAGACGCTGACCCAGGACGGCCTGCTTCGCGCGCTGCCGAACAAGTCGTCAGTGGTCGCCGAGCTCGATGTCGGCGAGATCGAGGCGCTGATCGATGTCGTCTCGACGATCGAGGGGCTGGCCGGCGAGCTCGCCGCGGCGCGCGCCACCGACGAGGCCGTCGCCGAGATCGGCATGCTGCACTATCGGATGATGCTGCATCACACCCGCGACGAGCTGCCGGGTTATTTCGAGGCCAACAAGGCCTTCCATCGCCGCATCGTCGAACTCTCCGGCAATCCCGTGCTGCTCTGGATCTGGGAATTGCTGGCGCTTCGGGTCGACCGCGCCCGCTACTCCTCGAACCTCTGGCCGAAGCGCTGGAAGATGGCGATCCAGGAGCATGAGCAGATCCTGGCAGCGTTGACCGCCGGCGATGCCGCGCTTGCGAGCCAGCGCCTGCGCGAGCATGTCCGCAATGGCCTCTCCGGGCTCGTCGCGGCGCTGAAGGACAAGGCCGCCAAGCCGGACGGCGCTTGATCTCAGGTCAATGCGAGGGCTGCTCGACCTCCGGCAGCATCTTCAGCACAGCGATCGCGTCGAGCTCGCTATCGCCCTGCGCGACCAGCATCCGGTAGAGCATCAAAGCCTGGGCGACCATCGGCATGGCCAGATGCTGCTCGCGCCCGGCCTCCATCAGCATCTCCAGATCCTTCAGCACCTGCCGGGCATAGCCCTTCGGCGCGAAATCGCGCGCGACCATGCGCGGCATCATCGCCTGCAGCACCGCCGAGTTGCCGAGGCCGGGCGCCAGCGCCGCCGGGATCTTGTCGGCATCGACGCCATAGGCCTCCGCCAGCCGCAGCGATTCCGCTACGACAACGTAATTGGTCAGGCACAGCGCCTGGTTGACCAGTTTGGTCGCCTGGCCGGCGCCGACCGCGCCCATATGGGTGAAGAGGCCAAGACTCTCGACCAATGGTCGCACTGCCGCGATCGCCTCCCGCGCACCGCCAGCCATGATCGCGAGCTTGCCGGCTTCGGCTGCCGGCGGGCCGCCTGAGACGGGCGCGTCGATGAAGCCGATGCCGGCTTCCGCCAGCGCCGCCGCGAGCGCCTTGGTCACGGCGATCTCGGTGGTCGAGAAGTCGATGACGATGGCGCCGGACTTCAGCTTGGCAGAGAGGATGCCGGCTTCGCCGCTGATCACCGCCTGCACCGCCTTGGTGGTGGTCACGGCGATGCAGACGGGATTGGCGCGCTCGGCCACTTCGGCCGGGGAGGCGGCAAGCGCGACGCCGAGCGCTTCGGCTTCCGCCCGCCGGTCCGGGTCGAGATCGTAGCCGACCACGCTGCGGCCGGTCGCGATCAGGCGCTTGCAGAAGCCAGCGCCCATTAGCCCAAGACCGATGAAGCCGATCGTCTCGCTCATTTGCCCTGCCAGTGCGGCGTGCGCTTGCCGAGGAAGGCTTCCATGCCCTCGCGGAAATCGGCGCTGGTGTAGCAGAGGGTGACGAGGTCATCGCCGTCGACATCGGCGCTCGCCGCCGCCGTGAGCCGGCGCAGCGCTTCCTTGGTGGCGCGCATGGTCAGCGGCGCATGGCCGCGGATCGTCTGCGCCAGCTCCTTCACCCGCGCGGTCAGCGCCGCATGGTCGGCGACGAGTTCGTTGTAGAGGCCGATGCGCTGGCCTTCCTCGGCCTCGACCAGCCTTGCGGTGAAGATGATGTCCTTGACGCGGGCCGGGCCGAGCAGGCTGGCGAGGCGGGCATAGTTCGCCATCGACAGGCAGTTGCCGAGCGTGCGCGCCACCGGGAAGCCGAAGCGGGCCGATTGCGTCGCGATCCGGAGGTCGCAGGCGCAGGCGATCGCCGCGCCGCCGCCAGTGACCGCGCCGGCGATCGCCGCGATCGTCGGCACCGGGCAGCTCTCGATCGTGGTGATCACCCGCTCGATCCGGTTCTCATAGGCGAGGGCGTCCTCCGCCGTCTTGAATTCGCGGAACTGGGAGATGTCGGTGCCGGCGGCGAAAGCCTTTTCGCCGGCGCCGGTGACGACGAACACCTTCGGCGCGCCGTGCTTGTCGGGGTTGCCGAGGATCTCGGCCAGTCCCTCATACATGGCGAAGGTCAGGGCATTGCGCGCCTGCGGCCGGTTGAGCGTGACCGTGCCGACGCCATCGGCGACGTCGTAGAGAATCTCGTCGTTCATCGGATGCCTTTCAGATCGCGCCTTCGGCCTTGAGGCCGGCGATGGCCGCCTCGTCGAAGCCGAGCTCGGTGAGGATTTCGAGGTTGTGGTCGCCGGCGTCCGGCGTCGGCGTCGCGATGCTGGATGGCGTCCGCGACAGGCTGACGGGCTGGCCGACGACGCGGATGTCGCCGATCGCGGGGTGATTGACCGGCTGCGCGATGCCGAGATGCTGCACCTGCGGATCGTCGAAGACGGCATCGACCGAATAGATCGGCCCGGCCGGTACCGAGGCCTTTTCGCAGGCGTCGAGCCAGTAGGCGCTGTCCTGCGTCGACATGATCTCTTCGATCAGCAGGCGCAGTTCCGGACGTGCCGCGAAGCGCTTCTCCACGCTGTCATAGCGCGGATCGGTCGCAAGCTCCGGCCGGTCGAGCGCGCCGCAGAAGGAGCGCCAATGGCCTTCGGCGCCGACGCCGAGATTGATATGGCCGTCGCGGGTCGCGTAGACGCCCATCGGCGTCGCATAGGGATGGTCGTTGCCGGCCTGCGGCGGCACCTTGCCTTCGACCAGATAGCGCGCGACCTGGAAGTCCATCATGCCGATCTGGGCTTCCAGCAGCGAGGTCTGCACCCATTGCCCCTTGCCGGAGACGGCGCGCTCCTGCAGCGCGACCAGCGCGCCGATCGCGCCATAGAGTCCGGCGGCGGAATCGGCGACGGCGATGCCGGCGCGCACCGGTCCCTGGCCGGGCAGGCCGGTCACCGACATCATCCCGCCCATGCCCTGGGCGATCTGGTCGAAGCCGGCGCGCAGGCGATAGGGCCCGCTCTGGCCGAAGCCCGAGATCGAGACCAGGATCAGGCGCGGGTTGAGTGCATGCAGCGTCTCGAAATCGAGGCCGAGCCGCTCCTTCACATCGGGGCGGAAGTTCTCGACCAGGAGGTCTGCGTCGGCGATCAGCTTGCGCAGGACCGCCTTGCCGGACTCGGTCTTCAGGTTGAGCGTCAGCGAGCGCTTGTTCCGGTGCAGGTTCTGCATGTCGTAGCCGTGACGCGGCCCGCTCATGTTCTCATTCGGGTCGAGCCCCGGCGGGCTTTCGATCTTGATCACGTCGGCACCGAAATCGGCGAAGATGCGGGCGCAGGTCGGCCCGGCGCGCACGCGCGTCAGGTCGAGCACGCGCAAGCGTTCGAGGGCAGTGGACGGCGTCGGGCGGGGCATGATGATCCGAAGGGGTGACTGAGGGCGCCGACTATCCCGTCATCATTCCGAGGCGTCAATCTTTGATGGCATCTTGCATGCAAGATTGGCAAGCACCCCATGCGTCAGCCGGACAACGGGGGGTGGCAAGTCGCGGAACACGGGCGTTGACGTCCGGCAGAAAGCCTTGCGAGCTTGGCAGGGCAGCGTCGGCAACGGGCGCGTCGACTATGGAGGACAACGATGACGGTGGTCGCACTGTTCGGTGCCGGCGGCAAGATGGGCATGCGGCTCAGCCGCAATCTCGCGCGTTCGCACTTCGAGACGCGCCATGTCGAGATCAGCCCGGCCGGCCAGGACCGCATCCGCGAAGCCTTCGGAGCGGCGTGCATTGAGCCGGATGCCGCGATCGCCGGCGCAGACGTGGTGATCCTCGCGGTGCCGGACACTGCGGTGGGCGCGGTGGCCGCCGGCCTCGTGCCGAAGCTGACGGCCGGGACGATCGTCGTCATCCTCGATGCTGCCGCGCCCCATGCCGGCCATCTGCCTGAGCGTGCCGACATCACCTATTTCGTCACCCATCCCTGCCACCCGCCGATCTTCAACGACGAGACCGAGGAGGCGGCGCGGGCCGACCATTTCGGCGGCATTGCCGCCAAGCAGCACATCGTCAACGCGCTGATGCAGGGACCGGAGGCCCATTACGCCGTTGGCGAGGAGGTGGCGCGGGCGATCTGGGCGCCGGTGATGCGCTCGCATCGCGTCACCGTCGAGCAGATGGCGATCCTCGAGCCCGGCCTGTCGGAAACCGTTTGCGCCACATTGCTCGACGCGATGCGCGAGGGGATGGAGGAGGCGATTGCCCGCGGCGTGCCGCGCGAGGCGGCGCGCGACTTCCTGCTCGGCCATATGAACATCCTGGCGGCGGTCACCTTCGGCGAAGTCCAGGGCGTGTTCTCCGACGCCTGCAACAAGGCGATCGTCTTCGGCAAGGAGACGATCCTCCGGCCGGATTGGAAGCGCCTGTTCGAGCCGCAGGAAATCGCCGACAGTGTCCGGCGTATCACGTGACAATTGCGACATTTCTCAATTCTAGTCGTCCCGGGCGACCGCAGGGAGACCCGGGATCCATGCCTGAACCATTCCAATTCAGGCTCAGGCATGGATCCCGGCTCTCCGCTGCGCTTCGGCCGGGATGACTCGGATTGGTGAGAACGGCTATCAAGAACCGCCAGCTGGTGCTTGCCGCTCGGCGAAGGAGATTGCGATGACGCTTGCCGAGAAGCCGGGCACGACGGTCGACGATGCAGCCCAGCTGCGCGCCATCGTCGGCGAAGAGTCCCTGGTCGTGCAGAAGAAGGTGCTCGACCGGCTCGACAGGTTCTGCCGCGATTTCATCGCGCTCTCGCCCTTTCTCGTGCTGGCCAGCGCCGACCGTGAGGGCGGGGTGGATGCCAGCCCGCGCGGCGACGGGCCGGGCTTTGTCGAGGTCCTCGACGAGCGGACGCTGCTGATTCCCGACCGGCGCGGCAACAACCGGATCGATTCCTTCCGCAATGTGTTGAGCGCACCGGGCGTCGGCCTTGTCTTCTTCGTGCCGGGGATCACCGAGACGCTGCGCGTCAACGGACGGGCGCGGATGACCACGGACGCCGCGCTGCTGGAGCCCATGGCGATGCAGGAGAAGGCGCCGAAGCTCGGCCTGATCGTCGAGGTCGATGAAGCCTATTTCCATTGCGGCAAGGCGCTGCTCCGCTCGAAGCTCTGGGCACAGGAGTCGCAGGTCGAGCGCTCGAGCTTCCCGACGCTCGGCCGCATCGTCGCCGAGCAGACCAGGGCGGTTGACGCCGCCGAGGCCGACGCCAATCTGGAAGAGGCCTACCGCTCGCGGCTCTATTGAGCGCGCGCGGCCGCGGAGAGCTGGGCATGTCGAAGGCTGACCAGTCCTTGCCGGCAACGCGCTTCAGCTTCCGGCTCGACTTCACGCCGGGCGGGCGCCTCGGCCCCGGCAAGGTGCAATTGCTGGAGGCGATCGGCGAGACCGGCTCGATCTCCGCTGCCGGCCGCTCGATGAAGATGTCCTATCGCCGCGCCTGGCTGCTGGTCGACGATCTCAACCGCATCTTCCGCATGCCGCTGGTCGAGGCGCAGCCCGGCGGGGCCAAGGGCGGCGGCGCCCATCTGACGGCGCTCGGCCGCGAGATCGTCGCCAATTATCGCGCGATCGAAGCGAAGGCGCTGGAAGCGGGAGCGGCGGAGATCGCGGCCTTGCGTGCGGCTGTTTCGCCGACGGCGCCGGTGCGTGATCCCGGCGAGAAGGCCTGAGCCCTCACGGCGTATCGATCGAGACGCTCTTGATCACCGCATAGACCGGGCTGCCGGGCGCCAGCCGCAATTGCTCGGCCGATTTGACGGTGAGACGGGCGAGCAGGCCGGCGCCGTTGCAGTCGAGCCCGACTTCAAGCGCTCCGCCATCGCCATGCCGGGCGCCGAGTGCCGAGACCTGTGCCGGCAGGACGTTGAGGGCGCTGATCCCGTCGAGCGGCTTCAGGCTGAGCATTACGTCGCTGGCGAGGATGCGTACGCGCAGGGCGGTTCCTTGCGGCACGTTGCGCCGGGCGATCTGCAAGGGCCCGGCTGCAGTCTCCAGCACCGTCAGGCCGTGCTCTGGCTCGTGGCGCAGCACGCGCGCTTCCAGGATCGCGCCGGCTTCCGCCGAGGCGGAGAGGATCGGCACGTCGGGGCGGGACATCAATTCGGCGGTCGGCCCGCTCATCGAGACCTTGCCCTGGTCGAGGATGACGAGATGCGTCGCCAGCCGCGCCACCTCGGCGATCGAATGCGAGACATAGACGATCGGGATGCCGAAGCCGTCTCGCAGGCGCTCGATGTAAGGCAGGATTTCGGCCTTGCGCTCTTCGTCGAGCGAGGCGAGCGGCTCGTCCATCAGGAGGAGCCGCGGCTTGGCCAGCAGGGCGCGGCCGATCGCGACGCGCTGCTTCTCGCCGCCGGAGAGTGCGCCCGGCTGCCTTTGCAGGAGATGGCCGATGCCGAGCAGGTCGAGCACGTCGTCGAGCTTGCTGCCGCCATCCTCGGCCTTCGGCGCGAACCAGCGGCCATAGAGCAAGTTCTGCCGCACAGAGAGATGCGGGAAGAGCCGCGCTTCCTGGAAGACATAGCCGATCCGGCGCTTGTGCTTGGGCACGAAGACGCCGGCGGCGCTGTCGACCATCACCCGCCCATCGATGACGACACGGCCGGCTTCAGGCCGGATCAGGCCGGAGATGACGTTGACCAGCGAGGTTTTGCCCGAGCCGGAGCGGCCGAACAGCGCCGTCAGCCGCCCGTCCGAAGCGAATTCGGCATCGAGCGCAAAGGCGCCCAGTCGGTGCGCCACGGACACTTCGATGACCGCGCTCATTCGACGGCGATCCGCCGGCCGACCAGCCGCGCCATGAATTCCGAGGCGAACAGGGCCGCGACCGAGATCGCGATCGAGATCAGGGTCAGCCGCATCGCGCCGGCATCGCCGTTCGGCACCTGGGTGAAGGTGTAGATCGCCGAGGGCAGGGTCTGCGTCTCGCCGGGAATGTTGGAGACGAAGGTGATGGTCGCGCCGAACTCGCCCATCGCCTTGGCGAAGCACAGGATCATGCCGGCGAGGATGCCGGGCAAGGCGAGCGGCAGCGTCACCGTCAGGAACACCCAGAACGGCCCGGCGCCGAGCGTGCCCGCCGCATCCTCGAGCTTGCGGTCGATCGCCTCGATCGAGAGCCGGATCGCCCGGACCATCAGCGGAAAGCCCATTACGGCGCAGGCGAGTGCCGCCCCTGTCCAGCGAAACGACAGGACGATGCCGAACCAGTCATAAAGGAACTGGCCGATCGGCCCGCGCCGGCCGAAGCCGATCAAGAGCAGATAACCGGTGACGACTGGCGGCAGGATCAGCGGCAGATGGATGACGGCGTCGAGCAGCGACTTGCCCCAGAAGCGCCCGCGCGCCAGCAGCCAGGCAATGGCGAGCCCCAAAGGGAGGCTCGCCAGCATGGCTGTGGTGGCGACGACCAGGCTGAGGCGGACGGCCGTCCACTCCTCCGGCGTCAGCCAGTCGCTCACGAAGAGGAGGCTGGTTTGTTCAGGACCGTGAAGCCCTGCTTCTCGAAGCTGGCCTTGGCGCCGTTGCCGCGCAGATAGGTCAGAAAGGCCTGCGCGTCGGGGTTGGCGGAATCCTTGGTGATGGCGACCGGATAGATGATCGGCGGGTGCGTATCCTCCGGGAAGGTCGCGATCACCTTGACCTTCGGGTCGGCGGCGGCGTCGGTGGTGTAGACGATGCCGAGCGGCGCCTCGCCGCGCGAGACCAGCAGCAGCGCGGCGCGGACATTGTCGCTCTGCGCGATCTTGTCCTTGACCTTGTCCCAGCCGCCGAGCTTCTCCAGCGCCGCCTTGCCGTATTTGCCGGCCGGCACCGAATCGACATTGCCCATGGCGAGCCGGCCCTGGCCGAGTGCCGCGGAGAGGTCGACGCCCGGCCCCAGCGTCGCCGTGGTCTTGGCATCGGCGGGCGCGATCAGCGCGATCCGGTTGGCGAGCAGGCTGACGCGGCTCTCGTTGACGATCAGGTTCTTCTGCTGCGCGTAGTCCATCCAGTCGAGATCGGCCGAAAGGAAGAGATCGGCCGGCGCGCCGCTTTCGAGTTGCTTCGCCAGCGCATTGCTCGCCGCATAGGAGATCTTCGGCGCCGGCTTGCCGCTTTCCTTGACCCAGTTGGCCGCGGCCTCGTCGAGCGCGTTCTTCAGGCTCGCGGCGGCGAAGACCACCAGCTCCTTGCTCTGGGCGAAGGCCGGGCCGGTGAGGGAGGCGGCACCGATCAGCAGTGCGGCAGTGAAGCCCAGGACGGTTCGGCGGTTCGATGGCATAAGGCGGTCCTCGCTGCAGTTGCTGTCGCTATGTGCGGCCGAATATAACGGCGAGCGACCAAAGGTCGAGTCCGGCAAGGGCCGGCTCGCAAGCTTGTCAGATCAAGGAGACCAGAATGAAGATTTCCGCCCGCAACCAGCTCAAGGGCACCATCGTCGAGATCGTCAAGGGCGCCACCACCGCCCATGTGAAGCTCGATGTCGGCGGCGCCATCGTCACCTCGGCGATCACCAATGCCGCAGTCGATGAGCTCAAGCTCGCGGTCGGGCAGAAGGCCTATGCCGTGGTGAAGGCGTCCGACGTCATGATCGCGATCGACTGATCGCTGCGATGGTTCGCGAGAACGAGATCCGCCGGGCCGAGGTCGCGGTCGCGCCGCCATTGGCGACCGATGCGGGTCTCGTCTTCATCGGCCGCATCCATACGCCCTGGGCCTCGCGCCTGACCTGCCCGCGTCAGGGCAGGGCGGACGGGCCGATCTGCACGATCGAGCTGTTCGCGCCCTGGGTCGCGGCGCTCGACGGTATCGAGGCCTTCGAGCGGCTGGAAGTGCTCTACTGGCTGCATGAATCGCGGCGCGATCTCGTGCGTCAGAGCCCGGCCAACAATGGCGAGACCCATGGCACCTTCGCCTTGCGCTCGCCAGTGAGGCCGAATCCGATCGGCACAGCGATCGCAAGCTTCGTTTCGCGCGAAGGGGCGGTGCTGCGCGTCCGCGGCCTCGATTGCCTAGACGGCACGCCGCTGCTTGATCTGAAGCCTGACCGGGCCTTGTTCACGCCGATCGCCCCGCCGCAGTCAGGCGATTTCCAGACCGGCGACTGAGCCTCGCTGCTTGCGGTCCCGCGCGGGCCCAAGCTAGCCTTCTGCGCAAAGAAAAAGGCCCACGCCGGAGCGCAGGCCCAAGTCTAGGGAGGAAACGCCCAAGGAGGGCGCCGCAACATCTCTGCTGCGGTGCACAGGAAATAGGGCGCTCGGGCTTGACCTGCAAGGGGGGAAGGGCAGCAAGGCTGACCTTAATTTGTGCAGAATGCGATTTTTCGCGCCGATCGCGCGAAAGTGCGGGGTGAACGCGGATGCCTGAGACGAAACGACGCGGGGCGAACGTTTGCCGAAATGGGTTTTCCGCGTTTCTCGTGGCGTTGGTCCTGGGCTTTGGGAGCGCTGCACAGGCGCAGGTTCCGCCGTCCTCGGCCGAGGTCGCGGCCTATGATGCGCTGCATCTATCGGCTTATCGCGGCGACCTGCCGGCCCTCCGACAGGCCATCGCGACTGGTAGCGGCCTCGAATCTCGTGATGGCGAAGGCCGCACGGCCCTGCTTGCCGCCGCCCATGCCCGTCAGCGCGAGGCGATGCGGGAACTTGCAAAGGCGGGAGCAGATCCGCGCGCGCTCGACAGCCGCGCCTATGACGCGATCACCATTGCGGCAGTCGCCGACGATATCGAGACCATGCGCACTGCGCTCGCCATCGGCGGCGACCCGCGCGCCATCACCAGCCCCTATCTCGGCACGGCGCTGATCGCGGCCGCCCATCTCGGCCATGACGGGGTCGTGCGCGAACTGATCGCCGCCGGCGCCCCGCTCGACCATGTCAACAATCTCGGCTGGACCGCCCTGATCGAGGCGGTGATCCTCGGCAATGGCGGGCCGCGCCATGTCGAGACGGTGCGGGCGCTGGTCGGCGCCGGTGCGCGCCGTGACCTTGCTGACCGCGAGGGGACGACGCCGCTCGAACACGCGCGCCGCCGCGGCTATGCGGCGATGGTCGCGCTGCTGCAGTAGTCAGCTCGGGAAATCCGGCGCTGGCAGGCTCGCGACCAGCGCCGTCAGCCCGTCGCTATAGCGCTGGCGCAGATCCGCCCAATAGGGGTGGTTGCTGTCGTATTTGGCGAGATGCCGGGTCGAGAAGCTGTCGGCCTCATAGCGCAAGAGGTCGATCGGCGGCGCGACCGAGAGGTTCGAGCGCACCGTCGCATCGAAGGAGAGCAGAGCGAGCTTGGCCGCTTCGTCCAGCCCGCTCGCCTCCTGCAGCGCCCGGTCGAGGATCGGCTTGCCGTATTTGGTCTCGCCGAGCTGGAGGAACTGAGTGCGTCCTGAGGCCTCGACGAAGTTGCCGGCGGAATAGACCTGGAAGAGGCGATGCGGCTCGCCGGCGATCTGGCCGGCGACGAGGAAGGAGCCATTGGGGTCGCCATAGGGCTCGACGAAGCTGCGGTTGAGGCGCAGCACCTCGCGCAGCACGCCGCCGACGATCTGCGCCACGTCGAACATGGTGCGCGCCGCCAGGATGTCGCGGTTCTCGCCGCCCGCGGCGCTGTCCTGCTTATGCCTGGTGTACTGCCGGATCATGGTGATCACGGCCTGCGTCGTCGCCAGATTCCCGGCCGAGAGGATCGTAATCACGCGCTCGCCCGGCACCTCGAACAGAGCGAGCTTCTTCACTACCGCGATCTGGTCGACGCCGGCGCTGGAGCGGGAATCGGAGGCGAGGATCAGGCCCGACGGCAGCAGGATCCCGAGGCAATAGGTCATGGGTAGCTCCCAGGCACAGGCGCAGCATGCGCAGGGGCGGGGGCTTTGCCAAGCTCTCGCCGACGCGATTGCGACGCGGTCTGACGAATGCCAAGGTCGCCCCGATCAGACCGTGGCGGAGTTCGGGCATGCGCAATCTGTCGGACATCGTCGCAGCTGTTCACGTCGACATGGCCGAGCATATCGGCGCCGGCAAGGTGGCCGACTACATCCCGGCATTGTCGCGGGTCGATCCGCGCCGCTTCGGGCTCGCCGTCGTCACCTGCTCCGGCGAGCATGCGCAGGCCGGCGACGCCGATGTGCCGTTCTCGATCCAGAGCATCTCCAAGGTCTTCACCCTGACACTGGCATTGGAGCGTGTCGGCGCGCGCCTTTGGCACAGGGTCGGACGTGAACCGTCGGGCTCGCCGTTCAACTCGATCGTCCAGCTCGAGCAGGAGCGTGGCGTGCCGCGCAACCCGTTCATCAATGCTGGTGCGCTGGTCGTCACCGATGCCTTGCTGACCGGCCGGACGCCTAAGAAGACCGCGGCCGAGATCCTCGCCTTCCTGAGAAAGTGCTCGGGCGATCGCACGGTCGCGATCGACAAGGAGGTCGCGGGCTCCGAGGCGCAGACCGGCTTCCGCAATGCCAGCCTCGCAAATTTCATCCGCGCCTTCGGCAATCTGAAGAACCCGGTGGCCGAGGTGCTCGACGTCTATTTCCATCAATGCGCGCTGAGCCTGAGCTGCGCCCAGCTCGCCCGCGCCGGCCTGTTCCTCGCCGGCGATGGTGTCGACCCGCTGACCGGCGCTGTCATCTGCCGCCCGGCGCGCGCCCGCCGCGTCAAGGCGCTGATGATGACCTGCGGCCATTACGACGCCTCGGGCGAATTCGCCTTCAAGGTCGGCCTGCCCGGCAAGAGCGGCGTCGGCGGCGGCATTCTCGCCATCGTGCCGAAGCAAGCAGCGATCGCGGTCTGGTCGCCCGGGCTCAACGCCGCCGGCACCTCGCATGTCGGCGCGATCGCGCTCGAACGCCTGGTCGAGCGCACCGGCTGGTCGGTCTTTTGAAGGTTCAGCCCTTCGCCGGCCCGGTCGCGATCGGGCGCTCGCTCGCGCCCCATTCGGACCAGGAGCCGTCATAGACCGCGCGGGTCGGCTTGCCGATCGCTTCCAGCGCCGTCGACAGGATCACGGCGGAGACGCCGGACCCGCAGGTCGTCATCACCGGTCGATCGAGATCGACGCCGGCGTCCCGGAAAGCGGCGAGGATGGCTTCCGGCGATTTGAGCTTGCCGTCCGCCACCAGCGCCGAGGAGGGCAGGTTGAGCGAGCCGGGGATGTGGCCGGAGCGCAGGCCGGCGCGCGGCTCCGGCGCCTCGCCGCGGAAGCGGTCGGCGGCACGCGCATCGACGACCTGGGCCGAATTGCTCTCGATGGCGCGCGCGATGTCGTCGGCGTCGGCGACGGCGGAGTGGTCGAGCCTGGCGGTGAAGCTGCGCGGCGCGCGCGGTCGCGGCGCGCCGTCCTCGACCGGCCGGCCCTCGGCCAGCCATTGCGGCAGGCCGCCGTCGAGAATCACCACGTCCTTGGCGCCGAAGGTGCGGAAGGTCCAGCGCACGCGCGGCGCCGAGAACAGGCCGAGCCCGTCATAGACGACGATGCGCATGCCGTCGCCGATACCCATGGCGCCGACCGCGGCGGCGAAGGCGTCCGGCCGCGGCAGCATATGCGGCAGGCTCGAGTTCTTGTCCTTGACCGCATCGATATCGAAGCGCACCGCGCCGGGGATGCGCTGCTGCAGATATTCCGCATCCGCGTCGCGCTTCTGGGCGGGCAGGTAGTACGAGCCGTCGAGCACGACGATGTCGGGGGCGTCGAGCCGCTCGGCCAGCCATTGCGTGGAAACGAAGATGTCGTTGCGGGCCATGCGCGGCTCCTCGAAAGAGTCTGTTCTCAGGATGTTATGACGGAATCTTCAAGCGAGCGCGATGCGCACGCGCCGGTTCTGCTTGCCCTTCTTCTCGACATCGGTGACCACGACCGCGCCGATCTCGGAGGTGTTGCGCACATGCGTGCCACCGCAGGGTTGCAGGTCGATGCTCTCGATCGAGACCAGCCGAACCCGGCCCGAACCGCGCGGCGGCTTGACCGACATGGTCTTGACCAGGCCGGGATTGGCGTCGAGTTCCTCGTCGGTGATCCAGCGCTCAGTGATCGCGGCGTTCTTCGCCACCAGCGCCGAGAGCTTCTCGGTCAGCTCGGTCTTGTCGAGCCCGCCTTCGGGAATGTCGAAATCGAGCCGGCCGTCGCCGTCACCGATCGCGCCGCCGGTGACCGGATAGGGCAGGACGACGCTGAGGAGGTGCAAAGCGGTGTGGATGCGCATGCGCTTCAGCCGGCGGTCCCAGTCCAGCTTGGCCGTCACTGTCTCGCCGACGGCAGGCGCTGCCTGGCCTTCGAGCGGGACGTGCAGGATTCGGCTCTTGTCCTCGGGATTGTAGATCGCGGTGCCGACCGTGATCTCCGATCCGTCGCTGCGGACAAGCACGCCGGCATCGCCCGGCTGGCCGCCGCCGGTGGCGTAGAACACGGTTCGGTCGAGCTCGATGCCGCCGCGCTCGTTGATCGCGACGACCGTCGCGGACGTCTCGGTCAGATAGGCGTCGTCTCGGAACAGCAATTCGGTCGGCATCGCGATCTCCTTCGTGCCGTCAGTTTATCGCAGGCGAGACCGGGCTGGAAAAGCCGGTGGAAGGCGAGGCGGGGAGTTTGTTGGCAGGGCTTCCGCTTGAGGCCTTGCATCACTACGGTCCGGCCAGGACTGCCGCGGCATGGAGGCCCGATCGAGATATGACCCCGCCGCGCATGCAGCCGCAGGATGGCATCGCCTGGGTGACCGGGGCGAGCTCGGGCATCGGCGCGGCCGTGGCTCTCGAGCTGGCGCGGCGCGGCTGGACGGTGGCGGCAACGGCGCGCCGGCTCGACAAGCTCGAGGCGCTGGCGCTCAGCGCAGAGGGCTTGCCGGGGCGGATCGTCGCCCATGTCGGCGATGTCGCCGATGCCGCCGCGATGGCGGCGGTGGTCGAGGGCATCGAGAGCGTGCACGGCCCGATCGCGCTCGCCTTCCTCAACGCCGGCATAGCTCCGCGCAACGGTCCTGGCCTGATCGACGTCGCTGCTTTTGAGCAGGTCTTCGCCGTCAATCTCCTGGGCGTCGTGCGTGGCGCCGCCGCCGTCGCGGCGCGCATGGCGACGCGTGGCAAGGGCCAGATCGCGGTCAATGCCTCGCTGGCGGGCTATCGCGGCTTGCCGGGCGCTGCGGCCTATGGCGCCTCCAAGGCGGCCGCGATCCATCTCTGCGAAGCGCTGCGCTTCGACTGCGAACGGCACGGCATCCACCTGCAGCTGGTCAATCCCGGCTTCGTCGACACGGCGATGACCAAGCGCAACAGCTTCCCGATGCCGTTCATGCTGCCGCTCGACGAGGCGGCGAGGCGGGTCGTCGACGGCTTCGCCCGCGGCGGCTTCGAGATCGTCTTCCCGCGCCGTCTCGCCTGGCTGATGAAGGGGATGCGGCTGCTGCCTTACCCGGTCTACTTCTGGGCGGTGCGCAAGCTCGCCGGCGAGCATCGTGGTGGCCGTCGCGACGGGGCGGTGTAGCCGGAGACGACTCCTTTCCAGCAGCTTGTGCAACGAAGCTCGCAATCAGGATGAGGGTCAACCGAACCGCGATTCCAGCCAGGCGACGCCGAAGGTTGTGATCGCCGCGGCATCGACCAGCACTGACGGCGCCGCGCCGATAAGGCCTTGCCTGCTTCGGCCTTCTGCGAGGAACGCGGTCACGATCTCCGCGAAATAGTCCTCGGCCAAACCTTCGACGATCGGATCGCCGGTGTCGAATTCCTCGATCATGCGCCATTGCGTGCCTGTGGGCGTCGCGAGCGGCACCTCGATCCGCCTGATGCGCTTGCCGGGAATGTCGGCCAGATGCTCGGCATGGTGGAGCAGGGTCAGCGTATCGAGCGGGGCGCCGAGCATCAGCACTTTGCCGCCTATGGCGACGAGCTTGGCCAGCGGCGAACCCTCGCCATAGCCGTAATCGAGCGGGTGGTCGGCGGTGAACCACTCGGCCTTCGCCCCCAGCGCCACGATCGAGGCGCCGGGGTTGCCGCTGCGCAGAGCGCCCGGCGTCGTCCGCAGGAACTCCGGCAGCACGCCATTGTCGCGGATGGCGCGCGAGCACCGCGGATCGAAGGGCGGGATATGCTCGCGCCATTCCGGCGGCACACGGCCTTCGTCGTCCACGAGGTCCTCGTAGCGCGCTTCCCAATCGGCATAGGCGAGAACCGTGCCGGCAGGGCCGACGACGTCGGAGAGGGCTGCGATGATGGTGTCGGGGCCATCGAGCAGGCGGCCGACCTTGCTGACGGCGGCGTGGGCCATCACGGCGTCGCCGACAGCGAGGCCGAGCCTGGCAAGATCAGCGGCGAGTGAGGTGCGGGTCAAGAAGGTGGCGGCAGGGGACGTCATTGCTGCAAGCCTACTCGGATCGAAGGGCAGAAAAGGCGTCGAGCGCACGCCGACGGCCGAAATCGAGCGCGATGATCGGCTTCGGATAGTCCCGGCCGAGGGCGACCCCGGCCTTCTTCAAGTCGCCCGCCGGTGCCTCCCAGGGGCGATGAATGAACTTGTCGCCGAGTTCCGCCAGCTCGGGCACGAAGCGCCGGACATAAGCGCCTTTCGGATCGAATTTCTCGCCTTGGGTCACCGGGTTGAAGACTCGGAAATAGGGCGCCGCATCGGCGCCGGAGCCGGCGACCCATTGCCAGCTTGCCGGATTGTTCGCCGGGTCGGCATCGACCAGCGTGTCCCAGAACCAGGCTTCCCCGACGCGCCAATCGGTCAGCAGGTGCTTGATCAGGAAGGAGGCCGCGATCATCCGCACGCGGTTGTGCATCCAGCCGGTCTGCCAGAGTTCGCGCAGGCCGGCATCGACGATCGGATAGCCGGTCAGGCCCTTCTGCCAGGCGCTCAAGCCGGCCTCGTCCGTCTCCCAGGCCATCGCATCGAAACGGCGATCATAGTTGACGCTGGCGAGCTCGGGATTGTGGAAGAGCAGATGGTAGGAGAACTCGCGCCAGCCGATCTCGCTGAAGAATTTCTCGACATCCGCTGCCGATCCCGGCGTCTTGCCGGTCTCCAGAGCTGCCCTTGTCGCATGCCAGATCTGGCGCGGGCCGATCTCGCCGAAGCGCAGATGCGGCGACAGCCGCGAGGTCGAGAGCTTGTCCGGGCGATCGCGTCCCTCGCGATAGCCCGCGATCATCTCGTCGAGAAAGGCCGAAAACCGATCCTGCGCCCCGTTTTCGCCCGGTGTCCAGGTGTCGCGCAGTCCGCCGGCCCAATCGGGCGCAGTCGGCTCCAGAGCCAGCTCCGGAACCGTGAGCGCTTGCTTCCGCAGTACTGCCGGCAGCGTCGCCTTGCTCAGCTCGCGCGGTGTCGGAACGGGGCCCGCCGGCTCGCCGCGTTCGCGTACCGCGCGCCAATAGGGCGTGAACACCTTGAACGGTCCATCCGCCTTGGTCTTCACCTGCCAGGGCTCGTTGAGCAGATTGGCGTTGAAGCTCCCGACCTCGACGCCAGTCTCGGTGAGCGTGGCTTTCAGCGCCTTGTCGAGCACGACTGCGGCGCCGTCATAGCGCCGGTTCCAGGCGACGTAGCCAACCTCCGCCTCCCGCACGATACCAGGCAGCAGCTCCGCCGGATCGCCGCACAGGATCAGCAGATCTCCGCCTTTCGCCGCAATGGCTTCCGACAGCGCGGTCAGCGAGCGCGACAGCCACCAGCGCGCCGCTCCGCCGAGCGGCCGGCGCTCCGTGGATGTGTCGAGGATGTAGAGGCAGATCAGCGGACCATGGTCGATCGCAGCTCTCACGGCCGGATTGTCGGAGAGGCGCAGATCGTCGCGGAACCAGAGCAGGGCAGGGCGTGAGGTCACTCGATCGGGCCTTCTCGATGCGATGCTCTGATACGCCAACGAGGTTGGATTGGTTTCGTGGCGCAAAGGGATAGCGGCGCGATAAGCGACGCCGGTTCGTGATAGATTGTGTCGGCTGCGCACAAAAGAAGGGGAACGCGTCCATGGCCACGCCGGAAGTCGAGGCCCTCTCGCGGCGCGTCGCCGCGCTCGAGGCGCAGCTCTCCGCCCTGCTGCAGGCGGTCAATGTCGGGCGCGGCGGAACACTCGCGATCACGGCCCCGGCCGGGTTGTCGATCACGGCGGGCGGCACCTGCACGATCAATGTCGGCTCCGATCTGGCGCTGACGGTTGGGAGCAATTTCCGCACCGCGGTGGGCTCGGCCTATGTCGTCAATGTCGGCGCCGGTCTGCGCACAACGGCCGGTACCGGCATCAACCTCATCGCGGGTACCGCGCTCAGCATGAGCGCCAATCGCGAGATCAGCCTGGCGACTCGCGCCTTCGAGGTCGCGGCTGCGGTCAGCATCGATCTCGACAGCAGCAAGGATTTCGAGATCGCCAGCGGCAAGTCGCTCGCCATCAAAGCTGCCGACGCCATCCTGCTCGACACCGGCGCGGCTGAACTCAATCTGAAAAAGGATGGCTCCGTCGATCTCAAGGGCAAGGACGTCACGATCAAGGCGAGCGGCAAGATCAATGCGTCCGCGAGTTCGGACGTCGTGATCAAGGGCTCGAAGATCAAGCAGAACTGAGCGGCGGTTCAGTCGCCGCCACCGCCACCGCAGCCCCCGCCATCGCCTCCGCCGCTGTCGCCGCCCCCGCTGTCGGAACCGCCATCGCCGGAGGAACTGCTGCTGTCGCCGAAGCCCTCGGTGCTCCCGTCGACGGAGGAACTCGAGAAGTCGCCGCCGCATTGCGTGCCGCGATCGCCATTGCGCCGCAGCGCCTCGCAGTCCGGAGCATAGACGAAGCCGTTGGCGATCCCGAGCTTGGTATCGAGCGCGAAGAGCAGCGGCAGGCGTGTCGGGCGGGCCGGGTCGATGTTCTCGTCGCGGCAGCACTGCCACCAGACGCGGCGCAGGGCCGAATTGTCGCGGCGTGCGCCTTCACGCAGGGCGACGGCCGGCGTGTGATGCAGGAAGCGCCCGAAGGCCTGGTTGCAGAAGCGGCCATAGTCGCGGGTGTACAGGATGAACTCGTGCCAGAGATCATCCGCGACCTGGGAGGGCATCGCGACCTCGCGCCGCCCCGAGTTGAGATAGGCCAGGAAGAACTGCCGCAGGCCCTCGGAGACCAGCGCCGACTGCTTGCGGGTGAAGCCGGGGTGATGCTGGGCGAGCTTGTCGAGCAGCCCGCGCGGCCAGGGATAGCGCCGGATGAACTCGGCGGCGCAGGCGCCGATACGAGGCGAGCACGTTGCCCGCGACGAGCAGCAGAACGACCGCCACCACCATGCCGATGATGATGGCGGCGGCGTTCATGTCGTCTCTCCGTTAGTGTGCCTGCGGCGTGGCCTGCTTCGGCTCGGCCGGCTTCTTCTTGCTGCCGAGCCCGGCGAGCCAGCGCACCACCACGTAGAACACCGGGGTGAACAGCAGGCCGAACAAGGTGACGCCGATCATGCCCGAGAACACCGCGATGCCGAGCACCTGGCGCATCTCCGCGCCGGCGCCGATCGAGATCGTCAGGGGCAGCACGCCGAGGATGAAGGCGAGCGAGGTCATCAGGATCGGCCGCAGCCGGGTCCTGGCGGCCGCGATCGCGGCGTCGCGCCGGCTCATGCCCTCGTCCTCGGCCTGCTTGGCGAACTCGACGATCAGGATCGCGTTCTTCGCCGCGAGGCCGACGAGCACGACAAGGCCGATATCGACCAGCACGTTCCGGTCGAAGTCCTTGTAACCGACGCCGATCATCGCCGCGAGGATGCACATCGGCACGATCAGGATGACCGCCAGCGGCAAGGTCCAGCTTTCGTACAGCGCCGCCAACAGCAGGAAGACGAAGACGACGGCGAGGCCGAAGGCGATGATCGCGGTGTTGCCGGCGAGCTTCTCCTGCAGCGCGATCTCGGTCCATTCGAAGCCGAAGCCGGCCGGCAGGACCTTCTGGGCGATCTGCTCGACCGCCGCGATGCCCTGGCCGGTCGAATAGCCGCGCGCCATCGACATCTGCACTTCGGCTGCCGGATAGAGATTGTAGCGCGGCACGCGATAGGCGCCGGTGGTGTCCGAGAAGGTCGCGACCGAGCCGATCGGCACCATCTCGCCATCGGCATTGCGCGTCTTCAGGTCGGCAACGTCGCGGATGTCGAGCCGCTGCGGATTGTCGGCCTGGGCGGTGACGCGGAAGGTCCGGCCGAGGATGTTGAAGTCGTTCACATAGGCCGAGCCCATATAGATCGACAGCGTCTCGAACACGCGCGTCACGGGCACGCCGAGCATCTCCGCCTTGGTGCGGTCGATATCGGCATAGACCTGCGGCGTCCTGGTCGAGAACAGCGTGAAGGGTTGCTGGATGCCGGGGGTCTGACCCGCCGTTCCCGCCACCGCCCAGGTCGCGCCTTCCAGCGCGGCCAGGCCCTTGCCGCCGCGATCCTGGACATAGCCTTTGAGGCCGCCGCCATTGCCGATGCCGGGAACTGCCGGGGGCTCGATGATCAGCGCGAAAGCTTCACCGATCCCGAAGAGCTGGGTGCGCAGATCGTTGAGAATGCCCTGAGTGGTCAGACCCTGCTTGGCCCGCTCCTTGAAGTCGGTGAGCGTGACGAAGGCGACACCGGCATTGGGCGCCAGTGTGAAGGTCGCGCCGTCGAGGCCGGCGAAGGCGACGGCATGGGCGACGCCGGGCCGTGACAGCAGGATATCGGTCGCCTTGCGGATGACCGCGTCCGTGCGCGGCAGCGACGAGCCTGGCGGCAGCTGGAAGACCGCGATGAAGTAGCCGCGGTCGAGCTGCGGGACGAGGCCGGTCGGAATCGCGGCGAGGCGCTGGCCGGCGACCGCGATCAGGCCGGCATAGACCAGCAGCATGATCACGCCGAAGCGGATCAGGCGCGAGGTCAGTGCGCCATAGGCGCGCGAAAGCCAGTCGAAGGCCTTGTTGAAGTACTTGAAGAACCAGCGCAGCGGCGCGCTGAGCACCGCCAGGAAGCCCTTCGGCTCCTCATGGCTGTGCGGCTTCAGGAGGATCGCCGCCAGCGCCGGCGACAAGGTCAGCGAGACGAAGCAAGAGATCGCCGTCGAGGCTGCGATCGTCACCGCGAACTGCTGGTAGAAGGTGCCCTGCAGGCCGGTGATGAAGGCGGTCGGGATGAACACGGCGCAGAGCACGAGGGCGATCGCCAGCAGCGCGCCGCCGACCTCGTCCATCGTCTTGTGCGCCGCGTCGACCGCGCTCATTCCCTGCGCGAGGTAACGTTCGACGTTCTCGACCACGACGATCGCGTCGTCGACGACGATGCCGATCGCCAGCACGAGCGCCAGCAGCGAGATCGTGTTGAAGGAGATTCCGACCGCACTCATGATCAGGAAGGTGCCGACCAGCGAGACCGGGATCGCGATGATCGGGATGATCGCGGCGCGCCAGGTCTGCAGGAACAGGATCACGACGATGACGACGAGAACTATCGCCTCGAGCAGGGTCGTGACCACCGCCGAGACGGATTCCCTGATGAACTCCGTCGGGTTGTAGACGATGGTGTGCTCTACGCCGGCCGGGAAGTTCTTCGAGAGGTCCTGCATCGTCCTGATGAGGGCTTCCGAGGCCGCCAGCGCGTTGGTGCCGGGACGCTGGAAGACGCCGATCGCGACGGCTTCCTTGTTGTCGAGATAGGAGTTCGACAGATAGTCCTGCGCGCCGAGCTCGACCCGGGCGACGTCGCGCACACGGATCGTGCCGCCATCGGCGTCCGAGCGCACGACGATGTTGTAGAACTCGTCGATGCTGGTCAGGCGTCCGAGCGTGTTGACCGAGAGCTGGAAGGCGCCGTCCGACGTCGCCGGCGGCTGGTTGATCGCGCCCGCCGCGACCTGGATGTTGGCGGCGCGGATCGAGGCGACGACGTCGCCGGCAGTCAGGTTGCGGGCCGCGACCTTGGCCGGATCGAGCCAGACGCGCATCGAATAGTCGCGCGCGCCGAAAACCTGCACGTCACCGACGCCCTCGACGCGGGTCAGCACGTCCTTGACGTTGAGGGTGGTGTAGTTCGAGACATATTGCTGGTCGCGCGAGCCGTCCGGGGACAGCATGTGGATGACCATCAGGAAGTCCGGCGAGGCCTTGCGGACCTGCAGGCCGAGCGTGCGCACTTCCTGCGGCAGGCGCGGTTCTGCCGCCGAGACGCGGTTCTGCACCAGCACCTGCGCCTGGTCGACATCGGTGCCGGCCTTGAAGACCACGTTGATCGTCACGCGCCCGTCGCCGGTCGACTGCGACGAGATGTAGAGCATGTCGTCGACGCCGTTGACCTCCTGCTCGATCGGCGCGGCGACCGTCGAGGCGACGACCTCGGCCGAGGCGCCAGGATAGTTCGCGGTGATCGTGACGGTCGGCGGCGCGATCTCGGGATATTCGGCGATCGGCAGGGTGCGCAGCGTGATGGCGCCGGCGATCGTCAGCAGCACCGAGAGCACGGTCGCGAAGATCGGCCGGTCGATGAAGAAATGGGCGAAGCGGAACATGCGATGGTCCTGGCCGTGAGCAATTCCGGGAAAAGTGGAGAGCAGGTCTCCGCCCGGAATCGCGGCGAACACGAAGGCTTGGGCAGGGCGGACGGCAGGAGGCCGTCCGCCCTCGTTGCGGCGCTCAGGCCGTCAGTTGGCGGCGGCCGCCTTGATCTCGGTCGGCTGCGGCGTCACCGCGACGCCTGGGCGCACCATCGGGTTGGCGATGCCGTTCACGATCACCTTGTCGTTCGCAGCGAGGCCCTTGGTGATGACGCGCAACCCGTCACTGATCGCGCCGAGCTGAACCGGCTTCGGCACCACCTTGTTGTCGGCGCCGACCGTGAACACGATCTTGTTGGCCTGGTCGGAGACGATGACGGCGTCCGGCACCAGCAACGCATCGCCTTCGCCGGCGAAGAGGCGCAGGCGCCCGAAGGTCCCCGGCGTCAATTGTCCGTCGGGATTCGGGAAAACGGCGCGGGTCCGGATTGTCGCCGAGCGGGCGTTCAGCGCGTTGTCGACGAAGTCGATCTTGCCTTCGCGGTCCCATTTGGTTTCGCTCGAAAGCCGCACGCGGACTGGCGTGCCGGGCTTCCGCAAATCCTGCGACTTCGCATAGCGCAGATAGTCGGCCTCCGAAGCGTCGAAGACGAACTTGATCGGATCGACGGCGACGATCGTGGTCAGCAGCGTCGCGCCCGACTGGCCGCCGGCGATCAGGTTGCCCTGGTCGACGCGCCGGTTGGACACGCGTCCGGCGAGGGGGGCGCGTACCTGCGTCCATTCGAGGTTGAGCTCGGCGGTCTTCAGATTGGCCTCGGCCGCCTGCTGGCTGGCGATCGCGCCGTTCAGGTTGGCGCGGCGCTGGTCGATGTCGCGGGCGGTGATGGTGCGGTTCTGCGTCAGCGCCTCGGCGCGCTCGACCTCGTTCTGGTTGAGGTCGACCTGCGCCTTGGCGCGCGCCACCTCGGCCCGGGAGGCATCGACGGCGAGCTTGTAGGGCCGCTGGTCGATGGTGAAGAGCAGGTCGCCGGCCTTGACCAGATCGCCGTCGCGGAAGTGGACCGAATCGAGGAAGCCGGAGACGCGGGCGCGGACCTCGACCTGTTCGCTGGCCTCGAAGCGACCGGTGAACTCGTCCCAATTGGTGACGCGCTTGGCGAGCGGCGTCGCGACGGTGACCGGCGGAGCCGGCGGCGCGCCTTGGGCGAGGGCCTCGATCGAGAAGGCCGGAAGCAAGACCGCCAGGGCGGCGAGGGCCCGGCTGGAGCGGCGGATCATGTGAAACTCCGAGAATGCGGGCGCGGCGCAACCTTCACGGTTTCCGGCCAATGCGCAACAACTCCATCGGACTGACGATTGTCAAGTTTCTTCACTCGACATTTCGGCGTAATTTTCATCGTAACGAGCTCCCATCACCCCATCGCTGCCCGGAACGGATGCAACAGGTGCTTGCTGGCGGCGGGCCGAAGCTCTACCTGAGGGACGCGCGCGCCAGCGTCAGCAGCAACGTCTCGTGGAAGTCGTCTCATGAATGCGCATGTCCGTCCCGCCGACCCGAAGAAGCTGATCAAGGGTGCGACCGGCGACTGGGAAATCGTGATCGGCCTCGAGATCCATGCGCAGGTGACGTCCAACGCCAAGCTGTTCTCAGGCTCCTCGACCGCCTTCGGCGGCGAGCCGAACGCCCATGTCAGCCTGGTCGACGCGGCGATGCCCGGCATGCTGCCGGTGATCAACGAGGAATGCGTGCGCCAGGCGGTCCGCACCGGGCTTGGCCTCAACGCCCAGATCAACAAGCGCTCGGTCTTCGACCGCAAGAACTATTTCTACCCCGACCTGCCGCAGGGCTACCAGATCAGCCAGTACAAGTACCCGGTCGTGGGCGAGGGCGAGATCGCGGTCGACCTGTCGCCGACCGAGCAGATCAGCGTCGGCATCGAGCGCCTGCATCTGGAGCAGGACGCCGGCAAGTCGATGCACGACCAGCATCCGACCATGAGCTTCGTCGACCTCAACCGCTCGGGCGTGGCGCTGATGGAGATCGTCTCCAAGCCAGACCTGCGCTCGGCCGACGAGGCCAAGGCCTATGTCTCGAAGCTGCGCACCATCCTGCGCTATATCGGCTCCTGCGACGGCGACATGGAGAAGGGTAACCTGCGCGCCGACGTCAACGTCTCCGTGCGCAAGCCCGGCGCGCCCTTCGGCACGCGCTGCGAAATCAAGAACGTCAACTCGATCCGCTTCATCGGCCAGGCGATCGAGGTCGAGGCCCGCCGCCAGATCGGCATCCTCGAGGATGGCGGCACGATTGACCAGGAGACCCGCCTCTACGATCCCGGCAAGGGCGAGACCCGCTCGCTGCGCTCCAAGGAGGAGGCGCACGACTATCGCTATTTCCCCGATCCGGACCTGCTGCCGCTCGAGTTCGACGATGCCTTCATCGCCGAGCTGAAGGCGCATCTGCCGGAGCTGCCCGACGCCAAGAAGGCTCGCTTCATCGCGCAGTACGGGCTCTCGCCCTATGATGCCTCGGTGCTCGTCGCCGAGCGCGATCAGGCCGACTATTTCGAGGCGGTTGCCAAGGGCCGCGACGGCAAGGCCGCAGCGAACTGGGTGATCAACGAGCTGTTCGGCCGTCTCAACAAGGAAGGCAAGGACGTCTCGGCCTCGCCGGTCTCGGCGGCGCAGCTCGGAGGCCTGGTCGACTTGATCGGCGAGGGCGTGATCTCCGGCAAGATCGCCAAGGACCTGTTCGAGATCGTCTGGACCGAAGGGGGCGATCCGCGCGAGATCGTCGAGGCCCGCGGCATGAAGCAGGTCACCGACACCGGCGCGATCGAGAAGGCGGTCGACGAGATCATCGCCGCCAACCCGGACAAGGTCGAGCAGGTCAAGGCGAAGCCGACCATGCTGGGCTGGTTCGTCGGCCAGGCGATGAAGGCCTCGGGCGGCAAGGCCAATCCGCAGGCGCTGAACGAGATCCTGAAGAAGAAGCTAGGCATCGAGTGACGCAGAAGGACCTGATCATCCGCGATGCGCTCGCCGCCGATCTGCCGGCGGTCCGCTCGCTGTTGGTCGAGACCTGGCACGACACCTATGACGGCATCTATGGCTGGCGCCGCGTCGCCGAGATCACCAATGCCTGGCATTCGCTCGACGCGCTGAATGCCCAGCTCGGCCGCGACAGCGGCGTCTTCCTGATCGCGCTGCTGGGCGAGGAGGTCGTCGGCACCGCCTCCGCCCGGCGCGAGCCCGACCGGGCGGCGATGCTGACACGGCTCTACGTCTCGCCGACGCGGCAGGGTGAGGGCATTGGGCGCACCTTGCTGCAGGTCGCGCTCGCCTGCTTTCCGGACGCGCCGGTGGCGCGGCTCGAGGTCGAGAGCCAGAATGAGCTGGCGATCGCCTTCTACGAGCGCATGGGCTTCTTCCTGCAGCGCCAGGCTCGTTTCGACGGGCGCGAGGATACGCCCAACACCCTGATCATGGCCAAGCGCCTGGTGATGATCTGAGCGCCGGCCTGGCCGATCCCCGATGGAGACGACGATGACCGAGGCAGCCGATCTTGCCGCCGTGACCATGCGCGAGGCGCGCCGGGAGGATGTTGCGCGCATCGCCACCTTGATCATGCTGGGAGCCGCCGCGCAGACGCGCACGCTAGCCGAGATCGAGGAGGAGGCGCAGAACCCGGCCTACCTCGCAGCCTTCGCGGAAGTCGACGCCAGCCCCTACAACACGCTCTTCGTCGCCGAGCTCGACGGCAAGGTCGTCGGTACCTTGCAGCTCACGCTGATCCCGGGCCTGGCCTATCGCGGTCGCAAGCGTGCCAAGCTCGAAAGCGTGCATGTCCACCCGGACCTGCGCGGCCGGCGCGTCGGCGAGGCCATGGTCGCCCATGCCGTCGACGTCGCCCGCCAGAAGGGCGCCGGCCTGGTCGAGCTCACATCGGACAAGGCGCGCGAGGCGGCGCATCGCTTCTACCGTCGCATCGGCTTCAGCCAGAGCCATGAGGGCTTCAAGCTGGCGCTGTGAGCGCGCTCCAGCCGCATGCCGCGCCCGCTCCGGGCGCACGGCCCCGGCGCTTACGCTGGCCGGGCTCGCGACCTAGATGTCCTCTCGACCCGCAACAACCCGCGAGGACTGGGACATGTCAGCAGTGCAGGGCAAGCCGATCGATCTCCATTACTGGCCGACGCCCAACGGCTGGAAAATTTCCATCATGCTCGAGGAGACCGGGCTGCCCTACAACGTCATCCCGGTGAACATCGGCAAGGGTGACCAGTTCAAGCCGGAATTCCTGGCGATCTCGCCGAACAACCGCATGCCGGCGATCGTCGATCCCGATGGGCCGGACGGCAGGCCGATCTCGGTCTTCGAATCCGGCGCGATCCTGCAATATCTCGGCCGCAAGACCGGGAAGTTCTACCCGAAGGACGAGCGCGGCCGCGTCGCCGTCGACGAATGGCTGTTCTGGCAGATGGGCGGATTCGGCCCGATGCTCGGCCAGACCCATCATTTCCGCATCTATGCCCCGGAGAAGGTGCCCTACGCGATCGAGCGCTACACCAATGAGGCCAACCGCCTCTATGGCGTGCTGAACAAGCGCCTCGAAGGCCGCGACTATATCTGCGACGATTATTCGATCGCCGACATGGCCTGCGTCGGCTGGGCTCGCGGCTGGGAGCGCCAGGGCCAGGACATCAAGCAGTTCCCCAATGTCGGGCGCTGGCTCGACAGGATGCTGGCGCGCCCGGCGGTCCAGCGCGGGCTCAAGGTCGCCGAGGAATTGCGCAATCCGGCCGGCATCTCGACGCCCGAGGAAAAGGCGGTTCTGTTCGGCCAGAAGGCGCGCTGAGGGCAGAGTACACCGTCGTCATGCTCGGCCTCGTGCCGAGCATCAACGTCTTGGACACCGCCTGCGACCAGCGAAGCAAAGACGTGGATGGTCGGGACAAGCCCGACCATGACGGCAAGTGCGTGCGCGTGTCGCTGTCCGATCAGTTACTCCGCGACCACTTCACCGAGCGGCAGATCATCCCGCCGAAGACGCAGCCGGCGGTTGTCAGCGTGTCGCCCGAGAGCGACATCGTGCCGGAATAGGTCTTGCCGTCCTCCGGGTTGAAGGCGCTGCCGTTCCACTTGCCGGCACTGGCCGGCTTCATGTCGTAGAAGATGCGCTGGCCGACCTTCGCCGGACCGCCGGCCTCCTTGAGCCAGGAGATCGTGCCGCACATCGCCTCGCCGCATTTGGTGAAGCGCACCTTGGAGGCGCCAGTGTCGCGCAGCCAGGTGCCGGTGACGTCCTGCGCCGAGGCGGGGATGGCGAAAGCGAGTAGCAGGCCGGCGGCGGCAGCAGTAGTCAGGCGAATGGCCATGGCGTTCCTCCTCGTTGCTGGCGATCTTCGTCGCCCAGATGGTTCAGATGTAAACCATATCCGAAGCCGCGCCAGCTTCCAAGATGGCTCTTCATGAAGGCCGGGTTGCCGTTCTGACCTTGGGGCAAGGTGAATCGCGAGTTGACGCACCCATGGCGGCCGAATTCGGATCGCTTTGAAATTGTTTCTGAATTCGGCGATCGATCCTGAATCGAATCTTGCTTTAACCGCTCGTTTGCGACTCGTTGAGCTTCGATTCATCTCAAAATTTAGCGGAGTGTTTTACCGCCCGGCCTGAACCTCTCCTCACAAGCCGCGGCCTCCAGACGGGCCGGCATCGAAGGAAAACAGGGAGAGTTTGTCATGGCACGCATGGAAATGAGCGCGATCCCGGCCTCGCTGGCGATCCCGATGGAAGCCTCCGCCGATGCCTATTACGAGCTCGGCCTGATGCACGCCTCCGGCCGCACCGGCCCGGTCGATCTGGTCGCGGCGCAGACCTGGTTCAACGTCGCCTTCGCCAAGGGCTGCGCCCGCGCCGCCTCGCACCGCACCGAGCTGGCGCTTGAGATGAGCCGCGACGAGGTTGCGGAAGCGCTGCGCGAGGCGCGCCGCTTCCTGACCCGGCATTGAGATTTGCGTCAGCCCGGTGGCCGCATTCGGTTCTTCGAGCCCTCATCCTGAGGAGCAGCCGAAGGCTGCGTCTCGAAGGATGCTCCAGCTCTCTCCGGAGCCTCCTGGAGCATCCTTCGAGACGCCGCTGCGCGGCTCCTCAGGATGAGGGCTGAAAGGGCGAGCGGGACAGTCCAATCAGGCTAGCCATCTGACCTTGTGGCCCGGGGAGGCCGCCGCTATAAGCGCGCCGCATTCCCCGATTTTCCCGCAAGGATCTCAACGATGGCTGTCCAGCGTACCTTCTCCATTCTCAAGCCCGACGCGACGAAGCGCAATCTCACCGGCGCGGTCAACGCGGTCATCGAGAAGGCCGGCCTGCGCATCGTCGCGCAGAAGCGCATCCAGATGACCACGGCGCAGGCGCAGACCTTCTACGCCGTTCACAAGGAGCGCCCCTTCTTCGGCGAGCTCGTCGAGTTCATGACCTCCGGTCCGGTCGTCGTGCAGGTCCTCGAAGGCGAGGACGCGATCGCCAAGTATCGTGAAGTGATGGGCGCCACCAACCCGGCCAACGCCGCCGACGGCACCGTCCGCAAGCTCTTCGCCCAGTCGGTCGGCGAGAACACCGTGCACGGGTCGGACGCGCCGGAGACCGCCGCGATCGAGATCGCGCAGTTCTTCGCGGGCAACGAGATCGTCGGCTGAGCCGATTCTCCGTTCCGGAAACAGGAAGGGCGGGTCCGCTGGACCCGCCCTTTTTCTTTGCCTGGATGAGGCGCCTCAGAACCCGAGATCGAAGGCGTAGCTCGCCGAGATGCCGAAGGTGACGGAGTCGCGGTCGCCGAAGCCCTTGACGATCGGCGCCCTGGCGGCGTCGCCCATCAGGCGCTTGTATTCGACATAGGCGGTGGTCTGCAGCTTGTCGGACCAGTGATAGGTCGCCTGCGCGATCGCGCCGACCGAGAGCACGCCGGTATTGTAGCGCTTCAAGATGCCGCCATTGCCGGCGGTCGTGCCGCCGAAATAAGTGCGGACATAGTCGGCGCCTGCGATCGTCATGCGCGGGCCGACGCCGAGTGACCAGGCGCCGATACGCTGGAAGACGTCGACCTTGGCCTCGGCCACCATCGCGTCATGCGCGACGATGCCGCGGCGCAGGTCGACGCGGGTGCGCAGCCAGGAGGTCGGATAGAATTCGATGAAGGCGCCTGCCTCGGCGCCGAACTTGGTGTCGGGCACGCCCATGATGCGCAGGGCGACATTGGTGTCAGCCTTGCGCTCCCAGAGCAGATTGCCGGAGAAGCCGACGCGCCAGGCCTGGCCCGAGAAGAAGCCGATGCTGATCGCGTCATCCTCGGACGTCCACCAGGTGCTCTTGGTGCCGCGCGCCAGCGAAATGATCGGCCGCGGCCGGAAGACATAGTCGTTCGAGCCGAGATAGTCGGGCTGGTAGCGCAGCCCGGCGCCGAGCGTCAGGTGCCAGTTCTGCACCGGCTCGGGGGAGGTGTACTGCGTGTACTGCGAGGATTGGGCCTGCGCCGGGGCAGCCAGCGCGAGGGAGAGGCAGGCGGCCGCGAGGCCGGCAAGGAACGCAACGCAACGCATCGTCAGAACTCCGGCGCAAAAGCGCCTTGGACTACTCGGATGCGGCCAAACTGAATCATTAATCTTAATCCGGAGTTGACGCGCGGCAGACTGCGACAATGCTGCGCGTATGGCTGCTGAACCGGCCGAATCCCCAGCCGCCGGATAGGGTCATCTTGACCCGTCGTAGTCAGGCAATGCAACCGCCCCGCTTCCGCCGACCCTGGACCTGTTCTAGGAAGGGGCCATGACAGAGCTTCCTCGTATCGCGCGCCTGCCTTCGGTCTGCCCGCATGATTGCCCATCGGCCTGCTCGCTCGAGGTCGAGGTCATCGACGGCAAGACGATCGGCCGGGTCCGCGGCAACAAGCGCCAGAGCTATACCGACGGCGTGATCTGCGCCAAGGTCGCGCGCTATTCGGAGCGTATCCATCATCCGGATCGGCTGCTGCACCCGCTACGGCGCACCGGGCCGAAGGGCTCCGGCGCCTTCGAGCGCATCTCCTGGGACGAGGCGCTCGACGAGATCGCCCGGCGTTTCCTGGCGATCGAGGCCGAGCACGGCGCCGACGCGGTCTGGCCCTATTACTACGCCGGCACCATGGGCCTCGTGATGCGCGACGGCATCAACCGCCTGCGCCATGCGAAGCGCTATTCCGGCCAGTATTCGACGATCTGCACCACCACGGCCTGGACCGGCTTCATCGCCGGCACCGGCAAGCTCGCCGGCCCCGATCCGCGCGAGATGGCCAAGTCGGACTGCGTCGTGATCTGGGGTACCAACCCGGTGCACACCCAGGTCAACGTCATGCACCACGCCGTCAAGGCGCGGAAGGAGCGCGGCGCCAAGATCGTCGCGATCGACATCTACCGCAACGCCACGCTCGACCAGGCCGATCTGCCCCTCGTGCTCAAGCCCGGCACGGACGGTGCGCTCGCCTGCGCCGTCATGCACGTGCTCTTCCGCGACGGCCATGCCGATCGCGACTATCTTGCCCGCTTCGCTGACGCGCCGGAGGAGCTGGAGGCTCATCTTGCCACCCGCACGCCGGAATGGGCGGCGGCGATCACGGGCCTCAGCGTCGCCGAGATCGAGGAATTCGCCGCGCTCGTCGGCACGCGCAAGAAGAGCTTCTTCCGGCTCGGCTACGGCTTCGCCCGCCAGCGCAACGGCTCGGTCAACATCCACGCGGCGTCCTGCATCCCGACCGTCACCGGCGCCTGGCAATATGAGGGTGGCGGCGCCTTCCATTCGAACAGCGGCATCTACAAATGGCGCAAGGGCCTGATCGAGGGGCTCGACAAGATCGACCGCAACGTCCGCCAGCTCGACCAGTCGCAGATCGGCCGCGTGCTCACCGGCGATGCCGAAGCATTGCGCCAGGGCGGCCCGGTCAAGGCGCTGTTCATCCAGAACACCAATCCGGTCACGGTCGCGCCCGAGCAGGAGCTGGTGAAGAGCGGCTTCGCCCGCGAGGACCTCTTCACCGTCGTGCACGAGCAGTTCATGACCGAGACTGCACAGATGGCCGACATCGTGCTGCCGGCGACGCAGTTCATGGAGCATGACGACCTCTATCAGGGCGGCGGCCACCAGCACATCATGTGGGGCGGCAAGCTCGTCGACCCGCCGGGCGAATGCCGCTCCAACCATGAGGTGATCTGCGCTTTGGCCCAGCGCCTCGGCGCCGAGCATCGCGGCTTCACGATGACCCCGCGAGAGATCGTCGACTGGACCTTGCAGGAGACCGGCCGCGGCACGCTCGAAGAGCTGGTCGCGAATGATTTCATCGACATCCAGCCGGATTTCGAGACGGCGCATTATCTCAAGGGCTTTGGCTGGCGTGACGGCAGGTTCCGCTTCAAGCCGGACTGGACCAAGGTGCCGAACAGCAATGCCGGCCTCGTCGGCCCGCATGAGAGCTTGCCCTCGCTGCCCGACCACTGGGGCGTGATCGAGGCCGCCGACGCCGAGCATCCGTTCCGGCTCGCCACCAGCCCGGCGCGCAATTTCCTGAACTCCAGCTTCACCGAGACGCCGACCTCGCAGAAGAAGGAGGGCGCTCCGACGCTGATGCTGCATCCGGCCGATGCGGCCAGGCTCGGAATCGCTGCGGGCGATCCTGTCACTGTCGGCAACCGGCGCGGCACGGTCGAGCTCGACGCCGTGCTGTTCGACGGGCTGGTGCGCGGTGTCGTCATCGCCGAATCGATCTGGCCGAACGGCGCCCATCGCGGCGGGCGCGGCATCAACACCATCACCGGCGCCGACTCGCCGGCGCCTTATGGCGGCGCCGCCTTCCACGACAACAAGGTCTGGATTCGCAAGACGGTGTGACCTTTGCGTCATTGCTTTTTCACTGGGCCTATGGACCATCCGCGCCCGGGCGACGGCATGGCCTGTCGAGGGGAGATTCGGGTCTCCCGGGCTTGAGCCGCGGAAACGGACAGTGCGAACAATGATCAAGCGGCGGGTTGGTGCGGTCGTGTGGGCCGCTGGGTTGTCCCTCTTGGTTTCTGTCGGCGCGGCGCTGGCCGCCGGCAGCACGAGCGCTCTGCCGCCGCCGGATCCGACGGCGAAGAACCTGACGCCCTACATGATCCAGCTGCGCGCCTTCGACGCCTGCCTGATCACCCAGTCGCGCTTGATGAACACGACCCGCGAGGCGGTGCACACCCCGTGCAGCTGCTACGCCAAGGGCACGGTCAACGCGATGACCAAGGACGAGCTCCAGGCCTTCCGCGACACCGGCTATTTCAACGATACGGCCCGCGAGAAGGGCTATGAGTTCCTCGACCGCTGTAAGCTGAAGCGGCCTTGATGGGAGGGCGGCTCACGCCGCCTTTTCTGCCTCGTCCCTGAAATAGCGCGCGCGTATGCGGCCGGCATAGGCGACGAGGTTGGGGCGCTTCACCAGCGCCTCGCGGATCGGCGAGTCGAAGATCTCGCACAGCCCCGCGATCATGAAGGCACCGAGCGTGGCATCGGCTCCGCTCGGATCGGGGCCGGTGAGATAGGGATTGCCGCCGAGGATGCCGGCGAGGGAGTCGAGGGCGCGGCGCGCCAGCTCAAGCCGCTCGGCGTCGCTGTGCCGGCCGATGCCGTGGCCATGCAGGTTGCGCCGGATCTGGCGCTTGATCATCGCCACCACCAGCGGCCGGAACGGCGCCGGCACCGCGTCGAAGAAGCGGCGCGGCCCGCGGTCAAAATTGGCCGGGTTGGCCCAGCGCTCCTGCACCACCATCCAGTACATGTGGTCCTCGAGCATCTTTTCGACTGCCCAGGCTGTACCGCGCTGCTCGGCGTTCAGGCCCTTGTCGAAGTCGATCCCGTGCGCCTGTTCCAGGTACATGCGGATGAAGGTCGTGTCGGGCACGATCTTGTCGCCGTCGCGTAGCACCGGAAACTTGCCCTTCGGCGCCTTCTGCAGATTGCCGCGAATGCGGCTGTAGGGCAGGCCGGACATCTCCATCAGGATGATGCCCTTCATGCAGAACGGGCTCGGGTCGGGTTGGCCGAAGGCGGGCCCGAACACGTGAAGCTCCAGCATGTCTTGTCGTCCCCCAGTGTTCGGTATGCAGCATGCGCTGCTGCCACGCTCCTGACAATTGATGTCAGGGCGAGTAGAGCAGGATGAGCTTACGCCATCTTCCTATCAGCGGAACTACGCCATGCAGCGTGCTGAACGTTTGCTCGATCTGATTCAGGGGTTGCGCCGCCGGCGTCGCCCCGTCACTGCCGAGACGCTCGCCTCCGAGCTCGATGTCTCGGTCCGTACCGTCTATCGCGACATCGCTGCCTTGCTGCGCCAGGGCGTGCCGGTGCGCGGCGAGGCCGGCATCGGCTATGTCCTCGATGCAGGCTTCGACCTGCCGCCGCTGATGTTCTCGCCTGACGAGATCGAGGCGGTGCTGGTCGGCATGCGCTGGCTCTCGGAGCGCGCCGACCCGACCTTGGCGCGCGCCGCCGAGGACGTCGTCGCCAAGGTCGCGGCGGTGCTGCCGCCGCATCTGCGGCCGATCCTGCTCGACGGCGCCCTGTTCGCGCCAGCCTATTGCAAGGATTCGGCGATCGTCGACCAAGTCGACGCTGCTGCCATCCGCGCCGCGATCCGCAATGGCCGCAAGCTCGACATCGCCTATCGCGACGAAGCGGGCGCCGAATCGCGGCGGATGATCTGGCCGATCGGCATGACCTTCTTCGACCGGGTTCGTGTCGTCATCGCCTGGTGCGAGCTCCGGCAGGCCTTCCGCCACTTCCGCACCGACCGCATCGCCGAGCTCACCGCCCGCGAGGAGCGCTATCCCGCCCGCCGCGCCGATCTGTTCCGGCGCTGGCAGAAGGAGGAGCAGGAGGCTGCGGCGCGCCGGGCGATGGAACAGCAGGCGCTGCAGGTGGAGGCGGTGACGGTGCAGTAGCAAAGGGCCGGTCGTGCTCGGGCTCGACCCGAGCGGTCAGCGCCTTCTTGTCATAAGATTTTCGGGTCTGCGCTTCGTTCCGCCCGAGAAAGATGCCCTGACGCTGGCCTTAAGAACCGACCGCTGCTCCGTCTTCCAGCTTGGCCGCTCCTGACGCCACCAGCGCCAGCGCCTGCGGGTAGATCCGGTGCTCCTGCTCCAGCACGCGTGCCGACAGGCTTGCCTCGTCGTCGCCGGGGAGGACCGGCACTTTCGCCTGCAGGATGGTCGGCCCCGCATCGAGCTCGGGCACGACGAAATGCACCGTGCAGCCATGCTCCGCGACGCCGGCCTCCAGCGCCCGCGCATGGGTATGCGTGCCGCGGAAATCGGGCAGCAGCGAGGGATGGATGTTGATCAGCCGGCCCTGCCAGCGCGTCACGAACCAGGGCGTCAGCACCCGCATGAAGCCGGCAAGCACGACAAGCTCGATCCCGTGGGCCTGCAGCTCGGCGTCGAGTGCCCGCTCGAAAGCCTCGCGATCTTTGCCGAAGGGGCGGTGGTCGACGCTGGTGGTGGCGATGCCGGCAGCTGCCGCCCGCTCCAGCCCGCCTGCATCCGGCAGGTTGGCGGCGACCAGCGCGATCTCAGCCGGAAAGTCGGCAGCCTTGGCCGCCTCGATCAGCGCGACCATGTTCGAGCCGCGCCCGGAGATCAGGATCGCGGTCGGTACCCGCCTTGCCGTGCTCACAGGGCGAGCTTCCCGCGATAGGTGACGGCCTCGTCGGCGCCGCGCGCCGTGACCTCGCCGAGCCGCACCGGCTTCTCGCCGGCCTCGGCCAGCGCCGCCATGACGGCGTCTGCCTGGGCCGCCTCGGCCACGACGATCATGCCGATGCCGCAGTTGAAGGTGCGCAGCATCTCGCGCTCGGCGACGCCGCCGATCTGGGCGAGCCAGCCGAAAACCGGCGGCACGGAAATCGCCGGCAGGTCGATCGCAACGCCGAGATCGTCGGGCAGCACGCGCGGGATGTTGTCGGGGAAGCCGCCGCCGGTGATGTGGGCGAGCGCCTTGATGCCGGGCGCCGCCTTCAGCGCCTGCAGCAGGCTCTTCACATAGATCCGGGTCGGCTCCAGCAGCGCCTCGGCCAGCGTCTTGTCCTGCGCGAATGGGGCGGGCGCCTCCCAGGCGAGGCCCGAGAGGGCGACGATGCGGCGGACCAGCGAATAGCCGTTCGAATGCACGCCGGAGGAGGGCAGGCCGAGCACGACGTCGCCGGCGACGACATCGGCGCGCGGCAGCAGGGTACCGCGCTCGGCCGCGCCGACGGCGAAGCCGGCGAGGTCGTAGTCGTTGCCGGCATACATGCCCGGCATCTCGGCGGTCTCGCCGCCGATCAGGGCGCAGCCGGCCTGGCGGCAGCCCTCGGCGATGCCGCGGACGATCTCGACGCCGGCCTTCGGGTCGAGCTTGCCGGTGGCATAGTAGTCGAGGAAGAGCAGCGGCTCGGCGCCCTGGACGACGAGGTCGTTGACGCACATGGCGACGAGGTCGATGCCGATGGTCGAGTGCTGGCCGCTCTCGATCGCGATCTTGACCTTGGTGCCGACGCCGTCATTGGCCGCGACCAGGATCGGATCGCTGAAGCCGGCAGCCTTCAGGTCGAACAGCCCGCCGAAGCCGCCGATCTCGGCGTCGGCGCCCGGCCGGCGCGTCGAGCGCACCAGCGGCTTGATCGCGTCGACCATGGCGTTGCCGGCATCGATGTCGACGCCCGCCTGCGCATAGGTCAGCCCGTTGGCGCCCGGTTTCGTCATCGGCTTAAGCTCCTAAAGCCCGTTCCGATCGGCTTGCTTTGCAAGCTGATCGGCAAAACGGTCTTTAAACCAAAAGTGAGAGACGGATTCACCGATCAGGTCGGTTCGACCTGATCGGATCCGGCTCTTGCTTCGCGAGCGAATAGGCAAGGGCAGGGCGGGGGGCAAGCCCTTCCGCGAAAGCGTTTCGCACTTCTCCCGCCCATGTTCTACCCTGAGGTGCGAATCCGTCGGCAGGTTTCCCGCGATGACGCTTCCGAACCTGATCACCATCGGCCGCCTGATCCTGGTGCCGCTGGTGATCGTCATGATCGTCAATGCCCGCTGGGACGAGGCCTTCTTCCTCTTCGTCGCGGCTGGCGTCTCCGACGCGATCGACGGCTTCATCGCCAAGCGCTTCGACATGAAGAGCGAGCTCGGCGCCTATCTCGATCCGCTCGCCGACAAGGCACTGATCGTCTCGATCTACATCACCCTCGCCATCATCGGCATCATCCCGGTCTGGCTGGTGATCGTCGTCGTGTCGCGCGACCTGATGATCGTCACGGCGGTGATCCTGTCCTGGCTGATGGAAAAGCCGGTCACGATAGCCCCGATCATCGTCAGCAAGCTCAACACCGCCGCCCAGCTCGTCTTCGCGGCGCTGGTGCTCGGCTCGAAATCCTTTGAAATCGATGCCGGCGCGATCATGCCGGCGGCACAGATCATCGTCGCAGCCTTGACGCTCGCCTCCATGGGCGCCTACCTCGCGCTCTGGCTGCGGCACATGGCGGGTTGAGCCGGCTCCTTGGATGGTCCGTGGCGGATCACCATAATCAGGGACCGCGAGGCCCCGTAGAGGCGAGTGCATGAGTCTTCAGCGTCAACTGCTCTTCTGGCTGCTTGCCCTCGCCGTCCTCGTGCTCGCGCTGATGCTGTTCCGGGACGTGCTGCTGCCCTTCATCGCGGCGCTGGCGCTGGCCTACCTGCTCGATCCGCTGGCCGACAGGCTGGAGCGCTGGGGCCTCAGTCGCCTCACCGCGACGATCGCGATCCTCTGCCTGTTCCTGCTCGTCTTCATCGCCGGTCTGGTGCTGCTCGCCCCGCTGCTGAGCCAGCAGCTCGCCGGGCTGGTGGCGCGCCTGCCAGGCGATGCCGCCAAATTGCAGGCTCTGATCATGGAGCGCGGCGCGCCACTGATCGAGCGCTTCGGCGGGGCCAAGCTGGCGCAGGATGCGCAGAGCTCGCTCGGCAATCTCGTCGGCGAAGCAACGAGCTGGGTCGGCAAGCTCCTGGGCTCGCTCTGGTCCGGCGGCACCGCGATCATCGGCGTGTTCTCGCTGCTGGTGCTGACGCCCGTCATCGCCTTCTACCTGCTCGCCGATTGGGACCGCATGGTCGCGACGGTCGACAGCTGGCTGCCGCTCGACCATCGCGAGACGATCCGCGGCCTGCTGCACGAGATGGACGTCGCCATCGCCGGCTTCCTGCGCGGGCAGGCGCTGGTCTGCCTCCTGCTCGGAACGTTCTATGCGATCGGTCTGTCGCTGGTCGGCGTCAATTTCGGCGCGCTGATCGGCATCATCAGCGGCTTCCTGTCGTTCATCCCCTATGTCGGCTCGCTGACCGGGCTCGTGCTCTCGGTCGGCGTCGCCACGGTGCAGTTCTGGCCGGACTGGACGATGCCTCTCCTGACGCTCGCCGTCTTCGCCGTGGGCCAGTTCGTCGAGGGCAACATCCTGCAGCCGAAGCTGGTCGGCGACTCCATCGGCGTGCATCCGGTCTGGCTGATGTTCGCGCTGCTCGCCTTCGGTTCGCTCTTCGGCTTCGTCGGCCTGCTGCTCGCCGTGCCGCTGGCGGCGATCATCGGCGTGCTTGCCCGCTTCGTGCTGCGCCAATATCTCGCCAGCCCTTACTACCGTGGCCATGCTGGGCCGGTGCCCAAACCCCATGTCGAGCCGTGAGCCGCCGGTGAAGCCGCGCCAGCTCGCCTTCGACCTGCCGGTCGACAGCCGTCACGGCGTCGAGGATTTCCTCGTCGGCCCTTCGAACGAGCAGGCTTATGGGCTGATCGAGAGCTGGCCGGGCTGGCCGGCCTCCTGGCTGCGCCTCGTCGGGCCAGAAGGGGCAGGCAAGACCCATCTCGCCGCGATCTGGGCGGCGCGCGCCCATGCCTGGACGCTGTCGGCCGAAGAGCTCGACGAGGCCAAGGTGCCGCATCTGGCCTCCGGCGGGGCGCTGGTGATCGAGGATTGCGACCGCGCCCCGCTCGACGAGCCGGCGCTGTTCCATCTGCTCAACGCCACCAAGGCGCGCGGCGCCTCCGTGCTGCTGACGGCGCGGACCGAGCCAGGGCAATGGGGCCTGAAGGTGCCGGACCTGCTCTCGCGTCTGCGCCTGGCGCCGCAGGCCGAGATCGCTCCGCCGGACGACGCGCTGCTGCGCGCGCTTCTGGTCAAGCTCTTCGTCGACCGCCAGCTGATCGTCGACACCGGTACGATCGAGGCGCTGGCGCTCCGGATGGAGCGTTCCTTCGCCGCGGCGCGCGATCTCGTCGACGCGCTCGACAAGCTCTCATTGGAGCGTGGCCGGCGCGTCACCCGCGCCATGGCCACCGAGGTGGTCGCCTCGCTCTTCCCGGAGGAGTGAGGCTTCAGGCCTTCGCGGCCGCCGTTCCCGTCAGGCGGGCATGGACCGTCTCGATCAGCAGATCGTGCGCCCGCGCCGCGATCGCATCGAGCGATGGCGTCTTGACGAACATGGCGGCGGCCTTCTCGGACAGCTCTTCGCGGCTCGGCAGCGTCGGCATGTGCCACTGCGCGATCGCATCCTGCGCCTGCGCCTGGACGGCATGCAGACGCTCGCCGGCGCGGGCCTGCATCGCGGCCAAGGCCTCGCGGAATTCGGGCAGCGTCAGCGTCGGCAGGTGCAACTCGGGCAGATGCAGCTCCGGCAGGCCGGGCGCATTGGCATAGGCATCGCGGAAGGCCTGGACGATGCGCTCCACCGGCACGGAGGCCGCGAGCCGCTCGGCCGAGCGCTCGATCACGCGCGGCGGCAGCGCCTGCGAGCGCTCGACCACCGCCTGCGGCGGCGCCTTCAGGTCCCAGACCAGGCGCAGCTTAGACAGGCCGAGGATGAGGTAATAGGTCGGATCCCATTGCCACCAGCGGAAGCCCTGGCGGACGCTGTACTGATAGGCGTGGTGGTTGTTGTGCCAGCCTTCACCCATGGTGATGATCGCCAGCCACCAGTTGTTCCGGCTCTCGTCGCCGGTGACATAGTCCTTGTCGCCATGCACATGCGCCAGCGAGTTGATGCAGAAGGTGCCGTGGTAGACCGCGACCGTCGACCAGAAGAAGCCGACGAACAAGCCGCTCCAGCCGTCGATGGCAAAGCAGATCAGGGCGAGCGCGGCCGCCGGCAGCAATTCGAAGCGATGCAGGAAATTGAGCTCGGGAAAGCGCGTCAGGTCGGTGACGGTCGAGGTGTCGCAGCGGTCATGCCCGTTGCTGAAGATCCAGCCGACATGAGAGTAGAAGAACGAGGTCAGCACCGGCGAATGCACGTCGTGCTCGGTGTCGGAGAAGCGGTGGTGATGCCGGTGCTTCGAGGCCCACCAGATCACGCTCTTCTGCGCCGTCGACTGGGCAAGGAGGGCGAGCACGAACTGCCCGATCCGGCTGGTCTTGTAGGTCCGGTGCGAGAAATAGCGGTGATAGCCGCCGGTCACTGCGAACATGCGCAGCCAGTACAGTCCGAAGGCGAGCCAGAGCGAGGTCGCGGTGACGCCGCTCCAGAGCGCTCCGAAGCAGGCCAGATGCGCCAGCACGAAGGGAATGGCCGAGGGGTAGACGATATCGCCGTGGTCGTCGGCGTGCTGCTGCTCTGACAAGTTCGTTCTCTGGACTTGAAATCTGAAGGCATGCGGGATTCGCATGCCGACCAAACAGCAGGGGCGGGGCTGGCGCAAGCGCCGTCTGCGTTGGTGAAATGTGACGTTTGGCCTCGCCTGTCATCGAACCGTCACGCTACGATGGCTTCAAGACGGATGTGGCCGCTGCGGCTGCAAGCAAACCGACACATAGCACAGCTACAGGACCGGCAGTGGCACGAGCGGCGTCGACAGCGAGAGCAAAGCGCATGACCCAAGATGTGGCGGAAGCGCCGGTTCCGAAGGCTGTGGCCTCCGTGGCGACGGATACGGTTCTCCATCTCGACGAGGCGCTGCGGCAATCGCCGAAACGCTTCATGAACCGGGAGCTGTCCTGGCTGCAGTTCAACCGGCGCGTGATGGAGGAGGCCTCCAACCGCAACCATCCGCTGCTGGAGCAGCTGCGCTTCCTCTCGATCTCGGCGAACAATCTCGACGAGTTCTTCATGGTGCGCGTCTCCGGCCTGCGCGAGCAGCTCAAGGCCGGTGTGGTCACGCCGAGCCAGGACGGCCTCAGTCCGGCCGAGCAGCTCGCGGCCCTGGGCGAGGGCGTCGCAGCCCTGACCCGCGACCAGCAGATCCGCTGGACCGAGCTCAAGCAGGATCTCGAAGCGAACCGCATCATGCTGCTGCGCCCGGCCGATATCGGCGCGCAGGACCGCATCTGGCTGGAAGACCGCTTCCTGCACTACGTCTTCCCGGTGCTGACGCCGCTGGCGATCGACCCGGCTCATCCGTTCCCGTTCATTCCCAATCTCGGCTTCACCATCGCGCTGGCGCTGGAGCGCGTCAGCGACGGGCGCGCCCTCGACGCGCTGATCCGCGTGCCGGTGAAGATGGACCGCTTCATCGAGCTGCCCGATCTCGCCCGCGAGGGCGTCCAGCGCTTCATCATGCTGGAGGATCTGGTCGCGCTCTTCATCGCCAAGCTCTTCCCCGGCTACGAGGTCAAGGGCACCGGCTCCTTCCGCATCATCCGCGACTCCGATCTCGACATCGAGGAAGAGGCCGAGGACCTGGTCCGCGTCTTCGAGACCATGTTGAAGCAGCGCCGCCGCGGCGTCGTCATCCGGCTGGAGCTGCATGCCGACATGCCGGCGCATCTGCGCGACATGATCATCCGCGAGCTCAAGGTCGATCCCGACGAGGTCGTGGTCGTCGATGGCATGATCGCCCTGAACGAGCTCTCCCAGCTCGTCGGCGCCGATCGGCCGGACCTGAAGTTCAAGCCCTACAACGCCCGCTTTCCCGAGCGCATCCGCGAGCATGGCGGCGACTGCTTCGCCGCCATCCGCCAGAAGGACCTGATCGTCCACCATCCCTATGAGAGCTTCGATGTCGTCGTGCAGTTCCTGCAGCAGGCGGCGCGCGACCCCAACGTCGTCGCGATCAAGCAGACGCTCTACCGGACGTCCTCGAACTCGCCGATCGTCCAGGCGCTGGCCGAGGCGGCTGAGGCCGGCAAGTCGGTGACCGCGCTGGTCGAGCTCAAGGCCCGCTTCGACGAAGAGGCGAACATCCGCTGGGCCAAGGATCTGGAGCGCGCCGGCGTCCAGGTCGTCTACGGCTTCATCGAGCTCAAGACCCACGCCAAGCTCTCGATGGTGGTGCGCCGCGAGGCCGGGCAGTTCGCGACCTACTGCCACATCGCCACCGGCAACTACCACCCGATCACGGCACGCATTTACACCGACGTCTCCTTCTTCACCGCCGATCCGGTCATGGCGCAGGACGTCGCCCGCATCTTCAACTTCATCACCGGCTATGCCGAGCCGGCCGAGCTGGAGCGCATGGCCGTCTCGCCGGTCAACCTGAAGAAGCGCCTGCTCGCCGATATCGCCGAGGAGGTCGCGCATGTGAAGGCGGGCCGCAAGGGCGCGATCTGGGGCAAGTGCAACTCGCTGGTCGATCCCGAGATCATCGACGCGCTCTACGACGCCAGCCAGGCCGGCGTGCAGATCGATTTCGTCGTGCGCGGCATCTGCTGCCTCAGGCCCGGCGTGCCGGGGCTCTCCGACAATATCCGCGTCAAATCGATCGTCGGGCGCTTCCTGGAACACACCCGCGTCTACGCTTTCGGCGCCGGTCACGGCATGCCTTCGGCCAAGGCCAAGCTCTATATCTCCTCGGCGGATCTGATGCCGCGCAATCTCGACCGCCGCGTCGAGGCGCTGACGCCGATCCTGAACGAGACCGTCCACCAGCAGATGCTCGAGCAGATCATGCTGGCGAACTTTCTCGACAACGAACAGAGCTGGACCATCTTGCCCGATGGCGGCTCGCGACGCATTGTCCCGCCATCGGCCGAAGAGTCGTTCAACGCCCACAAGTATTTCATGACGAATCCGAGCCTGTCTGGTCGTGGTAAATCTCTCTCCAGTTCGAGCCCGCGTAGCCTCTCCCGCCGCACCGGCAAGAAGGCCTGAACAGGCTTCGGGCCGGCTGAGCGTCGACGAGACCATCGCGATCATCGACATCGGCTCGAACTCGGTCCGCCTCGTCGTCTATGAGAACCTGTCGCGGGCGCCCGCGCAGGTCTTCAACGAGAAGGAGATGGCGGGCCTCGGCCGGCAGGTCGCCTCGACCGGCATGCTGGCGCAGGACGCGATCGACAAGGCGCTCTCGGCGCTGGTGCGCTTCCGCATCCTCTGCGAGGCGATGCATGTCGGGCAGCTCCGGGTCATCGCCACGGCCGCGGCCCGCTATGCCTCGAACGGCCCCGACTTCATCGCGCGCGCCGAAGCGGCCGTCGGCCAGCCGATTGAGCTGATCTCCGGCGACCGCGAAGCCTATCTCTCGGCGCTCGGCGTGATCTCGGGCTTCGACCAGCCGCATGGCGTCGTCGGTGATCTCGGCGGCGGCTCGCTCGAACTGATCTCGGTCGACGGCGACAAGGTCGGGGCAGGGATCAGCCTGCCGCTCGGCGGCCTGGCGCTGATCGACCGCTCGAAGAATTCGATGAAGGCGGCGGAGAAGATCGTCCGCGACGATCTCGACCACCACCCGCAGCTCGCCGCCATGCGCGGGCGCGACTTCTACGCCGTCGGCGGCACCTGGCGCGCGCTCGCGACGCTGCATCAGCGCCAGTCCGGCTATCCGCTCAACGTCATGCACGGCTATATCGTGCCGGCGCGCGAGGCCAGCGACTTCGTCCGGCTGGTCGAGCGCGCCGACGCCTCGATGCTGGAGGCGATCGAGGCGGTCTCCTCGGCGCGGCGTCCGCTGCTCGCCTATGGCGCGCTGGTGCTCGACCAGATCATCAAGCGCGGCCGGCCGCGCAATGTAGTGATCTCCGCCAATGGCGTGCGCGAAGGCCTGCTGCACGAGCAGCTCGACGAGGGCGAGCGTAGCGCCGACGCGCTGCTGCGCGGCGCCGAGGACTACAACCAGCTACGCGCCCGCGATCCCCGCCATGCGGCCGACCTGATCGCCTGGACCGAAAAGCTCGTCGCCAGCGCCTACCCGCATGACGATCCGGCGCTGCAGCGGCTGCAGCTCGCCGCCTGCCTGCTCTCGGATATCGGCTGGCGCGCCCATCCCGACTATCGCGGCGAGCAGACGCTGAACGTCATCGCCCATGCCTCGTTCAGCGGCGTCGACCATGCTGGCCGCGCCTTCCTCGCGCTGACGGCGTTCTATCGCTATGCCGGCCTGAAGGCCTCGGCGCCGGCCGCCGAATCCTTGCGGCGCCTGCTGACGGTGCGCTTGCTCGAACGCATGCACATCCTCGCTGCGGCCTTCAGGGTCGCCTATCTGATCTCGGCCGGCATGCCGGGCATCCTGTCGCGGGCGCCGCTGGCCTGCGTCGACAGCCGTCTCGTCCTGCGCCTGCCGGACGACCTCAAATCGCTGGCGAGCGAGCGTGTCACCGGGCGGCTGAAGCAGCTCGCCAAGCTGCTCGGCCGCGAGATCGACATTCGCTGAGCGGCGAGGGACGATCTACCTTGTGATCAAGCCCTGGAACGCCGTCGGCTGGATCGAGATCCGGCCGACGAAGGGCCGGTCATGCGCCAGGATGACGAAATAGGCGGCCGAGACGACCAGCACATAGAGATGCGCCGCGACGATCTGCATGCGGAATGCGTGGCTGTTGCAGATGATGATCGAGAGCAGGGTCGTCGTCGAGATCAGCCACATCGCGCACCATTGCGCCCAGGTGACGCCGGCGACCGAGGCGGTGAGCCGTGCGAGCCGGGCGTGGCGGACCTCCAGGAGCTGATTGAGCAGCGGCGAACAGGCCGCGGCGGTGTTCGGCCGCGAGACCAGATGGATCGCACCGAGCAGATGCTTTTCGGATTGGTCGAACACCGCATTGGTCAATGGCGTGCTCCTGGCCATCGCCGGCCAGTCGATCGCGATGACGTCGCGCAGATAGGCCTGCAGCCCGTCGACCAGCTCGGGTCGCGTCTCCTCCGGCAGCACCACCGCGAGCGTCAGGGCCGTCTCGACTGCATCGGCCTCGCGCTGCACCGCGGTCCGTGCGGACACGGCGTCGTTCCAGATGCCGGCGGCCGAGAAGGCGACGATCAGCGCAAACAGCGCCCCGCAGGTGTTGATGATGGAATCACGGATCGGCAGCGGCTGGTCCATCCGGTAGCCGAGCCGCGGGATGGCGAAGCGCACGAGGCAGATCAGTAGCCAGCAGGCCGCGATGCTCAGCGCCAGCACGGCGAGGAACATCGCCGCCAGCGGCAATTGATGGAACAGGATGAACACGTCGCCCCCGAGAATCTGCCAGCCTTCGTCAGCTTGCAGCAGACCTCAGTTCCGTCGCGCCGGACAAGCCCCGCCTTGCGAATAGACGTTCGGTGGTGAGCGACTAACCGACCGTCACCCGCCCGCGCACAATCTTGAGCGAGAGCGAGCCGTTCTTCAGCGCCAGCGCCTTCTCGCCGAAGATCTCGCGGCGCCAGCCATGCAGCGCAGGGACGTCGGCCTCGTCATTGCCCGCGATCTCCTCGAGATCGTCGCTGGAGGCGATGATCTTCGGCGCGACGCGCTCGGCGTCGGCGGTCGCCTTGAGCAGCACCTTGAGCAGGTCGAGCACGGCGCCGTTGCCCGGCCGGCCACGCTCGCGCTCCAGCCGGGGCAGGCTGTGCGGATCGAGCGCCAAGGCGCGTCCGACCGCGGCCAGCACCTCACCGCCGGCGCGCGAGCGTTCGAAGCCGTTCGGCACCGAACGCAGCTCGCCGAGCGCCTCGGTCGAGCGCGGCGCGCGCTGGACGATATCCATCAGCGCATCGTCCTTGAGCACGCGCTGGCGTGGCACGTCGCGAGCTTGAGCCTCGCGCTCGCGCCAGGCGGCGAGCTCCATCAGCACGGCCAGCTCCTTCGGCTTGCGCAGGCGCCCCTTGAGGCGCTGCCAGGCGTTCTCCGGCTTGACCTCATAGGTGCCGGGCGAATTCAGCACCGCCATTTCCTCGGCGACCCAGCTCTCGCGGCCGCTGGCGGCGAGATCGGCCTGCAGCGCCAGGTAGATGTCGCGCAGATGGGTGACGTCCGATTCGGCATAGACCAGCTGCGCCTCGCTGAGCGGGCGGCGCGACCAGTCGGTGAAGCGCGAGGACTTGTCGATGCGCGCCTTGGCGAGATCGTTGACCAGCTGCTCGTAGCCGACCGAGTCGCCATAGCCGCAGACCATCGCTGCGACCTGCGTGTCGAACAGCGGCGTCGGCAGCACGCGGCCGAGCATCCAGACGATCTCGAGGTCCTGCCGGGCCGCGTGGAAGACCTTGACCACGTTCTGATCGGTCATCAGCGCCATGAAGGGGGCAAGATCGAGCCCTTCCGCCAGCGGATCGACCATCACGGCCTCGTCCGGCGACGCCATCTGGATCAGGCAGAGCTTCGGATAATAGGTCGTCTCGCGCAGGAACTCGGTGTCGACGGTGACGAACGGGTGCAGGGCGAGGCGGGAGCAGGCGGCGGCCAACTCTTCGGTTGTGGAGATCAGGTTCATGGACGGCGCTCTTAGCAGATGAAAGCGCGCCATGTCGCGGGCGTTCTTGACAACCGCGCCGCGCGCGTGTGGTTACGGCGCCAAATCGCTTGCGCCCGACCACGGCCGCATGGACGCCCGGAAAGCTGAACCCGTGACCCTGCATCGCTACCGTTCCCACACCTGCGGCGCGCTCCGCGAGAGCGACATCGGCGCCTCCGTGCGCCTCTCCGGCTGGTGCCACCGCATCCGCGACCATGGCGGCGTGCTCTTCATCGACCTGCGCGACCATTACGGCCTGACCCAGGTCGTGGTCGATCCGGATTCGCCGGCCTTCGCCGATGCCGAGAAGGCCCGCTCGGAATGGGTCATCCGCATCGACGGCAAGGTGAAGCCGCGCCTCGCCGGCACCGAGAACGCCAACCTCGCCACCGGCGCGGTGGAGGTCTTCGCCACCGGGCTCGAAGTGCTCGGCCCCTCGGCTGAACTGCCGCTGCCGGTCTTCGGCGACCTCGAATATCCCGAGGACACCCGCCTCAAATACCGCTTCCTCGACCTGCGCCGCGACAAGCTGCACAGCAACATCATGCTGCGCACCAAGGTGATCGACTCGCTGCGCCGGCGCATGCAGGCGTCGGGCTTCTCCGAGTTCCAGACGCCGATCCTGACCGCGTCGAGCCCCGAGGGCGCGCGTGACTTCCTGGTGCCCAGCCGCCTGCATCCTGGCAAGTTCTATGCCCTGCCGCAGGCGCCGCAGCAGTACAAGCAGCTGCTGATGATGGCGGGCTTCGACCGCTACTTCCAGATCGCGCCCTGCTTCCGCGACGAGGACCCGCGCGCCGACCGCCTGCCGGGCGAATTCTACCAGCTCGACGTCGAGATGAGCTTCGTCGAGCAGGAGGACGTGTTCGCCACGATGGAGCCGGTGATCGCCGGCGTCTTCGAGGAGTTCGGCGAGGGCAAGTCCGTCACCCGCAACTGGCCGCGCATTCCCTATGCCGAGGCGCTTCGTAAGTACGGCTCCGACAAGCCGGACCTGCGCAACCCGATCGAGATGCAGGACGTCTCCGAGCATTTCCGCGGCTCGGGCTTCAAGGTCTTCGCCCGCATCCTCGAGGGCGAGAAGAACCGCGTCTGGGCGATCCCGGCGCCGGGCGGCGGCAGTCGTGCTTTCTGCGACCGGATGAACTCCTGGGCGCAGGGCGAGGGCCAGCCCGGCCTCGGCTATCTGATGGTCAAGGAAGGCGGCGAAGGCCAGGGCCCGATCGCCAACAACATCGGCCCCGAGCGCGTTGCTGCGATCGTCGAGCAGATGGGCCTGAAGGCCGGCGACGCCTGCTTCTTCGCGGCGGGCGATCCCGACAAGTTCTACAAGTTCGCCGGCAGCGCCCGCAACAAGGTCGGCTCCGAGCTCGGGCTGATCGACGAGAACGCCTTCGCCTTCGCCTGGATCGTCGACTTCCCGATGTTCGAGTACAACGAGGACGAGAAGAAGGTCGACTTCTCGCACAATCCGTTCTCGATGCCGCAGGGCGGCCTGAAGTCGCTGGTCGAAGATGATCCGCTGACGATCAAGGCGTTCCAGTACGACATCGCCTGCAACGGCTACGAGCTTGCCTCTGGCGGCATCCGCAACCACCGCCCCGAGGCGATGGTCAAGGCCTTCGAGATCGCCGGCTATGGCGAGGAGACGGTGATCGAGCGCTTCGGCGGCATGTACCGGGCCTTCCAGTACGGTGCGCCGCCGCATGGCGGCATGGCCGCCGGCGTCGACCGCATCATCATGCTGCTCGCCGGCGCGACGAACCTGCGCGAGGTCGCGCTGTTCCCGATGAACCAGCAGGCCGTCGACCTGTTGATGGGCGCGCCTTCGCCGGCGAGCACCAAGCAGCTGCGCGAGGCGCATCTGCGCGTCAACCTGACCGAAAAGGAAGGCTGAGCGAGCCATGGCCTTCCTGCCTGCCGGGCGAGCCCTGCTGCTCGCCTGTTTCGTCGCGCTGCCGCTCGGCGCCTGCGTCGCCGGCCATGCCGACAGCGCCGCCGGGCGCGCCTCCCTGCTGGCCACGACCGTGTCGCGCGCCATCGCCTGCAAGGCCGGCTCGCCGCAGCGCACGACGCTGGACCGTTTCCTCGCCGCCGAGAAGGCGCGCGGGGCGAGCGACGACCAGCTTGCTGCGGCCCGTTCGGCCTATGTCTCGATCTCCGAGGCCGAGACGATCAACCAGGACATCCGCCCTCAGCCCTGCACCGCCGAGGAGCGGGCGGTCCTGCGCGGCAAGATGAACGATGTCCGCGCCGGCCGCTTCGAAACGCCCTGACGTCCATGGCCACACTGAAGCCCAGTCTCGTCGTGTTCGCGGCCGCCGGCCTTGCCGGCTGCGTCGCGGCGGGGCCGATGCCCGGCACGCCCGAGTTCACGGCTGCGCAGGTCTCGCGAGCCTATGATTGCGGGCTGAGGGTAGACCGCAGCCGCATCATCGCGCGCCTGCCGTCTGAGCAGCGCGGGCGCTTCGTCGCCGCCAATGCGAGCTATGCGGTGAAGTCCTACAACGCGCCGCGACGTTGCGAGGCGCATGAGCGTGAACGGCTTCAGCAGGAGCTGCGCCTCGGAGCCCGGCGCTGATCGGCTCTTGCCGAATGCCGCTCATCCCGCGCAGATGCAGGCCATGAGCCATTCCGCCACCGACGTCACCGCCATCGTCGTCAGCTTCGACAGCGAGCAGGTGCTGCCGGCCTGCCTCACTGCGCTGGCAGCAGAGGGCGTTGCGGCCATCGTCGTCGACAATGCCAGCGGCGACGCGTCAGCCGAGGCCGCGAGGCGGCATGGTGCCCGGGTCCTGCGCAACGAGCGTAACGAGGGCTATGGCCGCGCCAACAACCAGGGTGTCCGCGCGGCAACGACGCCCTTCGTCCTGATCGTCAATCCCGATCTCGAAATCCAGCCCGGAGCAGTCGCAGCCCTGCTGGCGGCGGCGGAAGCCTATCCCGACGCGGCCGCCTTCGCGCCGCGCCTGGTCGAGCCGTCCGGCCGGGTCTTCCTGCAGCCGCGCTCGCTGCTCTCGCCCGATCATCTCAACCGGGCGCGCCGGATCGTCCTGCCGGAGGGCGATGCCTGCCTGCCCTTTCTGTCGGGTGCCTGCCTGCTGCTGCGGCGCGAGGTCTTCCTGGGGCTCGGCGGCTTCGATCCGGCGATCTTCCTGTTCTACGAGGATGACGATCTCTGCCGTCGCCTGCGCGAGGCGGGGCAGGCGCTGGTTCATGTCGATGGCGCCGGCGCCCGGCACGGGCGCGGCAAGTCGAGTGCGCCGTCGCCGCAGCGCCGTTTCACCGCGCGCTGGCATCTCGCCTGGTCGGAATACCATGTCGCCCGCAAATGGGGGCTGCCGCAGCCCGGGCTAGGCAAGATCGTCGAAAACCTTGCCAAGGCAATCGGTTACGGGCTGATCTTGAATCGCGACAAGATGTACGCCCATGCCGGCTCGGCTCTGGGCGCGTTGGCCGGCCGGGCCGGGCGCAGCGCGCTGGCACGGCAGGGGCTGGGTGAAGAGCCCTTGCTCAGAGATGCAGGTCCTTCATCGGCGTCGCGATGATCCGGCGGATCTCGCGCAGCTGGCGCATGACGAGCCGGCCCTTGCGCATGAAATTGCTCGACCCGGCCAGCAGTTCCGCCTCGCGCGCGGCGAAGGCGGCCTTGCCTGTCTGGGCCGGGATCGGGCTGAGCGCGACCGGCGCGTCGGCGAGGCCGGCGGCGTTGATCTCGGCCAGCGCCGGCTCGGACCCGCGCAGGCTCTTGCCGATCGCGATCCGCGCCGCGTCGAGGCGGCTCTGGCTCGCATCGAACACCGGCTTCTGCATCACCGCGCTCGAATCGCGCCACTGGATGCCCTTGCGATAGGCCGGCACCCACTGCACCTGCGCCTCGAGCAGATTGAGGCCGGCATAGCGGGCGAGCGCCGCGAAGGCGTCGTCGTAGAAGCGCCAGCAATCGACCGGGAAGCGATGGCGCGGCCCGCCGCCGGGCGAGGTGATGAAGGCAAGGCCATTGCCCTTCAGCACGCGCGAGATCTCCAGGATGGTGATCCAGAAATACTCGGCGTGCTCGAAGACCTCGGAGCAGGTGACGACGTCGACGGAGCCGGTGGCGATCTCCTTCCAGTCATAGGGATCGGCGACCACGACCTCGACGTTCATGCCCGGCTCGATATCCATGCCGACCAAAGTCCAGGCCGGATTGCCCATCACGTCGCGATTGGACAGCGACTGGCCGTCGACGATGGCGGAGCCGACATCGAGCACCGTGAGAGGGGTCGTCTCGACATCGGCGAGATAGGCCTTGCGGAAGACCCGCGCCTTGTCGTTCGCGGAGGCGTGCATGAAACCGTCCAGATTGCGTGGGGTATCGCGGAGAAACTCGAAGGCAGGCTCTAGCCGAGCCGCCCGGCCTTCTCCAGCTGATTTTATGACGCGGCGCCGGGCAGATCCTCGATCCGCTCCGACAGCAGCGTCGGGATGAGGCGCCTGACCTCGGCTTCCGGAAGCAGCCACCATTGGCTGCGCAGCAGCGCGGCGATGCGTTCCTCGCTCATCCGGTAGCGCACGACGCGGGCCGGATTGCCGGCGACGATCGCATAGGGCGGCACATCCTTCGCCACCACCGCGCGCGCCGCCACCACCGCGCCATGGCCGATGGTGACGCCGGAGAGGATCAGCGCCTGCGAGCCCAGCCAGACGTCATGGCCGATGACGGTGTCGCCACGCGAGACATGGCTGCCGTCGAGTCCGACCGATTCCGGCCAGAGGCCCGGGAGGGCGGGGAACGGATAGGTCGTCGTCCATTCGGTGCGGTGGTTGCCGCCGAGCATGATCTCGACCCCGTCGGCGATCGAGCAATAGCGGCCGATGGTGAGCTTCGAGCCGCTCTCGGCGAAGCGCACCTTCGGGCGGCCATAAGTATAGGCGCCGATCGTGATCTGCCCGCGCCGGCGCGCCAGCAGATGGGCGAGATGCAGGCGCGTCTGGTTGTGCGGGTTGATCCAGCGGCGCAGATAGCTGCGTGGGCCGGTCGGGAGACCGGCCCACCAGATGGCGAGGGCACCCGGACGCCATTCGGCGTCCGGAGCAGGCAGGATAGACGAGCTCAAAGCGTCGACCTCACTCCGCCGTGGCGTCGACGTCGATCTTCTCGAAGATCTCGGTCGGCTCGCCGAGCGCGATCACATCGGCGAGGCCGAGGCCGGCTGGCGTCTTGGCGGTGGCCTTGACGGTCAGCGTGCCCGGCTTGGCGACGAAGCGGGCGACCGCATTCGCCAGCGCCTTGGCGCCATCCGACGGGCCGAGGATGGCGGCGAGGCCGAGGCTCGCCATCATGCCGTATTCGCGGCGGACGTCCTCGACCTTGCGCTTCGACTTCTTCGCCTCGTTCTCGACCAGCTTCTCGGCGAGGCCGAGATTCTGCAACTTGAGTTCGACATTCTTGGCGGTGGCGCCGAGCAAGGCGACCTGCGCCAAGGCGAGGTCGCCGGTGAAGACCTCCTTGCCGATATTGCCGAGCGTGCCGGTGGCGTCGAGCCTGGCCATGCCGGCGCCGCCGAGCGAGAGCGTGCGGATGGCGAATTCCTTGCTCGTCTCCTGCCAGGCCAGCGCCAGCTTCGCCGAAAGGTCGATGTTGCGGTAGCCCATCGCCAGCAGGTCCTTGGCGGCGGGGTTGTCGGCGCTCTCGACGATCGGGAAGGTGATCTTGTCGAGGCTCAGCGTCATGTCGGTCGGGATGCCGTTGAGTTGCTCGCCGGCCTTGAGCTCGAAACTGCCGAGACCGATCTGGATCGGCGGGCCGGCCGGGCGGCCGCGCTTGCCGTCCTGTGGCACGCTCATCTGCACGCCGCTCATCTTGACCGTGCCGAGCTTCGGGATGAAGCGGCGGAAGTCGAGCGTCTTGATGTCGACCGCGGAGTTGGCGACGGCCTTGACCTCGCGGATGACGCCTTCCAGCGAGAAGCCGGAATAGCCGATGAGGCCGATGACGCCCTTGGCGCCGCTGCCTTCGAATTGCAGCCCCTCGATGGCGACGCCGGACTTGTCGGGCGCATCCTCGCCGAAGGCGATGCGCTGGATGCGCATGTCGACCGGCTCGGCCTTGGCGCCGGGCTTGGGCGGCGTCTTCAGCGCCATCACGAGGTCGCGAACCTCGCCGCTGCCATAGTCGACGGCCTCGAAGATCTCGGCCATGGCGAGCAGCAGCTTGCGCTCGCGCGCCTCGCTGAGCGCCGGGTCTTCCTTGCTGTTGAGATCGCGCGAGGCCTTCTCCGCTTCGTCGCTGAGCACGGCGATACGGGTCAGGAGCTCGCCCATCGGCTCGGAGGCGACGCGGGCCTTGAAGCCGCGCATCGAGGCCTTGCCGGCGGTGATCTTGCCCTGTTCGCCGAGGTCGAGGACGTAGCCGTCCTGGTCGATCTTGCCGATGATCGGCTGCAGCGGCGCAGTTTCGCCGGGCTTGGCCTGCTCGCCGAAGATGCGGGCGATCTGCATCAGGTCGAGCACCTCGAAGCTGATGCGCTTGATCTCGCCGTTCATCGGGCCGGTGGCCGCGCCCTCGACCTTGATCGAGCCGTCGCTTGATTCGCCGCGCCCGATCCGGCCTTCGCGGATGTCGGAGAACTTGATGTTGCGATAGGTGGTGACCTGCTTCTGCGGCCCGAAATTCTGCTCCATCACCAGGGTCGGCGCGCTGATCTCGCTGGCGGTGAGCTTGCCGAGCCGGGCGATCGCACTCTCGCCGGGCTGGACCGCCTGGCTCGTGCCGGCGATCGCGCCGGCAACGCCGCCGGCCGGGGGCGCGCTGGTGCCCGACAGGAGCAGCGCGCGGAAGCTGTCGCGGTCGAGCGGCGTGCCCTTCACGTCAAGCTTCGGGATCGAGACGACGAACTTGCCGAAGTCGAGCTTCAGATTGTCGAGCTGGAAGTCGGCGGCGAAGGCAGGGCTCCCCAGGAGGAGAAGCAGGAGCCCTGCCGCGGGCAGCGGCCGGGAGCTGGCGAAGCGTCGGCCGGGCGAAATCGTCATTGGTGGTCTCCTGAAGCATCGTCGAGGCTCGTGAGCGCATAGCCCGAGCCAAGCTCCGTTTGATGGCGTCAGAGGCGCTTTCGCCGACGGCGCGGCGAATTCGCTTCCGGTTGGAAGTCGGCGCAGACCCTGCCGCAAGGCGACGGCGAAAGGAAGATGCGAGCGGGCCCGATCGGCGAAAAGCTTGACGGCGAGGCGCGGCTTCGTGCCATTGGCCCCAGAACCGCCACGAGGCCGCGGCAAGGCTGCGGTGGGGATGGCCTATCGGGCGCGAGGCGCGATGATGTCTTTGGTGGAACGTTTGCTGCGAGGCGTCCTCGCTGCCGTGCTGGTTGTTGGCGCCTTCGCGTTGCTACCTGAACCGGCCAGAGCCCAGAATGCGCCGGCCTCCGGGCTGGAGCCGCTCACCATCGTCACGAGCTCCGGCCGTCACGCCTTCCAGGTCGAGGTCATGCGCACGCCGGACCAGCGCGCGCGGGGGCTGATGCACCGCCAGTTCATGCCGGCCGATCGCGGCATGCTCTTCGACTTCAAGCAGGTCGAGCCGGTCGCGATGTGGATGCAGAACACCTACATCTCGCTCGACATGCTGTTCATCCGGGCCGACGGCACGGTCGCCCGCATCGCCGAGCGGGCCGAGCCGCTGTCGACTCGGACGATTCCCTCGGGCGAGCCGGTGCTCTCGGTGCTCGAGATCAATGCCGGTATCGCCGAGAAGCTCGGGATCAAGCCCGGTGACAAGGTCGAGCATCCGCTGTTCAAGCGCTGACCTCTCTTGGCCTGACTCTTCGGCCGGAGCTCCTGGTCAGCCCAGTTCTCCGGCGATGGCGCGGCAGGTGGCGAGCAACTCCGCCAGCGCCTCGCGATGCTGCGGGCGCGCTTCGCGCCGGTTCAGATAAGGCACGACGATGCTGGCGATCGCCTGGCCCTTGCGGTCGAGGATGGGTGCGCTGATGTCGGTTACGCCGACGACGTCATGGCTGTCGGCGATCAGGAAGCCATCCGCCGCGATCGCCGGCAGGCTCGGGTCCGGACCAGCGCCATCCCGGAAGGCGAGGATGACCTGACCGGAGGTCGAGGCGGAAGCGGGCCGGCGATAGCCTAGCCGCAACGTGAAATTGATGTCGCCCGGGCCGGCGACTGCGACGATCACCACGGTCTCGCCCTTGCTCAGCACGACCAGATGCGAGGATTGGCCGATCTTTTCGCTCAGGGCCTCCAGCGCCGGCGTCGCGACCGCAACCAGATCGCGGGCGCGCGGCACCCGCATGCCGAGCTCGAACAGGCGGTTGCTGAGGGCGATCTCGTCGGTCGCCGGATCGCGGTCGAGATAGCCGCGCTCGATCAGCACGAACAGCATGCGGAAGATCTCGTTCTTCGAGCGCCCGAGCCGCTCCGCGATGGCCCGCGCCGAAAGCGGCGTCTGCGCCAGCGCCAGCAACTCGATGATCTCCAGGCCTTTTTCTAGAGCGGGCGCCGGATAGGGGCGGGAGCGGGCATCGGCGGCGGTCTCGGCCGTCATCGGATTTCTCCGGTTTGATTTATTAGCGAAGCTTGACTGCATATACGAAACCGATAGCATTCCGCTAGGTCATTGCCGTTGCTGCCGGGGAGGGTGGGCGCGGTTGGCCGTCCGGTCGCGGAAGCGGCCGGCACCAACAACAAGATCGGGGGAGAATCATGGGACGCGCTTTCAGATCGGCGTTCTTCGCCGCCCTTGGCCTGTTCACCGGCCTGGTCGCCAGCCTGGAGGCCCATGCGGACAAGCTCGACGACATCCTGTCCAAGGGCGTAGTGCGCATCACCGTCTTCGCCGATGTGCCGCCCTTCGGCATGATGAACGCCAAGCGCGAGCTCGAAGGCTTCGACGTCGACATGGCCAGGCTCGTCGCCAAGTCGCTCGGCGTGAAGCTCGAGCTGGTACCGGTGCCGGCGGCGAGCCGCATCCCGTTCCTGCTCACCGACAAGTCCGACATGAACATCGCGGCGATGTCGATCACTGCCGAGCGCGCCCGCCAGGTGATGTTCAGCGCGCCCTATGCCGACACCTCGCTCGCGGTCTACGGCGCCAAGGCGCTGGCGGTGAAATCGGGCGTCGATCTCGGCAAGAGCCGCATCGCCGTCGCCAAGGGCACGACCGAGGATCTCGTCCTCTCGGCGCTGGCGCCATCCGCCGACATCATGCGCACCGAGGACAATGCGACGGCGGTGCAGGCCTATCTGGCGGGCCATGCGCAATTGCTCGCCGCCAACAGCGTCGTCGTGGTCGAGCTCGCCAAGCAGAACCCGGCCAAGGAATTCGACTTCAAGTTCGCACTGCGGCGCGCCCCGGCGCACATCACCATCCGGCGCGGCGAGCACGACCTGCTGCGCTGGCTCGACACGCTGATCTTCCAGAGCACGCTGAACGGCGATCTCGACGAGCTCCACAAGAAGTGGCTGGGCGGGCCGATGCAGCCGCTGCCGGCCCTCTGAGGGCGGCGCGGGAGATGTCGAGGCACGACTTCACGGCCGAGGAGTTCGCCGAGCGGCGCGCCCGCGTGCGGCGGGCGATGGCGGGGCAGGAGCTGGACTGGCTCGTGCTCTTCCATCCCGTCTCGATCCGCTGGCTGACCGGCTCGGATGCCAAGAGCTATCAGGAATTCCAGTGCCTGCTGGTGCCGGCGGCGGACGGGCCGATCACGATGATGGCGCGCGAGGGCGAGCGCGCCGAGATCCTGGACGACGCGCTGGTCGACCGGCTCGAGACCTTCGGCGGCGGTGAGAACGAGGACCCGATTCCGCGATTCGCAGGCATCGCCGACGAACTCGGGTTGCTGGCCGGCCGCGTCGGCGTCGAGGTGCCGGCCTATTACCTTCATCCGCATCATTACAGCGCGATCCGCGAGCTCTTCGGTGCGGCCTTCGTCGAGGCGAGCAATCTCGTCCATAATCTCAGCCTGGTGAAATCGCCGGCCGAGCTCGGCTACATCAGGCGGGCGGCGGCGATCGCTGACGAGACGTTCTCCGTCTTCGGCGCGGCGCTGCGCCCCGGCCGCAGCGAGCTCGAGGTCGCCGGCGAGGTCTACGGTGCGCTGCTGGCGCGCGGCAGCGGCCTCGCAGCGAGCCCGATCAACCTCGTCTCCGGCGAACGCTCCTGCTACAGCCATGGCGCGCCGACCGAACGCCGGCTGCGGGCCGGCGACTATGGTAGCGTCGAGTATGGCGCGACCTTCCGGCGCTATACCGCGACGCTCGGCCGGCAATTTTGCCTCGGCCAGCCGACCGCCAGGATGCGCGAGCTCTACGACATCGCCCGCCGCGCCTGCGACGCCTGCATCGCGGAGATTCGCGACGGAGCGCCTGCGACCGCGCCGCACGAGGCGGCCAAACGCGTGATCGGTGAGGCCGGCCTCGAACAGGGCCGCGTCCACACCTCCGGCTACGGGCTGGCGCCGGGATTCCCGCCGAGCTGGGGCGAGCCGATGCACATGATCGGCGGCAGCCGCTATACTTTGCGGGCCGGCATGGTCGTCAGCGTCGAGCCGCCGGTCTTCCTGCACGAGGAAGGGCTGGGTGCGCGCATCATCGACAACGTCCTCGTCACCCAGGGCGGCTGCGAATTGCTGTCACGCAGCTCGCGCGATTTGATCGTCGTGTGAGCTTTGCGACGTCCTGTCTCTCGATCGTCGGCAGATGCGTCTGGTCGATCATTTCAGCCTCGATAAGCCCATATGAGCTTGACCTTAAGTCGCGTTGCGTCACTATCCGGCTCTACTGGGGTGACGTTGCGATGGCCAAGATTTGCCTGGCGTTTCTGTCCGCCGTTGCGGTCATGCTGATCGCGGCGACTTCTCAATCCGAGGAACGTTATCCTTTCCGTCTGCCCGAATGGCTTTGGGCAGACGACGAACGATATTCTTCACTGATCGACGAGAGCGAGCGAACCAAGATCCAGGCTCTGCTCGCCGAAGCGGCCGCTCTCAAAGCTGCCAACCTCGACGCGGCAGCGGACACGAAAGAGAGCGCGGCTACAGCATTGATAAACGCGCAATTCTCCCGGCGCGATCTGGTCCGAGGCGCTCCTGTGGTAAGGGGTGGGAGTTTCGAGCTTGCGTTGCATCTCGACCCCAAGTTTCCGACAGAGATCCAGCCCGTCCTCATGGAGGCTGTCGCGATCTTCCTCCGGCTTGCGACCAGGGAAGATATCGTAGCCAAGGCCTTTGCCGTGGCTGGGGATCGTCCCGAGCCTTGGCCCGAGAAGATCAGGGACGGGCGACTGAACCCTGCCTGGCAGCTCGCCATGCGCAGCATCGTGAAACCCGCGAGTGTCCGCAGCTTCATTGCTGAAATGGACGCTGTGCTAAAGCCGACAGATCCTGATCTGCCACTCCTGGTCGTCTCCACCTACACCGGCAATGTTTGGTGGGGAGGTGGAATCTACGATTTTTATCGGGCTAGCGATGTCCAATTGAGGCGCTTCGGTGCACAGGGATTTCTTTACATCCGCCTCAATCTCGACCGGATGACACCCGACAGCCCACAGCGTCTCGATCCTGGCTTCTGGGCGTCGAAGATCGCCCATGAAACCTTGCACAATCTCGGCTACTGGCACCCGAACTACGCAGACCCCGCTGAACGAGATCGTTTGAACGCAGGTCCCCAACGCGCCTTTCTCGTTGCTTACGAGGCAGCCATGTTTGAGGCGGTCGGCGCGACAAAATAGTGCCCCGCACGCCATCACAGGCTCGCTCGTGAGCCTGCTTGAGCCTGTGACACTGGGAAAGAGGCCGAGGGCCGGCAGGAGATGCATCTTGACTTGGCAACGGTGCTTCCATCGCCGTTCATCGAAGCAGCCGGGCGTGAGGCGATGCCCGGAAGGTCGCGGGAAGGAACGGGAATGCGTGCGGGAAATCTCCGGGAACTTCCTGTTCCCAAACGTGCGCCTTGGTGCTATCTCGTTCCGCATCTGCCGAGGGTAGAGATGGCTTGGCAGAGACGATTTGCAAGTGTTTCGATGCACTTGCAGGACGGCGGGGTATAGCGCAGCCCGGTAGCGCATCTGCTTTGGGAGCAGAGGGTCCCAGGTTCGAATCCTGGTGCCCCGACCATTTTGGGCTTTGCCGGAAGGCGAGGGGGAGCATGACGGCACGCATCTATTCGCCGGCCCGCAACGCGATGCAGTCCGGCACGGCCAAGACCGGCCGCTGGCTGCTGGAATACGAGCCCGAGCGGCCGCGCGAGATCGAGCCGCTGATGGGCTGGACCTCGTCGGGCGACATGAAGAGCCAGCTCCGGCTCTGGTTCGACACGGCCGAGGAAGCCGTTGCCTATGCGACGCGCAACGGCATCGCCTACCGCCTGGAGCAGCCGCACCAGGCCAAGCGTCGTAGCATGGCCTATGCCGACAATTTCAAGTTCAACCGCGTCGGCCAGTGGACGCATTGAAGTTCAAGTAAACGGCGGACACCAAGCTCGCCGTTTCCTTCCGGGCCCGTAGCTCAGCTGGATAGAGCAGCAGCCTTCTAAGCTGCTGGTCGCAGGTTCGAATCCTGCCGGGCTCGCCATCTTTCCAACTTCCACCAGGACATTTCTGAGGTTTCGATACGGATGTGCCTGTGACATCCGAGGCGTCCGCTCGCGTCGGCACGACCAGATCGGCCCACCGCCGCATCGCAGCACCGCGGGGCATATTCGGAGCAGCTGAAGGACGACAGGGGAGCCGAGGCTCCGGCGGCGGGCTATCCGACCGCCGTCCGATCAAGGTGGAATGGAGTTCGCCTGTCGGACCATCATGTTAGGTCCGCCATGGCCTGTGCGGCATTCCCTATTTAGGGGACGCGGGCCGTTCTCTTCGGGGCATCGTGGCGACCTCTGACACGAGCGGGCTGCGCAGGTCGCGCTTGGTCAGGCTGACGCCGCGGGAGTATCGCCAACCTGGAGTAATCCACTCAGCGTCGGTGATGACGCCGGCCGATACGCGGCTTGTGGCGCCAAATTGCGGCCGGGTGGGGGGATCATGTCGCTGCGGGCCATCGCTAGCATCTGGATCGCCTGCTCCGCCTCCGTCCCGGACGGGGTCTCCGGGTTCGAGCAATCGGCCACCATCACGAAAGATCGTCTGGGCTATTCGGCGCCCCTGCTAAAGTAGTCGCCCGGATGCCCAGTGATATTCTTCGTGGTCGATTATGCGGAGAGCAGCAACGAGGAGCATTCGGCTACCGGGGAGAAGACGTCATGGCTTCGGTTTTTCGGTCCCACCTTTCCTGGGGCGCCATCGGTATCCTCGGAGCCGTCGCCCTTGCCGTTGTCGCGCTGGAGCGCGGGGAGCACGTCAATGCGCTCTGGATGGTCGTTGCCTCGATCTTGGTCTACCTGATCGCCTATCGCTACTATTCGCTGTTCATCGCCAAGAAGGTGATGCGGCTCGATGCCAGCCGCCCGACACCGGCCGCTGTCCACAATGACGGCCTCGATTACGTCCCGACCAACCGCTACGTCCTGTTCGGCCATCATTTCGCGGCGATTGCCGGGGCGGGACCGCTGGTCGGACTTCGCACGCTGCGTCTGCCAGGGGCCCGCCTGATGGTGGGCTTCCCGGACTACGACACCTATGTCGCGCATATCCGGAAAACCCATCCCGATCAGACACCGATGACCTATCCGGAGTTCTTCCGCGAGCGCCAGCTCGCGCGTTATGGCGCGGATGGGAGGCGCGGCTTCCGCTGCTGTTGAGGCGGCCCCGGCCGCCTCAACGACCACTGCTCTCTTTTGCCTGCGGCGCTCGGCCTCAACGCTCCGCCGCCTGCCGGGCCTTGTGCCGATCGATCAGGGTCTGGCGCTTGGCCTTGTAGGCGTTGCGCAAGCCGAGCTGGAAAGCGGCCTGCTTCAGCCATGCGTCGGCGGCAACCTTGCCGTCGCGGAGCACACGGCGCTCGTATTCGGGCCGGTAGCTCCGCGACATGATTTCCACCTGCGCTGCGGTTGGCGTGTAGCGGGCCTTCTCGGCCTCGGTCGGCTTGAAGGCGCGAATTTCAGCCTCGGTCGGCTCATAGGCCGCGCGGACCGGCTTGCTCGGCTTGGCAGGCTTGGCCAATGCCGCCCGGGCGGTGCGCGCCTCGGTCGCGAGCTTGCCTTTCGGATAGGCCTTGAGGAAGCGGTCCAGCGCCTCGACGGTTCCCGCCGCCTTCGCTTCGGCGAGCGCGCGCGCCGGATCGCTGGGCTCGGCGGGCTGCGCCACTGCTGCCGGCGCCGGCGGCTTCGGTTGCGCATCCTTCGGCTCGGGCGCACCGGGCGTGTCCTTGCCGAGATAGCCGAGCGCGAGCTGGCGATAGGCGCAGACCCGGTTGCAGGCATCGAGATAGGCTTGGTACTTGCCCTCGGCGCTCAATTGCCGCCAGCTCTCGTCGTCCTTGGCCGACTCGGCGCTGCGCTGGCGCTGCAGCAGCCGGTCCATCGCCTGCTGCCGATAGGCGCAAGGCCCGCTGCATTGCGCGACATAGCGTTCGAGCGCCTCGCGCGAGCCGTCCCCCGTTGCGCTGCGCCAGCGCGCCTCGTCCTGCGCGCTCTCGAAGCTGCGGCGGATGGTGGCCGACGGCTCGACGATCGGCAACGACAGGCTGGCGGTCTCGAATTCAGGCTTCTGCTCGCGGCCGCTGTCGCGCCGGGCTGCGGCCTCGACTTCGCGGACGACGTAGGATTGCAGCTCCGGCCAGCCGATCCGCTTGTCGGCGTCGGCCTGCGCCAGCCCGGCGGCACCCATCAGGAAGCGGCTGGTGAACAGGCCAAGCTTCTGGTTCTCGTCCCAGTTCGCCGGGGTCGCCCCGGAGGTCGCGACCAGCTTGACGATGCCATCGCCGGTCCGCGGCTTGGCCGGTGTGAAGCCCGGCGCCGACACCGCGAGCAGGCTCTCGCCCTTGCGCCCGGTCTCGCCGGTGAAGCAGGCATCGATCATCACGATCAGTTGCCGCTGCGCCCCGATCTTCTGCCGGACCAGTTCGAGGTTGCGGTAGAGTGTCTGCAGGGCATAGCCGCTCTCGCTGGCATTGGGATTGCCGTCCTGCGGCAAGAGGAAGGGCTGGCGCGTCGCGAGGTCAGGCACGCCATGGCCGGAATAATAGATAAAGACGTTGGAACGCCCTTCGACCGCGCTGCGCCAGAGCTTGCCGCCTTGCGGATTCGCCTCGCTGCCGAACATCTGGGTGAGCTCGCCGAGCGTCGCGTCCTTCAGCAGGAAGACGTTCTGCTCGCGGAAGCGCAGTCCGCGGACGAGATAGTCGTGGATCGCCTCGGCGTCGTTATGGGCGAAGTCGACCGTGCTGGTCTGCTTGTAGTCGCGGTTGCCGATCACGACCGCGATCGAATCGGCATTGTCGTCGAGGGGGCGTGACGGCCCCGCCATGGCAGCCGGCGCGGCAAGGCCGAGCATCAACGCAAGAAGGGTGAAGAAACGAGCCGTGATCCAGCTCGAATGACGGTGGCGCCTGCTCATCGCGTCCTGGATCACCTCGGCTCGGCTGCCACATAGGCTGAGGCAGGGTGGGCTGTTGTGAAGACGAACGCTGCCGATACTAAGGGGCAAATTCCGCTTTGGCGAGCTTGTCGCAGGCGGGCCGTGACGCGAAGCATGTCCGCACCGGGGCCAGTTCAGAGGATGTGTCCATGTCTCGCCGATTCAGTCCTGAGCTTCGTCCCGGCGCAATTCGAAGGCCAGCATCGCTTCCGCCAACGCCTCCAGCTCGCGCTCCTTCTCCTTGCTGTCGGGCGCGGCGTTGAGCTCGGCCACGCGCTGCTGGGCCTGTTCGTAGTCCTCGTCGGTATGAACGGCGATCGGCATCTTCATCGTGCTCCTGCCTTCCTGGTGCCTGCACGGTCGCACCGATCTGCGGCGCGCCGTGCGCACAAGCAACCCCTGGCGCGATATGGGGTTCCGGCGCGGGTTTCGCCATGTTCAGGACAAACTTGGTCTCGAATGCCAACCTGCCAGGCTCGGGCGCGCCGCCTTGCGTCACCGCGGATTGCGCCTGCGCGCTTGCCGCGAGCGATGCGAGGCCGTAAACGCGCCGCGGCCAACCCGATTGCCTGCCCACTTGTCCGCTGCCCATGAGGGGCAGGGGCCATGCATGGTTTCGGCCCGCAAGGAGTGTCGATGATCTCGCTCGGCTCCGGTCTCGACCGGCTCGCTAGCTTCGCGTCCGCGAGCCACCGGCGCGCCTGCCTGCTGCTCGTCCTGCTGTCGCTGGCGGCATTCCTGCCGGGCTTCGCCGGCCTGCAGCCCTTCGACCGCGACGAGCCGCGTTTCGCCCAGGCCAGCAAGCAGATGCTGGAGACGCGCGACTTCGTCGACATCCGCTTCCAGGACGAGGCCCGGCACAAGAAGCCGGTCGGTATCTACTGGCTGCAGGCGGCGAGCGTCGCCGCGGGCGAGGCGCTCGGGGTGCCAGAGGCGCGCACCACCATGTGGCTCTACCGGCTGCCCTCGCTGGTCGGCGCGATCGCAACCGTCCTCCTGACCTATTGGGCGCTGCTTGCCTTCGTCGGCGCCCGTCTTGCTCTCCTCGGCGGGGCCTTGATGGCCGCTTGCGTGCTGCTTGGCGTCGAGGCCCGTTTCGCCAAGACCGACGCGCTGCTCGCCGCCTGCGCGGTCGCCACCATGGGCGCGCTCGCCCGTGCCTGGCTCGACTGGACGCGCTCGCTCGCCTTCGTGCCGAGCCGCTGGAACTGGCTGGTGTTCTGGTCGGCGACGGCGCTCGGCCTGCTGCTCAAGGGGCCGATCGTGCCGATGATCTGGGGGCTGGCAGTGATCGTGCTCGCTATCCGCGAGCGCTCGCTGCGCTGGTTCGCGCCGCTGCGACCGGGACTCGGCCTGCTGCTTTGCTTGATCGTGGTGCTGCCCTGGTTCGTCGCCATCGCCATCAAGACCGGCGGAAACTTCTTCGCCGAAAGCGTCGGCAAGGACATGCTCGCCAAGGTCGGCGAGGGGCAGGAGAAGCATTGGGGCCCGCCCGGCCTCTATCTGCTGCTGTTCTTCGGCACCTATTGGCCCTCGGCCGCGCTGGCGGCGATGGCGATCCCGTTCGCCTGGGTGAAGCGGCGCGAGCCGCAGATCCTCTTCCTCCTCGCCTGGATCGTGCCGTCCTGGATCGTCTTCGAAGCGGTGCCGACCAAGCTGCCGCATTACGTGCTGCCGCTCTATCCGGCGATCACGGCGCTGCTCCTGCTGGCTCTGGTCAATGGTGGCATCAACCGCTTCCGCCGTGGCGCCGACCTGACCGCCTTCCTGATCGTCGCGGTCCCGGCGGCGCTGGTCGGCGTGTTGCTCTACGGCACCTGGACGCTCGACAGGACCTTGCCCTGGCTCGCCTTGCCGGTGCTGGCGCTGGCGCTCATCGTCGCCTTTCGCAGCTTCCTGGCCTACCGCGCGGGCGCCTTCGAGGGGGCGCTCTGGCGCGGCGTGGTCGCGAGCCTGCTGCTCGGTGCCGGCGTCTACGGCCTGGCTGCGCCGAGCCTGCGCGGCCTCAAGCTCTCGCCGCGGCTGGCCGAGGCGGTGCAGGCCGTCTCTTGCCCGAATCCCGAGGTCATGACCGTCGGCTATCGCGAACCGAGCCTCGTCTTCCTGGTCGGCACCAATCTGCGCATGGGCGCCGACGGCAGTGCTGCCGCCGCCTTCCTGCGCGAGCCTGGCTGCCGGGTCGCGCTGGTCGAAAGCCGCTTCCTCGACGGTTTCCGGCAGGGTCTCGCCGCCTCGGGACAGTCGCCGCGGCTGCTGACCACGATCGCCGGCTTCAACCTCAACGGTGGCAAGCGCCTCGAGATGAGCGTCTATGTCCGTGAGTGATCGGCGCTTGCCCCGTCGCGGCGCTTGACGCAGTTTGCGCGCCGCCATGCAGAAAGACTTCAATCCGTGACCGAACCCGTGCCTTCAGACGGCCAGCCCCGGCTCAGCATCGTCGTGCCCGTCCGCAATGAGCAGGGCAACATCGCGCCGCTCGTCGCCGACATCGAGACCGCCTGCGCCGGCGTCGGCGCCTTCGAGCTGATCTATGTCGATGACGGCTCCAGCGACGGCACTGCCGTCGCGCTCGCCGACCTCGCGCTGGCGCGGCCCTGGCTGCGGGTCGTCCGTCATGCCCAGTCCTGCGGCCAGTCGGCGGCGGTGCGCAGCGGGGTGAGGGCGGCAAAGGCCCCGATCGTCGCGACCCTCGATGGCGACGGCCAGAACGATCCGGCCTTCATCCCGGCGATGCTGACGCAGCTCGAGGCGGCAGGTCCTTCGGCCGGCCTGGTCCAGGGCCAGCGCGTCGGGCGCAAGGACACCGGCTTCAAGCGCATGCAGTCGCGCATCGCCAACAAGGTCCGCAGCGCCATCCTCAAGGACGGCACGCGTGACACCGGCTGCGGTCTGAAGTGCTTCCGTCGCGACGCCTATCTGGCGCTGCCCTATTTCGACGCGCTGCACCGCTTCATGCCGGCGCTGATGGTGCGCGAGGGCCTCACCGTGCTGCATCACGACGTGCGCGACCGCCAGCGCCTGACCGGCGTCTCGAATTACGGCTTCTTTGACCGGCTCTGGGTCGGCATCCTCGACCTTGCCGGCGTCTGGTGGCTGATCCGGCGCCGCAAACGTGTGCCTGAGATCGTGATGGAGGCGCGCTGATGCTCGTCGACCTGCAGAATATGATCGGGGATTATTTCCACGACGTCTTCGTCAACAAGGTGGACTGGTGGGTGCTGCTCGGCGTGGTCGCGCAGGGGCTGTTCACCATGCGCTTCGTGGTGCAGTGGCTCGCCAGCGAGAAGGCGCAACGCTCGGTCGTGCCGATGACATTCTGGTGGTTCTCGATCGGCGGCGGCACGTTGCTCCTGATCTACGCACTCTATCGCCGCGATCCGGTCTTCATCCTCGGCCAGGGCTTCGGGGTGTTCGTCTACCTGCGCAATCTGCAATTCGTGCTGCGGGCCAAGGCGCGTGGCGACGACACGAATTCCGCGCCGGGTTGAAGCGAGACGTCAGTATTCGCCTGTCGGGAAGCCGTGGCGTGCCATCATGGCGCGATGCCAATCGCTTCCGACAAGGCCTTCGAGGGCAGCGTCGAAACGCTGCCGCAGCGAAGCGTGCTGCTTGCCGAAAGCAAAGGCTCCGGCCGCTGGCACGCTTTCACTCGCGGACACGTTGACGATCGCGAGCCCTGCATCGGGTTCGCGGGCGAGGTAGCCGCGATGGGCCATGGCGACGCTGGCATAGGCGTCGGCTCGGCCAGTCCTGACTGCGACGACCGCTTCTTCCTGGGTCGCGACGCGGATCATCCGCTCCGGCGCAATGCCGGCGGTGAGCCCGGCTTGCTCCTGAACCTGCTCAGCGACGACTGCCAGCCGAGCACCTGTCGTCGCGACCGCGTGATAGCCGGTCAGCCGAGCGCGATCCTCCGTTCGCACGAGCAGCCCGTCGGCGAGCGCCCAGACAGGGCGGCTGAAATCGACGAGCTGCTGGCGCTCGGAGGTAACGAAGAGCGGGGTGGTCAGCGTCCAGCGCCCGCTGGCGAGGCCGGGCAGCAGTTCGGCGAAGGTGGTCAAACGCTGCTCGAACCGCGTGATGCCCAGTGCGTGCAAGACGGTGGTAACCAGCTCGACATCGCAACCTTGCGCCGCGCTGCTGGCTGCCGGCCAGCAGAAGGGCGGCTCGTCGAGATAGGCGAAGACGACGGGCCCGCTCGGCGCCACGGCCGCGCTCAGCTCGCGGCTCTGAGCCGCGCAAACCCCGCGTCGAGGTCCTCCCTCAGGTCCTCGAGGTCCTCGAGCCCGATATGCAGGCGGATCGTCGGCCCCTTGAAGCCCGGCTTGGTCGCGGTGCGATAGCGCTTGCAGTCGAAGGGCAGCACCAGGCTCTCATAGCCGCCCCAGGATGCGCCCATGCCGAACAGGGTGAGCCCGTCGAGCATGGCGGCCACCGCCTTCATCGAAACCGGTTGCAGCTCGATCGAGAACAGCGAGCAGGCGCCGGTGAAGTCGCGCTTCCAGATGGCGTGGCCGGGATCGGAGGGCAATGCCGGATGGATCACGCGGGCGACCTCGGGACGCGCCGCCAACCAGTTCGCCATCTCGATCCCGGCTGGCATCTGCTCCTTCAGCCGGACGGCCATGGTGCGGATGCCGCGCAGCGTCAGATAGGCATCCTCGGCGGCGATGATCACGCCGAGAGCGTCCCAGCTCAGCTTGAGTTGGGCGTAGAACTCCGGCGTGCGGGCCGACACCGTGCCGATCAGCACGTCGGAGTGCCCGGCGTAGTATTTCGTCCCTGCCTGGACCGAGACGTCGACCCCGAATTTGTGGGCGTCGAAGAAGAGCGGCGTCGCCCAGGTGTTGTCCATCATCACCATGATGTCGCGCGCATGGGCCGCTGCAACGATTGCCGGGATGTCCTGGACCTCCAGGGTCTGGGACCCCGGCGACTCCGTCCAGACCGCCCTTGTGTTCGGCTTGAACAGCGCCGCGATGCCTGCACCGATGAGCGGGTCGTAATAGGTGACCTCGACACCGTAGCGCGGCAGCATCCGGTCGCAGAAATTGCGCATCGGATGGTAGACGCTGTCGGTCACGAGAAAATGGTCGCCCGCCCTGAGGAAGGCGAGCGCGGGCAAGGTACAGGCGAGCAGGCCGGACGAGCAGGCGAGAACGCCCGCGCCGCCCTCCATCGTGTCGGCGGCGGCGAGCAGCGCATCGATGGTCGGGCTGCCTGCGGTGCCGTAGCTGTAGCGCGCCTTGCGGACGAGGAAATCCTCGGTGTTCGGATAGACCACCGTCGAGCCGCGGACGATCGGCGGGTTGACGAAGCCGTAGCTGTCGGACGGGTCGCGGCCGGCGAGGGCGAGGCGGGTCTTCTCGCGCAGCCGCGCGAATTCGGGCTTGGACAGCTTTTTCATGGCGGAGGAGCAGCGTGGGAGGAAGGACGGTTGTGGTCGCACTTGACCACCCCCCGAAAGTCGCATGTGATGTTGGTCGTGAAAAGGGGCAGATATACCAGCTGCCCTTGCTTGACGCTCATGCAAGGCTCTGGCAATCGGCCAGCGCCGAACTTCGCATAAGTTTTGGGCATCGAACGGGGCAGCAAGTCGCGACGATGCGAGGGGACCGGCACGTTCCGGCCGGCAAGGGCCGGCAGGGCCATCAACGGGAGAAATCGATATGAAGAAGTTCATGGCAGCCGCGGTCGCCGGATTCGGCTTCGCGCTGGCCGCGGCGAGCGCACAGGCGCAGGCGCCGCAAACCCTCGCTCAGGTCAAGAGCAGGGGCATTCTCAATTGCGGCTCCAATACCGGCCTCGCCGGTTTCGGCGTGCCGGATGCGCAGGGTAACTGGACCGGCCTCGACGTCGACTTCTGCCGCGCCATCGCCGCGACGGTCTTCAACGACCCGACCAAGGTGAAGTTCATCCCGCTCTCGGCCAAGGACCGCTTCACGGCCCTGCAGTCGGGCGAGATCGACGTGCTCGTGCGCAACTCGACCTGGACGATGTCGCGCGACACCGCGCTCGGCCTGCAGTTCACCGGCGTCAACTACTATGACGGCCAGGGCTTCATGGTCCGCAAGAAGCTCGGCGTGACCTCGGCGATGCAGCTCAACGGCGCCTCGGTCTGCACCCAGCAGGGCACCACGACCGAGCTCAACCTCGCCGACTTCTTCCGCGCCAACAACCTGAAGTACGAAGTCGTCGCCTTCGCGACCTCGGACGAGACCGTCAAGGCCTATGATTCCGGCCGCTGCGACGCCTTCACCACCGACGCCTCGGGCCTCTACGCCGAGCGTTTCAAGCTGACCGCGCCGGACGATCACATGGTCCTGCCCGAGATCATCTCGAAGGAGCCTCTCGGACCGGCGACCCGCAACAACGACGCCCAGTGGTTCGGCCTGGTGAAGTGGGTCCACTACGCCATGCTCAACGCCGAAGAACTCGGCGTGACCAAGGCCAATGTCGACGAGATGATGAAATCGGCCAATCCCGAGATCAAGCGCCTGCTCGGCACCGAGGGCAAGTTCGGCGAGAGCATCGGCCTGACGACGGACTGGGCCTATCGCATCATCAAGCATGTCGGCAATTACGGCGAGAGCTTCGAGCGCTCGGTCGGCCAGGGCTCGCTGCTGAAGATCGCCCGTGGCCAGAACGCGCTTTGGACCAAGGGCGGCCTGCAATACGCACCGCCGGTCCGCTAAGGGGCCATGCGGGGCGGGCGCTTCCAGCGTCCGCCCCGATTCTTTTCCAGGGTACTGGACAAGGTGGCTTGCGGGCCCGCACCGATTGCGGATCCGTCCACCGACCGAGAACGGGCTGAACCCGTTCCGCCAGACAGGGGATATGCATGATCCGGATCATCAGCGCGGTGCTGTTCGCCGTCGCGGCGTTGTTCAGCTCCGCGAGCGCGCAGGCGCAGCAGACCCTCGCTCAGATCAAGAGCAGGGGCGTTCTGAACTGTGGCTCCAATACCGGCCTGATCGGCTTCGGCGCGCCTGATCCCCAGGGCAACTGGAGCGGTCTCGACGTCGATTATTGCCGCGCGATCGCTGCGGCGATCTTCAACGACCCGGCCAAGGTGAAGTTCATCCCGCTCTCGGCCAATGACCGCTTCAAGGCGCTCCTGGCCGGTGACGTCGACGTGCTCGTGCGCAATTCGACCTGGACGATCAGCAACGACACCCCACCCGGCCTGCTCTTCACCAATGTGAATTACTACGACGGCCAGGGCCTGATGGTGCGCCGCAAGCTCGGCGTGATGTCGGTGATGCAGCTGGCCGGTGCCTCGATCTGCGTGCAGCGCGGCACGACGACCGAGCTCAACCTCGTCGACTTCTTCAAGACCAACAATCTCCGGCACACCATCGTTTCCTTCGACACAGGTCCGGAGACGCTCAAGGCCTACGATGCCGGCCGCTGCGACGCCTTCACCACCGACGCCTCGTCGCTCTATTCCGAGCGCCTGAAGCTGACCGCGCCGGACGACCATATGGTCCTCGTCGAGATCATCTCGAAGGAGCCGCTCGGTCCGCTGACCCGCGACAATGATTCGCAATGGTTCAAGCTGGTGCGCTGGGTCCATTTCGCCATGTTGAACGCCGAGGAGCTCGGCGTGACCAAGGCCAATGTCGACCAGATGCGCGGTTCGACCAACCCGGAGATCAGGCGTCTGCTCGGCATCGACGGCAAGTTCGGCGAGGGCCTCGGCCTGACGGCCGACTGGGCCTACCGGATCGTCAAGCATATCGGCAATTACGGCGAGAGCTTCGAACGTACCGTCGGCAGCCGCTCGGTGCTCCGGATGTCGCGCGGCCAGAACGCGCTCTGGACCAAGGGGGGCTTGCAATACGCGCCGCCGATCCGGTGAGGCCGAGGGAGACGGCACGCCCAGGATCGGCTCGAGAAATATAGCCTGAGAAGGGAGAGCATGGCCGGCGGGGACTGGCCCAGGGCTTGCTAGCTAATCGAGAGCGGGAAAACCCGTTCCGCCAAACAGGGGACAACAACAATGAAACAGATCATTGGCGCGGCGCTTGTCGCCGTCACCGCTGCCATATGTGCAGGCGGAGCATCGGCTCAGTCGCCTACTCTGGCGCAGGTCAAGAATCGCGGAATCCTGCTCTGCGGCTCTGGCACCGGTCTTGCCGGTTTCGGCATCCCTGATCAGCAGGGTAATTGGAGCGGCATGGACGTGGACGTCTGCCGCGCCGTTGCCTCGGCCATCTTCAACGATCCGACCAAGGTCAAGTTCATCCCGCTCTCGGCCAAGGACCGCTTCACCTCGCTGCAGTCGGGCGAGGTCGATCTTCTCTCGCGGACAACGATCTGGACGATCTCGCGCGATACCGCGCTGGGGCTGAATTTCGCCGGCATCAACTACTATGACGGCCAGGGCTTCATGGTGCGCAAGAAGCTCGGTATCGATTCCGTGCTGAAGCTCGCCGGCGCTTCGATATGCACCCAGCAGGGCACCACGACCGAACTCAACCTCGCCGACTATTTCCGCAGCAACAACATCAAGTACGAGGTTGTCGCCTTCGCCTCCAACCAGGAGACGGTCAAGGCCTATGAGGCCGGTCGCTGTGACGCGTTCACCACCGACGCCTCAGGTCTTTATGCCGAGCGCCTGACGCTCTCGAATCCCGAAGATCACATGGTGTTGCCGGAGATCATCTCGAAGGAGCCGCTCGGCCCCGTTGTCCGCCACGGCGACGATGTCTGGCTCGATATCGTCAAGTGGTCGCTCTTCGCTATGATCAATGCCGAGGAGCTGGGCATCACGAAGGCGAATGCCGATCAGATGCTCAAATCCGACAATCCCGAGATCAAGCGTTTCGTCGGGACTGAAGGCAAGTTCGGCGAGCCGATGGGCCTGACCAACGACTGGGCCTACCGCATCGTCAAGCATGTCGGCAATTACGGCGAGAGCTTCGAGCGCAACGTCGGCGCTGGCTCGCTGCTCAAGATCGCGCGCGGCCAGAACGCGCTCTGGAGCAAGGGCGGGCTGCAATACGCGCCGCCGATCCGCTGAGAACCATCAATGCGCGGCATCCACCGCGCATTGATCCTTGAAGCTGTCATGTTCCGGCGAACCGGATAACAATACCGGCCGGCAGTGATCCTTCCGGGTCGCTTGCCGGACCCGCGGTCGCCAACATTCGAAAAGGGCGTCAGACGTGTCGACCACTTCCGCAGAGATCAAGCCGGGCAAGGCCTCGCTGCTCTACGACCCGAAGATCCGGGGCTATGCCTATCAGTTCCTGCTGCTTGCCGTAGTGGGCTTCCTGATCTGGTCCGCCGCCTCGAACGCGATCGAGAACCTCAGGGCGCAGAAGATCGCCTCCGGCTTCGGCTTCTGGCACAACGCCTCCGGCTTCGACATCAACCAGAAGCTGATACCATACGACGCTTCGAGCGGTACCTATGGCCGCGCCTTCTGGGTCGGCCTGCTGAACACGCTGCTCGTCGCCTCGATCGGCATCGTGCTCTCGACCTTCCTCGGCTTCTTCGTCGGCGTTGCCCGGCTGTCGAGCAACTGGGTCGTGTCGAAGATCGCGATGGTCTATGTCGAGGTCATCCGCAACATCCCGCTGCTGCTGCAGTTGTTCTTCTGGTACAACGCGGTGCTGAAGCCGCTGCCCAATCCGCGCCAGTCGATCGTGCTGCCGGCCGGCGCCCTGCTCAACAACCGCGGCCTCTACATTCCCGATCCGCAGTTCGGCCCCGGCGGCAGCCTGATCATCTGGGCTTTCCTGATCGGCCTCGTCGCGACCTTCGTCTTCCGCTCCTGGGCCCGCAAGCAGCAGGCCGCGACCGGCAAGCAATATCCGATCGGCCTTGTCGCCCTTGGCCTGATCGTCGTCCTGCCGACCCTGGTCTATTTCGCCACCGGCCGGCCGATCACCTTCGTCTATCCCGAGCTCGCCGGCTTCAACCTGCGCGGCGGCATCCAGATCTTCCCGGAATTCGTCGCGCTGCTGATCGGCCTGACGACCTATACCGCCGGCTTCATCGCCGAGGTGGTGCGTGCCGGCATCCTCGCCGTCTCGAAAGGTCAGACCGAGGCTGCGCATGCGCTCGGCCTGCGGGCAGGGCCGACGCTGAAGCTCGTCGTCATTCCGCAGGCGATGCGGGTGATCATCCCGCCGCTGACCTCGAACTATCTCAACCTGACCAAGAACTCCTCGCTGGCGGTCGCGATCGGCTATCCCGACCTCGTCCAGGTCTTCACCGGCACGGTGCTGAACCAGACCGGCCAGGCGGTCGAGGTCGTCGCGATCACCATGGCGGTCTATCTGACCATCTCGCTGGTCACGTCCTTGTTCATGAATATCTACAACAAGCGCATGGCGCTGGTGGAACGGTGAGGGCGCCCCGATGACCGACGCAACCACCGAAATGGCTCCCTTCGCCTTCGTCCGCAAGGAAACGCTGGAGCAGCAGCCGGCGCCGCTCTCCGTCGCCGGGCCGCTCGCCTGGGTCAGGCAGCACCTGCTCTCCAGCCCGCTCAACATCGCGCTGACCCTGCTCTGCATCTATCTCGTCGTCGACACCGTGCCGGGGCTGGTCAGGTTCTATTTCCTCGACGCCGTCTGGTCCGGTACCAATCGTGACGCCTGCCTCGCCGAAAAGGTCGGGCGGCCGGTCGGCGCCTGCTGGGCCTATGTCGCCGACCGCTTCCAGTATTTCATCTATGGCTCCTATCCGATCCCGCAGCGCTGGCGCGTGAACGTCGTCTTCGCCATGTTCGCGCTCGGCGTGGTCTGGCTGCTCTGGACGAACGCGCCGAAGAAGAAGCTCGGCATCTTCTTCTTCTTCGTGCTGCTGCCGATCTCGGCCTATATCCTGCTGCTCGGGGGCCCCGGTGCTGCGAAGCTGCTGGCCTGGGTGTTGCTGCTCTCGGCGCTTGCGATCGTCGCTCTGTTCGTCGTCTCGGCCTACCCAAATCTGGCCGGCAATTTCGTCGGCGAGGCCGCGCTGGCCTATGAGATCGCCAAGCCGATTCAAAGCCGGTTCGCCGGGCCCAAGCACCTAGCCTACATGACGTTCGCCCTGACCGCCGCCATTGCGCTGCTGGCTTGGCGTGCCCCGGAGGTGTCGCCTGCCGACGAAGCTCTGCTGAGCTTCGTGAACGTCTTTGCGTACATCAAGTATTACTGGTTGCTCCTGGTTTCGGCGATCACTCTGCCGCGGGTCGATACCGGCCTTTGGGGCGGCGTGACCGTCACCTTCCTGATCGCCGCGGTCGGCATCGTCTTCTCGCTGCCGCTCGGGGTGGTCCTGGCGCTCGGCCGGCGCTCCAAGTTGCCGATCATCCAGCTGCTCTCGGTGATCTTCATCGAGTTCGTCCGCGGCGTGCCGCTGATCACCGTGCTGTTCATGGCCAACACCATGCTGCCGTTGTTCGTGCCGCAGGAATGGTCGCCGGACCGGCTGCTGCGGCCGCTGGTCGGTGTCGCGCTCTTCGCGGCCGCCTATATGGCGGAAGTGGTGCGCGGCGGCCTGCAGGCGATGCCCAAGGGCCAGTACGAGGGTGCGATGTCGCTCGGCCTCGGTTACTGGAGCATGATGCGGCTGATCATCCTGCCGCAGGCGCTTCGGATCGTGATCCCCGGCATCGTCAACACCTTCATTGGGCTGTTCAAGGATACGACGCTGGTCACCATCGTCGGCATCTTCGACTTCCTGCGCACCATTGAGGCGACGCTCGTCGATCCGACCTGGGCGACGCCGACAACCCGCTCGACGGGCTATGCATTCGCCGCGATTTTCTATTTCCTGTGTTGCTGGGGCATGTCGCGCTACTCGATTGCAGTCGAGAAGCGGCTCGCCGCCGGCCAGAAGCGTTGAGGGGATAAAAACGATGTCCATGGCAGAAACCACCAGCACGCGTCCGGCGGCCCTGAAACCGACTGCGCTGAACACGGCGACGGCGGTCGAGATGATTGGCGTCAACAAGTGGTACGGCGAGTTCCACGTCCTTCGCGACATCAACCTGAAGGTGTCGCGCGGCGAGAAGCTGGTCATCTGCGGCCCGTCGGGCTCCGGCAAGTCGACGATGATCCGCTGCATCAACCGGCTCGAGGAGCATCAGAAGGGCCAGATCATCGTCGACGGCACCGAGCTGACCAACGACCTCAAGAAGATCGACGAGATCCGCCGCGACGTCGGCATGGTCTTCCAGCACTTCAACCTGTTCCCGCATCTGACGATCTTGGAGAACCTGACGCTGGCTCCGATCTGGGTGAAGAAGATGCCCAAGAAGGACGCCGAGGAGATCGCGATGCACTACCTCAAGCGCGTCAAGATCCCCGAGCAGGCGGCGAAGTATCCGGGCCAGCTCTCGGGCGGCCAGCAGCAGCGTGTCGCCATCGCCCGCTCGCTGTGCATGAGCCCGAAGATCATGCTGTTCGACGAGCCGACCTCGGCGCTCGATCCCGAGATGGTCAAGGAAGTGCTCGACACCATGGTCTCGCTGGCGGTCGAGGGCATGACCATGCTCTGCGTCACCCACGAGATGGGCTTCGCCCGCCAGGTCGCCGACCGGGTGATCTTCATGGATGCCGGCCAGATCGTCGAGATGAACGAGCCCAACGAGTTCTTCAAGAATCCGCAGCACGAGCGCACCAAGCTCTTCCTCAGCCAGATCCTGCACTGATCCGGCAGGCCTGGAATGTCATCGCGGCGGCGCCCTCAGGGGCGCCGTTTGCGTCTTGGGCGCTTTGCCCGCCAGACGGAAGATCGCGGCGGAGTTAGGGGCTCTTAACCCTTCCCGTTCACGAATCGCTTCGATTCGTTTGTATCGGAAGGATGATTCATGAAGCGCCTGATTCCCGCTCTGGTGGCGACGCTGCTGGCAAGCGGCGCAGCCTACGCGCAGTCGATCAATATCGGTCCCGGCGGCATCTCGGTCGATCCGCGCACGCCGCACCAGCGCGCCGTCGATCGCGAGATCCGGCATGAGGAGCGCATGCGCGAGCGCGATCGCTGGGAACGCCGCCGCGAGATGGAGCGCCGCCGCGCCTGGCGCGACGAGCGTCGCGGCGAGCGCTGCCGCACCGTGACCACCACGGAGGAGACGCGCCGCGGGCTCGTCAAGCGCACCACCCGCGTCTGCGATTGAGCAAGGCGGCAGCCGCCCTTCGAGCCCGGCATCCCCCGATGCCGGGTTTTCTTTTGCCTGGCCTCCGGATGCTTTTCTTTTGCCTGGCCTCCGGATGCTCCCGAAAGGGAACCTTTGCCGGCGCGCGCGGTTGCTTTTCCCAACACAGGAGGAAAAGCCGATGAAACTGCTAGCATCGACCCTTGCCGCCGGCCTGCTGCTCGCTGGCTCCAGTGCCTTCGCGCAGTCCGTCGATATCGGGCCGGGCGGCGTCAGGATCGATCCGCGCACGCCGCATCAGCGCGCGATGGATCGCGAGGATCGCTGGCGCGAGCGTGATCGCTGGGAGCGGCGCCGGGCTTATCGCGCCGAGCGCGATTGCCGCACCGAGACGCGGATTCGCGAAACCCCGCGTGGGGAGGTGCGCCGCACCGTGCGGGTCTGTGATTAAGTCGAGTTGAGTTGCGTAGCGTAAACGAGACCGCCGCACCCAGTCGGTGCGGCGGTCTTGTTTGTTTGCCGGCTGTTACTTGGCGTTGCGCGCCTTCACGGCCTGGTCGGGGAAGTCCGAGAACAGCCCGTCGATGCCCAGCGCCAGGTAGGCCTTGTACTCGGCCGCCGGGTCGCCCTTGAAGTCGGAGGCGAGGCGCTTGGGCTCGCTGCGGAAAGTCCAGGTATGGACGAAGAGCCCGACCGCATGGGCGTTCTTCACCACCTCGGTCGGCGGCAGCAGCACGCGGTCGCGTTCGTCGATCGCGCCGTCGCCATTCAGGTCGCGCGGCTTGCCATCGTCGCCGAGCACCTGCTTCGCTGGCATCAGATAGGGCTTCCAGGGGCCGATGCCGTCGGCATAGGTCTTGACCTCCTTCAGCCCCTCGGCAGTGACGAGATCCTTGAAGCTGCGCTTGTCGCCGGTGACGACGAAGTCGTAGGGCTTGTCGAACGGCGCGGCGAGCACGATGCCGCCATCCTTGTCGACATCGTCGGCATCGACGAGCTGGATCAGGCGCAGCTGCGTCTTGCCGCGCAGATATTTGAGATTGGCGGTCTCGAAGCTCTGGATGATCACCGGCGAGGTCTTCTCGCTCCAGCCGGCGGCCTTCAACTGGTCGAGCAGCTTGTCCTCGATCGCCAGTCCCATGGCCGAGTGATAGGTCGAGTGCTTGATCTCCGGGTAGATGCCGATGGTGCGGCCGGTGCGGGCGCTCTCCGCCTTGGCGAGGTCGATGACCTGCTGCAGCGTCGGGATCTCGTATTTGCCGTTGTGCGACTGGTCGCGCTCGGGGAACGCCTGCTTGGCGCGCAGCGTCTTGAGCTCGGCGAGGGTGAAGTCGGAGGCGAACCAGTCATTGGTGTCGACGCCGTCGACCTTGCGGCTCGTCTTGCGCGCGGCGAATTCCGGGCGGGTCGAGACGTCGGTGGTGCCCGACATCATCGGCTCGTGACGGACGACGAGATGGCCGTCCTTGGTCGAGACGAGATCGGGCTCGATGAAGTCGGCTCCCTGTTCGATCGCAAGCTTGTAGCCTTCGAGAGTGTGCTCGGGCAGGTAGCCGCTGGCGCCACGATGGCCGACGATCAAGGCAGGCTTGCCGTCGAGGGTGGCGGCCGTCTGCGCCTGCACGGCCGGCGCCTGCAGCGCCAGCGCAGAGAGAAGCGATGTCGAGAGAAGGAGGTTCTTCAGCATGGTTTGACCTAGTCTCGCGGAAATGCGCACGACCTTATGGCAGCGGATATGACATGGCCATGAAAGCGAGAGTTCAGATTCGCCGAAAGCGTCGTGGCTCTCGTGCGGATTTGGGGTGGCCGGGTATCGGCTCGGGTGCCGGTTCGCGCCGCACGCGAATCTCGGCACTGCAGACAGAAGCGGACCGGGACCTTCCGCAAGCTGGCCGGGTTTCGAACGAGCAGAGACATCATGGCTGAGCGACGATATGGCGAACCCGCCCCCAAGACGGTCGAAACGATTGCCGGTGCGGATTGGTATGGCGACGAGCTCGATCGGCGACGCTTTCAAAACACGCTGTTTGCCGATCTCGACCTGAGCGAGGCCCGGAACACCGGCTGCGTCTTCAATGAATGCACCTTTCGCCGGGCGCGCTTCAATGGCTCTGCGCATCACAGCGCCGCTTTCGTGAACTGCACCTTCGCCGCCTGCAATTTCTTCGACAGCACCTTCACGGAATGCAAATTCGTCGGCAGCATGTTCGACGGCTGTCAGTTCGACAGCATGCAGGTCGTCGATGGCGACTGGTCCTTCGTCGGCCTCCCCGGTGCGGATTTGCGGAAAGCGCGCTTCCGCGGCACCCGATTGCGGGAAGCCGACCTGACCGGCGCGCGCTGCCAGGATGGCTCGATCCGGGAGGTCGATTTGTCCGGAGCCTGGCTGCACGGCGCCGATTTTTCGAATTGTGATCTGCGAGGAAGCGATCTGAGTGCGCTGGAGCCCGCCAACACGCAGCTCGGCGGCGCGATCATCACGATCGACCAGACTATTGTCATTGCCAGGGCTCTGGGCCTGGACGTTCGCAGAAAGTGACCGCTATCCGAGCGCAAGCGTGTTCCGATTGCTTGCTCTGTCGTCTCGCCAAGAAAAAGCCCGCCTCGGCAGAGGCCGAAGCGGGCTTCACGTGGTCGCTGACGTGAACGGGATCGGCCAGTCGCGGCGCCGCCGGCCTGTCCCGTTCAGCGAAATCTCAGCGGCGGCCTTCCAGCGTGGTCTTGGCGTCCAGGCGCTTGGCCGGCGGCGGCGTGGTGTCGACCGGCTGGGTGGCACAGGCGGCGAGCGACAGACAGAACAGGCCGGCGAGAGCGAGGCGGGAGAGGGCGGTCATTGCAGGGATCCCAGGCGGTTGGCGTTGCGGAAGGAGTTGTATCGTCTTGCGCCCTGTGGGACGAGGGCGTCAAGGGTCCCGTCGCGCTTCGGAATCGTTCCAGATCGCGACGGCCCTGAGAGCCGCAATGCAGAGCAGTGACAGGAATCGCCGGACATGACCCCCGCCGCCCGCATCAGCGCCGCCATCGAAGTCCTGGCGGACCTGATCGAGCGTCGGCGCCCAGCGGCCGATGCGCTGAAGGATTGGGGTCTGTCGCGCCGCTTCGCCGGCTCGAAGGACCGCGCCGCCGTTGCTTCGCTGGTTTATGACGCATTGCGCCGCCGGGCTTCCTCCGCCCATGCGCTCGGCGAGGAGACGCCGCGGGCGCTGGTCCTCGGCATGCTGGTCAGCCAGCGGGGCCTCGGAGTCGAGGAGATCGCCGAGCTCTTCAACGGCCAGAACCACGCCCCCGCGCTGCTGACCGAGTTCGAGGTCGCGGGGCTTGCCGCCTACGACCTCAACGCTGCGCCCGGCTGGGCGCGGGCCGATGTGCCGGACTGGCTCTGGCCCTCCTTCATGGCCGGCTTCGGCGACGATGCGGTCGCGGAAGGGCAGGCCTTGGCGGGCAGGGCGCCGGCCGATATCCGCACGAACCGGCTGAAGACTGACCGCGACAGACTGCGCGCCGCGCTGGCGCATCTTAACCCCGAGCCGGGCGCCTGGTCGCCCGATGCCTTGCGCTTCCTGCCTGGCCCCGATGGCCGCGGCCCGTCGCTGCAGAGCGAGCCGAGCTTCTTCAACGGCGAGTTCGAGATCCAGGATGAAGGCTCGCAGCTCGTCACCCTGCTCGCCGGTGCGCAGCCCGGCATGGCCGTGGTCGACCTCTGCGCCGGCGCCGGCGGCAAGACCCTGGCGCTCGCCGCTGTGCTCGGGGGCAAGGGCCGCATCTTCGCCACCGATCTCGACAGCCGCCGGCTGGCGCCGCTGCATGACCGGCTCACCCGCTCGGGAGCCGGCAATGTCGAGGTCCGCGTGCCCAGGAGCCGTGGCCATGACGCCCTTGCCGATCTCACCGGCACGATCGATCTCGTTCTCGTCGATGCGCCCTGCACCGGCTCCGGCACCTGGCGGCGCAATCCTGATGCGAAATGGCGGGTGCGCCCCGGCGCGTTGGCCGAGCGCGTCAAGGAGCAGGCGCAGGTGCTGGGCCGCGCCGCCAGCCTGGTCAAGCCGGGCGGGCGCATCGCCTACATCACCTGCTCGATGCTGCCGGAGGAGAACGACGGCGCGGTCGAGGCCTTCCTGGCGCGCCATGCCGGGTTCGTGCCGGTGGCGACGCGCTCGTTGCTCGATACCGGCGAGGTCGATTTCGGCTTGCTCGCCCGCTTCGCCACGCGCTTCGGCCTGCAACTCTCGCCGCGCCGGACCGGGACCGACGGATTCTATCTGAGCTGCCTTGCGGCGCCGGCATGACCATCGCCGCAACGCGACGGCGGTATCAATCCTGTCCCTGAGGGCACGATTTGTGCGTCTTGCGCCGGGCGGGCTGGGGCGGCATCTCCGGTACTTTCCTCAGCCAAGGTGCCGACCATGACGCCCCTCATCGACGAGACTCTGGTTTCAATCGCAGTCCTCAAGGCAAAGTCCGGTCAACGAGAGGCGTTGCGCGAGAGCCTGCTCGCGTTGATCGAGCCGACGCGGGCCGAACCGGGCTGCCTCGACTATGTGCTGTTCGAATTGCGTGACGAGCCCGGCACCTTCTACATGCGAGAGGCGTTCACGAATTCTGCCACCCTAGAGCTCCACAAGGCGGCGCCGCATTTCCAGGCCTTTGCCGCTAGGGCCGGTAACCTCCTGGCTGAGCCGCTGCGACTGGTCTTTCTTGAGCGCGTCTCGTCGTGAGGCTTCTCGCAATGCCGGCCTGATCCGCTCTCAGCGCCGTTGCGCGCTCGCGCGCGATGGCGTAACCGGGCGCGATGAGCGCCCAGCCCCAAAACCCCGCCCATCACGACTCCATCCTGATCATCGACTTCGGCAGCCAGGTCACGCAGCTGATCGCGCGCCGGATCCGTGAGATCGGGGTCTATTGCGAGATCGCGCCGTTCCAGTCGGCCTCGGAGGCGTTCCAGCGCCTGAAGCCGAAAGGCGTGATCTTCTCCGGCGGCCCCGCCTCGGTGCCGGACGGCAATTCGCCGCGTGCGCCGCAGGAGGTGTTCTCGGCGGAGCTGCCGCTGCTCGGCATCTGCTATGGCCAGCAGACCATGGCGCATCAGCTCGGCGGCACGGTCGAGGGCGGTCATGCCGCCGAGTTCGGCCGCGCCGATGTCGAGATCGTCACCCCCTCGGCCCTGTTCGCCGGCGTCTGGGAGCAGGGCGGGCGCTATCCGGTCTGGATGAGCCATGGCGACCGCGTCACGCAGCTGCCGGCCGGCTTCACCGTCAAGGCGACCTCGGAGAACGCCCCCTATGCGGTGGCGAGCGATGAGGCCAGGCGCTTCTACTCGACCATGTTCCACCCCGAGGTGGTGCATACGCCGGATGGCGCCAAGCTGCTGCGCAACTTCGTCGTCGACATCTGCAGCTGCAAGCCGGACTGGAGCATGTCGGCCTATCGCGCCGAGATGATCAAGAAGATCCGCGACCAGGTCGGCACCGGCCGGGTGATCTGCGGCCTCTCCGGCGGCGTCGATTCGGCAGTCGCGGCCGTGCTGATCCATGAGGCGATCGGCGACCAGCTCACCTGCGTCTTCGTCGACCACGGCCTGATGCGCCTCGGCGAGGCCGAGCAGGTGGTGACGCTGTTCCGCGATCACTACAACATCCCGCTGGTTCATGTTGACGCGGAAGAGCTTTTCCTCTCCGAGCTCGCCAAATGCGGCGCCGATCCGGAGGCCAAGCGCAAGACCATCGGCCGGCTCTTCATCGACGTCTTCGACGCCGAGGCAGCCAAGCTGGGCGGCGCCGATTTCCTCGCCCAGGGCACGCTCTATCCCGATGTGATCGAAAGCGTCTCCTTCAGCGGCGGGCCTTCGGTGACGATCAAGAGCCACCATAATGTCGGCGGCCTGCCCGAGCGCATGAAGATGAAGCTCGTCGAGCCGCTGCGCGAGCTGTTCAAAGACGAGGTCCGCGTGCTCGGCCGCGAGCTCGGCCTGCCGGAGGCCTTCGTTGGCCGCCACCCTTTCCCGGGCCCGGGCCTCGCCATCCGCTGCCCCGGCGAGATCACCAAGGAGAAGCTCGACATCCTGCGCAAGGCGGATGCGATCTATCTCGATGAGATCCGCAAGGCCGGCCTCTACGACGTGATCTGGCAGGCCTTCGCCGTGCTGCTGCCGGTGCGCACCGTCGGCGTGATGGGCGACTATCGCACCTACGACCATGTCTGCGCCCTGCGCGCGGTGACCTCGGTCGACGGCATGACGGCGGATTTCTACCCTTATGACATGGCCTTCCTCGGCCGCACCGCGACCCGCATCATCAACGAGGTCAAGGGCATCAACCGGGTCGTCTACGACGTGACCAGCAAGCCCCCCGGCACGATCGAGTGGGAGTGAGGGCAAGCGGCGGCGCCAGCGCGGCTGTGGTCGGGCGACGCCGTTGGATGGTCAAGCCGCTGCTGAGTAAGCTATCGCAGACCGGGACATGCCGCTCTTGACCCGCGCCGCGCTGCTGGCGATTGCCATCGCTCTCTCATCGGCGAGTTCCGCGCAGGAGACCCGCACCTTCGAGGCCGCCGACGGCGCCTACAGCTTCCAGTATCCCCCGAGCTTTGGGCTGGATCGCCAGTTTGCCGACGGGACCGGCAATGTCACCGGCGTCAAGGCGTCATCGCCTGCCAATGGCGATGTGATCATCACCTTCCTCGGGCCCCGTGACCCCGGTGGCCTTGCGGAGATCAGTGAGAGGACGCGCGAGGCGATCGCCGACGAGTTCAGGAAGGCGATCGCCGTCCGGCCGGCGATCACGCTGCAATCGTCGGCGATGACCACGATGCTCGGGCAGCCGGCTGTCGACATGGTCTTCAGCAATGCGCGATGGCCCTTCACCAAGGAGCGACCGCAGATCAAGCGCTACGTGTTCACGGTAGCGAACGGCAAGGCCTATAATTTCGAGTGCATCTACCGAGACGACAAGGCGGCGGAGTTCGCGCCGGTCTGCGGTCGCGCCGTGTCCACGCTGCGGCTGAACGATGCTGCGGCGACCGCGGCGCCAGGCCGGTAAGGGCGGTCCTGCAGCGGGAGTGAGCCCTAGGTTCGAGCTCGACACGTCCCTCGCCATCCTTGCCGGCGGCCTTTCCAGGACTATCCGGATGACCGAAGAACAGCAGATCGCCAGAAGCGAAAGACCCCTCACGGTGGCAAGCCTGGTAGGCGACCTGCTGTCGCTGGGGATACAATTTGGAGACACGCTGCTCGTTCACACCTCCCTGAGCTCTCTCGGCTGGGTGAACGGTGGGCCGGTCGCGGTGATCGAGGCCCTGCTTCGGGCGGTCGGGCCGGAAGGCACCATCGTCATGCCGGCGCATTCGGCGGGCCTGACCGACCCTGCGAACTGGGGCGCTCCGCCGGTTCCCGCGTCATGGCATCAGACGATCCGCGAGACGATGCCGGCCTATGATCCCGGCACCACGCCGACGCGGGACATGGGCCGCGTCGCCGAATTGTTCCGGACCTGGCCCGGCGTCCGGCGCAGCGATCATCCCTCGGCCTCGTTCGCGGCGCGTGGCCCGCTTGCCGGGCACATCATCGGCCGTCACGACCTGGCTGATCCGCTGGGGGAGGGCTCACCGCTCGGCGCGCTCTACCGCCGCGATGCCAAGGTCCTGCTGATCGGCGTCGATTTCGACAGATGCACCGCCTTGCACCTTGCCGAGCGAAGGGCCTGGCCCGATCGACCGAGGATCGCCGAGGGGGCGCCAGTGATGCGCGACGGGCAAAGGCGATGGGTCGCCTTCGAGGTCCCGGGCGTGATGGACAGCGCAGCTTTCCTGCCGATCGGAGCGAATGCGCTGCGATCGGGCATGGCCACCGCGCGGGCGCTTGGCGAGGGCCGGGGAATCCTCGTCGGGATGCGGCAGATCGTCGATCACGCCGTCGAGCTCTGGACCGCGGGCCGGTGAGACGTGTCGTGATGGTAGTGATCATCGCCGGGTTGGGGTGTCTGGCCGCGCTGATTGCGATTCTGGTTCTCTCAGGTTTCGCCGATGTGCCCTGCCAGGACGGCAGCTGGGACGGGACGAAGAAGACCTGCATCCCCGACTGAGAGGGATCGGGGCGTCGATAGGAAGCCCGTCCTGGGTTGTGCCGCATCCGTAGCCTAGGGGCGGGCCATGGTCGTCGTTCCATCGAGGAAAGGAATTGCCTTGAAGCTCCACGCGAAGCTGCTCACTGCCGGAACGCTGACGCTGGCCACGTCGATTATCGCGGCCTGCCAAGGCGAGACGCGCCAGGCGCCGGTCGGCGGCGAGGCGGGCTTCTGCCGGCGCGACGCGGCCGAGGCCCTGGTGGGCAGGAGCCGCGTCAGCGATGACGAGGCGCGCCAGCTCACCGGCGCCTCCCTGGTCCGGCAGATCCGGCCGGGGCAGAGCGTGACGATGGATTTCCGGCAAGAGCGCGTCACGATCGAGACCGACCCGAAGAGCGGCAAGATCATCCGCGCCTTTTGCGGTTGAGGCTGGCTACCCATTGCTACCGGGGCGATGCGGTAACCCCGAATGGTTGAGAGGGATATCTGCATGCCTGGTTGCCGCGGCGTTCGGCGGTGCTAGCGTGAGGCGGCAGAAACCATTCGCCGAGAGGCGGTTCAGATGGTCACCGCGCTCGTCATCCTCACGGCCGCCTATCTGGTGATTGCGGGCCTGATCGCGCTCAATTCGGTTCTCGAAGCCGAACGTTATCGGCTCACCGCCAAGGACATTCTTGTCGTCGCTTTGGTCAGCATGTTTTGGCCGGTTCTCGGCTGTGCCCTATTGTCGGCACAGGCATGCCGGAAGTTTCGTCCCGGGAAGCGCGAGCTGCTGCCCACGGTACGCTGAGGTTTCTGCGCTCAAAAAAATCTGAGCCCCGGCGGCTCTTCCCGCCGGGGCTCCGATTGCCAAAGGGGCATGTGCTCGACGACGCCGATCAGAAATGTGCCTTCGGCTGAAGCTTCAGCGTCGTGCGCGTCGTGTCCGCCATCTTTGACAGCAGCCAGTCGGGATTGCCGAGGTTGAAATAAGCCTTCAGCAGGACCCGCCAGAATATCCGTTCGGCCTGCGATGAAGGTCCGTGCTGCGCGTAGATCCTCGCGCATTCGGCGGCGGTGCGGCTGCCATGGATCGCGCTGTTGTTGACGCCCGTCCGCCGGAAGCAGGCGATCGGCTGGGCGATCCGGCCATAGGGCTCCTTTTTCAGGGCGCGGCAGAACATGTCGTAATCGCCGGCGTCCCGATAGGCGATGTCGAACCCGCCCAGTTCCTCGAAGAAGGTCCGCGAGAAATAGGTCGCCATGTGCATGATCGGGTTCCAGCCCAGGCAGACGAGCATGGCCGGCGTCATCCAGTTCGGCGGCGCTGCGAGCCCGCCGAGGCCGTGCCCGCTCGAATCGATCCAGCGGATCGCGCCGACCACCCAGCGCCGGCGGCTTTTGCGGTAGGCGTCGACGACCGCCGCCGCCGCACCTGGGAGCATGACGTCGTCGGCGCCGAGGAAGCCCAGCAATTCGCCTGACGAATTGAAGGAGCCCTTGTTGATGGCGTCGAAGATGCCGCTGTCCTTGCCTTGCATCACCTTCAGCCCGTAGCCCCGGGCGAGCTCGACGGTGCCGTCGGTGCTGCCGCCATCGACGATGACGTGCTCGATCTCGATCCCGCGCGTCGCATTGCGGCGCGCGGACTCGATGCATTCCTTGAGATAATCGACGGCGTTCAGCGTCGGGGTCACGATTGTCACGATCATTGGCGCAGTTCCGCAGCTGGGGCCGGTTCGGTCAGACGTGCCGGGAGGCGATCGCCATGTCCGGCCTCGCCGGGATCATCGGCAGCGGTGCGTCCTCCACGGCATCGGGCTCCTCGACCACTGGGATCCGGGTCACCGCGTTCTGCATGGCCCACATCGCCGCCTGGGTGCGGTTCCGGACCCGGACCTTCCGCAGGATCGCCTTGACATGCACCTTCACGGTGGCCTCGGCGATCTCCAGCTTGCGCGCGATCACCTTGTTGGATTCGCCCAGCATGAGCCCTTCCAGGATGCTCACCTCTCGCGCCGAAAGTCCCTGGAACGGCGAGCCGTCGGCCCGGCGCTGCACGCCCTGCAGCAGGCGCTGCGGCTCGACCGCGACCTCGGAGAGTTGCGACAGAAGTTCGGGCGGAAACACCGCGCCGTTGGCGATGACGACTTCCAGCGAGGTGATGAGATCCTGCGCGGACACGGATTCGACGAGATAGCCGACCGCACCGAGCTGCATGGCGCGGTGCATCAACTCCCGGCTGCCGCGCAGGGCGAGCGCGACGATCTTGGCGCTCTTGAACTGCCGCTTGATGTCGCCGACGATGGAGCAGGACATGTCGTCGATCACGACGATGAAAAGATCAGGTGTTTGCTGGCCGCTATCGTATCGCTGAAGATCGAGACTGGTTGTTCTCTGGCTGACGTGGAAGCGCGCGCCATCCAACAACTTGGTTATGCCTTCCCTAAGAAGGGCGTTGTCGCTCAGTACAGCAGTCTCGATGATGTCTGACATCGGTACTTCCCTCTTACTCGACACAAAACTAGGGGAGCGGACGTGGCAGGGGCGCACGTCGCTCCTGCCGCATCAGCGGAGATATTCCGTTGTGCTGTTTGAGAAATTCCGAGATGAAGCAGGCGGTGACTAATCCGATACGGTCACGAGGTGACATTGCGGGATACGAGCACCCAGAATGTCATCGTTAATAATTAGTTCATTCGGATGTAGTCGTCTTGTCAGGAAAAATACGATCTCGTCAGGAAAATCCTTACACGCGACCTGCGACAAAGCGTCCAATTTTACCAGCTTGGCTTGCAAGCTGTACGGAGATTTCCTTTAGGTTGCCGTAAAGGAAGATGCCGGACTCGGCAACGTTCCCAGCGAGCCGCTTCAGCCGGCCTGATCGGTCTTGAGGATGCGGATCAGATCCTTGGCGAGCACGGCGGCCTCGGTGCGATTGCGGACGTTGAGCGTCCGCATCAGCGCGGAGACGTGGATCTTGGCCGTCGGTTCCGCGATATGGAGAGCCTGGGCGATCTCGCGGTTCGACAACCCGTCTGCCAGCAGCGTCAGGACGTCCCGCTGCCGGCGCGTCAGTCCGAACGGGTCCTGCTGCGAGCCGGTCCGGCGCTGCGGCATTTCGCGAGAGCGGTAAGCCTCGGCCGCGGAGCCGAACGGGGTGAGGCCGCGGGGCACCGCGAGGCGGCCGGCCAAAACCTCCTGAACCGCCTCGATGATCTCGTCGTCTCGCTGCAGCTTGGAAATGAAGCCATGGAACCCCTCCGCGATATAGTGGAGGACCTGGTCGAAGGTACCGTTGCTCGAGATGACGACATAGCGCGTGGTCGGCGAGGCTCGCTTGAAATCCCAGATAACCTGCGGATCGGTGGAGCCCGTCAGGCCGAGGCTGACCAGCACGAGATGGATTGGCTGCGCTTCCATCAGGTTGCGCATCAGGCCGTCGAAGTCCTCGGCTTCGAGAAGCTCGGCCTCCGGCAAGGCAGCCTGCAGGATCGTGCGCAGGCCCGTGCGGTAGAGCGCATGTTCGTCGGCAACGAGAATCCTTGCCATGGTCGTGCCGCCGCTCTGGTCGCCTTTTCGGTGGGAGATGCGACCGTGATGCCGGGCTCCGCCCGTCACTGGCGGGTCCCGAGCGCAGGCTCCTATCCCCGGGCACTTTGGTAGCGGGAACGGCCCGGCAAGTCGCGACGCTCTTCCGGAGATGCCGTCGCGGAGCGCGTGGCCATTATTGTTCCAGTCACGCCAAGCTGAGTACTCCGCACAGGAGAAACTCCAGTAGTTCAGCGCGCCAACGGCTTAGTCAGAGCTGTCAGATGTCGAGAATCCAGCCATGGCTGGCGCCGTATCTGATGATGTCGAGACGCGAGTGCAGCATCAGCTTCTTGCAGGCCCTGTAGCGATAGGTCTCGACCGACTTTATGCCGAGGCCGATGCGCCGGGCGATCTCCTTGTTGGAGTGGCCGACTGCAGCCAGGCGCAGGACCTGCATCTCCCGGTAGGTCAGTGTGTCGTTCGTGGTCGCCGTGCCCACGCCGGCCGTCGGACACAGCTTGCGGATCCATTCCGAGCGGAAGTCCTCCAGATCGGAATCGATATAGACCCCACCGCTCAGGACCGTCCTCAGCGCCTGCTCGACCTTCTCGCCCGCCGATGCCTTGAGGACGTAGCCGCGAATGCCGGTCCGCAGAGCCTTCTGGACGTAGCTGGGCTCCTCGTAATGGGTCAGCATCACGATCCGGATGTCGGGCAGCTCTTCGAGGACGCGCTCGGCCAGCGTCAAGCCGCTCATGCCAGGAAGCCCCATGTCGAAGACCGCGAGGTCGGGTCGCTGGCCACGGACGAGCACGAGTGCTTCCGCCGCGCAACTCGCCAGTCCTACCAGGTCGAAATCCGGCAGGCCGAGCACCAGGGCCTTGAGCCCCGCCAGCACCACCGGGTGATCGTCGACCAGGATGATCCGCGCCGTCACGAGGGAGCGCTCCGTGGCGATGCGTTGCTCAGGGGAGCCGTCGCGGTCACCATCGTGCCCTTGCCGCAGCGCGGCTGGACGTCCAGCGTTCCGCCGATATCGTCCATGCGCTGGCGCATGCCGGGAAGACCGATGCCGAGGCAGCCTCCCGCCTGCTCGGCCTCGGATGAGAGGCCGATGCCGTCGTCGGCGATCACGAGCGAGATCGATGTGCCCGCGAAGTCCAGCGTAACGTCGAGCTTGCGTGCACCAAGCGCGTGCTTGAGAGCGTTCGTCAGTGCTTCCTGCGCCACGCGATAGAGCGCGTCCTCCAGGGCAGGTGGCATCCGCTCGGGCTCGACCCCCTTCTTCCGGAAGGAGAGATCGAGCCGCCCGTCCGCTGCGAATGAGGTCGCTGTGGTCTCGATGGCACGGCTGAAGCCTAGCTCCTCGACGATGCGTGGCCGGCCTCCGACGACCGCATGGTGGATCTTGCGCCCGACCCCGGCGACATGCGCGACGATTTCGTCGAGGCGCCTTCTCGTCGGTCCTTTTGTGCCCTCCTGCAGCACTCTCAGCTCCACGAGCACTTGGGCCATCTCTTGCCCGGCATGGTCGTGCAGGTCCCGCGCGATGCGTTCGCGCTCGTCGGCTCGGATATGGTTGAGCTCGTCCTGGAGTTGGTGTGTTCGCGCCTCCACGACGCGCAGCGCTTCTGCGACGAAGCAATATTGCTCGACCAGCCGGATGCGATCGCTGCGCAACTCGTCGAATTGCTGCATGGCGAGGCGGCGCTGCTGCTCTGCGGTCAAGCGCCGCATCCGCTCTGCCACGGCCGAGAACCGTGCATCGAGCAGGGGGAACAACCGCAGCAGGAGCGTCGCCGGCTGGCTCTTGCGCCGCGGGGCCAGGACATTGCCGAAGCAGCGATAATCAGTCGCGCCATGGGGCGCGTCGAAACAGACCCTCTCGATCAAGGGCTGGCGCGAGCCGGAACAGGCGAGAAGATAGGTCCGCAAGACCTCGACCCGGCTCGTGCAAATATCGAATAGCGATGCAGTCGCATCCCCAGGGGCGAGCAACTGGCTTGCGGCGCGGTTGAGCGCACGGATGCTGCCATCGCTCAGGGCGATGATCGATGGCTCGAGATAGGTCTCTAGATCCGGCTCATGCCGAAGCTGCAGATGCATCATCTCGGAAATATTCCCTCGTCTCCGGACCTGGCTCCGTACGCTTCAGATGGAGAACCACGCGGCATTGTGCCGCCCCCTTGGCGATCGTCTCCTCCAGGTCGACCGCAGCGTACCCGACTGCGTTGGCGCTCAGGCGGCCGAATATGTTCGATGTCAGCATGCAGAGCGAAGGGTGGTTCGCCGCTGCCCGCCCCAGCGGGCATGAGCAATTGCCGAACACGACTCGGTCTTCGTCCCGCTCGATGATCGAGAAAGCTCCGCCGGCACGATTCTTCAGGTCGATCAGAATATCGATCAACTGATCGCGACTGAGGTGCTGGACGCCCAGTGCCGTCTTGTACTGTTTCTCGATATCCGTTCCCAGGCGCGCAGCGATGCCACTGACATAGGCGCACGCATCCTCGACCCCTGCGATGCTTTCCAGTAGATCAGCCATGTCGGCGACCAGGGTGTTGAAAAGACCATGATGGTCGAAGTCGATGTCGAGCATGCTGATATTCGGCGGTGGCGTGGTGAGGCTGGATGGAGTCACGCTGATAGTCCCCTGAGTTGACTGCCGCCCTGGGCAATGAGAGGCCGAAGGGCAACTACATACCGATCGCTCGCAAATTTGAGCAAAGTCTTCGATTTTGATGCCCGTATCGAGCAGCCGGTTTTATCGGCCTGATGTTTTGATAATAGGAGGCCAGATTATTGTATAATATTAAGCGATTCATACTAAACTTTATTTTAGCAAGATGTATGGTAAAAATAAAATTTCATAAGATGCGGGAATGGATAGATTCTAGATGCTAGAAGCATCTCGTGTGGAAGATAAAAGGGGGGTAGTTTTTTTGCCTGCTGGGCAGGGTGTCATTCTCGAAAGCCACCCGGACCGCTATGTCGAACAGGCAGGAAACAGAGCTGCAAGCTCGGCAAAGGCAAGACGGCTATAGGGAGGGGGCGAACATAACCTCCCGCTCAGAACTCATATCTTCGCTGTGATAATAGCACATTATCAGAGGTTGTCTGCTTGTTTATGTACGATCATATCTTAAAAGGCTCGAATATGTTGACAATTCTAACTTAAGTTGCATATCAAGTTTCCGTGTGAGCTTAGTGATATAAGCTCAGCGGGCATCGTTCTCTAGTAGATGAAAGAATTCCGCAGAGAGTGTGTATCTTAAGTTTATATATAAAATTTAAATCAAGATTCAAAACATTAATAGGTGTTCATTCTGGCTAAAAATAGTGATTTTTACGTCGTAGATTAGCCATTTGGCATTGTAACAATTGTTTGTTATTCTGGGAATGCCGCCTGACCTAACCAGATCCGGCGGGCGCCAGTGTGAAATCCTCGCGGTAAGAATTTCGTGATCGGGGCCGCCGATGCCGCGAGTTCTCGACTGGAGGTTGTGTGAAGTGCCGAAAATGCCTATGTGACGTAGCGTCATTGTTGACAGCGGTTCACATTCGCAAGATGTCGGTCGCGAATTCGCTTCCAGCATCACTTGGTGACAAGACTCGGCCGGCCAGAGCGCGATGTCAGCAGCAGCGAGATCAGCTTGCGGAAGCGCTGCCAGGCAAAGGGCAGGAAGCTTTGCTGGGCATGATCGGGCGGCGTGCGCAGCACCAGCCCGGGGTCGATCAGCATCGTCCCGCCGGTCAAGGCGGCAAGGCGGCGGTTGAAGACGAGATGCTCACAGATGGCGGGACCTACCTCACGATAGCTGCCGAGACGATACGTCTCGGCGCGATAGAGGCACAGGCCGTTGAAGGTCGAGGCGCAGCTGATCTCGCGATTGGAGGTGAGGGCTTGCTGGTGCGGGTAGATCCGCGAACGGAAAAACCGATAGTACTTCACGATGTCCGATCGACTGCTCGCAAGCTCGTCGAGCAACGTCACGAAGGATCGCTGCTCATCCTCATAGGCCAGGAGATCGTAATAGTGGGGGTGCGAGCTGGCTGACACCCCGAAGATGCCAGGTCGGTCGAGTTTCGCGGCGGCGGCGAGCAGTGCGGGGATCGGGGGCGGCGTGGCGATGACATTGTCGATGTCGAGCACGCAGACGAAGCGGGGCGCGAGGCCCGAGGCTTCGAGTTCGCTCTTGAGCCGTTCCCGGCCGAGCGCCATCCGCCTGAGCCGCTCAGGCTCCCCCGCCATGAATGCGGTGGGGACGAGGGTGATCTCTCCCTGCGACTGGGCCAGCTCGAGCAGCGCGCGCGTTCCGTCCCGCGAGCCGTTCTCGCCGACGAAAGCGACGATGCGCGAGCCGCTGCGCTTTAGAGCTCGCAGCAGCTCCAGGAAGCGCGGGATCGTGGCGGCGCAGTCCCTGGCGAGAGCCAGGAAGGCGAAGTCCGGCCGGACGTCCCCCGCCTGTCTCATCTTGCGGGAGTCCTGATGGCGATCAGCGATTTCGGCAGGAACAGGACGTTCTCGGTCAGGATCTCCGCGTCCGGAAAGAGCTCTGCCAGCTGGGCCCGGTCGAGCATCGTGGTGCCTTCGACGATCTGCATCGCCTGGTCGAGGGAGGCGGCCTTCGCGTAGAAGCCGCGGGCCTTGCTCGACACCATCCGCCGCTGCAGCGGCTGCGGCAGCCAGTGCATGATCGGCGCATTGCTGTGTGGATCGAGCGGAAACCAGAAGTTCGGCGTCTGGACATAGTAGGAGGGAGCCAGTCGCCTGATCTCGGCTGCGACGCGCTTCATGTCGGCCCAGCGCCCGACGTGCTCGATCAGCGAATTGGAGTGGACGAAGTCGAAGCTCCCGTCGCCGAACGCATTCACGTCGCGCGCGTCGCCCTGGAGGACATGGAAGCGCGGATCGGGCGAGGGCGGCTTGGCTTCGATATTCAGAAGCCAGATCTCCACCCCCGAAGGCGGCAGGTCGAACTGCCAGTAGTCGGCGTCTCCGCCCAGATCGAGGATGCGGCAGGATCCCCGTTGCGCGATCACGGCATCGATGATCGGCCGGACATAGGTCCTGAAGCGTTCCTCGCGGAACTGCGAGCGGCGGAACGAGCGCGGAATCATGTTCATGAGCTCTTCGCCTTGCGATGATCTACCGGTTTCCGAGCACGATCCTAGCGTCGGACGTTCAGCCGGCAGCCCGGTCCGACGACTGAGCGCTAGGGCTTCTGGACTAAGCCGTTCTGGGCAGGCGGGCCCTGATCGGCCCGGATGATCCGGCCATTCGCTTCCTGGCCGAGATCGCGGAAGCGCTCGTAGGAGACCGGCTCTCCGCCCCAGATGAAGAGCGGGGCATCGGTCGGCCGACGCAGCACATAGGTGTTGCGGTCGAAGCGGTTTCCGCCGGTTTCGATGATCCTGAAGTTCGGATTGGAATCGGGAACGTCGCTTGCCCCGCCGGAGAGTCCGGAGTCTCCGTCGTAGACGACTTCGTTGTCGTGCACGGAGTTGCGCGCCGTCAGGTAGAACAGCTTCTTTTGGCCGTCCTTCACTCTGGGTTGATCGAGCCGCTCGCGGCCCTGGTCGACGATGATGATCCCGGTCCCCCCGGGGGCTACGGTGATCGTGTTGCCGTAGACGCTCACGCCTTCGGATGCCGCGATCTGGATGCCGGCGCCCCAGATCCAGGCACTGCCCTGCTGGCCGCCGCGTCCGGTCCCGTTCAGGCGCACCGTATTGTTGCGGATGATGGCGTCGAAGCTGATCTCGTAGAAGATGCCGGCATCCGAATTGCGCTCGACGAGATTGTTCTCGAACAGGACATTGCGGCAATCGACATCGCACCAGAGCCCCGAGCCGTAATTGTCGTGCACATGGTTGCCGCGCAGCGTCAGGCGCTCGACCTTGCCTGCCTTGACGCCGCCGGCCTCCCAGGCGGCGTCGAAGCCGTAGATGTTGTTCTCGTAGATCTCGTTGTCTTCGATCACGACATCGCTGCCATTCGGCGAGATCCCGAGCTGGCCGTTGTGATGCACCTTGTTGCGGCGCACGACGCTCCTCTCGCCGGTCGCGATGCCCGCGCCGCTATTGAGGCGGACCTCGTTGTCCTCGATCAGCCAGTCGGTGGCGCGTGCGTTCTCGTCGCCGAAGATCGCACCCTGCTGGGCGGGTGTCGCATATTTCTCGACGATCAGGCCTTTGACGGTGACGCCGCGCGCGCCTCGATTGTTGAACGCATAGAGTACGCGCGTCCGCTCCAGGGTCCGGCCGCGCGGATCGTCCGCGAGGTAGCTCAGCCCTGTCGCGGCATCAGAATAGACGCGTCCCGGCTGCAGCTCGGCACGGTCGGAGACTGGCTCCAGAGGCTGGCCATCGAGGAAGAAGCGCCGCGGATCGTTGCAGCGCGCCCGCTGGGCCAGGCAGGAGCCGAACCGCTTGGTCCCGAACTGGGGCATGGCCGTCACCCAGAAGGTGTCCTTCCGGCTGATATCGGTGATCAGCTCGGCGCCGTTCAGGACGGCTCCGGGCTGGCCGATGAAGGTTTGCCGGTCCTTGGGGACGATCATCTGGGCGCGATGGAGGCCGGCCGCGATGCAGAAGGCCGCTCCCTGCGGGGCCTTGTCGACGAGCACCTGGATGGACGCGCCGACCGGCACCGGAATGGAACCGGGCGGGCAGGGGGCGCTTTCGGCGGCCTCGGAGGGGGGGCTGCTGAGCAGCGCCACCGCGCCGAACAGGGCTGCGCCGGCGATTTGGGCTCCCTTGCGTGCCGCAGGGCCGAAGCGGACGGGCGGCTCGACGACATGCCAGGCGCGATAGACCATCAGCGAGCCGAAGCCGATCCCGAACAGGATCCAGAAGGGTATGCCGAGCATCGGCCCCTCGAGCGCGACGTCGAAGGAAGCGTCGATGACGATCGAGGCGAGATAACAGACCAGGAAGACGAAATAGCGCGCCCAGTCGAGATCGCCGCGGCGCCAGGCGAGATGGGCGGCCCGCAGCAGCGCGATCGTCCAGCTGCCGATGGCCAGGAGCCAGAGGGCAAGGCCAGGCACGCCGCTCCGGGCGAGATAGGTCATGTGCACGCTGTGCGGGCTGCGCACGGTCGGCCCGCCGCGTTCCAGACCGACGACGAAACCGTCCGCTTCCGCCAGGTTCATGCCGAAGCCCTTGCCGGTCCAGAAATAGGGGCCGTGGACGGTGTAGTTGCGGATCGCCTGCCACCAGCCCAGCCGCCATTGCTTGGTCCCGTCGAGATTGTTGGCCTCGCTCGACCCGGCGACGCTGGCGAGGTTCTCGACCACGGCGGCCGCGCTGATCGGCCGCTCGCCGCGCGGCAGGGCGAGTTCGAAATCGGCGGCGTAGGCCACCAGCATGACGAGTGTGAGGGCCGCGGTGATGGTGGCAAGCCGGCCGATCTGGCCGGTCAGAACCATGCCCAGAAGCAGGGGAAGCAGCAGGGCCAGCATGCCGCCGCGGCTCTGGCTGGCGACGAGTAGGGCCGCGCCGAGAGCGGCGACGAGCCAGGTTCGGCTGACCTTGCACAGGCCGACCAGGACGAGCACGAGCGCACCGCAGAGATGGGCGGCGAGTTCGCCGGAACGCACCGAGATAATCTCGACGTCCTGGCCGGGCAGCTTCGGGATGTAGGCATTGAAGAAGCGCGCGATCAGGTAGAGAACGATCGCGATCGGGATCAGCACCCGCGCATGGATCCGGAAATAGCCCATGATCTGGGCGATGCGGATCGGGCGCTCGACGATCAGCGCCGCGACGATGAAGGCGAACCCGCCATAGAGCGCGACCACCCCGTCACGGAGTGCGTCGACACCATAAGGGCCGATGCCCTGCAGCGTCCGAAGCAGGATCCAGGCTATCAGCAGGGCCGCGCTGAGCGCCGGCACGGTCGCGAGCAGCGTGGTGGCGCAGCCCGAGGCGAGCAAGGCGAGCAGGCCGAGCGCGAACAGCATCTCGCCGACAAAGAGCGGCGGCAGGCCGAGATAGGCGAAGCTCTTGCCGAAGACGACATAGCCGGCAAAGCCGAGCGCCAGGATCGGCAAATAGCGATCCGTCGCTCGCCGGTCGGCCGCGGCGTCGGCCGATGTTCTCGGCATTCCCTTCACGGTCCACCCTCGCTCTGCGTGGCGACTGCCGTCCCGGGAGAAACGTAACCTTTGGCCGGTCCGGAGCAGGCTGGGCATCCGAGGTAGCCATGCCGGCGAGGCGGCCGGCCGACCTTCCTTCTGGGCAGTCCCTATGCCCAGCGCCGTCGGGAAGAGGGTGACGCTAGACTTCGCCTGAGAAGATGCGGCCGGGTAATCGTCGACGGAGGCCCGATGACGTTCAGCGCGGGCAAGATGGGTGGGTATTTCGACCGGACGCGGCGCGAGCCGGGGAGTATCGTTTCAGATCAGCGCAGGCCCGGCAAGCTATCCGAGACGATGCGGGCGCGGCTCCGTGCTGCGCGCGATCCGGCGCTGTCCTTCACCGATCAGGCTCTGTCGAGCGCTTGCAATTTCCTGACGACCATCCTGCTCGCCCGCGCGCTCGGCCTCGAAGCCTTCGGAGTCTACACGATGGTCTGGCTCGCGCTCTACCTCGCGATGAGCCTGCAGCTCGGCCTGATCGTCAGCCCGATGATGAGTATCGGCACGAAGGAGCAGGGGGCTGAGGCCGAAGCCTATTACACGATCGTCTTCCTGCATCAGGCCGGCTACGTCGTCGTCGCCAGCGGCGCGATCTTCGCTGCCTTGACCTTCGTCGCAGGCACGGACTCGACGCTGGCCGATGCCGCGCTGCCGGGCGCGATGGCCGCGGCCTCCTATCTGACGCAGGACTTCCTGCGGCGCTATCTGTTTGCCCGGCGTCGGCCGGCCGGAATCCTGCTGATCGACGCGATCAACCAGGCCCTCAAGCTCGGCGCGCTCGCGGCCCTCTGGCAGGCCGGGATGATCGGCGTCGCGACTGCGCTTTGGGCCGTCGCCGCCGCCGCTGCGGTCTCGACGCTGTGTGGCCTTGGCATGTCCGGCCCGCTGCTGTGGCGCAGGCAGGTTCTGGCCAGCGTCACCGGGCGGCAATGGCGCTCGGCGCGCTGGCTCGTCCTCACCGGCTCGGTGCAATGGGTGCTGAGCTATAGCGGGCTCCTGGTGACGGCGGGCCTGTTCGGGCCGAAGGTGCTCGGCGCGCTACGGGCAGCGCAGAGCCTGCTCGCCGTGCTCAACGTGGTGCGCGAGGCGCTGGAGAACATCGTGCCGCCTCTGGCCGGCAAGGCCTTTGCCGAGGGCGGCATGCCGGGGCTCCACCGGACCCTCCGGCGCGCCATGCTGTTCGCCGGCCTCGTCGGGTCCGCGACGGTTCTCGGCCTCGGCCTGTTCGGCCCCTGGCTGCTGCACCGGCTCTATGGCGGCGAGATCCTCGAATTCGACTGGGTGATCATCTGGTACGCCTTCGCTTTTCCGATGGCGCTGACCAGCCTCGTCCTCGGCTGCGCCTTCCGGGCGCTGGAGCGTACGCGGCCAGTCTTCGTCGCCTCGCTCGTCGGAGGTTGCTTCAACCTGCTGGCGGTCTATCCCGCTGCGGCGACCTTCGGCGTGGCCGGGCTGATCGCCGTGACCTTGCTATCGGAGCTCGCTGCCCTCGTCGTCCTGGTGATGCTTACGCTGCGGGTTCCGGGCCTGCTCGCCGGCCCACCGGCAGCGCCGGTCCGCGGTCGCATGATGACGGCGCCCTCGCCATGATGCCGCTGCCGCCATCCCAAGTGCACCTGTGGTGCTGCCGCGTCGATCTGCATCCGATGGAGGCGGCCGAGCGGCGTGGGATCCTGTCGGACGAGGAGCGCGCCCGCGCCGACCGTTTCCATGACACGAAGGCGCGGGTGGCCTTCATCGTGGCGCGCAACTGGCTGCGGCGCGTCCTGGCGCTCTATGTCCCGATTCCGCCGCCCCGGCTCCGCTTCGGCGAGACGGCGTTCGGCAAGCCCTTCCTCGTGAACGAATACAGCGGGCGCCCGATCGCGTTCAATCTCAGCCATTCGGGCGAGCTCGCGATCGTCGCGGTTACTCAGGGCATGCCGGTCGGCGTCGATATCGAACGCATTCGGCCGGTCTCGGCCGATCTCCTCGCCGGCTGCCTCGCGCCGCGGGAGTTTGCCATGCTCGCCGCGCTGACGCCGGAGCTGCGCGAGGAATCCTTCATCCGTTGCTGGACGCGGAAGGAGGCTTGCCTGAAGGCGATCGGGGTCGGCCTCAACGGCTCGCCATCGAGCTTCGAAGTCTCGCTCGATCCATTCAGGGCGCGGCTCCTGGCAGTGGAGTCCGATCCGGCCGAGGCCGATCTCTGGCAACTCGCCGATCTGGAGCCCGCACCCGGCTATTGCGGCACGCTGGCGGCGCGCCATCGCGGCTGGTCGCCGGTCTGGATGGCCCGGCCTTAGTTTCGCCGGCGCAAGGTTCCCGGGTTATGCCCGGCTCTGCCCCGTGGCCTCGAGAATCCGCTCGGCCATGGTTCGCGAGCCGGCTTCGGAGAAGGCGCCTTCATGGCCTTCGCCGTCGACCGAGAAGCAGGGCGTGCCCGGCGCGAGATGGCCAGCCCAGCCCAGGGTCGCATCCGGCGGCCAGCCGGCCGGGATCGCGCCGCTCCGGAAGATCAACACGCGCCCGTCATAGTTCGGCAGCGCGTAGCGCTGGACCAAGGCCTCGAGCTCGTCGGTCGTCCGCCAGAAATCGGCCTCGTCGGCGGCCTCCTCGGCCGGACGCCAGAAGATCAGCCGCTTCGCCTGCCGGACGGCGGCAGTCGATTGCAGCCAGAACGACATGCGCGTCACGAAGCTGCGTGGGCCGCCCTGCCAGAAGCGCCGGGCGAAGCGGCCGGCCCGCTTCAGGCGGAACCACAAGCGTGCGCCATAGGGCAGCCGCAGGAAGTAGCCGGGCGCCCAGCAGTCGATCAGCATGACCAGATCGACCTGCCTGCCGCTCGCCAGCAATTGCTTTGCGACCTCCAGGGTGATCACGCCCGAGCGGCAGAAGCCTGCGAGCCGATAGCTACCCTCCGGCTCGGTTGCGACGATCGCCTCGCAATAGGCGGCCGCGAGCTGCTCGATCGAGCTCGGAGCCGCGCCGTTCACCAGCGGGTCGAGCAATTGCAGCGCAGCGAAAGGCTGGTCGGGGCCGAGCTCCTGCGACAGGGGCCGGTAGAGACGCAGGTTGTGCGCGGTGTGGTTGAGCGCGAACAAGGTTGGTTGCGTGCCGGTCTTCTGCAGCCAGGTCCGGCGCAGGGCCGTCACGTCGATCACTGGCGGCAATGCCGGTGTCGCCGGCAGCCAGAGCGGCGATGCGATCGGCAGGGAGATCGGCGCCGGCCGCGGCAGGCGTGCGGTCGGGTCGGCGACGAGCGTCTCCGCCAGACTCTCGAACTGCGCGGCCAGTTCGTACGCGGTCGCTTCATCATAGAGGTCGCGATGGTACTCGCAGGTCAGGCGCCAGCCCTCCTCGCGCTCGACCAGGATGAAGTTGAGGTCGTAGAGCGCGCCCGGCAAAGGCGATGGAATCCCTGATAGCTGAAAACTGTCATTGGCGAGCTCGCCGATGAAGGCGCGCTGGACGATGAAGTTGATCGAGATCGGCGGCCGGCCGGCATCGCCATGCGTTGGCAGCAGCGCCACGAGCCTGTCGAACGGCCATTGGTGATGATCGACCGCGTCCTCGAAGGTGTCGCGCGCGGCTTGGCAGAGATCGAGGAAGCTCTGCTCCTCGGAGGCCTTGGTCCGAAGCACGAGCGTATTGACGAAGGGGCCGACGATCGTCTCCAGCTCGACATCGTCCCGGTTCGCCATCTGCGTGCTCAGCACGAGGTCGGAGGCGCCGGTGCGTTGCCGGAGCAAGGTCAGGAGAACGGCGTAAGCGACTGAAAAGAAAGTCGTACCTTCCTTGCGCGCCAGATCTGCGAGGCCGGTGGTCAGGGGGCGGGGAAGCAGCCGCGACAGCGAGGCGCCGTGCGTGCTCCGTGTCGCCGGCCGCGGGCGATCGCCCGGCACCTCGACGATGGGCAGCTCGGCGAGCTTGCGCTGCCAATAGGCTTCCTCGCGGGCGAGCACGCCGCCTTCCAGGCTGTCCTGGCTGCCTTCGGCGAAGTCGGAATACTGCAGCGGAAGCTCGGGCAGGACCGGTTCACGGCCTCGGCCGAGCGCCTGATAGGCCGCTACGAAATCCTTTGCGATGAGGCCCATCGACCAGCCGTCGCTGACGATGTGGTGGGCGACGACCAGGATCACGGCCTCGGCCCGGCTCTTGCGCAGCAGTGTCGCTCGCAGGAGCGGGGCTTCGCCGAGATCGAAGCGCGTGCAGGCTTCGCTCTGCGCGATACGATCGGCCTCCCGGGTCCGATCGGCTTCGGGCAGGCCCGAGAGATCGATCTCCGGCAGCTTGAACGGGATCTGTTCCGCAATCGCCTGGACGGGCTGGCCGTCTTCCAGTCGGATCGCCGTTCGCAGGGATTCATGGCGGTTGAGGATCGCCTGGAACGCATCCTGCGCCAGGGACGCGTCCAGATGCCCGCGGATCCGCCATTTCACGGCGATGTTGAGCGCCGGCGTGCCCGGGTCCCTGCTGTCGATCTCCCAGTAACGCTCCTGCGCCGACGAGCACTTGGCCGTCATCACGATGCGCTCTGGTTCGCGCAATTGCGGTTCCGGCTCGCGGGTGAACTGGTTTGCCATGATCGTTCACCCTCTCTCGCGCTGCGAGACGGCGCTCGGCTCGGTCGACTGCTGCGCGCCGTCGCGTGGGCGACGCCATGGCCGCTTCCAGAACGTCGCGGCAGGCGCGGCGGCTTCCGCGGCGGGCTCGTCGGGGAGCGCGGCTGCGACGGCGGCGATCGTCCGGTTCCGGAAGAAGTCCCGGGCGGCGAGCTTGAGGCCTTCGCGGCGCGCACGGCTGGTGATCTGGAAGATGCTGAGGGAATCGGCGCCGAGGTCGAACAGGTCGTCGTGGACATCGATATCCTCCCGCCGCAGCACCTCGCTCCAGATGCGGATCAGCGTTTCCTCGACAGGGGTCCGCGGCGGAGCCTTGTCGGCGATCTTTTCAGCCTTGGGCGCTGCGCTCTGGGCGTCCGGCGCCGGCAGCGCGGCCCGGTCGAGCTTGCCGCTCTGGTTCAGCGGCAGTGCCGGCAGGCCAACCCAGGCAGTCGGGACCATGTAGTCCGGCAGGTCCTGCGCCAGCGCGGCCCGCAATTCGGCTGGCGGAGGAGCGTCCGCCCCGGTGACGTAGTAGCAGACCAGTCGCGGCTCGCCCGGCACGTCCTCGCGCAGGATCACCGCCGAGACGATGCCGGCCTTGCGGGCGAGCACGGCCTCGATCTCGCCGGGTTCGATCCGGAAGCCGCGCAGCTTCACCTGATGGTCGAGCCGCCCCAGATGCACGATGCGTCCGTCGGGGAGGTACTTGGCACGGTCGCCGGTGCGATAGGCCTTCGCGCTCGTGCCAGGATCGACCGGGTTGGCGATGAAGCTCCTGGCGGTGAGCTTGGGGTTGTTGGCATAGCCGCGCGCCAGGCCCGTGCCGGCGATCAGCAATTCGCCGGGGATTCCGACGCCGACGGGCTGGTCGGTTTCGTCGACGACATAGAACTGCGTGTTTGCGATCGGCAGGCCGATGGTGACGACCTCGTCCTCTGCCTGGATGCGGGCGACCGAGGACCAGATCGTCGTCTCGGTCGGTCCGTACATGTTCCAGAGCTCGCCGCCGCCTTCGAGCAGCTTGCGCGCAAGGTCGAGCGGCAGTGCCTCGCCGCCGCAGAGCATGCGCAGGCCCGGCCGCGAGCGGAAACCGGCTTCGAGCAACAGACGCCAGGTCATCGGCGTCGCCTGCATCACGCTCGCCTGGCTCTGCTCTAGCCGCGCCAGCAGCTCGACACCGTCCTTGGCTTCGTCCGAGGTTGCGACCGCGACGCGGCCGCCCTGGATCAGCGGCAGCAGCAATTCCAGCGCAGCGATGTCGAAGGTCACCGTGGTGACGGCGAGCATCGTGTCGGAGCTGGCGAAGCCGGGCTCGCGCGCCATCGCGAACAGCAGGTTGGAGAGCCCGCCATGGGTGACCTCGACGCCCTTGGGCGCGCCGGTCGAGCCGGAGGTGTAGATCACATAGGCGAGCTGGTCGGGCGCAATCGCCGCCGTCCTGATTCCGGCGAGATTCGCCGTGGTCTGGTCGACATCGATCAGCATGACGCTCTCATCCGGCTCGACGATGGCGGGGTCGAGCTGGCCAGCGCTCAGGAGCGCGACCGCTTCGGAGTCCCTGAGGATGCGCTGGATACGCGCCTTCGGCATGACCGGATCGAGCGGCACATAGGGGAAGCCGGCCTTGAGTGCGCCCAGTATGCCGGCGATCAGCGCCGGCGAGCGCTCGATCAGCAGGCCGACGCGGCTTTCGGGAGCGTCGACGCGCGCCGTCAGCTCGGCCGCGATTCGATCGGCCCAGGCGTTCAGCGCAGCATAGGAGAGCTGCTGCTCGCCGCATGACACGGCGATCGCCTCGGGCTGCTGCTGGACCTGGCGCTCGAAAGCCTGGATCGTGCCGTCGTCGCTCCGGAGCGCGACCTGCGTGTCGTTGATCTCGGAGACGAGCCGCTGGCGCTCCTCGCCCTCGATCAGCGGCATCGCCGCGATGGACATGTCGGGACTGGCGACGAAGGCGGCGAGCAGCGTGCGGTAGTGGCCGAGCCAGCGGTCGATCGTTGCCGCGTCGAAGAGGTCGGCGCCGTAGCAGCAGTCGATGCGCAGGCCATCGTCGGACTCGCCGATGTTGAAATAGAGATCGAAGGTCGAGAAGGCCTTGGGGTTCGGCTCGGCGCTCGCCTTGATCGCCGGGCCGAAGTCGAGATTGCCCGCCAGCCGTTCGAGGTTGAACTGCACCTCGACCAGCGGCAGCCGCCCGGAGACCGGCGGGACGCGCAGCCGCTTCAGCAGCGCGCCGAGCGTAAAGCTCTGATGGTCGTAGGCGTCGAGAACGAGGCGCCCGACCTTGTCGAGATGGGCGCAGAACGGCTCGGCCGGATCGATGTCGCCACGGATCGGCAGGAAGTTGACGCAATGGCCGACGGGCGAGGGGCCGTCGAGCTGCGATTGCCCGGCGGCGGGTACGCCGACGACGAGGTCTCGCTGGCCAGAGAGCCGCAGCAGCAGCGCCTGGAAGCTGGCGAAGAGCGTGGCGAAGAGCGTCCGCCGGCGCTGTGCGCCCGCCGCCTTCACCTTGCGATAGAGCTCGGCCTCGATGAAGCTTGTGCGTGTGCCGCCATTGAAGCTGCGCGGCGCCTGCCGCGGCCGGTCGGTCGGCAGTTCGAGCGGTGCGGGAAGCTCCGCGAACATCTTGGTCCAGTAGGCCGCAGCCTCTTCCGTGCGCGGATCCTGCCGCGTTTGCGAGGCGTAGTCCGTGAAGGGCATTGGTGCCGGCAGCGCGTCGATGCCGGAGCGATAAGCCGTGGCGATCTCGTCGAGCAGGATGTTGGTCGACCAGCCGTCGCAGACGATGTGATGCGCCGACAGGATCAGGACATGCTCGTGCTCGGCGAGCCGAATGATCTCGGCTTCCGCGACCGGCCCCTGCACGAGATCATAGGGGCGGCTCGCATAGCCCTCGATCAACGCTTGCAGAGCGGCCTGCGGATCGGGCTCGCCGCGCAGGTCGCTGATCGCGACCGGGAACGTTTCCGAGGGCGAAACCTGCATCGTCTCGCCATCGGGCGAGAAGCGCGCATGGAGGATCGCGTGCCGGCCGGCGACCTGCCGGACCGTTTCGGCGAGGCGCAGCGCATCCACGTCGCCGTTGAGCGTCAGGCTGACGGATTCGTTGAAGGCGGCGCTGGCCTCGGGGCCGGTCTGGTCCGACAGCCAGATCTCGGTCTGGGCTTCGGTCAGCGGTAGCTCGATCTGTGATGGCGCGGCGGGCATGTCCGGCGGCAGGCTCTCGTCCACCGTTCCGGGCAGCATGCCGTCCCGCCGCATCACAGCGAGACTGTCCTCGAAGGCGGCGATGATCGCCGCGATCTCGGCATCGCCATGCTGGGTGGTCAGGAAGCAGGGATAGTGCTCCTGGATGAAGATGCCGCGGGCGCGCAGATGGTAATGCAGCAGGCTGCCGAGGCGGTGATCGCGGCCCGGCTCGAAATAGGCGACGCTGCCATAGCTCTCGATCGGCACGTCCCAGTCGACTTTGGCGAAGGCGCGCCGCAGCGCCTCGACCAGGCCCTGCATGCGCTGCGTCAGGGCGTCGGTCAGCGCCGGCCCCTTCTCCTTGATGTGCCGGAGTACCGCGACCGTCGCCGCCAGCGCCAGCGGATGCCGGACGAAGGTCCCTGCGAAGAAGGTGACGCCGACCTCCGGAACACTGTCGTCGCCGAAGCGCCAGGCGCCACCGTCGAGCGCGTCCATGAAGCGTGGCATACCCGCCAGCAGGCCGACCGGCAGGCCGCCGCCGACGACTTTGCCATAAGTGGCGAGGTCCGGCTTGATGCCGAGCAGCGCCTGTACGCCGGCCGGATGGACGCGGAAGCCGGTGACGACCTCATCGAGCACTAGCGCGGTGCCAGTTTTCTCGGTAATGGCGCGCAATTCCCTGAGGAAGGCGACGGGCAGATAGCCTGGCCGGCGGCTTTGCACCGGCTCGACCAGGACGGCGGCGAGCTCATGTGCATGCTCGCGCAGCCAGGCGAGGCTCTCGTCCGTGCCGTAGTCCAGGATGGTCATGCGCCCGACAGCGTCCGCCGGAATGCCGGGAGCCGCCGGCACCGAGCGGTGCTGCTCGCCGACCCCGCGGACCAGAACCTCGTCGAACTGGCCGTGATAAGCACCTGAGAACGCGACGATTCGGTCGCGGCCGGTGACGGTGCGGGCGACGCGCATCGCCGCCATCACCGCTTCGGAGCCGGTGTTGCAGAAGGCGACGCGGGCGTGGCCGGTCAGCTCGCAGAACAGCTTCGAGGCCTCGTGCGCGAGCGGCGATTGCGGCCCGATCGCGAAGCCGTCCGTCAGCTGGGCCTGAACGGCATCGACGACGAAATCGGGCGCATGGCCGAAGGCGGTCTGGCCGTAGCCATTGACAAGGTCGATATAGGCGTTGCCGTCGACATCCCAGATCTGCGCACCCTTCGCCCGGGCGGAGACGATTGGATAGACCATCTCCTTCCAGTCGGCGGCAAAGCCGGAGACGGTGCGCGGATCGGCCAGGACCGGGCGGTGCTGGTCGGCGAGCCGCTTCGAGGTCGCGGTCTTGCCGACATAGAGCGTCGTCAGCCGGGCGATGTGGGCGCGCTGGGCTTCGGTCAGGCTCTCGTTGCCCGTACGGATCAGCGGCTTGAACCGCGCCGTCGAGCCGGCGGCGCTGCTCGTTGCGGCCGGGGAAGTCGGGGCTGGCTGAGGCTGCACGGCCGCCTGCGGCTGCGGGGCAGGTGACGGTTGTAGGGCCGGCGCCGCGGTTGCGATGGCGGGCGCTGCCGCCTGGCCGCTCAGGGCCTGGAGCTGGCGCTCCATCAGGCGCGACATTACATCGAGCTGCTCGCGCATCAGCGCGTCCAGGCCCGAGCCGACGGGCAATGCATTGGTGACTGAGGGCGCGGCCGCGACGGGCGTCGGTGTAGCAGGCGCGGGTGCGACCGGCGCCGCCGCCGGAACCACCGGAACCGGCTTCGCCATCTCCTGCGGGCAGAGCTCGGCGATATGGCGCGTGACGTCGTCGACGCTCGGCAGGTCGTCGAGCAGCTGGCGGAAGCGGATCTGGACGCCGAAGGCCGTCTGCAGGCCCTGCGCGGCCTGCGTCAGCAGGAGCGAGTCGAAGCCGAGCTCGAGGAAGCTCGCGCCCGTCTCGTCCGCGCCGAAGGGCCGCCCCGACAGGTTCTCGAAGATCGCTGCGACCCGCCCGCCGAGCTCCGAACGGCCCAGGGATATCTCGGTGTCCGCGGAGGTAGCCATGGCCGGTTCCTGCTCGGGTTGAGTGAGAGGCGTTTGAACGGGGGCAGCCGCGGGCGCGGCCATTGTCTGGGAGGCCGAGGCGGCCGGAGCTTCGACCCAGTGCCGGCTGCGTTCGAACGGATAGGTCGGCAGCGAGACGCGGCGCGGCTGGCTGCCGGCCTGATAGGCGGACCAATCGGGCGCGATCCCGGCTGTCCACAGGCGGCCGATCGCGGCGGCGAGCATGGCTTCGGCATCGCCCTGCGCATCGGGCAGACATGAGATGGCGGCCCGGCCCGCACCAGCACCTTGCAACGCGAAACTGGCCAGTGCGGCGCCGGGTCCCACTTCGAGCAGGATGGGCGAGAGGCTGCGCGCCAGCGTCGCGATGCCGTCGGCAAAGCGCACGGGCTCGCGCGCATGCCGCGCCCAATAGGAGGGATCGGTGGTCTGCTCGGCGCTGACCCAATCGCCGGTCACGCCGGAGATGTAAGGCAGCTCCGGCGCATTGAGGCGGATGGCCGCGACCGCCTCGGTGAAGGGCGCGACCAGCGGGTCGATCATGCCGGAGTGGAAAGCGTGCGAGGTCTGCAGGCGGCGATGCGTCGCTCCGCGCTGTGCGAGCTCGGCTTCCAGCGCCTCGATCGCCTCGAACGGACCGGCGAGCACGCCCATGCCGGGCGCGTTGACCGCCGCCACGCTGACGCCGTCCCGTGCCAGTGCCGCGATCTCGGCGTCGGGCAGGCGCACGGCCAGCATCGCGCCGCCGGGCAATTCCTGCATCATCCGGCCGCGCCTGGCGACGAGCGAGAGCGCGTCCTCCAGCGAGAACACCCCGGCGAGGCAGGCGGCGGCGAACTCGCCGACGCTGTGGCCGATCATGGCCGATGGCTGCAGGCCCCAGCTCATCAGCAGCTGCGCCAGCGCGTATTCGACCGTGAAGATCGCCGGCTGGGCGATCAGCGTCGCCGAGAGCCGCTCCGGATCGCCGCCATTGCTCGGATAGAGCAGGCTGCGCAAATCGAGCCCGAGCTCGGGCGTCAGCACGTCGCAGCACAGATCGACGGTCCGGCGGAAGACCGGCTCGCCGGCATAGAGCTCCCGCGCCATCTGCGGATATTGCGAGCCCTGGCCGGGGAACATGAAGACGAGATCGCCGGCGCCGGTCACGGCCGTGGCGCGCTCGATGTTCTGCTTGCGCAGGGCGACAGCTGCGTCCGCGTGATCGCCGGTGACCACGGCGAGGCGATGCGGGAAGGACCGCCGCCCCGCCTGCAAGGTGAAGGCGATGTCGGCGAGGTTCTGTTCGGGATGGGCTTCAAGATGCTCCGCCAGCCTGTCCCGCGCCTTGCCGAGCGCCGCGGCGCTGCGGGCCGAGAGCGTCAGGAGCTGGTTGCGCCGGGCTGGTGCCACGGTTTTGCTCGCGGGGGCCTGCTCCAGCACGAGATGGACATTGGTTCCGCCGAATCCGAAGGCGCTGACGCCGGCGCGGCGCGACCCGCTTTGTCCGGGCCAGTCCTGCCTGTGGTCGGCGATGAAGAACGGGCTCTCGGGCAACTCCAGCGCCGGATTCGGCTGCGTGACGTGCAGGCTCGCCGGCAGCACTCCATGCTTCACCGCGAGCGATGCCTTGATCAGCCCGGTGACGCCGGCGGCGGCGTCGAGATGTCCGATATTGGACTTAACCGAGCCGAGCGCGCAGAAGCCGTGATCCTCGGTCGTCAGGCGGAAGGCGGCGGTGAGGCCGGCGACCTCGATCGGGTCGCCCATCGGCGTGCCAGTGCCGTGGCATTCGACATAGCCGATCGAGCGCGCATCGACATCGGCGGCGGCATGCGCCATGGCGATTGCCGCAGCCTGGCCATCGACGCTCGGTGCGGTGAAGCCGACCTTGCCGGCGCCGTCATTGTTGACGCCGACGCCGCGGATGACGGCGTAGATCTGGTCGCGATCCGCGACCGCGTCCTCCAGCCGCTTCAGGACGACGAGGCCGGCGCCGCTGCCGAAGATCGTGCCGCTGGCGCTGGCGTCGAAGGCGCGGCAATGGCCGTCAGTCGAGACGATGCCGCCCTCCTGGGCGAGATAGCCGCGCCGCTGTGGGAAGGTGATCGAGACGCCACCGGCCAGGGCCATGTCGCAGCCATGGCAGAGCAGGTTCTGGACGGCCTGGGCGACCGCCAGCAGTGAGGTCGAGCAGGCCGACTGGACGGCCACGCAGGGGCCGGTCAAGCCAAGCTTGTAGCCGATCCGCGTCGCGGTGAAATCTGCGGCGGAGCCGACCAGCAGCGGCAGGTTGCCGATCTGGAAGCCGGAGGTGTAGCCGGCGATCGCCGAGCGGTCGTGCAGCAGGTTCTGCAGCAGATAGGTGCTGGACGTCGCGCCGGCGAAGACGCCGATGCACTGGCCGGGCGCGGCGGGGTCGTAGCCGGCATCCTCGAGCGCTTCCCAGGCGCATTCCAGCAGCAGGCGCTGCTGCGGATCAGTGAGTGCCGCCTCGCGCGGCATCATGCCGAAGAAGGGCGCGTCGAACTGGTCGACACCGTCGAGCACGGGCTTCGCCGCAACGAAGTTCGGGAGCGCGCGCGTCGCTGCGTCGAAGCTGTCCTCAAGCTCAGCGGGGTCGAATCTCGTGATCGACTCGACGCCGTCCAGCAGGTTCTGCCAGAACGCGCCGACAGTCGGTGCACCAGGAAAGCGGCCGGCCAGGCCGATGATCGCGACGGCGCGCTCGGGAAGAGGGTCAGTCATGAGAGCCGCCTAGCGACGCACTTTCGGAGGAAGGGGCAGGGACGCCGCGTGAGCGCAGGCCGCGTTCGCGTGCCGCGGCGAGGCTGCCGAGCACGCTAGGCTTCTGCGGCGTCAGATGGCCGGCCAGCGCCCGCACATTCGGATAGCGGTAGAGGTCGACCAGAGCGAACCAGGGCAGATCCCGGACGAGGCGCCGGTGCAGCTCGGCGACGAGCAGGGAATTGCCGCCGAGATCGAAGAAGTTGTCGTCGATACCGACGATGTCGATCTGGAAGACATCGGCGACGGCATCGGCGAAGCGCCGCTCCATCGCATTGCGGGGCGCAGCATAGGGCGCGGCCGTCTCTGGCCGGGCGCGGCCGGGCGCCGGCAGTGCGGCGCGGTCGAGCTTGCCGTTCACGGTCAGCGGGATGTCGGGCACGAAGACGAAGGCCGCCGGCACCATATGCGCCGGCAAGGTCTCGCCGAGACGAGCCTTCAGCGCTGCGGGGGAGGGACGCTCCGCGCCATCAGCCACCAGATAGCCGACGAGCCGCTCGTTCCCGTCATCGCAGCGGAGCAGCACCGCTGCCTGCCTGATCCCGGGATGCGCCATCAGCGCCGTCTCGATCTCGCCGAGCTCGACGCGGAACCCGCGGATCTTCACCTGCTGGTCCGCCCGCCCGAGATATTCGTAGTCGTCATCCTCGACCTGCCGAGCAAGGTCACCCGAACGGTAGAGCCGGTCGCTGGGCTTGTCCGGATGCGGCACGAAGCGCGCGGCGTTGAGCTCAGGCCGGTTGAGATAGCCGCGGGCGAGCCCGGCTCCTGCGACGAAGATCTCGCCGACCTCGCCGCGCGGTACCGGATGCATGGTCTCGCCGTCGAGCAGCAGCAGCTTGAGGTCCGGTATCGGCCGCCCGATCAGGCTCGACCGCTGTTCCGCATCTGCAGGAGTGAGGGGACGGTAGGTGACATGCACCGTCGTCTCCGTGATCCCATACATGTTGACGAGATGGGCATGCTCGCCGCGGCGCCGGTACCAGCCGGCGAGGCGGCGCGGATCGAGCGCTTCGCCGCCGAAGATAACCAGCCGCAAGGAGAGCTGGTCGCGCCCGCCGCGATCCTGGTCGGCGCGGTCGAGGGCGGCGAAGGCCGAAGGCGTCTGATTGAGGACCGTGACGCCCTCGTCGGCGAGCAGGCGCAAAAAAGCGGCGGGGTCCCGCGTCGTGCTCTCCGGCACGATCACGAGACGCCCGCCGTGAAGCAGCGCCCCCCAGATCTCCCACACCGAGAAATCGAACGAGACGGAATGGAACAGGGGCCAGACATCGCTCGGCCGGAAGCCGAACCAGCCATCCGTCGCACTGAACAGCCGCGTCACGGCGGCGTGTTCGATGGCGACGCCTTTCGGCTTGCCCGTCGAGCCGGAGGTGTAGATCACATAGGCGAGGTCGCCGGCCGCAGCCGCGCGCCGCGTTGGCGAAGCTGCCGCTTGGGCGTCTTCGGCCGGATGCGGGTCGAGCCGTTTCCGGTCGGCCGGCAGCCAGTCGGCATGGTCGGAGGCGATGATGACCGCGGCATCGGCATCTTCGACCATGAAGGCGAGGCGCTCGCCCGGATAGGCCGGGTCGAGCGGCAGGTAGGCGGCGCCGCTCTTCAGGATCGCGACCAGCGCGACGATGAGGTCGAGCGAGCGCGGCAGGCAGAGACCGACCATCGCGCCGGGGCCGGCGCCCATCGCGGTCAGCTGTTCGGCCAGCCGTTCGGCGCGCGCATCGAGCTCGGCATAGGAGAGGTGGGCCGAGCCGAAGGAGAGCGCGACGGCGCGCGGCCGGGCGGCGACTTGCACGGCGAAGAGATCGACCAGGGTCGCCGGCGCCGCTGGCGCGGTTCGTGGCGTTTCCTGCCGGGCGGCTTGTCGGTGGGTGGCTCCGGCGAGTTCGGGAGCGGCGGATGCCCGAGACCGGCTCCGGCGTGGAGCCTGGCGGGTTGTTGTCCTGTCGATGCTCTGTGTCATGCAGGGAAGGCTATGCGCCAAGCCCGCACGGCAACATTGGAGCAGTTGGAGTAACGCCATCTTCCCATGGGGGAGGTCCGCCGCACGCGGATGATGCACGCCGGGCGCGCTCAGCCAGGCGAAGCACCTCAAAGGGTTGTGGATGCGAGGGGCTTCAGGATCCCAGCCGGAAGTAGAGGCCCGAATAGGTCTCGACATGGCATTCCGGATGGAAGGGCACGTCGAGGCTGCGGGGCTTCTCCCAGGAATCCGCCAACTCATAGCCGAGCGCGAGCAGGCCATCGATGAAATCGGTACGAGCCGGCACGCTGTAGGGGCAGAACGAGACCTCGCCGGTCCGCGTGATCACCGACTGGATCGTCACGAAAGAGTGCCGCGCATGGAGTGGCCGGCGCTGGATGATCAGGTGCCGAGGGCGCCTCGGCCAGGCCTTCAGTCGTTCGTGTAGATAAGTCTCCGGCAGGTATTGCAGCGAGCCGGCTGCGAGCAGGATGTCCATGCCGCAGCCGTCGTCGACATCGTTGGTGAAGCATAGGCGCGGTGTCGGTTGTTGCGTGGCGAGCGCCGCTCCGGCCTTGGTGATGTGCGGCAGGTCGAAGACGGTCCAGCGGAAATCGTCCTGGAAGGCGAGGTACTGGTCGTATTGGCGGAAGGCGTGCCCGACATAGCCGCCGAGATCGAGCAGCGTCCGGGCGCCTCCGTCGAGCGCGCCGCGCAGCCAGAACAGCACCGGATATTCGGTCGCCGGCATCGGTTCGATGCCGCCGGCCATGGTGGTGTAGTGGCCGATGTCCGCCATCGCATCGTGATCGAAGCCGGTAAGGCCGGTCGGCAGCGCGCGCTCTGCCGCCTCGAAGCCGGCAAATCTGCCGCTGTAGCCGCAGTGGTACTTGCCGGCACGAAAGCGGGCTTCATAGAGCCGGCGGCGCAGCTGGGCGATGCCGGGCCAATGGGCGGAGGCTGTGCGGGCCGTCAGGCGGAGGTTCTGTTTCCATGTCGCACTGGCTGACATTGCTCAGGCCTCGCCGGCGCGTTTCGCCTCGGGGCGAACGCTCGGTTTCATCGGGGTTGGCTTGCCGTGCGGCGAGACCTCTACCGTGCCGGCCCGCTCGGGCCGCGGCGCGAAGCCCAGCAGCCTGGCGGCAGGTGTCGCGAGGAGCACGGTGAGGACAAGCAGAAGCAGGGCGACGCTTGCCCGCAAGCGGGAGGGGACGGGCACGCTGCTCGAAACGGGTGTCGAGGCTGGTAGGGGCTGCGCCGCCTTGTCCGGAGCCGGCCGAGGCGGTGCCCGACGGGTCTGGGCGCCGAACACCGCCTTGGTCAGTTCCGTGCCGCCCTCGTCCACCCCAAGCCAATGCTTGGCAAAGGCGGAGTTCCGGACCGCCGGAAGCGCGGGAGCGGTGCGTGCGCTGCCGCCATCGTCCCGGTTGTGCTTCTCCGAACTCGTCAAGGATGCCTCCGTCTTGGCCAAGGGAGAGCTTCCTCCCCAGTCGCCTCCCCGATATCGCCCCACCAATGAGCGGGATTGCGCTTGACCGCGTGGTCGACCGTTGCCCTGGCAGGCATGGCAGCGCGACCGGCGCGCCGCGACACGGTCATTGCTGGCTGGCTAGTCCCGTGAGCTGGCGCACCGGTGTCTTGGCTGCCTCTCCGGGAAGCGAGCTCTCTGCAGCGCGGGCCTTGGGGGTCAATTGGACGATGTCGCCGGGTTGCAGGGTCGTTTCGAAGTTCGCCTGGATCGTCACCGGCGTCAGGCCGGCCTGTCGCGTGATCCGGATGTCCCAATCCGCCGCCGCGCCGGAGCCCTGGCTGGCCACCAGCCTGCGCCGCCGGCTCTCGGAAATCTCGCGCGCGGTCGGCAGGCTGCGCTCGACCTCGAGGATCTTCTGCCGCGTTTCCTGCAATTCGAGCACGACACGGCGCATATAGGTGGTGTCGAGCTCGCGCAGCCGCAGCGTCAGCTCGCCGAGCGCCGTCTCGCTCTTGGCCAGTTCCGCCCGCAGGCGTGCCGCTTCGCCTTGCGTGCGGGCATAGTCGCGTTCGCGCTCGACCTGGACGGTGCGCAGGCCATGGCCGGTCGTCGCCAGCTTGTTGTATTCGCTCGATTGCTCGCGCGTCAGCTCGACCTGCCGCTCGACCAGTCGGGTCTGCTCGGTCAGGGCGGCCTTTTCGGATTGGAGCCGCGCGACCTGCTGGCTCAGCAAGTCGCGCTCGCCCTCGCGCGCCCGGCGCTGGAAGTCGAGGATCTCCTGCTCGCCGGCCAGGATCTGCGCGCTGCCTGCGCTTCGTGCATCGGGCACGAGCTGCTTCACGCCGTCGCGCTCGGCTTCGAGGCGCTGGCGTCGCGCCGTCAGTGTCTGGAGCGAGGCGTTGAGCAGCTGCTCGCGCTCGTCGGCGAGCAGGAGCTCGGATTTGAGGACGGCGATCGATTCATCGCCCACCCGGTAGCCGCCGGCCAGTGCGACCGCAGCGAGGACGTTGAGCCCGTGCCGGAAGGGATAGGTCCCCGGCGAGCGCACCTCGCCCATGATGTAGACCGGCTTCAACTCGGCGACCCGCAGGCTGACCACGGCATCGCGCAGATAGCCATCCATCAGCGCGCTGCGGATCCGCGCTTCCGCTTCCGGCGCCGAGAGCCCGGCGATCCTGATCCGCCCTGCGAGCGGCATGTTGACCGCGCCCGAGCCGTCGAGGACGAAATCGCCGGAGAGGTCACTCTGCCCGAAGACCGAGATCGTGACCTTGTCGCCGATCGAGAGCGTATCGGCCGCCTCGCGCTCGGCCGCCGCGGCGGTCGCGATCAGAAGGAGCGCCCAGGCCATCAGCGCCAAGGCGAGCGCCCAAACGCGATGCGGTCGCGGCGGCTGGGCCAAAACCAGGGCGCACGAGGCAAGGTGAGATTTCCGGGGGTGGATTGAGGTGTCCAAAGCCGGCTCCGACCGTCTTGCCCGCAGAGGGGCGATGGGATCGGGGGCAGGATGTCAGGGCGGGGCCGCTTTCCGCATTGGCATTCGGGCCAAGGCGCGTCGCTACCGGATTAATCCCATAGGCGAGCGCTGCGGCCATCCTCGGGCCGGGGCGGGGGTGGCGTCGCGTGGGAAGTAGCCCTTCCTTGTTCGCAGCAGGGCGTTCACGCTCCCAAAGCGTCCTTTGAGAAGGCGGCGCTTGCGGCAAAGCTTTTGGCTCCCTCCCGTGCACGATCCGGCGGAGCTCAGACATGCAGAAGCGTATCCTCGTCACAGGTGGCGCCGGCTTCCTCGGCTGCCACCTCTGTGAGCGGCTGGTCGCCCAGGGGCACCAGGTCATCGCGGTCGACAATTATTATACCGGGCGCCGCGAGAACCTGACGGCCCTGCTCGGCCTGCCCAATTTCGAGACGCTCAGGCACGACGTGACCTTTCCGCTCTATCTGGAGGTCGACGAGATCTACAATCTCGCCTGCCCGGCCTCGCCGGTGCACTACCAGCGCGATCCCGTGCAGACCACGAAGACCAGCGTGCTTGGCGCGATCAACATGCTCGGCATGGCCAAGCGGCTCGGCATCCCGATCCTGCAGGCCTCGACCAGCGAGATCTACGGCGACCCGGACGTCCATCCGCAGGTCGAGGACTACCGCGGTCTCGTCAGCATCAGCGGCCCGCGCGCCTGCTACGACGAAGGCAAGCGCTGCGCCGAGACGCTGTTCTACGACTACAAGCGGCGCCACGGCGTCGAGATCCGCATCGCCCGCATCTTCAACACCTACGGGCCGCGAATGAATCTGGAGGATGGCCGCGTCGTCTCCAACTTCATCGTCCAGGCGCTGCGCAACGAGCCGATCACGCTCTATGGCGATGGCCGCCAGACCCGGGCCTTCTGTTTCGTCGACGATCTGGTCGAAGGGTTGATGCGCCTGATGAACGTCACCCAGAAGCTCGATGGCGCGGTCAACCTCGGCAATCCGGTCGAGACCTCCATGGCCGAGATCGCCGAACTGATCATCGAGCTGACGGGATCGCGCTCGCAGATCGTCTTCAGGCCGCTGCCGCAGGACGACCCGCGCCAGCGCTGCCCGGACATCAGCAAGGCGCATGAGCTGCTGCACTGGCGGCCCAAGGTGCCACTGCAGGACGGGCTGAAGCGCACGATCTCCTATTTCGAAGGCGTATTGTCGAAGATGCACGACCCCGTGCGCCGGGTCGAGGTCGCGAGGATGAACTCGTGACGCAGGACGGCAGCCTTCCCCATGCGCGCATCATGGGCGTCAACGTCAGCGCCATCACCATGGCGGACGCACTCGATGCGGTGGAGGGCTGGATCGCGCGCAAGGCCCGGAACTATGTCTGCATCACCGGCGTCCACGGCGTGATCGAGAGCCAGTCGGATCCTCGGCTCATGGCGATCCATGAGCGTGCGGGGATGGCCACGCCCGACGGGATGCCGCTGGTCTGGATGGCCCGCAAGCTCGGTCACGGCCGGACTGAGCGGGTCTACGGTCCGGATCTGATGCTGCGCCTCACGGAGCTGTCGGCGCAGAGGGGCTATCGCCAATATTATTTCGGCGGCGCGCCTGGGCTCGCCGAGCGTCTGCGCGATCGTCTTACGACCCGCTTTCCGGGGCTTGCTGTCGCCGGCACCTTCTCGCCGCCGTTCCGGCCGTCATCGGCGGAGGAGGATGAGGAGATCGTGCGCATGATCAATGCCGCCAAGCCGGACATCGTCTGGGTCGGGCTCAGCACGCCGAAGCAGGAATACTGGATGGCCAGTCATCTCGACCGGATCGAGGCGCCGGTCATGATCGGCGTCGGCGCCGCCTTCGATTTCCTCGCCGGCACCAAGCGCCAGGCTCCGGCCTGGATGCAGAAGCGCGGGCTCGAATGGCTGTTCAGGCTGCTCTCGGAGCCGCGGCGGCTCTGGCGCCGCTATGGCAAGATCGTGCCGCAGTTCATGCTCGGCGCCAGCCTGCAGCTGCTCCGGCACAGGACCGCGCTCGCGGCTGCTCCCAAAAGGCAGGTCTAATCCCAAGAGCTAACCTGTTCCAAAAGGGGTATAGTTCGGTTTAACCACCTGATTTAAAAAGACAAAAACGCTATCACTGAATCCCATTCTTCAGTGGAGCGAAGTAATGTCCAAGAAATCTGTGCTGGTCACCGGCGCTGGCGGCTTCATCGGCTTCCATCTTGTCAACTACCTCAAGGATAGAGGCTATTGGGTCCGAGGAGTCGATATCAAGGACCCGGAGTACCAGGCCAGCTCTGCGGATGAATTCCGCCTCCTGGACCTGCGCGAGATGGATGATTGCCGCGAAGCTGTCCACGGCATGGATGAGGTCTACAACCTCGCCGCGGACATGGGCGGCATCGGCTACATCTCCGGCGCGCACGCCTCGATCACCTTCAACAACACGATGATCAGCGCGTTGATGCTGAAGGCGGCCTACGACGCCAAGGTCCAGCGCTTCCTGTTCTCGTCCTCGGCCTGCGTCTATCCGCAATATCTCCAGGATGTACCCTCGGTCGTGCCTCTGAAGGAGGACGATGCCTTCCCCGCCGACCCCGAGCCGGGGTACGGCCTGGAGAAACTCTACACCGAGAAGCTCTGCGAATACTTCACGCAGGACTACGGCTTCCAGACCCGGCTGGTCCGCTTCCACAATGTCTACGGACCGCTCGGCACCTGGGACGGCGGCAAGGAGAAGGCGCCGGCCGCCATTTGCCGCAAGGTCGCGATGGCCAAGTCGGGCGAGGCGATCGAGGTCTGGGGCGACGGCAAGCAGACCCGCTCCTTCATGTACATCGACGACTGCGTCGAGGGCATCTACCGCATCATGCGTTCGGACTATTCCGGGCCGCTCAACCTCGGCACGGACGAGCTGGTCGACGTCAGCGGGCTGGTCGACATCATCGCCGGAATCTCGGGAAAGACGATCCACAAGCGTTTCAACACCAATCGTCCGCAGGGTGTGCGCGGTCGCAACAGCGACAACAACCGCTTGCGCGAGGTGCTCGGCTGGGAGCCGACGATCCACCTCAGCCAGGGTCTGATCCCGACCTATGCCTGGATCTCGGGCGAGGTGAAGGCGAGGGCCGAGCGCGAGGCCGGCATCGCGCACATCCCGACGATCGCGGCGCAGTAGCGCCGCCTTCCCGCCTGGCCGAGCGAGATCCCGGGAGTGTGTCATGCCGGATGTAGTCACAACTGTCGTGCCCGCCTCGGTCGGCATGGCGAAGCCGGGCCCGCGGCTCGGCGCCAATGTCACGCCAGCCGAGCGGCGGCGGCTTGTCGCCGCCGCTCTGATGGTCGGGGATCTCGTCACGCTGACCATCGTCATGGGGCTGCTTCAGCTTGGCGCGGCCATGGCCGCGTCGGATACCGACACGAACATGGCTAGTCTGATGCTGGTCTGGGCGCTGGCGCTGTGCGGCTCCTTGGGCGGCTTCGGGTTGTACGGTTCCGACCGGGCCGAGCCGGTCGATCGCCTGCGCCGGCGCACGCTCGGCAATGTCGTCGCCGCTGCCGTGGTGCTGACCTGGCTGGCGGTCGATGATCCGGCCAGCCACCTCTGGGGGTTCGTCGTCGCCGGCGCAGGGTTGACGGTCGTACTCGGCTATTATGTCGAGGCGCTAGTCCGCGGCGCGCTGGTGCGCCGTGATCTCTGGAGCGCCCAGACCGTGCTCTACGGCACGATGCCGGCCTGCCTGGCCCTGGCGCGCGACCTGGCCTCGCATCCGGAGCTCGGCCTGAAGCCGGTCGCCATCCTCACCGACGAAGAGGCTGATGCGCTCAGCGAGGCCATGGAAGCCTCCGAGCTGCCGGTGATCACCCGCGGCCAGGCCAACATCATCTCGCCGGGGATCGAGGTCGCGCTTTGCGCCTCGGGCGACCTGCATGTCGAGAAGGCTGACTGGCTGGCGCGCCTGCCGCTGCGCCAGATTTTCGTCGTCCATGATGCCTCGATGCTGCAGGTCCTCAATCCGCAATTGCGGGCCATGGGCGGGCTGCTCGGCCTGGAGTTGCGCAGTGCCATTCACATGCCGCACAACCTGCGCCTGAAGCGGGTGCTCGACCTCATCGTCGCGATCCCGCTCACGCTGCTCGCCTTGCCGGTGGTCGCGGTGCTGGCGCTCGCGGTGAAGGCGGTCGACAACGGGCCTGCCTTCTACGCTCAGCCGCGGATCGGCCGGAACGGCCATGTCTTCAAGGTCTACAAGCTGCGCAGCATGTATGCCGACGCCGAGGCCAGGCTCGCCGCGCATCTGGAGGCCGACAGCGCGGCGCGGCAGGAATGGGAACGCTTCTTCAAGCTGTCGAGCGACCCCAGGATCCTGCCGAGGATCGGCCAGCTCATCCGTCGCACCAGCCTCGACGAGTTGCCGCAGCTCTGGAACGTCCTGCGCGGCGAGATGAGCATCGTCGGGCCGCGACCGTTCCCGGCCTATCACAACCAGTGCTTCGACACCGCCTTCCAGGCGCTGCGCACCAGCGTGCCGCCGGGCCTGACCGGTCTCTGGCAGGTCACGGACCGCAGCGACGGCGATCTCGCCGTCCAGAAGCGGCAGGACAGCTTCTACATCCACAACTGGTCGTTCTGGCTGGATTTCTACGTACTGCTGCAGACGGTCCCGGCCGTCCTGCACGGGCGCGGCGCAAAATAGCGCGCAAGACGGTGTGAGTTGGAGCCGGCCGGGCTGGCCGGCATCCCGGATGCAACCGCAGGCGAGGCATCGGACCATGGATCTCTTCAGCGACATGCGAGGGCACCGCCAGCCTGCGACGCTCGCCAGGCATTATGATGCCGTGACCTTCGACTTCCTCTCCATGCTCTGGCGACGCAGATTGCTGATCGCCGCCGTCACGGGCGGGATCATGCTGGTGACGGCCCTCTATCTGATGGTGACGCCACAGCGCTACACCGCCGACCTGGTGCTGCAATTCGACTTCACGCGCGAGGACAGCGGCGGGGGCGGCAAGGCGAGCAGCGTCGCGCTCGATGCCTCGACATTGGTCGAAAGCGAGGCGCGGATCATCCGCTCGCTCGCGACGGCGCGTGCCGTCGCGGCGCGCCTGGGCCTCGACCAGGCGGTGTCGAGCCAGCCCTCGTCGTTTTCCCGCCTGTTGGCCGGGGCGACCGAGCTGGTCTTCCCGTCGACGGTTCGCAACACCTTGCACAGCCTGACCGGCTTCGGTGGCGGATCGGCCGAGCCGACGGCGCGCGACATCGCCGCACAGCGACTGCTCGGGTCGCTCGGCGTCAGCAATGACACCAAGGCCTATCTGGTCACGCTGACCTATCGCGACACCGATCCCGATCGCGCCGCGCTGATCGTCAATGCCTTCGGCAACGAATATCTGCGCCGCAAGATGGAGGCGACCACCAACGCCTCGCAGCGCTCGAGCCAGTGGTATGGCGCGCAGGCTCAGGAGGCGCGCGCCAATCTGGGGAAGATCGAGAAAGAGATAGAGGCCTTCCGGATCAGGACCGGCTTCGTCGAGCTCGGGCAGGATGGCGCCGACATCCAGCAGCAACAGCTTCGCGACATGCTGACCCAGCTCAATGCAGTGTCCGCCACGCGGCTCGCTGAGGAGACCCGTCTGCAGCGCGCGCAGGTCTCCCTCGCTGCCGGCAATATCCCGCAGACCAGCGATCTCGGCAGCTCGCCGGTGGTCCAGCAGCTCCTCGACGAGGAGGGCAAGGCCCGCCGGGCGCTCGACGAGATGGTCGCGGTCTCGGGCGAGCGTCATCCAGCAGTGCAGCGGCTGCGGCTATCGCTGAGCGCCGTGCAGGAGCGGCTGCAGAAGCAATTGGCGCAATCGGTCGCCAATATCGAGACCGACGTCCAGGCCGCCCGCGCCGCCGAGGCCGCGCTGCGCGAGCGTGTCGCGGCGCTGCAGACCAAATCGATCGAGGCGAGGGGGCTGGAGGGCCAGCTGCGCACCCTGCAGGCCGAGGCGACGGCGGCACGCGATCGCCTGAAGCAATTGTCCGATGCGCATCAGCAGGCCAGCGCCGTCAGCGAATTGCGGCCGATCATCGCCCAGATCGTCGCACCGGCGGACGTTCCCTCGTTGCCGAGCTCGATCAAGCCGTCGCTGGTGCTCGGACTTGCCATGGCCGGCGGGCTGATGGCCGGGGCCGGGCTCTCCTATCTGCTGGAGAAGCGTGATCGCGGCTTCCGCAGCGAGAACGAGTTCGCCGCCGAGACCAGGACCAATTGCGTCGGCCTCCTGCCGAACCTCGAGCACTATCCGGGCGGGCTGGAGAGCCTGGTCTTCGCCGAGGCGGTGCGCTCGATGGTGGCCGAGCTGTTCCCAGCCAGCAATCCGCCCAAATTCGTGCTGATCACCTCCTCGGCGCCGGGAGAAGGCAAGTCCTTCGTCGCCTCCGCGATGGCGCGCGTGCTGGCGATGATGGGCCAGCGGGTCCTGGTCGTGGACGGCTCGCCCCGGCGCCTGCTGCTCGGCCAGAACTTCCCGCACGAGGCGCTTCTCGACCAATGCCTGCCGCAGGTCGGTGATGCCGGCGGTCCGGGGACGAGCCCGGTCGCCACGGTCAGGCGCGCATCTGGCCTGCGCGACAGCCAGAACGTCTATTCGAACCCGGCCTTCGAGGCGATGCTGCGCGAGGCGCGGGCGCGCTACGACGTCATCCTGTTCGAGGTGGCGCCGGTGCTGCTCTCCGCGGACAGCGCTTTGCTGCGCGAGCATGCGGACACGGTGCTGCATGTCGTCAAATGGAACGACACGCTGAAGAGCACGGTCGCCGCTACGCTCGATCATCTCGGCAAGCTTGGCCTCGATGTCGCCGGCGTTGTGCTCAACGGCGTCGATCTCGAGGAGCAGGGCCGCTACGACGTCTCCGACCGCGGCCGGGTCTATCGCAACTACAAGTCCTTCTATCAGGCCTCGGCATGAGCAGCCGCTTGCACCGCTACGCTGCGCTGCTCGCAGCCCCGGATCTCGGCGCATCGTCGCCGGCGCCGCAGGCTGGCGGGTTCAGCTGCCAGGATTGCGGATCGCCCGCGGTCCATCTGCCGAGCGACCTCTCAGGAGAGGCGCTGGTGATCTGCGACGGCTGCCAACGCCCGGTCGGGACGTTGGCCGCCTTCCGGGCCTATGTCGATCGCCTCGCCGCGAGCGCCCGATTCTGCGACCACCACCTGACCGTCTGCCATTCGGATGGAACCGATTCGGACAAGGCCGCGTTGAGCTAGGCGGCGATTTCGCCCTCTGGTTTCGAGAATAAGGCCATTTGAGGGCTCCGCCGGCGAGGCAAACCGAGGCTTCGGGGCGCCTGAGGCCAATCCATCAACAGGGCGGGGGAGGAGGAGCCCAGAAGTAATCCATTGATATGGTGCGTCAAAACACGAGGACTAATCCGAATGCACTAATCCTTCAGAGTAAAGGTTCGTGAGTTCGGGTAGCACCGAATCAGGCCTCAAGGGTATCTAGGCAGCGATCACTTAACGTGTTGCAGCCAAAAAAGGAGCCCCTTTATGGCCACATTTTACGTCTCGACCACCGGAAGCGACAACAATACCGGATTGGGTGAAAATTCATCTTTCCAGACGCTGGAGCGGGCGGTCGAAGCCATGCACCAGAGCAATGGTGCGGACACTGTCTACATCGCCGGTGGTACCTATTATGTAGACGATGCTCTCAAGCTGACCTCCGCCGATTCCGGTTCATCCATCGTGGCGATGTCCGGGCAGAACGTCGTGATCAGCGGCGGCACGCAGGTGAGCGGCTGGACCCAGGGGGCCGACGGCATCTGGACGGCGCATGTCGATGCGCAGGATGTCCAGCAGTTCACCGTCAACGGCGAGAAGCAGACTGAGAGCCGCTACCCCGACGTCGATCCGAACGATCCGGTTCATGGCGGCTGGCTCTGGGGGCAGGACCTCCCGTCGGGATACGACGCCCAGAAGTCGATGGCGTTCGACCCGTCGGACTACCCCGCCGGCGAGCAGCCGAAAGCCGGTGATACTGTCACGGTCTTCACCGAGAACGGCTATTCCAGCGAGGTGCTGACCGTCGCCTCGGTCCAAGGCAATGTGATGACCTTCACCACGGAGGCCAATTACGATCTTGGCGCCGCAAGCCGCTACTATGTTTCGCAGGACACGCCCGACAATGTCGGCGAATGGTCCTACGACGCTGCGACGCAGACCATTTCCTACAAGGCTCCGGACGGCTTCACCGGGCAGGGCGGCGTCGTCTCCGGGGATCACAGCATCGTCACCGTCGACGGGGCCGACAACGTCTCCATCAAGGGCATCACCTTCACCGACACCGCCTCGAAGTCGGGCGACCCCGAGACCGCCGCGATCGAGGCGCATGATGCGACCGGGCTGGTCATCGAGGGCAACCACTTCACCAATGTCGGCGTCGGCGTCGCCCTGCACGGCGACAGCAGCGGGAATACCGTCTCGGGCAACAGCTTCGAGCACACCTGGTCGAGCGCCATCGCGATGACGGCCGGAACGAGCGGCAACCACGTCACGAACAACACTGTCGATCATTCGAACGAGGTGTTCGTGCAGTACGGCTCGATCGACATGCAGGAGTCGGCGGGCAACCAGATCGACCACAACACGATCACGAACGTGCCGCGCTTCGGCATCTCCGAGGTCAACTACGATCCCGACATCCAGTCCGGCGGCAACACCATCGAATACAACGATATCCGCCATTCCGGGCAGCAGACGCCCGATACCGGCGCCATCTACCTGTTCTCGGCCGACGATTCCGGCGCGGACGGCAGCATCATCCGTTACAACACCATCGTCGACACCGGTGGAACCAACACCAAGGATGGCGGCTTCGCGGAGGACTGGAGCTCCGGCATCTATCTCGATAACATGGCGAGCAATGCCCAGATCTACGGCAACTTCGTCCAGGGGACGACGTTCAGCGGCGTGCTCATCCATGGCGGATCGAACAACCAGATCCACGACAACACGCTGCTCGACAACGGCAAGTACGGGATCTCGACGATCGAGGCGGACGGTCATGCGATCAACGGCAACGAGACCTACAACAACTTCATCCAGGTCTCCGGAGACGGCAGCAACACGATCGACACCGACCAGACCGATCCGAGCCTGATCCACGACAACGTCTACTACAACCCCAACGGTGGCGAGCTGACCGTCGCCGACGTCTCGCTGGCGAGCTTCCAGCGCCAGGGCGGCGATTCCGGCAGCACGGAGACGAGCCAGGCGGGCTTTGTTGACGCGGCGAACGGCAATTATGGCTTCGTCTCGGGATCGGTGGCGCAGGCGCACGGCATCGACTCGGTGCCGTTCGACTCGGTCGGCTCGACGCTGACCGGGACCTCGCCCGAGGTCGAGACGCCGTCGAGCGGGAACGGCACGCCTCCGGTAACCGCCGAGCCAGGCGCCGAGACGCCGCCGGTGACCGCCGAGCCGTCGACGCCGAGCGAAGGGACGCCGACGACGCCTACGACCGGGGAAGGCACCGCACCCGGCACCTCCGAGCCGGGCAGCGAGACGCCTCCGGTGACCGCCGAGCCGTCGACGCCGAGCGAAGAGACGCCGACGACGCCCACGACCGGAGAGGGGTCGACGCCCGGCACTTCCGAGCCCGGTGCCGAGACGCCTCCTGTGACCGCTCAGCCCGAAACGCCGCAAACAGAAACGCCAGTCTCGAATCCGTCCGAGAACCCGGACGTGATCACCATCCCCGACGTCGATACCGGCACGGGGGGGACGGATGCGGAAACCCCGTCGAATTCCGGGCATTGGGCAGGCTGGGGCGGTCTCGGTGGTGGCCGCGGCTGGTCGTCCTGGGATGGCGGTGGCCGCCATGACTGGGGTGGCCATTGGAACCAGGACGATGGCGGCAACGGCCACCACAGCCAGCTCTCGCACTGGCACTGGTAGGGCCTAAGCCGTTGCCTTGAGGCGACCCGGCCATCGCGGCCGGGTCGCCGTTCTCCGCAACGAGCCTCGCGGGGGCTTCGCCTTCCTCTCCCAATGATTGCCGTCCGCCGGGATAAGCCGGCGTCGATGGCTGCAATCGCGCCAAGGAAACCGACGAATGCTCTCGCAAACGGTCCGTAAGCTGACGCCCGCCTTTGCCTCGCTTTTCGGGCTGTCCTTCGTCCTCAATCTCTTCGTCTTCGTTTCGCCCCTCTACACGATGCAGATCTATGACCGGGTGCTGACCAGCCGGAACGGCACCACCCTGGTCATGCTCTCGCTGATCGTGCTTGCGTTGTTCGCGGCCTATGCCGCGCTCGAGCATTTCCGCAGCCGGGCGCTGGTCCAGCTTGGCCTCTGCGTCGACAAGGCACTCGCCGAGCCGGCCTTCGAGGCCGCCTTCCACGGCGCGCTCGATGCCAAGGGCTCGCCGACCCTGCCCATTCGCGATGTCGAGACCTTGCGGGCGACGCTGTCCGGGCCCCTGGTGCCGTCGCTGATGGATGCGCCCTGGATCCCGATCTATCTCGCTCTCTGCTTCGTGCTGCATCCGGCGATCGGCGCCGTCGCCACGCTCGGCGCCATCGCGATCCTGGGCGTCGCCCTGCTGAACGAGCGCATCACCAAGGGCTCGCTGATCCGCGCTTCCGAGCTTGGCCATGGCGCGAACGATCGGCTGACGGCCTCGTTGCGCAACGCCGAAGTCATCAAGGCGCTCGGCATGGGCCAGCCGATCCGCGGGCAATGGCAGCGCCAGCGCAACCAGGCGCTGGCCTATCACACCGCCGCCGCCGATTGGGGCGGGACGCTGCTGGCGGCGACGAAGCTGCTGCGGCTGGCGCTGCAATGCGCGGTGCTGGGCGTCGGCGCCTATCTCGCGATCAACCAGAACCTCGCAGCGGGCGCGATGTTCGCCGCGTCCCTGATCATGGGCCGGGCGCTCGCGCCGATCGAGGGCGCCGTTGGTCAATGGAAGGGCTTCGTCTCCGCCCGCAGCGCCTTCCAGCGGCTGAACCGGACCCTGAAGGCGCAATCGGATGATGCGGGGCCGATGACCTTGCCGCATCCGGCCGGCTCGCTGCGGGTCGAGGGCCTGAGCGTGCGCAGCCCGAACGGGAATGCGCTGCTGCTGAACAACGTGTCTTTCGAGGTCGAGCCTGGCGAGATCGCGGCCGTCGTGGGCCTGACCGGCTCCGGCAAGTCGTCGCTGGCGCGGGCGCTGGTCGGCGTCTGGTCCCCGGCCAATGGCGTGGTCCGGCTCGACGGCAACGACATCCGGCATTTCCCCGACGAGCAGCGCGGCCGCATCCTCGGCTATCTGCCGCAAGACGTGGAATTGTTCGCCGGCAGCGTGCGCGACAACGTCACCCGCTTCGATCCCGACGCGACCGACGAGGCCGCCGTCGCCGCCGCAACGGCCGCGTCCGCGCATGAGCTGATCCAGAGCTTCCCGGACGGCTATGCGACTCAGATCGGCGAAGGTGGGGCGATCCTCTCCGGCGGGCAGCGCCAGCGTATCGGGCTGGCGCGGGCGCTCTATGGTCAGCCGGCGCTGGTCGTGCTCGACGAGCCGAACGCCAATCTCGACATGGACGGCGATGCAGCGCTCGGGCGGGCCCTGGCCGGCCTGCGCGATGCCGGCGCGATCGTCGTCGTGATCACGCATCGCCCGCAACTGCTCTCGCAGGTCGACAAGATCATCCTGATGCAGAAGGGCCAGGCCGTCAGGGTCGGCGGGCGCGACGAGATTCTGCCTGTGCTGCTGCAACCCGGCGCCGGCGCACGCATCCAGCCGCCGCAGCGTGGCCAGACAGGGCAGGTCGAGCCGCTTTCGGCAGCAAGGTGGGCACGTCGATGAACGCTTTCATGAACACGCTGAAGCCCTTCCTGAGGAAGGCCTATTGGCGCCGGCGCTTCGCGCGCCTGCTGATCGTTGCACGGCAGTCGCTCCGGCGGACCAGCCTGCCTGCGCAGGGCGATGGCGATTGGCGCGCCCCGGTCCGCAAGGGCTATGTCGTTGTCGGCCTCGCGCTCGGGGCGGGTGGGCTCTGGTCGGTGACCGCGCGCCTCGACAGCGCCGTGGTGGCGCATGGCAGCGTCGTCGTCGAGAGCGACCGCAAGGCGGTGCAGCACCTCGAAGGCGGGCTCGTCGAGGCGATCGCGGTGCGCGACGGCGCGGACGTCAAGGCCGGCGAAACCTTGTTGCGCCTCGATACGACGCAGGCGGCGGCGCAGCGCAGCGTGGCGCGGCTGAGCGTGTTGCAGGCCCTGGGCGAGGAGGCGCGCTTCACGGCCGAGATCGACCGGCTCGACCGCATCACCTTCCCGAGCGAGCTGCTCGACGCTTCCGAGGCCAAGGAGGCGCGCAGGGTCATGCTAGACCAGGAGCGCCTGTTCAAGGAGCGGCAATCGACGCAGAAGCTGGAAGTCTCGATCCTCAAGGAGCGGCTGACGCAGTCCGAGAAGCAATACCAGTCGAACGAGGCGCAGCGCGAGGCCGCGATCGGACAGGCCGCGAGCATCAACGAGGAACTGACCAGCCTGCGGCCCCTCGCCGACAAGGGGTTTGTCGCCGCGACGCGGATCAACCCGCTCAAGCGGACGCTGACCGAATTGCAGGGCCGCATCGGCTCGCTGGAGGCCGATCTGGCGCGGCTTGCGGTCGCCAATGACGAGATCCGGCTGCAGATGAGCCAGATCGGGCTGAAAGCCTCCGAGGAAGCTTCGACCAAGCTCGCCGAATGCCGGGTCAAGCTCGCCGACGCGCGCGAGAAGCTGCGCATTGCCGAAGATGTGCTGGCCCGCGCCGAAGTCCGCGCGCCGCGCGCCGGACGGGTCGTGGCCTCGAAGGTCCACACCGTCGGGGCCGTGGTCAAGCCGGGCGATACCCTGATGGAGATCGTGCCGCAGGACGACGAGCTCATCGTCACCGCCAAGGTCTCGCCGATGGATGTGAACAACCTGCACCCCGGCATGGCCGCGGAGGTGCGCCTGCCGTCCTTCAAGGGCCGGGCGACGCCGTTCACCGTTGGCGAGGTCAAATCCGTCGCGGCGGACGCGCTGCGCGACGATGTCCTGCAGCAGATGGTCTACGAATTGCGCGTCAGCGTCTCGGCCTCCGGCTTCCCGCCGAAGATCAGGGCCAAGCTCCGGCCCGGCATGCCGGCCGAGGTCTATGTCCCGACCGGCGAGCGCACCGCCATCGCCTATCTGATGCAGCCGCTGACCGACTCGATGCGGTCGAGCTTCCGGGAGGAGTGAGCGCGGACGGGGTAGGGCGATCGGAGGAGCCGATCGCCCGAGGATGCGGCTCCTTCGCTCGGCAGATCAGCCGAGATGGCCGCTTGAGCCCGGCGGTTTCTCTTCCAGTATTGCGGCGCAATCAGCAGCCGCTTTCTGGGAGCAGGGCCCATGCCGAAGATCATCCCGGTCGTGATGTGCACGGGACATGGCGCCGGCCTGTGGCCGATCGCACGCGAGACGATGCCCAAGCAGTTCATCCCGCTCTTCGACCGGGACTCCACCTTCCAGCGGACGCTTAGGCTCCTGTCCGATCCCGGCGTGTTCGACACACCGATCGTGGTGACGAACGCGGAGCAGCGCTTCACCGTCGCCGACCAGTTGCAGGCGATCGGCCTGCGCGCCGAGATCGTGCTGGAGCCGGCCGGGCGCGGCGCCCATTCCGCCGCGGCGATCGCGGCCGAGCTTGGCCTGGCCCGTAGCGAAGTCGCGCTCGTCGGCATCTTCCCGGCCGACCATGTCGTGCAGGACGGCAAGCTCTTCGTCGAAACCTGCGCCAGGGCCGCGGCGGTCGCCGCGCAGGGCCGCATCGTCGCGATCGGCATACCGCCATGCCATCCGGCGACCGCCTATGGCTATATCCGCCCGGGAGCCGAGATCGCCGAGGGCGTGCGTGGGGTCGAGGACGTCGCGGCAAAGCCTGACGCTGCGCTGGCGGCGCGCTATCTCGCCGATGGCTATCTCTGGAATTCGGGCAATGTCGTCTTCGATGCCGCGACGATGCAGATGAAGCTCCAGGCAGCCGCCAGGGCGGCGGTCGGCAACGGCAAGGCGAACGGAACCAACCTCGGCATCCGCATGCTCGAAACCGACGCTTCTGCCGATCTCCCGGCGATCGCGGCTGAGGCTCCCGTGCTGGAGCAGGCCGATACCGCAGCCGTGATCGCCGGCCATTTCGGCTGGTCCGATGTCGGCAATTGGAGCGCGGTCTGGCAGCTCTCCGAGAAGGGGGCGGGCGGCAATGTCGTCCAGGGGCGCGGCTATGTGCTCGATGGCGCCAATAACCTCGTCCGCTCTGAAGATGCTGTTGTCGCCGTCGTCGGACTGGACGACATTGCCGTCATCGCCACCCGCGACGCCATCCTGGTGACGCCCAAGGCCAAGGCCGACAAGGTCAAGGACGTCGTCGCGCTGGTCGCGGCGAACCGCGAGCCGGAAGCCGCCAGCCATCGCGAGATCCACCGGCCCTGGGGCAAGTATCTCTCCGTCGATCTCGACGAGCGCCATCAGGTCAAGCGCATCACGGTCAAGCCGAACGGCGTCCTCTCCCTGCAGAAGCACCATCACCGCGCCGAGCACTGGGTGGTGGTGCGCGGCACCGCCCAGGTGACGCGCGACGACGAGACCATTCTCGTGCACGAGAACGAGGCGATCTACCTGCCGATCGGCTGCGTCCATCGCATGGCCAATCCCGGCAAGATCCCGCTCGAGATCATCGAGGTGCAGGTCGGCTCCTATCTCGGCGAGGACGACATCATCCGCATCGAGGACATCTATCAGCGCTGCTGAAAGCGCTGCCGCTACCGTACCTCGTTGACGTAGATATGGGACCGCGTCGTGGCGCGGTGCCAGCCGAGGATCGTCGGCGTTCCCGCCTGGTCATAGGCGACCTCGTCGATCGTCAGCACCGGCTCGCCTGCAGCGAGTGCCAGCAGCGCGACGTCTTCCTTGCTCGCGAGGTCGGCGGTGATCTGCTCGCGCACGGCGGAGATGCGTATGCCGTAGCGCTCAAGCAGATGAAGGTAGAGCAGGGATGGCAGCTCCGCGACGTCGCGCGGCCAGTCCGGCAGCCGTTCCTGCGCCAGCAGCAGCTTGTCGTGCATCACCGGATGGCCGTCTGCATGGCGGATGCGGTGGATCTTGATCACCCCACCGGTCCGGATTTGCAGCGCCTCGACCTGTGACGGCGTCGCGGCCAGGATCTCAGTGGCGAGGAACTGGCTGGTCGAGCGCACCAGGCTGCCATCGGCCCGATGCAGCCGGAAATACTGGAAGAAGAAGCGCAGGCTGTGATGCGGCGTGCGCCCGGTCACCACCGTCCCGGTCTTGCGGCGGCGCGTCAGCAGCCCCTCCGCAACGAGATCGGTCATCGCCCGGCGGACGGTGCCGACGGCGATGCCGAAGCCCTGGGCCAGCGAGGTCTCGCTCGGCAGCACCATGCCGGGCGGCCATTCGCCGACCAGGATCGCCTCCGACATGTGCCGTTTCACGCGCTCATAGAGCGGTGCGGCATCTCCGGCGCCGAAATTCGGCAGGACCGGCGCCGAGGCTCCGGCGCCGTTGCCCGTTCCGGCGGCAGCGAGCGTCGCTTTTTTGGCATTGACAGGGGGCATGCCGTCGGTTCCTATTTCTATATAGTTTATATGAAAGAGGGGGCTCCGCAAATGGCATTGCCAGCTGCGGCTTTTCGGAGGTTCCATCGCAGATCGCGCCGGCGCTGGACAAGCGCGGCGTCATTGGGCTGAGCGATGAGCGAGTCCAAATCCCTGCTGCGTGAGGAGCTCGCGCTGTCCGAGGCCTGCGACTGGATCGCCGCCAACGTCGATGGCGCCGTCGCCGAGCTCGATCGGATGATCGCGGTCGACACCTCCTTCCCGCCGGGCCTGGGCTATGACGATTTCGCCGGGCTGATGGAGGACTTCGTCGCCCCGCTCGGCTTTGCGACCGAGCGTGTGACCGTCCCCGAAAGCCTGTGGAAGGTGCCGAATGGCCCGGCCGCCGGTTCGCGCACCAATCTGGTCGCCAGCCGCGCCGGCGGCCGGCCGGTCTGCGGCCTCTATTTCCACGTCGACACCGTACCCGCCACGGCCGGCTGGCAAGGCGATCCGCTTCGGATGGAGCGCGACGGCGATCGCCTGATCGGCCTCGGCGCCGCCGACATGAAGGGCAGCATCGCCGCGATTCTGCTGGCCCTGCGCGCGGCGCGGGCTTGTGGGATCGAACTCGCCTATGATCCGATGCTGCTGTTCTGCACCGACGAGGAGGGCGGCCTCTATCCCGGCATCCGCTATCTCGCCGAGCAGCGGAAGCTCTCCGGTCATATCCTCAACTTCAACGGCAGCGCCGAGGCGCGGATCTGGGCAGGCTGCTTTGGCCTGTTCAACCTGCTGGTGCGCATCCACGGTCAGGCGGTGCATGCCGGCGAGGGCAATCGCAAGGGCTCCGGCCTCAACGCGATCGAGGGCGCTCTGCCGCTGCTCAATGCGCTGATGGCGCTGAAGGCACAGGTCGCGAGCCGGACCTCCGCCTTGCCGCCGCCGCCTGGCAAGCCGCCGCTGACCGCCCAACTCAATCTCGCTACGATCGAGGGTGGCACCGCCGGCGGCCAGGTTCCCGCCTTGCTCGAGCTGACGCTCAACCGGCGCTATGCCCCGGAGGAGCGCTTCGAGGAGGCGCTGGCCGAGATCGAGGCGGTGATCCGCCGAAGCGCCGCCACCGTGCCGGGGCTCACCGTCGAGACCGCCCTGGTCGGCCATCTCATGCCGACCGCCGATCCGGCCGGCCCGCACTGGCCGCGCTGGCAGGCGGCGATGGGGCAGGGCTTCGGCTACGCGCCGCAGGATTTCCGGCGCTGGGGCGCTGCGAGCTGCTCCGATTTCGGCTGGGTCCAGCGCGCGACCGGCCAGCAGGAGGTGCTGCTCGGCGGTCTCGGCCGGCCCGATCGCAACATCCATTCGCCCGGCGAATACACCACGGTGCCGGACATCGTCTCGCTGGCGCAGGCGGTGCTGTCCTATCTCGCCGCCGATTTCAGGCCCGATCTCAACCCCGACATCCCGCCGTCCCAGAGCTGAAGGAGCGCCCAATGCCGAGCATCCATCGTCGCGATTTCCTCGCCGCCTCCGCCGCCCTGAGCGGCCTTGCCCTGTCCGGCGTGCCGGCCTTCGCTCAGGCGCCGCGCCGTGGCGGCACGCTACGCGTCAGCGTCGACCAGGCGGTCGCCAAGCTCAACCCGCTCGTCACCCGGGTGAACCCGGAATACCTGGTCGCCGAACTGCTCTATTCCGGCCTGACGCGGCTCAAGCCCGACATGAGCGCCGAGCCGGATCTCGCTGAATCCTGGACCAATTCCGCCGATCTAACCGAGTGGACCTTTGCCTTACGCAAGGGCCTGACCTTCCATGACGGCTCGCCCTGCACCGCCGCCGACGTCGTCGCGACCTTCGAGGCGATCCTCGACGCCAAGACCGCGTCGCCCGCACGCCAGAATGTCGGCCCGATCGCCAAGGTCACCGCCAAGGACGACGCCACCGTCGTCTTCAACCTGTCGGCGCCGTTCGCCGACCTGCCGGTGACGCTGGCCTACACCAACGCCAAGATCGTGCCGGCCGCGGTGATCAAGAGCGGGCTGGAGAAGCTCGACCGCCAGGCAATCGGCACCGGTCCGTTCAAACTCGTCTCCTTCGAGCCGGAACGGCTGATCGTCGTCGCTCGCAACGACGCCTTCTACGACAAGGAGCGGCCCTATCTCGATAAGATCGAGGTGGTGGTCTACCCGGACGTCAGCGCCGAGGCTTCCGCGCTGATCTCGGGCGATACCGACCTCATCACCACGACGCCGCCGACCGAGTTCGGGCGCCTGCAGAAGGCCTCCGGCGTCAAGGCGCTGCGCGTGCCCTCGGGCCAGTTCTGCAACGTCAACTTCGGTTGCGATCAGAAGCCGTTCAATGACGTGCGCGTGCGCCAGGCGCTGGCGCTCACGGTCGATCGCGCCGCGATGGTCGATTTCGTCACCGAAGGCTTCGGCTCGGCCGGCAACGATACGCCGCTCAATCCCGCCTATCGCTTCCATGCCGACCTGCCGGCCAAGAAGGCCGACATCGCCAAGGCCAAGGCGCTGCTCGCCGAGGCCGGCTATCCCAAAGGGCTGGAAGCGACGCTGATCGCCTCCGACCGGCCGGGCCAGCGCACCCAGCTCGCCGTCGCGCTGCGCGAGATGGCCAAGCCCGCCGGCTTCGACATCAAGGTCGAGACCATGCCGCACGCGACCTATCTCGACCAGGTCTGGAAGAAGGGCTCGTTCTATGTCGGCTTCTACAACATGCAGGCGACGGCCGACGCCATCTTCTCGCTGCTCTACACCTCCAACGCCGCCTGGAACGAGACGCGCTGGAACAACGCCGCCTTCGACAAGCTGATCTTCGAGGCCAGGGCCACGGTCGACGAGAGCAAGCGCCGGGCGCTCTACGCCGAGGCGCAGAAGCTGATGAATGCTGAGGTGCCCTCGATCATCCCGGCCTTCTTCGACCTGCTCGGCGCCCAGCGCGACTGGGTCGAGGGCTATCAGCTGCATCCGCGCGGCGCCGTCTTCCGGCTCGACCATGTCTCGCTCGGCGCCAAGGCGCCGAAGCGCGGCTGAGCGCAGGACCGCAGCACCGTGTCGCCGGCTTACGTCCTCAAGCGCATCCTGCTGATCGGCTACACGCTGCTGGTCGTGTCGCTGATCGTCTTCGCGATCACCCAGGTCCTGCCGGCCGACGCCGCCGTGATGATGCTGGGCGAGAATGCGACGCCGGACGCGCTGGCGGCGCTGCGCGCCAAGATGGGCCTGAACGATCCCATCTGGATGCAGTATCTGCACTGGCTCTCCGGCGTGCTGCGCGGCGATTTCGGCGTCTCGATGCGCACCGGCCAGCCGGTCGCCCCGGTGATGCTGGAAGCGCTCGGCCGCTCGCTGCTGCTTGCCCTGTTCTCGATCACGCTGATGCTGCTGGTGGCGATCCCGCTCGGCATCGTCGCCGCGGTCAGGCGGGGCAAGGCGGCCGATCTCGGCGTCGGCTTCCTCTCCTATGTCGGCGTCTCCTTGCCGGAATTCGTCACCGCGACGCTGATCGTGTTGCTGTTTGCGGACTGGCTGCAATGGCTGCCGGCGACCGGCTATGTCCCGCTGACCGAAGACCCGCTGCGAGGCCTGAAACACCTCGTCCTGCCGGTGCTGACGGTGTCGCTGATCCTGATCGCCCATGTCTCGCGCATGGTGCGCTCCGAGCTCGTCGACGTCCTGCACTCCGACTACATCCGCGCTGCCAGGCTGAAGGGTTTGTCGAAGCGGCAGGTGCTGTTCAAGCATGCGCTGCGCAATGCGCTGCTGCCCACCATCACCATCGTCGCGCTCGATGTCGGCTATCTGCTCGGTGGTGTCATCGTGGTCGAGGAGATCTTCGCGCTGCCCGGCATCGGCCGGCAGCTCATCGTCGCGATCCAGGCGCGCGACCTGCCCTCGATCCAGGCCGGAGCGTTGATCATGGCGACGACCTACGCCGTCGCCAATTTCCTTGCTGATATCTGCTACGCGTGGCTCGATCGGAGGATCCAGTATGATTGAGATCCTCAGGCGCATGCTGCGCTCGCCGCAAGGCGCGCTCGGCCTCGTCATCGTCGGCCTCATCCTGCTCGTCGTGATCGTCGGGCCGTGGCTCGCTCCCAACGATCCCGAGAAGATGGCGCCGCTGATGCGCTACAAGCCGCCGAGCGCGCAGTTCTGGCTCGGCACCGACCAGTATGGCCGCGACATCCTGAGCCGCTTGCTGCACGGCGCCCGCGCCACCGTCCTGCTTGCAGTGCTGGCGACGGCGCTCGGCACGCTTGTCGGGGCGGTCGTCGGCACCGTCTCGGCCTTCCTCGGCGGGCGCAGCGACGAGGCGATCATGCGCACCGTCGACGCGATCATGTCGATCCCGAGCCTGCTGCTGGCGCTGCTGATCGTGAACCTGCTCGGCAAGAGCAGCGTCAACGCGCTCTTCGCCATCGCGCTCGCCTTCGCACCGGGCATGGCGCGCGTTACCCGCTCGGTCGCGCTCTCCGTGCGCAAGCAGGACTATGTCAACGCGGCCATCGCGCGTGGCGAGAGCGCCGCCTTCATCGTCGGGCGCGAGATGCTGCCGAACGTGGTGGCGCCGATCATCGTCGAGATGACGATCCGCGTCGCCTTCGCGGTGATGCTGTTCGCGACGCTGTCCTTCCTCGGTCTCGGCGCGCAGCCGCCTGCGTCCGAATGGGGGCTGATGGTCTCTGAAGCCCGCCGCTTCATGCATCTCAGCCCCTGGATGATCCTGTGGCCGAGCCTTGCCGTCGCGCTGGTCGCCATCGGCTTCAACCTGCTCGGCGACGGCCTGCGCGACGTGCTGAACCCGAGGAGCTGAGGCGATGGGCGAACCAATCCTCGACATCGCCGGCTACAGCCTCGACTATGCGACGCCGACCGGCTTCACCCGTGCGCTCGACGACGTCACGCTCGCGATCGCCAAGGGCGAGGTGCTCGGCCTCGTCGGCGAATCCGGCTCCGGCAAGACCTCGCTCGCCTGGGCGATCATGCGTCATCTGCCGCAGAGCGCACGCGAGGCCGGCAGCATCCGCCTGACCGGGCAGGACCTGCTGAAGGCCTCTGAAGCCGAGATCGAGGCGATCCGCGGCCGGCGCATCGGCATGGTCTTCCAGGACCCGAGCACCTCGCTCAACCCGACGCTGCCGCTCGGCGAGCAGCTCGCCGAGGTGCTGGTGCGCCATCGCGGCCTGACGCGCCGGCAGGCCTGGGCGGAGGGCGAGGAGCGCCTCGCCCATGTCGGCTTAAAGGTGCCCGGCCAGATGATGCGGCGCTATCCGCACGAGGCCTCCGGCGGCGAGAAGCAGCGCGTCGTCATCGCCACCGCCTTCGCCTGCCAGCCCGAATGCATCATCTTCGACGAGCCGACGACGGCGCTCGACGTCATCACTGCCCGCCAGATCCTCGACCTGTTCAAGGCCTTGCAGGAAGAGACCGGCGTCGCCTCGCTCTACATCTCGCATGACCTCGCGCTGGTCTCGCAGATCGCCAGCAAGGTCGCGGTGATCCATCGCGGCAAGATCGTCGAGCAGGGCGGAGTGGCCGAGGTCTTCGCCCGGCCGCAGGACGCCTATACGCAAAGGCTGCTCGCCGCCGTGCCGCGGCCGGATCATCGCCTGGTCGAGGCGGCTCCCGAGACGGCGGGCAAGCCGCTGGTCGAGGTCGAGAAGGTCAGCGTGCTCTACGGCCGCAAGCCCTTTCTCGGGCGCCTGCTCGGTCGGGCGAACACGCAGTTCACCGGCAATCGCGAGGTCAGCCTGTCGGTGAAGCCAGGCGAGATCCTCGGCATCGTCGGCGAATCCGGTTCGGGCAAGTCGACGCTCGCCAAGGCGATGACGGGGCTGAACCGCTTCGAGGGCGAAATCCGCTTTGCCGGCCGCAGGATCACCGGCCTTTCCGATATGGACCGGGCCTATCGCCGCGACGTCCAGATCATCTTCCAGCACCCGGATTCCTCGCTCAATCCGCGCCAGCGCATCCGCGAGATCCTGTCGCGCCCGCTCGCGCTCTATGGCGAGCCCGGCGCGCGCAAGGATGCCGCGGCGATCGGCTCGCTGCTGGAGCAGGTGCGCCTGCCGGCATCCTATGCCGAGCGCTATCCGCACCAGCTCTCCGGTGGCGAGAAGCAGCGCGTCGCCATCGCCCGCGCCTTCGCCTCCAGGCCAAAGCTGGTGATCTGCGACGAGATCACCTCGGCGCTCGACGTCTCCGTGCAGGCCTCGGTGATCGAGCTTCTGGTCGACCTGCAGAAGCGCTTCGGCACGGCCTATCTCTTCATCACCCACGACCTCAACTTGGTCCGCCAGATCGCCCACCGCATCGCGGTGATGTATCGCGGCGACCTCGTCGATCTTGTCGATGTCGCCGCGCTCTCGGGCGCCGACCTCCACCCCTACACCCGCTCCCTGCTCGCCGCCGTGCCCGCCCCGGCCACGGCCGCCGCCTGACCTTGCGAGGCTAACGATGAATCCGCGCGACCTGATCCATTCACTCGACGAGAAGGCTTGCCTCGCGCTGCTCTCCGACTGGGTGAAGCACAAGAGCTACAGCGAGACCGAAGGCGAGAAGGCGCTCGTCCACCATGTCGTCGGGCAGATGCAGGCGATGGGCATCGAGGCGGAGGCGCAAGCTTTCGACGAGGGACGCCGCGCCAATGCGATCGGCCGCTGGAAGGGCACGGGTGGCGGCAAGAGCCTGCTCTTCAACGGCCATCTCGACACCAACCCGGCGACCGAGGGCTGGACGGTGGATCCCTGGGGCGGGGTGGTCGACGACGAGTTCATCTACGGCATCGGCGTCTCCAACATGAAGGCGGGCGATGCGGCCTATTACTGCGCGGTCAAGACGCTGATCGACGCCGGCGTGAAGCTGAAGGGCGACGTGATCCTGACCTTCGTCGTCGGCGAATTGCAGGGCGGCGTCGGCACGGTCGCGGCGATCCGCAGCGGCATCCGCGCCGACTATTTCGTCAACAGCGAGCCGACCGACGTGCAGGCCGTGACCATGCACGCCTGCGCCTTCTCCTTCGTCATCGAGCTCACCGGCAACACCCGCCACCTCTCCAAGCGCGAGCAGGCGGTCGATGCGATCATGGCCGCCTGCGACCTGATCCCGAAGCTGAACGCCATGACCTTCTCGGGCGCACCGTCGCCCGAGCATGAATCGATCAACCGCGTCCATGTCGGCGTCGTCCATGGCGCGCTCGGCAAGGAGCTGCACGAATGGCGCGCTCCGCAGGTCTCGGACTATTGCAAGCTCAAGGGCTCCGGCCGCTATGCGCCCGGCCAGACGGAAGCAGGCGCGCTCGCCGACATGCAGCGCGAGCTCGCCGCGCTGGAGCAGCGCTTCCCCGGCCTCAAGACCGCGATCCGCGTCGAGAAGAAGGAAGGCCACCAGTCGATGCCGGCCTTCGAGGTCGCCAAGGACGCCCGCATCGTGAAGACCGTCAACGCCGCCTATGAGGCGGTGCGTGGCGAGAAGCAGCCGACCGGCGCGATCAAGCCGCCCGGTTTCTTCGGCACCGATGCCGGCCATCTCTATGCCGAAGCCGGCATGGAAGGCATCGTCTGCGGCCCCGGCGGGCGCTACAACACCATGCCCGACGAGCGCGTCGAGATCCGCGACTTCCTCGATATGGTCCGCATCTACATGCTGACCATCCTCGATATCTGCGAAGTGGCGTGAGCCCGCTCTTCCCGCGCGAGGAATTCGCCGGCCGGGCCGCCAAGGCCCGCGCCGCGATGGCGGAAGCAGGCGCCGAGCTGCTGCTGGTCGACCATGCCGAATTCCTGGCATGGCTGACCGGCTACACCGTCTCGGAGACGATGTATCGCGCCGCCTTCCTGCCAAGGGAGGGCGAGCCCTGGTTCGTGCTCCGCGAACTCGATGCCGGCCCATGCCGCGATGCCTGCTGGTTTTCCGACATCGTCGGCTTTGCCGATACAGCCGAGCCGCATGAGGTGATGGCGCGGGAGATCCGCCGACGCGGCTTCGCAGGCGCTGCGATCGGCGCCGATCACGCCTCCTATGGCTTCACAGCCGCGACCCGCGAGCGCTTTGCCGCTCTGCTGCCGCAGGCGCGCTTCGTCGACTTGCCGCGCGCAAGCGATCTCTTGCGGGCGGTGAAGTCGCCGGCGGAGATTGTCCTGATCGCGCAGGCGGCTGCGGTTGCAGACAAGGCGATGACCGCGATTGCTGCCCAGGCGCAGGCAGGCCTGTCGCCACGCGCTGCCGCTGCGATCGCCGCCGCCTGCTTCCTGGAGAACGGGGCCGACACCGGCGAAACCGGTCCGATCCTGCCGGGCGTCGGCGACCATGAATTCCTGCACGGCGTCATGACCGGCCAGCCGCTCGCGGACGGCGATATCCTGCATGTCGAGCTGATCCCCAAGGTCCGCAATCACGGCGCCCGGCTGATGCGGCCGGTGCTGATCGGCGAGGATCGGCGTGGCCTCGCGCCACTGGCCGAACGCCTCGTCGCCTTGCAGGACCGCCAACTCGTCGCGATGCGCCCAGGTGCCCTGGCCTGCGAGGTCGACGCCGTCCTGCGCGAAGCCGTACTCGCCGAGGGCCTGCGCCCGGTCTACGACAACGTCACCGGCTACACGCTCGGCCTCTATGGCCGCACACCGCGCACCAGCGATTTCTCACGCGTCTTCCTGCCGAACGCCCGCTGGCGGCTGGAGCAGGGCATGGTCTTCCACATGTATGTCTCGGCCGGCGGCCTCGGTTTCAGCGAGACCATTGTTGTCGAGGCCGAAGGCTGCCGACGGCTGACCGCGACACCGCGCCGGCTGCTCACCAACCGCATGGACTGAGGGAGAGGGAGGGGCCAGCCCTCCGCCGGTCGGCCTTCTTGGCTCAATCGAATTAGCATTGACTAATGAATTAGTGATTGCTAATTGATGTCCCATGCTTGAGATCGCTTCCGTCTCCACCGTCATGCGCGCGCTCGCCGATCCGACAAGGCGTGCCGTGTTCGAACGGATTTCCGCCTGCGACGAGATCACCGTCGCGGAGCTCACCCGAGGCAGCGGTGTGACGCAGGGCGCCATCTCCCAGCATCTCAAATCGCTGAAGCAGGCCGGCCTCGTCGCCGAGCGGCCGGAGGGCCGCAACGTCTTCTACCGCGCCGAGCCGGAAGGCCTGGCGCCGCTCGTCGACTGGATCGGCCATTACGGCGTGTTCTGGCGCGAGCGCTTCAGCAAGCTCCGCACCCTTCTCAAGGAGATCGACCCATGACCGCTCTCGACCTGCAGCCCGTCACGCAGGACATCGTCGTCGACGAAATCCTTCCGCATGCTCCGGAGATGATCTGGAAGGCGCTGACCTCGAGCAAGCTGATCGCCCGCTGGATCATGGAGCCTTCGGGCTTCGCGCCGGTCGAGGGCACGCGCTTCACCTTCAAGACGACGCCGGCCGGCGCCTGGGACGGCACGATCCGCTGCCAGGTGCTGGAGGTGATCCCGAACGAATGCCTGGCCTATTCCTGGAAGGGCGGCGACGACGGCAATGCCGGCTACGGTTCCCGCCTCGACACGGTCGTCACCTGGACGCTGTCCAAAGCGGCGAACGGCACCCGCGTGCGTCTCGTCCATTCCGGCTTCGAGCTGCCGCGCAACGAGTCCGCGTTCACCAATATGGGCCGTGGCTGGAAGACCATCCTGCCGCGCCTCGGTGATGTCGCCGGCGAGCCAGCCTGACGTCGCGGGACTGCCGCCTATTCCTGGTCTGTCGAGGACATGATGATGAGCCATGCCTATACCGGCGGCTGCGCCTGCCGCGCGATCCGCTATGAGATCAAGGCCGAGCCGGTCGAGAGCAATGACTGCCAATGCCGCCAGTGCCAGCACCAGAGCGGCACCGGCCACAGCTCCTATCTCAGCTTCGTCGGCGCGCCGGTCACGGTCGAGGGCAAGGCAAACACCTGGGACGTCGTCGGCGAGGGCGGCACGGTCAAGCGCTGCGCCTTCTGCCCGACTTGCGGCTCACCGGTCTATATGAGCTTCCCGGATATCCCCGACCTGTTCATCATCCGCGCCGGCAGCCTCGACGAGCCCGGCCGCTACAAGCCGGAGATGGTGTTCTGGCATTCGGTCGCCCAGCCCTGGGACCATGTGCCCCCGGACGCCCGGAAGTACGAGAAGCTGCCACCGCGTTGAGGTAGGGCGCCACGGCCTGTCAAATCTCAATAGGGCAGGCCGACATAGTTCTCCGCGACGCTGGTGAGCGCCGCCTGCGAACTCGCCAGATAGTCGAACTCGGCGCGGCGGATGCGCTGGTCGAAGGCGCTCGCCTCCGGGAAGAGGTGGAGCAGATTGGTCATCGACCAGGAGAAGCGCACCGCCTTCCAGACCCGGGCCAGCGCCCGGTCGGAATAGGCGTCGAGCCCGGCATTCGAGCGCTCGGCATAGTGCTCGCGCAGCGCCTCGAACAGGTAGTGCACGTCGCTGGCGGCGAGGTTCAGCCCCTTGGCGCCGGTCGGCGGCACGATGTGGCCGGCGTCGCCGGCAAGAAACAGCCGGCCGAAGCGCAGCGGCTCGGCGACGAAGCTGCGCAGCGGCGCGATGCTCTTCTCCAACGAAGGCCCCGGCGTCACCGCCGCTGCGACCTCCTCCGGCACGCGCCGACGCAACTCGTCGAAGAAGCGCTCGTCCGACCAGACCGCGACGGTCTCGTCGAGCGGCACCTGGACATAGTAGCGGCTGCGGGTCTGCGAGCGCATCGAGCAGAGGGCGAAGCCGAAGGGCGAGCTGGCATAGACCAGCTCATGCGCCGCCGGCGGCTGGTCGACCAGCAGGCCGAGCCAGCCGAAGGGGTAGACGCGCTCGAAGGTCTCGATCGCCCCTGTCGGCACCGAGGCGCGGCAGATGCCGTGAAAGCCGTCGCAGCCAGCGATGAAGTCGCAGGCGATCTCGCGCCGCTTACCCTCGAAGGTGAAGCTGACACGCGGCGAAGTGCCGTCGAAATCGTGAAGTTGCACGTCCTCGGCTTCGTAGAAGCTCGTCGCGCCAGCCGCCTGCCTTGCTTCCATCAGGTCCTGCGTCACCTCGGTCTGGCCGTAGACCGTGACCTGCTGGCCGGTCAGGCCCTTGAGATCGACGCGCTGCAGGCGCCCCTCGAAGGCGAGCGAGAAGCCGTCATGCGGCAGGCCCTCTTCGGCGAGGCGGACCCCGACGCCGGCTTCGTGCAGCAGATCGACCGTGCCCTGTTCGAGCACGCCGGCCCTGATGCGCGAGAGCACGTAGTCGGGGCTCTTGCGCTCGAGGATGATGTTGTCGACACCCTGGCGGCTCAGCAGCTGCCCAAGCAGCAGGCCCGACGGCCCGGCTCCGACGATCACGACCTGAGTGCGCATGGCGTCCTCCGTAGATCAGGGACTGCAGAGCCCTGTACTTTCAAATGAAAATGCCATTGCGAGCGCTTGACCGGAATGGAGCTTTCACCCAACCTCTTGGACAAAACGAATATCGGATTGTGCGATGACGCTCGCCTCGGTGCCCGCCTACTGGCTCTATGACGAGCCACGCGAGCAGCGTTTTCCCGATCCGCTGCATATCGAGCGGATCAGCGCCCGCAGCGCTCCGCGCGACTGGCGGATCGAGCCGCACCGCCACCAGGACATGGCGCAGTTCTTCCTGATCGCCTCGGGCGGCGGGCTGGTCCGGGTCGACGGCGCGGACCATCGGCTCATCCCCGGCACGGTCCTGCTGCTGCCGCCGCTGGCGATCCACGAATTCCGCTTCGAGCCGGACACCGAGGGCTTCGTCGCCAGCGTCGCGACCTCGACCCTGACGCCGCTGGTCGAGGCCGAGCCGGCGCTCGGCACCGTGCTGGGCGAAGCCTTCGTCGGCAGGCGAGGACCGGGCGATGCCGGCATCGCCGAGCTGGCCATGACGATGGAGGCGGCGCTCGCGGAGTTCGGCCGCAATCGCGGCAGCCGCGAACTGGCGCTCGCTGCCCACGCGCGCCTGATCGCGATCTGGTTCACCCGCGCAGCGCGCTCGCATGCGGTGGCCGCCAGCGGCGCACACGATACGCGCGCCGTGCTGGTCCGGCGCTTCATCGAGCGGGTCGAGAGTCATTTCCACACGCATGAGCCACTCGACGCCTATGCGCGCGATCTAGGCGTCACCGGCCCGCATCTCACGCGCGTCTGTCGCGAGTTGCTCGGCCATTCGGCGATGCGGGTGATCCAGGGCCGGCTGATGATCGAGGCGCGGCGTGACCTCGTCTACACTCGCTCGCCGATCTCCCAGATCGCCTTCCGGCTCGGCTTCTCCGACCCGGCCTACTTCTCCCGCTTCTTCGCCGCGCGGGCGGGTATGTCGCCCTCGGAGTATCGGGCGGCGGGGTGAGGGGGTTGTACTCGCTGACGCCGCGCTTGCTAATGTTCTTATTTTGTTCTATTCAGAGGAATGACGAAGCCGTCCTCTAGACAGCTCAATCTGTTCGGCCCAGATGTCGATCTTGGCGCTGGAAGCGCTCCGCCACGAAGGCGTCCGCCTCGTGATCGCGACGAAAACAGATACTTCTTCGCTTTTCGTCCACCCGTGGATGTCACCCATTCGATCGATATCTTTGGGCGTGGCCTGTGTCGGTCGCTCGGATCACGCAGTCGTCTTCTCGGACCGAGCCGGTATCATATCACGCTCTGTGGCATCAAAGGACAGGGAGAGGCTCCAGCTTGGATCATCGCCGCCTTGAAGGCGATAGGGGGATCGGTCTCGGCGCCCATCTTCGATATCGCCTTCGACCATGCCAGAGGGTACGGGCGGCCAGGCGAGCCACGAGCCGTCTTCCTCGCCTCGACTCAGAAGATTTCAGTTCTCGATGATTTTTATGGGCGTTTGCGTGATGCAATGCAGGCGAATGGGTTTCGAACGAATTCCGGATTCAACCCGCATCTGACCATGTTCTACGATGAACACCCGGTCACCAATGCCATAGCCCCACCGGTTTGTTTCACCGTGCGCGACCTCGTCCTGATCCGAAGTATCTATGGCGCCAGCCATCACGACCATCTCGCTCGCTGGCCGCTGCGCGATCGCGCCGACGTAGTCTAGACGCCCTCCGCATTCTCCGGCGCTGTCCGCGGGGCAGTGCGCAACACCTCTGCGTTGATGCCACCATCCGCGAGCCGCTCGCGCCCGCCCATGCCCTCGATATCGAAGACGAAGAGCGCGGTGTCGCAATGGCCGCCGAGCCGGCGGATCAGCCGCGCCGTTGCCAGCGCCGTGCCGCCCGAGATCAGGCAATCGTCGACGATCGCGATGTGGCGCCCTGCCAGCCGGGCGCCTTTCGAGATCACCACGCCTTCGCCGAGCTCGTAATTCGCCATGATGCTGCGCATCACCTCGTTGCGCAGCGAATCGACCTTGCGGATGTCGATGAAGCCGAGGCCGTTGCGATAGGCCAGCGCCCCGGCGAGCCCGAGCCCGCCGATGTCGAGCCCAGCCAGCACCTCGATCCCGGCCGGGATCCGCGACGCGAGAGCATCGACGATAGGACGGGTCAGGGTCGCTTCGCTGGTTGCGATGGAGAGGTCGGGGAAATCCACTCCGGCTGCAGGGTGGTTCTTCCAGGAGCGGAACGGAATATCGAGGTCGTCGTCGCGCTTTGCGACATGTTGCAGCTGATCGATCATGACGCGTCCATGCGATTCCATGCTTGCCCGATACGCGCCATCGTTGCCGATAGCGTGACGGAACGCGAGGGGAGCCGAATGGCTCTGCGCCTCATGCGTTGAGGTTCGGCGGAGACGTCGCTTGATCTCCAACGGGCCACATGCCAACCCGCGCCGACGGCAATCAGGGACGGTCGGGACGATGGTCACGCTCTACGGCATCAAGAACTGCGACACGATGAAGAAGGCCTGGAGCTGGCTCGACGCGCGCAAGATCCCTTACGCCTTCCACGACTACCGCGTCTCCGGCATCGACAAGGGGCGCCTCGAGGCCTGGTGCCGCGAGCTCGGCTGGGAGAAGGTGCTCAACAAGGCGAGCACGACCTTCCGCGAGCTGCCCGAGGCCGACAGGCAGGGGCTCGACGAGAAGAAGGCGATCGCGCTGATGCTGGCGCAGCCGACTATGATCAAGCGCCCGGTGCTCGATCTCGGAGACCGCCGCGTCCTCGCCTTCAAGCCGGACGTCTACGAGGCGGCTTTCGCCAAGCGCTGAGCTGCCGGCACAGCCCCACCCAGCGCTCAAGCCTCTTCCGTCCAAGCCAACGCTGGGCTAGGCCGGCGCCCATGACGACGGATTTCAGCTTTCATCTTCTCGGCCGGGACGGCGCTGCCCGCACCGGCGAGGTCCGCATGCCGCGCGGCGTGATCCGCACGCCGGCCTTCATGCCGGTCGGCACAGCCGCGACGGTCAAGGGCATGTATCCCGAGCAGGTCAAGGCGCTCGGCGCCGATGTCGTGCTCGGCAATACCTATCATCTGATGCTGCGCCCTGGTGCCGAGCGCGTCGCCAGGCTCGGCGGCCTGCACAAGTTCATGAACTGGCCGCACCCGATCCTGACCGATTCCGGCGGATTCCAGGTGATGTCGCTCGCCAATCTGCGCAAGCTGACCGAGGAGGGCGTCACCTTCCAGTCGCATATCGACGGCTCGAAGCATGTGCTGACCCCCGAGCGCTCGGTCGAGATCCAGAACCTGCTCGGCTCCGACATCGTCATGCAGCTCGATGAATGCGTCTCGCTGCCCTGCGAGGACAAGGTCGCCGAAAAGGCGATGCACCTGTCGCTGCGCTGGGCCGAGCGCTGCAAGAAGGCCTTCGGTGACCCGGCGGGGAGGGCGCTGTTCGGGATCGTTCAGGGTGGAGCGGTGCCGGCCTTGCGGATCGAGAGCGCGCGAGAGCTCGCCGCCATGGACCTCAAGGGCTATGCCATTGGCGGCCTTGCGGTCGGCGAGCCGCAGGACGTGATGCTGGCGATGATCGAGACGGTCGAGCCGCATCTGCCGCAGGAGAAGCCGCGCTATCTGATGGGCGTCGGCACGCCCGACGACATCGTCGAGGCGGTCAGGCGCGGCGTCGACATGTTCGACTGCGTGATGCCGACGCGGGCTGGCCGCCACGGCCAGATCTTCACCCGCTTCGGCCGGATGAACCTGAAGAACGCCAAGCATGCCGAGGACGTCAGGCCGGTCGATCCGCAATCCTCCTGTCCGGCGGCCAACACCTATTCGCGCGCCTATCTGCACCATCTGGTCAAGGCCGAGGAGATGCTCGGCAAGATGCTGCTGACCTGGGTCAACCTGGCCTATTACCAGGAGCTGATGGCCGGCCTGCGCGCCGCCATCGCCGCCGGCCGCCTTGAAGACTTCATCGCCGAGACGAAAGAGGGTTGGGCGAGGGGCGAGCCGGCGTGATCGATCCCGGGCTCGGCCTGCTGCTCATGAAGATGGCGGTCGCGGCCGCCATCGTCGTCAGCTGCTCGCTGCTGGCCGAGCGGAGTGGGCCGCTGCTCGCGGCGATGATCGCGACGCTGCCGATCTCGGCCGGGCCGGTCTATGTCTTCCTGGCGCTCGATCACGACGCCGCCTTCATCTCGGCGAGCGCGCTCGGCAGCATGAGCTCCAATCTCTCCAATGCCGGGCTGTCGCTGGTCTATGTCCTGCTAGCCCAGCGCTTCGGCACGGTGATCTGCCTCGTCGCGGCGCTGCTGACCTTCTTCCTGATCGTCTCGGGCCTGCACGAACTGGCCTTGCCCTTCGCCGTGCTCCTGCCGGTGACGCCAGTCGTCTTCCTGATCCTGCACCGCATCGTGCGGCCCTATCTTGCGGCGCGGCCCGCCATCACACCGCGGCGGCCCTGGTATGCGATCCCGCTGCGGGCCGTGGCGGTCGCGGCCCTGGCCGGGACCGTCACCACCGTCAGCACGCGTGTCGGCCCGGCTTGGTCGGGCGTGCTGGCGACCTTCCCGATCGTGCTGTCGAGCCTGATCGCGATCCTGCAGCCGCGGATCGGCGGGCCGGCCAGCGCCGCTGTCATCGCCAACAGCCTGCTTGGGCTGCTCGGCTTCGGCTTCGCAGTGGCGCTGGTCCATGTCACCGCCGTGCCGCTTGGCTCCTGGGCGGCGCTCGGCCTTGGCCTGCTGGTCTGCGTCCTCTGGAATCTGGGCTTGATGTCATTGGCACGACGTCGGCGCCCGATATCGTAGGGCGGCTGCTATGGCTGACGCGAGGAGCCCGGCTCGATGTATCACGGGATCGTGCAGGCGCGGGTACGGGCCCTATTCGACGCGGTGAACAAGGGCGACGCGGAGCCGGTGATCGCCGCCTTCGCACCCATCTTCGAGCATCGCTTCCTCGGCGATGACCATGCGCTCGGCGGTTCGTGCTCCTCGCTTTCGGCTGTGCGCGACTGGTATGGGCGGCTCTACCGGCTGCTGCCCGATATCCACTTCGATCTCGAGCGCATCGATGTCGTCGGGCCGCCATGGAACACGGTCGTGGTCGTCGATTGGCGCGAGACCAATAGCGGCACCGACGGCGTGCGCACCTTCAACCGCGGCCACCATGTCCTGCATCTCGCCTGGGGGGCGGGCGACGCGCCTGTTGATCTGCCCGGACACGACGCTGCTCATCGCGACGCTCGACCGGCTCTTCGCAGCCGGCAACGCGGAAGCGCATGCTCCGCCGATTCTCGGCTAGCCGTCGCGCAGGTCAAGGTTTGCGCGCGACCGTCGGGCGACGCCATGAGGCGATGAAAGCCCGCCGATGATCAGGGCGAAGCCGACGACCTGGAGCGGGCCGGGGATTTCGCCGAGCGCCGGCACGGCAAGCAGCGTGCCTGTGACCGGTATCAGCGGCGGAAAGCGCCCGACCACCGATGCGCCGAGCACATGCGCGGCCCAGTCCCAGATCCACAGGCCGAGGATGACGTTGAGCACGCCCTGATTGATGGCGTGCCCGACCAGCACCCACCAGGGCGCGACGTCGAAACCGCGGAAGAAGAACAGGAAGTAGACCGGCAGATAGAGCATCGACAGCACCGAGACGATCGCAGCCGCCTTCAGCCCGTCGACCTTCCAGAGCTGGATCAACAGCGGATAGAAGCCCCAGAGCAGGCCGACGCCGAGGAAGCAGAGATCGCCGCGCAAGGTGCCGGCCGAGGCGGCGGTGCTGCCGGCGATGCCGAGGCAGGCAAGGCCCGCCAGGACGCCAATGACGCCGATGACGAGATTGCGCGTCAGCGCTGCCCCGAACAGCACGACGCTGCCGGCGATGCCGATCAGGGTGACCATGCCCGGGCCAATGGTGGCGCCGTGCGCCGCCGGGGCGAGCGTCAGCCCCGTCAGCATCAGATAGGTCATCGGGAAGCCGCTGGTGATCGCCAGCCAGACGCCGCGGCGCCAGCTCACGCCGCCGCAATTCGCCAAGCCGCCCGCCTTCAGGAAGATCGGGAGCAGCAGCAGCCCGGCTGTGGCGAAGCGCAACGCCAGCAGGTCATGCTGGGTGAGCCCGTTGAGCACGGCATGCCGGCTGATGACGAAGTTCGAGCCGAAGATCAGCACGCTGCCGAGCATGCCGGCTACGGCGAGCCGCTTGCGTCGGCGCAGCGCCTCGTCGGTGAGCGGAACGGTCTGATGCATGCTCCGGCTTTAACGTGAAGCCGGAGCAGCCGTCAGATGGTCTGCCGCATGGCGCCGCCTCTTGCGGCGCAGCATGAACTCAGGCGAGCGCCTTCAGGGCCGAGCGGCCGGCATAGATCGCTTGGTTGCCAAGCTCTTCCTCGATGCGCAGCAGCTGGTTGTACTTCGCCGTCCGGTCGGAGCGGGCGAGCGAGCCGGTCTTGATCTGCCCGCAATTGGTCGCGACGGCGAGATCGGCGATGGTCGCGTCCTCGGTCTCGCCCGAGCGGTGCGACATGACCGCGGTGTAGCCGGCGCGCTGGGCCATATCGACGGCGGCGAGCGTCTCGGTCAGAGTGCCGATCTGGTTGACCTTGACCAGGATCGAGTTGGCCGTCTTCGCCTTGATGCCCTGCGACAGGCGGGTGACGTTGGTGACGAAGAGGTCGTCGCCGACCAGCTGGCACTTGTTGCCGACGAGATCGGTCAGCGCCTTCCAGCCATCCCAGTCGTCCTCGGCCATGCCGTCCTCGATCGAGATGATCGGATAGCCGGCGACCAGCTTGGCGAGGTACTTGGCCTGCGCCTTCGGATCGCGGGTTTTGCGTTCGCCTTCATAGACATAGGAGCCGTCCTTGAAGAACTCGGTCGCGGCGCAGTCGAGCGCCAAGGCGACGTCTTCGCCGGGCTTGTAGCCGGCCTTCTCGACCGCCTGCATGACGAAGTCGAGGGCCGCCTCTGCCGACTTGATGTTGGGAGCAAAGCCGCCTTCGTCGCCGACATTGGTGTTGTGGCCGGCGTCGTGCAGCGCCTTCTTCAGCGTGTGGAAGATCTCGGCACCCATGCGCAGTCCCTCGGCGAAGGAGGTCGCGCCGATCGGCATCACCATGAATTCCTGGAAGTCGATCGGGTTGTCGGCATGGGCGCCGCCATTGACGATGTTCATCATCGGCACTGGCAGGACACGGGCCGAGGTTCCGCCGACGTAGCGATAGAGCGGCAGCCCCGAAGCGTCGGCTGCGGCCTTGGCGACGGCGAGCGAGACGCCCAGGATGGCGTTGGCGCCGAGCTTGCTCTTGTTCGGCGTGCCGTCGAGCTCGATCATCGCTTGGTCGATCGCGGTCTGGTCCTCGGCGTCCATCGCGACGATCGCCTCGGCGATCGCGACATTGACGGCCTCGACCGCTTTCAGCACGCCTTTGCCGAGATAGCGACTCTTGTCGCCGTCGCGCAGCTCGACTGCCTCATGCGCCCCGGTCGAGGCGCCTGACGGCACCGCGGCGCGACCCATCGAGCCGTCTTCGAGCACGACATCGACCTCGACCGTCGGGTTGCCGCGGGAATCGAGGATCTGGCGGCCGATGATGTCGATGATCGCGGTCATGGCAGGCTCCGGAGCTGAGGTGGGCAAGGGATGCCGCGCTTCTAGACAAGACAGGCGGCGACGGGAAGGGGCGGTGGCGTTTATCCGAGCCGGGGATTAAAAGCCGCGGCAACTCCAGCGCCCGTCATCGATGGGCGCCCACCTGTTCAGGATGCTGCTATGACCATCGACGCCTCGACCCTCCAGCTTGGCAAGGCGAGCGAGCTGCCGGGTTCGCCCGAGGAAGCCCGCCTCGACCGCGTGCCGAACCCGCATGCCGGCACCGACTATCTCGCCCGCTTCACCTGCCCGGAATTCACCTCGATCTGCCCGGTCACCGGCCAGCCCGATTTCGGCATCCTGGTGATCGACTATCTGCCGGGCGACTGGCTGGTCGAATCGAAGTCGCTCAAGCTCTATCTCGGCGCCTTCCGCAATCACGGCGCCTTCCACGAGGACTGCACCGTCGGCATCGGCAAGACGCTGGTAGACCTGCTCGAGCCGAAATGGTTCCGCATCGGCGGCTACTGGTATCCGCGTGGCGGCATCCCGATCGACGTTTTCTTCCAGACTGGCGAGCCGCCCAAGGGGCTCTGGCTGCCCGACCAGGGTGTGGCTCCTTATCGGGGACGTTGAGCTCTCGTCATTCCGGGGCGCCGCAAAGCGGCGAGCCCGGAACCCAGAACCGATGCCATGTCCGGAGGGGCGCTGTCATATCCGCGCCTAATGACAACGCATATCGGTTCTGGATTCCGGGCCCTTCGCTGTGCAAAGCCCCGGAATGACGGAGGCGGTTCTTACGTCCGGCTGCCGGCCAGCGGCAGGATGCGCGGCACCGCGAAGCCGAGCAGCGTGATCCCGGCAGCGAAGACGAGGATCGCGCCGCTGGTGCCGAACAGGTGCAGGGCGGCGCCCATCAGCACCGGTCCGAGCGCATGGCCGCAGAACAGGGCGCAGGCGAACAGTGCGACGGCTGAGCCGCGTGCGGTGGGCGCAAGCTCGGTCGCCTGCGCCTGGAAGGTTCCGTGCATCAGGAAGAAGCCGAAGCCGTTCAACGTGAAGATCGCGATCGCGCTCCACCAGGGCAGGAAGGCGAGCGAGAAGAGGGCGAAGGCCAGGCCCATCACGACGCCGCCCGTCACGGTCATCCGGGCCGGGCCGAGCCGTTCGACCAGGGTCCTGGTCAGCACGCCGTAGACGATGCCGCCAAGGCCGGTGCCGGCGATGACGAGGCCGGCCTGCGACGGGCCGACGCCGGTTCGCTCCTGCAGGATCGCCGCGATATAGGGCGGCATGCCGAAGATCAGGCTGGCCTCGACGATGACGAGCCCATAGAGCAGTTTCGACCGCGGATTGGCGAAGACGGCGGCATAGTTCGCGAGCGCGCCGGCAAAGCTGAGCGGGGCGCGGCGCGCATCCGGCCGGGGTTTCAGCACCACCAGCACCAGAACACCGGCGATCGCGGCGAGGCTGCCCGCCATCACGAAGACGTAGCGCCAGCCGAGGTGCTCGGCTATCAGCCCGGAGCAGGCAGCGCCGACCATCTGCCCGACGATCATCAGCACGAGGAAGCGCCCGAGCATGATCTGCCGCTCGGCCATCGGCGCCCGGTCACCGATCGCCGCCATCGCGACCGGGATGATCCCTCCGGCGGCGATGCCGGCCACCATGCGCACGACCGTCAGCATTTCGAACGAGCCGGCGAAGGTCACGGCGAGAGAGAGGAGTGCGAGCGCGCCGAGACAGGTCGCGATCGTCCTGAGCTTGCCGAGTGAATCGGCGATCGGCCCGAGGAAAGGCTGGCCGATGGCATAAGCGAAGGAGAAGGCGGTCGCGATCGCCGCGACCTGGGCGATGCTGCGCCCGAACTCAGCTGCCAGCGTCGGCACCAGCGGGTCAAGCAAGCGCATCGTGAAGGTCGAGGCGAAACCGCACGCCCCGAGCACGAGAATGAGCGAATTCAACGAGCCTTGCGAGGGCGTGGCTGGCGGCGGAGCGCTGGAGACGTCAGACATACGCCAGCGTAGAATGCGCCGAGCGCTTGGCAAGCCGATCGAACTCTTGCAGCTCTGCGATCAGCGCATGGAAGTCGCGCAGCGGCACCATGTTCGGTCCGTCCGACGGTGCATTGTCGGGGTCGGGATGGGTCTCGATGAAGACGCCGGCGACGCCGACCGCGACCGCGGCGCGCGCCAGCACCGGGACGAATTCGCGCTGGCCGCCGGTCGAGGCGCCCTTGCCGCCGGGCTGCTGCACCGAATGGGTGGCATCGAAGATCACCGGCGCGCCGATCTCGGCCATGATCGGCAAAGCGCGCATGTCGGTAACCAGCGTGTTGTAGCCGAAGGAGACGCCACGCTCGGTCAGCATCACATTGGGGTTGCCGCTCTCGGTGACCTTGGCGGCGACGTTGACCATGTCCCAGGGGGCCAGGAACTGGCCCTTTTTGACGTTGACGATGCGGCCGGTCTTGGCGGCTGCGACGAGCAGGTCAGTCTGCCGGCAGAGGAAGGCCGGGATCTGCAGCACGTCGACCACTTCGGCCACCGGAGCACACTGGCTGACATCGTGGATGTCGGTCAGCACCGGCAGGCCGGTGCGCTCGCGGATCTCGGCGTAGACGGGCAGGGCGGCATCCAGCCCCATGCCGCGCTGGCCCTTCACGCTGGTGCGGTTGGCCTTGTCGAACGAAGCCTTGAAGACCAGACCGATGCCGAGCTTGTCGGAGGTCTCCTTCAGCGTCAGGGCGATTTCCAGCGCGTGATCGCGGCTCTCCATCTGGCAGGGGCCGGCGATCAGCGCGAGCGGCAGGCCGTTGCCGAAGCGGACGGGCTTGGCGAGGTCGGCGCCGACGGTGACGATGGCGTTGGCGGTCATGGCGGGCTCCTGGCTGAGGCGGCCGGTTTAGAAGCCACCTGCCGCCGTGACAAGCCGACGTTGCGTCACGTCACCTCGAACCAGCTCCACAATCCCCGGTCGAAGCGTTCCAGCACGGTCGAGGAGATCAGCCAGCGCCCGGGGTTGTCGGCGATGAAGGCGATGTGCAGGCGCTTGCCCTCGGGGATCTGGACCGTGTCGAGGAAATAGGGCTCCCAGCCGTCGTCGAGCGGGTGCAGCAGGCGGAAGCTGTGGCCGTGGACGTGGAAGGGCTGAAGGAAGGCGGTCTTGTTGGTGATGCCGATCACCACGGGCGAGCCGCGCTTGACGCTGAACAGCGGCTTGCCCTTCGGATCGCCCTGGCCGCCATTGACGGTCCATGGCTTCGAGAGGTCGAGCCCGGCGAGGTCGAGCTTATTCTCTGGCGTGATCCTGGCGCCACCCTCGATGATCATCTCGCTGCGTTTGGCATCCTGGAGCCGGACCGCAGCCGGCAATGCCGGATTGAGCGGCATGCCGGCGATCGCCGGGCGCGCCGGCTTGGCCGGGCCGTCCGAGGCGAAGCGTACCAGCGGCACGCCAGGGCCGATCAGCGCGGTGACGCTTGCGGCCGCTCCGGCCGTCTCCGGCATGTCGAAGATCACGTCGTAGCGCGTGCCCGGCGCGAAAGGCAGCTGGCCCCGGACCGGCTCGAAGGTCTCGGTCGGCTGGCCGTCTACCGCCGCGACGAAGGCCTTCATCTCGTCGAATCGCAGCCGCATGATCCGGGCGTTGCAGGCATTGGCGAGCCGCAGGCGGACGCGGGACCCCGGCGCCAGCTTGACCGGCAGCGGCGGCGGCTTGCCGTTGACGGTGAGCCAGCTGCCGAGTCGGCCGGCTGCGGCGCCGTCCTGGCTGTCGGGCGCAAAGGGCAGCAGCTTCTGATCGTCGCCGAGCAGCCAGTCGCCGATCAGGGCGGGCAGGTCGAGGTCGACGGCGGGCGGCTCCTTCTCCTCGACGATCAGGAGGCCGGAAAGCCCGCGCCCGGCCGGCTCGGACGAGCCGCCGAGCAGCATCGGCCGGTAGAGGAAGCTGCCGGAATCAGGCGGCGTCAGCCGGTATTCGAACTGGCCGCCGGGGGGCACCGGCTCCTGGCTGAAGCCGCCGACGCCGTCCATGAGATGGTCGGCGCGCAGGCCGTGCCAGTGCAGCGACAGCGGCTTGTCGGTGCGATTCTGCAGATTGAGGCGCAGCGTCTCGCCCTGCTTCACCTTGAGCACCGGGCCGGGTGCGGCGCCGTCGAAGGTCCAGATTTCGGTCTCCGGCGCTGGCGCCGGCCGCAGGCGAACTTTCACGGAAGCGGCGACGAGGTCGCGTGCGGCGCTGGCTGTTGCCGGTTGCGGCGACGGGGCGGCTTGCTGCGCCAGCGTGGAGAGCGGCGAGAACAATGCCACGAATCCGGCGCCTTGTGCGACGACTCGGCGGCGGCTGGGACGGGGGCTTGAAGGCGGCGGCGAGACGTCTTGGCTCATGCCCGGGACATAGCCGCACCTTGTCATTCTGGCGAGTGTAAAGCCACTTGGAAGCCGCCTTCGCAGAAGTGTCGCATTTTTTTGCTGCATGACGCGCCCGAAATGGTATAGCGGCGCGGCCTACGGTGCTGCTGTCGCGAAGACTGCGATGTGGCGCACCGGGTCGGCGGGCGTGGCGGAACTGGTAGACGCACTGGTTTTAGGTACCAGCGGCGAAAGTCGTGGGGGTTCGAGTCCCTCCGCCCGCACCAGGATTCGGATTTCGCGAGCGCGGCGGCGGTCACCCGGCGTCGCGCTTTGGACATTGAAGTAAAGAGCTGTTGGCGGATCAGAACGATGAACGTGACCGAAACCCTGTCCCAGGGCCTCAAGCGCGAATTTCAGGTGGTGCTGAACGCCACCGACCTCAAGACCAGGCTGGATGACGGCCTCGCCGGCCTGCAGGGCAAGGCCCGCATCAACGGCTTCCGTCCCGGCAAGGTCCCGGTCGGCCATCTGCGCCGCCTCTATGGCCGCTCGGTCATGGCCGATGTCGTCCAGAACGCCGTCAACGAGGCGAACCAGAAGATCGTCGCCGACAACGGCCTGAAGCTCGCCTTCGAGCCGCAGATCAAGTTCCCCGAGGACAAGGACGAGATCGAGGCCGCGATGGAGGCCAAGGGCGATCTCGCCTTCACCGTCGCGCTCGAGGTGCTGCCGAAGATCGAGGTCGTCGACGTTTCCGACGTCTCGCTCGAGAAGCCCGTCGCCGAGATTCCGGAAGCCGATGTCGATGCCGCGCTGGAGCGCATGGCCTCGCAGAATCGCGCCTTCGAATCGAAGAAGGACGGCGCCAAGGCCGCCAAGGGCGACCGCCTGCTGATCTCCTTCGTCGGCACGCTCGAGGGCAAGCCCTTCGACGGCGGCACCGGCTCGGAAATCCCGCTCGAGCTCGGCGCCGGCCAGTTCATTCCGGGCTTCGAGGAGCAGCTCGAGGGCGTCAAGAAGGGCGAGCAGCGCACCGTCTCGGTGACCTTCCCCGAGAACTACACCGCGACCCATCTCGCCGGTAAGCCGGCCGAATTCGCCGTCACCGTCGATGATGTCCAGGCTCCCGGCGAGCTCAAGATCGACGACGAGCTCGCCAAGGGCTTCGGCATGGAGTCGCTCGACGCGCTCAAGACCGCGATCCGCGAGCAGATCGGCCGCGAGTTCGGCGAGCAGTCGCGCCGCAAGGTCAAGAAGGCCCTGCTCGACGCGCTCGACGGCAAGTACAGCTTCGAGCTGCCGCCGACCCTGGTCGAGCAGGAGTTCGCCGCGGTCTGGAGCCAGGTCGAGGCGGACATGAAGAACGCCGGCAAGACCTTCGCCGACGAGGACACCACCGAGGACGAGGCCCGCGCCGAGTACCGCAAGATCGCCGAACGCCGCGTGCGCCTCGGCCTGGTGCTGGCCGAGATCGGCGAGCAGGCCAAGGTCCAGATCTCGGACGACGAGGTGACGCAGGCCCTGATCCAGCGCGCCCGTCAGTTCCCGGGCCAGGAGAAGGAAGTCTGGGAGTTCTACCGCAAGAACCCGCAGGCGCTCGCCGAGATCCGCGCCCCGATCTTCGAGGAGAAGGTCGTCGACCATCTGCTCGGCCAGGTGAAGGTCTCCGACAAGTCGGTTTCGCGCGAGGCGCTCTTCGCCGACGACGAGGCGGAAGAGACCGCTGAGGCCAAGCCGAAGGCCGCCAAGGCGAAGAAGACCAAGAAGGCTGCGGCTGAGGCGTCTGACGAGGCTTCGGCCTGATCCTTGCCGCCTGATTGACGATATCGGCGCCGTCCGCACGCTGCGGGCGGCGCTTCCCTTTTCAGCCGCCGCCGGCATGCTTATGTGGGGTCTTCGCCGCTATCGGCTGATTCCCGCCCGCTTTGACCCCAAGGACCGACGATGATGCGTGACCCGATCGAGACCTATAACAATCTCGTCCCGATGGTGGTCGAGCAGTCGAGCCGCGGCGAGCGCGCCTTCGACATCTATTCGCGCCTGCTGCGCGAGCGCATCATCTTCCTGACCGGCCCGGTCGAGGATTACTCGGCGTCGCTGATCGTGGCGCAGCTGCTGTTCCTCGAAGCCGAGAACCCCAAGAAGGAAATCTCCTTCTATATCAACTCGCCCGGCGGCGTGGTCACCTCGGGCCTGTCGATCTACGACACCATGCAGTTCATCCGCTGCCCGGTGACGACGCTGTGCGTCGGCCAGGCCGCCTCGATGGGCTCGCTCCTGCTGACCGCCGGCGCCAAGGATATGCGCTTTGCGCTGCCGAACGCCCGCATCATGGTCCACCAGCCCTCCGGCGGCTTCCAGGGCCAGGTCACCGACATCCTGATCCACGCCCGCGAGGTCGAGAGCCTGAAGCGGCGCCTGAACGAGATCTATGTCAAGCACACCGGCCGCTCCTACGAGGACATCGAGGGCGCGCTTGAGCGCGACAATTTCATGACCGCCGACCAGGCCAAGGAGTTCGGCCTGATCGACAAGGTCATCGACAAGCGTGCGGACGAGGCGGCCTAAGGCTGTCGCGGTACCTCGCGCCTGTGGGTTGGCGAGTGGCTTTCAAAGGGCCATATTGCCTGGAGACTAGGCCCCATGTTTGCATGGGGCATCTGAAGGGCGCGGCAAGGCGCTCGAGCGGTCCGATTTTGGGTCAGTTTCGTCGCCGCCTGCGCCAGAGCGACGCGTTAACCTAATAATCGTGATCTGAGCGCCTATTATGACGGGGAGACGACATCAGCCCGCCGTTTTTCGGTGGCGGATTTCGTCCTCCGAGATGGAGAAGCATCATGAGTAAGGCCAGCGGCGGCGATTCGAAGAGCACGCTCTACTGCTCCTTCTGCGGCAAGAGCCAGCACGAGGTCCGCAAGCTGATCGCGGGCCCGACCGTGTTCATCTGCGATGAATGCGTCGAGCTCTGCATGGACATCATCCGCGAGGAATCGAAGTCCGCGCTGGTGAAGTCGAAGGACGGCGTGCCGACCCCGAAGGAGATCCGCAAGGTTCTCGACGACTACGTCATCGGCCAGGACCACGCCAAGAAGGTCCTCTCGGTCGCGGTCCACAACCACTACAAGCGCCTCAGCCACGCGACGAAGCACAACGACGTCGAGCTGGCGAAGTCGAACATCCTGCTGATCGGGCCGACCGGCTCGGGCAAGACACTGCTCGCGCAGACGCTCGCCCGCATCCTCGACGTGCCGTTTACCATGGCCGATGCGACGACGCTGACCGAGGCCGGCTATGTCGGCGAGGACGTCGAGAACATCATCCTGAAGCTGCTCCAGGCTTCCGACTACAATGTCGAGCGGGCCCAGCGCGGTATCGTCTACATCGACGAGATCGACAAGATCAGCCGCAAGTCCGACAACCCCTCGATCACCCGCGACGTCTCGGGCGAGGGCGTTCAGCAGGCGCTGCTGAAGATCATGGAAGGCACCGTCGCCTCCGTGCCGCCGCAGGGTGGGCGCAAGCACCCGCAGCAGGAATTCCTGCAGGTCGACACCACCAACATCCTGTTCATCTGCGGCGGCGCCTTCGCCGGGCTGGACAAGATCATCTCGGGCCGTGGCAAGGGCACCTCGATCGGCTTCGGCGCGACCGTGCAGTCGCCAGACGACCGCCGCACCGGCGCGATCTTCCGCGAGGTCGAGCCGGAGGACCTGCTCAAGTTTGGCCTGATTCCCGAGTTCGTCGGCCGTTTGCCGGTTCTGGCGACGCTGGAGGATCTCGACGAGGCCGCGCTCAAGACCATCCTCACCGAGCCGAAGAACGCGCTGGTCAAGCAGTATCAGCGCCTGTTCGAGATGGAGGACACCGAGCTCACCTTCACCGACGAGGCGGTCAGTCTGATCGCCCGCAAGGCGATCGAGCGCAAGACCGGCGCTCGCGGCCTGCGCTCGATCATGGAGGGCATCCTGCTCGAGACCATGTACGAATTGCCGGGGCTGGAAGGCGTCGAGCAGGTCGTCATCGGGCCGGAAGCAGTCGAGTCGAAGTCGCGCCCGCTCTTCATCTATGCGGATCGCGAGGAAGAGACCAAGTCGGCCTCGGCTTGAGCGAAACCGGATTCTGGTTCAGTTCGGAACGCGCGCCTTTCGGCGCGCGTTTTGCTTTACGGATCAGAATGGTTACAGCTACCCCGAAGCCGTCTTTGCCCTGCTCGAGCCATCACGGTCTCGTGCTGCGATTGCGGCAGAAGCGGCGGTGGACTGCGTGAGGCGTCGCTTGAAAGCCGGCGTCGAAGCATCCACCTTATCCTCACCTGTTGGAGTCGCGTGCCTGTCGAGGGCGCGGCCGGCAGGGGCGCCTGGCGCGAATGGTCGCGCCGCGCGGTACGTCCGCTCGATTGCCTTTCAAGGGGTCGGCCGGGCGAAAACGTGAAGGACTAGACATGACTGGCTCGACGCCCCGCGCTCCGCTCGTCCCCGGCACGACCGATACCTATCCGGTCCTGCCGCTGCGCGACATCGTCGTCTTCCCGCACATGATCGTGCCGCTCTTCGTCGGCCGCGAGAAGTCCATTCGTGCGCTCGAGGAGGTGGTCAAGAACGATGGCCTGATCCTGCTCGCCACGCAGAAGAATGCCGGCGACGATGATCCGGAAACCGGAGACATCTATGAAATCGGCACGCTCGCCCGCGTGCTGCAGCTGCTGAAGCTGCCCGACTCGACCGTGAAGGTGCTCGTCGAGGGCATCGGCCGGGCCAAGGCGACGACCTATACCGCGACCGACAACTTCTACGAGGCGCAGGCCGAGGCCCTCGCCGAGGAGGAGGGCAAGAAGGTCGAGGTCGAGGCGCTCGCCCGCTCGGTCGTCAGCGAGTTCGAGAACTATGTGAAGCTCAACAAGAAGATCTCGCCCGAGATCGTCGCGGCGGTCTCCCAGATCGACGAGCCGGCCAAGCTCGCCGACACGGTCGCCTCGCATCTCGCGGTCAAGATCGCCGACCGGCAGGCCGTGCTGGAGGTGATGAACGTCGCCCACCGGCTCGAGAAGGTGCTCTCCTTGATGGAGAGCGAGATGTCGGTGCTGCAGGTCGAGAAGCGCATCCGCTCGCGCGTCAAGCGCCAGATGGAGAAGACCCAGCGCGAGTATTATCTCAACGAGCAGATGAAGGCGATCCAGAAGGAGCTGGGCGACGGCGAGGAAGGCCGCGACGAGCTGGCCGAGCTGGAAGAGCGCATCGCCAAGACCAAGCTGACCAAGGAGGCGCGCGACAAGGCGCTCGCCGAGGTCAAGAAGCTCCGCCAGATGTCGCCGATGTCTGCCGAAGCCACGGTCGTGCGCAATTATCTCGACTGGCTGCTCGGCATTCCGTGGGGCAAGAAGTCGAAGATCAAGAAGGACCTCGCAGCAGCCCAGCAGGTGCTCGACGACGATCACTTCGGCCTCGACAAGGTCAAGGACCGCATCGTCGAATATCTCGCCGTGCAGCAGCGCGCCAACCGGCTCGCCGGCCCGATCCTGTGCCTCGTCGGCCCTCCGGGTGTCGGCAAGACCTCGCTTGGCAAGTCGATCGCCAAGGCGACCGGCCGCGAGTTCGTGCGCATGTCGCTCGGCGGCGTGCGTGACGAGGCCGAAATCCGCGGTCACCGCCGCACCTATATCGGCTCGATGCCCGGCAAGATCATCCAGTCGATGAAGAAGGCCAAGACCTCGAACCCGCTCATCCTGCTCGACGAGATCGACAAGATGGGCCAGGACTTCCGCGGCGATCCGTCGGCGGCCCTGCTCGAGGTGCTCGATCCCGAGCAGAACTCGACCTTCAACGACCATTACCTCGAGGTCGACTACGACCTGTCGAACGTGATGTTCGTGACCACGGCGAACACGCTGAACATCCCCCCGGCCCTGCTGGACCGGATGGAGGTGATCCGCATCGCCGGCTATACCGAGGACGAGAAGGCCGAGATCGCGCGCCGCCACCTGATCCCGGGGGCGATCGCCAAGCACGGCCTGCAGTCCAAGGAATGGTCGATCGACGACGAGGCCCTGACGACGCTGGTCCGCCGCTACACCCGCGAGGCCGGCGTTCGTAACCTCGAGCGCGAGATCGCCAACACCGTCCGCAAGGCGGTGAAGGAAATCGTGCTGTCGAAGAAGAAGAAGGTCGCGGTCACCCCCGCGGTGCTGGAAGAGTATCTCGGCCCGCCGCGCTATCGCTATGGCATGGCGGAGACCGAGGATCAGGTCGGTGTCGTCACCGGTCTGGCCTGGACCGAGGTCGGCGGCGAGATGCTGACGATCGAAGGCGTGATGATGCCCGGCAAGGGCAAGATGACCGTCACCGGCAACCTGCGCGACGTGATGAAGGAATCGATCTCGGCGGCGGCGTCCTATGTCCGTTCCCGCGCCATCGATTTCGGCATCGAGCCGCCGCTGTTCGACCGGCGCGACATCCACGTCCACCTGCCTGAGGGGGCGACCCCGAAGGACGGTCCGTCGGCCGGCATTGCCATGGCCACCGCGATCGTCTCGGTCATGACCGGCATCCCGGTCCGCCGCGACGTCGCCATGACCGGCGAGGTCACGCTGCGGGGCAGGGCGCTGCCGATCGGCGGCCTCAAGGAGAAGCTCCTGGCGGCCCTGCGTGGCGGCATCAAGAAGGTGCTGATCCCGGAGGACAACGCCAAGGATCTGGCCGATCTGCCGAAGTCCGTGAAGAACGGGCTGGAGATCGTCCCGGTCTCGCGGATGGACCAGGTGCTCCAGCACGCGCTGGTGCGCCAGCCGACGCCGATTGTCTGGGAGGAGGACCTGAAGGCGCCCGTGCCCAAGGGTAGCGAGGATGACGCGGCTGCGGCCAGCGTCGCCCACTGAGCCCAGCGCTCGCGAATGAAGAGGCCGCCGGCATCGCCGGCGGCCTTTTTCGTTGGTAGCCCGCTTGAGCCGCACCCTGCGTCATAGCTTAGGCTTGGTTCAGGAGGTGCCGACGACCATGCAAGGCAAGGGTGAGACCTGGCTCGAGGCCAATGAGTGCGCCGCCCGGATCGGGCTGTCGAAGCGGGCTCTGCGGCTCTACGAGGAGCACGGCCTGATCCGCCCACGTCGGACGGAAAAGGGCTGGCGGCTCTACGGCGCCGACGAGATCGCCCGCCTGCACGAGATCCTGGCGCTGAAGCGCATGGGCCTCAGCTTGCAGCGGATCACCGCCTTGTTGCAGGGCAAGGCCGTCGATCTCGCCGGGATCCTGGGCATCCAGCACGACCTGCTCGCCGAACAGCGCAAGCAGGCCGAGCAGGGTCTTGCCCTCGTCCGCGCCGCGCAAGCCAAGCTTGCCGCTGGCGCCTCCCTCACTGCCGACGAACTGATCAGGCTCGCGAAGGAGGCCAATATGTCCGAGACCACGACCGACACTGTCGCCTGGCGGCGCTATGAGCAGGCGCGGCCGCGCACAGAGATCAAGCTCGATCCGCGCAGTTTCCAGCGCTGCACCGGCTTCTACCGGCATCCAGCCGGGCTGGTCATGGCCGTGACCCAGGAGGGCGATCGCTTCTTCCTGCAGCTCACAGGCCAGCCCAGGGTCGAACTGTTCGCCGAGAACGACAGCAACTTCTTCCTGAAGGTCGTGCCGGCGCAACTCACCTTCACGCCTGCCGAGGATGGCAACATCGATGCACTGATCCTGCATCAGGGCGGGCACGACACCGTCGCGACCCGCATCGACGAAGCAGAGGCGAAGCGGCTGGGCGATGAGCTAGGCGAGCGCGTGCGCAATCGGATGCCGGATCCGCGCAGCGAGGCGACCTTGCGCGAACTGCTCGAACAGCAGCAGCGCGGCAGCATGCCGCTAGAACGCTTGAGTGAGCCACTGGCCGAACTGGTGCGCGAGCAGCAGGCGATTGTCACCGCTGAGCTTGAAACGAAAGGCAGCTTGCAATCTCTCGATTTCCGCCGCGTTCGCGAAGACGGAGTCGACATCTACAAGGCGCAATTCGCCAAGGGCGTTCTGCGATGCGGTATCGGCTTCGGCCAGGACGGCCGGGTCCATACGCTCTGGATGCGGCCGGCCTGACTCGCCTGAAGGGAAAGGCTGGTGGGCGGTGACGGGCTCGAACCGCCGACATCTTCGGTGTAAACGAAGCGCTCTACCGACTGAGCTAACCGCCCTTGCCCGCCGTTTAAGGCCACGGGCTTGGCTTCGCAAGCCACAGGACGCGGAACGAACAGTCTTTGCCTACCGGCGAGCTCGGCGGTGAGGCCGGTCGGCAGTCTGAACGGCCCAGGCAGTCGTGCTGGAACGAGGCAACAGGCAGGGCGCGGCCGAGATTCGCTGCCGCGAGCCCGGCACGCAGCGGATCGGCGTGCTTCGTCTCGATCGCGGAGTCGAAAAACTGCCGGTTTTGATCTCTTTCCACGGACTTTGGAGATGATCGTCATTTTGACGGCTTCAGTGCTTGACAGTCAGGGCCGGGGGCCATAATCCCAACGCCGCCGGGGACGAGTTCCTCCGCCGCCCGCGCGGGCGTAGCTCAGTTGGTTAGAGTGCCGGCCTGTCACGCCGGAGGTCGCGGGTTCGAGCCCCGTCGCCCGCGCCATATATTTCAAGGGCTTAGCCCGATTGACCTGTGGGTCATTACACTTTCTCCAACGCCCTCATTACACTTTTCGGCCCGGTTTGTTCTTTCTGAGCTTCGCGCGGCCCTCCCGCCGATGTGAATCGACGTCTCGGACCGTCACAACATTCACCGGGTTGTAGGTCTGCTGAAGCCTGGTCGACGTTGCCAAGGTATTTGCCATCTTCGTCGAGATGGCTTGGGCGCTTGCGCCTCCGGCCGTCGCTTCAACAGTTCCTGATCGGCGCATGTCGGCAAGCTGACGCGTCTCAAGGAGACCGAATTCAGCGGTGCGAACGACCCGAAAATCAAAACCAAGCTTGTTCTTCGTGTAGGGCGCGGGCTGTTGGGGTTTGCCGCCCTTTGCGGTTGTGGCGCTGCCACGCGTCCTGAAAATCGGTGCGTTGGGCATCAGTTCGAAGGGCAACGATGCGATGTAGGCGTCGAGAAGATAGGTAGCCCGCTTACCGAGCGACCCTGCAGCGGCTCGATTGGTTTTGGCGCGAGCGAGAGCAAAAATGGCCCCCTGTAGATCGTCGCTTCGCTGCCCCGTTGTCAGAGAACGCAGGTCGATGGGCGAGAGCTGGCTATCCCATGCCGTAGCCATGCAGGCCGCTAGGCCCTTGTAACCCATCCGCCATGCGCGCTTGCAGAGGCGGACGACCTCGCCCTCGGTCCAGACCGCTTGGCGGGGCGGGGCGGTCGAATTGGCGATCGCAAGCGATGGGTCTTTTTTACCATGGGTGTATCCCATCGCCTCCATCCGAACCCAGAGGGCTCGCCAGACCTTGATGACGCGATGGCGCTCCGTGGCGGATACCGCTGCCTCGATCTTTGGAATTAGGCCCTTCGCCAGTCCGCTGACCGGTTCGAGGCGAAGAAAATGCTCCGTCTCGATCGTTGCCGGATCGACGTCGCCGAAGACCGGCTCCAGCCATTTCCAGGCGCGCAGCCAGTCATCACGACTTTCTTGGTCCTTCGTTTGCCGTTGGCCTTTGGTGACGCGAGTAGCGGCACGCAGTCTCAGAGCCCGATCGTAGGCCTCACCAACACTGCCGGTGGGCCACCGAGGACGTGAGGTCGTCTCGCCGCATCGGATCTGATCCCACTCGGCGTTCCACCCGATAGCGCGGGTCTTGTCCTGAGCGCTTGGATAGTTCTTGCCTGCGATCACCACGCCTGCACTCAGCGTCGTGAACCTGAAGCCGTGCGGCTTCATGTCCTTCGACGGCTTGTAGCGCCAACGCCGTCCCATAAAGATCAGGTGTCGGATTTTGTCTTTTCCCATGTCACATTCGCTCGATGCGGTCATTCACCACCTCCCGAGCGTCGAGCGCCTGATTCCTGGGGGGTTGGACGGACCTGTTGTCCATCCACTCGTCGATCCTCTTCAGGTCATAGTTGCCGGTGTCTGCATCCGCGGTAGGGAAGCCCCGCTTCACCAGCTGCGGCAGCAGAGCCTTGAACTCCTCGATAGTGAGATGAAGCCGCCGCGCCGCCTTGGCGGGTGGAACGTCTCGTGGGTCTACCGAAAATCTTACGCGGCAAGAGCGAGGAACGCCGGGCATCACGCTGCCTCGCTAGCACGGCGCCTCGACGCCATCCTGCGCCCACCGGCAGGCCTTGAGCCCAACACGACCCTCCTGGCCGCCGAGCGCGTTCCCGTGCGTGTCTGCGTCTGTTGCTCGGTCGCCGTCCTGCGGTCCACGCCGGTTGCTCCTGTCCAGGAGCAGAAGGCTGCCAGCGTCGCACTGCGACCGACATGAATCCAATTGGTAAGGGCTTTTTTCAGTAGAATTAGAGACGGCGGCGCTGGTGGCGCCGCCGATGCCTACGCCGTCGGGCGCGAGGAGGATCGCCAGACGGTCCGTCCGGGTTACAAGCAGGCTTGGTCACGCTGCGAGCGTGGACGCTTCAGGCAGCACAGGGGGCAACCCGAAATACCTTGTGTGTGCCAGGCTGGCCACTGAGGACCAACTGCCCTGTGAATGCATGAATGTTGTAAGCGTGGTCCACGCGCGCCAATGTCCACTCGATCGCTTTATGGACCCTGGCAGTGTTCGGGTAGAGAGCCCGCTTCCGCCGGTTGCGGATGTTCGGGGTGGCGCGATGCGCGATGTAGTAGCGCACGAGATCCCATCGCAGGATCGTTGGCTCGCCCCTCGCCAAGCAGCCGGCGAAGACAGCAAGATCGAAGACCCGCCGGTAGTCGATCTTCGCGGGCTCGCCGTGGACGAACGGCCATATGTCGGCCGCGTTGACGCCGCTGACAAAGGAAAATTCGGTCATCTCCATGATGCTCAGTTTTGGCAGACCATCGAGCACATGGCGCGCGATGGTCTCGTCGGCCGGCCTGTTGCCCTTCTGGGCCTGATTGAAGACCTTTCGCATCCCTGATGCGATGAGTTGCGCCGCATTCCGCGCCTTGCCAACAAGCGCGATCGCGCGCCTCTGGCTCTCGATCATCGCCTTTAAGCCAGCGACATTTCCAGTCGCCTGGAAGTGGACGGCTTTAGCCGTCGGCAGATGGCCGCGATACTGATCGTCCCACGTGTGATCGCGAGTGGCGGCCAAAACGTTTCCTTTACGCAGCAAGGTTTGGCTGTCCGAAGGACCAAGCCAAACGCCGTGAAGCACGGCATCCAAGTCGGGAACTTGAGTTGGCCTTGGCGCTTGCTTGTGTGAATTCCGTACGACTGCCGCCAGCGCGCGGACCATTGTGTTTAAGTCCGAGATCAACAGGGCTTGGATCGCGTCGAGCCGATTTTCAAGATCGGTTCGTGCCGGAGCGCCAGCTCCCCCGCCCGGGAAAGCGTTAGCGCCGCCCACCCGAGATGAGACGAAGCGTACAGGAATGGGATGGCTCACCTGCCCAGGTCGCCGCAGAAACTGCGCGATTAGTATGGGGATCGTCTTCCAGAACATGAGTACCGACACATGCAACTCCATACCCGAATCAACATTCTCCAATTTTAATCCAGCGTGAGAGAATCGCCGAATCTGCTGTCAATTGGCCGATACGCTAAAATTTGATGGAAAACCTGGTCTCGGCTTTTACGGCTTTACGTCAAGCTCTCGGAGACAAAAGGATCCATCGCCGATGACGATCTCGACCTCAGGCTCAGACGATGGGCCGATCAGCGCGAACCAGTTGAAAGCGCGCTCATTTGCTCCGCTGAAGTTCGTTGTCGAGGGTCTGGTTCCGACTGGCCTGACAGTGCTGGCTGGTGAACCGAAGGCGAAGAAAAGCTGGCTCGCGCTGGATATCGCGCTGTCGGTGGCGCGCGGCGAAGCCTGCCTCGATAGGCGGAAAAACCTATGCCCAAAGGGCGCTGTGCTTTACCTCGCGCTTGAGGATAGCCAGCGGCGGATCAAGGACCGCATCGCGCTGATGCTTGGCGGTAGCCAGGAGTGGCCCGCCAATCTCTTCTTCGAGACAGACTGGCCTCGAATGGATGCCGATGGCCTGCTGCGAATTCGCCGATGGATTGAAGGGACACCCGAAGCGCGCCTGGTCATCATCGACGTCTTCCAGAAAGTCCGATCGAGGGCCGGCGGGCAGGGGGGGTACATCAAGGATTATGATGACATCACCGAGCTACAAAGGATTGCCAGCGAGAAAGAGGTCGGAATTCTCCTCATCCATCACCTCCGCAAGTCCGGCGGCGATCCCTTCGAACGCATCACTGGATCGAGCGGCTTCCAGGGAGCCTCCGACACGCTGATTGTGCTCGACAAGGCGCGAGGAGGAACACGCCTGCTGGCGCGGGACCGAGATATCGAGGAAGTCGCGCAGGAGATGACTTTCGATGACTTGGCGAAGCGCTGGCGTCTCGCTCAGCCGCGCGCAGTCGTCAGCACTCATCCCGAGCGCGACCGTATCGTTCAACTCTTGGCCGCCAGCCAGACTCCACTCTCGTCGCGAGATATCGAGAAGGCGACTGGGCAAACGGACGATGCGGTGCGTCAGCTTCTCAAGAAGATGGTTGATGCCGGCGAAATCGCCAGAGTTGCCCGAGGCCAATATGTCAGTCAGACCGCAAATGCTGCGTGGCCGGCTACGGGCGATCACAGCAATCACAACGATCACAATGCTCACGTAGTGCATTTCGCTTACGACAGGGATTTGAAGGAACGGGAGCGGCGAGAATCTTGGGCCGCAGACGCTCCGGATTATCCGGAAGACGACAATGCGACCGATCGCATGGCAATTGTGTACGAAGCCCTCGATAAGTTAGCGTCACGGCTGCCCACGGCGCGTTGCCTCAACCCACCAGTCGTGGGCCTCGGTTGTGCCGAACCGGCTACGATCGCGGTCTGAACCCGAATGTGAAGATCGAGAAGTGCGCTGGCACCCTCTGGCGGCTTCCGAGCCGGTAGAGAGACTGAGTCTGATTTGGGCCAACTTGGGATCCCAACGCGCAGCAGCTCGAGAGCGGTTCTAAACGTTCCCGACCCACTCGCCGAGCTTGACCTCAACGAACAGCTGTGGCGCGCCGCGAGACACGGTTCCGGTGAAGGTGAATCCGTGCCGGATGGCCGCCTGCAGATGCAGCGGATCAGCCGTCTTCGCGCGCCCATTGACGAGTTCCTGCACCGCCAGCTTGGCGTCGCGATCCCCGGTCCCGCGCCGCGCCGGCCAGACCGCGATCTGGGCGCATGACAGATGGGCAGCGATCAGCGCACCCTCGGCCGCGAGCCGCGTCCGATGCATCGCCGGGCTGGGACGCAGCGCTTCCGCGAACAGGCGATCGGCGGCCGCAAAATAATCCCGGGCTTTCCCCAGCACGGCCCCCATGTCGATCCCCTCGGCCGCGAAGGATGCCAGCACGGGGAGCTGTTGCGACGTATAGATGCTTCGGTTGGGCAGGCTCTCGATCTCGGCCGCGAGGTCGAACCCGCTGACCGGCCAAGGATAGAGCGCACTCTCCCGTTCATGGATGTCCGGTTCATGGATGTCCGGTTCACGCGGCACGGCGAGTTGCCCCGGATTGAAGGCGGCCTGTGCGATGCGCCCGCGGGCGTAGTCACCACTGCCTTGCCAACTGACCAGCCAATCGCGGCTGGGCTGCATGGCGACCTTGGCGTCCACGTCGTCCAGGCTCGAGACCGGGAAGATCGCAACGATCATCGCATGCGCCCCAGCGATGGTGAGCAGGGCGATCCGTTCGAGCGCGCCGACGCCATCCTGGCTGGCGCTCCAGCCGTAAGCATTGCGATGAGCCTCGGCCTTGACGGCGGCATCGCGCAAATCCGGCCTCGACTGGCGCAGCGCGACCATGTCGGCGATCGCGGGGTCGTCATGAAGCCGGGCGAGGATTGCCATGATGGGATCGGCGTGTTCCCGCATCTCGCGATCGTCCGACGGTCCAGCCTGGAACTCGAGTTTGTTGGTCATGTGGAAAAGTCCTGTTTTTGGGGGTGAAAACCAGTTGGCCTCATTGCCTCCCTCTCAAGACAAAGGGCGCCCCACAGCGGGACGCCCCTTCCTGTCGTGGCTCTTGCGGCTGCTCAGGCGAGCGGATGAGCTGCGAGCATGTCGCGCAGAGATACGCGCATCTTCCGGGCCAGCGTCAGCGTCGCGGCGAGCTGCGGTGCGGGGTGCGGGATGACGTCGCCGGCAAGCCTGGACCAGCGCTCGGTCTCGGTGTGGGCCGGAGCAACGGCGATGCGCAGGAGCGCGATCCGAGTCTGGAGCTGTGCGCCCTGGAGCGCCATGGCGATGTCGTCATGCTGCTGGCGTCCGAGGTCGTCGTCGACGAGCATCGCAGAAAGCCGTGCGGCGGCCCGGGCGTGGACCTCGACGTCGCGATAGAGGGCCTCGAAGTCCGGGACCTGCACGACGAAGGCGCGCAGCGATGCCGCGTCCTCGACGTGATGCACGGTCGCAGCGCTCTGGGCCGAGGCCAACTCGCGATAACGCGACAAGGCGTGGGCGAGCGCGTTCGTGGCGACGGCCCCGGCTGTGGTCGCTGAAAGGGTCTCGATCCCGAACGCCGCCCTGGCGTTCGGTTCAAGCGTCGGGTCATCGAGTTCCTGGACTGCCCGGAGGAGGGCAAAGCCATGCTCGCGCTGCGCGTGCCGATCGGCCGGAGTTCGCGCCGGCAGCAGCGCGAGCGCGAGCGTCGCCTCCTCGTTCAGGATGGCCAGGGCATGCGGCGTCGCGACGTGATTGCGCACGAGGTAGGGAGCGGACATTTGCGCGAGTTCGATGAAGCGCTCGAGCTCGGACGTGCGCTGAGTGCAGCGCGCCGCCATGGCGACGAGCGAGGGGCTGTCGCGGATGAACCCGGCATAGTTGCTGTCGCTCGGGTTCGTGAGGCTCAACGCGGCGAGTTCGCCGATCACGGGGCGGATCGTGGCGTCGAAGGCGATGTGGTGCAGGGAGATTGGGCTGGAATGGCTGCTGGTGGTGGTCATGTCTGTCTCTGAATTGAGGAGGTAATCGCCACTGAGGGGCGACCGATCAGGATGGGAGGAAGCGCCGGGCGCGGCGGTCTTGCCCGGCGCGAGCGATCAGGCCGCGACCGGCTGCGGGCCTGCGGAATGGTTGTGACGCCGCAGCGCGTGCTGACTCGGGCTCGCCCAGCTTTGGCAGGCGGCCGGCGCCACGCCGGTGACGTGCTGGAAGAGAATCTGCTCGATGATGGCGACCAGGCGATCGGCGTCCTCGCCGCGCGGCCGGAAGAGGTAGAGCTCGTCGGCGGGCGAGATCCGCGTGGCGCGCCCGAAGCGGTAGACCGTAGAACGTCGCAGATCCTTCGGCGCGAGGCCCAGCAGCGCGCAGTGCGCCGTTCCCGCCGGCGAGACGAGCCACCCGTTGAGGGAGGCGTTCTGCAAGGCGGCGTGGAGCCGCTTGTCGAACTCACGGGCCGAGAGGTCGTGCGGGAGCACGACAGAGATTGCGCGCGGCTGCAGCTCGATCGGCGCACCGGCCTTGGGTGCGCGGGTTGGAAGGATCTGCTGCAGCATCCAGGCGTTGAAGCCGAGGTCATTGAGCGGGCCCGAGGAGGTCTGGCGGTACGACCCGTAGCGGTCGGCGTTCATCGCCCTAAGACGATCGCGGGGATCGGCGCACTGGGTCGAGGACACCTTGAAAACCGGCAGCTGGAGATCGCGCGCGACGCCGAGGAGACCGGTGCGGACACCCGGGTTCGCGAAGCTCTGGCCGCAGGCTCCGACGTAGACGTTGACGACGTAGCCCGCCTGATAGGTTTCGGTGAAGCGGGGATGGGTGAACGCGTCCGCCGGCAGCGCGGCGATGCCATCGCCGCCGATGCGCTCCCAATCGGTCGGGTACCACTTCGTGACGGCGGCGGCGGAATGGGTGGGCTGGATCGGGCGGCCGATCCTGCCCGAGGTCTTCTTGGTCGACATGGTCTTGAACTTTCTTTGCTTCTGGTCGTGCACAGGTCCCTGGGGGTTCTTTTCCCAGAGCCTTCGCGTCCTTCGATTTTCCCTGGTTCGTCGACCTTGGGTCTCTTCACCGGGACCGGCTGATGCCGCCGGCCTTAAGAACCCGCCCGGTCCCATTCGCCCCTCGCGGCGAGGAAGCCGATCGGCCGCGCCTGCGCCGCGCCGACGACAATCGTCTCGGCCGCGACGATGTCGGCGAGAGTGAGCGCGTCGCGCCCGTCGGCGGCGGCGAAGCCGAAGGCCAGCCGCAACAGCTTGCCGAGGCGGCGCGGATTGTGCCTCGCGGCCCGACGCAGGACGTCGTGCGTGGGCATGGCGACGCAGCCGCGCAGCTCGGCGACGATGTTGGCGGCGATCAGCCCGGTGACGGCAAGAAGCGCCTCGTCACGCGGCTTGGCGATGGTGAACACCGTCAGCCGGTCGATGATGAAGTTCGGCAGCGCATCGCCATCATTGGCGGTCGCGATGAACACCACACCCGACAGATCGAACGGCACCCGGACAAATTCGTCCAGGAGCGCGCGGCTGTTCTCGCCTTCGAGGACGGTCAGTAAGGTATGGTACGGCTTCTCCGAGGAGTGGGTCGAGAGCTTGTCGAGCTCATCGAGCAGGACGACCGGCTGGGCCGTCGATCCCATGGCCATGGCCTCGGTCAGTTGCCCCATGCGGGCGGCCTTCCACGACGTCGGGTGACCGACGACCAGCGCCTGGGCGTCGCTGTTGGTGGCGCAGCTGATCGCGTGGATCTCGGTCACGAGCGCGCGGGCGATCAGCTGGCTTGCATGCGTCTTGCCCGTGCCGGGCGGGCCCAACAGCAGGATCGGCGGGACGAAGAGCGGCGTGCCCGTGCGCCGGGACAGGATCGTGGCGCGGATGACGAGGTCGATCACCGCCTCGAAGCCGGGGCAGAGGCGACGCGTCCGCGTCAGCGCGCTGACCATCCCGTCGGTGCCGAACAGCAGGGGCCGGCGACCTTCCTGAGGATCGTTGTAGAGCGCGACCAGTCGGTCGAAGCGGAGCTGATCGGACTCCGAGAGGCTCGGCAGGGGTGAGCCGAGATACTCTTCGCGGTCACCATGCCATTGGCGACCGATCAGTAGCTCGATCTGTCGCAGGGCGACACCGTGGTCATAGACGGGGACCGACGGGGCCGCGTCCACAACCGCCTTGGGGATCGGTGGCTCAGCCGGCGGCACCGGCGCCGTGGGCGGATCCTGCGCCGCGACTGTGGCGACCTCCTCGTCGGCCATCTCGATAATGTAGCGTTCAGGCGAGCCCCTGCGGCGGCGAATGGTCATGTCTGGTCACGTCCAAGGTCCGCGGCGGGAATGCCCTGCTGCGGGGTGGCCGGTCCGGCCCTCCACCCGCGCGGCTCGAACGGAAACAGGCGACGCATTGCGGCGCCGCCTGTCGGGTTTCGAACGATGTTCGTTTTCCGAGCGAACTCCCGCCGAACGCTGTTCGCTGACCGTAGAACATTGTTCGGAGAGCAGATTTCGGTTTCGAACACCGTTCGGGCAGTCTGGATGTGACCAGCCTAGCTCCATACGCAGAAGGCAGGATCCAGGGGCATGAATGGGACACAGCGACGCCAACGCGCTTCCACGGGCAAGCCCCGGTCTTCCCACGGGCCTCTGGACCAGACGGCGCTGGGAGAGGCCAGGGAGACCGTCCTTCTTTGGCTTCCACGGGCAAGCCACGGCCTTCCCACAGATTTTGTGGTGGGACGCCGTAGGGAGAGGCTAGGGAGACGGTTGGTGTCTTCGAGGCCTCCGCTTTGGCTATGGCCAGCCGTCCCGCTAGACGCGAGGCGGGTGGGCCGCAGCCATGTCGCGGAGCCGATCGCCAACGGAGATCGCCAGGATCAGGGTTGCCGCCACCTGCGGCGGCGCATCGTTGATCGCCGCGTAGACGTGATCGAGGGCGGCATCGCGGTCGGGCAGGTGCGCGGCGAGGGCCAGCCTCGCAAGCGCAATGCGCTGCTGCAGGGTCGCCCCCTCAGCCGCCGCACCCGTCAGCCCCCTGTCCTCCGGCGAGAGGTCGCGGCGACGCAGGCTGGTCCTGAAGCGGCCGGCTATCTCGGCATGATGCTGCGCCTCGCGAACCAGCGCGTCGATATCCGGCTGGGCCTCGAGATAGGCCAGCAGGGTGCCGTGCTCCTCCAGCCGGTGGATGGTGGCCGGGCTCTCGGCGCCCATCCCCAGCAGACGGGCGATGTAGGAGAGAATGTCCGAAGTGACTTCTTCGGCGTCGATCTCGCCGAGCTCGAAGGCGATCTCGATCACCTCACGAAGATCGTTGGTTTCCGGCTCCTCGAGCCGGTGCAACATGGCGTGGCCCTGCTCGCGGCGGGCATGCCGGTCTGCACCGCTCCGGGCCGGGATCAGCGCCACCGCGATGCTGGCGACGGAGTTGAGCCGGACGACAGCGTGGAGCTGGCCGACATTCTGGAAGAAGATGTCGGGATCGCTGCCGTCGGTCAGCGCGATGAAGCGCTCGTGCTCCTGAGCGTGCTGGAATGCGCGCGTCGTCATCGCAACGATGGCCGGCGGATGGGAGAAGAATCCGGCATAGTCGCGCAGCGTCGGCGCGTTGAGCGTCACGGCAGCGAGCTCGTCGATGACGGGACGCAGGGTCCTGTCGATCCTGAGGTCGCGCAGGGTCGCTGGCGCCCGCTCGCGGTGGGATTTGGTCATGATGTGATCGTCCTGGAATGTCGGCCTGAGTTCCCCGGGGTGTGGTCCCCTTCGCCTCGCCGCTTCCTCGTCTCGCCCTGCTCGAGCCGCTCCTGTGCCTCGTCATGAGAAAAGGGCACGGACCTCGCGGCCGCGCCCTTACTGTCTTCATCGTCTGCGGAAGACCCTTAGTAGGCGGCCAAGACGGGTACTTCCTCCACCCCTTGCGGCAGCGCGTCGCGGCGCTGCAGGAGCCAGGCCCTGATCTGATCGAGCGCAGCCACCGAGGCAGGTTCGATCGTCGCGGCCAGTTCATCGCAGCGCACCAGCGCCTTGGGGATGGTCAACCACGGCACCTCGTCCTCGGTCGTGAGGCGGTGCCGCATCCAGTCCTGGCCCCGGCGCCGAGCCTCGGGCGAGAGCGCCTCCGGCGCGTTCAGGAAGATCTGCCGAAGCGCCAGGCTGCGCAGCCGTGGATCTCTGATGTGCCAGGCGGTGAAGTTCTCGCGGAACTTCCACTCGATCTCGTGGAAACGCTGGCAAGCGGCGACATCGGCGTCCGAGACGAAGCCGCCCGAATAGAGCTGCGCTTCGGGCCAGGGCGATGCCTCGCGATCGGCGTACTGGTCCTTGAGCGCGAGGGCGAGCTGACGAAGGAATGTCGGGTGTGCCCACAGCGCCCGGGCCCGATCGCGATAGACATGATCGGGTTCGGGATCGACCAGGGCATGGGCGGCCTGGTGCCAGGCGAACAGGATGGGCATCGCGTTCGTCTTCACCTGCCGGATTGGCGAGCGCGTCGACCGGATCCGGACGAGCAGGTCCGGGGCGGCCAGGTCGATGAACCCGGCCGGGTCCAGACTGAGGTCGATGCAGACACGGGCGTTGGGATTGGTAGGCGAACCAATCGTGGGCAGCACCGGCGTCAGGCGGGAGGTTCCGCCCAGGATCAGCGGCTCTCCCGGTTCCATCAGGGCGATCGGGCCTGATTTCTTGGCGTGACCGAGCATCGTCGCCATCGTCGCTGGCGCCCGGTCAAGCAGGAGCATGAACAGGTCGCGGGTCGCGCGGACGTCGGCGAGGGCATCGTGCGCGTCGTCCTCGCTAAGCGCGATCCCGTTCGCCCGGCAAACCTCGCCGAGCTTCATCACGTGCTTGCCGGTAGCGTCGCACGGGATAACGACGGCGTCAGGCTCCAAGAGGGCCACGGCGCGTAACATGGTCAGGACATCGGCCCTGCCGTGGCCGGTCAGCGACGCTGCGTAGGGTGGCAGCAAAGACTGAAACAGCGAAGTCCGGACCAATTCCTCGTCATAGCGGATAGAATTGTAGCCGACTAACATAAAAGGCCTGCAGTCGGTGATGATCCGGACGATCTGCGTCATCATCTCTAGATGGCTCAGTGGCTGGTCCTCCAGCATTGCCGGCGTGATGCCGGTGACGAGGAGTGCCTCCGGCGATGGCACGACGTGCTCCGGCAGGCGACAGCGCAGGGTCAGTTCGCGCTGAACGCGGTGCTCGGTGTCGGTTTGCAGAAAAGCCCCCTGCAAAGGCACGTCAAAACGGGTATCAAGTCCGCTGGATTCCAGATCGAAGTAGACAAATCCCATGGCGGTCACTGCGTCCGGCCGAACGGCTGGTCGAGCGGCAGGAGCACGATGTTCAGGCGCTCCGCATCGGCCTTCATCGCCGCCTCGACCATGATGACCGCATGCGAGCGCGCGACCTCGCCTTCAACCTGCCCCATCGTCTCGTAGGCATGCACCTTCAGGGCCAGCACCTCGCGGAGCGTGGTCGGCGTCTCGGCCATGAGCAGCGCCATCCTCCGCGCCGCGATGCGGGCGCCTTCCGCCAACTGCCGGCCGTTCAGGCCGTAGTCGCTGAAGAGGCGCTCGGGCGACTCGTCCAGCAGCATCGCATGGGCGTGGGCCGCCTCCCATTTGAGGAAGAGGCTATCGGCGCTCTGCGGGGACGCATAGGCCCGGGCATAGAGCCGCATCTCATGGTCCTCTGGGCGCGCGCTGTCGGCGCCGGTCGTCTTGGTCGTCATGGAAAAGAATCCGTCTTGGATATCAGGCCCGCGGCCGCCCTCGTCGGGGCATGCTCATGGGGGTTCTCGTCATCGAGTTCCGATTTTCCCTCTTCTTGCCTTCGTCCAATTGGGGTCGCTCAGTCACGCCCACGGCTGGCGCTGCGCCTTCCGTGCAGGACGGGATTGGTTGCGGGCTCAAACCCGGCGGACATGCAATCGAATTGATCTACCACCACGGCACTCGCAGCCACGTCTTGGCCGACGTCTCTCCTGTGGAGTTGCACAACGCGAATGACAGGCGCGCGCGCTCCTGGGCAGCGAATCGAAACCTGCGCGATAGTTGTCGTCCTCGGCGATAGGCGCCGAGGAGAAAGACTATGGTGTGTTCTGTCTGTGTTGAGCGTGGCAACGACCTCTATGAGAATGCCACGGGAGTCATGAAGCTCGTTGCTTCGCGTCCGTCCGAACATGGTGTCCTGCTTCTGCAGATCATCGTGAGCGCGGATCTGGTTTTCGGCGTCTGGAACCAGCCCGGCGAGAAGGGCTTGTTCAGCATGGTGATCAAGGGCGACGGCTACGTCGACCGCAAGACCGCGGGCACCATGCCGCCTGCGCGATGGGCGGCGATTCCGTGCCGCAACATGAAGGAGGCCATCGGCTATCGGGCCCTGTTCGGCGCCGACAGCTGCCGTCCCGACGGCAAGGCATGGAAGCTGCACCGTGGCCCCGAGATCCGGGCCGACCACAAGAGTGAAGTGATGTGGCCGAGCCCGGCGGGCAGCGCCAATCATCATCACTAGCCGCAGAGGAAATGCGCGCGCCAAGGTTCAAAGGCGCTGCAGTCGGCCGAGCAGATGCACGCCGGCTGCAGCATGAACTGATGCGGAGAGGGCCGTAGTTGGCCGATTCCGTTGAAGAAGTCGGTGTTGCTGCGAACTCGAAGTTCTGATTCAGTCGTCCTTGTGGAGGCGGTGCGATGCTGGGCAAGCTACCGACGGTGCCGTCATGACAGCGTCAGCAATCCATGGTTGCTGAGCGTCGGTATTCGCGCTTTTCTACGGGATCACGGCGACGGCGAGGGACCCATGGCGAGGATCGTGTCTGCATGTGCGTACGCCAACAACGAGGTGGCGTTCATCGCCTGGGACGTCGACGAGCTCATTCCCGGGTGCCTTGGTTTCGACGTCACCCGCGTCTACCTCGCCGACGACGGCACGGTCCAAGAACGTACGCGGTGCGCCGCCTGGGTCGGATTCAAGGGCCAGAGCAACCCGCATTGGATCCCGCAGGACACCGGCGTGTGGCCGGTGCAGAAGCTCTCCTGGCGCGACCTCACCTTGCGCAAGAAGCGCAACGGCGCGCGTCGCCGTCCTGACGAGGTGCGGGTCCGCTACGAAATCCGACCCGTCGGTGACTGGAAGCCGGGCTTGGATCGCGCGCCCGACCCTACGCCCAAGCGGGTCAAGGTCGCCGAGCTCGACAACCAGAAGAAGCCGGTCAAATTGCCCGACGGCAAGATCAAGATGATCGAAGTCGACGCCTATGAGGGCCGACCGCGGCCGCTCGGCTACCTCACCGAAGCGGTCGCGACCAACGACATCCTGATCACCAGCCGGCGCGGGGCGTTTCGCAGTACCTTCACCAACGGCATCCTGGCAGCCCAGTGGTTGCGCAACGTCCTCCTCGAGGACGGCGTCATCGAGCCCGACGAGCTGTTCGATAAGCTCTCGGATCCCGACGATCCGCATCGCAAGTACCTGGCCGGCGACGTTCTGCCGCTGCTCCACGAGCTGTTCGCGCGGCCCGGCGAGTTCTACCTCGGCCTTTACGAGCTGGAAGACGCGGAGCTCATCAACCTCCTCGTCGCGAACGCAACGCGCATCCACGTGATCCTGGCCAACACCTCGGCCGACAAGGGCGTCTGGGACAAGCGCAACGCCGCCGCCCGACAGGCACTGATCGACGCAGGCGTCGATCTCCAGCACCGGATGTTCAACAACGCCACCCACATCGGGCACAACAAGTTCGTCGTCCACGTGCCTCCCGCCGGCGCGCCCCGCGCCGTCTTCACTGGCAGCACCAACTGGACCTCGACCGGCGTCGCCGGCCAGACCAACAACGCGTTGCTGATCGAGGATGATGGCGCCGCCAAGGCCTTCTTCGATTACTGGACGCGCCTGAAGGCCGATGCCCTCGACGTCCCCGTCCCGTTTGGCAAGCCGATGAAGGACGCCCAGCAGGGCGCCGCCTTCCGCGCCGCCAACAAGACCCCGGTCACGGTTGCGCTCGGCGGCGACGCGTCGCTGACCACGTGGTTCTCACCGAACATGGCCAAGCGCAGCAAGGGCAAGGAAGCGCCGCCGGACCTGGTCGAAGTCTACCGCCGCATGCGGATGGCCAAGCATGCCATCCTCTTCCTCGCCTTCTATCCGGGGCAGAGGGGCAAGGACTGCATCATCGGCGAGGCCGTCGACATCGGTCTGAAGGACCGCAGGCTGATCGTCACGGGTGCGGTCTCGAGCCCCAACGCCATGCCCAACGTAACCCTCCGCTGAGGGCCACGGTCAGGCTGCTTTGACGTTCTCGGCGCAGTGCCGCCAGTTCCAGGGCAGAAGCTCGCTCAGACGGTTCTGCGGGATCTCGGCGATGCGGGCGAGAGCGTCGGCGAGCCAGGCTTGCGGATCGACGTTGTTTAGCCTGGCGGTGCCAATGAGGCTGTACATGACGGCTGCGCGCTCGGCGCCGCGGTCTGATCCGGCGAAGAGCCAGGCCTTGCGGCCGAGCGCGATGCCACGCAGCGCCCGCTCGGCGGCATTGTTCGTGAGGCAGACGCGGCCGTCGTCGAGGAAGCGGGTGAAGCCGTCCCAACGCCGGAGCATGTAATCCATGGCCTGGGCGACGGGAGCGTGCCGCGAGAGCTTCGCGCGATGCTCACGCATCCAGGCATCGAGCCCGGCGACGAGGGGAGCGCTGCACTCCCGGCGAACGGCCCGACGTTGCCCTGCCGCCATGCCGTTGATCTCGCGCTCGATGTCGAAGAGCGCGTCGATGCGGGTGACGGCCTCGAAGGCGATCGGCGAGATCGGCGCGACCTTGGTTCCGCGCCGGGTATTGGCGGCGATATCGGCCAGCACGAAGAACTTGCGCCGGGCGTGGGCCCAGCACAGCGCCTCCAGGATCGGCCCTGGCTGGCGGTCGGTCGCGAGCAGCCGGTTGTAGCCGGCATAGGCGTCGGCCTGCAGGATACCGGCGAAGACGCGCAAATGCTCTTCGGGGTGGTCGCCCGAACGGTCGCGCGAGGCCCGGAACAGCACGGCCGGTGGATCGGCGCCGCCGAAGGGCCGGTCGTCGCGAACATAGACCCAGGCCCGGCCGGTGTCGGTCTTGCCCTTCGCCAGGATTGGCACGGGGGTGTCATCGCCATGCAGCCTTTCGGCCGCCATGACATGGTGTTCGATCAGCCTATGGAGCGGCCGCAGCGCCGTGGCGCAGGCGCCGACATGATCAGCCAGCGTCGACAGGGGCAGATCGATGCCCTCGCGGGCATAGCGTTCGCTCTGCCGGTTCAAGGGCTGGTGCTGCCCATACTTCTCGAACAGCAACATCGCCAGCAGGTTTGGACCGACATGGCCGCGCGGGATGACGTGGAACGGCGCCGGCGGCTGAGCGATCGCCTCGCATGCCCGGCAGGAGAAGCGCTCCCGCACCGTCTGGATCACCTTCCACTGGCGCGGGATCACTTCCAGCGTCTCGGTCACATCCTCGCCGAGTTTGACCAGCTTCAACGAGCCGCAGCACGGGCAGCTCGCCGGCGCGGTGACGACGATGCGTTCGCGCGGCAGGTGTTCCGGGAAGGGCTTGCGCGTCGACCGCTGGCGCTGGAAGACCGCAACGCTCGTCGATCGTGCGGCCGCTTCCGCGGCCAGTTCATCCTCGCTGGCATCGGCCTCCAGATCCTCGAGCTGCATCTCCATCTGGTCGAGGAGCCTAGCCTTGCGCTCCGAGCGCGTGCCGTAGAGCTCGCGCCGCAGCTTCTCGATCTCCAGCTTGAGCCGCGAGATCAGGGCATCCGTGCTGCTGTTGGCTGCCTGCGCACGGGCTGCCGTCGCCTCGGCCTCCAGACGCGCGGCACGCTCCGCCAGGATCGTCGCATGGGCGGCGGCAAGATCGTCAGGGAGCGATTCAGGTGGGGCTGTCACACCCCGATGGAATCACATCCACGATCGCCTGCAAGGGCTTTTCCTCAGCCCGTCGCGGCCGGTCGCCAAGCTTTTTGCGGCATCCGCCAATCGATCCCTTCGAGCAGATAGCCGAGTTGCGCCGGCGTGATCGTCACGACGCCATCGGCGGGAGACGGCCACAGGAAGCGGCCATGTTCCAGGCGCTTCGAGAACAGGCAGGCGCCCTGGCCATCATGCCAGACGACCTTGATCAGATCGCCGCGCCGGCCACGAAAGACGAAGAGATGACCACCATGGGGATCGTGCTTCAGCGTCTCCTGCACTACCAGCACAAGACCGGCGAAGCCTTTCCTCATATCGGTGTGGCCCGTCGCCAGCCACACCCGCACGCCGCTTGGAACCGGGATCATCGCGGACCCAGCACATCCAGAACTCGGCGCAACGTCTCGACATCGACGTCGCCGTCGACACGGACGCGCTTTCCACCGACCAACTCGATCTCGATGATGCCGCGCTTACCGCGCCCGCGCGGCCGTCCTCGCCGCGGAGCGGGAGCACGTGCTTCCGGCGGAGGTGACGATGGCGGATCGGGCTCCATCACCACCGGGAGGAACTGCGCAAGGGGGGGCTCGATCCGATCGCAGAGATCCTTGCGCCACCGGAACAGCTGGCTCACGTGAATGCCAGCGGCGCGGGCAATCTCCGACGAGGAAACACCAGGCTCGAACGATGCCGCGACAAGCCGCTCCTTGTCCTCTCGCGACCACCGACGCCGGCGCTCGACCGACGTGATCACCTCGACACGAGACGAAGTCATAGAGCTACTCCTAGGATTATCCCTAGGACTTCAGCCCTTCCTCAGCACCAAACAAGGCGGCCCTCGCCGGAGGCGTACTGCCCAACTACGAGCCGAAGGACAAGAACGACAAGGACGACCCGGACGACGATATCTCGGCGATCTCGCCCCACACCTTCAAAGACGCCAACGTCGAGATCGTCCGCGCCTCGCGCATTGACGATCGCAGTCTGCTGAAGGATTTCGGGGCCGAAAAGATGACCGCCAAGGCGGTCGGCGCCATCATCCACGACAAAATCCTGGTCATCGATCCGCTGTCGGACGACTGCACCGTCGTGCTGGGCAGCCATAATCTCGGTTTCAAAGCGTCATATTCGAACGACGAGAACATGGTCATTGTCAGCGGCGACCGCGACCTGGCGGCGGCCTATGCGGTCCATGTGCTCGACGTCTACGATCACTATCGGTTCAGGGCGATCGAAGCGGAGCGAAGGCGCCTGCGGCAGAAGGGCTGGGGCGGCTTCCTTGAGCTCGACGACAAATGGCTCGCACCCTACGCCAACGGCGAGAAGGGCGAACTGGGACGATATTTCGCCAATCCGCCGCGAGATTGATCCGCCGGGTGGCAAGGTGGTTATGCGCCGCCGGTTGTTGCGCGGTCGTCGGTGTTTCAATCGCGCTCAGAGCGCCCCGGGGGCTTTTCCAGATGTGATCCGACTGGCTGCTGGACCACGCTTCGCTGTGCGAATATTGCTGATTGCGGCTGTTAGCTCACCGGCGAGGAACGGGGCCGGCCCACCGACAGCGTTCGCCCATGCGGAGATTGTCTCTTTGGTCGCACCATCCGAATACGCGTCTCGCATCCGAGCGTGAGCGCGCGCGAGCAGAACGGGCGGCAGAAGCGGGGCTGCAAGGTGCCCGGCCAGAACACCCGCAATGCCCAGATTCGCGCGGATTTCGAGCGTCTTTTCCGGCGTGGCCATCAGCATGGCCAACAATTCCGTCGCGTCGGCGGCTGAAAGAGGCGAAAGCGTGCCTGGTGTCGGGGAAGTTGGCAGGCTCGATCCATAGGGTACGCGAATCGATGGCAGAAGCGCTCGATAGATGTCCGCCAATTGCGTCCTCTCGTTTGAGTGCCTTGCCGTCAAATCGGCTTCGTCGCTCGGAATTTTGAGATCGCCGACCTGCAGTTGCACCAGTTTCGCCAAGGCTTGTTGGACATCATGCTTGAGGGTCTCAAACTCCTTGGACAGTTCCCCGACGCGCAGAATGTGGGATGGCTCGCCCCATGTCGTTCGATCCAACGGATTGCCGCGCGCTTGCAGAACCAGCTTATCCCGCTGTTGGGAGATCTCGTTCAGAAAAGCGATTCTGAAGGCGGTGTTTTCCCGGAGGAGGCGGTCGCGTTTGGCGCGATCCGATGAAGGATCAGCTCGGGTGATGAGGGGCTGAGTTGCTTCGTTCATGGAATCGCCTGCACGATGAACGAGTGCGCTCACAGAGCCAGTAGTCGGGTCTTCGGCTGGGATGTGGCGGGGCACGTCGCTTCCAGAACCGGCCGCGAGATCGACCGGAGACAAACTCTGCGTGTCGGCGAGTTCCGCCACGGTGTCGACTTCGGCCACTTCGAATGCCGGGTATCGATCGATATCACCCTGATCGTGCTGACGAGCGAACAAGGCAAAGCGCCGGAGGCGGCGCTTGCGTCCGTACGCCTTCGCGTGCGCTTCGTTCTCAGAGTCGAGGAAGGGCGCCATCGACGGAGCGTTCATCGACCCATCGTCACGTGGCATGTCGCGCCGCTCGTGAGTCTGATCCGGTTCGGACCCAATAGGCGAATCCGTAAACCGATAAGGTTCCCGAACGGACGATTCAGTCGACTTTTGGATGACCAGGGAAGGGGAGGGCGACGCCGACTGCGAAGGCATGGCATGAGAGGGAAACCTGGGAGCAGCGCGAGTTGTCTGCCACTCATTTGCAGCCTGCACAGACTGGCTATCGCTTTGAGAAGGCAATTCGCGGGTGAGGGCGTCTTCAAGCACGATAGCCGGAGCGAGCGCTGCGGCTTTCGGTTCGAGGATTCGGGCTGGCTTTGGCGCGGCAAGCGCCTGATCTGCGGCTGCAAGCTGTTCCCACGCCGTGAAGCGGCGTCCGTGCCGTTGCCGGCGTGCCCGCCGATCTCCAACTGGAAAATCTGGGTTCACGATGCCTTCAAGTGGCGTTGAGGCTCGGTCAAGGTCGGAGGTTCGGTCACGCCTGCGACGCTCTTCACGATGAGCAAAGTCGGCTAGCGGATTGAGACCAAGCAATCCGAACGATCGACGAACCCATGCACGCGCCCACCGCAACGGCTTCGCAAGGAGAAGCAGGGCGGCCTGAACAAGGGGATGATCGCCAAGCGCGGCCTGGCGCTCGAGCACCTGATTCTGATCCGAAGACCAGGCAGGTCGCCCGTCAACCAGCGCGATTTTTGTGCCCGACGGCCGATGGACCAGCTCCGCTGGATTGGTTTGAACCAGATCGAATGCCGTAATCACCGGCTCGGATGTGAAAGAGACGGCATTGAGGCGGGTCATCTCCGTGGCGGAGAGGACCGTCGCATCGCCGAACGCGGCGGGCTGTGGTGAACGCGGCTCGAGCCGACCGACACCGCCGCGCGCGCCTGGACGGCTGGCCTGCCGCCGGAATTCCGCAACAGGATGGGCCGCATCGAGCCAAGCGGCCTTGTCGAAGATGTGGAAGGACGGATTGCTGTCACGCTGTGGGCGACGAGCGCGGGCCTTCGCCAGCTGAATCGCGGCCTCACGCTCCTCGTCGGTGATGGCCTCGGAGCGATGCTCGGGAGCTAGATCGTCAACGAGTTGATTGCGACGCGACAACCTGACGACCTCGCGCCGCCGTCGCGACAAGCTCTTCTCGGCGTTGAGATGGATTGAAAGACGTTCGCGATGACGCGTCATCGCGACATAGCTGTGCTCGGCGCAAAGGCCTTCGACGTCTACGACGATCGCACGCTCGACTGTCGCACCCTGGGCAGCATGGACTGTGACCGCATATCCATGCTGGATTTGAGGGACTTTGCTCTCGCTGAAGGGCGAAATAAGCTCGCGATATCGTGCCATGAAGGATAGCGGTTGACCGTCGTCATTTAACCGGTCGAGGACGAAGGTGAGACGCGGATTGGCACCTGCCGGCTCGATCCACAGAATGCGAGCGACGTCGGAATTGAAGATTGTGCGCGAGCCAAGCTCCAAACGGGCGCCGAAGATGATGCGGTCGCCGATAGCGAGGCCGAGGTCGACCGGCTCTGAACCTTCGCGCTTGCCACGTGGCAGCGCCCGCACGCGAACGACGTCCGCACCAAGCGTCCCTTTCGCCTGCAGGCGCGCGCGAACCAATCCGTTGAGTTCGGTGACGTCGCGATTGCGAGGCGTGATCATGAGCTGGTTCGGCAGGCCGTAACCCGTATCACCTGCCACCTGAGACACATAGTCGTCCGCGGCGTTCGCAAGCGTGGTCGATCGATCAACGTGCACTGCCAGGCAACCGGCATTGTCATACGTGTCGATCACGATATCGAAGCGATGCGCAGCGAGATTGACGGATGCTTCGCGCATCCAGTCGTGTCGTTGCCGGCGGATGGCGACGAGTTCGGCGTAACCGAGTTCGGCTGCGAGAGCGCGCATTGGCGCGCCGAATGCGACTGGCTGAAGTTGCTTGACGTCGCCGACGAGTACGATTTTTGCCCCAGCAGCTTCGGCCTGCCGAACCAGATCGGCGATAGCCACGAGCGGCGCCATGCCGGCTTCGTCGACGATAACCACTGTTTTGTCAGTGAGGACCGTGTGGCCTTTAGCGAGGTCGATCCGCAGTTTCTCCAGCGAAAACGTATTGTCTTCGATGAGACGAGCCTCGCGCCGCAGCACATGGGCTGCTGTCCAGGCGGCTGATACGCCGATGACACGCAGGCCATGCTGCTCCGCGATCCGCGCAACTGCGAACGACATGAAGCTCTTACCGGCGCCGGCAGAGCCGTTGATCACCGCTACGCGATCGCGATTGAGGGCATGACGGACGGCGAAACGCTGCTCTTCCGATAGGAGTGAATAGGTACGAAGCCCGATTTCAACCTGCCCGGGCGTCAGCTTCTTCCAGCGGTGTCGACCCTTGATGGCGCCCTTCAGCAGCGCGTGCTCGGCCTCGATCACCGTGGCGCTCGTGTAGAGTTTCTCGCCGCGATCGTGTCCCGGCAGTGGCACGAGCAGGTCGCGCACCTCGTTGGCAAGCGCCAAAGCCTCATCGGCACTGGCGGAAGTCTGCACCTGTTCGACGACGCGATGCAGCAGTTCGGGCCAGCTTAGCTGCGCGTCATGCGCATAGACGGCCTCGATCAAGTCCGCTCTATCGAGCATGTCTATAGCACGGACAGAAAGCGCCACGGGGGAATGAGTTGCGCAGGCTGCTTCGATCGCGGGCATGAAGCTCGCGGGATCGTGCCCGATCGCTCGACATTCGGCTTCCCAGCCCGCGCGAAGGGAGTCGCTCGTGACACCCTTGGCCTTCGATCGACGCGTGTCGTATGAGACCTTTTGCGCTGCCTTCCTGTCCCGGCCGGTCTCGAACCCGCGTGACTCGGCCTCTTCCTCGATGGATAGGCGGCGCTTGCTGAAAAGCTCGATCACTTCTTTTGGGACCGCTGCCAAGGTGAATCCGTGCTGCTCCTTGACGATCGAGAGCCCCAGTTCGCGGCAGAGAATCGAAGCGAGTTCCGCGCGATAGAGCTCGGTCATGGCTTTGCCATACGCAACGAGCTTCTGCGTATCGATCGCTCCGATCGAACCATCTGTTCGCCGACAGATGTTCATCAACACGGAATGTGTATGGAGGTGGGGATCGTTCGCGCGGCTTAGCTGGTGGAAATAGCTTGCGATCAGCACATCGTCGACGGGTTCGCGCCGCCATCCGTCTTGCCCGGAGCGGGTAATAACAAGTCCGTTGTCGCGTATGAAGACGAGCACCTTGGCGATGGCGCGGTGATGGGCGCTGGCGATCATAGCGCGCAATGACGGCGATCCGAGCCCGTAGAGGATGCTTACGGCCTTCAGCGAAGAGATTTGGATGTCATGTCCGACGACTTTCTTCGCGTGTTGGCCCTTGTCGGCTAGCCATCGGTTCAAATGTTTGATCGGAAGCGGCTGACCTGTTTTTGGGTGACGGCGGTCCGCGAGGCGGCGGACAATAGTGGTTTGTGCAATGTCGCCGGTTGCGATGCCCGAGAAGAGGCTCGTCGGATCAGGCGCGGAGCGGCACAATCGTACGAATTGTCCGGTGCCATCATCGCCGGCATGATCGAAATAGTTGAGGCCTGCTCGTGCCTTTTGGGAGCGCCTAAGCGTGCGCGCCGCTCTGTCCATGAGCTTGCGGACATCGGCTGCCATCGCATCATAATATTCGAAAACGTGGACGGGACTGCAGGCAAGAACCATTTTACGGCTCCCATTCATCGCGGTCGCAAGGCGCCATTCCACGGCTTGAGCCGACAGAATCGCGGTATTTGACGGTCGTGAGGAATGCGGCGATGGGCTCGATTTGGGCTGCCACTGCTGCGGTCTCGGCTTCGATCCTGGCGACAGCAGCAGCGACGATCGGCGGCAGGCCATCGTTTCGCAGATAAAGCGCGAGCGCCTCCTCGACTACGAGGCGCATGCGAACGCCGCGATCCTTTGCTCGCTGCGTCATCTGGTCGAGCAAGCCGGCGTCGATCTCGACATTAAGCGCGGGCTTGAGGCGGGCCTTGGGTGTAGTCATAGATTTTCTCTTGAAATCAGTGGCTTGCGCGGGTTGTCGTACCGAAGGGTACAAACGTGTCGTGACTCTGACTTGAGCCATCTGGCCGAGCCGTATCCGAGCAATGCTTGACTCAGATACACAAATAGATCAAGTGATGACTTTGTAAATGACACGCAAACGGCTGTCGCGGCTGAATCGGAGAACGGAAATGAGCGACGAAAAGAAGCGGAAGATCGAGGCGCTGATGGTGGATGGTGACCTGTACAAGCAGGTCCTCGATCGTGCGAAAGTGCGTCAGGCCGGCCTGATCGGGTTGCGCGACATCGTCCAGGCGGATGGGCTCGATCTGCGCCCGATCGTGGCGCGGGCCGGCGAGATCGAGCGGATGGTTCGGGACTACCGCGAACTGCTGGGTCAGCATCGAGTCGCTGGCGCTGAACAGCAGGCGAACGATTTCGAAGCCATCCTCGTCGAGTTCAAGCTTCGCATGGAGCAGGGCACGCTGCGTACCGGCAGGAAGACCGCAGGCGGCAAGCCGGGCAGCGCGAGTGTCACGAACAAGGTGGGGACCGAGGCGCGGCAGCGGATCGACGAGAACGGCCAGTCTGCCGAGGACGACCGCGATGTGCAGGGCGCCGATCACAAGAGCGTCGACAATCAGGATGACGAGGGAAGCTCTGGAGACGGTGAAGCCAATGGCGATCTGGATGACGATGTCACCGATCGTGATGTCGTCGATCGCGTTTCGACGTCCGCTCACGGTGCAGACGGTGGTCGAAGCCTGGTCCCCGATGGTGATCGCCAGTTCTTGAGCCAGGGGCCAGGCAGCCCGGCGTCAGTCCCGGAGGATGAGCTCGATGGTCAGCCCGATGAGCATTCGACGCAGAGGTCTCGTGGCAGTGATGGCCATGAGCGCTGAGCCTGCAACAAGTCCCGCCGCGACGTGGGTTGGGATGCCGAGCTCAGGTCAGGTCGATGAGCCTCGCTTCGACATCCCCGGGACGGCCGAGTTGGTCAAGCACACGATTGGCCACCTCGAGATCCTCGGTCAGCCCGCACAGCAACATGCAATCATACCCAAGTCGCGCATAGGCGCTCAGTATCAAAATGATCTGCGCAAGGGCAGTCGGCATGCGCGGGCGCTCAGCCTGGGTCGAGAGCACCGAGACGACAAGCGCCCGGCCGTCTTCGCGAGCCTGCCGGGCAAAGATGAGATGCAAGACCGGCAAGTGGTCGAGCTGACCAAGGGCGCCCGGCGCCTTGATCTCGATGCGAGGTCCGCCGAGTCCCCAGCCGCGGGCCGTCCAGACGAGCTCGGCCTGCGGGTCGAGCGAAGTGACAAATTCGACGGCGCGCTTCGTCGCGAATGTCTGCCAGGCCCGGTCGGTCGCGGCGGAAATCCGCTCTCCCGTTTTGCGGTCGGCCTCTTCCAGTGCCGTGATGCCAGCGAGATTGATCTCGCCCGCAACGAGGCGCTGAGCGGCCTGCATCGCCCTGTCAGGAGCGTAGTTCGACCAGCGGGCGAGTGCGCTCACAGAGGTGAGCGGCTGCTTACGCAGACTGCCTGCGAGGTCGGAACCCATAGCCTCGTCGACGTAGTCGAGGAAGCGATGCGCGCGAGCGAGGCGGCGAGGGACGTGGACGCTAACACCCATCTCGCGAGCCAGGTCGCGATAGACGTCCTCCCGGTTGCCATGCGCCGTCGCATCGACCTTCCGCACGACGCGTTCCGCGAGCCCGTACCAGTCGTCGGCGGTTGCAACGGTCTGCCGCTTCCCAGCTACTCGCGCCACAAGCTAACCCCGTTCATCAAAGCACCCGTCGACAACGGGCGGCACTACAGGAGCGACTATCATGGCTGACAACCCCTCTTCCAGTGTCGGACGCAATCGCTTCCCTCTCAGTGTGGGCAAGATGGAGAGCGACCGGCGTGCAGCGCTCATCGCCCCTGAAACGGGCGAGGCGCACACCTACAAGCTCACCGATGCGGAGATCGGTCGCCGGATCGTCGAGGGCGCCTTTGCCTTCATGCGACTATTCTCGCATCAGGGCCGGGTGTTCATCGAGATCGATGATGCGACCCAACTGTCGATTGTCGCTCTCGCACTCGGTACAAGCAGGGAGACAATCGCGCTGTTGGACGGTGTTCGCGAAGGCCAAGCCACCATCGACGACTGCAAGGAAATCATCCGATCCATAGTTGGAGAAGCGGAAGCGCGCCAGCACAATGACCGGATTGCCCAGGCGAGGGTAGAAGCGCAGGCCGACTCCGAGGCTTATTTCAGGGCCAGAACGAGCCCGGCGGCGAGCGTGGATGCAAAGCGCAATTCGCAGCCTCAGTAGGCAGCAGGAGTAAGCCATCTCGCGGATGCGCTGGAGATGGGTCAGGTTGAGGCCGATGGCGGCGATGTCGCCGCGCTTCATCGCCTCGACCGCGACGTTGCGTTTCACGAAGATCGGCTTGTAGTCGACATTGTATTTCAGGCCGGCATCGGCCATAGTCTGTGCCGGGCAGGGCAGGGCAGGGATACTGCGAGGTCGAGTCGATCTCGCAGAAGGGGATCGTCTTTCCTTTGAGATCGGCGACCAATTTGATCGGCCCCGAGCGCTTGCCGCGATCTGCAATGCGGCGATCGTACCGATCGTCAACGTGCTCTGCGTCCTGGTCTTCGCGCGCTTCGGCTCGGCGCGGCTCGATGGCAGGGGCATCCTCAACAGCTCGCCGCCAATCCCCTTGTCATCTCCTGCCTGGCCGGCATCGCCTTCTAACTGGCAGGGCTGTGCAGCCTGGGAGTTGCATCGCTCCCGCTTGGGCTTCTCTGCGTGGGGGCGGCGCTGGAGTTCGGCAATGCCGGTCGGTGGATCGGGCCGGTGATTGCATCCTCGACTGTGAAGTTCCTGGCGATGCCGCTAGCGACGCTGGCCCTGGCCGGCAATCGCCGTGGGGTCTCCGCGCCGATCGGCGTCTCAAGCCGCTGAAGTTCCTCACCTGACCGGGGTCTAATCCGCGCGCCGATCAACACCTAAGTGCCGATGCGTCGTTTTGTTGAAACTGGCCTTCCGCATGCGCGCGAAGCAGTATCCGCCGAAAGCTCCAGACAGCAGAATAAATCCCAACTCGATCGTGAACGCGCGCTCCAGGATGTCGATGATGCTGAATTGTTCCGCGATCCACCCGCCATAAACGATCGCGAATACGAATACCCAGAACAATGCGCATAGCGCGCCGCCCATGGAGTAACGAAAGACACTCGGCACGCGCCCCCGAACTTCGTGCAAGCCCGAGATAACAAACGCGAACGGGAAAGAGAGGGCGAAGGCGACGATGGACAGATACGGCAAATCGAGCGCAACATCCCGCCAGTACGACGAGTTGGCAAGCCGGCCAAGCGCCTGATCCACGCCGCGCGCATGAGCCGTCCACTGCACGTAAACCCGTGATGCCAGCACCAAGGCGCCCGAAGCCATTGCTGCGGAAACCAGAAAGGCGAAACACCACCGAAAAATCACAAGTGCCGTGGACATATTGGTATGCGGTGTTCTCAGGCCACGGCCTTGAGCGGCAGTTTGGCGTAGGCCCAAGGCAGCAGATCGTCGAGCTGGCTTTGCGGGTGGCCGGCGACTGTCTGCCGTCAGCGCCCTTGAGACCATTTAGGGGTTTTCGGGAAGGGAGGATTTCTGGATCATCGCAGCTATTCAGGAGCGCAGATGAGACAGAAATCCGGGCCGGAGAAAGCACCGGCAGAGCAGGTCGTGAAGGATATCCGCCGAGCGACGCGTCGGCAGTTCTCGGCCGAAGAGAAGATCCGCATCGTGCTGGAAGGGGTGCGCGGCGAAGAGAGTATCGCCGAACTGTGCCGGCGCGAGGGGATCGCCTCATCGATGTATTACGGCTGGTCGAAGGAGTTCCTCGACGCCGGCAAGCGCCGGCTCGCCGGCGACACGGCGCGTGCGGCGACCTCCGACGAGGTGAAGGAACTGCGTCGGGAGGCGCAGGCGCTGAAGGAGGCCGTGGCCGATCTGACCCTGGAAAACCGCCTGCTTAAAAACGTATGGCTCGCCCCGCCTGCAAGGGATTTCTTTCCGGCTCTTCAGTCTGCGCCAACGTATCCGGTCTCGAGGTCGTGCCTCGGCCAAGATGGAGCTTTCGCGCGTACCGATCCTCATAAAGCCGTCGGCGTCTAA
>JAAEQB010000035.1 GCA_024231975.1 Allobosea sp.
AGTCCTGGCTGGCGAGCAATTCGCGCAGGAAGACGGTCTCGCGCTTGGCGTTGGGCAGTTCGATGCCGATCGCGTTCTTGCCCTGCACCACCGCCACGCGCGCCGACACCGCGCTCATCGAGCGCGCGATGTCGTCGGCCAACGAAATCACCCGGGAGCTCTTCGTGCCGGGGGCAGGCTCAAGCTCGTAGAGCGTCACGACCGGGCCGGGGCAGGCCTGCACGACTTCGCCGCGAACGTTGAAGTCCTCCAGAATTCCTTCGAGCAGGCCGGAATTCTGCTGGATGATTTCGATCGGAATCGCAGTGGCGATCTGCGGCGGCTCGGCCAGGAATTCGATCGGCGGCAATTCGAAGCCCATCGACGCGATCGGCTTCGGCATCGGCATGGCCGCGCGCAGCTTCGGCGCCGCAGGCACGACCGAGACCTTCGGCTGCGCGGCCGCGGGCGCAGCTTCCACCTCAACGGCCTTCGCCACAGGCGCAGCGACCGGCGCAGCAGCGGGAGCAAGCTGCCCCATGATCCGTCGGCGCGGGGCTTGGACCTTGGGCGCGGGCGCCGGAGCGGTCGGCTCAGGAGCCGGCGCGACGACCTGCAGTGCCGGCGGCGTCAGGCTCAGCTCGAAGCGATAAGGCTGGGTCCAGCCGAACGTCATCGTCGCCGCAGCAGCCGCGGGAATCGGAGCAGGCGCAGGGCGCACCGGCTCGGCGACCACCACCGGCGCGATCGGCCGGGCCGTCTCCGCCGAAACCCTCGCGGCGAGGACCGGCGGCGCGCTCTCGAAGGCAGCGTCGTCCTCCTGCTCGGCGTCAGGGATGAATTCCCAGAAGGCGGCATCGGAGAGGAAGGCGAACGGGGTCGTCACCGCCTCGGCCGGGGTCTCCTCCGGCAGCGGCGAATCGAGGTCGGGCGCCATCAGCGCATCCTCGCCCTCCCCCGCCATCTCGGGCTCGACCTGCTGCGTCACCTCGGGCGCCGGGGCCTCCAGAGCCCCGCCGCCCCAGACCTGCTGCAGCATGCGCTGGGGGGTGCGCCAATAGCGGACGCGGCCGGGATCGACGGGCGCCTCCGGCTCCGGCTCGGGCAGCGGGATTGCCGCCTCGGCGGCAGCACGCTCGACCTCCTGCCGACGAGTCTTGTCGGGGGTGCGCCCGTAGCGGACGAGCCCCGACGCGCCGGCGCGGGAATCGGCCGGAGCCGGCGCCGGAATATCCGCGAAATCAGACAGTTGATCCGAAATCCGCGCGGCGGGAGAAGCGCTGTTCGTCTGGAGATTGCGATGGATTCGACGCATGGATCAACGCTGGCCCGACACTCACTCGACTGAGCATCGAGAGGTACCGGCGCAGGGTTAACAGCCCCTGAATTCGCGCCGGAGATTGCTGTGGACCGTGACCCGCGTCCCGCGCTCTCAATCGGCCCGGAAGGTGCCGATCATATAGCTCTCATTGCCGATCTCGGTGACACGCCCCTTCACCTCAAAGCTCGCCAGGTCGACGATCCAGACAACGCTGGAATTGGATTTTCCCTTGGGCGCTCCGGTGATCGCCGCGTATTTCCCGTCGGGCGTGATCGCGATGCCGCGCGGCCGCGACGGTTCGCCGCCCGGCGTCTTCAATTCGACGCGCTTGATCGTCGCAGGCTGGCCGGCGAGCGCCTTGGCGACATCGATGACATCGATATTGTTCGAGCGGAACTGGGTCGAGAGGATGCGCTTGCCGTCCGGCAGGAAGGCGGCGACGAAGGGCCGCGTCGGCGTCTTCTCGTCATCGGTGCCGACGAGCACGCGCGCCACCTCGGCCTTGCCGGGATCGCTCAGCGCCTTCTCGACATCGACGATCGTGACGGTGTTGCCGGGCGTGTCGGTCTGGGCGTTCTCGCGCGAGGCATGGGCGACGAGCTTGCCGTCCGCGCTCGTCGAGATGCCGAAGCCGCCAGCCTGGACCGGGATGCGCGCGACTTCCGCGCCGCTCTCGCCGGCGATCGCCTTCTGCAGGCTCATCACCGTGATGTCGTCTGTGCCGCCATTGGCGCCGAAGATCGTGCCGCCGCCGAGCGGGCTGATGGTGACGCCATTGGTGTCGGGGAAGCAGCCGAACTTGGGATCGGGCGCGCGATGCGGCACCGGATTGGGCGGACAGGGGAAGCCCGGCTTGCCATAGGCCTGCTCGACCTTGCGGATCACCCTGTTGGTCGAGAGGTCGACGATGCTGAGATGGCGTCCGCCATCCTCGTCGCCTTCCTGCTCGGCATGGGCGAGCACCGCATGCTTGCCGTCGGCTGCGATGGCGAAACCGGTCGGGCCGAAGCCGCCGGTCTCGATATAGCCCTCGACCGCGGCGAGCGTGCCGTTGCTGGCCGGATCGAGCGCCTTCTTGAGATCGACCACCGTCACCGTGCCGGCATGGCCGTGCTGGAAGGCGGCTGCCGCCTCCGGCGTCGAGCGGCCGGAATGGTTCACCACATAGGCGCGGCGCTGGTCCGGCGCGATCGCGATCGAGATCGGCTGGCCGCTTGAGACGACGGTCTTGCCGTCGACCTGGATATCCGGGGTGACGCGCAGGCGGTTGAGGACCGCCTTCGGCGTCCCGTCATTGGCAGGGTCGATCGCCTTGTCGAGATCGATGACCAGGACGACATTGTCCCAGCGCCCGCTCGCGAGGAAATAATCCTTGGCCAGGGCCTGTTGCGCCGCTGCGATGGCGCAGAGCGCCACCATCGTGCCGAGAAGCGTCGTCCTTTGCATGGTCGTCCTCCCTCTATGGCCCGGTTTTCCGGGGTCTGTCGTTCTCTATGCGTGGGTGGCCTGCTCCTTCAGCGCCGCGTCCAGCACCCTGACGACATGCACGGCCTCGCGGCCGGCGCCGTCATGGATCTGGTGGCGACAGCTGGTACCGTCGGCGACGACGAGATCGCCCGCAGCGGCCTTGCGCACCGCCGGCAGCAGCGAGAGCTCGCCCATGGCGAGGGAGACATCGATCGTCGCGGCGCCGTAGCCGAAGGCGCCCGACATGCCGCAGCAGCTCGATTCGATCGGCTTGACCTCGAGCCCCGGCACCGCCCGCAAGGTCTTCTCGACCGCGCCCATCGCGTCGAAGGCCTTCTGGTGGCAATGCCCGTGCAGATGTGCGACGCGCCCGCTTTGGTCCTGCAATGGCAGGCTGGTCCTGCCCGCGGTCATGTCGACGGCCAGCAGTTCCTCGACCAGCAGCGCCGCCTTGGCCAGCGGTTCGACCTCGGCCTTTGGCAGCAGCGCGCCGAACTCGTCGCGGAAGCTCATCAGGCAGGAGGGTTCGAGCCCGACGATGCGCGCGCCCTTGGCGACATAGGGTGAAAGCGCATCGAGTGTCCGCCTTGCCTCGGCCCGGGCCTCGTCGACCAGCCCGGCCGACAAGAAGGTGCGCCCGCAGCAGAGCGGGCGACCTCCGCCCGCAGCCTCGACACGGTGCAGCCGGTAGCCGCCGGCCCGCAGCACGCGCTCGGCCGCCTCCAGATTCTCGCGCTCGAAATAGCGATTGAAGGTGTCGCCGAAGAGCACGATATCGCGGCCGTCGCCCTTCACGGCAGACAGGCTCGCCGGAGCAGCCACCTCGCGCCAGGGCGCCCGCCAGACCGGCAGCGAGCGCCGCGCCGAGAAGCCGAGCCAGCGTTCGCTGAGTTTCGCCAGCAGCGGGATCCGGTCGCGTAGGTTCATCAAGGGCGCGAGCTTCGCTGCGAAGGGCGCATAGCGCGGCAGAAAGGCGATCAGGCGCTCTTTCAGCGGCAGGCCGTGCTTCGCGTGGTAGTGATGCAGGAACTCGACCTTCATCCGGGCCATGTCGACGCCGGTCGGGCAGTCGCGCTTGCAGCCCTTGCAGGAGACGCAGAGATCGAGCGTCTCCTTCATCTCCGGCGAGGTGAAGGCGTCCTCGCCAAGCTGGCCGGAGATGGCGAGCCTGAGCGTATTGGCTCGCCCGCGGGTGAGATGCTGCTCCTCCCGCGTCGCCCGCCAGGACGGGCACATTGTGCCGCCGGCCATCTTCCGGCAGGTGCCGTTGTTGTTGCACATCTCGACGGCGCCGCCGAGGCCGCCCCAGTCGGACCAGTCGAGCGCCGTCTCCACCGGCACCGGCGTCGCGTAGCCGGGCGGGAAGCGCATCAGACTGCGATCGTCCATGTGGTAGGGACGGACGATCTTGCCGGGGTTGAGATGGTTGCCCGGGTCGAAGCCGTCCTTGACCGCCTCGAAAGCGCGGGTCAGCGGCCCGCCGAACATCGGCTCGACGAAATCCGAACGCGAGATGCCGTCGCCATGCTCGCCCGAGAACGAGCCCTTGAAGCGGCGCACCAGCTCGCAGGCTTCCTCGGCGATGCCGCGCATCGCCTTCACGCCGGCTTCCGTCTTCATGTTGAGGATCGGACGGACATGCAGGCAACCGACCGAAGCATGCGCATACCAGGTGCCGCGCGTGCCATGGCGCTCGAACAGGGCGGTGACCGCGTCGGTGTAATCGGCGAGATGCTCGAGCGGGACGGCGCAGTCCTCGATGAAGGAGACCGGCTTCCCGTCGCCCTTCATCGACATCATGATGTTGAGGCAGGCCTCGCGCACCTCCCAAACCGGCTTCTGCCGGGCGGGCTCGATCACTTCCACGACCGCGTCGGGGAAGCCGTGATCGGCCATGCACTGGTCGAGCCGCTTCAGGTCCCGCTTGAGTTCGGCGAGATCGTCGCCGGCGAACTCGACCAGCAGCAGGCAGTTCGGCTTGCCCTTGGTGATGTCGGCGAGGGTGCGCACGAAAAGCGGGATGTCGGCGCCCAGGACCAGCACATTGTTGTCGACGAGTTCGACCGCGACAGGCCCGAGCGCGACGATGTGCTGCGTCGTCTCCATCGCGGCGCGGAAGTTCGGGAAATGGCAGACGCCCATGACGCGATGCTGCGGCAGGGGCGAGAGCTTCAGCGTCGCCTGGGTGGTCAGCGCCAGCGTGCCCTCCGAGCCGACCAGCAGATGCGACAGGTTCGGCCGCGGCACGATCAGTTCGTCGAGATTATAGCCGCCGACGCGCCTTTGCACCTTGGGGAAGATCGCCTCGATCTCGTCGCGGTGCCGGTCGGCCAGCGCCAGCATGTTCTCCATCAAAGCCCGCGCCCGCGGCGAGGCATTGTCGCCGACCGGGCCCTCGCCGAGCGCGAAAGGCTCGCCGTCATGGAACATCGCCTTCAGGTCGATGACGTTGTCGACCGTCTTGCCGTAGCGCAGCGAGCGCGCGCCGGAGGAGTTGTTGCCGACCATGCCGCCAATGGTGCAGCGGCTCGCCGTCGAGGGCTCGACCGGGAAGAACAGGCCGTCCTTCTTCACATGGCCGTTGAGCGCCTCCAGCACGATTCCGGGCGCGACCGAGATCGTCCGGGAGGACGGATCATAGTCGCGGATCGCGTTGAAGTGCCGACTCATGTCGAGGATCAGCGCATCGCCGATCGGCTGGCCGTTCTGCGAGGTGCCGCCGCCGCGCGCGATCACCGGCACGCCGTGCTCGGCCGCGATCGTCAGCGCCGCGGCGATATCGGCCTCTCTCTTCGGGAAGGCGACGCCCTGCGGGATGATCTGGTAGATCGAGGCGTCGGTAGCGTAACGCCCGCGGGTGAAGGCGTCGAAACGCACCTCCCCTTCGAGCGCCTGCGCCAGTTTCCGTTCGAAGCCGAGATGGCGGCTGTGCGGGCGCGGCAGGGTCGTCTGGTTCATTCCGCAGCCTCGGCGGTCTTGGGGTGGTTCTTGCCGCGCAGCGCCGCGATCAGGTCGCCCATCGGGCCCCAGAACAGCAGCAGCAGCGCGAGCACGACGAGCGTTCCAACGAGACCGTTCGCCCAGAACACGTTCAGCGAACCACCCGAACCGAGCAGCGCCTGGCGGAAGGCGTCTTCGGCCCGGTCGCCGAGCACGAGGGCGAGCACCAGCGGCGCCAGCGGATAATCGAGCTTCTTGAAGACATAGCCGACCACACCGAAGATCAGCATCAGCCAGATGTCGAAGGTCGAGTTCGAGATCGTGTAGGCGCCGATGGCGCAGACGATCAGGATCACCGGCGCGACGAAGGAGAACGGGATCCGCATCACCGCGGCGAAGACCGGCACGGTCGCGAGCACGATGACGAGGCCGGCGAGATTGCCGAGATACATCGAGGCGATCAGGCCCCAGACGAACTCCTTCTGCTCGACGAACAGCATCGGCCCGGGCTGGAGCCCCCAGACCAGCAGGCCGCCGAGTAGCACCGCCGCCGTCGCCGAGCCGGGGATGCCGAGCGCCAGCATCGGCAGGAGCGCGCTGGTGCCGGCGGCATGGGCGGCCGTCTCCGGCGCCAGCACGCCCTCGATCTCGCCCTTGCCGAAGTTGTTGCCGCTCTTCGAGAAGCGCTTGGCGAGGCCATAGCCCATGAAGGAGGCGGCGATCGCCCCGCCCGGCGTCACGCCCATCCACATGCCGACGACCGCCGAGCGCAGCAGCGTCGCCCAGTAGCGCGGCAGGCCGGCCCAGGTCCGCAGCACCACCATCAGGTCGATCCTGGCCTGCTTGCCCTTGAACACCAGCCCTTCCTCGACCGTCAGCAGGATCTCGCTGACGCCGAACAGGCCGATCACCACGATCAGGAAGTCGAAGCCGCGCATCAGCTCGGTCGAGCCAAAGGTCATGCGCAGGTCGCCCGAGATCGAGTCCAGCCCCACGGCCGCGAGCAGGAAGCCGATGCAGAGCGAGGCGATGATCTTGGCGCGGTTCTCCCGGCCCATGCCGATGAAGGAGCAGAAGGTCAGGAGGAAGACCGCGAAGAACTCGGCCGGCCCGAAGCGCAGCGCGAACTGCGCGACCAGCGGCGCGACGAAGGTGATTAGCACGACACCAGAGAGCGCGCCGATGAAGGAGGCGGTGAAGGCTGCCGTCAGCGCTTCCGCCGCCTTGCCCTGCACCGCCATCGGATAGCCGTCGAAGGTGGTCGCGACCGACCAGGCCTCGCCGGGGATGTTGAACAGGATCGAGGTGATCGCGCCGCCGAACAGCGCCCCCCAGTAGATCGAGGAAAGCAGGATGATCGCCGAGGTCGGGTCCATGCCGAAGGTCAGCGGCAGCAGGATCGCGACGCCATTGGGCCCGCCCAGGCCCGGCAGCACCCCGACGATGATGCCGAGGATGACGCCGACCGCCATGAAGCCAACATTGTGCCAGGAGAGCGCGACCTGGAAACCGGCGAGAAGCGAGGAAAAATCGTCCATGTCTGCTCCTCAGTAGCCGAGCGCGGCTTCCAGCGGACCCTTGGGCAAGGGCACGCGGAACTGCAGTTCGAAGATCCAGAAGCAGACGATCGGCACGAGCACCGCGGTCAGCAGGATCGACCACCAGCGCGAGGTCCCGACCACGCCCATGAAGACGATGATGAACAGCGCCGAGGCGACATAGAGACCCAAGGGGGCGATCAGCGCCACGAAGAGCAGGAGCGGCCCCAGCACGCGGACGACCTGGCCGAGCTGCGCATAGGTCACGAACACGCCGTCCTCGCGGCGGAAGGCGTTCCACAGGATGAACAGCGAGGCCGCCAGGAAGATCCAGCCGATCCGGGCCGGGAAGAAGCCGTTCTGCGGCCCGCCATCCCAGCCGGCGCCGCGGCCATAGGAATCGTAGAGGACGAGCCCGCCCAAGGCGATCAGGAGCAAGGCTGTGGCGATTTCGACCGGGCGGCGCGAAATGCTGCGCTCCGGAGTTTCAGTCTCGGAAGGCAATGACATCGATCACTCCCGCTGGTCATCCCGGACAAGCCGCGTCAGCGGCGCTTCGGAACGCGTGGACACTCGACAGATGAAAGCTTCGTCATGCTCGGCCTTGTGCCGAGCATCCACGTCTTGAACACCGAATGTGATCAGCGAAGCGAAGGCGTGAATGGTCGGGACAAACCCGACCATGACGCGAAAGGCCCTGGTCGCGCCCGAAGCCTCACTTCGCCATGAAGCCGGCTTCGGTCATCAGCCGGGCATGCTTGGCCTCGTCGCCCTTCAGGAAGGTGACGAAGGCCTCGCCGTCGCGGTAGTCGGGGACGAGCGCGTTGCGGGCGAGATACTCCTTCCACTCCGGCGTCTCGGAGACCTTCTTGAACATCGCGGTGTAGAAGGCCTGCTGGTCCTTGCCGACCTTGCCGGGCATGAACATGCCGCGCAGCATCTGGTAGCTGACATCGAGCCCCTGCGAAGCGCAGGTCGGGATGTCGGCCCAGGACTGCCCGTCCGCGACCTTCTCGGTATAGGCCATCTTCTGCTCAGCGAAGACGCAGAGCGGGCGGGTGGCGCCGCCGCGCCAGTTGGCGAGATCCTCGGCCGGATTGTTGGTGTTGGCCTCGACATGCCCGCCCGAGAGCTGGGTCGAGGCCTGGCCGCCGGAGGTGTAGGGGATATAGGCGAACTTGGTGCCGGCCACCTTCTCCATGGCGAAGACGATCAGGTTGTCCTCGCGCTTGGACGAAGTGCCGCCGATCTTCAGCGGGGTCGCTGCGCCCTTGGCTGCCGCGACGAAATCGCCGGCGCTCTTGTAGGGCGCCTTGGCGTTGACCCAGAGCAAGAAGGAATCCTGCGCCAGCATCGCCACCGGCGTGTAGTCGGTCCAGTTCAGCGCCAGCTTGGTCGCCATCGGCGTCATGAAGATGCCGCTCGAGGTGGTGATCAGCTTATGGGGGTCACCAGCCGATTTCTGGATGTCGAGCATGCCCTCGGCGCCGCCGGCGGCCGGCTTGTTGACGACGATGATCGGCTGGGTGGTGAACTGGTGCTTCTGGATGATGCCCTGGATCGTGCGCGCCATCTGGTCGGACGCCCCGCCCGCCGAGAAGGGCACCACGATCTCGATCGGTTTCGTCGGTTCCCAGGCAAAGGCCGGCGCGACGGCGCCGAGCGGCAGGACTGCGGCAAGCCAAGAATGCTTCATGGTGGCTCTCTCCCTCGAGCGCGCTCTGGTGGCGCTATGGGAGGGAGCCTAAGGCCAAAAAATTTTGCATTCAATCTAAAAGTTGGAGACTCTCAAACTGACGACCATATTTTCGCCAGCGCCCAATTTTCTCACGCGTCCGAGTTCGCACCAGGAGCCTGCGTTGCCTTCAGCTTGTTACGCAGATGCACGAACAGGATGTCGCTAAGCTCGGAGCCCGCACGCCGGCGCAGGGCATCGAGAATCGCCTCATGCTCGCGCATCGCCTCGCCCAGCCGGTCGCGATCCTTGGCGAGATTGGCGGAATAGCGCACGCGGCGGATCCGCCCGGCCAGGCCGGCATAGGTCGCGGTCAGCGTGGCGTTGCCGGCAGCCGCGACGATCAATTGATGGATCGCCTGGTTGCAATGGAAATAGCCATGCATGTCGCGACGCAGATAGAAATGATACATTTCGTGGTGAATCCGCTCGATTTCAGCGAATTCCGCCTCCGTTATCCGCTCGCAGGCGAGACGTCCCGCCAGCGCCTCCAGCCCGCCCATCACATCGAAAAGCTCGCGCAGATCGGCAGGACTGAGCTCGCGCACGCGCGCGCCGCGATTGGGCAGGAGCTCGATCAGCCCCTCCGCCGCAAGCACCTTCAGCGCCTCGCGCAGTGGCGTGCGCGAGATGTTGAAGCGCTCGCACAACGCCCGCTCGGGAACGCGGGCGCCATCCTCGAGATTGCCCTCGACGATGAAATCGCGCAGCGCGACCAGCAACTCGCCATGCAGCGTCCCGGACGCCCGCGCCGCCTCGGCCGGCTCGCGAGCCCCCCCCTCATGTTCATCCAATGACATCTCGCTCATACTCACTCGCTAAGCTGCTGCCTGCAGGCTGTCGAGCCCTCGCCTTCCAGAGATGCATCCGACAATGAGGTTGATCTTATCAAAAATGAATGCAAAATAAAATCAGACGGCGGCACCACCGCGCGCCAATGGGAGGATAACAACATCATGCAGGGTCGTCACTTTCTGCACATTCCCGGCCCCAGCCCGATTCCGGACCGCATCCTGCGCGCCATCGCGATGCCGATCATCGACCATCGCAGCGCCGAATTCGCAGCGCTCGGCAAGGAGGTCCTCGAAGGCAGCAAGGCCGTCTTCAAGACGAAGCAGCCGGTGGTGATCTATCCCGCCTCCGGCACCGGCGCCTGGGAGGCGGCGATCACCAACACGCTGTCCCCCGGCGATACCGTGCTGATGGCCGAGACCGGCCACTTCGCCACGCTGTGGAAGACCATCGCCACGCGCTTCGGCGTCGAGGTCGAGTTCATCCCGGGCGACTGGCGCCGCGGCGCCGATCCGGCTGCGATCGAGGCCAGGCTCACCGAGGACAAGGCCCGCAAGATCAAGGCGGTGATGGTCGTCCACAACGAGACCTCGACTGGCGCGACCAGCCGCATCGCCGAGATCCGCAAAGCGATCGACGCCGCCGGCCACCCTGCCCTGTTCATGGTCGACACCATCTCCTCGCTCGCCTCGGTCGACTACCGCCATGACGAGTGGCAGGTCGACGTCACCGTCTCCGGCTCGCAGAAGGGGCTGATGCTGCCGCCTGGCCTCAGCTTCAACGCCGTCTCGGAGAAGGCGCTGGCAGCCTCGAAGAGCAACACCCTGCCGCGTTCCTTCTGGGACTGGCAGGAGATGATCAAGTTCAACGCGACCGGCTTCTTCCCCTATACGCCGGCGACGAACCTGCTCTACGGGCTGAAGGAAGCGCTCGCCATGCTGCGGGAGGAAGGCCTCGACAACGCCTTTGCCCGCCATCAGCGCCTTGCCAGCGCCTGCCGCGCCGCGGTCAAGGCCTGGGGGCTCGAGGTGCTCTGCCAGAACCCGGCCGAGCAGTCGCCGGTCCTGACCGGCGTGCTGATGCCACCGAGCCATGATGCCGACCGCTTCCGCAAGATCACGCTGGAGAAATACAACATCTCGCTCGGCTCCGGCCTCGGCAAGGTCGCCGGCAAGGTCTTCCGCATCGGCCATCTCGGCGAGTGCAACGAGCTCGCTTTGCTCGGCGCGCTCTCCGGCGTCGAGATGGGCCTGGCGGCTGCGGGCGTGCCCCATCGCAGCGGCGGCGTCGCGGCGGCGATGGCTGAGTTCGAGGGCGCTGAGGCTGGCAACCAGGCCAAGGCCGTGGCCTGAGCTCAGTCCCCTCTCCCCTTGCGGGAGAGGGTTAGGGTGAGGGGTCGCGCGACGCTGATCACTGGCTCAGCGCGACCTTCTCAAAAAACCTTCAAGACCTGAGCGACCCCTCATCCGGCGCTTCGCGCCACCTTCCCCCGCAAGGGGAGAAGGGAAGAGCAGTGCGGTCAGACCCTCCCTACCTCTATTCAGCCGCTGCCACCACCTTCGCCCCCTGCCCGCGCGCAGCCTTGAGCAGGTTCTGACGCAGCCTGACCACGGCCTTCTGCACCACCGGAAAATCCTCGCCGAGCCCGGCCGCCGCCACCAGATTCATCGGCAGCGCCTTCTCGCGCAGCTTACGGCCCTCCGGCGTCAGGCTGACGCGCACCTGGCGCTCATCAGCCGGGTCGCGCTGACGGCGGACATAGCCGAGCGCTTCGAGCTTTTTCAGGATCGGGGTCAGCGTGTTCGACTCCAGGAACAGCTTCTCGCCGAGGCTGCCGACGCTCTGATCGTCCTCCTCCCAGAGCGCGATGATCGCGATGTACTGGGTGTAGGTCAGGCCGAGTTCGTCAAGGATCGGCTTGTAGGCGCGCCCATAGGCCAGATTGGCCGAATAGATCGCAAAGCAGAGGAAATCCGCCAGTCTGGGCACCTTCGGATCGTCGGGAGTCGGAGCGGGCATGGCCGGGCCTCATCGTGAGTGCGTCATCGTCACTCCAATATATATCGCATCCGATTAAATCGGAAGAGTTGACATCGCTTCCGCGCTTCACATATAGAGACGCATCCGATTAGATCGGATACGATCTAAATCACGCAAGGAAGCCCGACATGCCCAGCACCGACAAGGTTCTCTACACCGGCCGCACCCACACCACCGGTGGCCGCGACGGCACCGCCCGCAGCTCGGATGGCCGCCTCGCCGTCAACCTGACCTCCCCCGGCGCCCCCGGCGCCGGCACCAATCCCGAGCAGCTCTTCGCGGCCGGCTGGTCGGCCTGCTTCATCGGCGCGATCGGGCTGGCGGCACGCGAGCGCAAGGTCGCGGTTCCCGCCGAGACCGCAGTCGATGCCGAGGTCGACCTGCGCCATGGCGAGCGTGGCTATGTCCTGCAGGCCCGTCTGAATGTCGCCTTGCCGGGGCTGGACCGCGAGACCGCCCGCGCTCTGGTCGATGCCGCACACCAGACCTGCCCCTACTCCAAGGCGACCCGCGGCAACATCGCGGTCGAGATCAACCTCGTCTGACTCCATCGGACGGCGCCGCGCGGACATCTCCGCCGGCGCCTCCCTCCTCGACCATCCCGCACACAAGGTATTCCCTATGGCCAAGACCTCCGAGACCATCGATCCCAGCCGCCGCCTCTTCGTCGGCGCCATGGCCACAGCGATCGCCGCGGCCGGGCTCGGCCTCAGCCGGCCGGCGCTGGCGGCGTCGCCTGTATTGTCTTCCTTCGGCCCGCTCAAGCAGATCAACGCCGGCGTGCTCAGCATCTCCTATGCCGAGCAGGGCCCGGCCGACGGCCCGGCTGTCATCCTGCTGCATGGCTGGCCCTATGACATCCACACCTATGTCGACGTCGCGCCGCAGCTGGCGGCCAAGGGCTACAGGGTGATCGTGCCGTCCTTGCGCGGCTATGGCGAAACCCGTTTCCTCTCCGCCGATACGCCGCGCAACGGCCAGCAGGGCGCGCTCGCGGTCGACGTGATCGCGCTGATGGATGCGCTCAAGCTCGACAAGGTCCTGCTGGGCGGCTGCGACTGGGGCGCCCGCACCGCCTGTATCGTCGCAGCGCTGTGGCCCGAGCGCGTCATGGGCCTGGTCTCGGTCAGCGGCTACCTGATCGGCAGCCAGAAGCTGAACGAGGCGCCGCTGCCACCCAAGGCCGAACAGCAATGGTGGTACCAGTTCTATTTCGCCACCGAGCGGGGCGCCGCCGGCTACGCCAGGAACACCCGAGATTTCGCCCGGCTGATCTGGGAGACCGCCTCCCCGAAGTGGGCGTTCGACGACGCGGTCTTCGCGCGCTCGGCCGCCTCCTTCGACAACCCCGACCATGTCGCGATTTCGATCCATAACTACCGCTGGCGCCTCGGCCTGGCGCAGGGCGAGGCGCAATTCGACACCCTGGAAGCAAAGCTTGCGAGTTTCCCAGTGATCACCGTGCCGAGCTTCACCCTGGAGGGTGACGCCAACGGCGCGCCGCATCCCGATCCGGCCGCTTATGCCAGGAAGTTCTCCGGCTGGTATCGGCACCGGACGCTCGAAGGCGGCATCGGCCACAACCTGCCGCAAGAGGCTCCGGCCGCCTTCGCCGAGGCGATCATTGCGGTCGATCGCGCCTGAAACGGCTTTCCGGAAATCGCTCGGGACGGTTACCCGAGCGATTTCCGGATGCCGACAAATCTAAGGAAATCCCGAGGGCCGCCTTTACGCCTCCTCCCTTACGATCCTCGCGATTTTAGGGAGGTATTGATGGCCTTGAAGATGATGCTCGCCGGCGCGGCCGCCATGATGCTCAGGCAGATTCCGCTGGCCGTACCGGTGGAGCAGACACCGGTGGTGTCGCATGCCCTGGACGACCTGCCGATGGAACCGGCCCCGATCGAGCCGTCCTGGATCGTCGCCGGAGAGCCGATGGCTCGTGTCGGCCTGCATTCGCGCAGCGGCGACGACGCCGCCTCGACCGCGGTCTGGGATTGCACCGCCGGCGAGTTCCGCTGGTTCTTCGACTGGGACGAGACCGTGATGATCCTGGAAGGCGAGGTGCACGTCACCGCGCAGGACGGCTCGCAGCGGACATTGCGCCAGGGCGACATCGCCTATTTCGCCGGAAAGACCTGGGCGACCTGGCGGATCGACACCTACGTCCGCAAGATCGCCTTCTGCCGCAAGCGCCTCCCGGCGCCGGTGGTGCTGGCCTACCAGCTGCGCAACATGCTGCGCGGCGACCGCGGCTCGCAGGGCGGCCTCGCCGCTTGAGCGGTTCAAAGCCTCATTCGCCAGAAGGAGGAGCCCGGCCGATCTGGCCGGGCTTTTTGTTGTGGGGTGGATGCCGGGGCGCCTTGGATTGGTCTCTGGCGCTGGTCTGCTTCCGTCCTCAGAACCTCATCTCGACCTTGCCCTTGAGGGCGTGGTCTCTGGAGCGCTCGCCGATGGCGGCGGAGTAGGTCAGGCCGAGGGCGGTGGCCTGCGAGATGCGCCAGTCGAGCCCGGCTTCGGCAATGAGCGCCTCGCGGTCGATCCTGGCGGCGAAGACCGTG
>JAAEQB010000036.1 GCA_024231975.1 Allobosea sp.
ATGCTGCGCCAGGTCCTGGTCAACCTGTGCGACAACAGCTCGCTGGCCCTGGGCGATCGCCGCGGGCGGCTGGAGCTCGGGCTCGGAAGCGATGCGGAGGGCCCGTTCGTCGAGGTCTCCGACGACGGTCCGGGCATCGCCGACGAGGTGCGTTCGCGGCTCTTCGAGCCCTATACGACGACGCGCACCATCGGCCACGGCATGGGGCTCGGCCTGGCGATTTCGAAGAAGATCATGCTCGATCACGATGGTGACCTCGAGTTGTTGCGAACCTCGGAAGACGGCACGACCTTCCGCCTGACCCTGCCGCCCTGCCCTGAGGAGATGGATGTATGAGCTCCGTTCTGATCGTTGAAGACGACGGCAAGATCCGCGCCAACCTGCTGTTCCAGATGCGCGAGGCGGGGCTTTCGCCCACCGCGATGGAGAATGCCGAAGCGGCCCTCGCCCGGCTCGCCGGAGCGGACGCCGTGCGGCCCGATCTGCTGCTTCTCGACGTGCGCCTGCCGGGCATCAGCGGCGTCGAGCTGGTGCGCCGGCTGGCCGCGGCCGAACGCCTGCCGCCGACGATCATCATCTCGGGGGAGGCGTCGATCAGCGAGACGGTCGAGGCCCTGCGCCTG
>JAAEQB010000037.1 GCA_024231975.1 Allobosea sp.
CTCCCCCCCCACCAGCGCCGTCTCGCCCTCTAGCGCCACGTCGTAGGCGATGCCGTCTACCAGCACCGACCCATCCTCGGCCACCTCGACCACAAAGGGCCGCCCGTTGACCGTGATCGTCTCGCCCTCGGCGACGACGGGATAGTCCACGCCCCCCAGCGTCAGTGTAAATTCTTGCTTCATCGCATGCCTCCCGCACCATCAACCAAGCCTGTCCAGCGACCCGCTCCCGGACGCCAGGCCACCTTCCACGGCGAGACCGTCGGGCCAGTGGGCGCGACCGTAGCGGCGGCCTGCGCCTCCAATCGTTTGAGCAGCAGCCCGGCGATAGCCGCCGCCAGCGGCTCTTTGCCGTCGCCGCCGCGCGCGCGCCGCTCCAAAAACGGCCCCGCCACCTGCGGAAACAGCGCAAAAGAGATCACGTCCTCCTCGTTCCGCGCCAGGTCGCCGATCTCCTCTCGCGCATCCTCTAGCGCCGGAGAGAGCAGGTCGGCGGGGCGGCAGTCGATGGGATCCTCGTCGCCGATGGCCAGACGCTGGATCTCGGGATCGATGGGGGCCGGCGGGCGGCCATAATAGCCGCGCACATATTGCCGCACCTCCTCTGGGATGATCTTGTAACGCTCGCCCAGCACCACGTTGAGCGTGGCCTGCGTGCCCACGATCTGGCTAGAGGGCGTGACGAGCGGCGGATAGCCCAGCTCGGCCCGCACGCGCGGCACCTCGGCCAACACCTCCTCATACTTGTCTTCTGCACCCTGCCCGCGCAACTGCGAGACCAGGTTCGACAACATGCCGCCCGGAATCTGATACTGCAAGACGCGCACGTCGGCGGCTTTCATGCCGCTCTCAAAGCGCCCGTATTTCTTGCGCACCCCGGCAAAATAGGCCGCGATTTCGGCCAGCAGGTTGAGTTCAAAGCCGCTGTCGCGCTCGCCGCCCGCCAGACTCGCCACGATAGACTCGGTGGGCGGGTGCGACGTCATGCCCGAGAGCGCCGAGATGGCCGTGTCCACGATCTCCACCCCGGCCTCGATGGCCTTGAGCAGCGCCGCCGTCGCCATGCC
>JAAEQB010000038.1 GCA_024231975.1 Allobosea sp.
GCGCCCGTGGGTTACCGGCGCAGGTTGTCCGGGCTTCTCGCCGGTTACCGGACCGGTGACGTGAGCTTTGATCAGCTGAAAGCCAGCTGGCAGGGTTGGGCGCAGCATGCGGCCCACGGCAACACCTTCAGGCTGCGGCGTGCAGTGCTTGGGTCGGTTCGCTTGCCCGGAAGGTAACCGCGCGAGCTGGAAGAGAACCAGCGCTTCCTGCTGTGCAATTTCGGCGCCCCGGGCATAGAATCAGAGCTTGCCTGACGGAGATCGGAGACATCCTTGACCGGGAGGGCGAGCTTTGACCGCGATCCAATTTCCACGACTTCGCAACTGGCAAGATTTCGAGGATCTGTGCTGCGACCTGTGGCGGCGCCTGTGGAACGTTCCGACGGCGCTCAAGCACGGCCGTCAGGGACAACCGCAACACGGCGTCGACGTTTACGGCTGCCTCGACCAGGGGGCCGAGTGGGCCGGGGTGCAATGCAAGCTCAAAGGATCGGGCTCCGGCCTGACGCGACGGGAGATCGAGGACGAAGTCGCGAAAGCCCGCGAATTCAATCCCCGCCTGAGCCAGTTCATCCTCGCCACCACCGCCTCGCGCGACGCGGAGGTGCAGGATTGGGCGCGGCAGATCAGCGACGACGAGACGCGCCGCGGCGGCTTCTCGGTCACGGTTTTTGCCTGGGAAGACATCGAGGAAGCCCTGCGCGGCCATCGCGACGTCGCGCGGACCCATTTCCCCGACTTCGACTGGCGCGATGAGTCCGCCCCCCCGGCCGACACCGGCGGCGACGAGGTGCTCGACGCGTACTTGCGGGAGCTGTTGTCGCGGCTGCTGCCGGTCCGGATGTTCGCCATCGGCGACAGCGGCAGCCACCGCGACGACATCCTGCTGTCGGAGGTCTATACCGCGCTCGACACCACCGCCGAAGTGCAGCTGGCGCTCGAGGAGAAGCCGGAAGAGGCGATGCTCCAAGGCCGCGAGGCCTCGCCCCTGGCCGGGAATTCGGCCTATCTCGAGCGCCTGCGCAGCCGGCTGCGCCTCGACGTCGCAGCGAAGCGGATCGAAGCGAAAGACGGCGTCGTACGCCACCGGGTCACCGCCCTCGAAGCCGCCGCCGCGACCCGTCGCCTGGTGCTCACCGGCCCGGCGGGGAGCGGCAAGAGCACCTTCGGCCGTTACCTCGCCCTGTCCCTTGCCGGCGAACGCCTGGGGCGGCCCGAGGCGAATCTGAGCAAGCTCAATGCGGCCTGCGGCCCGCAGCCGCCGGAGCTCGAGCCGTGGCCCCACGACGCGCCGCTGCCGGTTTTCGTGGAGCTGCGCGAGCTGGTCGCGAGCGAGACCTTCGCGAC
>JAAEQB010000039.1 GCA_024231975.1 Allobosea sp.
AACGCGAAAGGATCAAGCGCCAGACAATCCAGCACAGACGCTTGCAGCACCAGCTGCAGGCCGCATAACCTCAAACCCAGATGAGCCAGAACCTCCGTTCCTGAGACGCCGAAACAGTCTCAAATCATCTGACGACGGACAGCCGCCGCCGATGGTGTTCAAGCTCAATCTCGCGCTCGACGAACTCATCACCAACACCATTGCCTATGGCTATGCCGAGCGGAAGGACGGTGAAATCGACATCGAGATGCGCCGTCACGACGATCGGGTCGTCGTCCGCCTGATCGACCAGGCCGTGGCTTTCGATCCCTTCGAAGTGGCTGTCGCCGACACGACTTCCTCGCTGGAGGACAGACCCGTCGGCGGTCTCGGGATCCATTTCGTCCGAACCCTGATCGACGAGGTCAGCTATAGTCGTGACGATGATCGCAACGTCATCACGCTCACGCTGCTCTTTCCCACCCCGACGGCCAGCGCTGCCGCCGATGCCTGACGTCACTCTTACCGAAACGGGAGCGCCGGCTGCCGGTGCTGCCATGATGATGGAGATCATCCGCTCATGATCGAGTCGGATTGGATTGAGGACGTTCTTGTCCTGGCCCTGAAGGGTCGGCTCGACAGCGTCAATGCGGCGGCGGTCGAAGCCTCGATCACGGATCAGATCAAGCAGGGCGCAAACCGGCTCGTGCTGGACTTTTCCGATGTGGCCTATGTCTCCAGCGCCGGCCTGCGCGTCGTCCTCGTCGTCGCCAAGCGGCTCAAGGAGATTGGCGGTCGTCTGGTCCTGATCGGCCTGACGCCCAGCGTGAATGAGGTCTTCGCGATCAGCGGTTTCCTTCAGATCCTGACCGTCTGCGATGATCGCCAGACCGCATTGACCAAACTCAGTGGCTGAACCACTTGCCGGCGGCATGGGCTCGCCGCGGCGGGCGTCCTCGACACATCAAGCCTCCGGATCAGACAGCCGTTTTCTTTCAGCTATCGGCTGATCCTCGCCATCGGGGAAGCAGAGCCTGAGCCAGGACTCGATCGCCGCGAGAGCTGCCGGTTCGTCGAGGAAGGGGATATGGCCGCGATCGGCCAACTCGACCCGGATCATGTCGGGGCGACGCGCCTGCATCGCGTCGGCTGTCGCGGTGCTCAGCACATCGGAGTTGGCCCCATGGATCAGCGCCATGGGGATGGCCTTGCAGGCATCGAAGAGGGGCCAGGCATCGCCAAGCGGCTTGGCCATGGCGGCATCAAAGGATTGTCGCAGCGCCGGATCGTAAGGCAAGTCGATGCCTTGGGGCGTCTCGACATAATGGCGCAGCGTTTCCTCGACCCAGCGCAGTTCCGGCACCTCGCCGAAGCCCGGCATGACAAGCGGCATGCGGTCGGCGATCTCCTCGAGGCTGTCGACGGCTGGTTTCTCGCCGATATAGCGCCCGATCCGCGCCAACCCCTCGCGCTCCAGCACGGGGCCGACATCGTTCAGGCACAGCCCCGCCACCCGGTCGGGCGCGGTCGCGGCCATCACCATGCCGAGAAGTCCGCCCCGGGACGAACCGATGATCGCGGCGCGCGGGATGCCGAGTTGGTCCAGCAGTGTCAGCGCGTCCTGCGCTTCCTGCGCGACGCTGTAGGTCTCCGAGCCGGTCCAGTCGGAACCGCCCCGGCCGCGCGAATCGAGGCGGATCAGGCGGATACCGCTCAGTCGCCGCGCCAGATAGTCGAAGTCACGGCCGTCGCGCGTCAGACCGGCCAGAGCCAGCACCGGCGGGCCGGAGCCCTCGTCACGGTAGACGAGCCAGGCGCCGTCCTTGGCCTGAAAGCGTCGCGTCGCCGTCATCGCCCGGGTCGTCCCGCCATCGAGCCGCCTCCCGTCACGCTTTGTATTCGGCGAAGCCGCGCCCGGTCTTGCGCCCCAGATAACCGGCATGGACCATCTGCTTCAGCAGCGGGCTCGCCCGGTATTTGGAATCATCGAAGCCCTCATACAGGGTTTCCATGATGTTGAGCACGACGTCGAGCCCGATCAGATCGCCGAGCGCCAGCGGTCCCATCGGATGATTGGCGCCGAGCTTCATCATGCTGTCGATGTCCTCCGGCGTGGCGAGCCCCTCATGGACGCAGTTGATCGCCTCGTTGATCAGCGGCGCCAGCAGGCGGTTCACCACGAAGCCGTAGCTGTCCTTGCTGACCCGCGGCGTTTTGCCGATGGCGCGCGTTACCTCGGTCACAGCGTCCGCGACCGCAACTTCCGTCTGGAGGGCCCGGATGATCTCGACCAGCTGCATCACCGGGACGGGATTGAAGAAATGCATGCCGATCACCCGGCCCGGGTGCTCGGACGTGGCGGCGAGTTGCGTCAGCGAGATCGATGATGTGTTGGAGGCGAAGATCGCATCCGGCCGGCAGATGCCGTCGAGCCGCCTAAGCACGCCGGCCTTGACGTCGAACCGCTCGACGATCGCCTCGATGACGAGATCGCGGTCGGCCATCTCTTCCAGCGCAGTCGTCCCGGTCACCAGCCCGAGCGCCGCCTGGGCCGCTTCATCGGTCAACAGCCCCTTCTTGACCTGTCGGCCGAGGCTGCCCGCCATCGTCTCGTGGGCCCGCTCGAGGGCCGGCTCGGAGAGGTCCTGCAGCAACACGGGGAAGCCGGCGACGGCGAAGATCTGGGCGATGCCATTGCCCATCGTGCCGGCGCCGATCACGCCGATGGTCTTGATAGCGGTCATGGACATCTCCGGTACCGGCAATTTGCGAAGGATGGTGTCGGGAGGGCGGCGGTCGACGGCGGGTCGCCTCCGGTCAGGTGGCAGCGGTCTCCGATAGGCCGGCGGCGGCGCGCGCGGCCCGTGCGATCACCAGATCCTCGCGGGTCGGTACGATCATCACCGTGGTGCGCGAGAATTCCGAGGAGATCACCGTCGCGCTCTCGGCGTTACGGCCATGGTCGATCTCGATGCCCATCCAGCCCAGCCGCTCGCAAACACGGCGGCGCACGACGCGGGAATTCTCGCCGATGCCACCGCAGAAGACGAGCGCGTCGATGCCGCCCATCACCGCAGCCATCGCGCCGAGTTCACGCTGGACGCGGAAGACGAAGTAATCGATGGCGCGATGGGCCTCGGCATTGTCGGCCGCCTCGAGTGTCCGCATGTCGTTCGACAGGCCGTTGGAAAGCCCGAGCAGACCGGATTCATTGTAGAGGATCTGGCGGATCTGGGCGGTGTTCAGCCCTTCCTGATCGAGCATGTAGAGCATCACGCCGGGGTCGAGTTGGCCGCAGCGCGTGCCCATCGGCAGGCCGTCCAGCGCCGAATAGCCCATCGAGGAGGCGACCGAACGGCCGCGATGGATCGCGCACATCGAGGCGCCGTTGCCGAGATGGGCGACGACGACGCGGCCCGACATCAGATGTGGTGCGATCCGCCCGAGTTCGCCGGTGACATAGTCATAGCTCAGCCCGTGGAAGCCGTAGCGGCGCACGCCGATCTCGTAATAGCGATGCGGCAGGGCGAAGGTGTCATTGACGAAGGGCTGGCCGCGATGGAAGGCCGTATCGAAGCAGGCGACCTGCGGCACGCCCGGAAACGCCTCGGTCGCGGCGCGGATGCCGGCGATGTTGTGCGGCTGATGCAACGGCGCGAAGGGCGACAGCGTCGCGAGCGTCTCCAGCACCGCTTCGTCCACCACCACCGGGGCAGAGTAGAAGATGCCGCCATGGACGACGCGATGGCCGATCGCAGCGAAGTTCAGCGCCGGGAAGGCGCGCTTGACCGTGGCGATCACCGTCGCCAACGCCGCGGCATGGTCGGTGAAGCCGCCTTCCGCCGGCGCGATCGGCTCGCCTGCCGCGTTCTTGATCTTCATCGCGCCGTCCGGGCCGATGCGGTCGACCTGGCCTGTGGCCAGCGCAGCGTCGCCCTCGGCCGGAAACAGCGCGAATTTCAGCGAGGAGGAACCGGCATTCAGCGCCAGGAAGCCGGCCCCTGCGCCTGCCTGCGGAGCGGTAGTCTCGGCGGTCATGCCGTCTCTCCTTGACGGGCGTGGTGCAGGGCGGCCACAGCACAGGAGGCCAGCCTCGACATCGCGCTGTCGGAGCGTGAATTCAGGATCACCGGCACGCGCGCGCCCAGCACCAGGCCGGCCCCTTCGGCGTGGCTGACGAAAGAGAGCTGCTTGGCGAGCATGTTCCCGGCATCGATGCCGGGCACGACGAGGATGTTGGCCTGGCCGGCGACCAGGCCCTTGAGGCCCTTGCTGCGGGCAGCGCCCTGGTCGACCGCATTGTCCATGGCGAGCGGCCCATCGACCTGCCCGCCGGTGATCTGGCCGCGTTCGGCCATCTTCGACAGCAGCGCCGCATCAATCGAGGACTGGATCGCGGGATTGACCGTCTCGACCGCCGAGAGAACGCCGACGCGCGGCTCCATGCCGAGCGAGAGGGCGAGATCGATGGCGTTCTGGACGATGTCGACCTTCGTCGCGAGGTCGGGAGCGATGTTGATCGCGGCATCCGTCACCATCACTGGCTCGGGTCGGCCGGGCACATCCATGACGAAGACATGGGTGAAGCGCCGCCCGACCCGCAGGCCCGTCGCCTTGTCCAGCATCGGCCTGAGCAGATCGTCGGTGTGGAGATGACCTTTCATCACGGCCCCGGCGCGTCCCTCATGCACCAGTTGGCAGGAGATCGCCGCCGCTGCGACGTCGCCGACGACGTCGATAATCTCGAACCCCGACAGATCTGCCTCCAGAGTGAGCGCAGCGGCCCGGATCTTGTCTTCGCGCCCGATCAGGATCGGCGTGATGATGGTTTCCTTCGCCGCGAGCAGCGCGCCGCCCAGCGAATTGCCGTCATGAGGGCAGACCACGGCGACGGGCAGGGCCGGCAGCGGGCGCGCCCGCTCCAGAAGCGTCTCGAAATGCCGGTGGCGCTGCACGACGAGGCCCGGCACCTCGACGTCTTCGCGATCGAACTTCTCCTGCGGCGCGATGACGACCGCCTCGCCGCTGACGATCAGGGCCTCGTCGGAGGCCCGCACGACCTGCGTCTCCATCCGGACGACGCCGTCGGCCAGCTTCTCGACGACCTTGACCCGGCAAACAACCTCATCGCCGGCATGGGCGCGGGCGTGAAAATCGAGGACCTGACGGCGATACAGCGTGCCGGCGCCGGGGAGCAGCATCCCCAGCACGGCTGAGATCTGCGAGGCGACGAACATGCCAGGCGCGATGTTCTCGGCTTTTCCGTCGCCATCGACATCGGTCTGCGGCAGGTGCATCGGGTTGTAGTTGCCTGAGGCCGCCGCGAAGACATAGAGGTCGTCGGGCGTGATGATGCGGCGCAGCTCCGCCGTCTCGCCGGGCTGCAGCTCGGCGAAGGTTCGGTTGGTCAGATGCATCTCAATCGTCCTGTCTGGCTGCGGTCTTGCCGTTGCGGTGCCGCCGGGCGACAGCGGCGGCCTTGGCGGTTTCCGCATTGGCGGTCACGGCGTCGAGCAGCCCCGCCGTGTCCTGGACGTCCAGCAGCGGATCGTCGGTCACATCCGCGTCGTCATGGGGCAGTTCCAGTGCCGCAGCGAAGCGCTGCAGCAGCGTCTGAGTTGCCGGGGCCATCTCGGTCGCCGCTCCGGGGATGTAGCGCACCGTCTTCAAGGCGAGTTCGCGCTGTTCGGGCGTCGACAGCAGGCTCGGCAGGGTTTCGATCGCGCGATCGGGCTCATAGGTCGCAATCAGCGTCTGTTCGTGGATGATCAGAGCACGCCTCTCGGCGCCGAGCGACTTGAATGGCTCGTCCTGGGTCAGGACCTGGCTTGAGCGCTCGAGACGGTCACGGCGCACGGTGCCGCGGTTGTCGGCCAGCAGAATGAGCATCCGGATCACGGCCTCGGGGAAGCCGCCACGCTCGATGTTGTAGAGCGCGGACGCGACCTCGGGCAGGCCGCGCAACTCGTCCGTGCTCTTCAGCGTGCGGCGCGCCTCATGAGTCTGGCCGAAGACCCGGGACCAAGGCGTCGACCACATGCCGAAGAAGGCGAGTTCATGCATCAGGTCGCGGCTGTCGCGGTAGATGTCGATCATCTGCTCCGTAGCTTGAACCCACAGCGCTTCCGCCGCGAGGAACGGATTGTCCGGCGTCGCCTTGGCACGGCTCTCACGCACCCGCTCGGCTGCGCTCTCCAGAACCGCCATGGCCGGGTTGCGCGACGAGGCGAGTGCCCGGATCATCCGCTGCGGATGCAGCGCCCGGCTGGCCTCGGCCGCGGTCTCCGTCACCAGCGCCTTGACCATCGGGCGCATCAGGGTGTCGTACATCTGGGCCTGGACCTCGGAGGCCCGCGCCACGGCGGCGAAGGGCCGCTCGTCGGCATAGCCGTCGTCGAGAGCGCGAATGTCATCGAGCGTCCGCTCCACGAAGCCGACGGTGAAGCGCTGCCGGCCCGCTTCCTCCTTCACGTCTTCGATGCGCATCTCGTAGAGGCCCGGTGCCAGCGCCTCGATCGTCTCAAGTGTCGTGCCGACCTCGGCATGCTCGCGCTTGGCGATCTGGGAGGAGACGAAGATGCCGAGATGGCCGACCTGATCATGCACCATGTAGATGATGCGCTGGCCGCGGATGCGAATCTCCGAGACATCGGCATAGGTCTCGGCGATCCAGTTCAGCGCCTGCTGCGGCGGCGTGATGTTGTCGCCATGGCTGGCGAAGACGATGATCGGCGCGCGGATCGCTTTGAGATCGACCGGCCGGCCGGGCTCGAGCCGGGCCTCGTTCTTCGACAGGCGGTTGCCGACGAAGAGCTGTTCGACAATCCAGCGAATTTCCGGCTCGGTCAGCAGGAAGAAACCGCCCCACCATTTCTCGAATTCCAGAAAGGTCGTGTCGCCCTTGTCGATGTCGCGGAACAGGTCGGTGTATTTGCGAAAAAGGGTTCGCGACGGGTTGAGCATCTCGAAGTTCTGGACCAGATGCGCGCCGTCGAAGATGCCGCCACCGAGGTCTGAGAGGAACATCGGGATCCAGGTCCCGCCGAGCACGCCGGCATTGTAGCGCATCGGGTTCTCGCCGATGCGGCCGGCCCAGGGTGCGACCGGCGCGCCGTTGATGACGATCGGCCCGGTCAGGTCGGTGTTGGTGGCCGCCAGCAGCAGCGTCGCCCACCCGCCCTGGCAATTGCCGGTCACGACCGGCTTGGGCGCTTTCGGATGCCGGCGCATCACCTCGCGCACGAAGGCCGCCTCGCTGCGTGTGACATAAGAGAGGTACTGGCCCGGCTCAGGCCGGCTGCGGAAGGCGACGAAATAGACCGGGTGGCCTTCGCGCAGCGCGACGCCGACCTGGCTGTCGGTCTTGAATCCGCCGATGCCGGGCCCGTGGCCGGCGCGCGGGTCGATGATGATGTAGGGCCGCAGCGTGTCGTCGATGACGACGCCGTCCGGCGGCAGGATGCGCAGCAGCATGTAGTTGGAAGGGTAGGGCTGGTCGCGCCCGTCCATCACGGTTTCGTAGTCGTAGATTAGGACCGGCGGGCAGTCGGCCGCTTCATGCGCCAGAAAGATGTCGCCACGCTTGCGCAGCGTGTCAGCGGCCAGGATCGCGCGCTCGGCGGCGTCGCGCTGGTACTCGAGCCAGGCCTGCGGCAACGCGGTCTTGCCCTGGGCCTGATGCAGGCCCGACAGGACCGCACCGGTCTCTTCCAAGAGCTTTCGGCTGCGCTCGGCATGGGTGTCCAGCATGCGCTTGCCCTGGCGCGCCGCGGCGGCCGACAAGATGTCGCCCGTGCTGGCGCAGGCCTCGGATTCAAGCTTCGCGCTGGCCAGGCCTCGCTGAAACATGGCCATGGCATCGCCCTGCGGGCGCGGCAGACCCGACGAGACGCCGGGGTCGAACAGGTCGAAGACGCTGGCCATGGCTCGGGTATCCTTCAGGCGATGATCGAGAAGCCACCATCGATGGCGTGAATGCCACCGGTGAGATTGCGGGCCTCCGGAGAGGCCAGGAAGGCAGCCACTGCGCCGACATCCTCGATCGTGGCGAGATGGCGCGTCGGAGCGCGGCTGGCGGCCGCGTCGAGCAATTCGTCGAAGTGATCGATGCCGGAGGCGGCGCGGGTCGCCAGCGGACCCGGCGAGAGCGCATGAACGCGGATTCCCTGCTCGCCGAGTTCGGCGGCCGCATAGCGAACGGCGCTTTCCAGAGCCGCCTTGACCGGGCCCATCATGTTGTAATGGCGCACGACCTGCGAGGAGCCGAAGAACGATACCGACAGGCAGGTGCCGCCAGCGGGCATCAGAGGCTCGGCGAGCCGCAGCATCTGCAGAAAGGAATGGACCGAGATCGTCATCGCCTGCGCGAAACCCTCGGACGAGCAATCGATCACGCGGCCCTGCAGGTCCGCCTTCGGCGCAAAGGCGATCGAGTGCAGCAACGTGTCGAGCCGGCCCCAGCGCTGGCCGATCTCGTCGAACAGCGCCGCCATCGCGCCGGGCTGCGTAACGTCGAGCGGCGCCATGATCTGCGCGTCGAGCGACTCGGCGAGCGGGCGAACAAAGGGTTCGGCCTTCGCATTGAGCCATGTGACGGCGAGATCGGCCCCCTGTTGACGGAAAGCCTTGGCGCATCCCCAGGCGATGGAATGCTCATTGGCGATGCCGACGACGAGGACTTTCTGACCTTGCAGCGAAAACATCGTTGCCCTCCCCCCACCGCAATGCAGCATGGCGGGAATAGGCGTCGAACCGGTGACGGTTTTCGGACAGTTCATCAACCGACGTGCCCGTCGCGGGCGACACGTCGACCAATCAGGCTCTCGGTCGGGGCTCCTTCAGTAAGAGGTTTCGTCGTTCCGTCATGAACGGAGGGGATACCTGCCGGTTGGCAATGTCGGGGTCGTTATGGATTACTTCAGGCGCTTCACCTTCCTCTTCGCGACGCCGAATTTCGACGCGGAGGACCTGGAGGGCATTCGCTTCCACCAGATCGTCGACGAGATCGAGCGTTCGGGCTTCGAGGTCGTGAAGGCGCGCAAGCTCGAAGATGCAGAAATCGCGGTCCAGACCGACGCCGCGATCGGCTGCATGGTCGTCGACTGGGGGAAGAAGGGGCTGGAGGGCAAGACCGCGGCGCTGATCAACCTGATGCGCCGGCGCGGGCTCGAATTTCCGATCATCCTGCTGATCCGTCGCAAACGCTTCGAGGATGTGCCGGTCGAGGTTCTCGATTTCATCGATGGCTACATCTTCCTCTCGGAGGAAACCCCGCCCTTCATCGCCAAGAGCCTGATCAGCCGGCTCAAGCAATATGCCGAGACGCTGAAGACGCCGTTCTTCGGGGCGCTCGTCGACTATGCCGAGGAAGGCAACCATCTCTGGACCTGCCCCGGTCACAATGGCGGCGTGTTCTACAGCCGTAGCCCGATCGGCCGCGTCTTCATGGAGCATCTTGGCGAGGCGGTGTTCCGCGACGACCTCGACAATTCTGTGCTCGACCTCGGCGACCTGCTGACCCATGAGGGGCCGGCCCTCAAGGCCCAGAAGGAAGCAGCCCAGATCTTTGGCGCGGAGAAGACCTACTTCGTCCTCAACGGCACCTCGACCTCAAACAAGGTCGCTCTCGCCGCGCTGGTCACTGACGACGACCTCGTCCTGTTCGACCGCAACAACCACAAGGCCGCCCATCACGGCGCCCTGCTGATCTCCGGTGGCATCCCGATCTACATACCGACCGCACGCAACGCCTGGGGGCTGATCGGCCCGATGCGTTGGGACGCCTTCGACGAGCAGGCGCTGCGCGAGCGCATCCGGACCAACCCGCTGGTCAAGGACAAGGAGGCCTGGCAGAAGCCGCGCCCCTTCCGCGTCGCGGTGGTCGAGCAATGCACCTATGACGGCACGATCCACAGCGCCCAGATGATCCTCGATAAGATCGGGCATCTCTGCGACTACATCCTCTTCGACGAGGCCTGGGCTGGCTTCATGAAGTTCCACCCGCTCTATGCCGGGCGCTTTGCCATGGGGCTGACGGGGCTGGGGCCGGATTCGCCGGGCATCATCGCGACCCAATCGACCCACAAGCAGCTCGCGAGTTTCAGCCAAGCGTCGCAGATTCACATCAAGGACCGGCATATCAAGGGCCAGAAGCGACGCGTCGAGCATCGTCGCTTCAATGAGAGTTTCATGCAGTACGCGTCGACCTCGCCCTTCTACCCGCTCTTCGCCTCGCTCGATGTCGGCGCGCAGATGATGAAGGGCCGCTCAGGCGAAGTGCTCTGGGACGACACGATCCGACTCGGCATCGAGCTGCGCAAAAAGATCCGGGCGGTCCGACGCGAATTCGAGGAGAAGGAGGCGCGGGTCGAGCGCCGCTGGTTCTTCGAGCCCTTCGTGCCCGAGCGTGTGTCGATTCCCGATGCCGCGCGCCCCGGCGGCGTGCACGACATCGCCTGGGAGATGGTCGCCACTGACCAACTCGCCGCCGACCCGGCTTACTGGCAGCTGGCGCCGGGCGCGGGCTGGCACGGCTTTGCAGGGATGGAAGTGGACTTCGCCATGACCGACCCTAACAAGCTCACTTTGCTGACGCCGGGCTTCGACCGCACGACCGGCGCCTATGAAGAGCATGGCATCCCCGCCCCGGTCGTTGCCCAATTCCTGCGCGAGAACCGCATCGTCGCCGAGAAAAACGACCTGAATTCGCTGCTTTTCCTGCTGACGCCGGGCGTCGAAGCCAGCAAGGCCGGGACGCTGATCAGCGGGCTCGTCGCCTTCAAGAAACTGCATGACGATAACGCCCTGCTCGAAGACGCGATCCCGGAATTCTACCGGCGCAGGCCGGCTCGCTATGAGGGCGTGCGCCTGCGCGACCTCTGTGGCGAGATGCACCGCTTCTTCCGCGATCATCAGGTCAGCGAGCTTCAGAACCGGCAATTCTCCCCGGAGCATATGCCGGAGATGGCGATGTCGCCGCATGACGCCGCCCGCTGCCTCGTCCGCAACGATGTCGACTATCTGCCGATCGATGCGATCGCCGGGCGGATCGCCACCACGCCCTTCGTCGTCTACCCTCCCGGCATCGCCACCATCGTGCCGGGCGAGCGCCTGTGTCAGCGGGCCAAGCCGATGATCGACTATCTCAGGATGTTCGAGGCCTGCTTCAATGCCTTCCCGGGTTTCGACGTCGAGATTCAGGGCGTCTATCGCGAGCATGACGCTGACGGTCGGGTCCGCCTACACACCTATGTGGTCAGCGAGCCGGTCGAGCACTGAGGTCGGACGACGCCATGGATGTTGACCTGCCGATCTTCGTGCGTCCCTCGCGCGACGACGATGTCGAGCCCATGCTGGCCATCTATCGTCGGCATATCCGCCGCGGCATCGAAGCCGGGGTCGAGGAGACCGGCACGCCGCAGCCGGACGATCTCAAGGACCGCCGCAAGAACCTGCGCAACCGCCGCCTGCCGCACCTCGTGGCGACGCGCGGCGGCGAGGTCGTGGGCTATGCCTATGTCGTTCCCTTTCGCAAGCGTCCCGCCTACCGCTTCACGGTGAAGCATTCGATTTACGTGCATCACGAGCAGCTCGGACGTGGCATCGGGAGGCTGCTGATGCAGGCGCTGATCGACGCCTGCGCTGTGGCCGGCTTCCGCCAGATGATCGGCTATATCGACGGGGAGAACACCGCCTCGCTGGCACTTCACGAGCGCTTCGACTTCGATCGGGTCGGGTTGCTGCCGGGTGTGGCCTATCGCTACGGGAAGTGGTCCGACAGCGTCATGGTGCAGCGCTCGCTCGGGGCCGGTGCGACCGGGCCAGTAGCTGCCGAGGCCTCTCAGCGGTGACGGCCTCCTACTTCCCGGCCCCCGAGCAACCTACCGGCGCCCCGGAAACTCGGAGCGGTTCCCGCATTCAAGTAGACCCCTCGGTCCCGCCGCCGTTCTTCCAACCGCGCATCAGGGCGAGCGTGGCCACATAGATCACGGTGTCCTGGGCGTTACGGACGCTGACTCTAAACGTCCGGTGGTCACCTTCCGCGATCTTGTCGCGCGCCATGTCCGGGAGCGTGTCGAGGCCTGCCCAACGCGCAACGACATCGTTCGAAAGATCCCGCCCCACTACGTCGGTGATCGTTTCCGAGCCATCGTCAGTGTCGAAGAAATAGAGGGGCATGGAAGCCCTCCGAACGCGGGAATGCTCGCGTTCGACGATGACACCGCTTTCCGTTACACAATTCAAGCGACGATACCGGTACGTCACCCGAAATTTTCGCCTTGCGCATGACCTTTGATTACCATGCGTCGTGTAAGCGTCACATTCGATCGCCAACTTGACACCTGGTCCCGACAACCTTCCCCCGTTAGGACTCCCGAGACCACTTCGGGGCCGTCATCGCAACGATGGCGGCCCCTTTTGGTCAGTTGTGCCCGCGTCTGTCCATCGCCATCTTGTGAAGCTTCTTCGACGCGATCTCGTCGGTCTGCGATTGATCGATCATCACCGACAATGCCGCGAGCACGATGTGCTTTTTGCCGGCGCCGGGATGCTCCTTGCGGACGGCCTCGAACAGCTCCTCGGCATCCCCGTAGTGATGTACGAGACGCAATAGCGTCGCTCCAATGCGATCCGGTTCGTTTGGCATCAATTTCCCCTCAGACCGCTCTTCTTCATCTCTCTTTAGCTCAAAACCAATGCGGACGGCGACACCCTATCGATCGAAGTTGATCGCGTTCGTTGTGCTAGTGCTCATCAGCGGATGGCTCGATCGCCGCAACGCTTTTATCTCAACGGTCAAGGAACAATCTAAGCCGGCCGCGCGTATGAGGGCGCGGAAGTTGTTATGGGAATGGGTCTGTGAGGGGTAAGTGGACGCTGGGGACGCCACCGGTGGCAAAGACAATCAGCCGCCCATGTGAGGTGACAGACGGTGACGTTGCCCCCTGAAGCGCCCTCGGTTTGAATTGGACTCCGTCGGAAGGAGACGGAGATGAAGAAGAGCCGGTTTAGCGAAGAGCAGATCATCGCGGTCCTGAAGGAGCATCAGGCCGGTGTCGCGGTGGCGGATATCTGCCGGAAACACGGAATCAGCGACGCCACCTTGTACAACTGGCGCAATCGCTATGGCGGGATGGAGGTATCGGACGCCCGTCGGCTGAAGGCGCTGGACGACGAGAACCGCAAGCTCAAGAAGCTTCTGGCGGAGTCGATGCTGGACGTTGCGACGTTGCGCGAGGCACTCGGAAAAAACTTCTGAGGCCCGGATCGCGGAGAGCTTTCGTGACCTGGGCCATCGAGGAGAAGAGCTACTCGCAGCGTCGGGCGTGCAGCCTGATCGGGCTTGACCCGAAGACCTATCGCTATGCCTCGCGTCGGTCCGACGACGCGACGATCCGGGTGCGCCTGAAGACCCTGGCGGGTCAGCGGCGGCGGTTCGGCTACCGGCGCCTGCACATCCTGCTGCGGCGGGAGGGCGTCGCGCTGAACCATAAGAAGCTGTTCCGGATCTATCGGGAGGAGCGGCTGAAGGTGCGACGGCGTGGCGGGCGCAAGCGCGCGCTCGGAACGCGGGCGCCTATGGCCATGCCACAGGGGCCTAACCAGCGCTGGAGCCTCGACTTCGTCGCCGACCAGCTCGTCGATGGCCGGCGCTTCCGCGTCCTCGTCGTGGTCGACGACTTCACAAGGGAGTGCCTGGCTCTGATCGTCGACACCTCGCTCTCTGGCCAGCGGGTTGCCCGCGAACTCGATGCGATCATTGCCCTTCGGGGCCGGCCGCTCATGGTGGTCAGCGACAATGGCACCGAGCTGACCTCGCGGGCCATCCTGCAATGGCAGGATGATAGCCAGGTCGAGTGGCACTACATCGCGCCGGGCAAGCCGATGCAGAACGGCTTTGTCGAGAGCCTGAACGGTCGCTTCCGCGACGAGTGCCTCAACGAGCACATGTTCCGCAATCTGCCGAGCGCCCGGCGGCTGATCGAGGAATGGAGAACCGACTACAACCGCGCATCAGAACACCCATCTGTCTATGTGATTGAAGAGAAGAGGTTTTGCTCGGTGGGATGTGATCCTGCGGGGTATTTGGGGTTTTGCCGCGCCCGTACGGTGATCGATTGGGCGGCCTCCGTGGCCAAAG
>JAAEQB010000040.1 GCA_024231975.1 Allobosea sp.
CGAAGTGAAGCTGCTCATGCGTGCGCTTCTGATCATGAGTTCGGGTCGATCGCTCGCAGCGTTACAAATTTACTCCGAGAGCGCCATTTTCCCGGGCCGTTCACCGCTGCGGTGAACCTCTCGAACTCGCCCTGCGTGCAGGCTCTTTTGATCGCTTTCCCGTGGACAGCATCCGCGCGCTGCTCAGGCTGTCGGACCACCCCGACATGGCCTGCGACGAGGCACACGCGATCTCGGTCGCCCATCTATGTGCGCCACAAGGTTGCCCGGCTGCGCTCGCTGGAGAAGGAACTGGAGCGCATCGCCGCGACCTGTTCGGGCGGAGTCACGGCCTGCGACTGCGCGATCATCGAGGCATAAGCAGATCATAGTTTCTGCGACATTGAGCACTGAACGCAGCGATTAGTGCGAATATCAAGAATTATGCACAGCGCGCTCGACGCTACGATATCAGCGGGTTAGGTTGTGCATATTATGTGTGCGCAATGCGAGCCTAATTCATGCCCTTCACCTATGGCTACGCCCGAGTTTCGACCGATGGCCAAACCCTCGACGCTCAGGTCGCGCAGCTCAAGGCTGCCGGGGCGATGCGGCTGTTCAAAGAGAAGGTGTCGGGAGCCAAACGCGATCGCGTCCAGCTCAACAAGATGATCGGCACGCTGAACGCCGGCGACGTCGTGATCGTGACGCGCCTCGACCGCTTGGCGAGATCGACGCGCGACCTTCTCAACATTCTCGGCGTTGTCGCCGACAAGGGTGCGGCATTCCGCTCGCTTGGTGACGGGTGGGCGGACACCACGACCGCGCATGGCCGGCTGATGCTAACCGTCCTCGCCGGCCTGGCGGAATTCGAGCGCGAGCTGATCCGGTCTCGGACTGGAGAGGGACGCGCCCGCGCGAAAGCCCGGGGTGTGAAGCTTGGTCGGCGCTTCAAGCTCACGCCACACCAGCGCGACGAGGCGGTCCGGCGTCGCGATGCCGGCGAGGAATCGATGACCGAGATCGCCAAGAGCTACAATGTCTCGCACTCGACGATTTCTAGAATGAAGCCTGGGTCACGCGGGGAAGCGTTTCGGATTTGAGGCGCGTCGCCCACCCTGCCCCCAGCCATGCGCCGCGCAGGCTTCCGGCGAGCAGGTTGACGATGTGGGCCAGTTTGGCACGTCAGAAACGACACGGCTTTGGCGCGGAATGCCGAGGCCACGACCACGAGGCTCATGGCCTCGTTCAGGATCACTGCTTCCAAGGGCCCGAAGCGGAATGCGCCGATCACGAGCAGCAGGCGAATTCTGCGCCGTCCAGGCCGATCAGACCGCCCAAAGCCCCGATGACTGCGCCGCCAGTGAAGGCGGCGGGTGCATTGCGCGTCCTCGTCACGCTTGTGTGCTTTAGGCTTTGTGATCTGAATCGCCACTGACCGACCGAAATGCCCGCCACTCAGGCTTGAAAGCCTGGCGATGCCTCCTTAGTCAAATGGCGAGCTCGGGCCCGACTATTGGCGTCGCTCGCTGAGAGCATCCACGATCGCGCAGCGCGGGGCGTCGCCACCCTCGCAAAGCGCTGCCGTACTTGCGAGAGTCTGTTCCATCCGGCGCAGATCGGCGATCTTGCCCCGGATGCTGCCCAGATGTGACAGGGCTGCCGCCTTGACCTCGCCGCAGGCATGGCCGTCCTCCACCAGACCAAGCAGGTTGCGGATTTCCTCGAGAGTGAAGCCGAGTTCTCGGCTGCGTCGGATGAATGTCAGTGTCTGGACTTCAGCCGGCCCATAGACCCGGCGGCCGCCGCCGGTCCGCGGCGGGGCCGGGAGCATTCCGATCCGCTCATAATAGCGGATCGTCTCGATGTTCACGCTGGCCAGGCGAGATAGCTCACCGCTGGTGAATGATGCGGCTCTCGAAGGCGTGATCGCATCCATGGAAAATTCCCTTGCTCCTGTAGTCGCTACAGGAGGCACGATAGCAAGATCGACCGAAAGGGACAGGAAAATGCGAACGTTGACTCATTTGAAACCAGAGGCCTCAGGGCTTCAGGACCAAGACGCCGCGCCCGGAACCGGCAACGGCGTGTTGGCGGCTGGAGGCATCATCGCGGCGCTCGGCGCTTCATCCTGCTGTATCCTGCCGCTCGTGCTCTTCAGCCTCGGTGTCAGTGGGGCCTGGATCGGCAACCTGACCGCGCTCGCGCCCTATCAGCCCGCCTTCTTCGCTGCGGCGCTGGTGTTTCTCGGGATCGGGTTCTGGCGCGTCTATCGCCGACCGGCATCGGCCTGCGCGGATGAGACTGTCTGCGCCAGGCCGGGATCAACCCGGATGACGAAAATCGGCCTTTGGGCGGCGACGGTGCTCGTCCTTGGGGCCATCAGTTTTCCCTACACCGCCCCCCTGTTCCTTTGACCCGATTTCAACCTCGCCAAGGAGACCAGACATGAAGACCCTGTTTCGCACGGCCGTGACCGTTGCCGCCTTGACCCTCACCGGGGCTGCTTTCGCAGCACCGCGCACCGCTACGCTTGAAGTGCAGAATGTCACCTGCGTGACCTGCGCGCCGATCGTGAAGAAGACGTTGTCGCGCATATCCGGCGTTAGCCAGGTCGCGATCGTCGAGCGCGGGGGCATGGCGACCGCAACCGTCACCTTCGACGACGAGAAGGCGACGGCAGAAGCGCTGGCCCAGGCTGTTACCAATGCGGGCTTTCCCGCGACCGTCAAGGACGTGAAGAGCGCGCGGTCGTCTGCGCCCCTATCTACCGCCCTGGCGCGTTGATCCCGAGATCGACATGAAGGAGCGGACCCTTATCCGGGCAGGCGCCATCGGCACAGTCGTCGCGGCAATATGCTGCGCAACTCCCATTCTTGCGATCTCGTTCGGGCTGGTCGGACTTTCGGCGTGGGCGGCCAACGCCGATTACGTCTTGATCCCGATCCTGATCGCCTCGATCGCGCTGGTCGGCATTGGACTTTACCGGCGAAAGCTCTCCTCCTCAGCGGCTGTCGACTGCTGCCAGACCGATCGAAACACCAGAAAGTTGACGTCATGAGTGATTGCTGCGCCGCAAGCGCGAAGAATGGCAACGGCCGCTACGATCTCGTCGTGGTCGGAGCCGGCTCAGCTGGATTCTCAGCCGCGATCACCGCGGCCGAGCAAGGGGCGCAGGTTGCCCTGATCGGCCATGGCACGATCGGGGGCAGCTGCGTCAATGTCGGCTGCGTGCCATCGAAGGCGCTGATCCGGGCTGCAGAGGCGGTGCATCACGCCAACACTGCTGCCGCAAAATTTGCGGGCGTCGCGGCGCAGGCGCGCGTGACCGATTGGAAGGCGCAGGTTGCCCAGAAGGACGCTCTGGTGGCCGGACTGCGCCAGGCAAAATACGCTGATCTCCTGCCGGCCTACAACAACGTGGCGTATCACGAGGGCCGCGCGCGCATGGTTGAAGGCGGCGTCGAGGCCGGCGGCCAGCGCTTCGCCAGCGATCGGATCATCATCGCGACCGGGACCCGGCCGGCGCTGCCCACAATCCCCGGCATCGCGGATGTGGATCCTCTCGACAGCACGGCGGCGCTCGAGCTGACCGAGCTGCCGTGCTCCATGATCGTATTGGGAGGAGGCTATATCGGCGTCGAGCTTGCCCAGACTTTTGCCCGCGTCGGCGTCGAGGTGACGCTCGTCTTCCGGAGCCGCTTGCTCCCGGAGGCGGAGCCGGAGATCGGCGCAGCGCTTGCCGGCTACCTGGAGGACGAGGGCGTCACGGTGATCGGCGATCTGGCCTACGACTCCGTTCGCCGCACGCAGGACGGCGTTATGCTCACGGTCATTCGTGACGGGCGGCCCGAGACGATATCAGCCGAACGGATTCTCGTCGCGACCGGGCGCGCGCCCAACACCGAGGAGATGGGGCTGGCCGAGGCCGGCGTCGCCCAGACGCCCACGGGCGCCATTCTGGTCGATGACCGCATGCGCACTTCCAAGGCCGGCGTCTACGCCGCCGGCGACGTCACCGGCAAGGACCAGTTCGTCTACATGGCAGCTTATGGCGCAAAGCTCGCCGCGAAGAATGCGCTCAACAGCGACAGCCTGCGCTACGACAATTCCTCAATGCCAGCAGTAGTGTTCACCGACCCGCAGATCGGCAGCGTCGGGCTCACCGAAGCACGGGCGCGGGCCGCCGGATATGACGTGCGCACGTCGGTGCTCTCCCTCGACAACGTGCCGCGCGCGCTCGCCGCCCGCGACACCCGGGGACTGATCAAGCTGGTGGCGGATCGCGGCACCCGAAAGCTGCTGGGAGCGCACATCCTTGCGCCAGAAGGAGCCGACAGCATCCAGACAGCGGCGCTCGCGATCCGGTGCGGGCTCGCGATCGACGACCTCACGGACGCCATCTTCCCATATCTGACGACCGTCGAGGGCCTCAAGCTCGCGGCCCAGACATTCGATCGCGATGTCAGCAAACTGTCCTGCTGCGCGGGATAGGAACGGCGGCCGAGGACGAAGACATGACTATCAACAACAGAACTGAGACTGCCGTCGAGATCAGGCCGGGTGTGTATCGTCCCGACTGGTCAGTCGTAACGACGCCAGCGGCGCGCGCTGCGCTCGGCGGCCGCTCGGTGGCACGAGCCGGGCTGCTCGATATGTGGTCGCATGCGCTTGAGGCGGCCGAAGATCTGGTATGGCGAACGACTCTGCGCCTCTTCGGCGATAGTGGTCGTCCACCCCGCATTGACGAGATCGCCGACGGGGCGAACATCTCGGGGGATCGGGTCCGGGCCCTGCTGCGCAAGCTGCAGCTGCGCGACCTTGTAGGCCTTGAGCCCGGTACGGATACGATCCGGTACGCCTATCCTTTCACCCAGGCGGAGACGGGCCACTTGGTGTGGCTCAAAGGGAAGGTTTTTTATGCACTGTGCGCTATCGACGCTCTTGGCGTCGGGGCCATGTATCGCGCCGATGCCACGGTGCAATCGACCTGCCGTATGTGTGGTGAGATGATCCGAGTGGAAACCAGCGACTGGGGCCGCAGCCCTCTCAGCGCGTCACCATCGGATGCGGTCGTCTGGTACGACTTCGCTTATGGGGGAGATGCGGCAGCGAGTTCATGCTGCCCCACGATCGCGTTCTTCTGCTCCAGCGCACACCTGCAAGGCTGGCTCGATGAACAGTTTCCTCGCCGCCAGGGCGTCAGCCTGGCGATGGACGAGGCTCTTGAGGTTGGCCGCGCGATCTTCGGTCCAATTCTCCGGGAACCCTCGTCTGAAACCCAGCTGGACACACGGTTTCCGCTCGCTGCCAAGCCCAAGGCTGGTAGCAGCCCCGGTCAAAGCATGTAGCCAATGTCCGACGCCCCCGTGGGGTAGGCGAACATCGTGCTTTTGACGGCTTCTGCCGTGATCCCTTGTTGGATGGCCAGCGCGAACAGATTGATGACTTCATCAGCGTGTGGCCCGACCAGATGCGCGCCAAGAATTCGATCTGTCTTGTCCTCTACCATGACCTTGAACGCATAAGTTGGTTCGGCCGCCTGTCGCGCTGTAAACCATTCCGACGCCGTCTGGTGCTGCGTACGGAACCTGAGCCCCTGTGCGCGCGCGTCCCGCTCGCTGAGGCCGACTGCCGCAATCGGGGGAATCGTGAAGGCCACACTCGGCACGCCGAAATAGTTGGGTGTTTGCGCGTTGCCGTTCAAAAGGTTGGCGGCGACGATCTTGGCGTCATGGCTCGACACCGGGGTCAAGGGCGGGCCCATCTGGGCCGCGTCGCCGGCTGCGTAAACGACAGGGTTCGACACGCTCTGAAGGAACTCGTTCAGCTTCAGCCGCCCTTTGTGATGGGCCAACCCACCAGCATCCAGATCAAGCGATTCAAGCGCAGGGGCCCGTCCTGCAGAATGGACCACAAGATCGGCTTTGAAAGTCCGGGGTTGCCCGTCCGAGGCAGCGCGCACAACGAAACCGGAGCCGTCCTTCTCGATTCCCTTGACTGCGGTATCGACCTTCACATTGACGCCAATCTCGCGGAATTTTTCCATCAGAACTTCGACCAGATCCGGATCGAAATTGGGCAGCATGCGCGGCCCGCGCTGGAGGATGGTGACTTCGGCGCCGGCCCGCGCTGCGATGTGTGAGAATTCCGCCGCGATAAAGCCTCCCCCTACCAGAACGATACGCTTGGGGAGCTGCTCCAGCGCAAGAAAATCCTCGCTCGTGGCAAGGTGCTCTTCGCCGGGAATGCCGAGCTGGATGGGCTCGGCGCCCGCTGCGATCAAGATGTGCCGCGCCTCGAGCGTCTCACCGCCAACCTCAACGGTGTTTCGGCCCGTGAATCGCGCGCGACCATGGAACGTTTCGATCCCCTTTTCCGCATAGCGATGCTCGTTTTTCGCAGGGACCGGGTCGGTGAAGCTGCGCTTGAAAGTGATCAACTCCGGCCAATTGATGCGTACCTGACCTTCAGGGCCTTTACCCTTCATGCGCCGGACGTGATCGATTGCCGTGGCGCCGCCGATCAACATTTTCTTGGGATCGCATCCGCGGAGGGCACAGGTCCCGCCGAACGGGCGAAAGTCGATGACCGCGACCTTCCAGCCGGCCGCGGCTGTCCGCTGGCTCGCCACCATCGCGGCTGTGCCGGTGCCGATGATCACGAGATCATACGCCTTGGTCATTTGATCTCTCCATGGCTGGATCGGTTTCCCGTCGGACGGAACAGCCTTCGTTGCGCGGGCAGGTTGCGCAGCTACGCTTGAGGTACCAGGCAAAACCGATCACCCCGACCACGGCCAAAATCGCGCCCGCAACAGGCCAGAGAGGTACGAGAAACGCTAACGATACCCCCGAAAGCAACAGCAACGGTACTCCACAGCAAAGGATATGAAGCGCAGCGAAAACTAAAACAGTGCCGCCCGGCGCCGAGGTTCGGCCGCCTGTTTCATCGTGAATCTGGACGTTCGCGCGCTTTGATGACATAAGTGTTATCCAAATTGATTGGGAATCGTCATCCGCGAAAGTTGCTTATTCTGAACAAGCTGAAACTTAGATCAGTTCTGAGCCTCCATCATTCGCAGTTTATTGATGTATTTTTTACCATTCGTCTTCTCGTTTTTGCTATCAGCTTCGGAGGTACTTTACTAAAGCGGCGGCTGCGAGTGCGAGGACAACAAGCAAGAATAGGCAAATTAGCCCCATGCCCCACGCCATTGGCCCGGTCAACATCTCTTGTATCATGATGCATCTCCCTTTTTTGCGCTGCGCCCACTGCTTGATCGATAGGGCCGCCATCGACCTTGTCCAGCAACAAGGCGGCGATTTCGCAGTGTCGTCCGGAGGTAACAAAGCCGGAGTTGGTACAGGTTCCGCGCGCGGAGAAAAATGTCTCGTAAAATTTCGCCGCAAGCACGCGTGAGATGACCATGCCATTGTTGTAGGCTTCACCCGCTTCTCAACGTGCCGACCTGTTGTTTGAGACCCTCTCGCAGCGCTTCGAGCGCGGCTCGACCATCGTTACCTCGGTCCTGAGATCGAAGCGCCTGATCGGCGCGCTGTTCGACCGCCTCACTCACCACGTCAGCATCCTCGCCATGAACGGCGACAGCTATCGGCTCAAGCAATCCGCCGGCCGCCGGCGCACAACCGTCGCGGCGGAGCAAAACCAGGCCACCATCGAACACGTCGACCCCGACACCGGCGAGATCACCCCAGGCTGATCAGAAACGAACGCGACGATAAGCAAGGGGCCCGATCGGGGCCCCTTGCATATCGTCCTCCCGCGCCGCCACTGGCCTGCTTTTACTCCGCCACGATGGCTTGGAATCCAACCGCCGTTGACACGCTCAGCAGCGCGACGCCGCTCGAAGCCGAGGTCGACGTCGCGCTGACCGTCAGGATGGCGCCCAGAACCGGGCCAATGCAGGGCGTCCAGCCGAAGGCGAAGGCAAGACCGAGGAGATAGGCTCCCATCGGCCGTCCGCCTTCGATCGGCACATGCAGGCGAAGCTCGCGTTCGAGCCAGGCAAAGCGCATCAGCCCCGTCGTGAAGATGCCAAAG
>JAAEQB010000041.1 GCA_024231975.1 Allobosea sp.
ACACGACGAGAATGATCCCGCCTGCGGTCGCGGATGGGCCTCAATCGGCACCGCCGGCCGCCTCGTCGGGCACTTCCACATCCACAACGGCGACGAGTCAGGCTTCGTCTGCGAACGCGTCTGACTTCTTCAACAGCCTGCTAAAGGGTTGCTTGAAGGGCCTCTACAACTACACGTCCAATCTCACTCCATTCTTCTTCTTCGCCATCGGGGGCTATCTCGTCGTTCAAGAAAGCCTCTCGCTCGGCGCGCTCGTGGCAGCGCTCGCTGCCTACCGGGAGATCGCGCCCGCTTTGCGGGAACTCTTCGACTTCGCGCAGAACTGGTCTGACGCAGGGGCTCGCTTCGAAGAGGTGACCAAAGTTATAGCAAATCCTTCTCGAGTACACGTTGATTTCAATTAAAATCCGGATCTACCTAATGAATAAGTATCATAATCTTCAAGACGAATAAATGAGCCGCAGTTCCATTTTGGTTATGTTTTTGGTCAAAATTAATCAGACCGGATGATCTCATGTGATGATTGCATGGACGCGGCGGCCAGGAGCGAAAACAACAATCGCGGTAGTTTCAAGCCTCGCCAGCATCTTGGCAGGCTCAGGTGCGATAGCGCAAACGGTAGCGATCATCGGAACGGGCACATCCAAGTGCTCGCGGTTCAATGTCGCAGTTGTCGAGCGACCCCTTGAGGAGCGCGAATATTTTGCATGGGCTCAGGGCTATATGAGCGGCATTCTCCTCAGCGCGCCCCCGGGCGTGGACGACGGACCTGTCCTCAATCCCGAGCGATTGCTGATTATCTCTCAGTTGACGTTCTTGCGGGCCTTTTGCCAACGGTTTCCCGACGCGACCTACAGTGATGGTGCGGAGGCCTTGTATCGAGAGTAAGCGATGTCCCGGCTCCACCTTTGCGGTAGCGGTCTGAGCGACGATGTTGGAAGCCCCTGAGGGCTTCGGCACATGACGATTTCAGAACTTACGCTTAAATCCAGCGACGACGAGCCGGTTCGACGGTTCGAGGTCTTCACCGGGACCGGACGCCGACGGGATTGGTCGGACGACGACAAGGCAAGGATCGTGGCGGAGAGCTACGAGCCGGGCGCGACGGTGAGCGAGATTGCGCGCCGCCATGCCTTGTCTCCGCAGCAGCTGTTCGGCTGGCGGCGTCTTTTGCGGCGAGCACCGGAGACGTTGCCGCCGGCATCATTGCCAACGTTCGTGCCTGCGGTGGTCGATGCAGCTCGCCCGGCGCCCGAGGCCGTGAGGCAGCCGGCCACGCGTCGTCGTCGCGCCGTGGCCCGGTCGAGCGGCGGGATCGAGATCGAGATTGACGGCGTCGTGGTGCGTGTCGGAACCGGCGCGAGCCCGAAGACGATTGCCGCGGTGATATCCGCACTGAAGGGCGGCTCGTGATCGGCCCGACCGGCGCCGTCCGTGTCATGATCGCGACGAAGCCGGTGGACTTCCGCAAGGGCGCGGAGGGCCTGGCCGCGCTGGTGCGCGAGAGCATGGGCGCCGATCCGTTCTCGGGCGCTGTGTATGTGTTCCGGGCGAGGCGCGCTGACCGGGTCAAGCTCGTCTATTTCGATGGGACGGGCGTGTGCCTGTTCTCGAAGAGGCTGGAAGACGGCAAGTTCCAGTGGCCCACTATTGCCGACGGCGTCGTGCGGCTGACAGCGGCGCAGCTTCAGGCGCTGCTCGAAGGCCTCGACTGGCGGCGGGTGCATGAGCGGCGCGAGACGCGCGTCCCCATCGCGGCAAGTTGATCGCTCGGCGCTGGCAAGCCACTGTAATCCATGATTGAATCGGCCTCGTGAGCACCCCGGCCAAGCCGTCTCTGACCAGCGATCCGATCGCGCTTCGGGCGATGCTCGCGGAGGAGCGCGCCGAGAACGAGCGGCTACGCCAGATCATCAAGGAGTTGCAGCGCCATCGCTTTGGGCGCCGGGCCGAGAGCCTGCCGGTCGATCAGTTGCTGCTGGGGCTCGAGGAGGCCGAGCAGATCGAGGCCGAGGGCCTCGCCGGCGAGGAAGCGGCTGATCCCGTCAAGCATGCCGACCGGGTCAGGAAGCGACGCGCCAACCGCGGATCACTGCCCGCGCACCTGCCGCGTGTCGAGCAGATCATCGACATCCAGGACAAAACATGCCGGTGCTGCCGGGGCGAGCTGCATGTGATGGGCGAAGATGTCTCAGAGCGTCTCGATATCGTCCCCGCCCAGTTCCGCGTGATCGTAATGCGTCGGCCGAAATACGCCTGTCGGGCCTGTGAGGAGGTGGTTGTGCAGGCGCCGGCGCCCGCCCGCCTCGTCGAGGGCGGCATCCCCACCGAGGCCACAGTCGCCCATGTTCTCGTCTCGAAATACGCCGATCATCTGCCGCTGTACCGGCAGGCCCAGATCTATGGTCGGCAGGGGGTAAACCTGGACCGATCGACCCTGGCTGACTGGGTCGGCAAGGCAGCCTTCCTCCTGCGGCCGGTACATGAGCGCTTGTTCGAGCGGCTGAAGGCGTCGACCAAGCTCTTTGCAGACGAGACCACGGCGCCGGTGCTCGATCCGGGTCGTGGCCGGACCAAGACCGGCCAGTTCTTCGCCTATGCCCGCGACGAACGGCCCTGGGGCGGCGCCGACCCGCCCGGCGTGGCCTATCTCTACGCGCCCGACCGCAAGGCCGAGCAGCCGATCCGGCATCTTCAGGGCTTCGTGGGCACGCTGCAGGTCGACGGCTACGCCGGCTACAAGGTGCTGGCCGAGAGGAATGCCGTGAGCCTGGCGTTTTGCTGGAGCCACGCAAGACGCAAGTTCTACGAACTGGCCGAAGCCGGTCCGGCGCCAATCGCTTCAGAAGCGCTCGCGCGCATCGCCGAACTCTACCGCATCGAGGGCGATATCCGCGGACGCTCCGCCGAGGAGCGGCGCGGCGCCCGCCAGCCGAGAAGCCGCCCCATCGTCGAGGCGCTTGAGCTGTGGCTGCGCGCCAAGCTTCTCCTCGTCAGCCAGAAGAGCAAGCTTGCCGAGGCCATCCGCTACGCGCTCTCGCGTTGGGCTGGCCTCTCGCGCTTCCTCGACGACGGCCGCGTCGAGATCGACTCCAACGTGGTCGAGCGCGCGATCAAGCCCATCGCCTTGAACCGCAAGAACGCGCTCTTTGCCGGATCCGATGGCGGCGCCGAGCACTGGGCCGTGATCGCCTCGCTCGTGGAGACGGCCAAACTCAACGGCGTCGATCCGCAATACTATCTCGCCGACGTCATCGCCCGCATCGTCGCTGGCCATCCCCAGAGCCAGCTCGACGACCTGCTGCCCTGGGCTTACGCCGCAACGCAGCTCAAGGCCGTGGCCTGAGAACAGCGCTCACTATCGAGAGCTGGGCGGCACAGCGATCAAATAGGACTTCCCTTTTCGGACTTTTGCTGGACCAGACTTCGACGCGACGACCAATCACCCGGCGCGAGCCAGCGGTCGTGTCCGCTGGCGGCGGTATCGTTGGTCATGTGTGAAAGCGAGCCTTTCATCCGATTTTTGCGAGGAAGGGGAAGTTTTCGAGAAGCCAGAACGCCATCGTCGAGAGCTGGCCCGACATCATGGCCAGGCCCATGACGATCATGATGATGCCCGCCACGATCTGCAGGCTGCGCCCGGCGCCGCGCAGGCGGCGTAGCCTCGCCGTCATGCCTTCGGCGAAGAGCGCGGTCAGAAGGAAGGGGATCGCGAGCCCGAGCGAATAGACGCTCAGCAGGGCGATGCCGCTTGACGCCGAGGTCGACGTTGCGCTGACGGTCAGGATGGCGCCGAGAACCGGGCCGATGCAGGGCGTCCAGCCGAAGGCGAAGGCAAGACCGAGGAGATAGGCTCCCATCGGCCGTCCGCCTTCGATCGGCACATGCAGGCGAAGCTCGCGTTCGAGCCAGGCAAAGCGCATCAGCCCCGTCGTGAAGATGCCAAAG
>JAAEQB010000042.1 GCA_024231975.1 Allobosea sp.
GCAGGGTGCCTCACCGCACCCAGCGCCGCGTTGCCGTTTAAAAATCTTACCGCGGGGTGGAGCAGCCCGGTAGCTCGTCAGGCTCATAACCTGAAGGTCGTCAGTTCAAATCTGGCCCCCGCAACCACCGATCCAGACAAACCCGTCGCGACAGCGGCGGGTTTTGTCGTTTTGGCTGTCTTTCCAAGGGTTTGCCGCTGCGTCCAATCCAGGATCGTGCCGAGTTCGCCGTGCAACGTCGCGAACATCTCGCCGCGCTGTGCGCCGGGCGTCAGAACAATCTTCTCGATCAGCATGCGCAGTGCTTCCGCCGCCTCGGGCCGCTCCTCGGGCTGGTTCAGGGCTTCCGTCAACTTCCCGATCTTCTGCGCGTAGATCGCGGCCGCATTCGGTAGCAGGTCCGGCTTGTCCGCTGGCGCATCCGCGAGCAGGGCCGTCAGCTCTCCCTTGCGGGCTTCCAGCCCGCTCATCTTCTGCTTCATCGACGGGTGGTACATGCCGTCGGCGATCGCCTCGACGATCTGCGCGATCTGCTTTTCGACCTTGCCGAGTTCGGTCTTCCAGGCGTCGCCATTGGAGCGCCGCTCCCGGTTCAGCCGGTTGGTCTCCTGCGCATAGGCGCGCATCGCCTCCTCGACCATCTCCGGCGCCATCAATCGGTCCTTGAGGCCGGCGAGCACGCGGGCCTCGAGATCGTCGCGGGAGATCGTGCGGCTGTTGTCGCACGTGCCCTTGCCGACATGGTTCGAGCAGGCGAAGCGGTCTGCGCCACGCAGTGCGTAGGGCCCGCCGCAGCAGCCACAAGTGATCAGGCCCGACAGGAGTGATTTGGGCCGCCTGGCGCCGTTGAGGCGGTTCTGCCGGTGATGCTCGCGCACGCCTTCCGTGACCTTTGCAAATTTATCGGCGATCTCGCTTTGACGAGCACGGGCGGCCTGCCAAAGTTCATCTTCGACGATCCGCAGGTCGGGGACGTCATTGACAATCCATTCGGATGTTGGATTGAGCCGGGAGACGCGTTTGCCGGTCGCTGGATCCTTGATGTAGCGCAGCCGGTTCCAGACGAGGCGGCCGATATAGAGCTCGTTGTTGATGATGCCGGTGCCGCGCTTCACGTGGCCGCGGATGGTGGTGTCGCCCCATGGCTCGCCCCCGGGGCCTGGAATGCCGTCCTCGTTCAACGTGCGGGCGATGCTGCGCGGCGCGAAACCGGCGGAGAACGCGCGAAAGATGCGGCGCACAACCTCGGCCTCATGGGCGTCGATGGTCCGGTCGCCCCGGATCGGTTCACCCCGCGCGTCTAACTGCTTCACGACCTTGTAGCCGTAGCAGAGACCCCCGCCCGACTTGCCGTTCTCCACGCGGCCGCGCATGCCGCGATGGGTCTTGTCCGCGAGATCCTTGAGGAAGAGCGCATTCATCGTGCCCTTCAAGCCGACATGGAGTTCGCTGATCTCGCCCTCGGCCAGCGTGACGATCGGCACCCCGGCAAACTTGAGATGCTTGAACAGCGTTGCGACGTCGGCCTGGTCGCGGCTGATGCGGTCCAGCGCTTCCGCCAGCACGATGTCGAACCCGCCCGCCTGGGCGTCCTGCAGCAGCGTCTGGATGCCGGGTCGCAGGATCATGCTGGAGCCCGATATACCGGCATCCTTGTAGGTGCGGACGACCTGCCAGCCCTCGCGCCCAGCCCGTTCACGGCAGATCCGGTACTGGTCCTCGATCGAGGCTGCGCGTTGATGATCCGATGAGTAACGAGCGTAGATCACGGCGCGGGTCATATAAACTCCTTGGGGAGGGCGGCGGGCGTCAGCTTGAGCCCCCGGGACAGTCCCGCAACATCGATATTGGCCGTGCCGGCTTCAAGGCTTGTCCCCCTTCGCCCTCGGCCTTGGCAGTATCCTATCCTTGCTCTCGAATTGCTCGCGGGCAATCTGGCGGCCAATCAGGCGGGCCAAGTGAAGAACGGCGTCGTCGGCCTCGGCCGAAGGCGTCCGCGCCCGGTCGGCACCGGCCTTGATCGGCGAAGCGTCACCTCCCGGCGGCTGGCCGGGCAAGCCCTTCTCTCGATCCTGTCTCGGCCTCTTGGCCATGGTGGCCTCCAACGGGGAGGCCGACCAAGTTCACCATATCGGCTGAGGATGGTAGAGGGGAATCTGGGAACACGCTCGGCAAGCTCAGGCGAACAACGTCGCCTGAAGTGCACAGTCCTCCCCATCTTCAAGAGGTTCGGAGTCCAACGTCTTAAGACTATCCTGATCGAGCTTGATCTCGATCAGCCGCCCGTTCAGTTCCGGAAATCCATCGATCACGAGCTCACAGATATTCGCCATACGTTTGGCAAAGTCGCGAACATCCCCGCAGACCCAGTGCAGCCAATGCAGGATCATGGTCGATGGTCCGGTGAAGGGGTTCTGAGTGTCCTCGGAAAACTGACGCCTCCGCTGTTCCTCGTAGAGTTCGGCCATCCAGACGCTGACATGCGTCGGACGTTCGACGTCCAGGTCCGCGATCGCCATCGCCCAGTGACCGAGCGGAATCGCCCAATGGAAATCGTGCTGGACCAGAAAGAGATTCGTGCGCGCGTGCATCGAGACGATCAGCAATTGCTCGACGGTTAGGTCGGTTATGTTCTGAAACGCGACTGAGCCTGCGACTTCGTGATGAATCCGGGGGACGGTCCGCGTTTCTTCCGTCGGATCGTCATCATCTGGGTTCGGAAATCCGTCGTCCTTGATATTGAACCGTTCAATCAAGTTGCGACCGATCCGCCAGTGCTTGGTGCGGAAGAGAGCATAGAATGTCCATTGCAACAGTTCGACTTTATGTTGCTTGAGGACCGCCTCCTTGTCGCTGTCTTTCATGTCCGCCGATGGCGCTCGAGTCGCGCTGAAAAGGAGAAGCCGTTCGGACAGGGGCTCGTGCCAGGGCGAGGGAGCCTTGCGCAGCGCGGCTCTCGCCCGCTTTGCATACTTCTCCAACTCTTGGGCGACCTGATCGTTTTGCCAAACGCATTTGAGCGACTTCTTATCGACTGGATATCGGAGCAAATGCCGCGCCGGCACGATCAGGTCATCAAGCGAGCATCCGGCCTGAAGGAGCTTGGCAATTAGTATAAGGAGACATTTCTCCTGATATTGGAGTGGCGGCCGGCCAGGCTTTTTGATTTCGGGAAAGGCATCGATTAGTCCTCTGGGTGCTGAGCCCCTCACGCACAGCCTCTCGCGAGCCTCCTTCCGGACGCCCCGATCGCTCGATAGGATCAAGCTGTAAGCGAAAGGATTCGTCGCGGTATCCCCGCCAGCAGCCCGATTCATCTCGACGCGATGGCTGATCACAGCGTTACCGGCGCTGGAGCCGCTCGGCAGTGTCGCGTGGCCAGAGAGCTGACGATGATTGCGATACTTGCTGCCAACACGAATAGGTTTTTCCCGAAGGCCGAGCATACGAAGTTGTGATGGCATCCCCCAGCTGCTCGCTGTATTCTCGGAAATCAGGATGACGGGAAGCGAGATGTTTTCGCCCAGCCCACGGACAACACGCGCTTTGCCGTCCAGAATCTCGCAGGTATCGTCGATCCTTTTCGGTGGAGTATCACCTTTGAAGATGACAATGAGGGGATTGGCGCAGTCGTAGATTGAGAGACGCGAGGCGTAGCGCCTGTACTCTGAGACCAGTGTCGTATCCATGAGCCTGGCTAGCTTGGTAGCTGGCGCAACGGCGCTAAAGATGTTTTCGCAGTCGATGCCGGTATTGATTGCGCTCTGGATGCTACGGGCAACCCAGCTCACGTTGACGAGCTGGCCGTGTCCGTGGCCAACGCGACGGCTTTCGTCGAGGAGTGCATAGACCGGCCTGAATTTATCTCCAGGCCTCGCCTTTGAAACTGGGCGGATATGCATATAAACGCCTCGATCTACGCAACAAGCCGAATCAAACCGGAAGAGATTGTCCCAGCACGCTGGTCGGACGTCAATTTTGTGCCGGCGCGTAGACAGTGCAGCTACGGCACGGGGAAATGCTCCTGCATCTGCGGGCGGAGCACCGCCACAATCGCATCCGCGTCACCGGTGATATAGAAGTCGTTGGTGATCAGGCCTGCCTCGCAGTCGATGAAGGTGGCCTCAACCCTGCCGCGCTGCGCCTCGAGGACGCGAGGCGAGTTGTCGAGCGCGTAGACCGGCATGGCCCGCTCTTTGGCGAGCTTGCCGACGTCATAGACCGCGCCGAAGACGAGAAGGGCGCGGCATTTGCCGGAGATTGCGCTTGCGACCTCGACCGGACCGACGACCGCCAACGGGTCGAGATGGCGGGCGTCGATGATCACGACGTGCTCGGCGCAACTGTTCAGCAGCGCGGCGTTCAGCTTTTCGCGTCCGGCGCTGACTTTGAGGATGCTGGCGGGGCCGACGAAATGCTTGGCTGCCGTATAGTCGATCAGTGGCGGGAGCCTGCGCGCATAAGGCCCGAACTCGGCGCAGAGCTCGAGGGTCGTCGCGGGCTTGATGTCCGAAGCGGAGGGCGTCGGCATGGGAATGTTCCTTCTCGGGGCGGAATCTGATCCGCCTCCGAGTTTCGTCCTCGTCCCAGATTCCGCCAGTGCGGAATCTGGGAACATCTGCCGCGGTCGAGATCGTGTCCTATCGCGCAGGGTCGCACCCGGGTTCTATGCCACCGGCCTGAAGGCCTGCCCGAACCCTTGCGCTCGCGACTTCCATCCCGCGTTCGCCTGCCGCTTCGGCGCGACGACGTGGGCGTGGATGATGGTCTCCGCGATGCGGATGAGCCGGTCCGCATCGAAGCCCTTGGGGCGGAAGACGTAGAACTCCTGTGCCGCGCTCGCGCGCATGATCTCGCCGAATCCGTAGCCGGTGGCGCGCATGGCTTCGTTGGGGGCGACCCCGAGCAGTGCGCAATGCGCCTGGCCCGGCTTGCTCTGGAGCCAGGGGTTGAGGGCGGCGTTGCGCATGCGGTGGTGCAGGCGCTTGTCGAACTCGCGGATCGACAGATCCCGCGGCAACCGGACCGCGAGGCAGCGCTCGGCGAGCCCGACCGGCGAGCCCTCCAGTGGCCGGGCGTTCGGCAGGATGTGCTGGGCCATCCAGTTGTCGTATCCGAGATCGGAGCAGGGGTACCCATCGACGCTGATGGTGAGCGCGCCGTAGTGGTCGGCGTTGAGCTCGCGGAAGCGATCGCGCAGATTGACTTGGGCGGTGACCGAGACCTTGTGGATCGGCATTCTGAGGCGGCGGGCGAGCCCGAGCAGCCCGGTGGCGACGGTCGGCATGCGATGATCCTCGCCGCAGCCGGCGACATAGATGAACACGAGCCTGCCCGGTTCGTAGGTCGCGCGGAAGTGCTTCGTGGTGAAGGCGCTGTTGGCGAGCGGCAGCAGCGTCTTGCCGCCGATCCTGGGCCATTGCGTCGGGAACCACTCGGTGACGGCGCCGGCAGAGCCGGGCGGGAGCAGGGGACTGCCGATCGTGCGCTTCGAGCGGGTGGCGGTCTTGATCTTCATTGGACTGATCTTTCTGTCGTGTCAGGTTTCCCAGGGGCATTCCCGTTCTCACCTCATTCTCGTCCCCTCCCTCCCTTCGCTATCGGCGCGATGAACCCGATCGGTCTCCTCGCGCTCTCGCTGCCCGCGACCAGGATCGCCTCGGCGGCATCGACATCGGCAACAACGAGTTGGCGGCGTCCCGCCTCCGCGGCGAAGCCGAGCGCAAGGGCGACGAGCCGGCGGATGCCGCGCGGATGGGTCGTGGCGAGACGAAGCACGACATCCTCGTCCGGCAGCGCGAAGGCGTCGCTAAGCGTGCCGATGATGTCGGCGGCGATGCGGCCGGCGATCGCCTGCAGCATGGCGCCGTCCGGCGGCGCCGCCGTCACGATGAGGAACCGGTCCTGGATGAAGGCAGGCAGCGCATCGAGATCGTTCGCGGTCGCCAGGATCAGACAGCGCGACAGATCGAATGGCACCCGCAGATACTCGTCGACGAGGGCGCAGGCATTCTCCAGCTCGAGCAAGGCCAGAAGCGCGTTGTAGGGCTTCTCGGTCGAATGCGTGACGAACTTGTCGATCTCGTCGAGGACGAGGAGAGGATTACCGGTCTCTCCACCCAAAACTGCTTCCGTCAGCACGCCCATCCGCGCGCCGCGCCAAGTTGGCGGGTGCCCGATGAGCAGCGCCTGCGCGTCGGAGTTGGTCGCACAACTGAAGGCGTGCTGCTCGACACCGAGCGCCGCGGCAAGCCGGCGGGAGAAGTGCGTCTTGCCGAGGCCCGGCGGGCCGACGAGCAGGAGCGGCGGGAAGGCGATGCCGGTACCGGCGATGGCAGACAGGGCCGCGGCCCGCTCGACCAGGGCGATGACATCGACGAAGCCCGGGCATTCCTCGCGCAACCGGGCGAGACGCTCGCGCATGCCGACGTCCGCGACGACGAGACGGCGCAGCGGCTCGTCGTCAGCGAGCCTGCGCAGGTGCTCCAGCCTTGTCTGCTCGTCGCTGGAAGCAGCGGCGACGGGCGGGCCGTCCTCGCCAAAAGCGTCGCCACTCGAAAGCATGACCTGCTTCAGCAGCGCGGCCTTGTCGAAGATCGCCACCGAGGGGCCGCTCGCCGGCCCGGTCGGGCCCGGCTCATCGCGGGTGGGCTCGTCCTGCGCCTCGGGCGTTCCGTGATCGGGGCGCTGATTGCGCAGGCGGTCGAGCAACCGCTGCTGATCGAGCTCGCGCAGGGTCGCGACGGCCTCGGTGTCGTAGGACGGGATCGTGTTCATCACCGGCCTCACAATTCGACGCCGCCGAGAACCGTCACGAAGGGTGGTCCCTGCCGGGCGATGCGGCGCCCAACGCCGAGCGCGATCTCGACGAGCGCGCGCATGGGATCAGGATCGGATACGCGCTCTGACACGAGCCGTTCGACCTCCATCTTCACGACGAGATCAGTGGATCTGCGCGCTGGCCACAGCCCGATCCGGCAGAGTTTTGCATAGGCGAGGATGAGCGCGCCCCGCTTGGCGCCGTACCTGAAGGGAGCTGGAGGCTCAGTCTGCGACCAGCTCTCGATCGCTGCAAACAGCGTCCTCACCTCATCGAGCAGGAGAGCGAGATCGGGCGGATCGTCGAACCAGGCTTCCAGCGCCGGCCCGTGCTCGAGATGATAGACACCAGGCGCGGTGCCGTCGCGGTCTCCGGGCTGCGGCAGCACGGCGCCGCTAAAGCGCCGGGCGGCTTCTTCCATGCCAGCCGGGATACGCGCGCCGATGACGAGACGCGGATTGCTGTCGGCAAAGGGCCGTTGCAGCGCGCGTTCCATGAGCTTCGGATCATGGACCCCATCGCCGTTGCGATATTGCTCGCCCCGCTCCTTCGCGAGCATAGCCCTGGCGAAGCGGTCCTCGGGCGAGCCTGGCCGAACCAACAACATCGCGATCTCGCCGGCATGAGCCAGGATGGCCACTGCATTGCCGATGTCGACCATATGCGCCAATGCCGAGGGATCGACCTCGGCGAGCGCGAGGAAGCGCTGATACTCTCGCGCATGCACCAAGGCGCGCCCGCGAAGGTCGAGGATCTCAGGCAGCCGCTCGAGCAAGGCAGCGTGACGCTCGGGTTCTTCAGGCATCTCAGGCAGGAGCACGTCGAGCGCGGCGAGGTCGTCGGTGACGGGCACGTTGCCGGTCGTGAAGAGGAGGTCGCGCAGGGATGGTGCGGTGTTCTCGGTCATGATCTGGATTGTCCTTGGGGTCGGCCGGTCCGCCCCTTCCCCCTCCCCGCTCGCCATGGCGCAAGGCGCGCCACGAGGCGCGCCCTTCAGATGGTTCGGCATATGCCGCGGAGAGTGGTCGTCAGCCGATCTCATCGACATTGAGGAAGCGGCTGCTCTGCCCGGAGACCGTTTCGCCCTGCCCGAACCCGACCTCCCAGAGCCCGCCGAGTCGGTCCGGATCGGCGTCCCGGTCGCGCACGAGATCACGCGCGGCGATCTTGGCGGCGACGTCAGCCTGCGAACGCGCGGGCCAGAGCGCGATGCGCAGCAGCCGGGCGTAGGCCAGGATCAGCCCGCCCTCGATCGCGTCCGCGACGAAGGAGTCGGGATCCGCGATCTTTCGCAGGTCATCGACGTGAGCTAGGGTGTCGCGCGCGTTATCGAGAAGTTGCCCGAGATCGGGCGCAGCGGCGAAGTATTCCTTCAGGCTGTCGGCCTGTTCGAGCGGGTGGGCGCTCGGGATACCAGGGTCCGCAGCCTCGGTCGGCTTCGGCTGCAGGGCGCTGACGCGGCGCGCCATCGTCTCGATCATCTCGCGGACCTCCTCGATGCCGGTCGGCAGCGTTAGATGCGTGGGCTTGCGCGCCGGCTCACCCACCGCGCGGCGCGCGAGCGCAAGATCCTCGCCATCGCCGTTCCGGCGAGCATGCTGCAGGAGGTGCCGGCTGAACTGATCGCGGGCCCATGCGTCGTCCTCCGAGCGAACCGGCAGGAGCAGGAGCGCGAGATGCGCGCTATTGGTCAGGATCGTCAGCGCATTGATGACGTCGATCCAGTGATCGACCTGATCGGGCTCGCGGGCGATGAGACCGATCAGGCGCCGAACCTGCTCGGTATGAGCCTGGCCCCGGCCCCTGATCTCCAGGAGACCCGGAAGCTGATTGCGGAAGATGGCGAGGCTTTCAGTCTCGCTCGGCGCTTCGGGAACGAGGCGCTCGAGCGCAGCGAGATCGTCGGTGACGGTCGTGCGGTTCGGGTCGATGGCGATGGTGCTGAGCAGCTCGTCGCGGCGGGTCTTGGTGTTCATGATCTTGTCCTTGGATTCACGGGGGGTGACGGTGTCATTCCGTCGGTTCCTCCTCTCTGCTGATGGCTTGCCGCTGCCCGGGATTGCCGGAATCGAAAAGGCAGCGCCGGCGAAGGCGCTGCCTCTGATGTTCCCGATGACGAAGTGCCTGTCGGGCGCTCCGGTTCGCTTCACTCTGCGGCGAAGAGTGTCGCGAGGCGCACGCCGAGCGCGAGCGCGAGCAGGCCCACCTCGTCGAGGTGAGCCTGCGTGGCTGCCGCCTCGATCGCTTCAAGGCGGATCAAGCTGATGCCGGTGAGGCGCACAACATCCTCGGTGCTCAGGCCGCGCTCGTCACGCAGGCGCTTGAGATTCAGAGCGAGCAACTCGGCGGCCGGCAAAGGCATTGCTGGATTCATGGGGGTTCCCTTTCCGTTGGATCGGGAGATCCCTTTCTTCAATCAAAAGCCGGATACGGCTGATCAGCTCTTCGGCTTGCGACCAGCCTTGAGAGGTGCGGGCGCAACCTCATCATGCGCCGGCTCGGCGAACATCGCGGCCATCGGCACGGCGAGCGTCAGCGCGAGCTTTTCGACGATGGCGATCGAGGGGTTTTCGATGCGGCGCTCGAGCCGGCTGACATAGGTTCGGTCGATCGCGCTATCGAGCGCCAGCTTCTCCTGCGACAGGCCGCGCTCGACCCGCAGGCGTCTCATGTTCCAGGCAAGGAGTTCGCGCGCATCCACCGCGCGATGTCCAACGGATCAGGGTCGATTTATCTACGGTGATTAGACCCATTATTAAGGTCGTTCGATTTTTGTGGCCCAGGCGATGCCGCTGGCGGCGCTCGCTTCAGCAACGGTTAAATTAGATGCCTATAGGCCTAGTTTATCAAAACCAACCTGGCATTGAGGGGCGGTGGCCGCATGTTCCGAACGATCCTGTCTCATCTGCTCATCGTAATGGCGCTCGGCCTCACGGCTGTGACAGCTCATGCCTTCCCGGATGCGGGCCTGCGGTTTCGCGACGATGGCGCGGCGGCGCAGGCCAAGACGCTCCGGCAGCGCTTCCAGCAGCTCGGCGGCGATCGTGGTGCCGATGTGCCCGCGCAGGCGGCCAGGCTTTCGGACCAGATTGCGCGCGTCGTCGCGATGCTTGACCTGTCGCAGTCAGCGATCCCGAAGGCGGGCCAGGTCTGCACCGAGATTCTTGGGCCGTGGTACTCGGCCGGACCGCCGTTGCTCGACACGAACGCGGCGCAGGTCAATGCCCGCACCCGCGCGGCCCGCAGCCTGACCATCAGCTGCTGGAATGCCGTCAACGCGCATCTTCTTGCCAATAAGGACGTCATCGTCAGCGGCATGCTCGATTGGATCGCCATCTGGGCAGCCAAGGAGGCCATCGGCACGGCGCGAGGCTGGTGCACCGGCTATGGCGCGCAGGACAATTGGTGGCCGCTACGCAGCTTTTATCCGGACGACCTGATCAATTCCGTCATCGCCGGCTGTACAGCAAAAGCCGACGCCGTGCTGGCCAAGGCGGCCGAGACCCGGATCCAGGCTGCGATCGCGACAGCCGAGCGCAGCGATCGGACGCTGGAGGCCATGGTCGCCGCCAAGTGGTTGCCGATGCCCAATCTCGGGATCGGCGACCCGGCGCTCGCCCGCAGCGCGAAGGAGCGCTACGAGGCCGCGGTCCTGCCGATCCGACGGCAGGTGACCGACGAGATCGTCGAAAAGCTGGAGGAGGCTTATGGCAACAAGATCGTCGCCGACAAGCTGATCCGCACGGCGCGGCAGGCGTGCAACGAGGTCTGGTCGAAGGCGCTGTTCTCCAGCCAGGACGACGGCATGCGCGCCATCGATATCTCCTGCAAGAGCATGGAAGCCGCCTTCGTGAAGCGCGCCTGCAAGGCTGCCCTCGACAAGGCCGGGATCGAGACGCTGGGTGGGCCGAAGCTGATGACGGTCGCGCGCGCCAACGGGACCTTGGGTCCGGTCGACTACAACACCATGGTCTGCGCCGCTGCAATCGACGGCTTTGCCGTCACGACGAGCACCTCCTGGTTTGGATCGCCTTCGATCACGATCGGATCGGCGCGGGGTGATGCCACTGTTACGATGAAGCTGCGCAAGACGACCCGCGAAGGCGGGGTCGAGGTCTGGGAGATTGGCGAGCTTGAGGGAAAAGCTCCGCTGACCAAGGCCTCCGATCTCGTCGGCTGCCTGGCGACGACGCTCGACCGCAACCACCCGACGCCGGTCGTCCGCAGCCTGGGCTATGCGACGGGTGCCGTGGTCACGCTCGCCGATCTGATGAGCGGCAGCGGCCTGACCACGTTCGAATGCCGCGATGCCAAACTGCGTTGGCTGGAGACGGCGCGATGATCCGTGCAGCGATGAGCCATACGCGATATTGGCTGGCCGTACTGGGACTGATGCTCGCCACCGCGACTGCCCAGGCCGAGGTCGCCGAGCACTATCGCGACGCCGATGGCGCGCTCGGAATCGCGCAGGGACCTGCCGCCGTTGCGATCCGCACGGCCTTGACCGCCAGGACCCGGAACTGCACCGGCATGGACTTCAAGCCGATCCGCTGTGCGCTCGCCGACAACGCCATCAACGCCGACGTGCATTACAGCTCCGCCGACGCCGACAGCCGCAAGCTCGCCTTCGTCTCGGTGCGCTGGCAGTCCGACCAGACCGGCAATGCCGTCGAGGCCAAAGGGCTGGTGTTCGTCGCAGAGCCCGGCGTGCCGTTCCGCCTGCTCGGCGAGACCAATCTGATCGGCGAAAGCGTCCGCGAGGTCATCTTCGAGCGGCAGCGAATCACCTATGCAACGGGCTATCTGCGTGGAGGTGATTCTCGCAGCGAAACGACGGGGCGGAGGCGCTATGAGGTTCCGCTGAACGCAGATGGGATCGGGCCGGTCGCGATCCAGCGAACCGGGTTCGGCGCCACTGTTACCGCCAAACCGTCAACACAGCCGGACGAGGCGCTTCAGCTCGTCAAAAGGCTTTATGAGGCCGGCGAGGACTACGCCGGGCTGTTTGGCGCGGCGTCCGCGAAGAACGGTCTCTTCTCACCGGGGCTTGCCTTGGCCATCCGTGAAGCAACGCAACTATCCCGGCGTTGCCCGATCTATGACGGCGATCCGCGTCTGGGCGGCGCCCAGGGCGCCGGGGGTCCTATCCGGATGCGCTACGATCAGCCGAACCGTCAGGACGGTGCTGACCATCGGACCGTTACCGTCACCGCGGCGCAAGCCGAGGCGCCCGATGCGATCTCGCGCACGCGCGTCACCCTGATCAAGACAGCTGTCGGCTGGCGGATCGACGATCTCGCGACGGAAGGCGCTCACGCCTACGGCACGGCGCTGTCTTCGGGGATCGCCCGATGCCGATCGCGAGCCCGCTGACGTTGGCATCGAAAAGGGCAGTGCCCGCGAGAGCACTGCCCTTCCTTTGTCATCGCCGGTCGATCAGACCCACTCGCTCCAGTCGAAGTTCAGGACGTCGCGAGCATCGGGCGGCAACGACTTCACCCAGGCGGCATCAGCAGCGATATGCCGGACGGCGCCCTGCTGGTGCACCGGATCGCCCATCTCGCCCCTGAGGTTGACCAGGTCGACGATCGCGCGCTTGGTGGCCAGCGCCGACCGGTTGTGAAGCGGCCAGATCATGACCTGCGCCGCCGCGAGGTAACCGGCGATGCGGGCTCCTTCTGCCGCGACCATCAGCTCGCTCGCATTGCCCGGGCCGCGCTGCGCGAGCGCGACCAGCCGGTCGCAGGTCTGGAACATCTTGCGGGCCCGCACCAGGAGATGATCGGGGTCAGGCGCAGTCTTGGCGAAGCCGGTCCAGTCTGCGATCTGTTTGTGGGCGTAGACCGGCAGGCCTCCGCGCGGTTCCAGGCCGTCCGTGAGGTTCCAGCGCTCGAGCGGCCAGGCCGACAGTCCCCGGCTGTCGCCCTGCGGCGCCGCCGGAGCCGGCGGCAGCATCAGCTCGGGAACGGCGAAGGCCGCCCGCTTCCAGCGGATGCGGCGTGCCAACGTCGCATCCGTCGTCGAGACGTGCGATGGGTCGCGGCGATGGTGCAGCGCGCCGGTCTGGTCGGCGAGCGCCAACTTGGCCTCGGCCATGTCGAGGTCGTCAGCCGGCCAGATCGCGGTCAGCGCGACGAGGCTGAGGCTCATGATCTGCAGCCCGGCGCAGACCCGCTCCTGGATGTCATGCTCCAGCACGTCGAAGAGACCGAGCCGGAACTCTTCGCTCTGGAGGCTCTTTGCGCTGCGTGCCGCGCTTTTGAGATCGATGGCCTGGCGCCGGAAGGCTACCAGTTCCTCGACGCTGGGATTGTCACTGCCGACGACCTCCATCGCGACCGCGATGGGATCGCGCAGTCCCTTGTCGTGACGCTCCTCCACCGGGCCACCGGTGCGCGGGGCGAGCGAGCGCCCGCCCTGGTCATTCTTGCTCATGTCGAACTCTTTTCATTGTGGGTCGCGACCATCTGGCCGCACCGTCCCTCCGTTCCCGAACCAAGAATGGCGCCCCCAAAGGGGCGCCATCGCCATCTCCTGTCCGTGTTGGCTCGACGAAGCCCGTCAGACGACGGGTACCCAATCGGGATGAAGTTCGAGCGTCGCCCCGAACCTGAACCCCATCGCGATCCAGTTGGCCTGTGAGACGACATGCCGGATCGCCGCCTGCTGGTGCAGCCGATCAGGCCGGCAGGCCCGCTCATTGACGCGCTCGACCAGCCTGAGCTTGGCCTCGGCATCCGCCGAATGCAGCATGGCCGGCCAGATCGCGCCCCGCGCCGCGGCGAAGTAAGCCAGGATGCGCGCGCCATCCGCCCCGCGCCGCAGATCAGATGGATCTCCAGCCTGACTCTCGGCCAGCACATCGAGCCGGTCGGCGATGGCGATCATTCGCGTGAAGCGATCGACGAGGTCGGAGATCGCCGGATAGGCGTCGGTAAAGCCCGCCCAGCGGGTGACCTGAGCGTTGCTCAACGTCATCTCACCGCCGTCATGCCGGACCATGTCGACCAGGTCGAAGCGCGACAGCGGCCAGTTGGCCAGGCCGCGGTCATCGGGTGACGGCGGCGGGGGAGCCGGCGGCACGATCCCTTCGCCGGCCGAGAAGGCGGCGCGGTGGAGCCTGATGCGGGTGGCCGTCTCGACCGACAGCATCGGCGCCATGCCGTACGCGGCGTCGTCGCCATGCATCCGCGTCTCCCGGGCCAGCGCCTGCTTGGCGTCGGCCTCTTCGATCGTGTCGGGCGGCCAGATCGCGACGATGGCACTGCAGCTCAGGCCGAAGATTTTCAAGCCGACCTTGGTCATCTTCTGATCACGTGTCTCTTTCAGGCCGAAGGGCAAGCGATCGGCCTCGTCCTCGCAGCGCTTGGCCTCGCGGGCGAACGCCTTGAGGTCGGGCCGGCTGTCGCGGAAGGCGATCAGCTCGGCCAGCGAGGGATCCTCGCCGACCTGCTCGCTCATCCAGGCGAGCGGATCGCGGATCGGGCCAAGCGGCCCGCCGCCATCCCCCGCTGCTGCATCGTCCGACAGCGGAGCGATGCTCCTGTCCTGCTTGTTCTTGGTCATTTTGAAACTCTCGAGTGGGTCACAGCCCCATCGGCTGCGCTTCACCTCCGCCCTGCCGGAATCGACAAAGGCGCCGTCGCCGGCGCCTTTGTCCTCATCGACCTGTCCTGGTTCGTCTTAAGCCGCGAGCGCGAAGAACTCGCTGCGCTCGCTAAGCCAGCGCTCGATCGCATCGAGATGCGCCTGACGATCCGCATCGTCGAGCGCCAGCGCCTGGCGCAAGACCGCGATCTCGGCGAGCGCTTTCGGCAGCGTCAGCCAGGGCACGTCGTTCTCGGTCGTCAGCCGCTCGCGCAACCAGGCCTGGCCCTTCTGCCAGGCCATCGGAGACAGCGATTGCGGTGCCTCCAGCAGCGTCAGCCGGTTGGCGAAGGCTTTGAGCCGCTCGTCACTGAGACCGGCCGCGATCGCCGGGCGATCTACCCAGGGCGAGGCATGCCAGCGCGCACAGTCACGGGCGTCCTCGTGCGAGATGAACCCGCCCGAATACAGCGTCGCCTCATGATGCGGCGACGCCTCGCGGTCGGCGAAGCGACTGGCGAGCGCCGTTGCGAGGTTGGCGCGGAAGCCGGCATGTGCGCGGATGCGAAGCGCGCGCTCGTGGTAGAGCGCGATCTCGCGGTGCTCGGGCGGCAGGGCGTGGCAGCCCTGCTCGTACCCGACCAGGATCGGCTGGGCGTTGGTCTTGACCGTCCGGATCGGCCGGGCGTCTCGCTGCGAGAAGAGGGCGATGATGTCCTCAACTGCCAGGCCGAGATAGCTTGCCGGATCGATCGTGAGGTCGACTGCCGCCCACGACGTCGCGACCGTCGGGTTCGGCGTCACGCCGACCACCGGCGTCAGCCTCGAAGCGCCACCCAGCAACAGCACCTCGCCGCTGGCGAGCATCCGGCTCGGCACGCCCTTGTCGGCAAGGCGAAGCATCGTCGCGACGGTTGCGGGTGCAACCTCGCGCAGGTGCCGGAACAGAGCCAGCGTCGCCCTGGTGTCGGCCATCGCATCATGGGCCTCGTCCTCGGACAGCGCGATGCCATTGGTGCGACAGATATCGCCGAGCTTGAAGCTCGGCTTGGCCGTTGCACCAAGCGGGACCGCGATGACGCCAGGCTCCAGCATCGCCACCGCCCTGACCATCGTCAGCAGGTCGGCGCGGCGATGTCCATTCCACGAGGTCGCGTAAGGCGACATCAGATGGGTGAAGAAGCCATGACGCAGGATCTCCTCGTCATAGCGCAGCGTGTTGTAGCCGATGATGGTCGCCGGCGCCCACGCCTCCAGCGCCTTGGCGATGATGCCGAGCATCTCCGTCGTCGACAGCGGCGCCTGCTCGAGCTGCTCGGGCCGGATGCCGGTGGTCAGCAAAGCACCGGGCGCCGGCACGATATGCGCCGGCAGGCGGCAACGCAGCGAGAGCTCGCCCAGGGGCTGGAGCGCGGCGTCGGTGTGGATCAGCGCGGCCTGCAGCGGCACGTTCCACTGCGGTTCGAGACCGGTGGTCTCGAGATCATAGATCACGAAGGACATGGGCTCAGGTCCTCAGTGCCGGCTCGGCGAGCCAGGCGACATCGGCACCTTGCTCAGGTTGATGCCGAGTTCGCGGGCATCCTGCTGCATCGCAGCCTCGACCATCCAGGACGTCCGCGTACGGCGGATCTCGTCTTCGTCGAAGGCGATCGCCTCATAGACCATGATCTTGCGCTCGAAGTGGCCGGTCTCGCGCGCGGGCGCCTCCGCCAGCATGAAGGCAAAGAAGCGTGCGGTCGCCCGCGCCCCTTCCGCCAGTTGCAGGCCGTTGAGGCTGCCATGTTCCGGATAGTTCCGCTCCGGATTCTGCTCGAGCAGCAGCGCATGCGCCATGGCCTCCTGCCAGAGCCAATAGAACCGCTCGACCTCGTCCGTCGTCATCCGATAGCTGCGCTGGTAGCGAGCCAGCTCCGCGTCCGTCGGGCGCGCCTCGTCCCAGGCGGTGTCGCCGCCCTGCTTCGTCTTCGTCATTCCCATAAGTCCGTTCAGGCTCGCTTGACCCGGAACGGCTCGTCGGCTCTCGTTCACGGGGGTTCCCTGAAGCGGGTTCCGCTCATTGCGAGTTCCTGCCCGATTACCTCTCCCTGTAGTGCCGCCAATGCGCAATTCTGGCCCATTCCCGACGTTTAGAATGTCTGCTCGTGGGCAGTCTGCCGATACTGGCAACAGAGTAGCAGAGGGTTGCGCTATTGGGTGCTCTGTCTGGCAACGATCAGAGGCCCGTCATTTTGAGCGCAGCCTCCGGCAGTCGCTCACCCTGGATTTCGACCTTGGATGCCTCGGCGTCGATGTCGGCCAGGTCGGACTGGGAAAGCTGGAGATCGACGGCGCCAAGGTTCTCCTCAAGACGGCTCAGCTTGGTGGTGCCGGGGATCGGCACGATCCATGGCTTCTGCGCCAGCAGCCATGCCAGCGCCACCTGAGCCGGCGTCGTTCCCCTGCGGTCGGCCACGGTCTTGATGACTTCCACAAGCGCCATGTTCGCCTTGCGGGCCTCCACGGAGAAACGCGGCACCGCACTCCGGAAATCGCCGGCGTCGAAGGTCGTGTGCTCATCGATCTTGCCGGTAAGGAAACCGGCGCCGAGGGGGCTGAAGGGCACGAAGCCGATCTGAAGCTCTTCCAGGGTCGGCAGGAGTTCCACTTCCGGGCCGCGCCAGAACAGCGAGTACTCGCTCTGGACGACCGTCAAGGGCTGGACGCCATGGGCGCGGCGGATCGTGGCGACGCCGGCCTCTGACAGCCCGAAATGCCTGACCTTGCCGGCGGCGATCAACTCCTTCACCGCGCCCGCGACGTCCTCGATCGGAACCAGCGGATCGACGCGGTGCTGGTAGAAGATGTCGATGCGATCGGTACCCAGGCGCCTGAGGCAGGCATCGGCGACACGCTTGATGTGTTCGGGCCGGCTGTTGGTGCCGCCGCGGCGCTCGCCCGTCTCAAGGTCGATGTCGAAGCCGAACTTGGTGGCAATCACGACCTCGTCGCGGATGGGCGCAAGCGCCTCGCCGACGAGTTTCTCATTGGCGAAAGGCCCATAGGCTTCGGCCGTGTCGAACAGGGTGACGCCGCGCTGATGCGCTTCGCGGATCAGGGTGATCATCTCCTGCTTGTCTGCCGGTGGACCGTAGAGGCCGGTCATGCCCATGCAGCCAAGCCCGAGCGCCGAGACTTCGAGGCCGGAAGCCCCGAGTTTGCGTGTGGTCATCGTGGTGGTCTCCATCAGAATGCGGTGTTCGATGCGATTGTGGGGGGCGCCGCGACGGTCAGGCAGCGCCGAGCCAGTCGGTGACGCGGGACAGCGTCCGGCGTTCCTGATCGGCCTCGATCGCGAAGGGCGGCGCGCGCCGGGCGCCTCTGGAGTGGGAGGCCAGCACGGCCATGCTCGTGCCCAGGCCGTAGCCGCCATGGGTGACGAAAGGCCGTATCGTCTTGCCGGCCCAGGAATGGGCCTTGAGGAAGGAGCGGATCGCCGGTGGCGCCGTCTGTCCCCAGATCGGGAAGCCGAGGAAGACCGTGCGGTAGCGGGCGATGTCGAGGGCATCAGTCGCCAGCACAGGCTCGAAACCAGCCTGTGTTTCGCGCCGCGCCTGCTCGACCGTCTGTTCGTAATCCTCGGGATAGGGCTCGGCCGTGCGAATCTCGAAGAGGTCCGCGCCGCGGGCGCGCCGGATCTGACCGGCGATGACGCGCGTGTTGCCCGTCCGCGAATAGTAGGCAACGAGCGTATCACTCGCAGGTCTTTGCCGGGCGAGCGCCGAGCCGGAGGATGTGCCGCTCACGACTGCAGGAAGGACGAGGGGGGCCGCCAGGATCGCCCTGCGCGACGGGCTGGTCAGTCCATGGGATGTCGTCATCGGCCGCCTCACAATCCGTCGAGTCATTCGATGAGGGGTATCTAGCGCCAGCGCGTTGTGTTGATTAGGCGCCATAGTCGGCAAGGGCCCATAAGGTGGTCTAATCAATGACGCATCCGAACTTCAACGATCTCGCCGCCTTCGCGATGGTCGCGCGGGAGCGCAGCTTCACCAGGGCCGGCGCCAAGCTGGGCGTGTCGCAATCGGCACTGAGCCAGACGATCAAGGGGCTGGAAGAGCGCCTCAAGCTGCGCCTGCTCACCCGCACGACCCGCAGCGTTGCACCGACTGAGGCCGGCTTGAGGCTGCTCGATACGGTTGGGCCGCGCTTCGAGGAGATCGAGGCCGAAATCGCGGCGCTCGGCGAATTGCGTGGCAAGGCCGCGGGCACGATCCGGATCACGGCCGGCGAGCACCCGGCGATCTCGGTGCTGCAGCCGGCCCTGAAGCGGTTTCTGCCGGATCATCCCGACATCAAGGTCGAGATCATCGTCGACTACGGCCTCGTCGACATCGTCGCCGCCGGTTACGACGCCGGCGTGCGCATGGGCGAGCAGGTCGCCAAGGACATGATCGCGGTGCGGATCGGCCCGGAGATGCGCATGGCCGTGGTCGGCTCGCCTGATTATTTCGAGCGGCATGGCGTGCCCGCGACACCGCAGGATCTGACCGCTCATAACTGCATCGCCACTCGGATGCCGACCCATGGCGGGCTCTTCCCCTGGGGGCTGGAGAAGGATGGTCACGAGATCAAGGTTCGTTCGGACGGGCAGCTCGTCTTCAACAACCTCGCCATGCGGCTGAACTCGGCGCTGGATGGGCTCGGCCTCGCCTACATGCCGGAGGATCATGCCATGCCGCATATCCGAGACGGGCGGCTGGTGCGGGTGCTCGAGGATTGGTGCGCGCCGTTTCCCGGCTATCACCTGTATTATCCGAGCCGCCGGCACTCCTCGTCCGCGTTGTCAGTGCTGATCGACGCGCTGCGCTACCGGGACTGATGCCGCTTCCAGAAGCGGATCGCATCGCTGATCCAGCCTTCCGCGCTCGTCCCGATGCCGAGGCCAAAGCCATGGCCAACGCCAGGATACTCGCGATAGTCGACCTCGGCCCCGAGGCGGCGCAAGGCGGCGACGCGCTGCCGCATCGCGGCGGGCGGGGCGATGCCGTCCTGATGTCCCACGAGCGCGAAGGTCGGCGGCTCGCTGGCTGCGTGGTCGGAGTGGGTCGTATAGGCCATCACCACGGTCGACGGCTTGGGGAGATCGGAAGCGCCATAGGCCGCGACGCCATGGCTGCCGATGGAGGCTGCCATGCGGGCGCCAGCCGAGCTGCCCCAAAGCGAATAGCCGCGCGTGTCCACGCGCAGCGTCGCGGCATTGCGGAAGACGAAGCCGATCGCCGCGGCCAGATCCTGCGTCGCGACGGCGCCGCCCTTGCCGGCACGATACTTCAGCACGAAGGCGTTCAGCCCTGCGTCGCTGATCGCGGCGGCATAAGGAAAGCCCTCATGCACGGAGCCGACATAGGCGAAGCCGCCGCCCGGAGAGACGATGGCGAAGGGGGCATCCGGCTTGCCGCGCAGGAAGAAGAGCCCGGCATGGGGCTTTGCCGGCTCTGCGCGCCTCTCGGGCTCCGAATAGATCTCGAAGAAGACCTGCCGACCCTCTTCGGCATCCTCGATCAGGCGGTTCAGCGCAGCGATCGTCGAGGGGATGTAGACATGGCTGTGATAGGGCAGCAGGGCCCCGATTGTGTCGAGCCTGGCCTGAAGATCATAGTCCCGCTCGTCCCAGGGCAGGATGCGGCGGGCGAAGCCTGAAAACGCCGGGTGAGAGAGCAGGTCCCCGATCGTGCTCTCGGCCGTCAGGAGACCATGAGCCTTGTTGGCGCTGGGATGGTGCTGAGCCACGGTGCTCTGGGCCCCGATAACGAGAAGCGGCAATGCGAGGCAATCGCGCCGAGAAGCGAGCAGGCCGGGCAGGACACCATGCTTTGGCCTGTCACCCATCGCGTCCTATCCCTGCGCAGCCGATTGCGGGCGCTTGGCAGCCGATGTCGTTCGGCTTGTCGACGGCTGGGCTCTCTGGACCAGCTTCAGGCCATAATAGGTCACGACCATCACCAGTCCGGCGATCGCAGCGCAGTGGGCGAAGAAGCCCGCCACCGATTCCTCGAAGTTCCACCAGTCCAGCGTCATCTGCATGGAGAGCTTGCCGCCGAGGCCAAGGACCGTGCAGCTCCAGACGCCGTGCAGCGCGATCGCCAGTGCGACGACGCGCAACGCGAGCGTCCGCAGCGCGGACGGTGCCCTGATCCCGAACAGGTTGCGCGCGACGCCCATCAGCATCGGCCAGCGCAAGCCGAGATGGATCGCGACGATGAGCAGGACCCAGTACGCCGCGAGCGTGTGAATCTGGCGCGCAGTGAAGCCGCCCCAGGGCGGCAGGAACGGAGATAGGGCGTTCGAGATCAGCACGCTTGTGACCAACAAGGCGAGCATGGCGCCGAGCAGGGCGAAGGTCACCCCGACATTGAACAGGCTGCGCGGCTCGCGCCGTGTCTTCGGAATGCCGCCCCACCAGCGCCGGTTGAAGATGTTGTGGGCGATGAGCAGCAGGAACATCGCCGTGCCCGCAACCTCGTGGACGACGTTGCCGAGCCACCAATAGGCGAAGCCGAGCAGCAGCAGCCCGGCCGTCAGGCCATCGAGCCAGAGCCTTGAGAGAAACAGGCGGTTCACGTCGCGACCTCCCGCGCCTATTCGATCGGCGTGCCGTTGAAGCGGGGAATGCGCGAGCCGGTGAAGAGATACTCGGCACCCGACTGGCTCTGGTGGCAGGATTGGCAGCGGGCCGTGTTCTCAGCCGTGTTGATCGTCTTGTCCGGCCAGAACCACTGGAACTGCCAGTCACCGGTGCGGCGGCGCTCGTCGTAATCGGCGCCCCAGCCCTGGCCCTTCTCCATCACGAAGTACCGGAACACCTTTCCCTCGCGGTAGTCGACCAGCACGAAATGCGTGCCCGCCGGGATCGGCTGACGGTTCTTCACCGCCTCGATCGCCGCCGGCGTGGTCATGATGTGCTCGGTGACGTTGCCGCGCTTGACGGTGGTGTAGTGCACCAGCTTGTCGAGCTCGGGGAACGTCGCCCGCGTCGCCTCGGCATGGACCTGCCAGCCCACCGTGAGGACTGCGGCCATCGATAGGCCCGCGATGGCGAGCGGGAGCTTGGGGATTCTCATGAACGCGTCGTTCCTAGCGCTTGTATTGTTCGTGGGAGACATGCTCCAGCCAGTCCACGGTCTTGCCGTCGAGAGCTTCCGAGATCGCGACATGGGTCATGCCACTGGTTGCGGACGCGCCATGCCAGTGCTTGACGCCCGGTGGAATCCAGACGGTGTCGCCCGGCTTGATCTCCTGGATCGGCCCGCCCCAGTGCTGCACGAGACCGATGCCTGCGGTGACGATCAGGGTCTGACCGAGCGGATGAGTGTGCCAGGCAGTCCGCGCGCCAGGCTCGAAGGTGACCGTGCCGCCGCTGATCCGCGCCGGCGCGCTGCCCTGGAAACGACCATCGACACGGACCGCGCCGTTGAAATTCTGCGCTGCGCCGACGCTCGGTGGCTGGGAGCCGGCACGCTGGACCGTGACGGGCTGCGACGTCTGGGAAAGAGCTTCCGCCGCCGGCATCAGGCCCGCGACGACGGCGACGATTTTAGCTGACATCACGATTCTCACTTGGGCTTGAAGACGTCGCGGGCGACGCCGATCGCGGCGATGGCATTGGGCCAGCCGGCATAGAAGGCGAGTTGCGTGATCGCCTCGACGATCTCCTCCTCCTTGACGCCATTGGTGCGCGCGAGCGCCATGTGCGAGCGCAGCTGCTCGGGGCGGTTCAGGGCGATCAGGGCCGCGACCGTGATCAGGCTGCGGTCGCGCTTGGCGAGGCCCGGCCGCTCCCAGATGTCACCGAACAGCACGTTGTCGGTCAGTTCCGCCATCTTCGGCGCGATGTCGCCCATGAGCTGCTGGGCGCGGGACGGCGGCTTCGCCGTTGCCGGCTGGGCTGGGGCGGGAGGCTGGGACTGGGCAAGCGCCGGCATGGAGGCTCCTAGCAGCAGGGCAGCGACAGCCGCGGCACGGATTGATCGCATGAGAGACACCTCGGATTTAGGGTCGTGGCCGGCAGGTCAGGTGCGACCGGCGACGAGGGTGCGGGCGAAGAACGGAGCCAGCTTGGCCATCGCGGCATCGACGTATTTGGGCACCCAATAGGTCTCGATGTGGGTGGCGCCCTCAATCTCGAAGAGCTCCTTGTCCTTGGTGCCGGTAGCTTTCGGGAAGGCGTCCCTGGTCATGTAGAGGCTGTCGGCCTTGCTGCCGGCGATCATCAGAAGGGGCTGGTCGATCAGTTCCATCTGATCGGTCGCATCCCAGCGCATCAGATCCAGCAGGCTGCTGGTCGTATATTTGAACGTCGAATTCGGGTGAGCGTGCGTCTTCCAGTAGTACTCGTAACCCTGCCGATACATCTCGAAGGGTAGCTTCGCGATCTGGGCGTCGCTCAGGTTGGCGTCGCCTGAGTAGAGGATCGCGCCACCGGCCGCTTCCTGAACGCGAGCCTGCGAGACCTGCTGCAGGCGCTCCTGAACGGTCTTCAGCTGGGAATCCGCGAAGCCATTGCGGCGGACACGTCCGGAGTTGAACATGCTGAGGGTCGCGATAGACCTGAACCGCTTGTCGACCTTCGCCGCGGCGAGGGAATAGCCACCGCCGCCGCAGATGCCCAGAAGGCCGACGCGCCCGGCATCGACACCTGCGAAGCGGGTGATGAAGTCGGCCATGCCATGCACGTCTTCGGTGCGGAACTGAGGCTTGTCGACGTTGCGGGGCTGGCCACCGCTGCCGCCCTGATAGGCCGCATCAGCCGTGATCGCGATATAGCCCTCGCCCGCCAGCCGCTGCGCATAGAGCCCGGCGACCTGTTCCTTCACGCCTCCGTTCGGGTGGGCGACGACGATTGCGGGGTACTTCTTGTCCGCGGCGTAGTCGGCCGGGATGTAGACATTGGCGACGATGTCCAGTCCGTTGAGTTTGTAGCTCACGGGATGGATGTTGATTTTGCCGGGCTCATTTTTGGAGATGGCGCCCTCATAAGCGAGGCCGAACGCGTTCTGCTTGTAGTCTGCGGCATTGGCCTTGCCTGCAGCGAACCCTGCCGCTGCCGTCACGGCGGCCTTGAGTATGGTTCTGCGGTTCATGGTAATAGCCTTTCAAATCGAAACAGGACTGCCGGGCGCCTTGGATGGCCAGCGTCAGTCCAGCTTCTTCTCGGCGAGGAATTTCGAGACCAGATCGGCGATCTCGACATTGTTCAGGTCCGAGAACGGGAAGTGCGTGTTGCCCTTGATGCCGATCTCGGGGAGATGCACGAGGCGCGCGTCACCGCCGTGCTTGTTGATGGCGGCGACCCAGAGCTTGGCCATGGCCAGCCGCACCCGCCAGTTGTCCTGCCCACGCTCCGTCGTCGGCTCGACCGGAAAATTGTCGCCGTAATAGATGACGATCGGAATGCGGGTGAGCTTCTGGAAATCCGCCGACGGCACGGCCTCGGGCGACAGGGTGCCGGCTGCGCTCGGCATCGTCGGCGGCAGTTCGCCCTCCGGGAAGATGAAGCCGCTGCCCGGTTCAAACGCCACGATCGCCTTGACGTTTTCGTTCTTGATCGCCGTCAGCCAGCCGGGGCCACCGCCCTGAGAATGCGTGAACAGGATCGCCGGACCGGTCCTGGCGAACAGCGCCGCCATCGCGTTGGAAATGACGCCGGCATCGTATGGCCCGGTGTTTGGCGTCACTGAGCGGAAGAACTGGTCCAGCGTCTCGGGCTTGCGGTCGAACTGGACGCCATCGAAGAAGTTCGGCCATTTGCCGAGCCTGAACTGATCGAAGAAGAGCTGGTCATAAGGCGTGGGTTCGATCGTCGCCCCGACCGTGCTGTTGCCGGCACGCCCGCGACGCGGCTGATCGACGAGATAAACCGGGAAGCCGCGGCGCAGGAACAGGGTCTGGAAGCCCTCGCGCCCGTCCGAGGTCGTCTCCCAGCTCCGTGCCGACTGGAAGGCGCCGTGCAGCATGACGATGGGGAGTGCCTTGGGGCTCCGGGGAATCTGATAGAAGGCGTAGAGGTGATCGCCGTGGAGCGACTGCCCTGCGGCAGTCGGCTTGTTGTTATCGTAGGTCCCGGGGGTGCGCACCACGGTCCCGCCGACGGCGAAGCTGCCCTGATCCTGGATCGTCAACGGCTCGGCACGACTGGCCTGCTGCGCGAGCGCGGGCAAAGAGGCCAACATGGCAGCGCCGATCAGCAGCGCCAGTCCTGGAGTGCGGGTGGTGGTTACAGGCATCGGTCCCTCGGTCGCTATCAGCGTCCGATCAACCTAGCGGCTGAGGCAGTCTTCGATTAGGCGCCCTGATCCACTAGGACCAATTAGCCGATCTAATAAATCGCCATTTGCGCAGCTCCTGCGAATGTCGGGTTTCCGCCATTCGCTCAACGGCGGCTTCTGGCGCGGCTTAGGCGAACTACGTCACAGTGTCGGATCATACCGCCGGGCGGACGAGCTTCAAGCGCCGCAGTTCATCCACGATCACCGGCCCGAGGCGCAGCGTGCTGATGTCCTCGATTCCCGCCAGCCACCTGCGTGCGGCATCCGGCGTGAGGTTGCTGTTGGGAAACTCCGGCTGGAGGGCGGCTGCGGCGATCCGGGACAAGCCAAGCTCCATGAACGACCAGCCGGACTTCGTCGGGATTCCCAGCTCCAACGCCAACGGAAAGTCATAGACGTCAGCGATCAACCCATCCTGTCCGGTTTCGCGGAGGACGATGTTGAGGATGTCGATGTATGCCTTGCCAAGCTGGACGAAGCGGAAGCGGACTTGATCCTCGATGAGGTCGAACTCCCTGCGGACGACGTCATCAACGACGACCTCGCCGGGATCCCTGACGCGGCTGCCGGGGTTCCGCTCGCGCTCGATCCTGTTCTCCTCGCGCTTCTTATTGTCGTACCGTTTCTGACGTTCGACTGCCTTCGCGAGCATGACCGGATACGGCACGCCGCGCATCCACCGTAGAGCGACGCCGGAAACGAGGCCCGCGAAGCCGCTGTCCCCGCGATTCACCTCGCGGTGAATCCTGGTGAAGATCCGGCCGTACCTATCGGAGGCTCCTTTTTCGAGCGGGCTGATGGGCATCAGCCTCAGCGTCTTCTCCTCCGCAACCTTCTCCAACATGTTGTCGTAGAGCCGACGCAGCCCAAACGGATCGACTGTCCAGTTGGTCGCAAGCAGCGTCGCCGGAAGACCAATCCTTTCGTGTGCCGCGAGGCTCGCCTCGGTCAGGCGATTGCGCATCCCTTCGTCGAGACTGCCGAGGGTGCGGTCTACATATCCGCGGACCTCGTTCCCTGCGGCCTTGGAGATCAGAAGCCCGGCGGCTGCCCTCACTCGCCCTGCGTCCTCGTCGTGCGGCGACTCGGTCGGCATCGCGCCTCCCAAGGCTCCCAGCAGGCGCTCAGGAACCTCGGACGCTGTCCGCAAAAACGCTGACTGGACCTGGTAACCGACGAAGTCGTCGAGCGGCTTGTCCGGCCAGTCCTCGTAGTCGACAAGGAACACATTGCCCACGATGTCCGCCGACATGCGTCCGGCGCGCCCGGCGAAGTTCCACAGCGCGGCGGGAGCTAGCGGTTTCTTCGTGCCCCTCGTGGGCGTGTCGATGAACACATTTCGTGCCGGGAGGTTGATGCCCTCGAACAGCGTCGTCGTGCAGACGAGAAATTTTACGTGTCCCTCTCGAAAGGCGCCCTCAAGAGTCTCGCGAAGGAGCGTCGGCATCTTGCCGTAGTGGAACGCTACGCCCTTCCGTATCATCGCTGCGAGCGTGTAGTCGGGATGGATGTGCTTCTTCACGAAATCGGAGATCGTGGACAGCGCGGAATCGCCGCCGTCCTTCAGGTCGTGAGCCAGTTGCCGCGCGACCTTCTCCGCGTCCGTCGGACCGGTCGCGTAGACGAGGGATCCACCCGTCGAACCGAGTTCGAGTGCCGCGGCCGCCAGACGGCTTTCCGGCACGTCGAACCCCCGCTCGCTCCGGTAGGTGCCAAGCCGCCACGGACCCTCCGGGGTCAGCAAGTCCAGTTCGAGCGCGTTGCCCACCTCCGCCTTCCTCAACTGGATCCTGTTCTGGAGGACGGAGGGAAGCTCGGAACGCGAAACGGTGAGGTCGGGTGCGCCGATCATGGCGCCGACCGACTCAAAGCCGCGGGCGCCAGGCGCGAGAAGCACGAGGCGGGTCGTTCCGCTTCGGCTGACCGCCTGCTCGACGCTGTCTTGGAGGATCATCCCCCGGGAGCCGTCCGACAGGTTCTGGGCCTCGTCGACTACGACAAGGTCGAACGTCACGGCTGAAGCGGCGAGCAGCACCTGGAGGCGCTCCTGCGTCAGCACGAATATTTGCCTGTCCGGGTTGGTGGGGTCCGGCGTCGGGACGGTGGTTATCCTTACATCGGGCGCAGTGCCGAGGCGCCTTTGGATCTTCGCGCTCACCTCCGACAGGAGGGCACGCGTGGGAGCGACGTAGACGGCGCAGAAGGATGCCGCCCGCTCGGCCTGTCGACACAAGTGCTCGATGACGAGGAACGACTTCCCCGCCGACGTCGGCGCCGAAATGGCAATCGCGCGCGCGTCGGGCAGCTCGTCCCAGGTATCCTTCTGGAAGTCAGTCAGGGGAATCCACTGGTCGCCGACCCTGACGGTGTTCAACTCGCGCGACAGCGTCCTGCGGAGTGCATCGAGGAACGACGACTCCGTCTCGGGGCCCTCGCGCCTGACGCGGTCGAGTGCGGGGAAGTTTCCGAGGTCGGTCAAGATGCGGCGGCCGCGCTGGTACGCTCCGTCGTCGCCCCCTGCAACGATGAGTGAGTTCAGCGCGATGGACTGTGCCATCCGCCTGTAAGCGAGGTCGTTCGTCTGCACGAACACGCCGGCGCAATAAAGGAGCTTATGTAGATCTTCGTCGGAGGGCGGCTTCGACGCGGGCTCAATGACGGCAGCGATAGAGCGGGCGGCGCCCAAACTCTCCAAGCGCCGCAGGATGTCCGAGAACGCCGCATGACCGGCCATGCGGGCTGAAAGGTCCAAGGCGAAGCTCATGCCGGGTCGCCTCCCGCGTCGTCGTCGCTCATGTCGATATCGTCCCCGTCAAGCGGGAGGTCCCGTTCGGCCACGCCCATCGCCGCGTAGAACGCCTTCCGCAGCTCACGCACGTCCGGCACTGCCACGAGGAAGACGATTGCCTTCGCGGGATCCGCACCATGCTTCAGCAACTGCTTCCTCGCGACATGCCGCAGCTTGCCGTGGTCAGCGGAGTAGCGCGCGGCGAAGTCGCGTTCTGAAACGGCCCCCGAATTCCCCGGACAGGTCTCACCCTTAAAATAAGGGTTGGGAGTAATGTCGTGTCTATGACTGGTTCTTATCCGAAGGTTGAGGTCCTGACCGGGCCTGAGCGGCGTCGCCGGTGGTCGGTTGCGGA
>JAAEQB010000043.1 GCA_024231975.1 Allobosea sp.
CGATCACCGGAAGCGGGTGGCGCGGCGGCGCGGAGATCCGCTGGCGGGGCTCGCCGTCGATTTCGACCAGGCGGGTGCGCAGGGCCTGGTGCCGGCGCACGATCTCGCGCAGGCTCCACTCCAGCGCGCCGCGATCGAGGGCCCCGCCCAGGCGGAAGGCATAGAAGATGTTGTAGACCGCGCTCTGCGGCTGATAGCGGTCGAGAAACCACAGGCGCTGCTGGGCAAAGGACAGCGGCAGGGGCTCGGTGCGCGGCACCGGCACCAGCGGCGGCGCCGCCGCCACCAGGTCCCGGCGGCGGGCGAGCTCGACCTGGGCCGCCAGGGTGCCGACGTTGGCGGCCTCGAAGAACACATGAAGCGGCAGCTCGACCTCGAAGGCGTCGCGGATCCGGCCGGCGACCCGGGTCGCCAGCAGCGAATGGCCCCCGAGATCGAAAAAGTCATCGTGCACCCCGACGCGTTCGACCTCGAGCACCTCGGCCCAGATCGTCGCCAGCACTTCCTCGACCGGGGTGCGCGGTGCGGCGAAGCCCTCGTCTCCGGCCGAGCGATCCGGCGCGATGCGGCCCAGGGCCGCCCGGTCGACCTTGCCGTTGGGGTTGAGCGGCAGCGACTCCAGGGGCACGAAGGCCGACGGCACCATGTAATCGGGCAGGGTCTCGCGCAGCAAGCG
>JAAEQB010000044.1 GCA_024231975.1 Allobosea sp.
GCCGATCAGGGCCGTCACCGCGTTGAGCGGCAGGACGGCGTCGCTGCCCGGGAGCTGCGCTACGAGATCGGAGGCCAAGGCCACCAGGGCCCCGGCCAGGGCGGCCCCGGGGATCAGGATACGGTGATCCGCGCATCGCAGGAGGCCGCGCGCCAGGTGCGGCACCGCCACCCCGACGAATCCCACCGGACCGCAGAAGGCGGTGACCCCGCCGGCGAGCAGCGCCGTGCTCACCAGCACCCCGAGACGCGTCCGGCCCACGGCCACGCCCATGCTGCGCGCGTAGCGCTCGCCCAGGAGCAGCGCATTCAGCGGCTTCGACGCCAGCGCGGCCAGGACCAGTCCGACGAGCAGCGCCGGCGCCAGCACCCGGAGCTGGCTCCAGGTCACGCCCCCGAAGCTGCCGAAGGTCCAGACGATGTATGCCTGAATGCGTTCGGCGAGGCTGAAATGCATCAGCACCGTGACCAGCGCGCTGGTCGCGTAGCCGAAAAGCACCCCCAGGATCAGCAGCGTCAGGCTCGAGACCCGGCGGGCGGCGAGCACGACGAGCCCCAGCACCGCGCCCGCCCCGAGGCTGGCGGCCGTGATCAGGCCGAACTCGCCGATCAGGCCGACGCCGGCCAGGAGCTCGGTCGTCACCCCGCCGATGGTCAGGACCACGAGCGCCACTCCCAGGCTGGCGCCGGCGCTGATCCCGAGCACGTACGGGCCGGCCAGGGGATTGCGGAAAAGCGTCTGCATCAGCAGTCCCCCGACCGCCAGGGCGGCGCCGGCGAGGGCCGCGGTCAGGGCCTTGGGCAGACGGAACTCGAGGACGATGGTCGCCCAGCTGGCCCTGGCGGCCGGCTCTCCGGAGAGGATGGCCACCACGTCGCCCAGGGGGATGGCGACCGAGCCGATCGCCAGGCTGGCGAGAAACAGCGCGACGACGGCCGCGGCGAGCAGCACCAGTCCGGCGATGCGGCGTCCCGGGGTGTCCCGCGGTTCCGCGCTCATTCGAGCC
>JAAEQB010000045.1 GCA_024231975.1 Allobosea sp.
CACCGCGCCTGCGCCATGCCATCGCCTCGCGCCTGGGTTGGCCGTCGCTGCGGCCGGTGCAGGAGCTCGCGGGCCACGCCCTGCTCGACGGCTCGAACGCCGTGATCCTCGCCCCCACCGCCGGCGGCAAGACCGAAGCGGCGCTCTTTCCGCTGCTCTCGGAGCTGATGGAACGCGAGCCCGAGGGGGTGGGACTGATCTACCTGGCGCCGATCAAGGCGCTGCTCAACAACCAGGCCGAGCGGCTGGCGACGTTGACCGAGATGGTGGGCCTGCGCCGTTTCCTGTGGCACGGCGACGTCGCCGACTCGCGCAAACGGGCGTTCGTACGCGAGCCGGCGGAGGTGCTGATGACCACGCCGGAGTCGCTCGAGGTGATGCTCCTGTCGCCGCGATTTCCCCACGAGCGCCTTTTCGCCGACCTGCGCTCGGTGGTGGTCGACGAGGTCCACGCGCTGGCCGGAACCGACCGCGGCGCCCACCTGGCGTCGGTGCTGGAGCGCATCGTCCGCCCCAGCCGTCACGACGTGCAGCGGGCCGGACTGTCGGCCACGGTGGGCAATCCCGAGGAGATCCTGGCCTGGCTCGCGGGGACGTCGAAGCGCGAGAGACGCGTCGTCGAGGCGCCGAAGGAGCCGTCGCCGAAGGACCTGCGGGTGGTGCTGCGCGAGACGGTC
>JAAEQB010000046.1 GCA_024231975.1 Allobosea sp.
ATAACGAGGATCGGCCGCACGGGGCCATCGGCAACAAGCCACCGATCCTGCTGCAAAATCCCGGCGGAGTACCCAGCCCGCCGCCGTGATCGAAGGCCGGAAACTCTACCTTCCGGCGCTCCAGCAAATGGTCTCGGATCAAGAAGGCCGGAAACTCTACCTTCCGGCGCTCCAGCAAATGGTCTCGGATCAGACCCAACCGACCAATTGGCAGCAGCGTTGGATAAGGCCGCCCCTGTTGTCTATATTCGAGTGGACGACGATTTGAGCTGGAGGAAGCTCTAATGGCTGCACATGCTCTAGCTTCGTTACAGGAATCGGAATTTCTCGAAGGCCTGCGGGTGCGGTACGAGCAGCAGGGCTTCACTTTCCAAACCCATCCTGGCTCGAGTGAGCTTCCAACCTTTTTTGGTTCTTATAGGCCCGATGCAATTGCTCAAAAGCCCGGGCTGAACATCGCTATTGAGGTGAAGAACCAAAACTCGGCAGCAGCTCAGGATTCTCTTCAGCGGATTCGCCGAGTTTTCGACGGTCACCCCGACTGGCGTTTCGATGTTGTTTTCATGGGCGCGAGCCAAGCGCCGCGCATAGCGATCCGGCCAGCATCGCCAGCAATGCTTCGCACGCGCATTGATGACGTACACAAAATGACGAGCCAAGGTCAGAATCGGGCAGCGTTTGTGATGGCATGGTCACTTTTGGAGGCCGCCCTGCATTCCAAGGCACCAGAGACAGCCAACAAGCCGCTGACCCCGGGAACGGTACTGCAAACACTTGCAATGAATGGCTATATCGAGCCACAACTCGAACAACGTGTACGGTCGTTGATCGATTTGCGTAACAGGATTGTGCACGGGGATGTGGACGTCGAGCCAGCTTTGGCTGATGTCCAACTAGTCCTATCGGCGATCTCGGAAACGCTAGAGGCCAACGCCGCCTAGCGCCCGCTACCCACCCGCCGCCTTCTGCGGTCGTGGCGGTCCCTGCACCGCCGGCAGCGACTTCAGATATTCCGCCATCGCCAGCCGGTCGGCGTCCGGCAGCTGCGCCATGTTGCGCACCACCGCCGCCATCGAGCCGCCGACATTGTCGAAGCTCGGCGTGAAGCCGGTCTTGAGCAGTTCGGCGATCTCCGCCTTCGACCATTTGCCGAGGCCGTCCTCCGTCTGGGTGATGTTCGGCACCCAGCCCTTGCCTTCGGGATCGGGGCCGCCGGCGAAGCGCGTCGCCTGGACGATGGCGCCGAAGCGGTTGCGGCTGGAATGACACTCGGCGCAGTGGCCCGGCCCATTCACCAGATAGGCGCCGCGATTCCATTCATCGCTCTTGCTGGGATCGGCCTTGAACGGCGCCCCATCGAAGAACAGCAGCTTCCAGCCGCCGACGAGGCGGCGGATGTTGAAGGGGAAGGAGAGCTCATGGCCGGGCGCCCTGCCCTCCACCGAGGGCAGCGTGCGGATATAGGCGAGGAGGTCGGCGACGGCCCGCGGCGGCATCAGCCGATAGGAGGTGTAGGGGAAAGCCGGATAATAGTGCTGGCCGGAGGGCGAGACGCCGGCGGTCATCGCCTGGATGAAGTCGGCCGTGCCCCAGTTGCCGATGCCGTCGCGGGTATGCGGCGAGATGTTGGGCACATGGAACTTGCCGAAGGGCGACTCCAGCGCGAGGCCGCCGCCGAGCCTGGTCTTGTCGTCCTGCCCCGGCGTCGCATGGCAGGAGGCGCAGCCGCCGGCCGCGAACAGCAGCTTGCCGTTCTCGACATCGGGCGCCGGCAGCGTGCCGACCTCGGGGCCCGGCGAGACCACGCGCGGATCGGTGAGGACGAAGAAGCCGGCGATGCCGAGCGCGATGAAGACCAGAAGCGTGATCAGCAGGCGGCGCATCGGTTCCTCATTCGGTTGTCCCCGGCAAACAACGCCCGTATCGCGACAGGGTTCGCCCCGGCTGCCGCAGACACGAATGAAGCGGGCCACCGCTAAGGAAGCCCGCTCCTTCGATCAGGTCAAATCTGCAAGTCGAATCGAGCAGCGACGGCAGCCCGTCACTTCTTGATGCGGAAGACCTCGTGACAGGCGCCGCAGTTCTTGGTGGCGTCGCCGAAGGCGGTGCGGAAGCCGGCGAGATCGGTCGCGGCCGCGCCCTTGGCGGCATCGGCCTCGAACTTGGCGAAGGCGGCCTTGAAGCCGGCCTGATCTTCCCAGATCTTCGGCGCCGCCGTGGTCTCGCCGCCGGTCTTGGCGCTCTCCGGGTAGAAGCCCGGCATCTTCTTGGCGGCGTCGCCATAGGTCTTGAACACCGCCTGCGCCTTGGCGGCGTCGAACGGCGCCTCGCCCTTGGCCATCGCCGCGCCATCGCGCGTCGCGGCGCCAACTGCCTTCATCGTATCGCGACGCTCGGAAATCGGATTGGCCTGGGCCAGGACGGCGGAGACGCCGACGGCAAGACCGATGGCGACGAAAGCAGAGCGCAGCATGCGTGGGAATCCTCCGGAAGGCAGCGCCGGCCCCCGGCGCTGTTTTGAACTCTTCCAGATCACCTGACGCGTACGACAGCGCCAAGTCGCATTCTCGTGAAACTCCTTGCAAGGAAGCAAGCGCTTCCTTGCATCAGGACGGATAACCCGCCGCCTTCAGCGTCGCGAACACCTTGGGCGGCGTCGCCGGCATGTCGATCGCCTTGATCCCGGCAGCGCGGTTCAGCGCGTCGACCATGGCGTTCATCACTGCCGGGCAGGCGCCGATCGCGCCAGCCTCGCCCGCGCCTTTCACCCCGATCGCATTCGTCACGCAGGGCACGTTGCGCGTCTCAAAATGGAAGTTCGGGATATCGACGGCGCGCGGCAGAGCGTAGTCCATGAAGGTCGCGGTCAGCATCTGGCCGGACGAGTCGAAGCGGATCTCCTCCATCAGCGCCTGACCGATGCCCTGCGCCGCGCCGCCATGGACCTGGCCCTGCAGCATGATCGGGTTCAGCGTCACGCCGAAATCGTCGACCACGACATAATTCTGGATCTCGGTGCCGCCGGTGGTGGGATCGACTTCCAGCTCCACCACATGGGTGCCGTTCGGATAGGTCGCCTCCGGCGGCGTCCAGCTCTGATGGACGCTGAGCTGCTCGGCCTTGGCGCCGGGCAGATTGGCGATCGCCTTGAGATCGAGCGTCTTGTCGGTGCCGACGATGCGCACGGCGCCGTCGACGATCTCGAGGTCGCCCGGGGCGGCTTCGAGCGCCTCGGAGGCGAGGCTCTTCAGGTTGTCGGCGAGGATGCCGGTCGCCGCGTTGAGTGCGGCACCGCCGACGGGGATCGAGCGCGAGCCGCCGGTGCCCGAGCCGGTCGCGACCCGGTCGGTGTCGCCCTGGACCACCTTGATGCGGTCGAGCGGGATGTCGAGATGCTGGGCGACCAGCTGCGAGTAGGCGGTCTCATGGCCCTGCCCGTTCGACTGGGTGCCGATCAGCACGGTGACGGTGCCGTCCTTCTCCAGGATCACGGTCGAGCTCTCCGGGCCGCCGCCGCCGCAGGCCTCGATATAGCAGGCGAGGCCGATGCCGCGGATCTTGCCGGCCTTCTGCGAGGTTTTCAGGCGGCTCTTGAAGCCCTTCCAGTCCGCCACCTCCATGGCGCGGCGCATATGGCCCTCGAACTCGCCGGAATCGTAGACCGGGCCGGTCTGCGTCTTGTGCGGCATCTCGCTCGGCTTGACGAAGTTGAGCGCCCGCACCGCATCCGGGCTCTTGCCGGTCTCGCGCGCGATCGCGTCGACCAGCCGCTCGATCAGATAGGCCGCCTCGGGCCGCCCTGCGCCGCGATAGGCATCGACCGGCGTGGTGTTGGTGAAGACGCCGCGGAAGCGGACATGCACCGCCGGGATATTGTAGCAGCCCGGCGTCATCGTCGTGCCGACCCAGGGGATGAAGGGCCCATATTGCGAGAGATAGGCGCCCATATCGGCGGCGAGATCGACCTTGAGACCGATGAACTTGCCGCGCCTGTCGAGGGCCATCGTCGCGGTGGTCAGATTGGCGCGGCCATGGGTATCGGCGAGGAAGTGCTCGGTGCGGTCGGCGACCCAGCGCACCGGCCGCTTCAGCGTCTCGGCCGCGACCATGGTCAGCGGGTATTCGCGGTACATGAAGATCTTGGTGCCGAAGCCGCCGCCGACATCGGGCGTGATCACCCGGATGCGGGACTGGGGAACCTTGAGGATGTAGTCGGCGAGGATCTCGCGCGTGCCGTGGCTGCCCTGGCTGCCCAGCGTCAGGGTCCAGCGCTTTGTCGCCTTGTCGTATTCGGCGATGCAGGCGCGCGTCTCCATGTAGTTGGAGGCGAGACGGTTGTTGACGATGGTGACCGAGATCGTCCGATCGGCCTTGGCGAAGGCGTCTTCGGTCTTCTTAGCGTTGCCCTGCTCCGCCTCGAAGGCAACGTTGCCGTCACGATCCGGCCAGACCTGCGGCGCCTTGGCGTCGAGCGCTTCCGCGATACCGGTGATCGAGGGCAGCGTCTCGAAATCGATCTCGATCGCCTCGGCGGCGTCGCGCGCCTGGTCGAGCGTCTCGGCGACGATGAAGGCGATGGCTTCACCGACATGGCGCACCGTGTCGGTCGGCAACACCGGCACCGGGTTCGGCTTCACATCCTCGCCATCGATGTCCTTGATCAGGCCCTTGCAGGGGATGTCGCCGAGATGGGCGACGTCCTCGCCGGTCAGGATCAGCTTGACGCCCTTGCGCTTCAGCGCCGCCTGCTTGTCGACGATCCTGAAGGTCGCATGCGCGTGCGGCGAGCGCAGCACATAGGCATGCAGCGCGCCCTCGATCGCGGTATCGTCGGTATAGCGGCCGGTGCCGGTGGTCAGACGCTGATCCTCGACCCGCCGCACCGGCTGGCCCATCCCGAACTTCATCGGACGCATCGGCAAACTTCCTTCGGATCACTCGAATGAGAAAGACTGGCGCAGGATGGCTGCGCCGTCACCCCGGTCCCCATGAAGGGACCGGGATGCGCCGAGCGCAAGCAAGCGGGCCTTGAAACTCAGCGGATCATGCGCGCGGCGCTATCCGACATCGACACCATCATATTGTAGCTGGAGACGATGCGGTTGGCATCGCCCGCCGCGCCCTTGCGGACATCGCCCTTCGACTTGCCGAGCTTCTCGCGGAAATCGCGCAGATTGCCGAGCCAGGAGCTGGCCGAGGAATCGATCATCGGCACGCCCGACGGGTTGCTGTCCTTGAAGCGGTCCATTTCCTTGATCGCGCCGGAATAGCCGGCGAGCGCGGTATCGAAGGCGGCGAGATCGACGATCGGGCTCTCATTGCTCGGCATCACGTCCATCACGGCGCGCGCATTGATCATGATGTTCCGCAGCTGCCAGCGGGCCTGGCGACCCTCGCTCGCCTCGATCGCCGCGAGCTCGCGCGCGTCGATGCCCTTCTTGTAGCCGTCGAGTTGGCTGCTGAAGGCGGTGCGCTCACGCAGGAAGGCCTCCGCCGCCGGCACCATCTTGGCGTGCAGCTCGCGGCCCTCGGCGGCGTTGTCGTCGCGATAGTCCTTGCGCTCGTAGTAGCGCTCGGCCCGGGTGATCAGCGGCGCCAGCTCCTGATAGGCGGCGATATAGCGCTTCACCGCAGCATCGAGCTCGGGCTGCGCCGGCGGCTGGCCGGCGGCCGCCTCGGCCTTGGCGATCTCGTCCTTGACGTCATAGAGGCTGTAGAGCCCGTAGGAGATGTAGCGCTCCTTGCCGGTCGGGCCCTTCTTCATGTCGACCCAGCTCTTGTAGCGATCCCAGGATTCGATCGCCCGGATCGTTCGGTTGGAGAGCGAGGTATAGGCATTCGACTTGGCGATCGCCGCCTGCAGCTCGGGATCCTGCGCCGGCTTCTTCGCGGCGGTCTGCGGGGCTGCCTGCGCGAGGGCGAGCGGCGCTGCGGACACGGAGCAGAGCAAGGCTGCGAGGGTAAGGCTCAGCAGGCGGGAGGCCTTCATAGGGGCACCTTTGGTCGACCGCGGCCGGATCTCAGGGCCGCGCCCCGTTATCGGCGCTGGCGCCGTGAACCGCAACCGGAAGGCGTACTGGTCTGGACAGCAGCACGACGCAGAGCCCTCCCCCCGCTTGCGGTGGGGAGGGTTGGGTGGGGGCAGCGCCGCTCGGCACTTCACTGGAAGAACCGGCAAGCCCTGCTTTCCCGCCCCCCATCCCTGGCCCTTCCCCACCGCAAGCGGGGGAAAGGGAATACGCCTACCCTTCAACCAATCACACTGACAGAACGGTCTCAGCGCTCGACCGGCTCGCCGCGCATCGCCCAATCCTTGAAGCCGCCGAGATAGTGGCTGTCGATGTCGAGCCCGGCCGCCTGCGCGAACTCCAGCGCCCGGAGCGAACGCACCCCGGCCGCGCAGGAGAGCACGACGCGCTTGCCGGGCTCGTTCGGCAGGTCGGCCGGGTCGAACTGCGAGAGCGGCCGCGACACCGAGCCTGGAATGCGCCCGGCGGCGTACTCATGCGGTTCGCGCACATCGACGATCAGAATCGAGTCGTCGGCGAGCCCTGCCTTGACGGCGTCGATGTCGAGGTCGTGTACGATCATGCTGCTGCTCGCGGTCGCTCAGTTCAGGAGCTTCACCAGATAGAGGCTGAGCGCCGGAAATGCCACGCAGATGCCGAGCCTGATCACATCGGCGCCGACGAAGGGCAGAACGCCGCGATAGATCCGCGTCACCGGCACGTCGCGCGCCAGCGAGGCGACGACGAAGACGTTGAGGCCGATCGGCGGGCAGGTCATGCCGATGCCGACCACGATCAGCACGAGGATGCCGAACCAGATCGCGATGTCGTCGGTCGGCATGCCGAAATCGAGCGCCGTCACGATCGGGAAGAACACCGGCAGCGTCAGCAGGATCATGGCGAGTTCGTCCATCACGCCGCCGAGCACGATGTAGAACAGCAGGAGGCCGACCAGCACGGTATAGGGCGCCCAGCCGGAGGCCGCGATCATCTCGGCCGCCGCCGTCGGCACCTGCGTCAGCGCCAGGAAGGCATTGAACACCTCGGCGCCGAGCAGGATCGCGAAGATCATTGCCGAGGTCTCGGCGGTCTGCAGGATCGCCTGCTTCACGCCGTCGAAGCCGAGCGTGCGCCGGAACAGGCCGATCGCCAGCATGATGAAGGCGCCGACCGAAGCACCCTCCGTCGGCGTGAAGACGCCGCCATAGATGCCGCCGACCACAATCACCGCGACAGTCAGCGCCGGGATGACGCCGAGCAGCAGCGGCCAGCGCTCGCGCCAGGGCGTGCGCTCATGGGCAGGGGCGAGCGTGCCGTCGAGCCGCGACATGATCCAGATGGTGATGCAATAGAACGTCGCCGCCAGCAGGCCGGGGATCAGCGCCGCCTGGAACAGCTTGGCGATGTTCTGCTCGGTCGAGATCGCATAGACGACCAGGATCACCGAGGGCGGAATCAGGATGCCGAGCGTGCCGCCGACCGCGGTGACGCCGCAGGCGAAGCCGGGATCATAGCGATAGCTGCGCAATTGCGGCAGCGCGGCGCGGGCGAAGGTCGCGGTCGTCGCGACCGAGGAGCCGCAGATCGCGCCGAAGCCGGTGCAGGCCCCGATCATCGCCATGCCGAGGCCGCCGCGGCGATGGCCGACGAAGGCCGAAGCCGCCTTGAACAGGTCCCCCGCCAGCCCGGAGCGCTCGGCGAAGGCGCCCATCAGCACGAAGAGCGGGATCACCGAGAGCGTGTAGTTGGCGAAGATCTGGTAGGGCGTGGTGCGGATATAGTTGAGGAAGGGCTCGAGCCCGTTGAGCTGGATATAGCCGGCGCTGCCGACGACCAGCATGGCGAGGCCGATCGGCAGGCGCAGCGCCATCAGCGCCAGCATGACGGTAAAGCCGGTGATGGCGAGGGAGAAGCCGCTCATCGGGGCTGCCTCATCAGGCGGCTGGCGCTGACGAAGGCCGCGAGCGAGACGAAGCCGGCGAGCACTGCGCAGAGCGCGATCGGCAGATAGCTCGGCAGCTGCAGCACCATGGTGTTCTCGCCGCTGGCCAGCGCCGAGCGCGCCCCAACGCCGAGCCGCCAGGCGATCAGCGCCATGGCGAGGCCGTAGACCACGTCCCAGAGCGCATCGATGCCGTCGCGCCAGCGCTGCGGCAGCTTCAGGGTGAAGGTGTCGACGAAGATGTTGCCGCGCTTCAATTGGCAGAGCGGCAGGAAGCAGAAGGCGGCGATCGCCGTCGCCATCTGCACCAACTCGAAATCGCCGGGCACGCCGGCGGCGCCGACGAGGTCGCTGCGCAAGGTCACGCTGACCACGACCATGGTCGCAACCGCGATCAGCAGCGCCCCACCGATGAGCGCGACCGCTTCCGCCACCGCGTCGATGCGCGATGGCGGCCTCTCCTCCCCTGCCCTGTCGGTCATCGCGTCAGGCGGCGTTCTGGTGCTTGGTCAGGGCGGCGCGGGCGGCGGCGAGCAGCTTCTCGCCGTCGAGGCCCTTGTCCTTGGCGGTCTTGAGCCAGCCGTCGATCACCGGGGCCGTCGCCTTGTGCCAGCGCTCGGCCTCGGCCTGCTCCAGCGTGACGATGGTGTTGCCGCGCCTCTTGACCATCTCGGAGACGACGACCGCCTGCTCGTCCCAGACCTTGCCGGCCATGGCCGAAGCGGCCGCGCCGGAGTTCTTGTCGATGATCGCCTTGAGGTCGGGCGCCAGCCCCTCGTACTTGGCCTTGTTCATGGCGAGCACGAAGGTCGCGACATAGAAGGTCGGCGAGCCCGGGATCTCGGTATGATTCTTGACCAGCTCCTGCACCTTGATCGAGGGCACGACCTCCCAAGGCACGACGCAGCCGTCGATGACGCGTTGGGCCAGCGATTCCGGCACCTGCGGGATCGGCATGCCGATGGCGTTGGCGCCGAGCGCGCGCAACGCCTCGCCGGCAAGCCGGGTCGGGAAGCGCAGCTTGAGGCCCTTCAGGTCCTCCATCGTCTTCACCGGCTTGTTGGCGTGGATCAGCCCGTGATCATGCGCCCAGAAGCAGATCGGATGGATGTCCTTGAACTCATCCTTGAGGTGCTCGGCGGCATAGTCGGTCAGCGCCAGCGAGTTCACCAGCGCCCGCTTATTCGGCACGAAGGGCAGCTCGAACGCCTCGATGCCGGTGAAGCGGCCGGGCGTGTTGCCGGGCAGCGTCCAGACGATGTCGACGACGCCGTCGCGGGCCTGGTCGTAGAGCTGCGGCGGGGTGCCGCCGAGCTGCATCGACGGGAAGATGTCGATCTTGATCCGGCCGTTCGATTCGGCGCCGACCTTGTCGGCCCAGGGCTTCAGGAATTTGGAGTGTCCGTTCGCCACCGGCGGCAGGAAATGGTGCATGCGCAGCGTCACTTCCTGCGCATTGGCACGCGTCGTACGCAGCACGGCCGGCGCGGCCACGGCCGAGCCGGCGAGCGTCAGGAACTTGCGGCGGTCGAAAGTCATGGAAATCCCCTCCCCGGGAGCAATGGTCGTCTCGTTCACCCTGCCGCGGGCCTGACCGGCAAAAAGCCGGCTGACCCGTCTCGCGAAGACGCAAGATGGCTCAAACCGGCCTTGATGCAAACTGGCCGGAAGTCGAGCGTCCTCCCGGCCTTATAGTTTCATTCGTAACTAATTCGCAAGCCCACCGGATCACGTCCCGGGGGTTTCTCTCGCGAGCGTGATCGTGATCAGGCCAGCGGCGGAATGCGCAGCACCCAACCCGGCTGGATCAGGTCGGGGTTCTTCACCGGCGGCGTATTGGCCTTGACGATCTCGGTGTACTTGGCGCCCTTGCCCTTGCCGTAGTGCTCCTCGGCGATCTTCCAGAGCGTATCGCCCTTGACCACCGTGTAGAACACCGCCGCGGGCGCTTCCTTGTTGACGATCAGCTCCGATTCGACCGAGCCGACGCCGGCCGTGTTGCCGATCGCCAGGATGATCTTCTCGGCCTCCTCGGTGGTCATCGCCTTGCCCGAGACCTTCACCTTGTCGCCCGAGACGTCGATCTTGACGTCGGACGGCAGGCCATGGCCAGCCAGTTCCTTCTGCAACTGATCAGACGTTGCCGCATTGGCCGAGCTCGATCCGAAGATCTTGGCGCCGGCATCCTTGATGAAACTGAACAGACCCATAGCGTGTTCTCCTCATGCGCTGGCCGCCCCGCCAGGATTGGCCGAACGATCGGGCTTTGCGCAACTCCACAGCCTTGGCGCATGTTCTGGTCGCAAAAGTGGCGTCACCTAGCGGAACATGTTCCCAGACGGGCAATCTATGAAGCCCATTCGAAACGACAACTGCAAGACGAAACCGCGTCGTCGCCCTTCCCTCGCGCCGCCGGCACTGGCAGAACGGAGCCGAACGATGCCGACATCCTGAAAGGCCAGCCATGACCGCCCTCTCCCTCGAACAGGCCAGCGTGATCGTCGACGGCGCCCTGAAATATGCGCGCGAGAACGGGCTGAAGCCGCTCGCCATCGCCGTGCTCGACGCGCGTGGCGTGCAGAAGTTCTTTCTCGCCCAGGACGGCACCAGCCTGAAGCGCGGCGAGATCGCGCTCGGCAAGGCCAATGGCGCGATCGCGCTCGGCGTCGGCCCGCGCACCCTCAACAAGATGGCGCTGGAGCGCCCGCACTTCATCAACGGCGTCGCCCTCTCGGTCGGCGGCCCGGTCGTGCCGGTCCCCGGCGGCGCGCTGATCCGCGATGCCGCCGGCAACCTCATCGGCGTCGTCGGCATCTCCGGCGACACCTCGGACAATGACGAGGCGGCCGCCCTTGCCGGCATTGCCGCGGCCGGCCTCACCGCCGAGACGGGTGGCTAACGTCCTCCGTCGCCGCATGCGGCCCGGCCCGCCCGGCCTTGCGCCATGTCGCATTGCAAGGCCGGCCGATTTCCGGCAACGGGTGACGACCGGCGGCCCTTGAAGCCGTCTTGAGGAACTCCGACCCATGAATATCGCCGCCGCCATCGAGGGTGAGACAGTCCAGACCGACGCGCTGATCATCGGCGCCGGCCCCTGTGGCCTGTTCGCCGTGTTCGAGCTCGGCCTGCTCGACATCAAGGCCCATCTCGTCGACATCCTGCCCAAGGTCGGCGGCCAATGTGCCGAGCTCTATCCGGAGAAGCCGATCTACGACATTCCCGGCTTCCCGCTCGTCACCGGCCAGGGGCTGGTCGACAATCTGCTCGAGCAGATCAAGCCCTTCGGCGCGACCTTCCACCTCAACCAGATGATCGAGAAGGTCGAGGTGCTCGGTACCGCGGAGGCACCGCGCTTCCGCCTGCGTACCGATGCCGGCACGGTGTTCGAAGCCAAGACGGTGCTGATCGCCGCCGGCGGCGGTTCGTTCCTGCCGAAGAAGCCGCCGATCCCGGGCATCGAGGCCTATGAGGGCCGCAGCGACGGCGGCGGCGTGCACTATGCCGTGCGCAAGATGGAAGCCTTCCGCGACCGCGAGATCCTGATCGTCGGCGGCGGCGATTCGGCGCTCGACTGGACGCTGAACCTGCAGCCGATCGCCAAGCGGGTGACGCTGATGCACCGGCGCGACGATTTCCGCGCCGCCCCCCATTCGGTCGAGCAGATGCGCGCCCTCGTCGCCTCCGGCGCGATGGATCTGCGGCTTGGCCAGGTGATGGGGCTCAAGGGCGACGGCAACGAGTTGCATGGCGCGATCTGCCGTGACAATGCCGGCGCCGAGTTCGAGGTCGCCTGCAATACGATGCTGCCCTTCTTCGGCCTTACCATGAAGCTCGGCCCGATCGCCGATTGGGGCCTGAACCTGCACGAGAACCTGATCCCGGTCGACACCGAGAAGTTCGAGACCAATGTGCCGGGCATCTTCGCCATCGGCGACATCAACAGCTATCCGGGCAAGCTGAAGCTGATCCTGTCGGGCTTCCACGAGGCGGCGCTCGCCGCCCAGAAGGTCCATCGCTACGTCTATCCGGAGAAGCGGCTGACCTTCCAGTACACGACCTCGTCGAGCGCCCTGCAGAAGAAGCTCGGCGTGGTCTGAGGCAACTGGGTCGTCATTCCGGGGCGTTGCGCAGCAGCGAGCCCGGAACCCAGAATCGATGCGGTTCTGGAACAAGGCGAAAGCCTCCAGACCTCGCGATCAACCGCGGCGGCTCTGGATTCCGGGCTCAGGCCTGCGGCCTGCCCCGGAAAGACGGCGAGAAACCTGCCCCTACCGCAACACCGACATCGCCGACGAGGGCGGCAGCATGTCGTGCGCGGCCATGTCATGCGCCGGGCGCGAGACCGGCTCGGGCGGCACCGGCTGGATCCGCGTCGCCGGCGAGCCCGAGGGACCGCTATGCGTCGGCGCCGCCGCGACCACGCCCTCCTCCTCCGGCGGCGCCACGCGGTCGCGCAGTTCGGCAATCGCACCGTCGAGCGGATGGAAGCTGAAGCGGATCTTGTGCGTGCCGGCCGGGACCTGCACCGCCCGGAACAGGACATTGGCCTTGAGGATCTCAACCTCCTGCCCGTCGAGCTCGGCCTTCCACCAGGGATGCCAGATGTCGTTGAGCACGACGAAGCCCGCCTGCGCGCTCGTCACCTCGATCTCGACCACCGTGTTGCGGTAGCGCTTGAGCTTGACCTCGGCATTGCTCGCGACCGGCCCTTCCGGCACGCCGGGCTCCGGCTCCTGGTCGAGCAGGACGACGCGCTGCGGATCGGCGTCCGGCCATTTGCCGGCCGACTTCATCCCGTCGAAATCGGCGAGCTCCCAGCCACCGACGAACATCACGCGTGGCAGCGCCCGCGGGTTCTCGTAGATGTAGCCGTCCTTGGTGTAGGCGACGAGCTTGAGGTCGCCGTCACGCAGCGTGCGGTCGACCTGGCCGATCGGCACCCGCGTCGCGATGTAGCGCAGGCCGAGGAAGTCAGCGAGGCGGCAGCGATAGGACGGGAACAGCGGCGTGAAGACGCGCTCGCCCGGCGCGGCGATCGAATCGCGCGTGCCGACGGCGTCCGAGAAATCGGCGAGCCGCAGCGGGTTGTAGCCCAGTGTGTGGTCGAAGCCGTGGATCATGCCGGCATTGGGCCATTCGAAGCCCATGCCGAGCAGCTCGACCCGGTCGCGCCGGGCTGAATCCGGCGGCTGCGCCGTGAGCTTCTTCAGCACGGCGACGGTCTCGTTCTTGGTCTCTGGCCGGAGCACGTCATAGACCTCCGGCGCCAGCGCCGTGGCCTCGTTCGGACCGTTATTGGCGGCAAGGTCGGCGGCGACGACGCCCGTGACGATCAGGCTCGCGGCGAGCGGGGCCGCAACACCGCGCCAGCGCGTCAGCACGACGAGGAGCAGGAGCGCGCTCGCGAACCAGGCGGCTGCCGTCGCGCTCGGCAGAACGGCTTCGCTCAGATGCCCGGCCTGGCGCGCTACCAGCAAGGCGAGACCGATGAGCAAGGTGATCGCCCCGATGCCGATGCCGAGATCGCGCCAGATCGCCGCCGGCTTCTCGTCGCCGAGGATACGGTGCAGCAGGTAGCCCGAGAGCACGGCGCCCAGGCCGCCGATCAGGAAGGTCGCGTCCGCCGGACGGCGGAACACCTTGACGCCCGGCAGATACTCATAGGCCAGGTGGAAGAACGGCGTGTAGCGGCCGAGCGCGAACAGCACCATCAGCACGAACAGGATGGTGAAGGGCCGGATCGCCCTGTCCCAGAGCCAGCCGCGCGTCAGCCCCGGCACGATCAGCAGCAGGAAAGGCAGCGCCCCGAGATAGACCTGCCCCATGTTCTTGGAGAGGAAGAGCTCCTTGGCGTTCCATTCCGGGCTGTAGGGCCCCCAGAACTCGGTTGCGGGATCGCGCACGCCGAACAGGTCGCCGACGAAGGCGGTCAAGAGCGAAGCTGGATGCAGCGAGCCCCTGCCCGCCTCGACGAGATCGATCGCCGGCCGCGTCGTCGCCTCGGCGAAGAGCCAGGTCCAGAGCAGCGGCACGGCAATGGTGACGAGGCCGGCGAAGCAGGCGGCGGCGATCGGTGCCAGGCTCTCGCGGAAGCCCGCCCAGCCCTCGGAGAGCCAGTAGGCGACAACCATGCCGATCAGGATATAGGCGCCGAGCAGCGCGACCTGATCGGGCTCCAGCACCATCATGCCGGCGGCAAAACCGGCGAGCAGGCCATAACGCAGCGAAGCGCGCTGCAGCATCCGCGCCGTCAGCCAGAAGGACAGCCCGAAGAAGGCGAAGCTGGCGATCTGCCCGACATGCTGGACCCGCCACGCCGCCGAAGCGCCGAAGGCGAAGACCAGCGCCGCGAGCAGCGCCCCGGCCGAATGCCAGTTGCGGTCGCGGAAGAACATCAGCATGGCGAGCCCGCCGACCAGCAGATGCGCCAGCACATAGGCATCGACCGCGCGGAAGCTCGGCGAGGGATTGAACAGCGCCAGCAAAATGGCCGGCGAGAAGATCAGCGATTGCGGATCGGCGACCTGGGGCGAGCCGGCAAAGACGTTATGGGTCCAGAACGGCGACTGCCCGGAATGCAGCGCCTGCGCCAGGAACTGGATCTGTGCTTGGAAATGCGCCTTGGCGTCGAACGGAATCGTCACCGCCCCCGACAGCCAGGGCCAGCACAGCGCCACCCAGGCGCAACAAAACAGCGCGGCCGCCAGCCAGTAGCTGGAGCCCGATCTCCACACGGCTTTCAACTGGACCCCCAAGGCCCCCGGCGCGCCCGGCGCGCATGATCACGCGCCGATCACGCCGATGTGATCAGGATCGACGATGAAGGTTCCGCGATGAACCGAAACTGAATGAAACTGAACGCTGTGGATCGGGCGCCCGGCTGTGGCGTGACAGCGTCACCATGCCGCGCCGGCGCCGCCTCCTTATCCCTTTAGCCCTCATCCTGAGGAGCAGCCGCAGGCTGCCTCTCGAAGGATGCTTCAGGAGGCTCCAGAGACATCTGGACCATCCTTCGAGACGGCCGCTCACGCGGCCTCCTCAGGATGAGGGCTGAAAAATATGAAGCTGATTTCAGCGCTTCTGCGCCACCCAGGCGGCGAGCACGCGCCGCTCGTCCTCGGTCATGCCGGAGAGATTGTTCGGCGGCATGGCATGGGTCAGCACCGCCTGCACGCCGATGGCGCGGCGCTGGCGGGCGATCAGCTCGGGTTCGTGCAGATAGACGCCCTTGGGCGCGATCTGCAGGCCCGGCCAGGACGGTTCGGGCGCATGGCACATGGCGCAGCGCCCGGTGACGATGTTGGCGACCTCGGGCGACGGCGGGACCAGCCCGGCGAGCATCACCGGCTTCGCCGGGTCGAGCGGCTTCAGGCCGAGGCGCTCGCGCCCGCCGGGCGAGGACGCCATCGCCACCCAGAAGGCGAGCCAGAGGGCGAGCGCCGCCACCGCCCAGGTCCACCAGGGCGACTTGGCATGGTCGGCATGGCGGACATTGTAGAAGTGCCGGATCAGCGCGCCGGCGACGATGATCAGCGCCACCAGAGCCGGGATCACCGCCGAATTGGCGTAGGTCACCGGGTAGTGGTTCGCCAGCATCAGGAACAGCACCGGCAGGGTGATGTAGTTGTTGTGCAGCGAGCGCTGCTTGGCCTGCTTGCCGTATTTCGGATCGGGCACCTCGCCGGCGACCATCGCGGCGATGGTCTTGCGCTGGTTCGGCATGATCACGAAGAAGACGTTGGCCGTCATGATCGTCGCCATCAGCGCGCCGGTATGGATCAGCGCGCCGCGCCCGGAGAAGACGGAGGCGAAGGCCCAGCTCGCGGCGACGACATAGCCGAAGCCGAGCAGGCCGAGCACGACCTCGTTCCTGGCCAGCGGCGACCGGCAGAGCAGGTCGTAGAACAGCCAGCCGCCGGCCAGCGCTGCGATGCCGATCGCGCCCGCCGCGAAGGGCGAGAGCGCCATCACCGCCGGGTCGATCAGATAGAGCTCCGACTGGGCATAATAGACCCAGACCAGCAGGAAGAAGCCGGAAATCCAGGTCCAGTAGGACTGCCATTTGTGCCAGGTCAGCTCCTTCGGCAGCACCTCCGGGGCGACCAGATATTTGCGCATCGCATAGAAGCCGCCGCCATGGACCTGCCAGGCGAGGAACTGCGTCGGCTGCCCGGCCTCGGTCTTCGGCGCGTCGGGCGCCGCCCTGAGCGACGCGTCGAGATGGACGAAGAAGAAGGAGGCGCCGATCCAGGCGATCGCCGCGATCACATGCAGCCAGCGCAAGAGCTGGCTGCCCCATTCCATCAGATAGGCCTCAAGCACGGACGGTCTCCATGGAGAGCCGCGTGCTCGCGAATTGACAGGGCGGAATCCGGGAGGGAACTTGCATCGCAGTCCAGACTAGGTTCGCAGCTTTGGAAGGCAAGCGTCATTCCGGCCGCGCAGGGCGGCTTCAACGGGAGTTATCGGCTATGGGGCGTCTGTCGACGCATGTGCTCGACACGGTCAACGGCAAGCCGGCCGCGGGCGTCGCGGTCGCGCTCGACGCGCTGCTGCCCGACGGCAGCCGCGAGCGCGTGGTTGACACCGTGACCAATGCCGACGGCCGCACTGATGCGCCCCTGCTCAGCGGCGCGCTGCCCGTCGGCAGCTATGAATTGACCTTCGCCATCGGCGACTATTTCCGCCATCTCGGCACGAAGCTGGCCGAGCCCGCCTTCCTCGACCTCGTGCCGATCCGCTTCGCCATCGCCGAGCCGCAGGGGCACTACCATGTGCCCCTGCTCGCCTCGCCCTGGAGCTATTCGACCTATCGCGGCAGCTGAGACGTTTTCGAAAAAGAGCATCTCCCAAAAGCGCACCTCCCGCCGCTTCGACGCGGGCGGGTTCCGCGCTAGACCGGGTTGCGGAAAACGAGTCTGGTTCCAAGGGCTTGTCGGCCGCGCTTGAATCACCGTCGCATGGACTTGAATCAGCTGATGAGCACTTCCTACCCGCGCGATCTCGTCGGCTATGGCCGCCATGCCCCGCATCCGCACTGGCCGGGACAGGCCCGCATCGCCGTGCAGTTCGTGGTCAATTACGAGGAAGGCGGCGAGAACTGCATCCTGCATGGCGATGCCGCCTCGGAGGCCTTCCTCTCCGAGATCGTCGGCGCCGCGCCCTGGCCCGGCCAGCGCCACATGAACATGGAGTCGATCTACGAATACGGCTCGCGCGCCGGCTATTGGCGGCTCTGGCGGATGTTCACCGAGCGCAAGCTGCCGGTCACGGTCTTTGCGGTCGCCTCGGCGCTGCAGCGCTACCCGCAGATCGTCTCGTCGATGCAGGAGGCCGGCTGGGAGATCGCGACCCACGGCCTGAAATGGATCGACTATCGCGACGCCCCCGCCGAGCTCGAGCGTGAGCACATCGCCGAGGCGATCCGCATCCAGACGCAGCTCGCGGGAGAGCGGCCGCTCGGCTGCTATCAGGGCCGGACCTCGGTCAACACCATTCCGCTGACCATGGAGGAAGGTGGCTTCCTCTACACCGCCGACGTCTATGCCGACGAACTGCCCTATTGGCTGAAAGGCCCGCACGGTCCGCAGCTCGCCGTGCCCTATACGCTCGACGCCAACGACATGCGCTTTGCCACGCCGCAGGGCTTCAACAGCGGCGAGCAGTTCTTCGCCTATCTCAAGGACTCGTTCGACACGCTCTATGCCGAGGGCGAGAGCGCCCCGAAGATGATGTCGATCGGCCTGCATTGCCGGCTGGTGGGCCGGCCCGGCCGCGCCGCGGCGCTCGCCCGCTTCCTCGATTACGTCCAGAGCCATGACCGGGTCTGGGTCGCGACGCGGCTCGATATCGCCCGCCATTGGGTCAAGGCGCATCCGCCGGAGGGCGGCTACACGCCCTCGCGTTTGCCGCAGGCGCTGTTCACCGAGGTCTATGGCCGGGTCTGGGAGCACTCGCCCTGGATCGCCGAGCAGACCCATGCCGCCGGCCTTTCGGCAAAGCAGGACACAGCCGAAGAACTCCACAAGGCGATGGTCGCGGTGCTGCACAAGGCCTCGCGCGAACGCCAGAAGGCACTGCTCGACGCCCATCCGGACCTTGCCGGCAAGATCGCCGCGGCCGGCGAGCTGACGCCGGAATCGGCCAGCGAGCAGGGTTCGGCTGGGCTCGACCGGCTGACCTCAGACGAGCGCGCCCGCTTCACCGCGCTGAACGAGGCCTACAAGGCAAGGTTCGGCATCCCCTTCATCCTGGCGGTCAAGGGGCTGGCCAAGGCCGATATCCTCGCTTCGTTCGAACAGCGCCTGACCAGCACGCAGGAGCAGGAATTCGCTACCGCCCTTGCCGAGGTCGAGAAGATCGCCCTGATCCGGCTGAAGGAACTCCTGCCCGCGGGCTAGAGCGCGTTCGTCTTCGTCCGCCCGGCCGGATCGATCATCCGCGCCAGCCACCATGTCGTCCCGGTCGGGTCCTTGACCCCGCCGCGGCGATCGCCGTCGCCCTTCTCGTTCGGGGCCTGGATCAACGTGCCACCGGCCGCGACCGCCTTGGCGATCAGCGCGTCGGGATCGGCGACATAGACATGGACATGGCATTCCGGCCCGCCCGGCGCCTGCCCGAGCATCACGATCGAATCCTCGATCCTGAACTCGGCATGCATGATCCCGCCATCCCCGCGCCGGGCGATGAAGCTGGGATCGGCCCCGAACACCGCCTTGGCGAAGGCGAGCGCCTGCTCGGCATCGGCGACGAGGAGATAGGGCGAGACGGCGTTGTGCCCTTCCGGCTTGTGCATGGCGTCCTCCTGTTGGCTAGAGCCCGCTGACCAGATGCCCGCCATCGACCGCGACCACCGCGCCGGTCATGTAGCGCCCGGCATCCGAGCAGAGCAGCAAGAGCGGCCCGTCGAGATCGTCCAGCTCCCCGGCGCGGCGCATCGGAATACGTTTCTTCAGCGCCTCTCCCGCATCTCCGGCGAAGAAGTCGCGATTGATGTCGGTGACGATATAGCCCGGTGCCAAGGCATTGACCCTGATCGCGTGCCGCGCCCATTCCAGCGCCAGTGCCTTGGTCATCTGGATCAGCCCGGCCTTCGAGATCGCATAGGGCGCGACCCTGCCCGCGACGCGCTCGCCCAGGATCGAAGCGATGTTGACGATCGCCCCGCCACCATCCTGCTCGGCCATGATCTTCGCCGCCGCCTGCGCCGCGAAGAAGCAGCCCTTCAGGTTGACGTCGAGCTGGTTGTCCCATTGCGCCTCGCTGACCGAGAGCGCGTGTTCGGTCTCGCCGACGCCGGCATTGTTGACGAGCACATCCAGTCCGCCGAGCAGCCTTGCAGCATCGGCGAGACCCGCCTCGATCGCCGCGACCGAGCTGACATCGAGCGCAAGCGGCAGGATTTTGCCTGGCAGGCCCTCGCACTCACGCGCCAGGTCCTGCAGCCGCTCGATCCGGCGCGCCGCAGCGGCAACCAGTGCGCCTTTGCCCGCCAGCAACCGGGCGAAATGCGCGCCCAGCCCCGAGGAGGCGCCCGTCACCAGCACTCGCTTGCCCTTGAGATCCTCGAACATCGGCCCGCCTCTTCCAAACGCGGCGGCAGCGGACACTGCACGCCGGCCTCGGTCAAGCGGCCCTCACGCTACCTTGGGCAGGCGCAAGCCCGGCGCGAGGCTGCCGATATGCTTGAGATCGGCGATGAAGCGCCTGGTCTCGCTCTCCTTCGCCTCTTCGTCCGGTAGCCGCAACAGATAGGAAGGATGGACCGTCGCCAGCAGCGGCGTGCCATCCGGCAGCGCAAGCTCGCGCCCGCGTGCCGCCGTGAGCGGGCCGGCATGGCCTGTCAGCGCCTTGAGCGCGGTCGCCCCCAGTGCCACCACCAATTGCGGCTTGACGAAGCCGAGTTCGAGATCGAGCCAGAAGCGGCAGGCCTTGACCTCGCCGGCATTCGGCTTCTCGTGGATGCGCCTTTTGCCGCGCAGCTGGAATTTGAAGTGCTTCACCGCATTGGTGACATAGGCTTGGGTGCGATCGAGCCCGGCATCGGCCATCGCCCGGTCCAAGACCTTGCCCGCCGGGCCGACGAAGGGCTTGCCGGCGAGGTCCTCCTGGTCGCCCGGCTGCTCGCCGACGAAGACGACAGGTGCGCTGCGCGGCCCCTCGCCGAAGACCGTCTGCGTCGCGTCGCACCAGAGATCGCAGCGCCGGCAGGAGCGCGCAGCGGCAGCGGCGTCCTCCCAGCTCTCGATCGCCGAAATATCGGAGGTGGCCGGTTCGGAAGCCGCCGCAGGCCGGCGCTTCTGCGGTGAGGTCGGAGCGCTCATGATCATCTCCTGCGTTCGCCGGGCAGCGTCCGCGATCAAAGGAGAAATCAGTTCGGCCTCCGGCAGGTTCCGCCAGTATTTCACCGGCATCTCGGCCTTCATCGCCTTCGGCTTCAGCCGGGCCGGGTTGAAGATGCTGGCGTAATAGGTCCGCCACCACTCCTCCATCGCGTCGCTGGTCGGTGCCTGCGCCCGCGTCGCCGCCTCGCCGAGCTTGAGCTCGCGCCCGTCCCAGAGCAGCGTTCCGCGCGGCGTCAGGATCGTCCAGCGCATCGTGGTGAAGCGCTCGACGAAGAAGGGCGCGACCTTCTCCAGGATGTGGTGCTCGGGTTCGAACCAGGCGACGAAGGCCTCGCCGCCCTCCCCGTCATCGACCTCGCGGAAGCGCACGAAGGCGGTCATCTTGTGCATGTCGCGCCGGACCGAGCGCGCCAGCGCCTCGGCGCGATGGACATCGTGGTCGGAAGCGATCTGGAGCAGCTCGCGCTCCTCCTGCAGGCGCCAGAGCAGGCGATAGAGCAGGTCGAAACGCGCGGGATCGCTATGGCAGATCACCTCTTGCGCCAAGGCGATGAAGGCGCGCGGCACGCTCAGCGCCCTGCCCTCGCCGCCCTCGACCACGTCCTCGCCGAACAGGCCGGCATCGTGGTCGCCGACGCGCCAGTCGATCGCCGACGGCGCGACCAGCGCTTGCGCGAAGCGTCGGGCAAAGCCGCGCCAGCCCTCGAAGTCGACGGGATGGGACAGACGCGCGACGAACATCAGAGCAGCGCCAGCTGCTGCGGCTTCGGCGCCAGTTGCGCCTTCAGCCTCTCACCGTCGAGCGCCGCGCCCGGCCGCCAGTCGGCCGTGACGATGAACTGCCGAAGCACGCGCAGGGAACGCACCAGCCGCCCGACATCCTCCAGCCGCAGGCTCCGGAAGCGGCGCATGGCGAGGATGCGATCGACGCTCCGCGTGCCGAGCCCGGGAATGCGCAACAGCAATTCGCGCTCGGCGCTGTTGACGTCGACCGGGAAGCGGCCGCGATGGCGCAGGGCCCAGGCGAGCTTGGGATCGATGGAAAGGTCGAGCATGCCGCCCGGCGCCGCATCCATGATCTCGTCGACCTCGAAACCATAGAATCGCGTCAGCCAGTCAGCCTGGTAGAGCCGGTGCTCGCGCATCAGCGGCGGCTCCGACAGCGGCAATTGCTTCGACGAGTCGGGGATCGGGCTGAAGGCGGAATAATAGACCCGGCGCAGGCCATAGGCGCCGTAGAGCTGGGCGCTGCGCTGCAGGATGGTGGCGTCGCTGGCATCGTCGGCGCCGACGATCATCTGCGTGCTCTGCCCCGCCGGCGAGAAGGCCGGCGCCCGTTTCGAGCGCTCGCGCTCGGCTGCGGCCTCGTCGATCCTGAGCTTGAGCCCGCCCATGGCGCTGCGGATGTCGAGCGGCTGCTTTTCGGGTGCGAAGCGCTTGAGCGAGGTCTCGCTCGGCAATTCGACATTGATCGAGACCCGGTCGGCGAACAGCGCGGCGCGGTCGATCAGCTCCTGGCTCGCGCTCGGGATCAGCTTGAGATGAATGTAGCCGCGGAAATCATGCTCCAGCCGCAAGCTCTCGGCGACGCGGACGAGCTCGCCCATGGTGTAGTCCGGCGAGCGGATGATGCCGGAGGACAGGAACAGGCCCTCGATATAGTTGCGCTTGTAGAAGTTCAGCGTCAGCGCCACGACCTCCTCGACCGTGAAGCGCGCCCGCCGGACATTGCTTGAACTGCGATTGATGCAGAAGACGCAGTCGTAGGAGCAGAAATTGGTCAGCAGGATCTTGAGCAGCGAGATGCAGCGCCCGTCCGGCGCATAGGAATGGCAGATGCCCGAGCCTGTGGTCGAGCCGACGCCCTTCCCGCCGACCGAATTGCGCTCCGCCGTGCCCGAAGAGGCGCAGGAGGCGTCGTATTTCGCGGCGTCGCTGAGGATTTCCAGCTTCTGAAGCGTGGTGAGCTGCACCAAACGCGCCTCCATGTTCATGATATGTTCTATATTGGACCAAACGCTCCCCGGCCGCCAGAGGTTCCAGCTCGCATGATCGTCGCACCCCCGTGCGGCGCGCTGAAACGGAACCGGGCCCAGGCCACCGCGTTCCCTGTCGAGGACCAATTCGGACGGGGGATACCCATGTTTCGCATTCTGCTGGTGATCGCGGTCATCGCGATCGGCTACGACGCCATCGTCCATCAGGGCGCCTATACGCGCGACCTCTGGTACAAGGCTGTCGGCGCAACCGAGCGCGTCGTCGACGAGGCCAAGCGCGTCGGCCAGCGCGCCCCGGACGAGCCGCCGCGCTCGCAGATGAATTGAGTCGTCTGAACTCACACGCCGTCATGCTCGCCCTTGTGGCGAGCATCCACGTCTTGAACACCACCTTCGACCAGCAAAGACGTGGGTGGTCGGGACAAGCCCGACCATGACGGGCAGAGCCACGGCTAAGCCGCTTCCCTCGCCAGCGCCGCGCGCTCGACCTCCCCGGCGATCGCGTCGAGCAGCGCCGTCTCGTCGCCCGCCAGCCCCTCCATCGCCGCCATACGGGCGAGCACGGTCGCGGCGACTTTCTCCTCCACCGTATCCTCGGCATAGGCATAGAAGATCGTGGCGTGCTGGCCGTCGCGATGGCAGCGCCCTTCGATCTGCTGCAGCTGGATCGCGCTGTGGCGGAGGTCATGGACGACCAGCGCCCGCTCGCGCTCGCCGCCCGACATCTCGGCCCGATGCAGCGAGATCGACTCGGTCACGGTGAAGACGACGGCGTCGAGCTTGCCGGTCTGGAAGGCGATCCGCGTCGCCTCATTGGCCTCGCCGGAATGCTCGCCGGTGATCGAGCCGACCCGCCAGCCCTTGCCAGTGAGCTTCTCGGCCAACATCGCCCCGGTTTCGAGGAAGGCGACGGAGATCGCCACCTGCTCGTCATTCTCCAGCAGATCCTGGCAGAATTCAGCGGCGCCGGCGGTGCGCAGCAGGCTCGCCTTCTGGCGGAAGCGCAGATCGGCCGCCCAACCGGCCGGTTTGCGGGTCGATCCCCCCGCGAGGCCGAGCTCGCGCCGAAACTCTCGCCAGGTCGCGTCGTAGAGCTTGCGTTCGGCGCTATCGAGCGCAACGGGGGCAAGCTCGCGCTGCACCTCGGGCCAGCCGGCGATCTCCTCCGGCCGGCGGCGCAGGCCGATCGCGTTGCGCCCGCGGTAAAGCAGATCGGCCATCACCTTGCGGTCGCTCTCGTTCGGCTCCCAGCTCCAGTTCTTCCAGCGCCCCTTGGCCTTGCCGATCTTCAGCCGCTTCATCAGCGCCCGGAAGCCGTCGAGATCGCCACCAGGTGCGCCAGTAGCATCGCTGAGCAGCCTTGCCAGATAGGACAGCTCATGCGGCGCCTGCCCGGCTGTCGCGCTCATATAGATCGTAAACTGCGCCGCAGCCGCCATCTGCCGGCAGACCAGCCCCTGCTGCGAGTTCGGGTTGCGAATGCGGTGGGCCTCGTCGATCACGACCAGCGGCCAGACCCGCTTCGGCGTGCCGTGCTTGGCGAGCTCGTTGTTCTTCGCCCGGGTCGAGCGCTTGTTCGAGGCCGGCGGCGGCGCGAGCAGCGATTTCGTCCGCTCGAAATTCATCAGGGTGAGCTTCTTCGCCGGCAGGCCGGCATAGGCGATGGTACGCCGCCATTGCGGGATCGCGCCCTTCGGGCAGATCACCAGCACCTCCTGCTCCGGCATGGCGGAGATGGCGAGCCAGGCGGAGAGCGTCTTGCCGAGTCCCGTGAGGTCGCCGAGCAGGAAGCCGGGCTTGCTCGCCGCCCGCGCCGCCAGGATCGCATCACGCGCCACCAACTGGTGGGGATGCGGCACCATGATCTCGCGCGCATCGGCCTTCATTGGAACGCTCATGCCTGCCGGGCCTCGGATGCCGGAGCCCGCTCTGTCGCCATTGCCGCCAGCACATCGGCGTGCTGCAGTTCCTCGATCAGCACGCTCATGAAATTGGTCACCACCTTGGGCAGCGCCCGGCCCGACATGGTCTGGATCTGCAGGCTGCGCGGCGGCAGGTCGCCATCCCTCAGCGGCAGGGCCACCACCGAGCCATCGCGGATCGAGGCGCCGAAGGTGATCGAGCTTGCGAACATCACCGCGCCGCCGAGTTTGCAGAAATGGCGCAGGCTCGCGACATTGGTCGAGGTCAGCACGGCATCGACGGTGAGCCCGCGCGCCGAGAAATAGATGTCGACGATCTTGCGCACCGTCGCCTCGCTGTCGAGCACTGCGACCGGATGGGCGAAGATGTCCTCGACCCTGACCGCGTCCTTGCCTGCCAGCGGGTGGTGCGGCGCGACGAAGGCATAGGTCCGCGCCGCACATTGCCAGTTGATGGTAACGCCGCGCTCCTGCTGCAGCACGAAGGTCAGCCCGAGATCGATCGTGCCGGTGCGGACATGCTCGGTGACGACCTGCGGCGACATCACCTTGACGTCGAAGGCGACGTCCGGGTGCTGCTGGCGGAAGGCGTAGATCACCTCGGGGATGAAGCTGACCGCGAAGCCCTCGGTGACGCCGAGCCTGATCAGCCCCTTGCTGGCGCCGCGCAACTCACGGATCTCGCTGACGACCTGCTCGCTCTCCAGTTCGAGCCGCTGCGCATAGGCCGCGAGCGTCTGGCCCGCCTGGGTCAGGATCATGCCATGCGAGCGCCGCTCGAACAGGGCGGCGTCCAGCTCCTTTTCGAGATTGGCGATCTGGCGGCTGACGGCCGAGCCGGCGACGCGCAGGCGCTGCGCCGCGGCGCTGATCGAGCCGGTCCGCACCACCGCCAGGAAATACCGCAAGGCTGGAGTCTGCATGGGCGTGCAGTAGCTGCCCCTTGCCGCCTCGGCAACGATCCTTTCGATTCATTCTTATGGCGGCAAGCACGAAGCTGTGCAGAGTTTGTGTCGCCGGCGTGACGGTGGCCTAGGCTGCCCGCCGAAACAGACAAGCAACAATGCTGCGAGGGGAAAACATGCGCTTCTTCGACAAGGCCTCCACGGCCCTGGCCGCAACCGTTTTGGCTGCGACCGCCTTTGCGACACCCGTCTTGGCCCAGAAGGCCGCCAACACCGTCCGCTTCGCCTATGACCAGGCGCCGGAAAGCGTCGATCCGTTCTTCAACAATGTCCGCATCGGCGTGATCATCGGCGCCAATGTCTGGGACACGCTGATCTACCGCGACCCCGCCACCAACGAGTACAAGGGCCAGCTCGCCAAGAGCTGGAAGCAGGTCGACGACAAGACCATCGACTTCGAGCTGCGCGAGGGCGTGAAGTTCCACAATGGCGAGGAGTTCGACGCCGACGACGTCGTCTACACGCTGAACTTCATCTCCAAGCCCGAGAACAAGGTCGTCACCCAGGGCAACGTCAACTGGATCGCCAAGGCCGAGAAGCTCGACAAGTACAAGGTCCGGCTGACCACCAAGGAGATCTTCCCGGCCGCGATCGAGTATCTCGCCGGCCCGGTCGTGATCCACCCGAACGAGTATTACGAGAAGGTCGGCCCCAAGGGCCAGAACGAGAAGCCGGTCGGATCGGGCCCCTACAAGGTCTCGAACTACGTGCCGGGCAAGTCGATCACGCTCGAGCTCAACAAGGACTATTTCAAGGATTCGCCGAAGCCGCAGCCCAAGATCGGCAAGTTCGAGATCCGCTTCATCCCCGATCGCCAGACCCAGATGGCCGAGATGCTCTCGGGCGGCGCCGACCTGATCATGCATGTGCCGAAGGACCAGGCCGATCAGCTCCAGACAGTCCCGACGCTGCAGGTCGTCTCCGGCGAGACGATGCGCATCGTCTTCATGCAGATGAACATCCAGGACGGCACGCCCGCCCCCGCCCTCAAGGACGAGCGCGTGCGCAAGGCGATCATCCACGCCATCGACCGCGAAGCGATGGTCAAGAACATCGTCGGCACGGGCTCGCGCGTCATCAACACGATCTGCTTCCCCTCGCAGTTCGGCTGCACCGACGAGGGCGCGGCGCGCTATCCCTATGATCCGGCCAAGGCCAAGGCGCTGCTGGCGGAAGCCGGCCATCCCAGCCTGACCATGGACATCGTCGCCTATCGCGAGCGCAACCAGACCGAGGCGCTGATCGGCTATCTCCAGGCCGTCGGCATCAAGACCAATCTGCGCTTCCTGCAATACGCCGCGATGCGCGAGCAGATCGCCACCAACAAGGCGATGCTGACGCACCAGACCTGGGGTTCGTTCTCGGTCAACGACGTCTCGGCCGCGACGCCGAACTACTTCGCCTTCCGCAGCGAGGACATCACCCGCGATCCGCAGGTCCGTGACCTCCTGGAGAAGGGCAACAACTCGGTCGATCCGGCGGTGCGCAAGGAGGCCTACAAGGCCGGCCTGAAGATCATCGCCGACAAGGCCTATGCCGTGCCGCTCTATTCGCTTCCGGTCTACTACGTCGCCAACAAGGACCTGAACTTCAAGGCCTATCCGGACGAGCTCGTCCGCTTCTGGGAGATGGGCTGGAAGTGACGCGCCTTCCCCTCCCCCTCGTGGGGAGGGGCTAGGGGTGGGGGGCGGAAAGCCGGGACCCGACATGTTCGAGTCGCAACGAGGCCGATGCCAGACACCCGAATTCCCGATCACTCACCCGGTCGCTCGCCCCCCCACCCCTGCCCCTTCCCACAAGGGGGAGGGGTTCGCGTCGCGGTTCTGTGCCCGACAAAGCAACAGCCTGAAGCTTCCCATCATGACCAGCACCGGACGCATCTCGTGTTAGGCTTCATCGTCAAACGGCTCGGCCTCGCGCTGCTCGTCGCGCTCGCGGTCTCGGCCATCGCCTTCTTCCTGCTGCGCCTCTCCGGCGACATCGCGGTCGCGATCGCCGGCGAGGGCGCGCAGCAGGCCGATCTCGACGTCATCCGCAAGACCTACGGGCTCGATCGGCCGCTCATCGTCCAGTATCTCGACTGGCTGCTGAAGACGCTCTCCGGCGATTTCGGCACCTCGATCTACTTCAAGACCGATGTCGCCGCGCTGGTCTTCGCCAAGCTGCCGGTGACGCTGATCCTCGGCCTCTCCTCGCTTGCCTTCGCGCTGGCGATCTCGATCCCACTCGGCGTGCTCGCCGCGGTCTACGCCAACAGCTGGATCGACCGGCTGGCGCTCGCCATCGCCGTCGTCGGCCAGGCGCTGCCGAATTTCTTCTTCGCGCTGATCCTGGTGATGCTGTTCTCGATCACGCTGCGCTGGCTGCCGGTCTCCGGCTCCGGCAGCTGGCTGCATTACGTCATGCCGACGATCGCGCTCGGCTACTACATCGCACCCGCCTTCATGCGCCTGATCCGCGCCGGCATGATCGAGGTGCTCTCGGCCGATTACATCCGCACCGCCCGGGCCAAGGGCCTCTCCTCCCATGCCGTCATCGTCACCCATGCCTTGCGCAACGCCGCCGTGCCGGTCGTGGCGCTGACGGCGGTCCAGCTCGGCTTCCTGCTCGGCGGCTCGGTGGTCATCGAGACGATCTTCGCGCTCGATGGGCTCGGCTACCTCGCCTATCAGAGCATCACCTACAAGGATTTCCCGGTCATGCAGGTCATCGTCCTGCTGCTCTCGGTCGTCTACGTCCTGCTGACGCTGCTGGCCGACATCGCCAATGCCTGGCTCGATCCGCGCATCCGGGTATCCTGACATGAGCGACGCGACCTCCCTCCCCCTGAACGCCAGCGACGTCACCGGCGGGCGCCGCCTGCTGCGCCGGGCGCTGGCCCAGAAATCCTTCCTGCTCGGCTTCGGCCTGCTGGTGCTCTTCGTCGCGATCGCGCTGCTCGCGCCGGTGCTGGCGCCGCATGATCCCTATCTGCAGAACCTGACGGCAAGGAACGTCCCGCCGGTCTGGTACGAGAAGGGCAACTGGCTCCACCCGCTCGGCACCGACCCGCTCGGGCGCGACTACCTGTCCCGCCTGCTCTATGGCGCCCGCATCTCGCTGATCATCGGCATCTGCGTCGTCGCCATCGCCGGGCTGATCGGCACGACCATGGGCCTCGTCGCCGGCTATTTCGGCGGCCGCGTCGACATGGTCGTGACCTTCATGGTCACCACCCGCCTCGCCATGCCGGTGATCCTGGTGGCGCTCGCCGTCGTCGCCATCATCGGCTCCTCGCTCTGGATCGTCATCCTGGTGCTCGGCCTCTTGAAATGGGACCGATTCGCCGTGGTGATGCGCAGCGCGACGCAGCAGGTCCGCTCGCTCGACTACATCACGGCGGCGCAGGCCTCCGGCGCGAGCACCGCCCGCATCATCCTGCGCGAGGTCCTGCCCAACATCGCCCCGCATCTGATCGTGGTGGCGACGCTGGAGGCGGCGAGCGCCATCCTGCTCGAAGCCGCCCTCTCCTTCCTCGGCCTCGGCGTGCAGCCGCCGCTGCCCTCCTGGGGCCTGATGGTCTCCGAGGCCAAGGCCTACATGTTCTTCTCGTTCTGGCTGATCGCCCTGCCCGGCACGGCGCTCGCACTGCTGATCTTCGCGATCAACCTCGCGGGCGACGGCCTGCGCGACGTGATCTCGCCCGAAAAGCGCAACTGATCCTGTAACGGAGTGACCACCATGACCCGCGCCAAGGCCATCGCCCATGCGCTCGACTATTTCGACTCCGGCAGCTTCAAGAGCGACCTGTCGCGGCTCATCGCCATGCCGACCGAGAGCCAGAACCCCGAGCGCGCACCGGTGCTCACCGAGTACCTGGAGCAGGAGATGCAGCCGCTGCTGGAGAGCCTCGGCTTCTCCTGCCGGACGCTGAACCACCCCAAGGCCAAGGGGCCCTTCCTGTTCGCGCAGCGCATCGAAGCCGAAGGCCTGCCGACCATCTTCGGCTACGGCCATGGCGACGTCATCCGCGGCCTCGACGCGCAATGGGCGGAAGGCCTTTCGCCCTGGACCCTCACCGAGCGTGGCGACCGCTGGTATGGCCGCGGCGTCGTCGACAACAAGGGCCAGCACCTGATCAACATCAGCGCGCTGAAATCCGTGCTCGAGACGCGCGGCGGCAAGCTCGGCTTTAACGTCAAATACCTGATCGAGATGGGTGAGGAATGCGGCTCGCCCGGCCTGCGCGAGCTCTGCACCGAGCAGAAGGAGCTGTTCAAGTCGGACGTGCTGATCGCCTCCGACGGGCCGCGCCTCAACGCCGAGCGCCCGACCATCTTTTTGGGCGCCCGCGGCGGCGTCACCTTCGACCTCACCATCAACGCCCGCGAAGGCGGCCACCATTCCGGCAACTGGGGCGGCATCCTCTCCGATCCCGCGATCCAGCTCGCCCATGCCATCGCCTCGATCACCTCGCCGACGGGGCAGATCCGCATCCATGAATGGGTGCCGAAGGAATTGCCGGCGGCGGTACGCAAGGCTCTCGCTGATTGCGAGATCGACGGCGGCCCCGACGGCCCGACCATCGACCGCGAATGGGGCGAGCCCGGTCTGTCGCCGGCCGAACAGGTCTTCGGCTGGTGCTCCTTCGATGTGCTGGCGATGAAGTCCGGCGTGCCGGAGACCCCGGTCAATGCCGTGCCGCCGAGCGCCTGGGCCCGCTGCGCGCTGCGCTTCGTCGTCGGTATCGATCCCGACGACGTCATGCCGGCGCTGAGCCGCCATTTCGATCGCCACGGCTTCGGCATGGTCGAGATCACCAAGGCGCGCGACGCGGTCTTCAACGCGACGCGGCTCGATCCGGATGATCCGTGGGTCGAATGGGCGCTGGCCTCGCTCCAGAAGAGCACCGGCAAGAAGCCCGCTCTGCTGCCCAATCTCGGCGGCGGCCTGCCCAACGACATTTTCGCGGACATCGTCGGCATGCGCACGATCTGGGTGCCGCATTCCTATCCCGGCTGCTCGCAGCACGCCCCGAACGAGCACGTTCCCGTCGCGATCCCGCGCGAGGCCCTCGGCCTGATGGCCGGGCTCTACTGGGACCTCGGCGAGAGCGACCGCCCGGCGCTCTGAGCAGCCCCACCGTCATGCTCGGCCTTGTGCCGAGCACCCACGTCTTGAACACGCCGCTTCACGAAGGAAGACGTGGATGGTCGGGACAAGCCCGACCATGACGGGAAAGTCTCACCCCACTTGTCGGGGTGGTCGATCACCATATTCGCGATCGAACACGGCAGCGTCCGGGCGCTGCCGGTCCAGGCTCTCGCGATAGCGCAGGCAGCCGCGCAGGAATTTCGGCCAAGGTGGCACCGCGATATCCGGCTCGATCTGCTCCGGCAGCAGCCCCCAGAGCTGCGGATGATGCCAGCACAGATCGTGCCCGGAGGAATCGCGATGTTCGCGGATGCCAGCGCGCAGGCGCCTGACCTCCCCGATCAGCTGCTCCGGCGTCATGCCGACGAGATCATCATCCATGCTCAGCCCTCCTATCGGCCGGGCTCCTGCGGCTCGCGTGGATCGCGCGCCGGCGGCAGGTCGATCGGCGTCGCCGGCGGGCCTTCAGGCGGCGCGTTCGGCGGCAGTTCCGGTGGCGGATCGTTCGGGATGCCGTTCGGTTCATTGTCCGGCGGGTTCTCGATCGGCGGTTCCGGCGAAACCTCGCCCGGGTTCATCGGCGGCAATTCCGGCGGCGGCGTCGGGCTGGTTGGTGCTCCGCCCGGCGGTCCTCCGGCCTGGTGAGTGGCTGTCATCGCGTCGTCCTCTTGATCTCCGAGGAAACGCCTGCGCCCCATAAAGGTTCGGTCCGGCCTCAGACCACCGCAAGGACTGGGGCAGGTAGCCATGCGAATGTCAGCAGATCGGGTTCGTCGATGCAGATCAGCGCTTCAAGGATCGGGTTCGCGGCGGTTGCCCTGCTCGTGGCGGCAAGCCCTGCCCATGCTCAGACGCCGGACCTGCTCGCTTGCAGCGGCCCCTTCGCCCGCGACGCCGACGAGGCGGCCCTTATCAAGGCCTTCGGTGCTGCGAACGTCCAGCGCGCACGGATCGAGATCGGCGAGGGTGAGAAGGCCGCCGGCGCCATCCTTTTCCCGAAGGACAGGAAGCGCCGACTGGAGTTGATCTGGCGCGACGGCAAGAAGCGCCGCGGGCCAAGCACGATCTATGTCCGCGAGGGTTCGGCCTGGGCCGTGGCCGGGCCGGCCGGCGAGCGCCTCGCCATCGGCAGCGCCCTCGCCGCGGTCGAAACGGCCAATGGCAAGCCCTTCAGCATCCTCGGCTTCGACTGGGACTATTCCGGCACCGCCGCCGACTGGCAGGGCGGCAAGCTTGCCAAGGCCTTCGGCGGCTGCAAGCTGACCATCCGCTTCGGCTACCCCGAGGGCGCCGACGCCAAGGCGCTCGACCGACTCTCCGGCGACAAGGAATTCTCTTCCGCCAATCCGGACATGCGCCTCGTCAAGCCGACCGCCTACGAGATCCTGCTATCCTGGTCGGACTGAGCCAGCAACGTCTCATCATGTAAGCCCTCATCCTGAGGAGCGCTCCGCAGGAGCGCGTCTCGAAGGATGAGGGCTGAGGGTGAGCGATCATGAGGGCCCGCCCTCACTCCTCGTCTTCGCGAGCTCTTCCGGTCTCGACGAGGATCTCGCGTTTTCCAGCGTGGTTGGCGGGGCCGACGATACCCTCGTTCTCCATCCGCTCCATGATCGAGGCGGCGCGGTTGTAGCCGATCTGCAAACGGCGCTGGATGTAGGAGGTCGAGGCCTTCTTGTCGCGCAGCACGACCGCCACCGCCTGCTCGTACGGGTCCTCGCTCTCGGACTGACCCATCGCGCTCTTGTCGAAGACCGCCCCGTCCTCGTCCTCGGCTCCGCCAGCTTCCTCCTCGGCGGTGACGGCGTCGAGATAGTCCGGCCGCCCTTGCGTCTTTAGATGCGCGACGACCTTCTCGACCTCGGCATCCGAGACGAACGGGCCGTGCACGCGGGTGATCCGGCCGCCGCCGGCCATGTAGAGCATGTCGCCCTGGCCCAGCAGCTGCTCGGCGCCCATCTCGCCGAGGATCGTGCGCGAGTCGATCTTGCTGGTGACCTGGAAGGAGATGCGCGTCGGGAAGTTCGCCTTGATCGTGCCGGTGATCACATCGACCGAGGGACGCTGCGTCGCCAGCACGACATGGATGCCGGCGGCTCTGGCCATCTGGGCGAGGCGCTGGATCGTGCCCTCGATCTCCTTGCCGGCGACCATCATCAGGTCGGCCATCTCGTCGACGATCACGACGATATAGGGCAGAGGCGACAGGTCCATCGCCTCCTC
>JAAEQB010000047.1 GCA_024231975.1 Allobosea sp.
GGTGGTGGCGCCGTCGACGACGGCGTTGATCTCGTTGATGCCGGCGACCAGCTTCTGCATCTGCTCGTCGGCCTGGTCGATCTGCAGCCGCGCCGAGAAATCGCCCGCCGCCGCCGCCGCGACGACCTCGCCGACATCCGAAACCACAACAGACATCGCGTCGGCAGCGGCCAGGCGCCGGGCGGCATTCGCCTGCTGCTCGCGCTCCAGCTCGCGCACAGCCCGGAGATTGTCCTGGAAGACCTTGAGGGCCTCGGCCATGTCGCCGACCTCGTCCTTGCGCTGGGCGGCAGGGACGGCCGTTTCGAGGTCGCCGCCGGCCAGGCGCCCCATCGCCTCGGTCATCGCCTTCAGCGGCCGCGTCACGCCCCGGACGACCACGTTCAGCGCGAACAGCAGCACGCCGAACGCAACGAGCGCGATCAGGCCCATCACCAGCATCGACTGCTCGGAGGCGTCGCGGGCGGTCTGCCCCTCGCTACGGGCGACGCTCTGCTGCAAGGCGACGAGGTCGCTGATCTTGCCGGTGAGCGGATCGATCGCGGCATACATCTCCTTGGCGGTGAACTGCTTCAGCGCCGCATCGTCTTGCCGGCGCAGGATTCCGTCGAGCTTGCCGACGGCAGCATCGGCGGCCGTCATCATCCGCGCGGCTTCGGCGGCCATCCGCTTCTCGTCGGCGGTCATGCCGCTCTGGCTGTAGATCTGCCAGTTCCTCGCGATGGTGGAGATCGCCGTTTCGACGTTCTTCTGAGCATCGCTCCATTTGATCTGCTGGGTCTGTGCTTTCCAAGCGGTGTCGACGACATTCATCGAATACATGTCGCTGACGATTTTCAGCTGCTCCATCGGCGCGACATTGTCGACCATGATGGCGTCGATCTTCTGCGTCGTGGCCCGTAAAGCGTACCAGCCGTCGCCGGCAATCACCAATAGGCACACTCCGAGGGCGACGATGCAGGCCAGCAGACGTGACGCGATGCTTCTGAACATGACTGTTTCCTCCGCGCGACGCAGCGCAGACACCGGATAGGATTTTGATTTCGAGCTGTGTCGGGGTGTGCGGAGGCGGTTCAGATCGCCTCGGTGAAGACAAGCATCTTCGAGCGAGCATCGCTCAATGCCGAAATGGACTGCATTGCTGTCTTCCGTGCCACGAAGGCGGACAAATCGGCTCGGAGATAGGTGTCTCGAGTCGATAAGACGCTATCTGGCAATGCATAACCAACGGTTAAAGTTCAATTTAACCGCCAATTCGTACCAGACGGCCGTTCAGGCGCGGTAGTTATCACGCCAGATTATTTGTTCGTGATCAAGCGATGCAATCTTGAATTCGGGCTGTGTACTTGCTTCGGCTCTTGGTTGTACTCCCAGAGCGAGCAAACTAGCACGGCAATGCCGGCCCATGGAACCGCATGCATGGGCCTTGCATGGCTAACCCAGATTGAACACGCGATGCGGGACGAACTCGCCCTGCGCGATCGAGCCGGTGGCGATCAGGACGCCGCCGCTCACCGCGTAGACGGCATCAGTGTCCAGGGGGGCGTCGCGGCCGCGTAGCAACACGCTCTGGCCGCGCTTGAGGCGGAGCGCGGCGTCGCGATGCACCACGATCTCAGGGATCAGCTGCAGTGCCGCCGAGACCGGCAGCAGGGCCTCCGCTGCGCCGTCGCCCTCGCGCAGCGTCTCGACCGTCGCCGCATCCGCTATCGCGAACGGCCCGACGCGGGTCCGCCTGAGATGCGCGACATGGCCGAGGCAGCCCAGCGCCAGCCCAAGATCCCTGGCGATGGCGCGGACATAGGTGCCCTTGCCGCATTCGGCCTCGAAGGTCGTGGTTGGCCCGTCATGGCGGACGATGCGCAGCGCGGTGATCTCGACCGGGCGGGCCTCCAGCGTCACCTCCTCGCCGTCGCGGGCAAGGTCATAGGCGCGCTCGCCGGCGATCTTGATCGCCGAGAACTTCGGCGGCACCTGTTGGATCGTGCCGGTGAAGCGGGGCAGCAGGGCCGCGATCGCGGTTTCGTCCGGCCGCAGCTCGGAGGTCGCGACGACCTTGCCCTCGGTGTCGTCCGTATCGGTCTGCGAGCCCCAGGCGACCGTGAACTCATAGGCCTTGCGGCCGTCCATCACGAAGGGGACGGTCTTGGTCGCTTCGCCCAGCGCGATCGGCAGAAGGCCGGAGGCGAGCGGGTCGAGCGTGCCGGCATGACCGGCCTTCTTGGCGCTGTAGGCGCGCTTGACCACGCTGACCGCATGGGTCGAGGTCATGCCGACCGGCTTGTCGAGCACGACCCAGCCGTGCACGTCGCGCTTTTTCGGCCGCGGTGGCCGGCCGCCATCCGCCTCTGCCGGGCGGTTCTCGTCAGTCGTCGTCATCGTGCTTGTCTTGCTGGTCAAAATCTTGGTCGATGCGCAGCGGCTTGCGGTCGGTGTCGCGACGGACGGCGTCGGAATCGAGCAGCGCGTCGATCCTGGCAGCCTCGTCGAAGCTCTCGTCCTGGCGGAAGCGCAGATCGGGCGCGTATTTCAGGTTGACCCGATGCGCGACCTCGCCGCGAAGATAGCGCTTATTGGCGTCGAGCGCCTTCAGCACCGGGGCGACATCCTGGCCGCCGAGCGGCATGATATAGCAGGTCGCAAGCTTGAGATCGGGCGAGAGCCGGACCTCCGGTACGGTGATGACGTGCCTGGCCAGGACATCGTCATGGATGTCGCCGCGCGCCAGCATCTCGGCCAGCGCATGCCGGATCAGTTCGCCGACGCGCAATTGCCGCTGCGAGGGCCCTGAGCCCTGTGTATTGGGTTTCTTCGCCATGGTTCTCGTTCTCCGGGATCGGACCGGACGGACGGTTTGAAACGTCATGGCCGGGCGAAAGCCCGGCCATCTCTAGGTCTCCGGGAGCAAGCGAGCCGATCAGAGGCTGCGCTTGATCTCCTCGACGCGGAAGCATTCGATCACGTCGCCAGCGCGCATGTCCTGGTAGTTCTCGAAGGACATGCCGCACTCCTGGCCGGCGACCACTTCCTTGGCGTCGTCCTTGAAGCGCTTGAGCTGGGCGAGCTTGCCCTCGTGGACCACGACGCCGTCGCGGATCAGGCGGACATTGGCGCCGCGCTCGATCGTGCCGTCGGTGACGCGGCAGCCGGCGATCTTGCCGACCTTCGAGACGTTGAAGATCTCGAGGATCTGGGCGTTGCCGAGCATGGTCTCGCGCAGGGTCGGCGCCAGCAGGCCCGACATCGCGTCCTTCACATCATCCATCAGGTTGTAGATGATGCTGTAGTAACGGATCTCGACGCCGGCCCGTTCGGCCGCCTCGCGCGCTTCCTTGTGGGCGCGGACGTTGAAGCCGATCACCACCGCGCCCGAAGCCTGGGCCAGCGTGACGTCGGATTCGGTGATCGCGCCGACGCCGGACGAAAGCACGCGGGCGCGCACTTCGTCATTGCCGACCTTCTCGAGCGAGCCGACGATGGCCTCGACCGAGCCCTGCACGTCGCCCTTGACGACGAGCGGGAACTCCTTGCGGCCGGCGCCTTCCTTGAGCTCGCGCATCATCTCGGCAAGCGAGCGGCCAGCACCCGAGCCGGCGCCACGAGCGGCAAGACGGTCGCGCTTCTGGCGCTCGCGATAATCGGTGATCTCGCGGGCCCGTGCTTCGGACTCGACGACCGCGACGCGGTCGCCGGCTTCCGGCGTGCCGTTGAAGCCGAGCACCTCGACCGGCAGCGACGGCGCCGCTTCCTTGATCTGAGCACCGGTGTCGGAGATCAGCGCGCGGACGCGGCCCCATTCGGCGCCGGCGACGATGATGTCGCCGGTGCGCAGCGTACCGCGCTGGACGAGAACGGTCGCGACCGGGCCGCGGCCGCGGTCGAGCTTGGCCTCGATCACCGTGCCTTCGGCAACGCGGTCGGGGTTGGCCTTGAGGTCGAGCACTTCGGCCTGCAGCGCGATCGCTTCGAGCAGCGTGTCGAGCCCCTGGCCGGTCTTGGCCGAAACCTCGATCTCCAGCGTCTCGCCGCCGAGCGACTCGACCTGGATCTCGTATTGCAGCAGCTCGGAGCGGACGCGATCCGGATTGGCGTCGGACTTGTCGATCTTGTTGATCGCCACGATCAGCGGCACCTTGGCCGCCTTGGCATGGTTGATGGCCTCGACCGTCTGCGGCATCACGCCGTCATCCGCAGCCACCACCAGCACGACGATGTCCGTCACCTTGGCGCCGCGGGCGCGCATCGCCGTGAAGGCGGCGTGGCCGGGCGTGTCGATGAAGGTCACCTTGGCACCGGCCGGCGTCGTCACCTGATAGGCGCCGATGTGCTGGGTGATGCCGCCGGCCTCGCCGGAAACGACATGGGTCTTGCGGATCGCGTCGAGCAGCGAGGTCTTGCCGTGGTCGACATGGCCCATGATGGTCACGACCGGCGGCCGCGAGACCAGGGTCTCGTCGGTGTCCGGCGTATCGAACAGGCCTTCCTCGACGTCGGATTCGGCAACGCGCTTGACGGTGTGGCCCATTTCCTCGGCGACGAGCTGGGCGGTGTCGGCGTCGATCACATCGGTGATCTTGTGCATCGCGCCCTGCTTCATCAGCAGGCGGATGACGTCGACGCCGCGCTCGGTCATGCGGTTCGCGAGTTCCTGGATGGTGATCGTCTCGGGGATGATCACCTCGCGCATCACGCGCTCTTTCTGCGCGTCCGAGGCACGATGGCCGGTCATGCGCTGCACGCGGCGGCGGAAGGAGGCGAGCGAGCGGGTCCGCTCGTCGTCTCCGCCCGTGGCGGTCGACAGCGTCAGGCGGCCGCGTGGCTTCTCGCCGACCTTCGGGGTCTTCGGCGCCGGAGCCGGGGCACCGCGGGGTGCACCGCCGGGGCTGCCGCCGGGGCGCCGGAAGGCGGGACGCGCCTCGCCGTCATCGGGACGGCTGCGCGGCGCGCCTGCGGAAGAAGGCGCCTGGCGCGCGGGCCGGGCGACGAGCGGCTCGGCGGTCGCATTCGGATCGGGGCGGGGACCGCGCGGAGCATCCGAGCGCGGCGGGCGGAAGTCGAGCCGCGGCGGCCGGGCGCCGACATCACGCACCGGCGGGCGGCCGCCACCGAACTCGCGCTGTTCACGCGGCTCGCGCGGGCCGGACGGAGCCGGGCGCGGCGCCTGGCTATAGGTCTGGGTCGGCGGAGCGGAGGCCGGAGCCGCATCGCGCACCGGGGCGGGCCGCGGCGGCGCCGCTTCCTCGCTCATGCGCTGGCGGGCGGCGCTCTCGGCACGACGCTTGTGCTCGTCTTCCTGACGGCGGCGATCTTCTTCCTCACGCTGGCGCGCCTGGGCGGCCTCACGCTCGGCCCGTTCACGGGCCTCGCGGGCGGCGCGCTGGCGGGCCTCCTCCTCGGCGCGGGCGCGGGCCTCGGCCTCGACGGCACGCGCATCGGAGAGGGCGCGCTGACGAGCGTCCTTCTCGTCATCGGAGAGCGTGCGCAGCAGCATCCCGCCGGCGGGCCGGGCGGCCTGCGGCGCGGGCTGGGGCGGCCGCGGAGCCTGAGGAGCTGCCGGAGCTTGCGGCGGCTGCGGCGCGCGGGGCGCAACGGGAGCGGCGGCCGGCTCGTGGGCGACGCGGCGCTTGACCTCGACGACAACCTGCTTCGAGCGCCCATGCGAGAAGCTCTGCCGAACGGTGCTCTGTTCGACAGGGCGCTTCAGCGACAACGTCTTGGGAGGCGTCACGCTCAAGGTCTTGTCGCCGGGGGTCTTGGTGTCACTCATTCCGCTTTCGGTCCTGCCGGTTCGGTCTTCGTCTGATCTCGCGCATCGGATTCGACCGGGTCGATAAACGCCGTTTCGCCAGCATCGTTCGTCCGAAAACGGACGAGCCGACGCCAGCGCGCGAGGAAACCCTCAGTCGCCGGACCCGGAGCAAGCGCTGCATGTATCACATGCTCACGCCCCAGCGCCAGTTCCAGTTCGGTCGCGGCGAAAATCGCCACCACCGGTATCTCTTTCGCCACGGGCGCCCGCCGCAGCGCCTGGCCGATCTTGCGTTTGCCGTCCTCGGCGCCGTCGCTGGCGGCGATCACCGCGGCGGCGCGCCCGGCCTGCGCCAGCGCCTCGACCTTGGCGAAGCCGCTGACGACGAGGCCGGCCTTGTTCGCCATCGCCAGGGCCTGGATGGCGTCCCTGGCCAGCAGGGCGTCGACCTCGGCCGGAAGTTCCGGCGACACCGTGACCTTCGTCTTCAGCGAACGCTCGAACGCGCGTCGCTTCACCGCTTCGCCGACGGCGGCGGTGCTGAGCGAAACCCAGACGCCGCGGCCCGGCAATTTGCGCCTGATGTCCGGCACCAGCACGTCGCCGGGGCCGACCACGAAGCGGATCAGGTCCTCCGGCGCCCGGCCCTGGCGCGTCACCACGCAGGTCCGCTCCGGACCCTCGCGTTCGGCGCGCCGGTTCATCTTGCGCGGCTCCGAACTCAGGCCTGCGACTCCTCGGCCTCGGCTTCAGTCTCGGCTTCCGGCTCCGGCGCCTCGACCCAGCCCGCCTTGATACGGGCTGCCATCACGATCGCCTCGGCATCCTGCCGCGACAGGTCGAAGCCGTCGAGATAGCCGGAATGGCGAGTGGTCTCACCATCCTTGCGCTCGGTCCAGCCGACCAGGTCGTCGGTCGCGCAGCCGGCGAGATCCTCGACGCTCTTCACGTCGTTCTCGCCGAGCGCGACCATCATCGCGGTGGTGACGCCCTCGACCTCGCGCAGCTCGTCGTCGACGCCCAGTGCCTTGCGCTTGTCGTCGAGCTCGGCCTCGACCGCGGCCAGGTATTCCTGGGCCCGGTTCTGGATCTCGCCGGCGGTGTCTTCGTCGAAGCCCTCGATCGACGACAATTCGCTCGGCTCGACATAAGCGACTTCCTCGACCGAGCGGAAGCCTTCCGAGGCGAGCAGCTGGCCGACGGTCTCGTCGACGTTGAGCGCGTTCATGAACAGCTCGGTGCGCTGCACGAACTCCTTCTGGCGGCGCTCGGATTCCTCCTGCTCCGTGAGGATGTCGATGTCCCAGCCGGTCAGCTGCGACGCCAGGCGGACATTCTGGCCACGGCGGCCGATGGCGAGCGAGAGCTGCTCGTCCGGCACTACGACCTCGATCTTGTCGGCTTCCTCGTCGAGCACGACCTTGGCGACTTCCGCCGGCTGCAGCGCGTTGACGACGAAGGTCGCGACATCCGGCGACCAGGGGATGATGTCGATCTTCTCGCCCTGCAATTCGCCGACCACGGCCTGCACGCGCGAGCCGCGCATGCCGACGCAGGCGCCGACCGGGTCGATCGAGGAATCGCGCGAGATCACCGCGATCTTGGCGCGCGAACCTGGGTCGCGGGCAACGGCTTTGACTTCGACAATCCCGTCATAGATCTCCGGCACTTCCTGGCCGAACAGCTTGGCCATGAACTGCGGATGGGTACGCGACAGGAAGATCTGCGGGCCGCGCGGCTCGCGGCGCACGTCGTAGACATAGGCGCGGGCGCGGTCGCCGACCTTGAAGGTTTCGCGCGGGATCATCTCGTCGCGGCGGATGATCGCCTCGCCGCGGCCGAGATCGACGAAGACGTTGCCGTATTCGACGCGTTTGACCGCGCCGTTGACGATCTCGCCGATGCGATCCTTGTACTCGTCATATTGCCGGTCGCGCTCGGCCTCGCGCACCTTCTGCACGATGACCTGCTTGGCCGACTGGGCGGCGATGCGGCCGAAGTCGAAGGGAGGCAGCGGATCGGCGATCACGTCGCCGACCTGGGCAGCCGGATTGTGGCGCTTGGCCTCGTCGACGGTGATCTCGACGGCGCCGTTCTCGACGAGGTCGACGACCTGGAGATGCCGCGCCAGCCTGAGCTCGCCCGATTTCGGGTTGATCTCGGCATGGACGTCGGTCTCGGCGCCGTAGCGCGAGCGCGCCGCCTTGGCGATCGCGTCCTGCATCGCGTCGATCACGATCTGGCGGTCAATCGACTTCTCGCGGGCGACGGCGTCGGCGATCTGCAACAGCTCGAGCCGGTTGGCGCTGACGGCCATGGCGCTCACTCCTCTTCCTGTGTGTTCTTCACCGGCCCCTTGGCGCCCTTGCCCGGCTTGCGGGCCTTGGGGTCGCGAGGGCCGAGCGATTTGCCGCGCCCGGGTACGGGCTGGGCGATCTCGTCGGCGGGCGGCATTTCCGGCGCGAGGCCAGACTTGCCGCGCCGGAGCGATTCGGTGACCAGCGCGTCGGTCAAGACCAGCCGCGCCTCGGCGATCAGGCGCATCGGGATCGCGACGTCGCGCTCCTCGTCGGTCTTGGCGTCGTCGCGGCTCAGCAGGGCGTCCGTTCCGCTGGCGCCCCGCAGGATGCCGCGGAAACGCTTGCGACCGGCGAAGGGCTCGCTGGTCTCGATCTTGGTCAGGTGGCCGGCCCAGCGTTCGAAATCGCTCGGCCGGACCAGCGGCCGGTCGATGCCCGGCGACGACACTTCGAGATGATAGGCCGCCTGGATGGGATCGTCGACGTCGAGCGCCGGCGACACCGCCTGGCTCACGGCCTCGCAGCCCTCGACGGTCATGGTGCCGTCCGGGAGCTCGGCCATGATCTGGACCGTGCAGCCGTTCTGGCCGGTGACGCGCACGCGCACCAGCCGGTAGCCGAGGTCCGCGATCGCGGGCTCGACGATCGCCGCGACACGCGCCGCGACGCCGCTCTCGACGACGATGCGCGCCTCTTGCCGCGTCTCCTGATCCTGGCTGTTGTGCTCGACCATCCGTATGGCTCGCCCGTCTCCCGCCGGCTGCAAAAAAGGCTCATGGGCGGTTCGGCCAATAAAAAAGAGCGGGCCGGCGGGCCCGCTCTTGATCGCCGGCTTACACCGAAACCAGAGCTGTTGGCCGCTATCTAGTCCCGTTTCCGCGATCTTGCAAGCCTGTCCTCGATTTCGACGATCCCGCTAACCCGCTGGTCATTCTTCATTGCTAGGAGGGGAGATGGTCGTGTGTGAGGTTGCGTGATGAGTCCTGTCGGCGCGTTGCTGCGCGATCTCGAGACGACGATGGCACGTGGCTCGACGGATGAGCGCGCCGTCATCCTGTCGCGCCTGACCGATCTCTTCCTGGCCACGGCCAACGACATGGGCGAGGATCAGGTCGGCGTCTTCGACGTGGTGATCGGCCGCCTCGCCCGCGCGATCGAGATGCGGGCGCGCATCGAACTGGCCGAGCGGCTGGCTCCCGTTCCCAACGCGCCGAGCGGCGTCGTGCGCCAGCTTGCGCTCGATGAGATCGCTGTCGCCCGGCCGGTCCTCGTCGCCTCGCCCCGTCTCAGCGACCATGATCTCGTCGCCATCGCCGCTGCCAAGGGGCGCGACCATATGCTCGCCATAACCGAGCGGCCGGATCTCGGCGAGCCGGTCACCGATTTCCTGATCCTGCGCGGCGGGCGCGTTGTGACCCATGCCGTCGCCGCCAACCAGAGTGCCCGCTTCTCCCGCCATGGCATGGGCGTCCTCGTCATGCGCGCCGCTCAGGACGACGCCCTGCAGGCGACGCTCGGCACCCGCGCCGACATTCCCGGCGATCTCGCCGAGCAATTGCTGGCTGCCGCTAAGAGCTCGGCCCGCCGCCGGCTCGAAGCCTCGCTCGAGCCCTCCCTGGCCGGCGCCGTCGCCGGTGCGGTCGAGCGCGGCGCCGAAGCCGTCTCTGCCCAGACGGCCATCGGCGACGAGCTCGGCCGGTTCGGCAAGGCGTTGGCGGACGTCAAGGCCTTGGACGAGGCCGGCAAGCTCGATGAATCCGTGGTCGCGCAATACGCGACCTCCGGCGCGGTGGAGCATGCGATCTGCGGCGTCGCCACCCTTGCCCGCCTGACCTTGCCGGCGACCGAGCAGATCGTCTTCGGTCCCGATCGCGACGCGGTGCTTCTGGTGGCGCGGGGAATGGGCTGGTCCTGGGAAACGACCAGGGCACTGATCGGTCTGCGCAAGGGCGACGGCAAGTCCGCCCCGGTGCTGGAGCGGGCCAAGCAGAGCTTCCGCAACCTGACGCCGATGACGGCGCAGCGCGTGCTCGGTTTCCTCAGGATGCGCGACGGTGCGCAGTCAGATAGCTCGGCACCCGCCCGGCCTTGACCGCCTTCGCCTCGTAGCGGGTGCGGACCCACCCCGGATAAGGTTGGCGCCAGTCGTCAGCGCTCTCGTCGATCCAGTCGAAATCGGGCGAGGCGGCGAGCCGCGCCAGCGTCCAGCCGACATAGTCGTCGATGTCACTGGCGAAGCGGAAGCGGCCGCCCGGCCTCAGCACCCTGGCGAGCAGAGAGAGTGTCCGCTCGGAGACGAAGCGGCGCTTGCGCTGGCGACGCTTCGGCCAGGGATCCGGATAGAGCAGATCCGCCGCGTCGACGCTCCCCTCAGGCAGCTGCGGCAGCAGCAGCGCGGCATCGCCGTCCCAGAGCCGGATGTTGCGCAGGCCCTCCTGCTCGATCACGGCCAGGAACTTGGCCATGCCATTGATGAAGGGCTCGACGCCGATGAACCCGATCTGCGGGCTTTCGCGCATGCGGTGCAGCAGGTGCTCGCCGCCGCCGAAGCCGATCTCCAGCCTGACCGCTTCGACCGGGATGGGGAAGAGCGCCTTCAGATCCGCGATCGGGCCTTCGGGCAAACGAAGCGTCGGCAAGGTCTCGGCGATGCGCTCGGCCTGGCCTTGGCGCAGGCCCTTGCCCTTGCGCCGGCCGAAGAAGGCCCGTTCGGAATCGTGCTGGTCAGTCATAGGAGGCCTTTACGGCGAGCGGCCGGAAAGAAAAAGGCCGGGGCATCGCCCCGGCCTTGATATCCTTGCGGATGAGCTGGATCAGGCGACGGCCTTCTTCAGCGCGTCGACCAGGTCGGTCTTCTCCCAGGAGAAGCTGCCGTCACGGCCGGCCTTGCGGCCGAAATGGCCATAGGCTGCCGACTTGGCGTAGATCGGCTTGTTGAGGCCGAGATGCGTGCGGATGCCGCGCGGCGTCAGGTCCATCACCTCGCCGAGGACGCCCTCGAGCTTGGCCTCGTCGATCTTGCCGGTGCCGTGCAGGTCGACATAGATCGACAGCGGCTTGGCGACGCCGATCGCATAGGAAAGCTGGATCGTGCAGCGATCGGCCAGTTTGGCGGCGACGACGTTCTTGGCGAGGTAGCGCGCCGCATAGGCGGCAGAACGGTCGACCTTGGTCGGGTCCTTGCCCGAGAAGGCGCCGCCGCCATGCGGAGCCGCGCCGCCATAGGTGTCGACGATGATCTTGCGGCCGGTCAGGCCGGCGTCGCCGTCCGGGCCGCCGATCACGAACTTGCCGGTCGGGTTGACGTGCCAGACGGTGTCCTTCGAGATCCAGCCATCGGGCAGGGTCTCGCGGATATAGGGCTCGACGATCTTGCGGACATCGGCCGAGGACAGCTTCTCGTCGAGATGCTGGGTCGAGAGCACGATCTGGGTGACGCCGACCGGCTTGCCGTTCTCGTACTTGACCGTGACTTGGCTCTTGGCGTCGGGGCCGAGCTTGGCGGCCGGGCCTTCGCCGGCGTGGCGGGCCTTGGCGAGGACCTCGAGGATCTTGTGGGCGTAATAGATCGGAGCGGCCATCAGCTCCGGGGTCTCGCGGCAGGCATAGCCGAACATGATGCCCTGGTCGCCGGCGCCGACATCTTTATTGCTGCCTTCGTCGACACCCTGGGCGATGTCGGCCGACTGCGGGTGCAGCAGCACGTCGATCTTGGCCTTCTTCCAGTGGAAGCCGTCCTGCTCGTAGCCGATCGCGCGGACCGCCTTGCGCGCCGCCGACTTCACCTTCGACTTGATCTGCTTCTCGTCGAGATGGGTGCGGACCTCGCCGGCGACGACGATGCGGTTGGTGGTCGCCAGCGTCTCGGCGGCGACGCGCACCTGCGCCGGGTCATGGCCGGCCTTGATCGCTTCCTTGAAGAACAGATCGACGATCTCGTCGGAGATCCGGTCGCAGACCTTGTCCGGGTGGCCTTCGGAAACGGACTCGCTGGTGAAGAGGTAGTTCTGGCGCGACACGACCGGTGGATCCTTCTCAGGTGGCTGCGAAGCGGCGCGGCGTATGCCTGCGCCTGCACGAAAAAATGCGCAGCGTCTTTCGCAGCGGAAGGGTTCGCCGTCAAGGCCGGAAATTCTTTTCGCAGATGGATCGTTCGTTAAGACAAACGAAAAAAAGCGAAATCAGGGCAATTCGCCGGGATCGTCCGCCAAAGCCTCGACGAGATCGATGACGCGTCGGCGCACCCGCGGGCTCTTGATGCGCACGAACGCCTTCGACAGTTGCACACCCTCGCTGGTGGACAGGAAATCGGCGACATAGGCCGTGCTCGACGCATCGGCGAAGCCAACGGCGGTCGCTTCGCCGGAAGGCGCGCCCTCGAAGAAGAAGGCGACAGGCACGCCCAGCATCTTGGCGATCTGCTGCAGGCGGCTCGCGCTGATTCTATTGGTACCCTTTTCGTATTTCTGCACCTGCTGGAAGGTCAGGCCCAGTGCCTCGCCGAGCTTTTCCTGGCTGATGCCAGCCAGCATGCGCTGCATGCGCACCCGGCTGCCGACATGACGGTCGATCGGATTCGGGAGTTTCTTGAGCATGGGCCGTTCACCTCACGTCACACTCAACCGCACTTCCGGCTTCGCGTCTACCACCGGCTCTGGTCGCCTCCGGATTGGTATGCATTGGTATGCGTTGATTCTTGGCCGTTCTGTGTTGAAAGTGATAAGGTCAAAAAAGACGGGACATGTCGGGACGACATTTCAACGCGGGACGAGACGCGCTCGACTTCATCGATCGGCTGAGCACCCTCACCGATCCGACGATGGTCGTTGCTGCCTTGCGCGACAAGCTCGCCAGCTATGGCTTTCACGCCTTCCTGATCACCGGCCTGCCGGAAATCGGTGATCGGATCGACCCGCTCGTCCTTCTCAATGGCTGGCCGCCGGGCTGGTTCGAGCTCTATCTGGAGAAGTCGTTCTCGGATTGGGACCCGATCGCGGCCCATTGCAAGACGACGATCGATCCCTTCGCCTGGAACGATGTCTATCAGGAGGGCGTGGCATTGCCGCGCCAGCGCGAGGTGATGCACCGGGCGCGCGACTTCAACATGATCGAGGGCTTCTGCGTACCCATTCACGGTGAGGCAGGCTTCCAGGCGGTGGTCACCATGGCAGGCGACCGACCGGATCTGTCGCGCCAGGCTAGATCGGCCATCCACCTGATGTCGATCTACGCCCATGGTAAGGCGGCCGATTGCATGCGGCCGGCCCGCCGTGAGCATGTGCTGACCGTGCGCGAGCGCGAAGTCCTGACCTGGTTCGCGATCGGCAAGACGACGGAAGGCGTGGCGGAGCGGCTCGGCGTTTCGGCGGGCACGGCCGAGGCCCATTTCGAGAATGCGGCCCGCAAGCTCGGCGTCAGAGGCCGCACGCGCACGGTCATCGAAGCCTATCGCCGCGGCGAGATCAGCATTTAGAGTCTCTATGCGTGTTCCGTAGAGGCGGGACCACTTTTGCGATAGGAACAACCGTTCGAATCCGGCCGATTTCGGCCGCATCTTCCGGAATTCCGGAATACCCATGAAACCTGAATGGAGCCAGCCTGCGTCCCTCTAGGAAGGGGAGGCGGCGATGATCCACGTTATCGATGCCGGGAACCGGCACCTCTACGGTGCCGAGCTCGAGCAGCACTACAAGATCCGGCACCAGATCTATGTCGGCGAGCGCAAATGGATGGCGCTCGAACGGCCCGATGGCCGCGAGGTCGACCAGTTCGACAATGCCGACGCGACCTATCTGCTGGCGATCGAGAACGGGCGCGTGATCGGCGGCACGCGGCTCGTTCCGACGACCTGTCCGCATCTCATGGCGGATGTCTTCCCCTTCCTGGCCGATGTGCGTGGGCTTCAGCGCGGTAGCGACATCGTCGAATGGACGCGCATCTTCGTCTTGCCGGAGCGGCGCGGTCCAGACAGCAAGATCCTGCACACGGTTCTTGCCGGCATGTTCGAATACTGCCTGGCCAACGACATCGCGGCGATCACGGTGGTGATGGAGACCTGGTGGATGCCGCGCTTCCTGGAGTTGGGCTGGGAGGTCAGGCCGCTTGGGCTGCCGACGATGATCGACGGCATGAACTGCGTCGGCACGATCATCACGGTGAGCGAGGACGCCTATCGCCGCACCCTCGCCTTCAAGGATATCGACGCGCCGGTGATCCTGTCGCATCGCGCGAGCCGGGCTCCGGGCGAGCGGAGGATCTCGCATGGCTAGTCAGCATGATACCGGCAGCAGCCGCGACAAGATCGAATATGCGCTCGGCCTGCTCACCGCCCTGCTGCGCAACCAGCCGGTGCATCAGGAGCTGGTGGATGTCGCCTATCGCATGGACCTGCCGGACGAGCTCTGGCTCGCGGTGCAGATCCTGTCCATGTCGGAGCCGGACCAGGTGAAGCTCAGGGATTTCCTGCTGGTCAATCCCAGCCCGCAATTGCAGCGGCTCAACCGGAACACCCTCGTCCTGACCCAGGACGCGGCGCCGTCCCTGCACTAGACCCGAAGCAACGCAAAGCGCCGGCATCCATCGCAGAGCTCCTGCGATCCGATGGATGCCGGTGGTGCGCCGCCAGGCGGCTTGTCCGGAACGGCGTTCGATCCGCTTGCGGGAACGCGGTCCGAACTCGCGAGGATGTTACTGCTCGATGGTCTCGATCGGCGTCTCGCCGAGCGATTCGACGAGATCGACGATGCGCCGGCGCACGCGCGGGCTCTTGATGCGCACGAAGGCCTTGGTCAGCTGCACGCCCTCGCTGGTGGCGAGGAAATCGGCGACATAGGTCGTGGCCGAGGCATCGGCGAAGCCGTTCCCGATGCTGTCGTCGGCGGGGGCGCCGTCGAAGAAGAAGGCGACGGGCACGCCCAGCATCTTGGAAATCTGCTGCAATCGGCTGGCGCTGATCCGGTTGGTGCCCTTCTCGTATTTCTGCACCTGCTGGAAGGTCAGGCCCAGCGCCTCGCCGAGCCGCTCCTGGCTGACGCCGGCGAGCATACGGCGCATCCGGACGCGGCTGCCGACATGCCGGTCGATCGGGTTCGGTACTTTCTTCAACATGGCTGCCGGTCCCCTTTGTTGTATCCGTCCAGACCTGTCGGCGGCCCGTTGAAGACCCGGTCCGGCCGGCATTTGGCGGCCGTCCCGGAAGAAAGTTCCAAATGGGATCACCGTCGACGCATTAATACTCCAGCGAGCATTAAGCTGGCAACTACACCTGCAAAGAAAAGATCGCCGAAGCGGGAATAGGGCGTCGCCGAGCCGGCGCGCGGCAGGCTCGCATCGATCACGCCGGTCTCGCCGAGCGGCAGCGCGGCGCGGATACGCCCGTAATGATCGGCCACCGCGGAGATGCCGGTGTTGGCGACGCGCACCAGCGGCAGGCCTTCCTCGATGGCGCGCAGGCGGGCTTGGGCGAGATGCTGGTAGGGCCCGCTGGTCTGCCCGAACCAGCCGTCATTGGTCAGGTTGAGGATGAAGCCTGGCCGTGGGCCGCTCGGCATCGCCTCGCCCGGGAAGATCACCTCGTAGCAGATCAGGCTCGCGGCGGGCGGCAGGCCGCGGATCGCCAGGGGCGTGCGCCGGCTGCCCGAGGCGAAGCCGCCGGGAATCGAGACGAATTCGGACAGGCCGACCGCACGGATCAGCCGTTCGAGCACAGGTGGCAGATACTCGCCGAACGGGACGAGATGGACCTTGTCATAGCTGCCGGTGATCACCCCCTCGTCGTTCACCACCTGGATCGAATTGTAGATCGGTGGCCGGCTCTCGCCGGGCAGCGTCTCGCCGGCGCGGGCGGCGCCCGTGATCAGCGTCGTGTTCGGCGGCAACAGGGCAGCGATCCGCGCGAGCGCCTGCGGCGTACGCCCGAGCAGGAAGGGAAAGGCCGATTCAGGCCAGATCAAATGGGTGACATCCTGCACGCCCGAGGTCGCCGGGCCGGTCGCCCGGTCGCTTAGCGCCAGATAGTGCGACAGGATCATCTCGCTGTTACGCGGGCTGAACTTGGCATCCTGCGGCAGGTTCGGCTGCATCAGCCGCAATTTGACCCCGCTCACCGCCGGAACCGGCTCCGCCGGAATCCGCCAGGCGCCGAAGCCGGCCATCGCCGCCAGCGCGAGCACCGCCAGCGCCGGAGCGCGCCAACGCCCGTCGCCCGCTTCGCCCGTGCCGAGCACGGCGGGCGCAGCGCCGATCGCGACTGCCAGCGCCGTCAGCCCATAGAGGCCGATCAGGCTGGCGCTCTGGGCGAACCAGCTCGGTCCGGCCAGCATCATGCCGTAGACATTCCAGGGAAAGCCGGTGAGGACATGGCCGCGCAGCCATTCGCTCAGCGCCAGCATCGCCGCCAGCACCAGGACGCGGCCAGCGCCGGTCGGCCAGAGCGCCCGCGCCAGCGCGAAGCCGGCGGCCGGGAAGATGCCGAGGAAGGCCGGCAGCGCCACGACGCCGAGCGGCATCGCCCAGGCGAACTTGTCGGCCTCGACCAGGAAGGCGGCGCCAAGCCACCACAAACCGGCGAGATGGTAGCCGAAGCCCCACCACCAGCCGGCGCTTGCGGCCGCCCAGAGGCGTCCGCGCCGGCTCTCGGCGACCGAGCCGTCGATCAGCCAGACCGCGACGGTCATTGGCACGACCAGCAGCGGCCAGAGATCGAGCGGGGCCAGCGCCAAGGCACCGCAGGCGCCGCAGAGGAGCGCGATCAGCCGGCGCGGCCAACCCCAGGCGAGGATGACGCGGTCGGCCAGCGCCGAGAGCATGGTCATGCAGCGTCCGGCGTTGCTGGCGGTTCGGCGGCGACGGGATCGCGGCGATGGATCCGCAGGCGCTTGACCCGGCGGGGATCGGCGTCGAGCACCTCGAATTCGAGGTTCTCCGGCCCCTTGATCAATTCGCCGCGCACCGGCACGCGGCCGGCCAGCGTCACGATCAGGCCGCCGAGCGTATCGACCTCCTCGGCGACCTCGGCGCGCGACAGGTCGATACCGGTCGCCTCCTTCAGCTCGTCGAGCGTGGCGCGGGCATCGGCGATGAAGCGGTTCTCGCCGGCCGGCGCGATCGCGGGAGCTTCGTCGAGATCGTGCTCGTCCTCGATGTCGCCAACGACGATCTCGACGAGGTCCTCGATCGAGATCAGCCCGTCCGTGCCGCCATATTCGTCGATCACCAAAGCGATATGGGTGCGCGTCGCCTGCATTCGGACGAGAAGGTCTACCGCCGGCATCGACGGCGGCACGTAGAGCACAGGCCGCAGGATCTTGGCCTGGGCCAGCGTCATCGAGAGGTCGATGGCCCCCAGGCTCGGCCCAGGCGGAGCTTCCGCCTCGCCGCGCAGCTTCCGGCCCGGCTTGGCCCGGGCGGCGATGAAGTCGAGGAAGTCGCGGATGTGGATCATGCCGCGGGGGTCGTCGAGCGATTCGCCATAGACTGGCAGGCGCGAATGGCCGGCGGTGCGGAACAATGCCAGCAGGTCGCCGAGCGTCGCCTCCGAGGAGACCGCGATGACGTCGGCACGCGGCACCATCACATCGGCGACGCGGCGCTCGCGCAGGCTCAGCACGTTCGAGAGCATCGCCCGTTCCTGAGGCGAGAGGTCGGTGACCCCGCCACCGTCCTGGGCCAGCGCCTCGGTGATGTCCTCGCGGATCGAGCCGCCATGGCGCAGGCCGAGCTTGTCGAGAAACTGGCCGAGCCAGTGCGACAGGCCGCGGCCTGTCGGCTCCGACGAAGAGGAAGATCGTGTGTCGTCGCTCATGACGCTGGCTGGGGCTTCTTGGTCTTGGCCGCTGGGCGGGGCTGCACGGGTTCCGGCTCCGAGCCGGCATAGGGGTCGGCGATACCGAGCCGGGCAAGCGCCGCGGTCTCCAGCGCTTCCATGCGCTGGGCCTCGGCCTCTGTCTCGTGGTCCTCGCCCAGCAGGTGCAGCAGGCCGTGGATCACGAGATGGCTGAGATGGTCGCCGAAGGATTTCTCCTCGCCCTCGGCCTCGCGGGCGACCGTCTCGAAGGCGATCACGATGTCGCCGACGACCGGGCTCGAGCCGATCCGTTCGGACGGCGCGGCCGGGAAGGAGAGGACGTTGGTCGCCTTGTCGAAGCCGCGCCAATCGCGATTGACGATGCGGATGCGCTTGTCGTCGGTGAGCAGCAGGCTGAGCTCGGCGCCCGGCATCGGCTTGACCGGCGTGAGCACAAGCGCTGCCTCGATAGCGGCGAGGATCCGCGGTCGCAAATCCCCGATCTCGCGCCATTTCCGCGACTGGATGCGGATATCGAGCGAAGGCCCGCTTGGCTCGGGCTCCGGCTTTTCGGTTCGCGGCGCCGTGCGCCGCGAACGAGGTCGGTCGGTCATCGCGGCCGCTCCCGCGACAGCATGCGCTTCAGCCCGTCGGCATCGCCCTCGACGGGCGCGTCCGGCGCTGGCAGGGCGGCGAGCCGCGCCTCGCGCTCGTCGCGTTCCTTCCGGGCGGCGTCCTCATAGGCCATGACGATGCGGCGCACGAGCGCGTGGCGGACGACGTCGCCCTCCTCGAAGCGGGCATGGCCGACACCCTCGACGCCGGAGAGCAGCCGGACCGCCTCGACCAGGCCCGAGCGCTGGCCCGGCGGCAGGTCGACCTGCGAGGGGTCGCCGGTGATGATCATCCGCGAGCCCTCGCCCAGGCGGGTGAGGAACATCTTCATCTGCACCGAGGTGGCGTTCTGCGCCTCGTCGAGCAGCACGACGGCGTTGGTCAGGGTGCGGCCGCGCATGAAGGCGAGCGGGGCGATCTCGATCATGCCGGTCTGCAAGGCGCGCTCGACATGGCGCGCCTCCATGAAGTCGTTGAGCGCGTCGTAGATCGGCCGCAGGTACGGATCGACCTTCTCGCGCATGTCGCCGGGCAGGAAGCCGAGGCGCTCGCCGGCCTCGACCGCCGGGCGCGACAGCACCATGCGCTCGACCACGCCCTGTTCGATCAGCGAGACTGCGTGGCCGACCGCGAGCCAGGTCTTGCCGGTGCCCGCGGGGCCTTCGGCGAGGACGAGCTCATGACGCTTGAGCTGGCGCAGATAGGCGTCCTGCGCCGCATTGCGCGCCCGGACCGGACCGCGCTTGCGCGTGATGATCGCGTCGAAGGCAGCCTTGCCGGCATTGTCGGCCGGGAAGAGCGAGCGCTGCACATTGCTCTCCTCGATCGCGCCGTCGACCTCGCCGAGATTGACGGCGGCGCCGGTCTTGGCGCGGGCATAGAGCGTGCGCAGCACGCGGCTCGCCTGCTCGGCGGTCTCGCGCGGGCCCTTGATGGTGACGTGATTGCCGTTCGGGGCGACGACGACGCCGAGGCGACGCTCCAGATGCGCCAGGTTCTGGTCGTAATGGCCGAAGACCAGGCCGGCGGTCTGGTTGTTGTCGAAGGTGAGCTCGACCTCCGCGCCGGGCAGGCCCTCGCGCGTCAGCGTCTCATCGCGGCGTGGGCCGCGCTCGGCTTTCGGATTGAAATGATCGGCCTGGGCCAATGCCATTGTCTCCACTGGGAATGAGTCGGACAGGCGCAGTCTAGAAACTTCACCGCCAAAAACTTTCACTGCAACGCCGACGCCATCGCACGCTACGCACTCGAACCGTCTCAGGCAGCCAAGCCCGGCTGTTCCACCGCGCGGCCGAACAGCGAGTTCGACCCGGCGCGCTCGATCAGAACCATGACGCGATCGCCGATCCGGTGCGTCGCGCTCTCGATCTGGACCGCCTGCATATAGGGCGTCTTGCCGGCGAGCTGGCCGGGATGCCGCCCGTTGCGCTCGATCAGAATCTCGACGGTGCGCCCGACCATGGCGTGGTTGAACTCCTGCCGATGCTGCTCGACCAGCGCCTGCAACCGGTAGAGCCGCTCGTCCATCACGGCGGCCGGGACCTGCTCGGAGAGCTCGGCCGCCGGCGTGCCGGGGCGCGGTGAATACTTGAATGAATAGGCCGAGGCGAAGCGGACATCGGCGATCAGCCGCATCGTCTCCTCGAAATCGGCATCGCTCTCGCCGGGGAAGCCGACGATGAAATCGGAGGACAGCGCGATGTCGGGCCGTGCCTCGCGGATCCGGTCGATCAAGCGCCGGTATTCGTCGCCGGTATGCTTGCGGTTCATCGCCGAAAGAATCCGGTCGGAGCCCGCCTGCACCGGCAGATGCAGGAACGGCATCACCTGCGGCAGGTCGCGATGGGCGGCGATCAGCTCCTCGTCCATGTCGCGCGGATGGCTGGTCGTATAGCGGATGCGGGCGATGCCCGGCACCTCGGCGATCCGGTGTATCAACCGGGCCAGCGTCCAGACCCGGCCATCGGGGCCATCGCCATGATAGGCGTTGACGTTCTGGCCGAGCAGGGAGACGTCCTGCACGCCGGCCTGCGCCAGCCGTTCGACCTCGGCGATCACCTGCGCGACCGAGCGCGAGAATTCGGCGCCGCGCGTATAGGGCACGACGCAGAAGGCGCAGAACTTGTCGCAGCCTTCCTGCACGGTGACGAAGGCCGAGACGCCGCGGGCGAGGATCGCCGCGGGCTTCGGCGCCGGCAGGTGATCGAACTTGTCCTCGGGCGGCAATTCGGTGTCGACGACGCGGCCGCCCTTCGCCTGCGCCAGCAATTCGGGCAGGCGGTGATAGGTCTGGGGGCCGATGACGAGGTCGACGGCCGGCTGGCGCCGCTGGATTTCGGCGCCCTCGGCCTGCGCGACGCAGCCGGCGACGACGAGCTGGGTCTCGCGTCCCTGCGCTTTGCGCTCGCGCTTCAGGTCGCGCAGCTTGCCGAGCTCGGTATAGACCTTGTGGGCGGCTCGTTCGCGGATATGGCAGGTATTCAGCAGGATGAGATCGGCATCGTCGGGTGTCGCAGTCTCGACATAGCCCTCCTGGCCCAGGACGTCGGCCATGCGCTGGCCGTCATAGACGTTCATCTGGCAGCCATAGGACTTGATATGGACTTTCTTCATCAACGCTGATCCGGCCTCAACCGCGTCTCCTTATCCCAATCGCCCCGAGGATGGGAATCATATCGCCGCTGCCTGCCACCACGCAATATCCGGGCCGCAACAGTCCAAGCCGTTCGTATCTGGCTCAGCTGCGTGACCGGCCGGTGACGGCTTCCTGCCGGGCCCGCCGGATCGCGATCTCGGCGAGGCGCGTCGCCTCCTTGCGCGAGAGCTTGCGGCCCATCCGGATCGGCTCGCCCCAGGCGAGCTCTACGTCGATGGCGCCGGAATTGATCATCGCTTGAAAATGCGGCGCGAGTTCGGTGTCGCCACACCAGGACAGGGCGGAGCGCTCGACGCGTCCGCCGCGCAGGCCATGAAAGCCGGTATAGGTTATGCAGAGCGGATAGACCGTGGTTTCGGCCTCGTCTGCGCCGCGCACGGCTTCGTGAGCGGCGCCCAGCAGCGAAGAGCGCAGCGGCAGGATGCGTGTGCCGTCGCCAGTCGTGCCCTCGGCGAACAGCACCACGGATTGCCCATTCTGCAGCCGCTTGCCCATCTCGCTGGCGACACCGGCGGTGGCGCCACGGCGCATCCGGTCGATGAAGACTGTACGTTGCAGCGTCGAGAGCCAGCCGATCACCGGCCAGGTCGCGACCTCCGCCTTGGCGACGAAGGAGAGCGGCCCGGTCGTGCCGATGACGGGGATGTCGAGCCAGGAGATGTGGTTGGCGACGATCAGCCCGCCCTCTCCGGGCGCAGGCGCCTGTCCGCGCGTGGTGATTCGTACGCAAAAGGCGCGGCAGACCAGCCTCTGGAACAGGCGGGTGAAATAGAACGGCCGCCCGAAGCGCATCGCGACGAGCTGCGGCGGAATCAGGACGAGCGTGCCGAAGACGATCAGCACAAGCCGCGCCATGGCGCCGGGACGGAGGCCTTTCATGCTGGGCCGTTCATTCTGCGCGCAGACGCTCCAGTTTTGCGGGACCGGCTATAGTCGGACCTCCGACAGCCGTCTACGCCGCCGGCGCGACGAGGCTCAGCCGAGCTCGCGCCGCATCACCAGGGCTGCAACACGGCTGCCGTCGGGTTTCGGGTAATAGCCCTCGCGACGCCCGACGGTGTCGAAGCCGAGACGCTGGTAGAGCCCGATCGCCGGCGCATTGCCCTCCTCGACTTCGAGGAAGAGCCGGGCCACGCCGCGTGCCGCCAACTGGGCCAGATGGGCCGACAGCAGCGTCTGCCCGAGCCCGGAGCGGCGTCTCCCGCCGGCAACGACGATGCTGAGGATTTCGGCCTCGTCGGCGGCCAGCCGCGACATCACGAAGCCGCAGGGCTCGCCGGCGCTGCCGATGAAGACGCCGTCGGTCACCACGGCCCGGTCGGCAAGCAAGGCCGCGCATTCGCCAGGCTCCCATGGCCGCGCGAAGCCGCCCTGGTGATGCAGGGCCGCGACCTGGCGGGCATGGCGGACGTCGAGCGGACCGCTGCGGCCCGCTGGCGGCCGGCGTTTGAACAGGGATCGGAACCAGTCCATCGCGAGCTAGCGCCGCGGCAGGCGGGCGCGGTCCTGCGGCGTCGTTTCCGGTGCCTTGAGATAGAGCGGGCGCGGCGGGGCGCTTTCGGGATCGGCTATCATCCCGAGCCGCGCCACCCAGGTCACGTCCGGTGCTTTGGCGTCGTCGACCACGAGCGCATCGAGCCCGATCGCCCAGGCCTCGTTGGCGACGGCGAGCGCCGCCGAGCCGACCAGCGAGACCGGGCCGGCGCCGATGGCGCGGGCCGCGTCGCGATGGTTGACCTGGCGGACCGAGACCAGCTGCTTGCCCTGCGCGTTCATCGCCTGGAACCAGACCTGGCCATGCTTGGCGTCGACGGCGGCGGCGACGACGCGCCCGCCCTCGCGGCCGATGAAGGGTGCGGCGCTGGCGGCCAGCGTCGAGATCCCGATGGCGGGGATGCCGGCGGCGAGCGCGATCGCCCGGGCCGCGCTGATGCCGACGCGCAGGCCGGTATAGCTGCCGGGGCCGATGGTCACGGCGACGCGGTCGAGCGAGGAGAAGCCGCCCTCGACCTTGGCCATGACGCGCTCGATCATCGGCATCAGCGCCTCGGCATGACCGCGCTCCATCGCGGTCTGCTCGATCGCGACCGGCTCGGGCTCGCCTGCATCGAGCACGCAGGCCGAACAGGCGCCGAGCGCGGTGTCTATCGCGAGGATGCGCATCAGGCTTAGGTCCGGTCGGGTGCGATGCGGATGGTGATCAAACCGCCTCGACCTCGCGCACCTGCGGCAGGAAATGCCGCAGCAGGTTCTGGATGCCGTGCTTCAGGGTCGCCGTCGAGGACGGGCAGCCCGAGCAGGAACCCTTCATCACGAGATAGACGGTGCCGTCCTTGTAGCCGCGGAAGGTGATGTCGCCGCCATCGCCGGCGACGGCCGGGCGGATGCGGGTCTCCAGCAGCTCCTTGATCGTGTCGACGGTCGCGGCGTCCTCCTCGGCGAAGAACTCGTCCTCGCTCTCGGCGAGCTCGTCGACCGGGGCGCTGTCGCTCATCAGCGGCGCGCCCGACATATAGTGTTCCATGATCGCGCCGAGGATGGCGGGCTTGAGATGCGGCCATTCGCCCTCGGCCTTCGTCACGGTGATGAAGTCCGAGCCGAAGAACACGGCCGAGACGCCCTTGACGCCGAACAGGCGTGTCGCGAGCGGCGAGCGCTCGGCCAGAGCGGGGTCGCGCAGTTCGATCGGGCCCTGCGGCGAGACGCTGCGGCCGGGCAGGAATTTCAGGGTGGCGGGGTTGGGCGTGGCTTCGGTCTGGATGAACATGGCTTTGTCTCCGGCGCCGGCGGGTCAAGGCCGCCGTTCCTGTTCCCGATATAGGCCGGACGCTGGAATCATTCCAGCAGCTGCGACCGCTGATCAGGCGAGCGCGTCGATTTCCTCGTCGGCGAGATGGCCGGGAACGATCGCGACCGGGATCGGGAAGCTGCCGGCGCCCTTGCCGGCGAGCGCGGCGACGAGCGGGCCCGGCCCGTCGCGGCCGGTGCCGGCGGCGAGCACCAGCAGCGAGATGTCCTCGTCGGCCTCGATCAGCTTGACCATCTCGTCGGCCTTGATGCCAGTGCGCACGACCTTCTCGGGCTCCAGCCCGGCCAGTGAGCGCACGGCAGCGGCGGCTGCGTCGATCAGTTCCTGTGCCTCGGCCTCGGCATCGGCCTGCACCATGTCGCCGACGCCGAGCCAGGTCTCGTCCGGCGGCGGGGTCACCACCCCGAGCAGCACGATCGAGGCGCCGAGGCGCGCGCAGCGCCGCGCCGCGAAGCGCACCGCCTTCGAGCATTCCTCGCTATCGTCGACGACAGCGAGAAATTTCGGGCGATGGCCCGTCTCATAGGACCGCCGTCTCTTGACCATTGCTGCTGCCTGCCGCCGTTTCAGGACATGTCATGGTGACAGGCGTCGCAAGGTCAGCGCAAGCCTCTCTCGCGACACCCGCCGGATCAGCGCCGGCGCACGAAGCCGGTGATGTCCTTGGTGTCCCGCATGATCGGCGCGGCGATCGCGGCGGCGCGGTCGGCACCGTCGCTGAGGATGGCGTCGATATGGCTGGGATCGGCCAGAAGACGGCGCATCTCGTCGGCGATCGGCGCGAGCTTGCCGACGGCGAGCTCGACCAGCGCCGCCTTGAAGCCGGAGAACTGGCTGCCGCCGAACTGCCCGAGCACCTGCGCCTTGGTCTCGCCGGAGAGGCCGGCATAGATCCCGACCAGGTTTTCGGCCTCCGGCCGGCCTTCCAGACCCTTCTCCTCGGAGGGCAGCGCCTCCGGATCGGTCTTCGCCTTGCGGATCTTCTGGGCGATCATGTCGGCATCATCGGTCAGGTTGATGCGCGAATAATCCGACGGGTCCGACTTCGACATCTTCTTGGTGCCGTCGCGCAGGCTCATCACCCGCGGCGCCGGGCCCTGGATCATCGGCTCGGGCAGCGGGAAATAGCCGAGATCGCCGGTGCCGAGACCGAGTTCAGCGATGCGCTCGGCGAAGTCGTTGTTGAACTTCTGAGCGATATCGCGGGTCAGCTCGAGATGCTGCTTCTGGTCCTCGCCGACCGGGACATGCGTCGCCTTGTAGAGCAGGATGTCGGCAGCCATCAGCACGGGATAGTCGTAGAGCCCGACCGAGGCGTTCTCGCGGTCCTTGCCGGCCTTCTCCTTGAACTGGGTCATGCGGTTGAGCCAGCCAAGGCGAGCGATCGTATTGAACACCCAGGCGAGCTCGGCATGGCCGGAGACCTGGCTCTGGTTGAAGATGATGCTCTGCTTCGGATCGACGCCGGCGGCGATATAGGCGGCCGCGACCTCGCGCGTGGCGCGGGTCAGTTCGGCAGGCCCGCCCCAGACGTCGAGCCCCTGCGTGATCGCGTGCATGTCGACGACGCAATAGATGCAATCATGGGTCTTCTGCATCGCGACCCAGTTCACCAGCGCGCCGAGATAATTGCCGAGATGGAGCGTCGAGGTCGGCTGCATGCCGGAGAAGACGCGGGGAGAGAAAGCGGCCATGGGGCGCTCCGTCGTCAGGGCGGAAAAATTCCAGAGAGTCGGGGTCGATCCGCTCAGGAACGCGGCGTTCTGACGGATGCGCCGCGAAGGCGCAAGAGCCGCGATGGCAGGACGGCATCGAAGGCGCCGAGCAGGAAGCCGGCAACGGCGTAGATCGCAGCACCCGTGCAGCACAGCACCGCCAGCGCGCCGGCGCGCCATAGGGCCGGCTGATCCGGGCTCAGCGCTGAGAGGAGCGGCCTGATCGTGGCCTCGAGTGCCGCGACCATGAGCATGGCGGCCATGATGATGGCGAGGATCGTCCGGCCATCGGCCCAGCGCGGCCGCCAAAGTCCGGCGCGCACCAGATGGACGCCGAGCAGCCCCGCCTGAGCGATAAAGGCGAGGCTTGCCGCCAGAGCGCCGATCATTGCCGCATCGCGCCAGCCGAGCAGGACATAGCCGGCGAGCGCTGCGACAGCGACCGCGGCAAAGCCGGCGATCAGCGGCAAACGCGGCTGGCGGCGCACGAAATAAACCTGCCCGAAGACCTTGGCGGCGAGCGCGAAGGGCAGTCCCACAGCGAAAGCCGCCAGCGCCGCGGCGGTACGTTCGCGGTCGGCGGCGTTGAACTGCCCGTTCTCGAACAGCACCGAGACGATCGGCTCGGCCAGCACATAGAGGGCCGTGGCGGCGGGGATCGCCAGCGCCAGCCCAAGGGCCAGGGCCCGGCCGAGCAGGGCGTCGTGATCCGCCTGCGATATCTCGCCGGCCATGGCTGAGAGCACGACCGTGCCCATGGCGACGCCGAAGAAGGAGAGCGGCAGCTGGAAGACGCGGTCGGCGTAGTAGAGCGCCGAGACCGAGCCGGGTTCGGTCGAGGCGATCTGCGTCGAGATCAGCAGCACGAGTTGGGCGGCCGAGGCGGCGAGCAGCGTCGCACCGCCTGTCCTGACCAGTCGGGTCATGTCCGGTGACCAGCGCAGGCTGAGCCGCGGCAGGCCGATGCCGTGCAGGCGCCACAGGATCATGACGAGATGAGCGAGGCCGGTCAGGCTGAGGCAGGCGGCGAGCAGCGTCGCGCTGGCATGGCTGTCGCCGCCGCGAAACATCGCGGACAGCAGAGCCGCGAGCAGGATCGCGTTCATCAGCGCCGGCGCCAGCGCCGCCACGGTGAAGCGCCCCTCGGCATTGAGCAGCGCCGCGAGCAAAGCGGCGAGCGTGGTCAGCAGCACGAAGGGCAGCATCAGCCGCGTGTAGAAGGCGGCGAGCGCCAGCGTCTGCGGTTCATCGGCGAAGCCGCCGGCCAGTCCGAGCACGACCCAGGGCGCGAATAGCTCCGCCAGGACGACGAAGCCGATCAGTAGAAGCCCGAACTGGCTCGCAGCCGCGCCGGCGAAGCGCTTCGCAGCCTCATCGCCGCGCTCGGCCTTGATCGCGAGATAGAGCGGCACGAAGGGCGCGTTCAGCCCGCCTTCCCCGAGCACGCGCCGGATGAGGTTCGGCAAGCGCAGCGCCGCCAGGAAGGCATCCGCCACGGGACCTGCGCCGAGCAGGCGCGCGATCAGCACGTCGCGGGCAAAGCCGAGTAGGCGCGACAGGATCGTCGCTGCGCCGACGATCAGCGAATCGCGGGCGAGGCGGGAGGAAGATATCTCGGCCTCGCCCGGAGGGCTCACAGAATGAACCGGCTCAGATCGGCATTCTTCGCGAGGTCGCCGATGCGCGCTTCGACGTAAGCCGCATCGATCGTCACGCTCTCGCCGCCGCGATCGGTCGCGGTGAACGAGATCTCGTCGAGGATGCGCTCGATCACGGTCTGGAGTCGGCGGGCACCGATGTTCTCGACCGTCGAATTGACCTCGACCGCGATGCGTGCGATCGCCGCGACCGCGTCCGCCGTGAAGTCGATCGTGACCTGCTCCGTCGCCAGCATCGCCACCGACTGCTTGATCAGGCTGGCCTCGGTCTCGGTCAGGATGCGCTTGAAGTCCTCGACGTCGAGCGGCGAGAGCTCGACCCGGATCGGCAGGCGCCCCTGCAATTCCGGCAGCAGGTCCGAGGGCTTCGAGACGTGGAAGGCGCCGGACGCGATGAACAGGATGTGGTCGCTCTTCACCGGCCCGTGCTTGGTCGCGACCGTGGTGCCCTCGATCAGCGGCAGCAGGTCGCGCTGCACGCCCTCGCGCGAGACGTCGGCGCCGCCGCGGCCCTCTCTCGCGCAGATCTTGTCGATCTCGTCGAGGAAGACGATGCCGTTGTTTTCGACCTCGCGGATCGCCGCCTGGACGATCGCATCCTGGTCGATCAGCTTGTCGCTCTCCTCGGCGAGCAGCGGTGCGTAGGCGTCCTTGACCAGCACCCGCTTGGGCTTGCCGCGCTGGCCGAAGGCCTTGCCGAGCATGTCGGAGAGGTTGATCGCGCCGATCGAGGCGCCGGGCATGCCGGGCACCTCGAACATCGGCGCGCCCGACGCGGCCGAGGCGATCTCGACCTCGATCTCCTTGTCGTCGAGCTCGTTGTTGCGCAGCTTCCGACGGAAGGAATCGCGTGTGGTCGCGCTCGCCGTCGGGCCGACCAGGGCGTCAAGCACGCGCTCTTCGGCGGCGACATGCGCCTTGGCCTCGACATCCTTGCGCCGGCTCTCCCGCACCAGCCCGATCGCGACCTCGACGAGGTCGCGTACGATCGATTCGACGTCGCGGCCGACATAGCCGACCTCGGTGAACTTGGTCGCCTCGACCTTGAGGAAGGGCGCGTTCGCCAATTTGGCGAGGCGGCGGGCGATCTCGGTCTTGCCGCAGCCGGTCGGCCCGATCATCAGGATGTTCTTGGGCGCGACCTCCTCGCGCAGCGGCCCTTCGAGCTGCTGCCGGCGCCAGCGATTGCGTAGCGCGATCGCGACGGCGCGCTTGGCGTCCTTCTGGCCGACGATGAAGCGGTCGAGCTCTGAGACGATCTCGCGGGGGGAAAACGACGTCATCAAACAGGTTCCTGGAACATGATCAGCGCGGGGCCATGGTCGGTCTCGCGAACTTCTAGGGCCGTGAAGCCGGCCTTCTCATAGGCGCGGATCGCGGCGAGATTCTCCGGATCGGGGTCGATCACCACCCGCGGCGCGCCCTGCGCCAGCAAATGCCGGGTGAAGGCACTGATGAAGCGGGTGCCATGCCCCTGGCCGAGCATGTCGGCCTCGCCGATGAACTGGTCGATGCCGCGCGTGCCGGCCGGCTGGTCCTGCAACGGATAATCCGGCCAGACCGCCGGATCCCAGCTCTGCTGGTGAGCGAAAGGCCGCCCGTCATGGCTGACGATCAGCGCCTCCATGCTGGGATCGCCGAAGATGCGCGCGATCTCGGCGAGCTCTTCGTCGGGATCGCCCCACCAGCGCCGGACATGGTCCTGTTCGAGCCAGCGCGCCAGCATCGGGAAATCGTCGGGCGTGGCGGGCGCGAAGGCGTAGCCGTCGGCGACGAAATTCATGCGGTTTCCAGGCTCTCGATGACGAGGGAATGGTTGGTGTAGACGCAGATGTCGCCGGCGATCTTCATCGCCTTGCGCACGATGACCTCGGCATCGGCCTCGCCGTCGACCAAAGCGCGGGCTGCAGCGAGCGCATAATTCCCGCCGGAGCCGATCGCCATTACCGAACCGTGCTCGGAAGGCTCCGGCTCGAGCACGTCGCCGGTGCCGGAGATCAGCAGCGAGACCTCCTTGTCGGCGACGAGCAGCATCGCTTCCAGGCGGCGCAGATAACGGTCGGTACGCCAGTCCTTGGCGAGCTCGACGCAGGCGCGCAGCAATTGCGTCGGGAACTGCTCCAGCTTGGCTTCCAGCCGCTCGAACAGGGTGAAGGCGTCGGCGGTCGCGCCAGCGAAGCCGGCGATCACCGCGCCCTTGGCGAGGCGGCGCACCTTCTTGGCATTGCCCTTCATGATCGTCGGGCCGAGCGAGACCTGGCCGTCGCCGCCGATCACCACCCGGCCGCCCTTGCGCACCATCAGGATGGTGGTCGCGTGCATCACGGGGGCGTTGCTAGTCTCTGACATTGCGATTCGGTCTCGGATGAACGGTCAACGGGAACCGCCAACATGTTCAGGCTGAAGCCCGGTATCAAGAGCGACCCGGTGAAACGCTGGAATCTGTCGGAACGCGTCTTCTTCGCCTGCGGCGCCTGCCACATCCTCGCCTACGCCTTTCTGGAGGCCTATCCGGAGCACGGTTTCCACGCCGTCTGGATCAGGCCGGTCGAGGGCTTCACCGGCAACCACGTCTTCGTCACCAATGGCGAGACCGCCTTCGATTTTCACGGCTATCGCTGCGAGGAGGCCTTGGTCGCGCATCATTGGGCCAAAGGCCGCCTCTGGTGGCCAGGCTGGGACGGGACGCTGGTGCCCCTGCCGCAGGATGTCCTGGTCAGCGAGGCCAAATCGAAGACCTATGACGGTCTCTGGCTGCGCGAGCCCGGTCAGTTCCTGCACGATGCCTTGCCGCGGGCGCGGACCTTCCTTCGCCACTTCGGTCCGCCGGAGGCGCACCGCGGAACCCCTCTCCCGGATGGGAGAGCGACTGTGTGGTCAAGCGCATCTCCATGGTGATTTGGTTCGGATGATTGCGTTGAGGATGGTGATGAGCTTGCGCATGCAGGCTGTGATGGCGAGCTTGGACGGTTTTCCGGCGGCGCGCAGGCGTGCGTTGAA
>JAAEQB010000048.1 GCA_024231975.1 Allobosea sp.
CCGTGTACTCCCCGGTGTCGGATTTGGCGAGAAAGATCGGCAGGAAGGCCGCGGAGGTGGTGAGCGACGAGACCAGAAGCGGCACCCGCAGCTCGTTGGCCGAGTCAATCGCCGCCTCCCGGACCGGCTTGCCCTCGCTCATCTGCACCATGATCGACTCCGACATGATGATGGCGTTGTCGATCAGCATCCCCAAGGCGATCATCAGCGCCGCCAGCGACATCTGATGGATACCGATGCCGAAGATCGACATCAGCAGAAACGACATCAGGATCGCCATCGGGATCAGGCTCGCCACCACCAGCCCGGTGCGCAGACCCAGGAAGCCGAGCATGACCAGCATGACGATGCCGACCGCTTGCAGCAGGGCGCGCACGAAGTCGTCGACCTTGCCGGCCACCACGTCGGCCTGGAAGTGCACGAAGTCGAGCTCGATGCCGTGGGGATACTGCCGGCGCAGCCGCTCGACCGTCTCGCGGACCGCCCGGCCGAGGGTGATGATGTTGCCGCCCTCGCGCAGCGACATCGCCAGCACCAGGGCCGGCTCGCCGGTATAGCGGGCCTCGCTGCGCCGCGGATCGACGTAGCCGCGGTAGACCCGGGCCACGTCCTCGAGGTAGATCAGCTCGCCGCGGCCGGGAAGGGTGACGACCGTGCGCCGCAGCTCGTCGACCGACTCGAAGTTGCCGGTGGGCTCGAGGACGATCTCCTCGTCGGCGGTGCGCACGTCGCCCCCCGGGATGATGATGTTGCTCGAGCCGAGGATCGAGCGCAGCTGGAGCGGCGAGAGCCCGAGCTCGGCGAGCCGCGCGTTCGAGTACTCGACGAAGATGCGCTCCTC
>JAAEQB010000049.1 GCA_024231975.1 Allobosea sp.
CCGGAGTTTTCAAGACCTGTGCGACCCCTCATCCGTCTCGGCTTCGCCGAGCCACCTTCTCCCGCAAGGGGAGAAGGGAAGGATGGTGCGCCAAGCCCGAGGATGACGCCTTAAGACCCGACCTTCAGGCCCTTTTCCTTGAGATAGCGCGCCGCGCCCGGGTGCAGCGGCACGGGCATGCCATCGAGCGCGTTCTCGAGCTTGATCGACTTGCCGGCCGAATGCGAGGCGGCGAGGTCGCCGAGATTCTCGAAGATGTTCTTGGTCATCTGGTAGACCAGCTCCTCCTTCACCCCCTCATGGGTGACGAGGTAGTTGACCACGGCCGCGGTGTTCACGTCCGTGGTCTGGCCGCCATAGGTGTTGGCCGGGATCGGCGCGCTGATGAAGGGCGGGCCGGCCTTGTCGATCACCGCCTTCGGCACCTCGACGACGACGATCTCCACGGATGTCGCGAGGTCGCGGATCGAGGCGACGCCGAGGCCGGCCGATTGCAGGGTGGCGTCGAGCTGGCGGTTCTTCATCAGCTCGACCGATTCGGCGAAGGGCAGGTACTCGATCTTGCCGAGGTCCTTGTAGGACAGGCCGGCGGCGGCCAGGATCGCGCGGGCGTTGAGCTCGGTGCCGGATTTCGGCGCGCCGACCGAGAGGCGCTTGCCCTTGAGATCGGCGAGCGTCTTGATGCCGCTCTCCTTGGAGGCGACGATCTGGACATAGTTCGGATAGATCGCGGTGATGCCGCGCAGCTTCTTCAGCGGGCTTTTGAAGCCGGCCTCCTCGTCGCCCTTCCAGGCGGCGTCGAGGGAATCGCCGAGAGTGAAGGCGATCTCGCCGCGGCCCTGCTGCAGCAGGACGAGATTCTCGACCGAGGCCTTGGTCGCCTGAACCGAGGGGCGGGTGTTCGGGATCTTGTCGCCATAGATCTTCGAGAGCGCGACGCCCATCGGATAGTAGACGCCGGAGGTGCCGCCGGTCAGCACGTTGATGAAGTCCTGTGCCTTGGCCGCGACCGGCGTCACGGCGATGATCACGGCAGTCATGAGCCCGGCAAAGCGGCGGCCGGCGAGCAGCGTCGTCATGGTTCCTCCCGAAACAGGTTCCGGCTCGGACGGCCGGACTTTGCCTGTTGTAGGCTGGTCATGATGCAAAAGAAAAGTTGTTCCAAAGCTCTAGGAGGACGTCGTGCCGCGATTGCGTGCGATTTCCGCCCTGCTGCGGTCAGGAAGCTCAGGAGATTGCCCTGGCCGGCTGGACAGGCTAGCCGGAAACACCATCTTCCAGCTGACCTTTCCCGATGGAGACCCCCGCCCGATGCAGCCGCGACAGCCGACCAAGCCCCTGATCGACCGCCGCACCTTGCTTGCGGGAGCCGCCGGTACGGCTGCCCTCGCCGCGGCGGGCTTCTCCGGCCCGGCCCTGGCGCAGCAGGGGTTGAAGCTCGGCACGGCCGAAGCCTTCTCCTTCGAGGGGCTGAAGGCACGCGCCCGCGATCTCGCCGGCAAGCCCTATGAGCCGCCGCCGAACCCGAAGTCCGACGTGCTCGAGAAGATCGACTACGACGCCCATGGCAAGATCAGGTTCAAGCCGGAGTTGGCGCTCTGGGCCAACGGCCCGTCGCCCTGGCCGGTGACCTTCTTCCATCTCGGCCGCTACTTCCAGAAGCCCGTGCGCATGTTCGTGCTCGACGACGGCAAGGCACGCGAGATCGTCTACGACGAGAGCTATTTCGAGATGCCGGCCGATTCCCCGGCGAAGCAATTGCCGCCGGGTGCCGGCTTTGCCGGCTTCCGTTTCCAGGAGAGCCGCTCCGGCCATCCCGGCCGCAAGGGCGAGAAGCTCGACTGGCAGAAGAACGACTGGGTCGCCTTCCTCGGCGCTTCCTATTTCCGCGCCATCGGCGAGCTCTATCAGTACGGGCTCTCGGCCCGTGGCCTCGCCGTCAATCCCGCCGTCGCCGACCAGCCGGAGGAGTTCCCCGACTTCACCCATGTCTGGCTGGAGACACCCGGGGAGGCGGCCGAGCACGTCGTCGTCTACGCCCTGCTCTCTGGACCGAGCGTTGCCGGCGCCTTCCGGTTCCGCATGCATCGCGGCAAGGGCGTCGACATTGAGATCGAGAAGGAGCTGCATCTGCGCAAGGATGTGGCCCGGCTCGGCATCGCGCCGCTGACCTCGATGTACTGGTATTCCGAGACCGGCAAGGCGACCATGGTCGACTGGCGGCCGGAGGTGCACGATTCCGACGGGCTCGCGCTCTGGACCGGCAGCGGCGAGCGCGCCTGGCGCCCGCTCAACAATCCCCGGCGCACGATCGCCTCGTCCTTCGTCGACGAGAATCCGCGCGGCTTCGGCCTGATGCAGCGCGACCGTGCCTTCGACCACTATATGGACGGCGTCTACTATGAGCGCCGGCCGAGCCTCTGGATCGAGACGCTGGGCCAATGGGGCAAGGGCGCGGTCCAGCTGATCGAGATCCCGACCGACGACGAGATCCACGACAACATCGTCGCCATGTGGGTGCCGGAGGCCCCGGCCAAGGCCGGCAACTCCTATAATTTCCGCTATCGCCTGCATTGGCTGGCGGATGAGCCCTTCCCGCCGACGCTGGGCCGCGTTGTCGCGACGAGGCTCGGCAATGGCGGCCAGCCCGGCACGGTGAGACCCAAGGGCGTGCGCAAGTTCATGCTCGAGTTCAGGGGGCCTGCGCTCGAGGACATCCCGTTCGGGGTCAAGCCCGAGGTCGTGCTCTCGGCCTCGCGCGGCTCGTTCTCCTACATCTTCGCCGAGGCCGTGCCGAATGATGTCCCCGGCCATTGGCGAGCGCAGTTCGACCTCACTGTCGACGGCACCGACCCGGTCGAGATGCGCTGCTTCCTGCGCGGCGGCGACAAGGTGCTGACCGAGACCTGGCTTTACCAGTACTGGCCGGGCTGAAACTCTACTGCGGCGGCCATCTAGCGGCGTTTTCTGCGCTTCCGGTGCTCACGGACCGAGGTCCGCTGCGCTCCGGTTCTCGAAACCACCGCCATCTGGCGCGCCGCAGCGAGTTTCGAGATGGGTTCCGGGCCAAGACGGCTAGCCCTCGATCTGGCGCTTCTGGGCCCGGTCGACAGAGATGAACAGCGTGTTGGCCGCGCCGGGCTCGATGCAGAACACATCGAAGCTCGGCGCCTGCGGATCATCGGCCGGCATGTGCAGGGTGGCAGCGCCCTTGCGGCCGGCGAAGGCCATGATCCGGAAGCTCAGCCCATCAGGCAGGCAAATCTCGATCGCGTCGGCCTTGATCTCGGTCGCGACGCCATTGCGTATCGCTTTGAAGGTCACTCGCTCGGCGCTCACCGACCCGCTCCCGACTGATTGCAATCGAAACAGACGATAACGCCGATACCGAGCGGGTGTGGCAAGCACGATTGTGCCCAGCGTGAACGGGGACCGGCCGTGGCTGTCGGCTGAGGCGACAGAGGACTCGTCCTCGCCGGTGTTTTCCTCCCGGAAACCACTCGCACGGCATAAGGAACGATCGACTGCACAGGGTGCCGCATGGAAACCTCGCTCTACCTCCCGGTCAAACGCTTCCTCGAGGGGCTGGGCTATACCGTGAAGGGCGAGATCGGGCATTGCGACCTCGTCGCGCTCCGGGACGACGATCCCGCCGTGGTGGTGATCGGTGAGTTGAAGCTGAGCTTCAATCTCGAACTCATCCTGCAGGGCGTCGACCGGATGCGCGTCGGCGACGAGATCTGGCTCGCCGCGCAGCTCTCGGCCAGGGGCAAGGGACGCGAGAGCGATCCGCGATATCGCAATCTCTGCCGGCGCCTCGGCTTCGGGCTGCTGGGCGTCGGCCGGGCAGGGGAGGTCGAAGTCCTGGTCTCCCCGACTGCGCCGCCGCCGCGAAAGGACCCGCGGCGGCGCTCACGACTGGTCGACGAGCACCGGCGGCGCCGCGGCGACCCGGCCGCGGGCGGAAGCACGCGCCAGCCGATCATGACGGCCTATCGCCAGCAGGCGCTGGCTTGCGCCGCCGCCATGGCGACGGCACCCCAAAGACCGCGCGATCTCAAGCCCTCCTGTCCCGATGCACAGAAGATCCTGCATCGTAATGTCTATGGCTGGTTCGAGCGCTCCGAGCGCGGGGTCTATACACTCACCGCGACAGGGCGCAGCGCCGTGGCAGCGTGGGTTCCGTCGCCGCTTCCCGGCACTGCGGGGCACGATCGGCCGCCCGCCGCCTTGCGATAGGTATTGCACACAAGGGAATGGCGGGGTTGCTTGCCTTCAAGTGATCGTAACATTATATCATTCGGTATGGCTCATGATCACGCCCATCATCGCCCGCCGGTTACCGAGGTTCCTGGCTGGTCGCTGCTGCGGCTCTCGGCCGGGCAGCGGCTTGGCCTCGCGCTTGGTGTGATCCTGATGCTCTGGGCGGCGACCCTCGCCGTCATCGCGTGATGTGAGAGTATCGACCCCGTGCCAGCTATCCGCTTCAGCGATCTGACGCTCGGCTATGACCGCCACCCGGCGGTGCATCACCTCTCGGGCGAAATTGCGCCGGGCAGCCTGACCGCGATCGTCGGACCGAACGGCGCGGGCAAGTCGACCCTGCTCAAGGCCATCGCCGGGGCGCTGTCGCCGCTCGACGGCACGGTGACCCTCGCCAAGGGCAAGCGGCTCGCCTACCTCCCGCAATCGGCCGAGCTCGACCGTTCCTTCCCGATCCATGTCTACGACCTCGTCGCCATGGGCCTGTGGGGCGCGGCCGGCATCTTCGGCAGGATCGGCTTCGGCCAGCGCAGCAAGATCGAGGCGGCGATCGCCGCTGTTGGACTCACCGGCTTCGAGAGCCGCAGTATCGGCACGCTCTCGGGCGGACAGATGCAGCGGGCGCTGTTCGCCCGGCTGCTGCTGCAGGACGCCGACATCATCCTGCTCGACGAGCCCTTCACCGCGATCGATGCGCGCACCAGCGCTGATCTGCTGGCGCTGGTTCAGCGCTGGCATGGCGAGAACCGCACCGTTGTTGCCGTTCTGCATGATATCGAGACGGTGAAGCGCGCCTTCCCGCAGACGCTGCTGCTGGCGCGCGAGGCGATCGCCTGGGGGCAGACCAGCGAGGTGCTGACGGCGAACAACCTGCTCAAGGCGCGGCGCATGGTCGAGGCTTTCGACAGCCACGCCGCGCCCTGCGCGGCGTGAACCCTTTCGCATCCTGTTTTCGATCCAGACATCCCCTACCGGGTCATCCCGGGCGACCAAAGGGAGACCCGGGATCCATTCCTGAACCGTTCCGGAATGGGGCCCGGGTCTTCGCTTCGTTCCGCCCGGGACGACGGCGCAGTTGAACCGAACGCAATGCTCTACGACCTGCTGATCGGCCCTTTCGCCGAATTCGATTTCATGCGTCGCGCTCTGGTCGGCGTGATCGCGCTCTCGGTCTCCGGCGCGCCGGTCGGTGTCTTCCTGATGCTGCGGCGGATGAGCCTGACCGGCGACGCGATGGCGCATGCCATCCTGCCGGGCGCTGCGCTCGGCTACCTCGTCGCCGGCTTCTCGCTGCCAGCGATGACGCTGGGCGGACTCGTCGCCGGCTTCACCGTGGCCCTTGCGGCCGGAGCGGTGGCGCGCCTGACCGTGCTCAAGGAAGACGCTTCGCTCGCCGCCTTCTATCTGATCTCGCTGGCGCTCGGCGTTACCCTGGTCTCGCTGCGCGGCTCGGCGGTCGACCTCTTCCATGTTCTGTTCGGCAATGTGCTGGCGCTCGACGACGACGTGCTGGTGCTACTCTCCGGCGTGGCCAGCCTGACCCTCGGCGTGCTGGCGCTGGCCTATCGGCCGCTGGTGCTCGAATGCGTCGATCCCGGCTTCCTGCGCTCGGTCAGCCGCTCCGGCGGCGTCGTGCACCTGACCTTCCTCGGCCTCGTCGTGATTAATCTCGTCGCCGGCTTCCATGCGCTCGGCACCTTGCTCGCCGTCGGTCTGATGATGCTGCCGGCCGCCGCGGCGCGCTTCTGGACCGCCGACATCACCCGGTTGATCCTGCTCGCTTCGGGCTTCGGCATGGCCTCTGGCTATATCGGCCTCGTCGCCTCCTATGCCGCCGGCAGCAATCTCCCGGCGGGGCCGGCGATCATCCTGGCGGCCGGCGCGCTCTATCTCGGCTCGCTCCTGCTGGGATCGCAGGGCGGGCTTGCGCGGCGCCTCTTGCCGAGGGCCCATCTCCAGCGCTAGTTATGTTATAGTGTTTCATTAGCGCGAGAGATGCCATGCTGAACCGTCGCTCCGTCCTCCTCGGCCTTGCCGCCGGCGTCGCCCTGCCATTGCCAGCCTTCGCCCAGGAAAAGTTGCCCGTCGTCGCCAGCTTCTCGATCCTCGGCGATTTCGTGCGCGAGATCGGTGGCGAGCGCGTCGCGGTGACGACGCTGGTCGGGCCCGATGGCGACGCCCATGTCTATTCGCCGACGCCGGCCGACGCCAAGACGGTGGCAGGCGCCAAGCTCGTCGTCGTCAACGGGCTGAAATTCGAGGGTTGGCTGACCAGGCTGGTGAAATCGTCGGGTACCAAGGCGACGGTCGCGACCGCGACCACCGGCATCACGCCGCTGAAGATGGCCGACGATCACGGCCATGGTCATGGCGGCGAGGACCCGCATGCCTGGCAGAGCGTCGCCAATGCCAGGCTCTATGTCGGCAATGTCAGGGATGCGCTGATCGCAGCCGATCCGGCCGGCAAGGCGGTCTACGAGGCCAATGCCACCGCCTATCAGACCAAGCTCGACGCGCTCGAAGCCGAGATCAAGGTAGCTGTCGCGCGCATCCCGGCCGACCGGCGCAAGGCGATCACCTCGCATGACGCCTTCGGCTATTTCGTCAAGGCCTATGGCATCGCCTTCATCGCGCCGCAGGGCGTCTCGACCGAGGCCGAAGCCTCTGCCAAGGACGTCGCCCGCATCATCCGCCAGATCAAGGCGGAGAAGGTGCCGGCGGTGTTCCTGGAGAATATCACCAATCCGCGGCTCGCCGAGCAGATCGCGAGGGAGAGCGGCGCGAAGATCGGTGGGCGGCTCTATTCGGATGCGCTTTCGGCCGAGAACGGCCCGGCCGGGACTTACATCGCGATGATGAAACACAATATAAGCCAGATCGAGAAGGCGCTCGTCGCCGGCCCGGCCTGACCGGACCGCGATCATCGCAGCGCCAACAACCAGGTCGTTTCCCATGTCCGAGAAGATTCCCGTCACGGTGCTCACCGGCTATCTGGGCGCCGGCAAGACCACGCTCCTCAACCGCATCCTCACCGAGGACCACGGCAAGAAATTCGCCGTGATCGTCAACGAGTTCGGCGAGACCGGCATCGATGGCGACCTCGTCGTCGGCGCCGATGAGGAAGTGTTCGAGATGAACAATGGCTGCATCTGCTGCACGGTGCGCGGCGATCTGATCCGCATCCTCGACGGCCTGATGAAGCGCAAGGGCAAGTTCGACGCGATCATCGTCGAGACCACCGGCCTCGCCGATCCCGCCCCGGTCGCCCAGACCTTCTTCGTCGACCAGGATGTCGGCGACGCCACCAAGCTCGACGCGGTCGTGACCGTGACCGATGCCAAGTGGCTGAAGGACCGGCTCAAGGACGCGCCGGAAGCCAAGAACCAGATCGCCTTCGCCGACGTGATCATCCTGAACAAGACCGATCTGGTCAGCCCTGAGGAGCTCGCCGAGGTCGAGACGACGATCCGCGCGATCAACCCTTACGCCAAGCTTCACAAGACGACGCGCTGCGACCTGCCGATCGCCGATCTGCTCGATCGCAACGCCTTCGATCTCGACCGCATCCTCGACATCGAGCCCGATTTCCTCGAGGCCGGCCACCATCACCATCATTCCGAGGATGTCCGCTCGATGTCCTTCACCATCCCCGGCGATGTCGATCCGGAAAAGTTCATGCCCTGGATCAACGACATCAGCCAGGTGCAGGGGCCGAACATCCTGCGCTCCAAGGGCATCCTCGCTTTCAAGGACGAGCCGCGCCGCTTCGTCTTCCAGGGCGTGCACATGATCCTCGACGGCGACCTGCAGCGCGACTGGAAGTCCGGCGAGAAGCGCGAGTCGCGCCTCGTCTTCATTGGCCGCGATCTCGACGAGGCGGCGCTGCGCAAGGGGTTCATGGCCTGCGCGGCCTGAACGTCCCGGCAGTCCCGAGCTGGCCGAAGGCTTAGGCCCGGCTTCTGCCGTTACGATGGAGAGCCGGGGCGAGCCCCGGCTGCAGGGCTGGCCTCTCGCCCCCCGGTATTCAGGATCCGTTCAAGTCGGCAGGCGCGGAATCGCGCCGTCCGACAGTCGGCCCGGAGTCTGCCGGATCCAATCATCCGGGCCAACCAGGGGCCCAGCATGACCCTTTCACGCGTCCTGTTACCCTTTGCTGCGTTCGCACTATTGAGCGGGCAGGTCTTTGCCCAGACTGCAGCACCGCCTGCAACCGCCGCCAAACCGGCCTCTCCGGTTACGGCCCCTGCCAAGCCGGCGTCTCCGGCCGCGCAGCCGACCACGATGACTGCGGAAGCCAAGGCGGCGAAGTCGAAAGCCTGCTCGGCGGAGGCCGACAAGCAAGGCCTGCACGGCAAGGCCCGCAAGACATTTCGCAGCGACTGCAAGCGGCGTTGACCGTTTGAAACGCCTGTAGAGCGGCGGACGAAGAGCGTTCGCTCGCCCCCTGCAACTGGCCAGCGGTCGAACATGGGCCGGATATCGCATTCTCGCGAACCGGCCTGGAGCCGCTGCGCCCAGGTGGGGGAGCCTTGCCCGACGGGACCCGAGTGCCGCTCCAGTTTCTGGAGGGATCCCCGCATTTTCGTGCAATGTTCGCGTTGTATCTCGGCTGCGAAGCGGCATCGAACCCGCCCAGCCCGCGCCTCGTGAGGTCCTGCTGCTCTGGCACGGCCTTTGCCAAGCGTGTCGCCGGACGGGCCGAAGAGCCGCCTCGTCAGCTTCCGCATGTCGCGTTCGTCGATGCGCTGGAGCGTCCCCGTTCCGGATGTCACCGGTCGCGCGCACCGTTTCGTGCCGCACAGATAGGAGTCGGCATGCAAACCGCCCGCAATCGGGTCTTGATGATCTATCCGGCCTTCAACGCCAACTCTTTCTGGAACTACAAGGCGACATGCGCACTCGCCGGAGCCCGCCATCCCGCCGCTCCGCTGGGATTGATCACTGTCGCGGCCCTGCTCCCAACGACATGGGAGGTCCGCCTCGTCGACCTGAACACCGAGGAACTCGGCGTAGGGGATCTCGACTGGGCCGATCTCGTCATGACCGGAGGCATGCTGCCGCAGCAGGACGGCGCGCTCGCGGTCATCGAGATGTGCCGATCGCGCGGCAAGCCCGTCGTGGTCGGCGGCCCTGATGCGACCTCGACGCCGGAGATCTATGCCGCCGCCGATTTTCAGGTGCTCGGGGAAGCCGAGGAGATCATGGCCGATTTCGTCGCCGCCTGGACCGGAGGGGCGAGGAGCGGCGTCTTTCGCGCCGAAATGGGCAAGACCGACGTCACCAAGAGCCCGACGCCGCGTTTCGACCTTCTGACCTTCAAGAACTATCTGCATGTCGGCGTGCAGTTCTCGCGCGGCTGCCCGTTCAATTGCGAGTTCTGCGACATCATCGAGCTCTACGGGCGCGTGCCGCGCACCAAGACCAACGCGCAGGTCATGGCCGAGCTCGATACCCTCTACGCGCTCGGCTATCGCGGCCATGTCGATTTCGTCGACGACAACCTGATCGGCAACAAGAAGGCGCTCAGGCAGTTCCTGCCGGCTCTCACGGACTGGATGAGGGAGAAGAACTCTCCGTTCGAGTTCTCGACCGAGGCCTCGATCAATCTTGCCGACGACCCCGCCTTGATGCAGGCGATGAGCGAAGCCAACTTCTTCACGATCTTCGTCGGTATCGAGAGTCCCGACGCCGATACGCTGGTCTCGACGCAAAAGAAGCAGAACACCCGCCGCAGCCTGGCGGAGAGCGTTCACAAAATCTACCAGGCGGGGCTCTTCGTGAACGCCGGCTTCATCCTCGGTTTCGACAGTGAAAAAGGCAGCGTCGCCCGCGGCATGATTGAATGCATCGAGGATACGGCGATCCCGATCTGCATGGTCGGCCTGCTCTATGCCCTGCCGAATACCCAGCTGACACGGCGCCTGGATCGCGAAGGCCGCCTCACCCTTCCCGATGATGCGGATCGCACGCAAGGGCTGGGCGACCAATGCACTGCCGGCCTCAATTTCGTGACCAGCCGCCCGCGTCGCGCCATCCTGTCGGACTACAAGGCCGTCCTGGAAGCTGTCTATGCGCCCGGCGCCTTCTTCGGCCGTGTTCGGCGGGTCGGTCGGATGCTCGACTGCACTCATCGCCGCCTGGAGCTGCCCCGATCGATGGAATGGCAGGAGCTGAAATCGTCCTGGCGCCTGTTCTGGCAGATGACGGTCGCTAAGGGCGGCGTGCGGCACGAGTTCTGGAAGACCGTGCTCGACTGCCTCGTCCATAATCGTCAGGCACTGCCCTATGTGCTGATGATGATGGCGCTCTATCTGCATCTCGGGCCGTTTTCCCGGCATGTCATCGCCCAGCTCCAGCGGCAGATCGACAATCTGGGCGACGTTCAACCCGCAGCCTTTCCGGTGCGGCTGGATCGGCCGAAGGCGGCTGCGGTTGCCGTGTGAAAATGGCATCGCTGATGACAGCGCCGCGCAGGCATGCCCTGTCGCTCGACGCACATTCGGTTGGGCCGGGATCCGCTGAACGGACCGTGTACGACATCCGACAGTTGAGCATGTCTCGATCGCGAAAGTGGGTCCCACTTTCGCCGAACATGTTCTAGACCGACATCCATGGATTCGATCAGCAAACCGGTCTCGCTGCGCGAGCATGTCGTTCCCGTCGAAGCCGGCGAGCATGTCGTCGGCGCTGTCTGGCTGAAGCAGACGCTGGCGCTCGCCCTCGCCGATGGCCGGGTGCTGCGCTGGCGCGACGGCGAGACTGAGAGCGTCGAGGCGCATGGCGGCGGCCTGCTCTGCATCGCCTCGGACGGCGGGCGCCTGATCAGCGGCGGCGATGACGGCCGCGTCGTTGCGACATCAGCCGAGGGCGTGCCGGAAGAGCTGGCACGCGATCAGAAACGGCGCTGGATCGATGCCGTCACCGTGTCGCCCTCCGGCAGCATCGCCTGGAACAGTGGCCGCGATGTTCACGCCCGCGACGACAAGGGTAGGGTCAGGTCGATCGAGGTCGCCTCGACGCCGCAGGGCCTTAGCCTGGCGCCGAAGGGCTATCGCCTCGCCATCGCCCAGATGAACGGCGTGCTGCTCTGGTACCCCAACACCGAGGCCAAGCCCGACTTCCTGGAATGGAAGGGCTCGCATCTCGACGTGACCTGGTCGCCGGACGGGCGCTTCATCGTCACTTCGATGCAGGAGAATGCGCTGCATGGCTGGCGCCTCGGCGAGAAGCCGAACCATATGCGCATGACGGGCTATCCGGCGAAGCCCCGCTCGCTGTCCTGGTCGCATGACGGGCTCTGGCTCGCCTCCAGCGGCGCCGATGCCGCGATCGTCTGGCCGTTCCAGGGCGAGGGGCCGACCGGCAAGGCGCCGCGCGAATGCGGCGCGCGCCACGCCAAGGTCACGCGCGTCGCCTTCCATCCCAAGGCGCTGGTTCTGGCGATCGGCTACGATGACGGCTGCATCCTGCTGGTCCGCCTGACCGACGCTTCCGAACTCCTGGTGCGGCCGGCGCAGCGCGGCAGCGGCATCACCGCCTTCGCCTGGGACAAGCTCGGCAAGCGCCTCGCCTTCGGCACCGAGGACGGCGAAGCCGGCGTGCTGACGCTGCCGGGCGGCTGAGCAGCGATGCGCTTCGGCCTGTTCGGCAAGGACAAGCGCGAGGCCGCCGGGGCCGATGCCGCGGCGCAGGTCAAGCGGCAGGTGCGCGAGCTGCTCGGCCTGCCCGAGAGCGCCGTGATCGCCGTCAACGAGATCCTCTGCGCCGACCCCGCCTGCCCCGGCACCGAGACGGTGATCCTGGTGATGAAGCCCGGCGAGAAGACGAGGGCGTTCAAGGCCCAGATGGGGCTGGCGGAGCTGACGCCGGAGGCGCTGGCGCAGGCATTGTCTGCCGCGCAGTAAAGTATTCTTCCTTCGTAAAACCCGTCGTGCTAGGTTACATGTAACCGAAGCGAAGGGTGTGAGATGACATCTCCGGGCAGCAAGCTCAAGGTCCGCCGCCATCGCGAGCGGCTGCGTGAGCAGGGGCTGCGGCCAATCCAGATCTGGGTTCCGGATGTCCGGGCCGCCGGTTTCCGGGCCGAAGCACATCGCCAGTCGCAGGCGGTAGCGCGGAGCACGCAGGCGGCGGAAGACCAAGCCTTCATCGACGCAATCTCGGTAGGCGAAGCCGAATGAAGCGCGGCGAGGTCTGGACCGTTTCCGGCGGCCCGGACTATGCCGGCAAGCCGCGGCCGGTGGTGATCGTCCAGGATGACAATTTCGACGCGACCATGTCGATCACCGTTTGTGCTTTCACCTCCGACGAGACCGACGCGCCGCTGTTCCGGCTGCCGATAACACCCGAAGCCCGCAATGGCTTGCGCTCGCCCAGCCGGCTCATGGTCGACAAGCTGACTACGGTCCCGAAGAGCAAGCTCGGCGAGCGCATCGGAAAGCTCGACGATGAGGACATGGTGCGGCTCAACCGGGCGATCGCGGTGTTCTTGGGACTGGGGGCATCGCCGCGGACGAGCGGCGGCGAATGATGTGGCCAGTGACGCGCCTCTCGCAGCCGACAATCTCTGTCAGGAATGAGGGTGCTCGCCACTTATCGATGCATCCACTTGCAACTAGCTTGCTCCCATGGCGACGCGACCGCGAAAGATTCTAACCCTCGACAAGGCGGAAGCGCGCCGGATCTGGCTCAAGGCCCAGAAGCTCGACGCGCGTGAGCCATTCGGCTCCGGCCCGGAGGCGACGACCGCCGCCGTCGCCCATCTCGGCTATGTCCAGATCGACACGATCAACGTGGTCGAGCGCTGCCACCATCATATCCTCTATAGCCGGATCCCGGACTATCGCCGTGACGATCTCGCGCAGGCGCAGTCGCAGGACAAGGCGGTGTTCGAGTACTGGACGCATGCGCTGTCCTATGTCCCCACCGCCGACCTGCGCTATTTCCTGCCGGCGATGAAGGCCCATCGCGCCGAGCCCAAGCGCTGGGCCTCGGTCGGCAGCCGCGAGGAGACGCGCAAGCTGCTGCGCCGCATCCGCAAGGACGGCGCCCTCACCATACGCGACATCGACACCGACGTGCTGGTCGAGAAAACGCATCTCTGGGCCAGCAAGAAGCCGTCAAAAGGCCTGCTCGAGCGCGCCTTCTACGATGGCGAACTCGCGATCTCCGCCCGCTCCGGCATGCTCAAGACCTATGAGCTGATCAACCGGCATTTCGGCTGGGATAAGCAGCCGACGCCGGCATCGGAACGCCAGATTGCGGCCTACAAGCTCGACCGCGCCCTGCGCGCTCAGGGCATCGTCAATCTCGATTCGATCTGCCATCTCGACGCGCCTAGCAAGAAAGGCGTCGCGGAGCTGATCGCCTCGCGCGTCAGGCGCAAGGAGTTGGTGCCGGTCGCGATCGAGGGCGCGGACAGGGTGCCGCATTGGGCGAGGCCGGCGGTGCTCGAACCATCCGCGCCGGCGGACGACAGCCTCGTCCACATCCTCTCCCCCTTCGATCCGTTGATCATCCGGCGCAAGCGGCTGAAGTTGTTCTTCGGCTACGATCACATCTTCGAAGCCTACCTGCCGAAGGAGAAGCGCGTCTTCGGTTATTTTGGCCTGCCGGTGCTGGCGGGAGATCGCATCGTCGCTGTCGCCGATCTCAAGACCGACAGGGCGGCGCGCAAGCTCCTGGTGCAGCAATGGACCTGGCTGGAGCCGGAGCCGTCTGCGGAGCTTAAGCGGCAGGTCGACGAGGAGATGGGACGCTTCGAGCGCTTCCAGCTGGGGTGAGCACACCGTCCTTCCGGGCTCTTCGCTGCGCGAAGCTCCGGAATGACGACGTTCAATTGCTTCGCGGCCAGCGGAAATCGTCGGCGCGGCCGGGGCGCGGCTCGGGTGCGATGCCTTGGCCGAAGACGCGGTCGAGGCCTGCTGCGACATCGCCGCGCCCGCGCGCTTCCTGGATCGAGGCGATCAGCGCCGCATCGCCGCCCGGGGAGACCGCCCCGGTCAAAGGCAGGATCGGGCCGGCGAGCGGCCGGGGCGGGGCCACCGGCACGAGCGGGAGATCGGTCGGGATGCCGCTGACCATGCGGTCGATCAGGCGCTCGACATCCATGGGCTGCGGCGCCGGCGCGGGCGTGCCCTCTGCCTCGGGAGGAACGGGCAGGGCGATGACATTCTGCGTCGGCGTTCTTTCCAGGATGCGGCGGATGACGACGTCGACGAAATGCGCGGCCTTGCGGGCGCCTGCCTTGGTGAAATGCACGCCGTCGCCGAGCCGCAGCCGGGCGACCTGGCCGTTCACGTCGGGGCCCATGGCGGTATAGCGGTTCTCGCTGTCGACATAGGCGCCCCAGAGATCGACGAACTCGCCGCCGGCCGCCTCAGTGCTCTTGCGGAAAAGATCGTTCAGCGTGGTCAGATCGGCCGAGAGGCGCGCATTCTGCATCGCTGGCGCGCCGACCCAGATCAGCGGCACGCGCTTGGCGCTGAAGGCAGTGGCGACGGCCTCGATCCTGGCCTTGTAGAGCTGGAGCCAGCGCTCGCTCAGCGGCTCATGGGTGATCTCGCCCTCGCGGATCACCTGGCGGTCGTTCGGCCCGAGCACGACGACGCCGACCATGACCTTCGCATCCGCCGCGAGGAGCTCGGCGGCGGCCTTCGGCCAGTCGTAGAAATCGGTGCGGACCAGCCCGCTATCGGCCTTGGCCTTGTTCTCGACGGCGACGTCGGCACGGTCCTGCAGGCTGTCCTCCAGCCCCTCGGCGATCTGCCCGGCGAGCGTGTCGCCGATGACCAGGACATGGTGGTTGACGTCGACCTTGGGGATGACCGGATCGTCGCGGACAACGACGCGCGTCGGAGCACGGCGCTGCTGGACTGGGGCGACGCGCTGCCGTTGTTGCCGCGGCTGAGTCGCCGGCTTCTCCGGAATCTGCCAGAACATGTTGAACAGGCTGCGCCCCTGCGGCGGCGCCTGCGGTATCCGGCCGGGCGGCACCGGGTTCTGGGCGATCGAGACCGGTCCGCCGGTGACGAGCACGAGCAGGGCCGCTGCCAGGACCATGAAGAGCGAACGCAGGCGCATCATGCTCTCGATCGGCGCCGGTCGGACGCCGGCGCCGAGAGCAATATAGTCGCGATCGCCCGCTTCGTCAGCGGGGCGCCTTCATCCGCGTCAGCAGAGCCGGCGTCGGATAGCCGTCGGCGAGCAGACCGACACGCAATTGGTACTGCCGGACCGCCTCGCGCGTGCCAGTGCCGATGCGCCCGTCGGCGTCGTGATTGTAGAGGCCCAGTCCCTTAAGCCGGCGCTGGACGTCGGTGATCCCGGCCTTGTCGAGGCGCGGCGCCTTCACCGGCCAGTCGCCCTGCAGCGCAGGGCGACCCATGATCCGGTCGCCGAGATGGCCGACGGCAAGCGCATAGGCGTCGGAGGAATTGTACTTCTTGATGACGTCGAAATTCGCGGTCAGCAGCAGGGCCGGGCCGGTATGGCCGGCGGGGTAGAACAGGCGCGCCTCGCCGGAGGAGGGGAGGGAGCCGCCATCCGCCCGGCGCACACCGGCCGAGCGGAAGGACGAGAAGCTGGCGCGGTAGAGATTGTGGTCGAAGCCCTCGGGCACCACGACCTCGATGCCCCAGGGCAGGCCGGGGGTCCAGCCATAGCCCTTGAGGTAATTGGCGGTCGAGGCGATGGCGTCGCTGGTCGAGGTCCAGATGTCGGCATGGCCGTCGCCGGTCTGGTCGACCGCGTATTTCATGTAGCTCGACGGCATGAACTGGGTGTGGCCCATCGCGCCCGCCCAGGAGCCGCGCAGTTCGCTGCGCTCGACATAGCCCTTCTCGATCAGCTCCAGCGCGGTCAGGAGCTCGTCACGGAAGAAGTCGCCGCGATAGCGGATGTTCGCCAGCGTCGCGAGCGAACGGATCACGTCCTTGTCGCCCTTGAACGAGCCGTAATTGGTCTCCATCCCCCAGATGCCGAGGATGATCTCCTTGGGCACGCCGTAGCGGGATTCGGCCTGGGCCAGCACGCTGGCATGGGCGTCGAGCATCTCGCGGCCGCGCGAGATCCGGCCGCCGCCGACGGCGCTGTTGAGATAGCTCCAGATCGGCGCGGTGAATTCCGACTGCTTGCGGGTCAGCGCGACGATGGACGGGTCTGGCGTCACACCCTGGAACGCCAGGTCGAAGGTCTTGCGCGAGATGCCGCGCGCCTGCGCCATCGGCCAGAGCGTCTTCAGGAAGCCGTCGAGGCCCGGCGCGGCGGGCCGCGCTTCGGGCTTGGGAACTTGCGCCCGCGCCGGATTGATCGAACCCGTCGTCTGCGCGAGCGCCGGCCCGAGGCCGAGCGCCACGGCGAAGGCGAGAACGGTGACGGGGCGCATGGTTGCTCCTCTGGCTCGGTCGCGGTGTCTTTCCACCACAGCGCCCGATCGAGGTTAACCATGGGTTAACGCCGCGCCAAATCCTGTTGCTCAGCTCGCATTGCGCTTGCGCAGGCTCTCCTCCCAGGCCAGCGCCTGGGTGACGATCTCGGTGAGGTCGTCATGCTCCGGCTGCCAGCCGAGCTCGGCGCGGATCCGGTCGGCCTTGGCGACGAGAGCGGCCGGATCGCCGGGACGGCGCGGCGAGAGCCTGACCGGGAAATCGACGCCCGAGACCTCCTTCACCACTTCGACGACTTCCTTGACCGAATAGCCGCGGCCATAGCCGCAGTTCAGTGTCAGGTTCTGGCCGCCGGCGCGCAGATGGTCGAGTGCGGCGAGATGGGCGCGGGCGAGGTCGGTGACGTGGATGTAGTCGCGGATGCAGGTGCCGTCCGGCGTCGCATAGTCGGTGCCGAAGATGTCGAGCCCGGCGCGCTGGCCGAGTGCCGCCTGGCTCGCGACCTTGATCAGATGGGTGGCGTTGGTGCTGGACTGGCCCGAGCGCCCCTTGGGGTCGGCGCCGGCGACGTTGAAATAGCGCAGGGCGACATAGGTCAGGCCGTGGGCGCGGGCGACGTCGCCGAGCATCCATTCGCTCATCAGCTTGGAGCGGCCATAAGGGTTGATCGGGTTGAGGGCGATTTCCTCCGGCACGGGCGAGACCGGTGGCTCGCCATAGACGGCGGCAGTCGAGGAAAAGATCACGTGCTTGACGCCGCCACGCACGGCGCTCTCCAGCAGAGCGCGCGTCTTGACGGTGTTGTTCTGGTAGTAACCGAGCGGATCGGAGACCGAATCCGGCACGACGATCTTGGCGGCGAAATGCGCGATCTCGCTGATGCCGTGCTCGGCGATGGTGCGCTCGACCAAGGCCTGGTCGCCCATGTCGCCGCGCACCAGTGTCGCTTCCTGCGGCACCGCCCACCAGAAGCCGGTCGAGAGATCATCGAGCACGACGACTTTCTCGCCACGGTCCAGGAGCTCGAGGACCATATGGCTGCCGATATAGCCGGCACCGCCCGAAACCAGAATTGCCATCTTCGTCTCCTCGTCACGTGACCGGCATAATCCGGAATCACGACAGTTCGATCCAGCCTGTCCGGCGCACATGGCTAATCTCGGGCGCCGCTCGGGTGAAGCCATGCAAGAATGATGGCCAGGGCGGCAGAACCGGCAGAATGCCGGAAAAGCATTGACGTATCGGCAAGGCCCGACTGGTATTCGAGGACTTGGTCGGCCCGGCTTTCGCCAGAATCGCGGGCCAGCCTTCAGCAGCCGGCATGAACGGGGCGAAGCCGGCTCCTCCCGCAGCCCTCCGACCTCAGCAGGCGCGCGCCGCAGGGCGTGCGAGATGGACGCGCATGATCAAGAAAATCCGCAAGGCGGTCTTCCCCGTCGCTGGCCTCGGCACCCGCTTCCTGCCCGCCACCAAGGCGATCCCGAAGGAGATGCTGACCATCGTCGACCGGCCGGTGGTGCAGCATGTCGTCGACGAGGCGCGCGCCGCCGGCATCGAGCATTTCGTCTTCGTCACCGGCCGCAACAAGGCCGTGATCGAGGACCATTTCGACATGGCTTACGAGCTCGACGACACGCTGGCCAAGCGTGGCAAGGTGAAGGAGCTCGACGCGCTCAAGCAGGATCTGCCGGCCGCCGGCACCGCGAGCTTCACCCGCCAGCAGGCGCCGCTCGGCCTCGGCCATGCCGTCTGGTGCGCCCGCGACATCGTCGGCGATGAGCCTTTCGCGCTGCTGCTGCCCGACATGCTGCATCACGGCAAGGGCAAGGGCTGCCTCGCCGAGATGATCGCGGCCTATGAGGAGCATGGCGGCAACCATATCGCGGTGGCGCCGGTCCCGGAGGACCAGACCCATCAATACGGCATCGTCGGCGTCGCCGACGCCAAGGCCAAGGTCTCGCAGATCAGCAAGATGGTCGAGAAGCCGCCGAAGGGCACGGCGCCTTCGAACCTGCACATCACCGGCCGCTACATCCTGCAGCCGACGATCTTCGACTTGCTCGCCAAGCAGGAGAAGGGTGCGGGCGGGGAGATCCAGCTCACGGATTCGATGATCGCCCTGGCGCAGCTGGAAAAATTCTTCGCCGTGCGCTTCGACGGCGACATCTACGACACCGGCTCGAAGATCGGCTTCCTCAGCGCGAATGTCGCCTATGCGCTGGAGCGCGGCGATCTCGGCCCACAACTGCGGGCTGAGATCGAGCGGCTGTTGAAGAAATAGCAAACGCTGAACGCCATGGTCGGGACGAGCCCGGCCATGGCGGGTCCTCAATGAGGGGGGATCAGCCCTTCTTGGCTTCCTTGGCCCGCTCGATCGCCTCGACGATAAGCTGCTTGGCTTTGGCGGCGTCGCCCCAGCCGGTGAGCTTCACCCACTTGCCGGGCTCCAGATCCTTGTAGTGCTCGAAGAAGTGCTGGATCTGGTCGAGCGTGATCTGCGGCAGATCGGTGTAGTTCGTCACGTTCTCGTAGCGCTTGGTCAGCTTGGGGACCGGCACCGCGATGATCTTCTCGTCGCCGCCGCCCTCGTCCTCCATCATCATCACGCCGATCGGCCTGACCGCGATATAGGAGCCCGGCACCAGCGGACGGGTATTGGCGACGAGGACGTCGCACGGGTCGCCGTCTTCCGAGAGCGTATGCGGGATGAAGCCGTAGTTCCCGGGATAGCGCATCGGCGTATAGAGGAAGCGGTCGACGAAGAGCGTGCCGGCTTCCTTGTCCATCTCGTACTTGATCGGTTCGCCGCCGATGGCGACCTCAATCACGACGTTGACCTCTTCGGGGGGATTCTTGCCGATGGCGATGGCGTCGAGCCGCATGTACCTGACCTGTCGATGATAAAACTTCCGCGGCGTTATGCGCGGTTGCGGCGCAAAGGCCAAGCCCGGCTTTTAGTCGGAGTTACCGATTTGCGCAGCAGGGCTCCCGCTGCTATCGGGCCGGCATGACAGGTGCGATCCCATGCTGAACCGCTGGCGGCGGCCGGAAGACCGTTATGCGAGGCGCATGGCGCGGATTGCACGCTGGGACCGCCCCTTGCGCGGCCGGCTCGACCGCGCACGCGCCTGGGCCAACATGCTCCTGGCCGATCACGGCATTTTTCGGCTCGCCTATCTCAACGCCCATCGCGTCACGCCGCAGCTCTGGCGCGCCGCTCAGCCGGCCCCGACCGACATCGCCTGGTTTGCGCGCCAGGGCGTGAAGACCATCGTCAACTTGCGCGGCGGCCGCGAGCATGGCGCCTGGCCGCTGCAGAAGGAGGCCTGCGAGCGCCATGGCGTCGCGCTGGTCGAGTTCATCCTGCGCTCGCGCGGCGCGCCCGACCGCGAGACCATCCTCGCCGCGCCGGCCTTCTTCGCCGGGCTCCAGACGCCGGCGCTGGTGCACTGCAAGTCCGGCGCGGACCGGGCCGGCTTCTTCGCCGCGCTCTATCTGCTGGTCCACGAGAAGCGACCTCTGGCCGAGGCGATGGCCGAGCTCTCGCTTCGCTATGGCCATTTCCGCTTCGCCAAGACCGGCATTCTCGATGCCTTCTTCGAGGCCTATGCCCGCGAGGGGGCCAGCAAGGGCACGCCGTTCCTCGACTGGGTGGCGAAGGACTACGATCCAGAGCGCCTTGAGAGCGAGTTCAAGCCCGGCTTCTTCTCGTCGCTGCTCGCCGACCGGCTGATCCGGCGAGAATAGCGGGGTTTAGGCGACGCCCACTGCCCGCCGCTCGCCGATCGCGGTCCATGTCAGGCGCAGGTGCAGCAGGAGCCGCCCGAGCGAGATCAGGCCGATCACCGCGAGCACCGCCGGGGACAGGCTCCCGAAGCCCCAGATCACGATCGCGGCGGCAGCCAGCGCGATCGCATTGGCCGTCATCTGGCTCTGTGGGCGCGACGAGAAGGCGCCCATCTCCTGCAAGGGCCCGACCAGCGCGCCGCAGCCATAGAACAGCGCCATGATCGCCATCACTTCGCCGATGCCGCCCCATTTGGTGCCGCTCAGGAGGAGTTCGTCGGTCCCGACGGCGACGAAGGCGATCGTGGTGAAGAGCGCTCCCACGATCGCCACCATCCCCAAGGTGAGCAGGCGAGCCCGCTTCTGCTGATCGAGGCCGCGATGCTTGCGCAGGTCGCTCATCACCAGTGGCGTCGTCACGGCGCCGAACATCTGCGCCGGCATGTCGAGCAGGCGCGTCGCCAGCGCGACATGGGCGGCCAAGATCGGATTGCTCGATAGCGGCAGGGCCAGCAGCGGCGCCGCCGAGAAGCCGAAGGAAAGCAGCGCCGACGGAAGCAGGAAGGTTGGCGAGTTGCGCCATTGCCAACCCGCTGCGGCCAATTCGGTCAGCGACCAGCGCGATGGGTGCATCAGGCGCAGCAGCGAGCCGCGCCGCCGCCAGGTGAGATAGCAGGCGGTGGCGGCATGGCCGAAGGCGTCCGCCGCGAACAGGGCCAGCGCGGTCGGCCCGAGCGGCCAGATCAGCAGGATCATCATCCCCGGCTGGAGCAGCGCCTGGACGATGTTGCTGTTGCCGATCGTGGCGAAATCGCCTTCCGCCGTGGCTTCCGCCAGCAGCAGCCGGATCGCGGCACGGCTGGCCAGCGAGATCAGGAAGAGCGCGCCGAACCCGCGCAGGACCCAGCCCTGCGCCGCCGCGAACAGGATCGCGATCGCGGCGACGGCGAGAAAGACGATGCCGGTAGCCACGGCCAGGCGGAAGGCCCGGCCCAGGCGCAGCCGGTCGTTGTTCTGGAAGAACACCGCCTCGAACCGCAGCAGCACGGCGATCGACATGAAATTGGCCAGAGCCGCGAAGATCGCGAAGTCGGCGAAGACCTTGGGCGGGCAAAGGGCGGCTGCCAGCAGCAACCCCCACACCGACAGCAGGCGCGCCTGCACGAAGCGCAGCGCCAGCATGGCGCCGTCGCGGAAGCCGGTCTTCTGGGTGAGCGACGACAGCGCGGCCCTGGGCGTGGCCGCGGTCGATGCCGGTCCGATCAGGTCCTTGGCGAGACTGACCCGGGTCAGGGCGAGCTGTGCCGCCATCTCAGCGTCCTCAGCCGGGGCCGTGGGCAGGTCATCCGCGCCGGCCGGCTGGCCATGGCGCTCGCCTGTCGGAGCCCGCACGCGATCAATGGGATCGATCACGTCGCTTCGCTCCGCGGGTGGAAGGCTGCGCCTCTATGGTTAACGCTTGGTAAATTCTCGATCTTTCCTGATGTCGCTGCAGTCGCTCGACCGGTATGATGGTGCGTATGGCGGAAAAGTGGCGATTGACGTCATTTGTCAGTAATCCGCCTGCGGCCATGCGCCTGACGCCTGACAAGAAAGCCTCCGCCGGCGGGGCGGAGGCTTCGATTGATGTGTCCGGCAGCCGGAGCCGGTTGGTCTCAGGCGAAGTCGCGCTTCAATGCCTCGAAGCGGGCGACCTGGTCGGGCAGCAATTCGCGCGCCGCGTCGCGGCGGACGAAGACCTTGAACATCGCCTCGCCCGCTCCGTTGAAGAATTGCACGGAGCAGGAGCGGCGGCCGTGGAAGGCACGGTCGACCAGATAGATCGCCTTGCAGTTGCCGGCCTTGATGTGTCCGCCGATCGGGCTGTCGCCATGGATGTTGTAGTAGCCATGGCCGAAGGAGCCGATCGGCAGCGCGCCCTCGCATTCGAGCACGATATCGGCCGTGTGCACGATGAACAGCACCGTGCCCCAGGTCGCAAGCTCTTGCCAGAGCGCCTCGAAGCGCTCCGCGGCGATGAAACGGCGCTGGTCGTCCGGGGTTGCCTCCAGCACGGCGAGCGTCGAGACGCCATGCTCGCGCGCGACGGCCTCGATCACGCCGTCCGGCTTGGCGGCGAGCGCCGCCCGGACCTTCTCCATCGCCTCGGCCGGGGCGGGCGGGGCCAATGTCTCGGCAAACGACATCGTGATCAGCCTCTCACTCGGCCGCCTGGCGCGGCAGATGCGGGTTGTGCTCCGTCAGGATCGTCTCGAAGCCCTCGAACTCGGGGTGGCCGAGATAGAGCGGCGTCGGCCGCGGCTGGCCGGCATTGCGGTGCGACTCGCGGAACTGGTCCGATTTGGTCCAGGCGGTGAAATCGTCCTTCGAGGCCCAGGTCGTATGCGAGGAGTAGAGGGTGTGGTCCTCCTTCTCCGGGCCCTTGAGCAGATGGAAGGCGATGAAGCCCTTCATCTCGTCGAGGCGGGTCTTGCGCGAGGACCAGACCGTCTCGAAGGCCTCCTCCTCCCCCTTGACGACCTTGAAGCGGTTCATGGCGATGAACATCGGGAAATCCTCGGCGGTTTGGAAAAACGTGATGGTCCGGCAGCTTGCGCCGCTCTTGACCCTCCTTAGTAAAGCTGCATATCACCGTCAATAACGGCTCCAATAATCGTTGTTTTGAACGATTATAAAAGAGCTATTACTTTGTAATGACTTTAGTGTAGCTGGGCGTCGCAGGCGCTTCTGCTGCGCGCGGTCGCATGCACGAGATCGATCATGGGTACGCTGCAAGCGCCTTCATCCGCTCCGCTCGCGGGCTTCAGGGTCAAGCGCCTCGGCCGCGAGGTCGCGGCCGCTGCCGTCATCTCGCTGTTGGCGATGGGCGGCCTTGCCGGGTCGCTCGAACCGCTGGCCGTCGTCGCGCCTGCCCAGGCACAGACCGCCGAGCGCATCGTCGCGGCCGGCGGCGTCGTCACCGAGGTGCTCTACGCGCTCGGCCAGCAGGACAAGGTGGTTGGCGTCGACACCACCAGCCAGTGGCCGCCGGAAGCGCTGAAGGACAAGAAGAGCGTCGGTTATGTCCGGGCGCTCTCGGCCGAGGGCGTGTTGTCGCTGAAACCCTCGCAGGTCATCGCGGTGGAAGGCGCCGGCCCGCCCGACGCACTCGCTCTGCTCAAGGAATCCGGCACGCCGATCACGATGATCCCCGAGGCGCTTTCTCCGGAGGCCGTTGTCGGTAAGATCGCCGCGATCGGCAAGGCCGCCGGCGTCGCCGAGCCGGCGCAGCAGCTCGCCGCCACGGTGAAGGGGCGCTTCGACGAGCTCGACAAGCTGCGTGCCGGCCTGCCCAAACAGAAGCGTGTCCTCTTCGTGCTCTCCCTGCAGAACGGGCGCATCATGGTCGGCGGCCGGGCTACCACGGCCGATGCGATCATCACGCTCGCCGGCGGCGTCAACGCCGCGGATGCGGTCGAGGGCTTCAAGCCGATGACCGACGAGGCGATCATCACCGCGGCGCCCGACGTCATCCTGATGATGCGCTTCAGCAGCGCCCATAATGCTTCGCCGGAGGAAGTCTTCGCCATGCCAGCCTTCTCGGAGACGCCGGCGGCGAAGCAGAAGTCGCTGATCCGCATGGATGGGCTTTATCTGCTCGGCTTCGGCCCGCGCACCCCGAACGCGGCGCGCGACCTGATGGCCGAGCTCTATCCCGACGCCAAGATCGCCCAGCTCTCCGCCGCCAAATGACGCTCGCCGTGAAGCAGGCCCCGAATGCGGGTGCTGCGGCGCTGGCCGTGCTCACCGCTGGCCATCGTCGCAAGGGCATGATCGCCATCGCGGCGCTGGTCGGGATCTGCGTGCTGCTGATGCTGCTCTCGCTCGGGGCAGGGGCTTTTTCGATCGCGCCGGGCCGCGTCGTCGACATCCTGCTGGCGAAGCTCGGCTTCGGCCCCGCTGATCTGCTCGGCAGCCGCGAGGCGCTGGTGGTGCTCAATATCCGCATGCCGCGCCTGCTGCTCGGTGCGCTGGTCGGGGCCGCTCTCGCCATTTCCGGCGCGCTGATGCAGGGGCTGTTCCGCAATCCGCTCGCCGATCCCGGCCTGGTCGGTGTCTCCGCCGGCGCCGGTCTTGCCGCGGCTGCGACGATCGTGCTCGGCGACCGCTTCCTCTCGGCCTTCGCGATGAAGCTGCCCTTCGCGGTATTGCCCTTCGGCGCCTTCTTTGGCGGCCTCGTCTCGACGCTGGCGCTCTATCTGATCGCGACCCGCCAGGGCCGCACCTCGGTCGCGACCATGCTGCTTGCCGGCGTCGCACTTGGCGCGCTCGCCGGCTCGCTCACCGGCCTGCTCGCCTTCGTCTCCGACGATCGGCAGTTGCGCGACCTGACCTTCTGGTCGCTCGGCAGCCTCGGCGGCGCGAGCTGGACCAAGCTCTCGGCGGTGGCGCCGATCGTGCTGCCGCTGCTCTTCGCCGTGCCGCTGCTGGCGCGCGGGCTCAACGCGCTGATGCTCGGCGAGGCCGAGGCCTATCATCTCGGCATCCCTGTCCAGCGCATCAAGGCACTCGCGATCCTGCTGGTCGCACTCGCCGTCGGCGCCAGCGTCGCCGCGGCCGGCGTGATCGGCTTCGTTGGTATCGTCGTGCCGCATCTGATCCGGCTCTCGATCGGCCCGGATCATCGCCTGCTGCTGCCGCTCTCTGCGATCGGCGGCGCGGCCCTGCTGGTCGGAGCCGACATCATCGCCCGGCTCGTCGTCGTGCCGGCCGAACTGCCGATCGGCATCGTCACCGCCTTCATCGGCGCGCCCTTCTTCCTCTGGCTGCTGCTGCGCCGCGGCCGGATCGCGGAGCTCTGAGCATGGCGATCCTCGAAGCGACCGATCTGTCCTTCTCCGTGCGCGGCAGCACTTTGGTGCGCGGCGCGTCGCTCGCGCTCGAAGAGGGAGCGACCACGATCGTCGTCGGCCCCAACGGCGCCGGCAAGTCGACCCTGCTCAAGCTGCTGACCGGAGAGCTTTCCCCCTCGCAGGGCATGGTCCGCATGGATGGCGCGACGCTGCCGCAGATCCCCGCCTGGGAGCTTGCCTGCCGCCGCGCCGTGATGGTGCAGAACCAGCGCCTCGCCTTCCCGTTCAGCGTCTACGAGGTCGCGCGCCTCGGCCTGGAAGGCGTCGGCCGGGCGCAGCCGCGCGCCCGCAAGGAGCAGATCATCGCTCAGGCGCTGGAGACCGCAGGCGTCGTCGGCCTCGCCGGCCGGCAGTATCAGACCCTGTCGGGCGGCGAGCAGCAGCGCGTGCAGTTTGCCAGGGCGCTCTGCCAGCTCGAAGCCGGCCGCAGCGTCGCGCAGCGCCAGATCCTCTTCCTCGACGAGCCGATCGCCAGCCTCGACCTCTGCCACCAGCTCTCGCTGCTCGACGCAGCCCGCAGCATCGCAGCGCAAGGCGCCGCCGTTCTGGTCGTGCTTCATGATCTCAATCTCGCCGTGACCTATGCCGACCGGCTTGTGGTGATGCATGAGGGCGCGATCGTCGCCCAGGGCGAGCCGTCTGCTATCCTCGATGACAATCTGCTGCGCGGCGTCTTCCGCGTCTCGCTGTCGTTCAGCCGTCTGCCGCCGGCCGGCCAGCCCTTCCTGCTGCCGCAGCAGCACCTGACACCAGTCCCGCCGGGCGGCGTCGTGCCGCTGCGCGCGGCAAGCGCCTAGCTGGAACCGGGCGCGACAACTTTGCGGTTGTGCGCTGCGACAACAGGTCTATAGCGGGCGCTCCGGCGCCTTCCGCCCGACCGGGCGAGCGGGCGCATCGCTGGACCGTCGAGCGCGCCATGAACCTTCCCACCGACCGGCTTTCCTTCCCGAAGGACCGTCTCCGCGTCCTCCTGCTCGAGGGGATCAACGATTCCGCCGTCGCGGCGCTGCAGCAGGCCGGCTACACCAATCTGACCCGCTTGCCGAAGGCGCTCGACGAGGCCCAGCTCGTCGAGGCGATCGAGAAGACGCATATCCTCGGCATCCGCTCGCGCACCCAGCTCACCGAGCCGGTCTTCGCCGCCGCCAAGCGCCTCTTCGCCGTCGGCTGCTTCTCGGTCGGCACCAACCAGGTCGATCTCGACGCCGCCCGTCTGCGCGGCATACCAGTCTTCAACGCGCCCTTCTCCAACACCCGCAGCGTCGCCGAACTGACCATCGGCGAGATCGTCATGCTGCTGCGTCGGATTCCCGATCGCTCGCGCTCGGCGCATGAAGGCGGCTGGGACAAGTCGGCCAACGGCTCCTTCGAGGTGCGCGGCAAGGTGCTCGGCATCGTCGGCTACGGCAATATCGGCAGCCAGCTCTCCAACATCGCCGAGGCGATGGGCATGCGGGTGATCTACTACGATCACACCGACCGCCTGCGCCACGGCAACACCGAGCCGGTCGAGAGCCTGAAGGCCCTGCTCGCCAACAGCGATGTCGTCTCGCTGCACGTGCCGGAGACGCCCGCCACGCACAACATGATCGGCAAGGCCGAGATCGCGGCGATGAAGCAGGGTGCCTACCTCATCAACAATTCGCGCGGCACGGTGGTCGATCTCGACGCCCTCGCCGAGGCGCTGAGGAGCGGCCATCTCGCCGGCGCCGCGGTCGACGTCTTCCCGAAGGAGCCGGCCTCGAACAGCGAGCGCTTCGTCACCCCCATCCAGGGCCTGCCCAACGTCATCCTGACCCCGCATATCGGCGGCTCGACCGAAGAGGCGCAGGAGCGCATCGGCGCCGAGGTGGCGCGCAAGCTGGTCGACTATTCCGATGTCGGCTCGACCGTCGGCGCGGTCAATTTCCCGCAGGTGCAACTGCCGGCCCGCCCGGCCGGCACCCGCTTCATCCAGGTCCAGCGCAATGCGCCGGGCATGCTGCGCCGCCTCAACGACGTCTTCGCCAGCCGCAACATCAACATCGCCGCCCAGAATTTCCAGACCGACGGCGAGATCGGCTATGTCGTGATGGAAGCTGATCCGGTCGGCGAGGTCGCGCGCGAGATCATCGAGGAGATCCGGGCGCTGGACGGCACGATCCGCGCCCGCCTGCTCTACGAGCGTGGCTGAACCGCTAGCGGCGGGCGGGCCTAATCTCCGAAGGGCTCGACCACCATCTCCATCCGCTCGCCGGCGAAGACGCTGTTGACGATGTGGATCGGCGTCAGGTCGGGCAGGGCGTCGACGGCCAGCGACACCATCACCGCCGCACCGGGCTCGATCCGCAGCAACGCCGCCTCGCGCTCCGTGGCGAGCCGTGCCCTCAACCGGGTTGATCGGCGCACATAGTCCAGGATGCCATAGGCCTTGAAAGCCGCCGTGATCGACGCCTCCGCGTCGCGATAGACTTTGTCGAAGCCCGGGAAACGCGCGACGGCGAGCCAATGCGTTCCGGTTCCCATCGGCGTGCCGTCGGCAAGGCTGAGCCCTTCGGACCGCCACAGAGGCGTTCCGGGCTCGAGCGCCAGTGCCTCGCAAATCTCCGGGTCACCCGCCACCACCTCCGCCGAGAGCATGCGGCTGGAGCCGATCATGCCGATTCGCCCGAGATTGGCGCGCATGCTGACGCGCCGGCCGAGCGGATAGGGCACGCGCCGGGAGCTGACCTGTGTGCCGCGTCCGCGCGCGACCGTGACCAGCCCTTGTTCCGCCAGATGCCGAAAGGCCTGTCGTACCGTGTGCCGGTGCACACCATATTGCTCGGCAAGCACGATCGCCGCCGGCAGCGTGTCGCCGGGCTCGTATTCGCCCTGCTCGATCGAGGCCGCCAGAGCGTCGGCGATCCGCCGCCAGGCTGTGCCGCCATCGCCGCCCTGATTGTCCGGCGTGCCCGTCATCAAAATTTCATCCAAAATGTATAGACCTTTTCCGGCGGCAGACTTATCTTAGTCTAGACATTAGCGCTTGGCGAGAGGCCGACACGGCATGACGGAAATCGCGACACGCCAGCATTGGATGGCAGTGCTGGCACGTGCAACGCAAGGCGAGATCGACGCCTTGTTGCAGCAGGTGGGGCCGTTGCCGACGCATGAACTGCTCAAGGCGTCCGAGACCGGAACCGTCATGGTCGAAGGTCGCGCCGGCGGCGCCGGCCGCCGCTTCAATCTCGGCGAGGCCACGGTGACGCGCTGCGTCGTCCGCCTCGAAAGCGGCGCCATGGGCTTCTCCTACGCTCTCGGTCGCGACGGTCGCAAGGCGCGCCTCGCCGCTGTCACCGACGCGCTCCTCCAGGGCGAGATCGAGACCGGCCCGTTGCGGCGCGGCGTCTTCGCTCTCGCCCAGAAGCAGCAGGCGGCGCGCGAGCTCGCCTCGCGCAAGGCGGCGGCCACCAAGGTCGATTTCTTCACGCTGGTCAGGGGCGGCTGATGAATCCCAACGACACTCTCATCGGCGCCGGCTTCTCCGACCCAGTCTTCCAGTCGCAAGGCGCCTTCCGTGCCCTGCTGGCCGCGCTCTCGGAGCCTGGCCTCGCTTGCGACCTCGGCGAGGCGATCGCGCCGCCTGCCGGGCTTGAAGCCGCAACCGCCGTCGCGCTGTTGACGCTCGCTGACTACGAGACCCCGATCTGGCTGCCGGCCGCCCTGCGCGACGGCCCGGCCGGCGCCTGGCTGCGCTTCCATTGCGGCGCCGCCCTCGTTGACGATCCAGCCAAGGCTGCCTTCGCGGTGATCGATGGCGCTGCCGTTGAGCCGAAGCTCGCCGCCTTCAACGCCGGCGACGACCAATTCCCCGATCGCTCGACCACGGTGCTGGTTCAGTGCGCCGGGTTCGAAGGTGGCGAGGCGGTCACCCTCGAAGGCCCCGGTATTGCCGGCCAGCGCAGCATTGCCCCGACCGGGCTGCGCCCCGGCTTCTGGGCCGAGGTCGAGGACAACGCTGCAGTCTACCCGCTCGGTGTCGACCTTCTGCTGGTCCATGGCGCGCAAGTCCTCGGACTGCCGCGCTCGACCCAAATCGTGGAGGCCCGCTGATGCCACGCCGGGAGCTTTACTGATGTATGTCGCGGTCAAGGGCGGCGAAGCCGCCATCCTCGCAACCCATGATCTCGTCGCCGAGGCAAGGCGCGGCGATCAGAGCGTGCCGGAGCTCGGCGTCGCGCAGATTCGCGAGCAGATGGGCATCGCCTGCGGCCGCGTCATGAACGAGGGCTCGCTCTACGATCCCGATCTCGCCGCGCTGGCGCTGAAGCAGGCGCAGGGCGATGCGATCGAAGCCGCCTTCCTGATGCGCGCCTATCGCACCACCTTGCCGCGCTTCGGTTCCTCCGAGCCGCTCGATACCGCGAAGATGGCGATCCGTCGCCGCATCTCGGCGACCTACAAGGACCTGCCGGGCGGGCAGGTGCTTGGCCCGACCTATGACTACACCCACCGGCTCTTCGATTTCGCCCTGATGGATGAGACGGCGCCGAGTGAGACGCAAGCCCGTCCGGCCGCGCAGCCGCTCGACACCTCGATGCCGCGCGTGCCCGATATCCTCGGCGCCGAGGGGTTGATGGAAGAGGAAGCGCCGCCGGAAGGCGATCCGCGCCCCTTCGACCTCACCCGCGAGCCCGTCACCTTCCCGGCCGATCGCGATGTCCGCCTGCAGGCGATGGCCCGCGGTGACGAGGGCTTCATGCTCGGCCTCGGCTATTCCGTGCAGCGCGGCTACGGCAACACCCACCCCTTCGTCGGCGAGGTCCGGGTCGGCGAGGTCGCGGTCGAGTTCGTGCCGGAGGAGCTCGGCTTCGCCGTCGATCTCGGCGACGTCACCCTGACCGAATGCCAGATGGTCAACCAGTTCGCCGGTTCGAAGGACGTGCCGCCGCAGTTCACCCGTGGCTACGGCCTCTCCTTCGGCCACAGCGAGCGCAAGGCGATGTCGATGTCACTGGTCGACCGGGCGCTGAAGGCGCGCGAGTTCGGCGAGGCGGCGACCTATCCGGCGCAGCAGGACGAGTTCGTCCTCTACCACTCCGACAATGTCGAGGCGGCCGGCTTCGTCGAGCACCTGAAGCTGCCGCATTACGTCGATTTCCAGGGCGAGCTCGAGCTGATCCGCCGCATCCGGCGCGAGCGCGAGCAGCGCCTCGCCGAGCAACAGGAAGCCCTGCCGGAGGCCGCGGAATGACCGTGCACCAGAGCATCAGTGACGAGATCAGGCCGGCCTACAACTACGCCTATCTCGACGAGCAGACCAAAAGGATGATCCGCCGGGCCCTGCTCAAGGCGGTGGCGGTTCCCGGCTACCAAGTGCCATTCGGCTCGCGCGAGATGCCGCTTGCCCGCGGCTGGGGCACCGGAGGCATCCAGGTCACCGCCGCGATCATCGGCCCGGACGACACGCTGAAGGTCATCGACCAGGGCGCCGACGACACCACCAACGCCGTCTCGATCCGCCGCTTCTTCGAGCGCACCGCCGATGCGCGCACCACCGAGGTGACCGACGAGGCGACGATCATCCAGACCCGCCACCGCATCCCCGAAGCGCCGCTGAAGGCCGGCCAGATCATGGTCTACCAGGTGCCGCAGCCCGAGCCGCTCAGGAAGCTCGAGCCGCACGAGGCCGAGACGCGCAAGATGCACGCCTGGGCCGAATACGGGCTGATGCAGGTCAAACTCTACGAGAACATCGCCCGCTTCGGCGAGGTGACGACGACCTATGACTACCCGGTCTTAGTCAATGGCCGCTATGTCATGGCGCCGTCGCCGATCCCGAAATTCGACAATCCGAAGATGCAGATGTCGCCGGCGCTGCAGCTCTTCGGCGCCGGCCGCGAGAAGCGCATCTATGCGGTGCCGCCGCACACCAGCGTGCGCAGCCTCGATTTCGACGACCATCCCTTCCGCATCCAGAGCTGGGCGCAGCCCTGCGCGCTCTGCGGCGCCGCCGATTCCTATCTCGACGAGGTGGTGATCGACGACCAGGGCGGGCGGATGTTCGTCTGCTCCGACAGCCATCACTGCGAGACGCGGCGGTCCGATGGCCATCGCGGCGACATGCTCGCCGACGCCTCGGCGCTGCACCTGGTCGAAGACGAGGCCAAGCCATGAACATGCAGGTCAATCCGCAGGAGCTCGGGCTCGATCCAGCTCCGCTGCTCTCGGTTGCCGGCGTCAGCCGCTTCTATGGCGAGCGCATCGGCTGCGCCGACGTCTCCTTCGACCTCTGGCCCGGCGAGGTACTGGGCATCGTCGGCGAATCCGGCTCGGGCAAGTCGACCCTGCTGCGCTGCCTTGCCGGCATCGACAAGCCCGATGAGGGTGAGGTGCTGTTCCGGGGCGGGGCCGAACCGCTCGACATCTACTCGGTCGCCGAGCAGGAACGGCGCCGGCTGATGCGCACCGCCTGGGGCATCGTCCACCAGAACCCACGCGACGGCCTGCGCATGGACGTCTCGGCCGGCGGCAATGTCGGCGAGCGGCTGATGGATAATGGCGCGCGCCACTACGGCAAGATCCGCGAGACCGCGCTCGACTGGCTGCAGCGCGTCGAGATCGCTGCGGGCCGCATCGACGACCGGCCGCGCCAGTTCTCCGGCGGCATGCAGCAGCGCCTGCAGATCGCCCGCGTCCTGGTCTCCGAGCCGAAGCTCGTCTTCATGGACGAACCGACCGGCGGCCTCGACGTCTCCGTCCAGGCCCGCCTGCTCGACCTGCTTCGCGTGCTGGTGCGCGATCTCGGCCTCGCCGCGATCATCGTCACCCATGACCTTGCCGTCGCGCGCCTGCTCACCGATCGCCTGATGGTGATGAAGGATGGCCGCGTCGTCGAGCAGGGCCTGACCGACCAGGTCCTCGACGACCCCCAGCACGCCTACACCCAGCTTCTGACCTCCGCGGTGCTGACCGTATGAGCGCCGTCACATCCTCGTCACCGCGCCGGCACAAGGCACTGACACCATGACCACGATGATTCACGTCGAGAACGTCGCCAAGGAATTCACCCTGCACAATCAGGGCGGGGTGCGCCTGCCGGTGTTCGACAACGTCAACTTTTTGGTGGCCGCCGGCGAGGCGCTGGTGCTGGCGGGCGCCTCCGGCGCCGGCAAGTCCAGCCTGCTGCGCATCCTCTATGGCAACTACCGGCCGACCTCCGGCAGCATCGCCATCACCCATGGCGGCCGCCCCATCGACATTGTCTCGGCGGTGCCGCGCACTGTGCTCGACATCCGCCGCCGCACGCTCGGCTTCGTTTCGCAGTTCCTGCGGGTGATCCCGCGCGTCACGGCGCTCGACATCGTCCGCGATCCCCTGCTCGCCCGCGGCGCCTCCCCGGAGGAAGCCAGCGAGCGCGCCAAGGCCATGCTGGCACGCCTCAACCTGCCGCAGCGTCTCTGGGATCTCGCCCCGGCGACCTTCTCCGGGGGCGAGCAGCAGCGCGTCAACATCGCCCGCTCCTTCGTCGATCCCTCGCCGATCATGCTGATCGACGAGCCGACCGCCTCGCTCGACGCCAACAACCGCAATGTCGTGGTCAAGCTGATCGCCGAAGCGCGCGAACAGGGCTCCGCCATCGTCGGTATCTTCCATGACGAAGCCGTGCGAGAGGCTGTCGCGACCCGTTATCTCGACATCACCGAATTCCGGAAGGCCGCCTGATGTCCACCATCCTGACCAATGCCCGCCTGATCCTCGAGGACGAGGTCGTCACCGGGACCATAGCCTTCGACGAGAGCGGCATCCGCTCGGTCGACCAGGGCCGCTCCTCCTTGCCGGAGGCGATCGACGTCCAGGGCGACTATGTCGCGCCCGGCCTCGTCGAGATGCACACCGACAACATGGAAAAGCACTTCATGCCGCGCCCGAAGGTCTTCTGGCCGAACGGGCTCGCGGCGGCGCTGGTCCATGACGCGCAGATGGCGGCGGCCGGCGTCACCACGGTCTATGACGCGATCTGCGCTGGCACGCCCTTCTCCGCGAAGGACTACCGCAAGGACATTTTCTCCGACGTGATGGATGCGCTGCGGCTCGGCACGGCCGAGAACGTCTTCCGCATCGACCACCGCATCCATATGCGCTGCGAGTTGACCAGCCCCGATTTGCTTCGCGACATCGAGCCCTATCAGGACGACGCCCTGGTCCAGCTGGTCTCGCTGATGGACCATACCCCCGGCCAGCGGCAATGGCGCGATCTCGCCCATTTGCGCACCTACGCACTCGGCAACGGCAAGACCGAAGCCGAGTTCGAGGAGGACGTCGTCGTCCGCCAGCGCGAGGGAACGGCCAATGTCGGCCGCAACTGGAGCGCCGTGGTCGAGATGTTCCAGTCGCGCGGCATCCCGATCGCGACCCATGACGACACCACGATCGAGCATGTCGAGGCCGGCATCGCCTCGGGCGCGGTGATCTCGGAATTCCCGACCACGGTTGAGGCAGCGCAGGCCGCCAAGCAGCGCGGTCTTGCAACCATCGCCGGCGCCCCCAATGTCGTGCGCGGTGGCTCGCATTCCGGCGGCGTCTCGGTCGCCGAGCTCGCCGAGAAGGACCTGCTCGACGGGCTCTCCTCCGACTATGTCCCGGCAAGCCTGCTGCAGGCGGTGCTCAAGCTCCACGACAAGCACGGTATCACGCTCCCGGCGGCGATGGCCAAGGTCACCTGGAAGGTTGCCGACATCCTCGGTCTCAAGGATCGCGGCCATCTCAAGCCCGGCCTCCGCGCCGATATCGTGCGCTTCAAGGCGCTGGGCGCGACGCCGGTGATCGCCACCGTCTGGTCGCAGGGACGCCGGGCCTTCTGAGCACAGCATGACCGGATCCGCGCCGCGCTACGCGCTCTATTACGCTCCCGCCGCCGACAGCGCCCTCTGGCGCTTCGGCCGCGCGACGCTGGGCTATGACGCCGTCACCGGTGCGGATGTCGATTTCGCGGTTCCGCCTGGCTGCGAAGGGCTCGACTGGTCGGAGGTGACGGCCGAGCCGCGTCGCTACGGCTTCCACGCCACGCTGAAGGCGCCGTTCGAGCTCGCCCCAGGTCGCAATGAGGGCGCCTTGCGGGCGTTCGCCCGCAACTATGTCGCCGGGCGCCCACCCGTTCGGCTCACCGGGCTCAGCGTCAATGCGCTCGGCCGCTTCATCGCGCTGACGCCGTCGGAGCCGAGCGAGGAACTACAGCGCTTCGCATTCGATATCGTCCAGGCCTTCGAGCCGTTCCGTGCGCCGCTCTCCGAAGCCGATCTGGCGCGGCGCCTGCAGAGCCCGCTGACGCCAGCGCACCGGGCCTATCTCGAAGCCTATGGCTATCCTTATGTCGGCGACGCCTTCCGCTTCCACATGACACTGACCGGCTCGTTGCCGGACGGGGAGGTCGCTCCGGTGAAGAGCGCGCTGGCGCAGGCTTACGCTCAGGCGCTGCCGGTCGGCCCGGTATCGATCGACCGGGTCGCGATCTTCAAGCAGGACAGCCGCAGCAGCCGTTTCGTCCTGCTCGACAATATCCCGCTCGGCTAGTTCATCCCTAGGGAAAGCCCGTCATGGCAGGCAAGAAGCTCGGGCTCGAGCCCGTGATCGATCCGACCGCGAATGTCCGCGACGCCGTGCTCGGCCGCTACACCGAGATCGGCGCCCGCACCGTCTTCGCGGAGTCGACGCTCGGCGACTATTCCTATGTCGTGAACGATTCCAACATCATCTACACGACCATCGGCAAGTTCTGCTCGATCGCGGCCCATACCCGAATCAATCCCGGCAACCACCCGATGCAGCGGGCGAGCCAGGCGCATTTCACCTATCGCGCCAGCGCCTATTTCGAGGATGCTGAGGATGAGGCCGCCTTCTTCGACTGGCGTCGCTCGACGCCAGTGACGATCGGCCATGATGTCTGGATCGGCCATGGCGCCATCGTCCTCGCCGGCCGCAGCATCGGCACCGGCGCGGTCGTCGCAGGCGGTGCGGTCGTGACCAAGGATGTGCCCGACTACACTATCGTCGCCGGCAATCCTGCCCGCATCATCCGCCGGCGCTTCCCGGAGGAGATCGCCGGGCGGCTGAAGGCGCTGGCCTGGTGGGATTGGGAGCACGCGCAGCTGCGCATTGCGCTCGACGACTTCCGGGCGCTGAGCGTCGAGGCGTTTCTGGATAAATACGAGGGCTGACGGCGCAGCGCCGTCAGAACTGCACCCTCAAGCCGACCAGCGCGACGTTCGCGGTGTAGTCCGAGCCCTGATTGGTCGAGTTCAGCCGCTCATGGGTGAAGCTGGCGCGGATCGCGAAGGTCCGGGTCAGCTTGTATTCGATCCTGGCGCCGATGGTCGACAGGTTCTCGCGCAGGTCCTGGCCGTCATATTCGGTGCGGCTGAAGGTGGTGAAACCCGTGACGGTGAGGTTGCGGCGCAGCGCATGCGCCACTTCGAGACCGACGCGGCGCGCCGTTGTGCCGCTCGAGCCGGGGATGGTGGTGTCGCCAAGCTCGGCGGAGCCACGCAGCGTCACCGTGGTCAGCGGCGTCGGCGTCCACAGGATCGCGGCATCACCGACGAAGCCACGCAGGTTCCGCAGGCGGCCATCCTCGTATTTGCGGTCCTGATAGCCGCCCGAGACCTCGCCGGTGAGCATGCGGCTGATCTCGAAGGTCGAGCCGAGACGGACCGTATAGCCGTCGGAAGAGCGCATATAGCCGCTGGAATCGACTTTCTGGTCGAACTGGCGGGTGTCGATCTCGGCCTGGACGAAGGGCTTGAAGCCCGGCGTCAGCTCATAGGCCGCGCGCAGGCGCAGGCCGTACTGCGTCTGGTTGCGATCGGCCTGGCTGAGGATGCGGCCATTGCCGAGACTGGCGTCCTCGTAGTCTTGCCGGTCGACCGAACCGCGCAGGGTCAATTGCAGGCGGTTGAAGTCGTGGGTGACGCCGGCCGCGCCGCCATAGTTCCAGGTGATCGGCCGGCCTTGCACCGCCGAGGTCAGGTCGGGCGAACCCGGACGCTGCGTGTCGAGCCGCAGGCGCGATTCGAGCAGGATGCGGGTGTCGCGCGTCGCGTCGAGCCGCAGCGACATATTGCCTTCCGCGTCTGGGCGCGAAGCGTTGTCGTTGCGATAATAGCGGCTGTAGCCGCCGCGCAGCATGCCGGTCAGCTCGTGCACGTTCCAGTCGGACTGGACGCCAAGCTCGCCCTCGGTGCGGGTGAACAGCGAGCCCTTGCTCGGCCCGGAGATGCGCTCGGGGTTGCTGTCATAGCCGACCGAGCCAGTGATCGCCGGGCGCAGGATGACATTGCCGAGCCGCAGGCCGAGCGGTGCGTAGGGGTCTTCCTCCGGCCGCTTGCGCTTGCGCGGTTCGGGCGCGGGCGGGAGCGCCGGCGGCAGGTTGGAGACCACCGGCTGCCGTTGGCGGAATTCGCGCTGCGTGACGCCGCGCAGGCGCGATGCCCGGATCGGCTGGCTGGCGCGCGTGGGCTGGCCGTTCGAGATCGCACTGGAGCGGCCGCGCGGGGCAGGGGCGGCATCGTCGACACCATCAGGCAGGGCGGACGCGGTCTCCGGAGCCGGGCTCGACCGCTGCGCGACATAGTCCGGCGTACCGGTCCGCAAGGCTGGCGTCCGCGCGCGTGCCGGCATGTCGGCCGGCTGCGCCTGCGCCAAGGCCTGCTCCGGCCAGCTCGTCAGCCCGGCGACGCCGCAGCAGCCTGCGACGCCGGCCAGCCAGCAGATCTGGGCGAAACGGGACACGGGCGCGACGGTGCTCCGGCGAGGCAAAGACTTATCCGCGCCGGGTCGGCGCGCATGGTTAATGGAGTTAGAACGAAGAGGGTTAATGCCCCGTCAATGCGGCGCCGCCGGTGGTCAGAGGGGCTCGCGCCGTGCTAGAGGCGCGCTCCATGACTGCGACCATCAGCGCCTCCGCCCTTCGCACCATCGCCACCGAACGCGCCGGGCTCGACGCCTTGCACGAAGCGATCGGCAACGGCCTCGCCGAACCCTTCGCCGCCGCCGTCGAGATGATCCGGGCTTCTTCCGGCCGTGTCATCGTCACCGGCATGGGCAAATCCGGCCATGTCGGCCGCAAGATCGCGGCGACTCTGGCCTCAACCGGCACGCCCTCGCATTTCGTCCACCCAGCCGAGGCCAGCCATGGCGACCTCGGCATGGTCCAGCCCGAGGACGTCGTCATCGCCCTGTCCTGGTCGGGTGAGGCGGTCGAGCTCTCGGCCATCGTCGGCTACACCCGGCGCTTCCGTGTCGGCCTGATCGCGATCACCGCCAATCGCGACAGCGCGCTTGGCCGCGAGGCCGATGTCGCACTCGTCCTGCCCAAGGCGCTGGAGGCTTGTCCGAACGGCCTCGCGCCGACGACCTCGACCACGATGCAGATGGCGCTCGGCGATGCGCTTGCGGTCGCGCTGCTCGAGGCGCGCGGCTTCTCGCGCCAGGACTTCTACGTCTACCACCCCGGCGGCAAGCTCGGGGCGCAGCTCAAGACCGTCGCGACCATCATGCATTCGGGCGAGCGCCTGCCGGTCGTCGGCGAGATGACGGCGATGGCTGATGTCGTCGCGATGATCACTGCCAAGGGCTTCGGCTGCGCCGTCGTCGTCGATGCCGACGGCAAGCTCACCGGCGTCGTCACCGATGGCGACCTGCGCCGCAAGCACGGCTCCGGCTGGGGCGGGCGGCTGGCGCGCGACGTGATGACCGGGGACCCGCGCAAGATCGCGCCGGACGCGCTGACCGCCGAGGCGCTGGAGATGGTCAACCGCCTGCGCGTCACCGCGCTGATCGTCGCCGACGCGCAGGACAGGCCGGTCGGCCTCGTCCATGTCCACGACCTCTTGGCGCTGGGCGTCGCCTGATCCTTGGTACCTTGCAAGGAGGCCCATGGCCGCGCTCGAATGGGATGATCTGCGCTATGTCCTCGCCGTCGCCGAGGCCGGCTCGCTCGCCGGCGCGGCGCGCGAATTGCGCGTCAATCATTCGACCGTGCTGCGGCGTATCGCCGCCTTCGAGCAGCAACTGGGCTTGCGCCTCTTCGAGCGCCTGCCGACCGGCTATGTGCTGACGGCCGGTGGCGAGGAACTGGTTGCGGCGGCGCGCAGCATCTCCGGCACGGTCACCGAGCTCGAACGCAAGATCGCCGGGCAGGATCTGCGCCTCTCCGGCACGCTCCGGGTGACCGCCACCGACACGCTGCTGGGCTCGATCCTGCCGGAGATTCTGGCCGAGTTCGGCGAGGCCCATCCCGGCATCGCCCTGGAGGTCGCAGTCTCCAATCTGATGTTCAACCTGACCAAGCGCGATGCCGATATCGCCTTGCGCACCGCCGATAATCCCCCAGTGACCCTGGTCGGGCGCCGGGTCGGCAAGATCGCCTTTGCGATCTACGCCGCGCCCGCCTATCTCGCGCGCCACGATCATGCCGATCTCGCCGCGCATCGCTGGGTCGGGCCAGACGACACGCTCGCCGGAACCTCGGTCGCGCGCTGGATGCAGGCGAAGCTGGGCAAGAGCGAGATCGCGCTCAGGGCCGATTCACTGCTGGCGATGCAGCATGCGGCGGTGGCGGGCTTGGGTCTGGTCGCGCTGCCCTGTTATCTCGGCGACAGCGTGCCGGCTCTCGCTTGCGTGCGCCGTCCCATGCCGGAGATGGAGACGGCCCTGTGGATCCTGACCCATGAGGATCTGCGTGCCGCAGCACGGGTCCGCGCCTTCACCGATTTCGCCTATGGCGCCTTCCGCAAGCGCCGCGCCTTGCTCGAAGGCGAGGACCCGTCCTCCGCTTGAGGATCAGGCCTCGACCAGCTTGAGGCCGATCACGCCGATCAGGATCAGCGCGAGCAGGCCAAGGCGCATGGGCGAGGCACTCTCGCCGAAGGTGACGATGCCGGCAAGCGCGACGCCGAGCGCGCCGATGCCGACCCAGACCGCATAGGCGGTCCCGACCGGCAATTGCTTCAGCGCCAGCGAGAGCATGACGAAGCTGACGATCGCCGAGACGATGCCGATCAGGCTCGGCCAGAAGCGGGTGAAGCCGCCGGCCTGCTTCAGCGCGATCGCCCAGACGATCTCGAGCAGGCCCGCTCCGGTGAGCAGCAACCAGGACATGGGATATCTCCGTGAAGAGGAAGGACGGCGCCGGATCGGCGCCGTCCGGAGGTCGCAGGTTCAGAAGACCTTGATCGCGGCGACGCCGAGCAGCAGGACGACGACGCCGGCAAAGCGCAGGGTCGAGATCTCGCGCTGGGGCAGGCGGAACCAGCCGTAACGATCGACGAAGAGCGAGACGATCTGCTGGCCGGCGACAGTCAGGCCGACGGTCGCGGCGGTGCCGATGGCGGGGATCGCGACGAAGACGGTGGTGACATAGGTCGCGCCGCAGACCGCGCCGATCCAGCCCCACCAGGGCATGGTCCTGAGGCCGCCGAGCTGGGGCCTCGCGCCGTTCATCAGCAGTAGCGTGACCAGCAGCACCACGATCATCGACAGGGTCGCGACGACGAAGCTGGTCGCGCCGACGACGAAGGGTGCGCCGAGATCCTGCCGCAGCAGGCCGTTGATCGCGCCCTGTGCCGGCAGTACGGCGCCGGCGACGAGAGCGAGCAGCATCCAGCCGAGCTTGGAGCTGGAGAGCTCCTTGGTCGCGCCCTTCTGGCCGAGGACGATGGCGATCACGCCGGCGAGCACGGCTGCAGTGCCGATCAGCGTGGCAGCTCTCGGCGTCTGCTGGGCGATGCCGAGCAGGCCGAAGCTGTCGAGACCAAGCGAGGCCAGCATCTGGCCGGCGATGAACAGACCGACGGCGACGACGGCGCCGAGCCGCGGGAAGACCAGGATAGTCGAGGCGACATAGAGCGCTGTCGCGACGCCGCCGATCGCATGCCACCAGGGAACGGTCCGCAGCCCGCCGAAAGCGGCTGCCGTGCCGGTGGCGACCGCGACGATCAGCAGGAGAAGGGCGGCGAGGACGACCTGGATCGTCGTCGCGGCGAAGGGGCTCCCTGTCGCCTTCGACAACTGCGCATTGGCGCCGGCCTGGACCGCCAGCAGGCCGCCGGCAGCGAGGGAGAGCGGGATGAAGAGGGTATCCATGACGAATTCCTGTTGGAAGCGACACGCTCAGGCGTCGGCGTGCGCGAGCGCCGGCACGGCAAGGCCGCGCTGCACCGCGGGGCGGGCCGCGATCGTCTCGTGCCAGCGCTTCAGATGAGGGGTGTCGGCAAGGCTCACGCCGAGCTTGGGCAGAGCATTGATCCAGGGCCAGACCATGATGTCGGCGATGCCGTAGCTGGCTTCGACCAGATAGGGCCGCAGCGCCAGCTCACCGTCGAGGACGCGGAGGATGCGCGCGGTTTCGCGCTCATAGCGCTCGATCGCGTAGGGCAGCGTCTCCTTGGCGAAGACCTTGAAATGCCAGAGCTGGCCGATCATCGGCCCGACATGCGCCGCCTGGAAGAAGCTCCATTGCAGCGTCTTGCTCAGCGCTTGAGTGCCGCTCGGCTGGAGGATGCCTGAGCGCTCAGCGAGATAAAGGAGGATCGCGCCGGACTCGAAGATCGTCCGGTCATGGTCATGGTCGACGATGACCGGGATCTTGTTGTTCGGGTTGAGCGCCAGGAAGCTCGGCCGGTGCTGCTCGCCCGTCTCGATGTCGATGACGGTGACGGCATAGGGCAGGCCGGTTTCCTCGAGCATGATCGAGGCCTTGTGGCCGTTCGGGGTCTGGTAGGTGTAGAGGTCGATCGGGGTCATCGGCTTGCTCCGAAGTTTGGATGCCGATGAGATAAATTGTGCGATGACGCATCACGATGTGTGATTTGGCCTTGGGATTATGCAGAATAGCACAGGCCGAGCTTGAGGCGGATCGTCCCCTTCCTTGCCGGGCCTGTCGTGCCAGCCAGGAAGGGAACGGGTCAGATCGCCCGCTTGCCGATGATGGCGAAGCGCAGCTTGTTCGAGAGGAAGTCGATCGCGGTGACCGCCGCCAGGACCAGCAGGATCAGGAACGAGACCTGCTGCCATTCGAGCGTGCGGATCGTTTCGGCCAAATAGAGGCCGATGCCGCCGGCGCCAACGATGCCGATGATGGTCGAGGAGCGCGTGTTCGACTCGATATAATAGAGCACCTGGCTGGCGATCACCGGCAGCACCTGTGGGATCAGGCCGAAGCGGATCTCGTGGAACTTGCCGCCGCCGACCGAGGCGACGCCCTCGACGGGCTTGCGGTCGGCGGATTCGATCGCCTCGGAGAACAGCTTGCCGAAGGCGCCGAGATCGCTGGTCATGATCGCGAGCATGCCGGCGAAGGGGCCAAGGCCGACGACATTGACCCAGATCAGCGCCCAGATCAGCGCGTCGACGCCGCGCACCGTGTCCATCGAGCGGCGGGCCAGGAAATGCACGACACGGTTGGCGACGACGTTCTTGGCGGCGAGGAAGCCGAGCGGGAAGGCGAGGATCGCTGCCAGGATCGTGCCGAGGAAGGCGATGGCGATGGTCTCGAACAGCGCCTTGACGAAGATGATGGCGCGGGCGAACGAGCCGGGATCGGGCGGCAGCATCAGCACCACGAATGTGCCGAGATTGGAAAAGCCGCTGAGGATCTTCCAGAGCGAGGTCTCGAGCGTCGTCAGCCCGTAGAGGAAGAGCCCGACGAGGCCGCCGACGACGATGATGGTCGTCAGCTTCGTCTTCAGGGAGCCGTCGATCGCGGCTTTGTGGCGAGCGACCAGCGCGGCGCGGTCGCTAGGCGAGAGGGCAAGCGTCATTTGCCGTGCTCCAGGCTGAGCAGCGCATGGCGCAGGCGCTCGGTGCCGTAGTCGATCAGCATCACGGTGACGATGATCAGCAGCAGGATGGCGCTGACATCGGTGAAATAGAATTTGCGGATCGCCTCGATCAGGTCCTGGCCGATGCCACCGGCGCCGACGAAGCCCATGATCGAGGCGCCGCGGACATTGATCTCGAAGCGCAGCAGCGCATAGCTGGCGAAGTTCGACAGCACCTGCGGCACGACCGCGAACCGGACGGTCTGCCACCAGCCGGCGCCGGTCGCAGTCAGGCCGTCGACCGGCTTCATGTCGATGTTCTCGACCACTTCGGAGAAGAGCTTGCCCATCGCACCCATGGTGTGGATGGCGATGGCGAGCACGCCGGGCAGCGGTCCCAGCCCGAAGGCGATGACGAAGATCAGTGCGAAGACGATCTCGGGGACGGTGCGGCAGAATTCGAGGAAGCGGCGCGTGCCCCAGCGCAGCCAGGGCGAACGGCCGAGATTGCTGGCGGCGGTGAAGCAGAGCAGGAAGCCGCCGACGGCGCCGAGCACGGTGCCGATATAGGCGATCAGCAAAGTCTGCCAGAGCAGCTTCAGCCAGCCATTCAGGCCCCAGTACCATTCCTTGAGATCGGCGCCGAACGTCGCCAGGCGCAGGGTCGGCATGGTCTCGAAGATGTATTTCGGGAACCGCCAGGCATTCGCGGCAAATTTCGCAAGATCGACCTCAGCGCCGATCGCGGCGAGGGCAACGCAGGCGACGAAGATCGCCGCGCCAAGCAGTGTCTGTAGCCGCTTGGCCGCCATTTCACGCCGATAGAGCTCGGCATGGGCGGCGATGGCCGGGTCGTTGCGATCGATCGCGAGTGTCATGGGATATGCCCTGGCCGAAAGAGGCGCGGGGAACCCCTCTCCCGGATGGGAGAGGGGCAGGGGTGAGGGCCTGCCGGCAAACGCCAGAGCGCGGCGCGGCCGCCTCAATGTTGGGAATGATGCGGTGAGGGCGGTCCCTCACCCCCGGCCCCTCTCCCATCCGGGAGAGGGGAGGGAGCACGTGCTTACGACGACTTCTTCTTGCGCAGCGCGTCGACGAACTTGTTCAGCTCGATGATCGGGTCGTAGGCCTTGTTGTCGACGGCGACGAGCGGGCCCTGCTTGCCTTCATAGATCTTGTCGAAGGCGGCCTTGTCCTTGGTGGCGAGGTTCAGCACCGCGTCGCGGATGGAGGCCTTGAGCGGCTCCGGCAACTCGGAGAGATAGGCCATCGGCGAGTTCACGATCTGCTCGGACTTGTAGATGATGCGGAAATCCTCCGCCTTGACCATCTTCTTGCGGTCCATGCGCAGCAGGTTCGATTCCTGCTCGTCGTTCCACCAGTTGGCGGCTACGTCGACGGTGCCCTGGCCGAGCGCGATGATCGCGTTCTCGTGGCTGCCGGTGTAGACGACCTTGCCAAAGAAGGTCTCGGGCTCGATCTTCATGCCGTCGAGCGCGAAGCGCGGGACATTGTTGCCGGAGGTCGAGTTCGGGTCGACCAGGCCGAGATTCTTGCCCTTCAGGTCCTCGACCTTCTGATAGGGCGAGTCCTTCTTCACGTAGAAGACCGAATAGTAGCCCTTGGTGCCGTCGAGATTGGTCTCGATCGCGAAGGCATCGACCTTGGCGCCGGTCATCAGCGCGCGGGCGAAGGAAGCCGGGCCGTACATGCCGATATGGATGTTGCCGGCGCGCTGGCCTTCGATGATCGCGGCGTAGTCGTTGGCGATGCGCAGTGTCACCTTGGTGCCGAGTTCCTTCGCGAGATAGTTCACGAAGGGGGTGTAGCGCTCGACGACGCCCGAGGCGTTCTCGGACGGGATGATGGCGAAGACGAGCTCCGGATACTTCGCCTTCCAGTCCTGCGCGAAGGCAGGCGCAGCGAGTGTCGCGGCGAGGCCAGCCGCGGCCAGCGTGAGGGTATGACGACGGGTCAGCATGGTGGTGCTCCTTTGGAAAAGTCGGTGGTGAAAGGTCAGGCGTAAGGGCAGGCCCGCGGGCACGCCGCCGGCAGTCTCAGGCGGCGTTCTGCTTGGCGCGCTTGGCTTCCTGGCTGGCGATGGCTTCGAGCGCGTCGAGCGCTTCGGCGCCGGCGTCCTTGGCCTCGATGCCGTAGAGCTCGGCGGCGAGCTCGCTGGTCAGCGCGTGCGGCGGGCCGTCGAACACGACCTTGCCAGCGGCCATGCCGATCAGGCGGTCGCAGTACTTCGCGGCGATGTCGAGATGGTGGAGATTGCAGACCACGGTGATGCCGTCCTCGCGATTGATGCGGAACAGCGCGTCCATGACGACCTGGGTGTTGCGCGGGTCGAGCGAGGCGATCGGCTCGTCGGCGAGGATGATCTTCGGTTCCTGCACCAAAGCGCGGGCGATGGCGACGCGCTGCTGCTGGCCGCCGGACAACGTTTCGGCGCGCTGGGCGAGCAGATGGCCCATGTCGAGCCGCTCGAGCGCGGCGATGGCGCGGACCTTGTCGTCCTGCGAGAAGCTCTTGACCAGCGTCAGCGCTGCCGAGCGATGGTTGAGGCGGCCGAGCAGCACATTGGTCAGCACGTCCAGGCGGCCGACCAGGTTGAACTGCTGGAAGATCATCGCGGTGTCGCGCCGCCAGGCCCGGAGCGCCGCGCCGCGCAGGGCGGTGACGTCGCGCTCCTCGCTGACGATGCGGCCTTCGCTGGCATCGGCAAGGCGGTTGAGCATGCGCAGCAACGTCGACTTGCCGGCGCCGGAGCGGCCGATCACGCCGACCATCTCGCCGCGCGGAATCGACAGGGTGACGTTGTCGACGGCGGCCTTGCCGCCGAAACGCTTGGTCAGACCCTCGATACGCAGCATCAACACTCTCCCGCGATTGCGGGATGATGCGGTATCGGCGGCAGATGACAGCGCCGTGACACGAGGCGCATTCCGGGACGATCAAGGTGGAAGGCCGGTCATCGACCGTCAACCATATTGCTCGTACGCGCGGGCGGCCGGAACGTCAGGTCGCGCGCAGCAGCAGGTCGATGCAGGCCGCGACATAGGTCCTGCGCTCGGCCTCCGGAACAGGATCAATGCCGAGCAGGCCGCGCACCTGATGGAAGCCGCGCAGCATGCCGATGAACTGCTCGGCGAGCCGGTCGGCTTCCTCGCGTGCCAGCGGTCGCGGCAGGCCATCACCCGATCGTGAACGTTGCGCCAGCAAGGCGGACAGTTCCGTGATCATGTGCCCTGCACCAGCCTCGTACGCGGCCCGTCCCAATTCGGGAAAGCGGCTGGCGGCGCCGACGATCAGGCGATGCAAATCGAGCGAGGCCGGGTGCAGCATCATCGCCAGGGCGTCCTCGCCGAGACGCAGCAATATTGTCCGCAGATCGCCGGTCTCACTCGCCGGCCGGCGCAGCGGAATCGTCAGCTTTTCAGTGAGTTCGGAGCAGATCGCCAGGAACAGCGCCTGCTTGTCGGCGAAATGGCTGTAGATGGTCTGCTTGGAGACGCCGGCGCGCTGGGCGATCTGGTCCAGGCTGGCGCGATCGAAGCCTTCGGCCAGGAACGTCTCCGACGCGGCCCTGGTGATCGCGTCATGCTTATCCGGCCGTGATTTTTCGGCCGGCATTGGTCTTGCTTCTGCAGCGGTGGCGCTACCGCGTCCGTGCATTGATCATTCCGTCACGCTTCCGCCCTTAAAGGGTGCTTATCAAACTAGACCGTCCAGTCTAGAATATGTCCGTACTACCGGAGCGTCCAGCCTGATGAAGCGTTTTCTCCTCCTTATCCTGGTCGCCGGGCTGGCGGGTGGCGGGTATTACGGCTACCGCAACCACTTCAAGGGCAGCGGCCAGCAGGCTCAGGCGCAAGCGACCGGCCCCGGGCAGGGTGCCGGCGTGCCTGTCGAGGTCGGCACGATCGAGCTCGCTTCCGTCAATGAAGAGGTCGAGGCGCTTGGCACGCTCGCCGCCGACGAATCCGTGGTGATCGCTCCCGAGATGGCCGGCCGCGTCGTCGCGCTCGGCTTCAAGGAGGGCGAGAAGGTCGCCAAGGACCAGAAGTTGGTCATGCTCGACACCGCCATGCTCGACGCCGAGCTGAAGCAGGCTCAGGCCGATCTCTCGCTCGCTCGCGACACCCATGACCGCAACCGCTCGCTGGTGCAGCGCGGCTCTGGCACGCAGGTCGCGCTGGAGCAGGCGACGGCGCAGCTCGCCTCGCAGGAGGCGAAGATCCAGCTCGTCCAGGCCAAGCTCGCTCTGGCGACGATCAAGGCGCCGTTCACCGGCGTGGTCGGCCTGCGCGCGGTCGGCGTCGGCGATTACGTCTCGGTCGGCAAGCCGCTGATCACCCTGACCAATATCGACCCGATCAAGGTCGATTTCCGCGTCCCCGAGATTTTCCTGACCCAGGTCAAGGTCGGCCAGCCGATCCAGCTCAAAGTCGACGCGGTGCCCGACCGGCCCTTCACCGGGCAGGTCTTCGCGATCGACCCGGTGGTCGACGTCAACGGCCGCGCCGTCAAGCTGCGCGCCACCATCCCCAATGGCGACCTCGTGCTGAAACCCGGCCTGTTCGCCCGCGTCACCGTGGTGGTCGACAAGCGCGACAACGCCCTGCTCGTGCCGGAGACGGCGGTGGTGCCGGATGGCGTCGGCAAGGCGGTCTTCGTCGTCGAGGGTGGCAAGGCCCGGCGCCTGCCGGTCGAGCTCGGCAAGCGCCTGCTCGGCAAGGTCGAGGTGGTGAAGGGGCTGAAACCCGGCATGCAGATCGTCACTGCCGGCCAGATGCGCCTGCGCGACGGCTCGACCGTGGCGATCAAGGAGAAGGCCTCGGTCCAGACCAGCTCGCTGCCGGGCGTCGTGCAGCCGGGTGTCGCGCAGCAATGAGCCTGTTCGAGCTCTTCGTCCGCCGGCCGGTCCTCTCGACCGTCCTCAGCCTGCTCGTCGTCCTGATCGGCTTCGTCTCCTATACGCGCCTGACGGTGCGCGAATATCCGAACATCGACGAGCCGATCGTCTCGGTGCAGACGGTCTATCGCGGCGCCAGCGCCGAGATCATCGAGACGCAGGTCACGCAGATCCTGGAGAACTCGATCGCCGGCATCGAAGGCATCGAGATCATCAACTCGACCAGCCGCCAGGAGCGCAGCCAGATCTCGGTGCGCTTCCGTCCGGACGTCGACCCGGACGTTGCTGCCTCCGACGTGCGCGACCGCGTCAGTCGCGTGCGCGGGCGCATGCCCGACGAGATCGACGAGCCGATCATCGCCAAGGTCGAGGCAGACGCCCAGCCGGTGATGTATCTGTCGCTGACCAGCAAGCGCCATTCGCCGCTGGAGCTGACCGACTTCGCCGACCGCTTCATCTCGGACCGCGTCCAGAACATTACCGGCGTCGCCGAGGTCCGCATCCTCGGCCAGCGCCAGTTCGCCATGCGCATCTGGCTCGATCGCGCCCGCATGGCGGCCTACAACATCACCGTGCAGGAGATCGAAGGGGCGCTGCGCGCCCAGAACATTGAGATCCCGTCCGGCCGGATCGAGAGCAACGACCGCGAATTCACCGTGCTCTCGCAGACCAGCCTGATCACGCCGGAGCAGTTCCGCGAGATCACGGTCAAGGACGCCAGCGGCTTCCCGGTCAAGCTGCGCGATGTCGCCAAGGTCGAGCTCGGCGCGCGCGAGGAGCGCAACGCCGCCTGGTTCGGTGGGGAGCCTTCGGTGACGATCGGCATCGTCAAGCAGGCGACGGCCAATCCGCTCGACGTCTCCGCCGGCGTCGTCGCCGCGCTGCCGGGCATCCGCGACGACCTGCCCGACGGCATGTCGATCGCGACCTCCTACGACACCTCGATCTTCATCGACCGCTCGATCAAGGCGGTCTATTCGACGATCGGCGAGGCGGTCGTCCTCGTCGTGCTGATCATCTTCCTGTTCCTGCGCTCGCTCAGGGCGACGCTGATCCCGCTCGTCACGATTCCGGTCTCGCTGATCGGCGCCTTTTCGCTGATGTATGCGATGGGGTTCACCGTCAACACGCTGACCCTGCTCTCGATGGTGCTCGCCATCGGTCTCGTCGTCGACGACGCCATCGTCGTGCTCGAAAACATCCATCGCCACATCGAGGAGGGGATGGAGCCGACCAAGGCGGCGATCAAGGGCATCAACGAGATCGCCTTCGCCGTCGTCGCGATGACGCTGACGCTGGTCGCGGTCTACGCGCCGATGGCGTTTTCGACCGGGCGTACCGGCAAACTCTTCGTCGAGTTCGCGCTGACGCTCGCCGGCGCGGTGCTGGTCTCGGGCTTCGTCGCGCTGACGCTGACGCCGATGATGTGCGCCAAGCTGCTGCGCCATGAGAACAAGCACAACTTCCTCTACAATGCTCTGGAGCGCTTCTTCGAGGCGCTCTCGAGCGGTTATCGCCGCTCGCTGCGCTTTGCGCTCAAGGTCCGGCCGGTGATCGTGCTGCTGGCGCTTTGCGTTGCCGGCGGCAGCTATTTCTTCTTCACCAACCTGCGCTCTGAGCTGGCGCCGGTCGAGGATCGCGGCACCATCACCGCGATCGGCGTCGCGCCTGAAGGCGCGACCATGGCCTTCACCGCCGACTATGCCCGGCGGGTCGAGGACTATTTCAGCAAGATCCAGGAAGTCGACAGCTACCTCGTCATCGTCGGCTTCCCCGACGTGACGCGGGCGATCGCTTTCGCGCGCCTGAAGCCCTGGGAAGAGCGCCACCGCAAGCAGCAGAATCTCGTCGCCGAGATCAACAAGGGGCTGTCGCAGATTCCCGGCATCCGCCTGTTCGCGACCAACCCGCCCTCGCTCGGCCAGGGCGGCGCCAACAGCAAGCCGGTCGAGTTCGTGCTGCGCTCCTCGGACAGCTATGCCGAGATCAAGCAGAACGTCGATCGCCTGATCGCCGAGGTGCAGGGTAACCCGGCGCTGACCAACATCGAAAGCAACCTCATCCTCGACAAGCCGCAGATCAAGGTCTCGATCGATCGCCAGCGCGCCGCCGATCTCGGTGTCGGCGTCGATGTGATCGGCCGCACCATGGAGACGCTGCTGGGCGGGCGCCAGGTCACCCGCTTCAACATGAACAGCAAGCAGTACGACGTGATGCTGCAGGTCGCGGGCGAAGACCGCAACACGCCGCAGGCGCTGCAGTCGATCTACCTGATCGGCCGCGGTGGCCAGGTCGTGCAGCTCTCCAGCCTGGTCCAGGTCGAGGAGAACGTCGCGCCCAAGGAGCTGATCCGCTTCAACCAGCTGCGCTCGGCGACGATCACCGCGGTGCCGGGGCCGGGCTATTCGCTCGGCGATGCGCTCAGCGTACTGGAGCAGGGGGCCGCGAAGGTGCTGCCGACCTCGTTCCAGACCGACTATTCCGGCCAGAGCCGCGAGTTCAAGCAGTCGGGCTCGTCGATCCTGCTCGTCTTCCTGCTGGCGCTCGGCTTCATCTACCTGGTGCTGGCGGCGCAGTTCGAGAGCTTCGTCGATCCCGTCGTGATCATGGTCTCGGTGCCGCTCTCGATCACCGGCGCGCTCGCCGCTCTCTACTTCTCCGGTGGCACGCTCAACGTCTACAGCCAGATCGGGCTGATCACCCTGGTCGGGCTGATCACCAAGCACGGCATCCTGATCCTCGAATTCACCAACCAGCTGCGCGAGGAGGGCCGCGAACTCGTCGACGCCCTGGTTGAGGCGGCAGAGCTGCGCCTGCGGCCGATCCTGATGACGACCGGCGCGATGGTGCTCGGTGCCGTGCCGCTGGCGCTGGCAGAGGGCGCCGGCGCCGAGAGCCGCTCGCAGATCGGCTGGGTGATCGTCGGCGGCATGACCTTCGGCACGCTGCTCACGCTCTATGTCGTGCCGGTCGCCTACAGCTACATGGCGCGGACGAAGCACGGCTCGCGCCATGCCCCGGCCGAGGCCCATCCGCAGCCGGCGGAATGAGCGGCGCTCCGGGTAGAGGATATCCGGATAGCCCTTAGCGGAAACGTCTATTCGCTTTCACCGTCGCCCGACGCTAACCGTCGCGGCGGCGGCGCCCAATGAGCGAGAACTCAGGTGCCGCCCGTGATATCAACGGGAGGAACGGCATGAAGGTTGGCTTCTGGCTCAAGGCCGCGGCGCTCGGCGCCTGCATGGCGAGCGCGACCGCGCAGGCGCAGACCTTCCCGAGCAAGCCGGTCACCATGCTGATCCCGTTCGCTGCGGGTGGACCGACCGACGTGGTCGGGCGCCTGGTCGGCGAGCATATGAGCCGCACGCTCGGCCAGCCGGTGATCATCGAGAACGCGGTCGGCGCCGCCGGCACGCTCGCCGGGCAGCGCCTGATGGCGGCACCCGCCGACGGCCATGTCATCCTGATCGGCCATACCGGCACGCATGCCGCCGCCGTCTCGCTCAACCCGAACCTGAAATACCGCCCGGTCGAGGACTTCGCCCCGGTCGGGCTGGTCAACACCAACCCGATCTTCCTGACCGTGCGCAAGACCCACCCGAGCGCGACGCTCTCCGAGTTCGTCACCTGGGTGAAGGCGAACGAGAAGGCGGCGAGCAACGCCCATGCCGGCGTCGGCTCGGTCAGTCACACCACCTGCCTGCTGTTCAACACCGTCGTCGGGGTCAAGCCGAACGGCGTGCCCTATCGTGGTACCGGCCCGGCGATGAACGATCTCGTCGCCGGCCAGGTTGACTATCTCTGCGACCAGGCGGTCAACGTCGCCCCGCAGCACCGCGCCGGCACGATCAAGACGCTCGCCGTCGCCTCGGTGAACCGAGCGACTGCGCTGCGGGATGTGCCGACCAGCACCGAGGCCGGCGTTCCCGGCTTCAAGGTCGAGGTCTGGAACGCGATGTTCGCGCCGAAGGACACACCGGCGCCGGTGGTCGCCAAGCTGAACGGAGCGCTCAAGGCAGCGCTCGCGGACGCCACGGTGAAGGCCAAGCTCAACGAGCTCGGCGCCGAAATTCCCTCGGCCGAATTGCAGGAGCCGGCTGGGTTACGTTCTTTCGTCGGGGCCGAGATCGAGCGCTGGGCGCCGATCATCAAGGCGAGCGGCGTCAAGATCGAGTGAGGGCTACTGCAGCCTGACCGAAACGCTCTCGCTGGCGCCGGCAGCGTCGATCACGGAGATGCGGACAAACCCCCTGCCGGGCGGCTGCCAGGCGGCTTCCCGGCGCTTCACCGCCGCCATCACCGGCGCGCCGTCGACCAGCCAGGTGAAGGGCGCGACACCGCCGGAGACCTTGAGGTTGAGCTGCGGGCTGCCGTCGACCGCCGAGGCAGCGAGGTCGATCTTCGCGCCCTCGGGCGGGAAGGCGAGTTTGAGCCCGGGCGTCGCCAGCGCGGCGACGGTCTTCGGCACGTCCTGGCGCAAATGCCGGAGTGGCGGCGGCAGTGTCGCACTGCTGGCGGCGATCGTCCCCGGCGGCTGCACAAACGGGTGAGGATCGAGGCCGATACGGGCGAAGGCGTCGAACAGGATCGGCGCCGCGACGACGCGCCCGACAAGACCCGGCACCGCGCCATTGTCGGGCCGGCCGACCCAGACGCCGATGGTGTGCTTGCGGTCAAACCCGACGGCCCAGGCGTCGCGATAGCCATAGGAGGTGCCGGTCTTGTAGGCGATCCGGCCGGGCGGAGCATTGAGCGGCGGCGGCGCGCCGAGCAGCGTATCGGCGACATACCAGGCGGCGACCGGCTCGACGAGGCGCAAGGGCGGCTCGTTGCTGCCGCCAGCTGGCTTCACATGCAGCGGCACCACTTCGCCACCGCGGGCGAGGCCGACATAGAGCCGGGTCAGGTCGGAGAGGGTGATGCCGAGGCCGCCGAGGCCGATGGCGAGGCCGGGCGCGCCGCCGTCCTTGGGCATGGCGATCGCGGCGCCGGCGTCCTTCAAGCGCGACAGGAAGCGCTGCGGGCCCACAGCCGAGAGAAGTTCAACCGCGGGCAAGTTGAGCGAGAGCTGCAGCGCCTTGCGGGCGCTGACCATTCCCTGGAAGCCGAGGTCGAAATTCTCGGGAACGTAGAGGCCGTAGCGGGTCGGCCGGTCCTCCAGCATAGTCTCGGGATGGGCGAGGCCGTTGTCGAAGGCGAGCGCGTAGATGAAGGGCTTCAGCGCCGAGCCGGGCGAGCGCAGCGCCTGAGTCAGGTCGAGCGAGCCGGCGCGCCCGGCATCGAAATAGTCGACGCCGCCGACCGAAGCGCGGATCTCGCCGGTCTCGTTGTCGGCGACCAGTATGGCGATCGAGAGCTGCGGCCCCTGACCGATGGCGCGCTCGCGCGCAAGCTGCTCCAGGCTCGCCTGCCAGCGCGCATCGATGGTCAGCTGCTGGCTGCGCTGTTCCGGCGCCTCGGCGACGACCTGCTCGGCCGTGTGCGGCGCGAGATTCGGGAAAGGCTTTCGCGCCGTCGGCACCTGCTCCTCGCGCGCCGCTGCGACCTCGTCGTGCGTTGCGAGACCGGCCGCCTCGACCCGGGCGAGCACGCGCTCGCGGGCTTTGCGTGCGAGCTCCGGGAAACGGTCGGGCCGGCGCGTCTCGGGCGATTGCGGCAAGGCGACCAGCAGTGCTGCTTCGGCGGTCGAGAGCCGCTTCGGCTCCTTGCCGAAATAGGCGAAGCTCGCCGCACGTACCCCTTCGAGATTGCCGCCGAACGGGGCGAGGGTGAGATAGAGGTCGAGAATCTGCGTCTTGCTGAAGCGCCGCTCCAGCTCGATCGCGCGCACTGCCTGCCGGAGCTTGGCCGAGAGCGAGCGTTCCTGGCGCGGTTCGAGCAGGCGTGCGACCTGCATGGTCAGCGTCGAGCCACCTGAGACGATGCGGCCGTTTGCCAGCATCTGTCCCGCGGCGCGCAAGGCGCCGAGCGGATCGATGCCGACATGGTCGTCGAAGCGCTTGTCCTCGAAGGCCTTGAGCATGGAGAGGTAGCGCGGGTCGACGTCATCGGCGCCGACCGGCAACTTCCAGCGCCCGTCACTGGTAACGAAGGGGCGCAGCAGCTTGCCCTCGCGGTCGAGCACCACGGTCGAACGATCGCGTGCGGCGGCGAAGTCGATCGGAGGCAGGGCGGAGGCGTACCAGAGGAGGGAAGCCATCCCCGCGGCAACGAGTGCCAGGGTGCAGCCGGATGTGATTTTCAGCTTTCTGAAAGCTCCTGCGACGCGCAACCCCTCCCCCTTGTGGGGAGGGGCAGGGGTGGGGGGCGCAAAGGTAGTCCCCACGCTGTTAGGAAAGGCGCCGAGCTGTGTCCGAGCCTCACCTGCGAAAGGCTCGTCCGGTCGTTCGCCCCCCACCCCCAACCCCTCCCCACAAGGGGGAGGGGATGAGCCGCGCTGGTCTCGCTCGGAGCCCATTTCAGCCCTACCTTGCCGACGAGATCTCGATCGTGCCGAAGCCCGTCCGGCCGAAGCGATCCGGCCGGTACATGTCCTCGATCACCGCCGCCGGCGCGACATAGCGGCCGGGCGAGACGGCCCGGGCGATATAGGCGATGGTGTAGCCCAGCGGATCGCTCTTGCCGCCGCTGCGCTCGAAAGCGGCGACGAAGCGGTCGTCGCGGGCTTCGGTATGAACGGGCGAGACCTCCTGCTTCAGCCAGTTGAGGCCTTCGACCGAGGCGCCTTCGGTCAGCTTGGCGTTCTCGATCTCCAGGCCGGCCGGAACTGGGTCGACCAGCAGCAGGCGGCCATAGCGCGCTGCCGGCTCGGTCACCTTGAGCGCGACGACATAGCGCTCGTTCTGGCGCAGGCGCGAGGGATCGACGCGCTCACCCTTCATGGTGAAGAGGGTGCGCTCGAGGCCGAAGCCCTGGTTCAGCGCCGGCTCCGGCGTCGCCGGGATGCCGGAGACGGTGATCACGGCATTGGCCGAGGCGGTGCCGGGATTGCCGATCACCAGCGGCTTCGCCTCCAGTGCGGCCTGCGGGATCGTCCGGTAGAGGGCGCCCTTGCGCTCGGCGCCGTCGACGGTCAGCGCCATGCCCTCGGCATCCTTGGCCATGGCCGCGGCGGCCATCGACATCCACATGTTCTCCTGCGTCGAGGTGTAGCGCGCATTCTGGCGCGCATTCTGGACGACGTCGGCGGCGCGGGAGAGATCGGCCCGCTCGCCATTGCTCTCGGCGATCAGCGTCAGGATGCCGGCACCGTCGCGCAGCCGCGAGCCGTAATCGGCCCGCGACAGGCCGTCATCGCTGGCTTGCTGCAGCGTTCCCAGCGCGCTGGTGAAAGCCGCACGGCCGCGGGTGCGGTCGCCGAGCAGCGAGAGCGCGGCGCCGATCTGGGCACGGGCGAGCGGGGAGCCGAAATCGCCGAGCTTGTTGTCGGCGAGATAGCGCAGATCGCCCATCACCGGCCGCCCGTTCCGGGCGAGCACATAGAGGGCATAGGCGATCCCGGCCGCTTCCTCCTTGTTGATCTCGCTGGTGTTGACGACCTGATTGCGCAGGCGGTCGAGCGCCATGTTGAACGCGGTCTGCGGCACTGCGAACTGGCGCTCGCGAGCGCGGGTCAGGAAGTCGGTGACGAAGGCGTCGAGCCAGAGGTCTTCGCCGCCGACGCCCCACAGGCCGAAGGAGCCGTTATTGCCCTGGCGGGCGAGCACGCGCTCGATCGCGGCGTTGACGCGCTCATCGGCATTGCCGTCGAGCGCCAGCTGCTCCATCGAGGCGAGCCGGTTGACCACCAGCAGCGGCAGTGCCCGGCTGATCGTCTGCTCGGTGCAGCCATAGGGGTAGCGGTCGAGCGCTTTCAGCACCGAAGCGACGTCGAGCGCCGCGACCGGCGACACCGAGACGGAGACCGCGCCGGAATCGGGCACGAGATCAGCCATCAGGTCGGAAGAGACGGTGAGCGAGCCGCCGCCCGGGATCGGGCGCACGATCCGGCGCGCGATCGTCTGGGTCGAGGGCTGCACGCGGACCGCGAGGTTCTGCACCGTGCCGATGCCGTTCGGGCCGGTGACCTTGACGTCGAAGCTGGCGCGGCCGAGGCCGGCGGCGGTGACCGGGATCGTCAGCGAGCTCTTGGCCCCGGCGGCCATGGTCATGCTGCGCCGGGTCGCGTCGGCAGCGACGACAACCGGGCCCTTGACGTCGAGGTCGACGAGATAGGAACCGGCCGGCCCCTCGACATTGTCGATCTGCAGGTGGAAGCGCGACTGGTCGCCGAGCGCCAGGAAACGCGGCAGCGTCGCCTGGGCGACGATCTGGTCGCGCACGAAGACATCGGCGCTGGCCTGGCCGGTGCGGCCGGCGCTCCAGGCCACCGCCATGACGCGGACCGAACCGTTGAAGGCCGGCAGCTCGAAATCGACCTTGGCGGTGCCATCAGGCCCGAGCTTGACCACGCCGGAATAGCGCGCCAGCGGCTCCTGCGTCGGCGCCTCGCCATTGAGCTGCGGCGCGGCGTCGCCGCCGGAGCGGATCGCGCCGCGGGCGCCCTGCATGCCGTCGATCAGGTAGCCGTAGAGATCGCGCAGTTCATGGCCGAGCTGGCGCTGGCCGAAGAAGTACTTGCTCGGATCGGGGCTCTCGAAGCGGGTCAGGTTGAGGATGCCGATATCGACCGCGGCGACGGTGATGAACGCCTCTTCGCCAGCCTTCGCGCCTGTCACTTTGACGGGAAGGGACAGCGTCGAGAGCGGACGCACCAGGTTGGGCGCGCCGAGATCGATGGCGAGGTTGCGCTCGGCCTTGCCGACGCTGAACCAGGCGAGGCCGATGGCGCGGCCGGGCATGCGCTGCGCAGCCGTGTCCATCGGGCGATGGGCGAGCACGACGAGATAGGCGCTGGCGCCCCAGTCGGACTTGGCGGGGATGGTCACGGTGGTGCCGTTGGCCGGCACGTCGACCGTGCGGATCTCGGCGACGCGGTCGCTCATCACCGCGAGCGTCGCCTTGCCGGCGAAGCGCGGGGTGAGGCGCACCTGCATGCTCTCGCCATTGGCGTAGGACGGCTTGTCCAGGGCGACGTCGAGCACATCCGGCTGGTCGGCGGTCTTCTCGGTCTCGTAGCCGACATTGAAGGAGACGCTGGTCTCGGTCGCCTCGCCGCCGTCAGCGCTGACGTCGAGCCGGTAATTGCCCCATTGCACGGGGGCGGCGATGCGGGCCGGGGCATTCTCGGCGACGGCGATCTCGCCATCGGCGACGCGCCGCGTGGTCTTCACGCCCTCATAGTTCCAACGGCCGTCCTGGTAGAACCACTGATAGTTACGGGTGACCTTGGAGAGCGTCCATTTGACGCCCTGGCGGGCGACGCGGCGCCCGTCGCCCTGGGCCATGATCACGTCGAAGGTCGCGGTCTGGCCGTTGCCGAGCTCGCCTTCCTTGAAGGCCTTGCGCACGCCGATGGCGGCGCCTTTGGGCACGATCGGCAGGGTGACGGAGCGGGCGATGGCGCGCCCGCCGGGCTCGCCGACGCGGACTGTCAGCTCGACCTCGAGCGGACGATTGGTCTCGGGCTGGGCGACCGGATTGGCGATCGTGACCTTGCCGTCGGCGCCGGTCTTGGCGGTGTCCTCGAACTCGGCCTGCTGCGGCTCGAAGGCCTCGTCGGTCAGGCCGACCTCGTAGCCGGAGAAACCGGGAATCGCGGTCTGCGCCGCCGAGCGTACGGTCATCGAGCCGGTGACGTCGAGATCGGAGCCGGGCGCGCCGTAGAGATAGCGGGCGTTGACGTCGATCTCGGCTGGTTCGCCGGCCTGCAGCACCTGCTTCTTCGGGGCAAGCGTCAGCTCCAACCGCTCGGGAACATAGTCCTCGACCAGGAAGGAGATTTCGCCGATCGCGGCGCCCTTCGGATCGGAATAGGCCTGGACGCGCCAGGTGCCGGTCTGGGCGCCGGAGATCAGCGGGATCGAGTGCGCCCGTCCGCCGGCACCCTGGTCCTCGACCTGACGGCGGCGGTACTCGACGCCGTCGGGCCGCTTGACGACGAGGGTCAGCGGCAGACCGGAGACAGCGGCGCCCTTGGCGTCGCGCAGCAGCGTCGTCAGGTAGACGGTCTCGCCGGAGCGATAGACGCCGCGCTCGGTATAAAGGAAGGCGTCGAGCCCGGCCGGGGCGACGCGGCCCTTCACGCCGCGATCCGACAGGTCGAACGCGGTCTGCTTCAGGTCGAGGAAGCCGTAATCCTCACCGACGCTGGCGGTGACGAGGCCGGGCGCATTGCCGCCCTGGCCCTTACCGAGGGCGGCGTCGAAGCGGGCATAGCCGTCGCGGTCGGAGCGGACGGTCGCCAGCACCTCGTTGTTGCGGGCGATCAGGCGCAGTTCCGCGTTGGCGACGGGCGAGGCGTCGGCGAGCGAGCGCACCAGCACATGCACGCCGTCCGGGCCGGAGAAGGAGGTCAGGCCGAGATCGGAGACGACGAACCATTGCGTCGCGCGGGTGGTGCCGTCGTCATAGTCGCCGTCGCTGTCCGAGGAGCTGGCGGTCCGCGTGCTGCCGGTCGGCTTGGCGAACATGACGTAGACGCCGGGCTGGAGTCGGCCGACCGCTTCCAGCACCGGGAAGGCGGTGGTCACGTCCTTGTTGAGCCCGGATTTCACCGCCATCGTGCCCTTCCAGACGCTCGAGCCTTTGTCCGAGGCGATCTGGCTGGCGTTGTAGCTGCCGAGCTGGCTGAGGAAGTCGTCGGAATGGACCGAGCCGATCAGGTTGCGGTCACCGATGCGCATGACTTCGAGGTCGAGGCTGTCGGCATTGACCGAGACGACCGGCACGCCCTGCTGGCCGGTGCGCGGCAGCACATAGTTCTTGCCGGTGAAGCGCACGGACGGGGCGCGGTCGCGGACATAGACCTCGTAATCGGCCGATTTCAGCAGCTTCTCGTCGGGAATGGCCGAGGGCACGCCCTGGCGGATGACGAAGCTGTAGCGCTCGCCATGGCGCAGGCCGTCGACGCAGAGCTGGCGCTCCTCGCCGCTGACGGCGAAATCGCCCTTGCCGGTGATGGCGACATAGGGCGTGAAGTCGACACGGCCGCGCGAGAGCGGCTCGGAGAATTCGAAGCAGGCGCGCGGGCTCGCCGCGTCGGAATCGACCTTGTTGGAGGTCAGGCGGAAGCCGCGCTGGGCCCGCAGCGCCTCGTAATCGGTGCGCAGCGAGGCATTGTCGGCGAGGTCGAGGCTGAGGCGATAGGTGGTCAGCGCCGGGCGCCAGAGCTCGTGCTTCTCGAAGACGCGGGCGAGCACGCCGAGCGAGGAGGCTTCGTCCGGGCGCGAGGTCGAGCGCTGATAGGCGAGATAGGCGGCGCTGATCGCGCGCTCGCGCAATTCGTAGCGCTCGCGGTAGTCGCGCGGCTCGATGCCGCTCGCCGCCTGCGCCATCAGGCGCCAGCCGCCGGGATTGGTGGGATCGGCGACTGCCGCGGCATTGGCGAGCGGCAGGGCGGCACGGGCATCGCCGCGACTGAGAGCGGCGCTACCGTCGCGCAGCAGTGTGGCGAAGGGACGCTGGCCGACCGAGACCTCGCGCTTCAATCGCTCTTCCAGGCGCTGGCCGTCGCTGGCGAGATCGGGCCGGACATAGGCCTTCTGAGCGAAAGCAGGTCCGGCGGCGACAGTCAGGCCGAGCAGGAGGGCGAGACGGACGAGATGGCGCATGGCTCGGTCTCCGAAAAGGCGGGCGGCCTGAGTGTTGCCGCGGCAGGCGTCGATGCGATGACGGATCATCGCATCGGGCCACGCGAAGCTAGCACCGGGCGCGTCGGGCGCAACTCGGCTTGCGATCGATTGAGCCCTTCTCGCCTCTTGCCTCTGCGGCAAGCCTGACGCTGAATGGCGCCGCGTCGCGGCGCGGTCTGAAATGAGGAGAAGGTCGTGCTCAAGGTTTCCTCTTGGATCGGCATCGTCGGCGTCCTCGCTTGCCTCGGTGCCGCGCAGGCGCAGCAGCCGGCCGATCCCCGGCTGGCCGCGGCTACACAAAGCTTTTCCGCCTTGCCGGAAGCCGAACGCAAGGCGATCCAGTCCGACCTGATCTGGACCGGGCACCTGAACAGCGCCGCCACCGGCAATTTCGGGCCACTGAGCTTCCGGGCGGTGAACAGCTTCAAGGCCGGGCGCGGTGAGCCGAACGGGCAATTGACGCCGGCCGAGCGGCAGGAGCTGGCGCGGCTGGCGAAGACGGCGCGCGATGCGGCGGGCTTTGCCGTGATCACCGACCAGCCGACCGGCGTGCGCATCGGCATCCCGCAGAAGCTTCTGCCGAAGCGCGAGGCGACGCCGGCCGGCGGCAGCCGCTGGCAGAGCGGCGACGGCAAGATCACCCTCGATGTCAGCGCCGGCCCGGCGACCGAGCCGCTCCAGGCGATCTTCGACCGGGCGATTGCGGTCAATCCCAACATCCAGCGCAAGGTCACCTACAAGCTGCTGCAGCCGAGTTTCTTCGTGGTCGCCGGCGAGACGCCGACCGGAAAGTTCTTCAGGCGGCAGGCGCTTGGCCCGTCAGGCTTGCGCGGCTTCTCGGTCGGCTATGACAAGGGCGTCGCCGCGACCTTCGACAAGGTGGTGACCGCGATCGCCGATAGTTTCGAGCCGTTCCCGAGCGGGGCGGCTCCGGCCCCCGCGCCGACGCCTGCGGCTCCCGGTGCGCCCGCCGTGGCGGCTGCCCCGGCGCAGCCCGCGACCGAGCGCTTCGGCGTCGGCCTCGTCGTCGGCAAGGAGCTCGTGCTGACGGCGCGCGCTGCCGTCGATCCCTGCAAGGGACTCAAGGTCGGATCGCGCCCGGCTAGGCTACGCGCGCAGGATCAGGCGAGCGGGCTTGCGCTGCTCGACGTGCCCGGGCTGGCGTCAGGCGCCGCGCCGGGGCTACGCGAGGCCGCGCCTGCCACGAAGGAGGCGGTGGTCGTGCTCGCCTATGACGGAACCGCCACCGCTCGCACCGCGGTCGCGCTGCCCGGCGAGGTGATGAGCGATGCCGTGCTCGCGCCTCTACAGCCCGGTGGTGCCGGCAGCCCGATCTTCGACCGGCAGGGCCGGCTTGCCGGACTGGTCACCGCCAACCCGTCCGACAAGGCTTTGATCGCCGGGGTCGCGCCGCAGCGCAATTATGCGATCGCAGGCGTCGCCCAGCTCAAGGCGATGCTGGAGAAGGCCGACGCCAAGCCGGCGGCAGCTGCCGCCGGCGGTGAGCTCAGCACTGGCGCGATCGCCGAAGCGGCGGGTAAGAGCGTCGTGCCGGTCGCCTGCGGGCTCTGAGCCCGTGGTGTGATCGTGCATACAGCATACGAAGATAGTTGCCTGATCGGCGGCAATCGGTTCTGATAGCGTGATTACCAAGAAGGCCGCGCCAGGAGGCGAAGAAGCTTTCAAAATTTAAATCGATTGAACGGGAGGGACATTGACATGAGCAGAATCAGCAGACGTTCGGTCCTGGCTGGCGCGGCAGCGGCTGGCGCGACGGGATTGATCGCACGCCCGGCGATCGGCCAGGCGCAGTATCCGAGCCGGCCGATGACGATGATCTGCCCCTGGGGCGCTGGCGGCGGCACCGATGCGACGGCGCGCATCGTCGCGCAATTGCTGGAGAAGGATCTCGGCCAGCCCGTCAACGTCGTGAACCGCACCGGCGGCTCGGGCGTGGTCGGACACCAGGCCATCGCCTCGGCCCCGGCCGACGGCTACACGATCGGCATGCTGACGGTCGAGATCGCGATGATGCGCCATCAGGGCCTGACCGAGCTGAAATCGAGCGACTACGCCGCGCTCGGCCTGATGAACGAAGACCCCCCGGGCGTGCAGGTCTCGGCCTCCAGCCCGCACAAGGACATCAAGGAACTGGCCGCGGCGATCAAGGCAGCGCCGCACGGCAAGCTCAAGGCGTCCGGCACCGGCCAGGGCGGCATCTGGCATCTCGCACTGGTCGGCTGGCTGGTCGCGATGGGACTGAAGCCGGACCATGTCGCCTGGGTGCCCTCGAACGGCGCCGCGCCCGGCATGCAGGACCTGGCGGCGGGCGGCATCGACATCGTCACCTGCTCGGTGCCGGAGGCGCGCGCGATGATCGACGCCGGCAAGGCCAAGGCGCTGGCGATCATGGCCGAGGCGCGCAATCCGCAGTTCAAGGACGTGCCGACCCTCAACGAGTCGTTGGGGATCAACTACTCGGTCGGCGCCTGGCGCGGTATCGGCGCGCCGAAGGCGGTTCCCGCCGACATCCAGGCCAAGCTGACGGCGGCGCTGAAGAAGGCCTTCGACTCCAAGGACTACCAGGACTTCATGAACTCGCGCGGCTTCGGCATGAAGTTCGCCGACGGGTCGGGCTTCGCCAAGTTCATGGCCGACAGCGACGCCTCGATGGCCTCGGCGATGAAGGCGGCGGGCCTGACCAAGGCCTGAGGCAATTGAACAAGAGCGGACGGGCGATGCCCGTCCGCTCCTCCGTTCCAGTCTGCGCCGGCATGGCGCAATCACAGTTCGACGAGACTCCACAGCATGTTGTTGTCAGACCGCGTGACCGGGGGCGCGATCGCGACGCTCGGCGCCGCCGCCTTCTTCTACGGCTCGAAACTGCCGCCGGTGCCCGGCCAGCAGGTCGGCCCTTCCGCTTTCCCGATGGTCGTCGGCGCCGGGCTCGTGCTCTGCGGCGTGATGATCGTGCTTGGCGTCGGCCGCCATTTCGAGGAGGTCGCCGAAGCCGATGTCGTGAGCCACAGCACGCCGGAAGAGCTCGCGCCGCTGCCGGCCTGGCGCAACTGGCTGGCGTTGCTGCCGCCGGCGTTGCTGATGTTCTACGCCTTCGCCTCCGAAAAGCTCGGCTTCCTGCCGACCGCGGCGATCATGGTGCTGACAGCGAGCCTCGCCTTCGGCGCCAGACCCAAGCTCGCGGTGCCGCTCGCGCTGATCGCGCCCTTCGTCATCAACCTGATCTTCCTGAAGCTGCTGCGGGTGCCGTTGCCCGATGGCCTGCTGCCCTTCCCCTGGTGAGGCCGCGATGAACACCGTCATCCAGGCCTTCGGCCTCGTCTTCCAATGGGATGTGATGATCGCGATCGTCGCATCCGCCTTCTATGGCCTCACCGTCGGGGCGCTGCCCGGCCTCTCGGCGACGATGGCGACGGCGCTGCTCGTGCCCGTCACCTTCTACCTCTCGCCGATCGCGGCGATCGCCACCATCATCACGGCCTCGGCGATGGCGATCTTCTCCGGCGACATCCCGGGCTGCCTGTTGCGCATCCCCGGCACGCCGGCCTCGGCCGCCTATACCGACGAAGCCTATCAGGCTGTTGAAGAAGTCAGACGCGTTCGCAGACGAAGCCTGACTCGTCGCCGTTGTGGATGTGGAAGTGCCCGACGAGGCGGCCGGCGGTGCCGATTGAGGCCCATCCGCGACCGCAGGCGGGATCATTCTCGTCGTGTCCCTCCCACGAGAACTCCGCGCAGGCGGAACCGTCTCGTGCACCGTAGCGGACGTCGAGGAAGCCCTTGAGCGCGCCAAAGGCGATTTCACCGTTCGCCGCGCCCTTGAACGTGAGGTGCGCCTCCTCGACAAGGTCGAGGAACTCATTGTCCCAGGTGTCCATCTCGACGATGCGCCAACGGCCGGCGAAGGCCTTGGCGAAGGCGGGGACCCTGGCCATCAGCCGGTCTCCATCATCAGCTTGGGCAGCCGCACGAGATTGTAGGCGGCGGCCGCGAAGGTGAAGGCCCATCCGACACGGTCGCGACCGCGGAACTTCGTCTTGTCCTGCCCGGCAACCGTCTTGATCCAGCCGAACGCCTCCTCGATGCGCTTCCTGATGCGCTGGCTGGCGGCATAGCCGCCGTGCCGGGTCGTGCGGCTGTCGATCGCCGATCGGCGACCGCTGGTGTTCCGCGCCACGTGCGGCGTCACCTTCATCGAGCGCAACTCGTTGACGAAATCCTGCGTGTCGTAAGCCTTGTCGGCGCCGAGCGTGATCCGCCGGGGCCGATCGGCCAAAGGCTCGATCATGTGCAGCGCCGCCACCCGTTCGGCCTGTCCGTCGGCGAAGGTCAGGCAGGCATCGACCAGAAGGCCATGGCGGTTCTCCATCAGACCATGCCCTATGAAGCACAGCTTCGCCTCCTTGCCTTTGCCCTTTTTGTAAAGCCTCGCGTCGGGGTCGGTCGTCGAGGCATGCGTGTCATTGCTCCGCTTCTGGCCGTGGAAATCGGCTTCGGCGTTGCGCCCGCCGGCCCCGGCCGGCGGCTCGGCCGGACCATCTTTCGGCCTGACGCTCTTCATCGACGCCCAGGCCTCGATCAACGTCCCATCCACCGAGAAGTGATCGCTCGACAGGAGCCGCTTGACCCTGGGCTGGGCCAGAACAGCTGCCAGGAACTTCGCGGCGATGTCACCTTCCAGCAGCCTGTCGCGGTTCTTGGAGAACGTCGAGTGGTCCCATGCGGGATCGTCCACGCCGATGCCGACGAACCAGCGGAACAGAAGATCGTATTCCAGCCGCTCCATCAGGAGCCGCTCCGAGCGGATCGAATAGAGCGCCTGAAGGAGCATCGCCCGCAGCAGCTTCTCCGGCGGGATCGACGGCCGCCCGATCGGAGAATAGAGCGCCGCAAACTCGCCTTTCAGCGCGCCGAGTGCCTCGTTCACGATCGCCCGGACCGCCCGCAGCGGATGGTCGCGCCGAACCCGCGCTTCAAGATCGACGTAGCTGAAAAGCTCGCCCGTCCGATTGTCGTCACCGCGCATGCACCGATCTCCGAACCCCTTCGAAGACAATGAATCACGCCGAATGCCCTGCGGCGAGCGGGTTTTTCAACAGCCTGTTAGGTCATGGATCTCGATGCGCACCCTCTCAAGGGCTTCGACCTGCCGCACCTGACGGCGCAAGGACGACGGCGGGCTGAAGCCGAGGGTCCTGCCCGCAACGGCCGCATCCATGTCGGCACTCGTCATCAGCAGCCCACCGAGCGCACGCGTGGCATAGACGCGCTCGCGCACCTTGGCGTTCAGGCGCCTTTGCAAGCGTGGTAGCAACCCGAGCTGCACTGGGAGCATGATCAAGGCCGAGAGCGCCAAGGCGGCACTCTGGAGAAAGAGGAAAAGCACACTGATCAAGAGCGTGCCACCATGGATGAGGGGCACGACGGCGAGGCTGCTGCCAAAATAGCCGATTGGCTCGACCTCCTGGACGGCGACGGCAGCAAGTGCGGAGCGACGGTCGGATTCCTTTTCCGTGCGTGCCCGCCGCGCAATCTGCAAGCGCAATCGACGGACGAGGCGCTCATCGATCCGACCTCTGGCCCGGTTGGCCGCGTACTTGGCGAGGCCGCTTATAGTCAAGACGGCGAGATAGCTGGCGCACAGAGCGATCAAGAGCCAGATGCGACTCAAGTGAAAGCCAAAAAAAGTCATCCCCCCATGTTCCGAGGCGTCGGCGAGTGCATGGTTAATGATGTGCTTGGGGATGTCCAGCAGGAACCACGCTGCCGGCAGTGTAAGGAGCGAGAATAGGACCAGCGGGACCTGGAGGCGACCGGTCGCTCGCAGCACAAACGTTACCAACCGCCAAGGGGCGCCTTCCATGACAGACGTACACTTTCAGCGCTGGCGACGGCAGGTCGCCTCGGTTGAGTTGGCAATGGCGCGCAGGAGTTGATCGTGGCGGCCAAGTTTGAAATCCCCGAAAACGGTAGCCCTTAAGCCCGCCGCATCACAACGAGGTCGCGGAGGGAAAGCCGGCCCAATGGATGGCACGC
>JAAEQB010000050.1 GCA_024231975.1 Allobosea sp.
CTCCAGCGCGACCCCGCTGAAGGCGAAGGCATAGCCGAGTTCGGCGAAGCCCTGCGTCACCGAGCCGGGACGCTGCAGCCGCAGCAAGTCGCCGAAGCCGCGGATCTGGACCTGGCGGCGGATGTCGCTCTCCGACCATGTGTAGGCCGCGCCGGCATCGAAGCGCAGGGCTCCGAAGCGGGCGCCGGCATAGAGCGCGGCATGCCCGCTTTCGAGCCTGCCGCTCGACAGGCGCGCATCGAGATCGAAGCGCGACTGGCTGTAGCCGCCGGCGACGCCGACTTTGAGCGAGGAACCCGGCGCGTCGTAGAGCATGACGTCGGCGCCGAGCAGGGCGCCGCCGCTGCGACGGTTGAGCGAGGCGGCATTGCCGTCGGCGTCGGTGTTGCCGGTGCTGCCGAAGGCGGTGCCCCAGACCGCATAGCGCGGCTGCGGCACCGGCGCCGGCATCACGACCGCGCCCTTGCGGCCGGGCAGGTCGGCGCTGAAGCTCGCGGCGACTTGGCCCGGAGCCTGCGTCAGCAGCGGGCCGCGCAGATGGCCCAAAATGGTGTCGCGCACCAGCCGGCTCTCGTCGATCATCACCGAGACCGCCTGCGCATGCGCTTCGCCCGAAAGCAGGTCGAAGCCGGCTCTGGCCTCGGCCGCCGTCCCCGAGATCAGCGTGTCATAGACCGGGTTGCCGACGCCCAGCCGCTCCGCCGCGATCGCGATGAAGCCCTGGTTGCGCGTCGCGGCGATGTAGGTGCCGCCCGTGCTGGGGCTGGGGCTGGGGCTGGGGCTGGGGTTGGAGCCGCCATTGTCGGGCCCGAAGGAATTGTCGTTGCGGGTCATCGTCAGCGTGACGGTCTGGCTGCCATAGCTCAGCGACGGCGTCAGGAAGGCCAGGTTCGAAGTCACCGTCGTGAACTGGCCGGTCACACCACCTGACGCCGTCAGGACGGTGTAGCTCGTGCTTGCGGCGTAGTTGCCGTTCTCGGCCAGGACCTGCACCGTGCCGCCCCAGATCGCCGCGCTGCCCGAGGCCACGATCCTGTCGCTCTGGCCGGCCGCGTTGACCTCGACCTGATAGGTCGAGCCCGAGGCGAACGAGACATTGCCGGAGACGGTCAGCGTGCCGATCGAGTTGCCCGGCGCCACCGTCGTGCCTGTATTGGCGACGATGCCGCCGACCGTGCCCGAGCCGCCCAGCGTGCCACCGTCGAGCGTCACCGTGCTGGTGATCGAGCCGTTCACCACGAGCTTGCCGCCGGAGACCTTGGTCCCACCGCTATAGGTGCTGATACCGGTCAGGCTCAGCGTGCCTGAGCCGTGCTTGGTCAGCGTGCCCGAGCCGTCGATCGAAGCAGCCAGCGTCGCGCTGTCGGTGAAATCGGCGACGATCGCGCCGTCATTCAGGATCGCGCCGGCCGCGAGCGTGACCGTACCCGCTCCGCCGCCCGTGCCGATCCGGAGCGTGCCTTCCGCACCGATGCCGAGGTCGCCCGAGGCGATGGCCAGCGCGCCACCTTCTGCGACGGTGACCGAGGCCTGGCCGGTCCCATCCAGGCTGCCTATCGAAAGACCGCCGCCGCCGATGCTCCAGCGCGAGCCTGCGCCGGTCACGGCAGCAATTGCGGTACCGTCGCCGGCGCTCATCACCGCCACGCCGCCAGCGCCGATCAGGCTCGCCCCGCCCGAGATCGTGACCTCAGCCTTTTCGACGAAGCCGATGACCAAGGCCGAGCCGGTGGTCACCTTTGTCCCCGCACCGTCGATACGGACGGTTGAGGTCGCGAAGGCGTCCGATGCCACGATGAAGGTCGCGGGGCCGTTATCGAGCTTGCCGCCCTGGTCGACAACCAGCGTGCCACCAGAGACTTGGATATCCATGCCGAGCGTCAGCGAGCCACCGCGGATGATGAAGGAGCCGGTGCTGCAGGCGCAAATCGTGAGTCCGCCGCCGAGCGTGCCCGTACCGGTGTAGATTTGCGTGCCCGAACCTTCGAATTCGAGCGAGCCATCGCCGAGGAATGTTCCCGAGAAGGTAGCGGTCTGGTTGGTGGTCCCGGTGATCAGCGTTTCGTTGTCACCGATCCGAACGAAGCCGGCCCCGGAAAGCGAGCCGACGGTCGCAACGGTCCCGAAACCACCGGCCACTTCGAGCACGGCGCCGGACGCAACCGTGTAATCCGAATTCGCCGAGAAGCCGCCAGAGCTGGCAGCGATCAGGCGCCCCCCGAGAACCTGCGTCTCGCCGGAATAATCATTGTTGCCGGTCACGACGGTAATGCCGGCGACCTGACGCACCGAGCCCGTCCCGGTGATCGACGGCGCGAATGTGTAGCCCACATCCGTGTGGTTGAAGACCACCTGGCTCGCGCTGGTGTTGAGCGCGACGGTGTCGACGGCGAGGTTGCCCGCCGCCGTGGCCGCGCTGCCCTCCGCCGCGCCGATAATGACCGTGCCGCCGGCGCTGCCGCCAACGAGGCCCGCCTGCAGGGTCGAGCTGGCGCCGGTGAGCTGGAAGGTGCCGCCATCCGAGAGCGTCAGCGAGCCGGCATTGGAATGGCCGATATAGACCTGCGTGCCGTTGCCGACCCATTGCGAGCCCGAGCCGGTGATCGTCACCGAGCTGTCGCCGCCGCCGCCAACGATGCCGACCGTGCCCGCGCCGCCGCCGGTCTTGACCGAGCCGCCGGCCTCGATCCGCAGCGTGCCCGAGCCGTGCTCGCCGACGCGCATCTGGCCGAAGGTCTCCCAGCTCGAACCCAGGCCGGTGACGATCGCAGTGGCGCCGTTGCTGATATAGGCCTGCCCGCCGGCGCTGTTGCTGCCGAGCTTGCCGCCGCCCTCGATCCGCAGCGTGCCCTCGTTGACCCAGGTGCGACCGTTGTAGCCGGCCGAACTGTCGCCGGTCAGCACCAGCGTGCCGGCGCCCTGCTTGATGAAGCTGGCGCTGCCGCCGGTCGTGATCGATCCGGTCAGCGTCAGCGTCGTGCCCGTATCGGTTTCGATCCGCCCGCCGCCGCTGGTGAAGGCGATGTCGCGACTGCTGGCGAAGGTTGTGGTCGTGCGCAGGATCGCGTCGGCGCCGGTTCCGGCTCCGCCGACGATCGTCGCGTTGTTCAGCGTGACCGTGGTGCCGGACGCGCCGAGATTGTCGTCCGACGAGATCGACACCGTGCCGGCGGAGATCGTCGTGCCGCCCATGTAGGAATTGCTGCCGGTCAGCGTCAGCGTGCCGCTGCCGGTCTTGGTCACCCCGCCCAAGCCGATGATGGCGCCGCCCATGGTGAAATTCTGGCCGGAGGTCACCTCGACCGTGCCGTTGGCGTTGAGCGTCGTCGTCCGCGCCGTCGTGAAGCTCCCCGTCACCTGCAAGGTGCTGGCACCGGCGACGGTGATTCCGCCCGAAGCGTTGCCGAGGTTCCCATCGGAGGAGATCGAGAGCGTGCCCTGGTTGAGCGTCGTGCCGCCAGTGTAGGTGCTCGTCCCCGTGAGGGTGACCATGCCCGCGCCGGCCTTGGCGAGCGCGCCTCCGCCCGTGATGGCATTGGCGATCGTGACGTTGACGCCGCTGGCCTGGTCGAGCGTCAACGTGCCGCTGGCGATGTCGATATTGCCGATGATGCTGGCGGTGCCGGCCGCCGCGACGGTCAGCCTGCTGTTGCCGCTCAACTGAAGAGCGTTGCCGGCAAGACCGCCGGCGCCATCGGCATCGGTGATCGAGCCGGTTGCGCCGAGGGTGATGCTGAGATTGCTGCCGGCGATGCCTGCCCCGTCCGCGCCGCGAGCGCCTGAAGCGACGGTCCCTGGACCGCCATCGCCCCCGAGGCCACCGCGAACCGTCGCATTGACAGTAATCGTCGCGCCATTGCTGGCGTTCACGCCGGCACCGCCCGCACCGCCCGCGCCACCGGTTCCCGCGCCAAAGGTCCCTCCCCCTGCTCCGCCAGTGCCGCCGAAGGTGCCGGCGTTGATGGTGACCGTCGAGGCGCCGCTCAGGAACAGGCCTGCCCCGCCGGCCCCACCGCTGCCACCAGACGTACCGCTAGAAACACCGCCGGCCCCGCCGGCGCCGCCTTGAACCATGCCGTCGACAGCCAACGACGTTCCGGCTCCGCCGGTCACCGCCAGACCGTGACCGCCGCTGCCGCCACCGCCACCAGGGCCGCCGGCAGCAGAGCCACCGCTGCCACCGGCTCCGCCGATCGCCACGCTGCCGGCTGCGCCGGTCACCGAGCCGAGCGCTCCCGTGCCGGTGATCACGGCTCCCCAGCCGCCGGCGCCACCGCCGCCGCCGCCGCCGGCGCCCACAGCATGCCCGCCGCGGCCGCCAGTGCCGCCTTGCTTTAATCCGCTCGGCACCGCTGCACTGACGCTGCCATGGGCACCGCCGCCACCGCCGCCACCGGCCGGGCCTGCGGAGCCTTGGCTGCCGGGATCTCCCGGATTCAGCCCGCCCGGACCGCCGGCGGCACCGCCGCCGCCCAGACCGCCGGCACCGCCGCTCAGGCCGGCGCCGCCACCGCCGCCGCCAACGTTGCCAGTGCCGTTGGCGCCCGCAGCGCCGGCGCTATCGGGATTGTCGAAACCGTCGACGGGACCGCCGCCGCCAGCGCCGCCATTGGCCATGGCCGGCCCTGCTGCCACGGCCGTGAACGTCACGGCGAGCAACGCAAGCGCGGTCCCCATGCGCAAGCGCGCAGCAAGCCGCATACGGCACGGCTCCTCAGCCTCGGCAAAGCGCGCGAATCTCACGAAATCCCCCCAACAAACCGCAATCTACCGCGCAGCGCCCCGCCAAGCCATGAACCACTGTTCACATCCGTAGTCGGCTGCACTGTGTTGCAGACTTGCCGCAGCGTACGGGTCCATCGCCTTCGGACGCGATTGCCGAATGTCACGGACGCCGAGCCGCAGCCATTCCCTCATGGTTTTGCTTAGCCCCCTACAAGAACACAACCATACTGCCTCAACGTCAAGTTGCAGCCATTTCGCGCAACTTTCCACGCGAAAAAGCATTTCGTCATGGCGCTTATCCGCGGTGAACTAAGCCCTGCCGTCCCAAGGGCCGGACGCCGTCCGCAAGTCTCGCTCAGCGGTGCGCGGGGATATCCGCGCAATCGATCCCCGCCCCGGAAAGCTGGGTTATTCTCTCCCCGTCCCGTCCGACCAAGGGGGCTGTCGCGAGGCGTCGTGCGGCCGGGCGGGAGAGCGGTGTCCGTCTTGAACAGCCGTCGCGGGCTGGAATGGCGGAGGGACCTCGTCCGGGTGAAGCCGGGTCCTGCCCGACCTGAAGGCCCGGCGAGGCGCCTTGAAGAAAACCGCGCGCGGGGTTCGGAGGCGGTGAGCAGCAGCCGCTTCGACGCTCGACATCGACATTCGACATGGCGGCGGAACGCTGCCGCGACCGGACCCCGCGCACCCCTTGGGCTTGCGCTTGCCTCTCAGACCCTCGCGGCTCAGGCTGGCGAGGCCATCGGCGCAGCTAGCGCGCGTCCTCGCGTATCATCTGCGCGCCCTTCTCGCCGATCATCATGCTGGGCGCGGCGGTGTTGCCGGAGGTGATCGCCGGCATCACCGAGGCGTCGATGACGCGAAGGCCGGCGATGCCACGGACACGCAGGCGCTCGTCGAGCACGGCCATGGCATCGTCCTCCCGGCCCATCTTCACCGTGCCGACCGGATGGAAGATCGTGGTGCCGATCTGGCCGGCGACCTCGGCCAGCGCCTCGTCGCTCTCATAGCCCGGGCCGGGCAGATATTCCTGCGGCTTGAAGCGCGCCAGCGGCGGCTGCGCGACGATGCGGCGGGCGAGCTTCAGCGCATCGACCGCGACCTGCCGGTCCTCTTCGGTCGAGAGGTAGTTCGGCGCGATCGCGGGGGCCGCGGCGGGATCGGCCGATTTGAGGTGGACGCTGCCGCGGCTCGACGGACGCAGATTGCAGACGCTCGCCGTGAAGGCACCGAACGGGTGCAGACCATCGCCCCATTTGTCGAGCGAGAGCGGCTGGAAATGGAATTCGAGATTGGCGCTGGCGTAATGCGGCGCCGATCTGGCGAAGGCGCCCATCTGCGAGGGCGCCATGGTCAGCGGGCCGGTGCGCCGTGCTGCATATTCCAGCGCCATCAGCGGCCGGCGCCAGAGCTTGGCATAATCGGTGTTGAGCGTGCGCACGCCTTCGACCTTGTAGATCGGCCGCAATTGCAGATGGTCCTGCAGGTTCTCGCCGACGCCGGGGGCATGCCGGACCGTTTCGATGCCGAGCCTCTGCAACCGCTCGCCGTCGCCGATGCCCGAGCGCTCGAGGATCGCCGGCGAGCCGACGGAACCGGCGCTGAGCAGCACCTCGCCGGAAACCTCAGCGTGATAGCGCTCGCCATCGCGCGTCAGCACGACGCCGGTGGCGCGACCGTCCTCGACGATGATGCGCTCGACCATGCAGGCGAGCTCGACCCGAAGGTTGTCGCGATCGAGCGCCGGCTCCAGGAAGGCGCGCGCCGCGCTGAAGCGCCGGCCGCGCTTCTGGGTGACCTGGAAATAGGAGGAGCCTTCGTTGTCACCGGTGTTGAAGTCGTCGATCTTGCGGATGCCGGCCGCCTCGGCGGCATCGCGGACGGCATCGAGAATGTCCCAGCGCACGCGCGGATGCTCGACACGCATCTCGCCGCCGGCGCGATGGAAGCGTCCCTCCGGAGCGATATGGTCCTCGTGCTTGAGGAAGAGCGGCAGGACATCGTCCCAGCCCCAGCCGGTCAGGCCCTGCTGGCGCCAGCCATCATAGTCGGCCGCCTGGCCGCGCATATAGATCATCGCGTTGATCGCCGAGCAGCCACCGACCACCTTGCCGCGCGGATAGGCCAGCGAGCGCCCGCCGAGGCCGGCCTCGACCTCGGTCTGGAACAGCCAGTCGGCGCGGGGATTGCCGATGGCGTAGAGATAGCCGACCGGGATATGGAACCAGATCCAGTCGTCCTTGCCGCCGGCCTCGACGATCAGCACCTTGCGGCGGCGATCGGCCGAGAGCCGGTTGGCCAGCACGCAGCCGGCCGAGCCCGCACCGATGATGACGTAGTCGAAGCTGCCGATGCTGGTCTCGCCGGCCATGGTCGCCCTGCCCTGTTCGTCTGGTCTCTCGTCAGGGATAGAGCCGCGATCCCGCTCCGGCAACGCGCGCCGAGCCGCAACGGCGCATGGGCGACTCTGCGGAACAGGTGCGCTCGGCAGGCGCATCCGGCTTTCAACGGCTCTCCGCGCGAAACCATGCGGGGCCCGAAGCCGATCGCCTGGACCGCTCTTCAGAATTTCGGCGGTGCGATGTCCATCAGGCCGGCAGGAGGCGCGATCTCGCCCAGGCGCCGTGCGACATCGGCTTCGGACGGTGCGGCTGCGGCCGGCGCGGGCGATTGCCCCAGATGGGCCAGGCTCGGCCAGCAGACCACCGCCGCCGTCACCAGCAGCTGCGCGAGGATGAAGGGGGCGAGCGCAGCCATCGCGGCCCGCAACGGCGCGCGCCGGGTCGCAGCCGCCCGGGTCATCGTCAGCGCATAGCCGAGCGGCGGCAGCAGGAAGCTGGTCTGCAGGACGAGCAAGGTCAGGACCGCGACCCATTGCGCATCCTCGACCCGCATCAGGATCGGCGGCAGCAGGATTGGCACCAGCACGAAGATGATCTCGAAGGCATCGAGGACGAAGGCGGCCAGCACAATCAGGCCGAGGCCCGCGCCGAGAATTCCCAGGGAGCCACCGGGCACGGCCTCCATCCAGCTCGCGACGAGCCGGTCGCTTCCGAGGATACGAAAGACAAGGGTGAACGTGGTCGCCGCCACCAGCAGCGCCATCAACGCGCCGGTCATCGCCAGTGTGTCGTCGAGAACCGTCTTCAGACGCGCAAGATCGAGCTGGCGGCTCAGCAGGCCCGCGGTCAGCAGGCCGACCGCTCCCATCGCCGCCGCTTCGACCGCGTAGAAATAACCGAGCGCGACGCCGACAAGCAGCCCGCCGATGAAGCCGACGGCGAGGAGCGCCAGAACGGCTTCGCCGGGTGTCGGCACAGACAGGCGCCGGCCGCGCTCCCGGTGCAGGAACGCCAGGACCAGGCAGGCCGCCAGGAACAGTCCCGCCGGCAACATGGCGCCGCGAAAGACGTCCTGCGTGTTGATGATGCGATCGGCTCGGCCGGTCGCAGTGAGCGCGATGGTGTGGGCGGCCATCATCGCATCGCCGAGCAGGATCAGCACGAGCGAGGGCGGCACGAGCACGCCGAGCGTGCTGGCGACCGTCAGCAGGGCGATGCTCTCGGCCGGTGGAACCTCGTGCTCAGCCAGAGCCGGCTCGATCGCACGCGTCAGCGCGATCGCATTGGCGCTGACGGAGCCGTTCATCGGCCCCAATATGGCGCCGAGCGCCAGGGTCGCGCCGCGGGCGCCACCGAAGGGACGCAGCGCCGTTCGGAACAGGATTCGGGCCAGGGGCAGCCGGTTCAGCAACGCGCCCATGAAGACGAACAGCGGCAGCGCCTGCAACAGGTCCGCTTCCAGCAACCCGACGATCCGACTGGGCAGCGCCGCAAGCAGCGCCGCGCTGGACGGATCGAGCGCCACCGACGCGGCAGCGCCGAGCGTGGCGAGGCTGATCAGCACGCCCCAGACAGGCAGCCCCGTCGTGATCGCGCCCAGCGCGACGCCGGCGAGCATGACTAGGCCGATCCATTGGCTCACAGGCGCCTCCGCAGCAGGCCGAGCAGGCCGGACGCGAAGACGAGCGCGGCCAGGACGAAGCCCGAGGCGCGGACGAGAAAATAGCCGGGATTGCCGGTGTCCGGGAATGATTCGAGGACACGCAGGCTGGCCAGCAGGGCCGGCCAGCCAACGATCAGCAGGAACAGGGACCAGGGCAGGAGCCCGAACGCGATCAGGCCGGCCTCCAGGGTCCGCCGCAATCTCTGCCCGTGCCGATGCGCCAGGGCATCGCTCGCCAGATGGGCGCCGGAGCGCGTGGCCGCCGTCAGCGACACCGCGACATAGAGCGCGAAGACGCATTGACCGAGATCGTTGGCCTCCCGCGACCAGCCCTTGACGAGGTCGCGCAGCGGCCATTGCAGGAAGAGCAGGAGCACGAGCGGCAGGGCCAGCCAGCGAGCCGCCAGGCAGACGGCCCCCAGGCCCCGGTCTAGCCCTTCGACGAGAGCGTGCGAGAGACGCTTCATCGGGCTGGTTGCCACTCGAGTTCGCTCGCACGGCGGCCCTGGCCGGCATTGTAGCGGATTGCCGATCCGAGCGAGGCCTCGACCGCGGCGCGATCGGCTCCGCGCGGGCATCCGGTCGTCTCGTAGCGCACGGCCTGCCGCGCCAGCCAGGCGATCCATTGCTGCTCGATGGCGTCCACGGACGCACCGGCCGGAAAAGGCCGCGAGACGTAGAAGCGATGCTCCCGGTCCGAGCCCGCATAGCAATAGCGCCAATCCGCCGCCGAAGCCGGCAGCGCCGGCCGTGCCGATACGCACAAGAGAAGAAGCACGAGCCTCGCCAGCCTATGCCTGCCACCTTCGCGCAGCTGTTCCGCCCGGACGCCCATGTCGACGATGCCTCCCCGGGGAGTGCGTTCTAGGAGAGCCAGCCTGTCGCGACGGCCCAGAGCAGGAAGAGGCCCATCCCGCCGCGATAGACGACGAAGACCCAGCTCGACATCCGTTCGAGATAGCGCATCAGCCCCCAGATCGCGGCGAACGACGCCAGCGAGCCCGCGAGCAGCCCGACGGCGAGCAGCACCACGGCATGGGCATCCACTCCGGCCCGGGCGATCTCCCAGGCTTCCTTGAGCCCGGCCAAAGCGATGGCGGGCAGGCCGAGCAGGAACGACAGCCGTGCCGCCTCGGCGCGCTTGAAGCCGAGCCCCATCGCGGCGGTCAGGGTCGAGCCGGAGCGCGACACGCCGGGGATCAGCGCGCCGACCTGCGCCAGGCCGATCAGCAGGAAGTCGCGGATACCAGCCTGCTCTGCCGTCCGGCGATGGCTCGCGAACCACTCCGTCGCTGCGAGCAGCAGCGCCATCACCAGCGAAGCCGCCCCGATCACGCCGAGCGAGCGCAAGGGCGAGCCACAACGGTTGAGCACGGGCGCCAGCGCCACGCCGGCCAGCACGATCGGGATCGTCGCGAGCACGACGCCGAGCCCTAGTCGCGCCGGCCCTGTCGTGAATTGGCGGGTCCGGAGCGCATCGATGGCCCCGCCCGCCATGCTCCCGACATCGCGCCTGAAATAGCTGATCACCGCCGCCAGCGCGGCGAGCTGCATCAGCGCCGAGAAGGCCGAGCCGGGATCGGGCCAGCCCAGCAGCGCCGGCACCACACGCATATGGGCCGTCGAGGAGATCGGCAGCAGCTCGGTGATCCCCTGCACCAGCCCGAGCACGATGATCTGCCCTACATCGAGCGTGGCGAAGCCGGTGTCGAGTCCGGCGGAACAAGCTGCAGCCATGATGATGGATCTCGTGGGAAAGCTGCCGCGCGCCAAGCACGAAGCGTTCCAGAACGAGAGGCTCGGGTCGATGCGTCAGAACCCGCGCCAGATCGGCTATTTTGGGGCCTTTGAGAGCGCCCTGCGCCGATCCGCACTCGCAGGCGCGCAGTCCAAGGCCTCGACCGCGCTCCAAAATTTGCAGCTCCGCTCAATCTGTGAAGCGAACTGATCCGGCCTGCTGGATTGTCGAGTCGGGTCCCCGCAAGGCGGGCCGAGGTACCGGCACACACGGACGACTGGAAGTGGCGGCAAGCAACGACCCGTTATGCAATCAGCGGGTCAGCCCTTCATGGGAGTTCGGGAGGTTTGGAACGCAAAAAAGGGCGCCATATTCGCGCCACGTCCTCAACCTGCTACCGCCAAATGCTTGGTGTCGTGGTGGGTGATGTAGGGCTCGAACCTACGACCCGCTGATTAAGAGTCAGCTGCTCTACCAACTGAGCTAATCACCCATACGCCACGAAGACGTCGTCGGCGAGGCGTGGACCGCGTCCCGACGGGCGGCGATGTAGCAAACACCCCCGCCCCTGTCCACCCGTTTGCGACAGAAATATGCAAACTCGTTTGGGAGAACTCTCCACCGCCTCATAGCGAGCCGTGGAAAAGCCTGCCGCACAGTGCGCGTCAGGCCGTTTTTTGCGGGGTTTCAGGCCGCTGTTCGGCGGTTGAGCAAATGGTAGAGCGCGATCGCGGCGAAGGTCGCCGTGCCGATCCCGCCGAGCTCGTAGCCGAAGATGGGCAGCTTGAGATCGCCGGCGCCGAGAATCAGCGCGGTCGCCACCGTCAGCAGATTCTTCGGCTGCGCGAAGTCGACCTTGTTCTCGACCCAGATCCGGCCGGCGGTCGCGGCGATCAGGCCGAAGACCACGACGGCGAGGCCGCCGAGCACCGCCACGGGAATCGTGCCGATCACCGCGCCGAACTTCGGCGAGAAGCCGAGCAGCAGCGCGATCACGCCGGCGGCGACGAAGACCAGGGTCGAATAGACCCGCGTCACCGCCATCACGCCCATGTTCTCGGCGTAAGTTGTGACGCCGGTACCGCCACCGGAACCGGCGATCATCGTTCCGACGCCATCGGCGAAGAAGCCGCGCCCGATCAGCCCGTCGAGATTGCGCCCGGTCATCACCGAGATGCCCTTGATGTGCCCGAGATTCTCCGCGACCAGGATGATCGCGACCGGGACGATCAGCGCGATCGCCTTCGAATCGAACACCGGCGCGACGAAGTTCGGCAGGCCGAACCAGGCGGCGGCCGCGACCTTGCCGAAATCGACCGGCGGCGCGCCGAAGCTGGTCGCCGTCGCGGCGTAGAGGATATAGGCGGCGAGCCCGCCGATCAGCACCGGCAGGCGCTGCGCCAGGCCGCGGCCGTAGACGGCGACGAGGGCCACCGCGACCACGGTGAACAGCGCGATCCATTTGGTGTAGGGGCTGGCCGAGATCATGTTGATCGCGACCGCGGTCAGGTTGAGGCCGATCGCCGCGACGACCGCGCCGGTCACCACCGGCGGCAGCAGGGTCTCGATCCAGCGCGTGCCGATGCCCTGCACCAGGATGCCGATCGCGGCATAGACCGCGCCGCAGGCGATGATGCCGCCGAGCGCGACCGGCAGGTTGGCATTCGGCCCCGTGCCGGCATAGCCGGTCGCGGCGATGACGACGCCGATGAAGGCGAAGGAGGAGCCGAGATAGCTCGGCAGCCGCCCGCCGGTGATGACGAAGAACAGCAGCGTCGCGATGCCGGAGAAGAAGATCGCGACGTTCGGGTCGAACCCCATCAGGATCGGCGCCAGCACCGTCGAGCCGAACATGGCGACGACATGCTGAAGGCCGGCGATGATCGTCTGCCCGGTCGGCAGGCGCTCGTCCGGCATCACGTCGCCGGAGGTCTTCAGCGTCCAGTTCGGAAAATAGCCAGCCATCTTGCCGCTCCCAGCCATCGCGCCTGCGCGCACCGGGAGGCAATAGTGGCAAGAATCGGGCGCGCGCCAAGCGAGTGACAGGCACCGTCCACCGCTAACAGCGCGCTAGGAGGGAGAACCCTGTTGAAAGCCGGTTCTCATCCCCAGGCCGAAGCGCCTCAGGGTGCCACGCCGAAGGCGCGATAGCGCTCCTCGGCCTGCGCATCGAGTGCCTTCGCCCTGGCGAAGTCGGCCGCCGCCTCGTTTACGTCGCCACGACGCTGATGCGCCAAGGCGCGGCCGTACCAGGCCTGGCCGAGCCGGGCATCGAGCGACAGCGCCCGGTCGAAATCGGCGATCGCCGCATCGGTCTGGCCGAGCGCGGTGCGCAGCGCGGCGCGCGCCACCCAGCCATCCGGATCGGCCCGGTTGGCCGCGACCGCAGCGTCGAGATCGGCCAGCGCCCGCTCATATTCGCGCGTATGCTGCAGCAGCAGCGCCCGATTGAGCAGGGCCGCGGCATTGGCCGGCGCGACGGCGACGAGATCGTCATAGGCCTTGAGCGCGGCACTGAGCTGCCCGCGCGCCGTCAGCGCCCTCGCCCGCTGGAACAGCGCTTCGATCGAGCGCGGCTCGCCGCGCAACGCCGCATCCGCATCGGCCTGCGCCGCGATGAAGGCGCCGTCGCGGAAGTTCAGCCGGGCGCGCTGCACCAAAGCCGCCGGGTTCTCCGGCTCGAGCAGCAGGGCAATGGCGAGGTCGGCCCTCGCCTGCGCCTCGCGCTGCGGCTGGCCGATGCTGAACTGGGCCCGCCGGACCAGGCGCGGCACGTCGAAGACGTCGAGCGCCAGCGCCGCATCGAGCGCCGCCAGCGGATTGGGCGGGACAGGCAAGGGAGCCGGAGCCATCTGCGGCTGCGGCCGCAACGCGCGATAGGCGCTCTGCAGCGCGGCACGCTCCCGCTCATAGCTGTCGCCTGCGCTCCGCCACAGCTCGGCCAGCCGCGCCGGCCAGACCTCGATCGAGCGGCCGAGCGCCGGCAGCAGTTCCTCGCGCCGCTCGAGCGCCCCCTCATGCTCCGGATCGACCGCAAGCAGCGCGCCATAGGCAGCCGCCGCCGCGCTGCGATCGCCACGAACCTCCTGCGCCAGGCCGAAGCCGAACAGCGTGGCGCGATCCTGCGGCTTCAAGGCGAGTGCGGCGCGATAGGCCGCCAGCGCCGGAACCGGCCGGCCGAGCGCCAGCAGCGCATCGCCGCGCATGCCATGCCAGGCGCCGGCATCATGGCCCGGCCCGGCCCGATCGAGATCGCGCAGCGCCTTGTCGTTGCGGCCGAGCTGCAGCAGGAGCTGCGCACGATTGCGCAACGCATTGCCATCGCCGGGAACGAGCGCGATGGCGCGGTCGAGATCACCAAGCGCTTCCTCGCGCTTGCCGAGCCCGGCGAGCAGCCCGGCCCGATTGTTCAAACCGAAAGCGGCGTGAGGCTGGACCGTCAGCAAACGGTCATAGGCGACAACAGCCTCGTCGGCGCGCCCCATCCGCTGCAGCAGGAAGGCTCGCCGGGACAGCGACGTCTCGTGCCGGCTGTCGAGGCGTAGCGCCCGCTCATAGCTGGCCAGCGCCGGCCCGTCATGGCCGAGTGCCTCGAAGGCCCGTCCGCGCTCCAGCCAGACCTGCACGACGGTCGGCTCCAGCCGCAAAGCGGAGTCGAAAGCAGCGATGGCCTCGCGCGGCCGCGCCAACGCGACGAGCGAGAGCCCGCGCCGGTAATGATAGGAGGTGACCTCCGGCTCCAGCGCCAACGCGGCGTCGAGATCGGCCAGCGCCGCCTCGTGCTCGCCCTCGTCCTGCCGGAACCGCCCCCGCGTGCCGCGCGCCCAGCTGTTGGACGGGTCGAGGGCGATGGCCCCGTCGAGATCGGCGCGGGCCCCGGCGATATCGCCGGCGCGCTCGCGCAGCAAGGCCCGGTCGGCCAGCAGCGTCGCGCGCCCGCCGAGGACCATCGCCCGTTCGATCAGCGCCGCCGCCTCGGCATGCCGGCCGAGCTCGGACAAGGTGTGCGCCCGGCCACGCAGGGCGGCCAGATGATTCGGCACCGCCTTCAGCGCCGCATCGAAATCGCGCAACGCCGCGTCGAGGGCGTTCTCGGCCTCGGAGATCCAGCCGCGACTGGCGAGAAGGTCGGCGCGAACGGCGCGGTTGAATTCGCCGGTCAGGCTCTCGTCACAGGCTGCCCGCCGCTCGGCGCCGCCGGCCTCGATCGCGCCCATGCAGACGCGCAGGCGTTCCTGCGCACGTTCGGCCCGCTCGGGCACCGCGGCAGGCGCATAGGCCGCGGCGGGCCCTGCGCCCAGCACCGCAAGCGCGCCCAGCGACATCAGGCGCAGCAACTTCATCGACGGACTCTCACCATGGCTCCCCCGGCCGTCGATGATGAGATCGGCAAAGGGTGCCAAAGGTCTAGTGGTCGCTGCGCCGACGCAGCGAAAAAGCCGCCACTGTGCCGCGCCGGTGACAGCGACACAGTGGCTGTGGATAGAGCCTTACTCCGCCGCTTGCGCGTGCATACGGCTGCCGCGGGCGACCAGCTTGTTGAGCGCCGCCAGATAGGCCTTGCAGGAGGCGACCAGCGTGTCCGGATCGGCGCCGCGGCCGGTCACCGCCGCGCCGTCGCTCGACAGACGCACGCTGACCTCGGCCTGGGCATCGGTGCCCTCCGTGACGGCGTGGACGTCGTAGAGCTCCAGCACCGCCTCATGCGGCACAAGCGCTGTGACCGCGTTGAACACGGCGTCGATCGGCCCGTTGCCCTCGGCCTCCTCGGCGACGATGCGGCCGTCGATGTCGAGCTTCAGCATGGCGCGCTGCGGGCCGCGCGTGCCGGCGATCACCGTCAGCGAGACCAGCTTCACCCGGTCATGGGCGGTGGCGAGGTTCTCGTCGACCAGCGCCTCGATGTCCTCGTCATAGACATGCTTCTTGCGGTCGGCGAGCGCCTTGAAGCGGGTGAAGGCATCCTCCAGCTGGTTGTCGCCGAGTTCGTAGCCCATCTCGTTCAGCTTCGAGCGGAAGGCGGCGCGGCCGGAATGCTTGCCCATCACCAGCGAGGTCTTGGTCACGCCGACCGAAGCCGGGGTCATGATCTCGTAGGTCTGCTGATGCTTCAGCATGCCGTCCTGGTGGATTCCGCTTTCATGGGCGAAGGCGTTCCGGCCGACGATCGCCTTGTTGTACTGCACCGGGAAGGAGCAGGCGGAGGAGACCGCCTTGGAGGCGCGCATCAGATAGGTCGCGTCGATGCCGGTGTCGTAGGGCATGACATCGCCGCGCACCCGCAGCGCCATCACGATCTCCTCCAGCGCCGCATTGCCGGCGCGCTCGCCGATGCCGTTGATCGTGCACTCGACCTGGCGCGCCCCGCCCTCGATCGCCGCCAGCGAATTGGCGACGGCGAGGCCGAGATCATTGTGGCAATGCGCCGAGAAGATCGCCTTGTCGGCGTTGGGGACGCGCTCGCGCACCGCCTTGAACATGGCGCGGTACTCGTCAGGCGTGGCGTAACCGACCGTGTCGGGCAGGTTGATCGTGGTCGCGCCGGCCCTGATCGCGGTCTCGACCGCGCGGCAGAGATAGTCGATCGGCGTGCGGGTCGCGTCCATGCCCGACCATTCGACGTCCTCGACCAGGTTGCGCGCCTGCGTCACCGTCCTGGTGATGATCTCCAGCACCTCCTCCTCGCTCTTGCGCATCTGGTGCTGCAAATGGATCGGCGAGGTCGAGACGAAGGTGTGGATGCGCGGCTTGGCTGCATGGCGCATCGCCTCGCCGGCGCGGGCGATGTCGGCGGGAATTGCCCTCGCCAAGCCCGCGACGGTCGCGCGCCTGATCCGGGAGGCGATCGCGGAGACCGCCTCGAAATCACCGTCGGAGGCGATCGGGAAGCCGGCCTCGATGATGTCGACGCCCATCGCGTCCAGCATGTCAGCGACCTCGAGCTTCTCCTCGAAGGTCATGGTCGCGCCGGGGCATTGCTCGCCATCGCGCAAGGTGGTGTCGAAGATCAGGACGCGGTCCTTGGCGGACACGGTGCTGCCTGCATTGCTCATGGTCTTGTCCTTGGTCAGGGCGCGCCGCACATCGATTCAGGCTGGCGCGAAGGGTCTGAAACTCTGTTCTCGTCATCCCCTGAGCGCCCAGGCACGCGTGCCCGGCCGGCCCTCAGGGGCAGGTAAGAAGAAGCAGCTGACCAAGGAGCGAGGGGACGCGCGAAGGAGCACACATGCCGGCCATCCGCGCAGCGGCGCGGTTCAGGCTCTCGGCATGGGTGGCGGATGCGGCCACGAACGATCCTCTCGACGACTTGGGCTGTCTACCGGATCGGAGGATAGGAAGGCAAGCCTTGGGGGTCTTGAACGTTCGTGCGCGAGCTCACCGAGACACTCATCGCCTGAGCACCTCCCTTCCCCCTTGCGGGGAAGGGTATCGGGATGGGGGGCGAGCGACTGGGTGCAAGGTGGCTCGTAGAAGCGATCGGCCCATTTCCCGACGAACTCGCTCCGACTTTGCGCCCCCCACCCCTGCCCCTCCCCGCAAGGGGGAGGGGTTCTCGCGCCTCAGCCGGCAGCGCCTGCCCGCTCCTTCAGCGTCCTCGTCGGCCCGGGCGGCCCCGGCCAGACCTGCAGCCGGTAGAAGTCGTCGCCCTCCAGCCCGTCATCGCTCAGGCTGTCGAGGCCGACATAGGAGACCCGCAGGCGATAGCTCCCAGGCGCCAGCGAAAAGCGCGCCCGCTCCTGCGGCGCCCCTTCCGTGCAGCCGATGAGCATCACCTGGCCGGAGCGAACCCTGAAAGAGCACTCGTTGACCAGTTCCCATTCGCCGAAATCGGCCTCGGGCGCGGCGTCATGGACCGAAAGCACGACCGGTACGTTCATGTTCCTGGCGGTGGCGATGCCGACCGAGCATTCGCCGACGGCGAGCATCCGCTCCACCGTCTCGTCGGTCCAGAACGTCCCCCAATCCTCGTCGACCGCCTCGTCCTGGAGATAGAACTGGAAGTAGTCGGCGAAGATCTCGAGCTCGGCGGTATGCAGCACGGTCATGTCGATCAGGGTTCCGTCGAATTGTGACGGGAGTAAGAGGCTTCGGCCACGCCGGGCCGCTTTGCATTGGCATGGCGGGCCCTGTGCGAGGATTAACTGCCCGGTGCGATTCGGCCTATGGCCACACGCATCAGATGTCTATCTGCCAACCGGAGTGCCGCGCCCGATGCAGCGCTATGATCGTCCTGCCGTCGGGCTCGCCTTGGGCCTCTCGGGACTTGCCGGCTTCGTCGATGCGCTCGGCTTCCTGAACATCGGCGGCTTCTTCGTCTCGTTCATGACCGGCAACACCACCCGCCTCGGCATCGAGCTGGCGGAAGGCCGCATCGACGGCATCCTTCTCGCCGGCATGATCATCGTCCTCTTCGTCGTCGGGGTGATCTGCGGCTCGCTCATCGGCCATGTCGGCAGGCGTCGGCGCCAGGCCGCGGTGCTCGCGTTCGTGACCTTGGCGCTGGCGCTCTCGGCCGGGCTCTATAGCACCAGGCTGACGATAGCTGCCGCCGGCATCCTCGCTCTGGCGATGGGCGCGGAGAACGCCGTCTTCCAGCGCGACGGCGAAGTCACGATCGGCCTGACCTACATGACCGGCACACTGGTCAAGATGGGGCAGCGCCTCGCCGGCGCCCTGCTCGGCGGCTCCAAGCGCGCCTTCCTGCGCCATTTCGTGCTCTGGCTCAGCCTGCTCGTCGGCGCGTTCCTCGGCGCCTATGCGCATGGGCATGTCGGGCTGGGAGCGATCTGGCTGGCGGCCTTGGCGGCGGGCGGCTTCACCATCGTCGCCTTCTTCATGCCGGGTCAGGATTAGACCTTTTCGGGAAGGTCTTTGCCTCGCGGACGGAATCAACCATGGTTCCGCTCCGACCAGCCGGAGCCTTGTCCATGCGCGCCGCCCTCCTCGCCGCCGCCCTCGGCCTTTCCCTCGCCGCCTGCCAGAGCGCCGCACCGCCTCCCGCCCCCTCGCCCGAGCAGGCACCGACCGGCGTCACGCCCAACACCTTCCGCATGCCGACCGGCTCGGGCTGCGCCGGCGAGGTCGACCGCTTCCAGGCGGTGATGGACAACGACCTCTCGACCGGCCACACCACAAAGGGCGTCCACAGCCGCGTCAGCGCCGAGATCGACACGGCCCGCAAGAGCTGCGCCGCCGGCAACGAGGCCGGCGCGACTTCCCAGATCCGCGCTACGCGGACGAAGTTCGGCTATCCGTGAGCCCGGCCTCGCTTCGGTCACAGGAAAAGTCCACCTGACTGCCTCGCTCCCTCGGCACTGACAGGCTTCGCGGGGCGAATGCCGACAGGAACCGAGGGAGAGGCCCAACCATGATCACCCGCCGCATCTTCGCCGCTGCCCCCCTCGCTCTGGCTGCGCTGCCATTGCCCGCCCTCGCCGCGCCACGTACGCTCTCCGGCACGGTGACGTATCGCGAGCGGATCGCGCTGCCGCTGGGCGCCGTGGTCGAGGTCAGCCTGCTCGACGTCTCGCTGGCGGACGCGCCGTCCCGCACGATCGCCCGCACGCGGATCGTCTCACGCGGGCAGGTGCCGATCCCCTACCGGCTGCGCTTCAACGATGCGGTGATCCGGCCCGGCCGCCGCTATGCCCTGCGCGCCGAGATCAGGGTCCGCGGCCAGCTCTGGTTCACCACGACCGAGCACCACGCCGCACTCGTGCCAGAAGCGAGCAGCGAGATCGTCGTCCAGCGTGTCGCGCCGCCGGCCGAGGTCGGCGGCCCCACCGGCTCCTGGCTTGTCCAGAGCCTGCGCGGCCGACCACTGCCCGAGGGCGTCCGCGCCACCTTGCAGATCGCGTCGAACGGGCGCGTCGCCGCCCATGGCGGCTGCAACGGCATGGGCGGGCAAGCGACCATTCAAGGCCAGCGCATCAGCCTCGGACCGCTGGTCGGCACGATGATGGCCTGCCCGGAGCCGGGCATGCAGGTCGAGAACCAGTTCCGCGCGGCGCTGGAAGCGACGCGGAGCTGGCGCATGGAACGCGGCGCGCTCGTCCTGCTGAGCGGGCGCGGCGCGCATCTGGTCGTGCTGGCGCGGGAGTAGCGGCGGCTAAGCCGCCAGCCCCCGCTTCTCCAGCAGCGCATCCGGCGTCGGCAGGCGGCCGCGGAACAGCGTATAGGCCTCGGCCGGATCGCGCGTGTCGCCGGCCGAATAGATGTAGCGCTTCAGCTTGCCAGCGACCTCCGGAGCAAAGACATTGCCCGCCTCGATGAAGGCGTTGAAGGCGTCGGCGTCCATCACCTCGGACCAGAGATAGCTGTAATAGCCGGCCGAATAGCCGTCGCCCGAGAAGACATGCGAGAAATGCGGCGTGCGATGGCGCATGGTGATCTCGCTGGGCATGCCGATCCGCGCCAGCTCCTTCGCCTCGAAGGCGAGCGGATCGACTTCCGCGGGAGCCTCCAGCGAATGGAAGGCGAGATCGACCAGCGCCGAGGAGGTGTACTCCACCGTGGCGAAACCCTGGTTGAAGGTCTGCGCCCGCTTGATCTTCTCGATCAGCGCATCCGGGATCGGCTCGCCCGTCTCGGCATGCAGGCAGAAGCGCTGCATCACCTCCCTGGTCAGGAACCAGTGCTCGTAGAGCTGCGAGGGCAGTTCGACGAAATCGCGCGAGACCGAGGTGCCGGCGAGCGAGCCGTAATGCACGTCCGAGAGCAGGCCGTGCAGGGCATGGCCGAATTCGTGGAAGAGCGTGCGGGCATCGTCGATCGAGAGCAGCGCCGGCTTGCCCTCCGCCGGCTTGGCGAAGTTGCAGACGTTGACGATGATCGGCCGGACCTCGCCGTCGAAATTGCGCTGGCCGCGATAGGCGCTCATCCAGGCGCCGGAGCGCTTCGAGGCGCGGGCGAAGTAATCGCCGAGGAAGAGGCCGATATGCCGGCCGCTCGCGGTCTCCTTGACCTCGAAGACGCGGACATCCGGGTGATAGCCCTTGAGCTCCGGCCGCTCGGCGAAGGAGAGCCCGAACAGCTTGCCGGCGGTGTCGAAGGCGGCGGCGATGATCCTGTCGAGCTGGAGATAGGGCTTCAGCACGGCCTCATCGAGCGCATAGGTCTTCTGCCGGACCTTCTCGGCATAGAAGCGCCAGTCGGACGGGCGGATCGGCGCGTTCTCGCCCTCGCTCTGGGCGAGCGCGGCGAGATCGGCCGCCTCCTGCCCGGCGCGGGCGCGCGCCGGCTTCCAGACCAGCTCGAGCAGGTTGCGGACGTTCTCCGGCGTCTTCGCCATGGAATCGTCGAGCTTGAAATGGGCGAAGGTGGCAAAGCCCAGCAGCTTGGCCTTCTCGGCCCTGAGATTCACCATCTCGGCGACGATGGCGCGGTTATCGGTCTCCCCGCCATTCTCGCCGCGCTTGCTCCAGGCGGTGAAGGCCTGCTCGCGCAGCTCGCGCCGCGTCGAGAAGGTCAGGAAGGGCTCGATGATCGAGCGCGCCAGCGTCACCGCATGCTTGCCGTCCTGGCCGCGATCGGCAGCGGCGCGCGCCATCGCCGCCACGACGAAGGGCGGCAGGCCATCGAGATCGGCCTCGTCCTCGATGATCAGCGCATAGCTCGCCTCGTCCTTCAGCAGGTTCTGGCCGAAGCTGGTGCCGAGGCCGGCCAGCCGCTCGTTGATCGCAGCGAGCCTCGCCTTGGCCTCGCCTTCGAGCTTGGCGCCCGAGCGGATAAAGCCGCGATGCGTCCGCTCCAGCAGGCGAAGCTGCTCTTCGGTCAGACCGAGGCCTTCGCACGCCTCGAACACCGCATCGACGCGGGCGAAGAGCTCGTGATCCATCATGATCGCCGACCAGTGCCGCGACATCACCGGCGACATCTCGCGCTCGATCGCCTGCAGCGCCTCGTTGGTGTCGGCCCCGGCGAGATTGTAGAACACGCCGCCGAGACGGCTTAATCCCCGGGCCGAGCGCTCCAGCGCCTCGATCGTGTTGGCGAAGCTGGGGGCAGCGTTCTCGGCCTTGATCGCCTCGACCTCGGCCCGGTGCTGCTCCAGCGCCGCCGGATAGGCCTGCTTGATGTGCTCGGGCGTGATCTCCGCGAACGGCGGCAGGCCGAACGGCGTCTCCCAGGCGCGCCCGAACGGGTTGCCGGTGGGCAGGGCAAGGACTTCGGACGCATCGGCCATCGGCAACCTCGATCGGTAAAGGGTCAATCCCGCCCGTAGATATGGGCGAGATAGGACGTCATGAAGGGCGGCATGTCATAAGCCGCACAATCGGCGAGATTGCGCACGATCACGATATCGGACAACTCCGGCTCGTCCTGCTGCGCGATCCGCGCCAGCATCAATGCGCGGGCCTCTTCAGCCGGCAGGCCGATCCCGACCGGCCGCATGAAGGCCACCCGCCCCGGCACGATCACCGCCGTCCAGCGTTCTTCGACGGAAATCTCGTCGAGCGCGAGGCCCGTCTCCTCGCAAAGCTCGCGGGTGACGCTGCCAGCGAGGTCGAGCGTGCCATCCGGGCGGGCATCCTCCCTGTCCGGCGTGCCCGCAGCGAAATAGACCTTGCCGGGATTGGCGGTGTGATCGCCCATCCGGCCGAGCAGGAAGGCGCCATCGGCTGCCCGCAGCGCCGCCATCGCGAAGCCATTGCGGATCGCCGGCCCCGGCTGGCCGAAATCGCGCCAGCTCAGGAAGGCGGCGTAATCGGCCTCGAAATAGCCGGCATGGAACACGCCGCCTTCAATCGCGGCCCGGTGCTGCAGCATGACGCGGCCGTTGAACATGGCCGGCTTGCCGGCGCTGATCGCAGCCCAATGCGCCGCGATCTCATCGGCGCGCTCGCGGGCAAAGCCCCAGTCGAACCCCTCGACCCGTGCCTCGACGCGATCAAGCGCGACGATCTCGCCATCGACGACAGCAGTCACAGCAGCACGCCCTCGCTCATCACCACGGCTGCGCCACCGATCGTCGCCGAGGCGAGCGCGCCGCCCGCGACAGTGAGTGTCAGCTCGATCTGCGAGGGCCGGCCCATCTCGTAACCCTGCTCGATGACGAGGCAGTAGGTGCCATCGCCCGGCCGGTCGAACGCCATGATCGCGCCGGCGAAAGCGGCGACGGCCGAGCCGGTCGCCGGATCCTCGGTCACGCCGGCTTCCGGCCAGAACATACGGGCGTGATAGTGATGCCCGGTCTCTTCGGTCTGGCGGCAATAGACGAAGGCATTGCCATTCGGCGCAGCCGCCATGGCCTCGGCGAAGCTCCCGGCGACGCGCGCCTTTGCAATCGCCTCGCGGCTGGCGACCGGCACCATCGTATACGCGACACTAGCCGAGAAGGCGCTCGGCCGATGGCCCTCGAAGCCGAGATCGGCCACATCCAGCCCGAGCGCTTCTGCCAGCGCGGCATCGGCGATCAGCTGCGCGACCTGCTCCGGCAGCTTCGGCAAGGTGAAGGTGGCGCGGGCGCTCCGCGCATTACCGAGCGCGATCACGCAAGGCACCAGCCCGACCTTCTCCTCCAGCACGAGTTCATCCGCCGCCCGCCCTTCCGCCGCATCGCGCAGCGCCAGCAGCGCGGCGGTGCCGACCGTCGGATGGCCGGCGAAGGGCAGCTCCTGCCCCGGCGTGAAGATGCGGATCGCAGCACGGTGGGCGGGGTCGGCCGGCGGCGCGACGAAGACCGTCTCCGACAGGTTGAACTCGCGCGCGATCGTCTGCATCGCCGCGCTGTCGAGCCCGTCGCTATCGAGCACGACCGCGAGCGGATTGCCGGCATGCGGCCTCGTGGTGAACACGTCGAGCGTGACGAAGCGGCGGCTCATGCGGTCTCCTTGGGGATGGTCAGCTCGATCGTCAGCGGGCAATGGTCGGAGGCTTTCGGCCGGTCCCAGCCGACGCGCGGATAGCGGTCGCAGGTCAAGGCGAGCTTGGCCATCGAGCGGTCGGCCTCGCGCGGGTCAAGCGGCACACGGTAGGGCAGGCCGCGCCGGATCATTTGCATCGCCGGGTTCGGATTGGCCGCAGCGAGCGCCGGCGAAAGCAGGATATGGTCGAGCGGCATATGGCTGTCGATCAGGCTCTCGCGCTCTTCCGACCAGTAGCGCCGAAAGTGAGTCCAGCGCTCATGCGGCGGCAGGCTCTCCATCGGATCGACAGCGAACTCCTCCAGCAGTGGCTCGATGCCGCTGTCACCCTCGTCGACCGGCGCCGCCAGCGGGCCGAGCCCGATGCGGTAGCCATTGAGGTCGCCGAGGATCGCCCAGTTCGCCTCGCGCCAGCCCGGACCGAACCAGTCCTTGACGATTGTCTTCACCGCCAGCGCCTCGGCCCGGCGGATCGGCAGGGTCGCCTGCCGACCATCGTCGCGGCCATTGTTCATCGACTTGAAATGGCAACCGAACAAAGCGAGCCGCCGGGCGCCGAAATCGAGTTCGACCGCCAGGCAATCGCGGGCGAAGACCTTGTCGCGCGGATTGATGCCGAAGGCGGCGATCTCGGGCGAGAACGCCTCGGCATCGGCAAAGCTCATGTCTTTGTAGGAACGCACCGTAACTTGCCGCGGCTGCACCAGATCGCGCCTTGCGGCGAAGCCGATATCGATATTGCGCCGGTCATTGCCGTCGACCAGCGTGAAATGGCCATAGCGGTGGTCGGCGATGCGGTGAACGTAGTTGGCGAAGAAGGCCTGCAAGCTCGCCAGTGAGTCGACCTCCTGCAGCATCCAGAGATCGGCATTGGCCTCGGCGATGGCGAGGGCCGTCATCTGGCGCTTGTCGTCCTCGAGCGCGACCGCGAGCGAACGCTCGACGGCGTCGCGCTCATCGGCGCGCGGGAAATGGAACAGCGACATCGCCGCCGCCGTCTCGGTCCGGCCGCCCGGCTCGAAACGATGGCGCGTCAGCAGGTTCTCGACATTGAAGGTGCCGAGGCGAAGCTTCATGGAGATCAGACCGTTTCGGGCGCGAAGAGCTGCGAGGGCGTCACGAACTCGTCCTGCGCCGCCACGGTGAGAATCTCGCGCGAACCGGCCTCCTTGGTCCGCTTCAGCAACCCGTAGATCGAGGAGGCCGCCTTGCCGAGCGCGCTCGCGGCCGAGCCGTCGCGCAGATAGTGGACGAAGAACAGCGCCGCGATCGCATCGCCCGCGCCGTTGATGTTGATGTCGATCTTCGGCGTGCGCACGCGGTAGGTGCCCTGCCCGTCCGCCGCCATCAGGTCGATCGAATCCGCCGGCGTCTCATTGGTGATCAGCGAGGTCACCAGCACGACCTTCGGCCCGGCATCGCGCAGCGTCTCGACGGCGCGGTGGGCGTCGGCCAGCGTCCTGACCTCGACATCGGTGAGCAATTCCAGCTCGAACTGGTTCGGCGTGACGATATCGGCGGCCGGCACCGCCTGCTCGCGCATGAACTCGGGGATGCCCGGCCGCACGAAGACGCCGCGGCCGACATCGCCGATCACCGGGTCGCAGCAATACATCGCCCTGGGATTGGCCTCGCGCACCCTGGCCACCGCCGAGAGGATGGCATGGCCGATATCGGCCGAGCCCATATAGCCGGAAAGCACGCCGTCGCATTTGCCGAGCACGCCGCGTTCGCCGATCCCCGCCATCAGCTCGTCGATCGTGGCGCCATCGAAGACCTGCCCCTTCCAGGCGCCATAGCCGGTGTGGTTCGAGAACTGCACGGTGTGGATCGGCCAGACCTCGACGCCGAGGCGCTGCATCGGGAACACGGCAGAGGCGTTGCCGACATGGCCATAGGCGACATGGGACTGGATCGAGAGGATGTTCATGAGGGTAGGCCAGCCTTCGACGACACGAGGCGGCGAACCTAAAGCAATTCCAGCAAAAGTGCGTAGCGGTTTTGCGTCCGGAATTGCGTGAAGACAAAAAGCTGGTGCGGCCCGCGCCAATCGAAAGCGGTGATGGGAGCGATCAGCGGCTCAACCCGCACGCATGGGCAAGGCGCGCTCCCCATCAGTCGATGAGCATGTCGCAAGCAGACAAATACAACAGAAAACAAGCGTTGACCGCTCAATTTACGTATGACAACCTTGCGGCAGGATAGATCTAAATTGCTGAAATGACCGACGGGAGCACCCTGACGATGTCCGGGAGGCCGCGGGCTATTGCATTGATCTTCGGCACGATCCTCGTCTGGCAATCCGCCAGCCCGGCGGAGGCCTATGACCCGCCGGCTGCTTCGCAATCCTTGCTGAGAGGCATCGACTTTGCCGCGTCGACGCCGCTGGATGAGGGTTATCGCCAACAATTCGTAGCCTGCGATCGTGGCCTGACCGGGGTCGGTGCCAAGGATCATTTCAGGGGCCACAGCCTGCGCATTGCCGGGCGGCCGGAAGACCGGCAATTCTACCTGTGCAGCCGCGATCCCAGTAATGTGAAAGCGTTGCTCAAGCTGAAGGATGGCGGCATCCTCTGGCACAGCAAGATGGCGCTCGACGTCGACGGCTCCTGGGCGGCCTGGAACGGTATTCCCGGCGCCACGGATCTCAAGGAGACGTCCTATAAATGGCCCGGTGTTGCGGACGTCTCGTCGCGCGCCGCGCAGATCGATCCCGACCGCATCCCATTCGTGGTGATGCCGACGGCCGGCCTCAGGCCGCTGACGGGCTCGGCCAGCCGTGAGCTCGGCGAGGAGTTCGCGACCAGGACCGGCCTGCGCCTCGGCGACATGGGCGTCGTGGTGTTCCGCGACAAGTGGACCCCGGTCCTGATCGGCGATGGCGGCCCGTTCATGCGGCTGGGCGAAGGATCGAGCCGCGTCTTCGAAGCCATCGGCGAGAGCCGCTGCCGGAAATGGAGCGCCGACGGGCTCGCCTGCGTCGGCACCGGCAATGGCGCCTATCCCTACCGCAATTTCGGACTCGGCAACGACGTGCTCTTCATCCTGTATCCCGGCAGCCGCGCCCAGGACATCACGCCGGCCAATGCGGTGAGCAAGCTCTGCGCCTTCGCCAGGGACAAGCTCGGCCTGACCGGCGGCGCGATGTGTTCATGACAACCGACTGCCCCCTCGGAGGAGCCAGCGGCGAGGAGGACGGAGCATGCGCTATGCCTCGTGGTGCCTGGTGCTCGGCATGTCGCTGTGGAGCGCCGGCGGCAGTGCCGCAACCTTCGGCAAATGCGGCTTCGACACGCAGGCGCAGTCCTTCGCTGGTTCGGCCAGGGAGCAGGCGGCCTGCCTGCTCCGCAAGGTCAAGATTCTCGGCAATGTCGAGGACCAGCCGGCGGTGCTACCAGCCAATCTCGCCAGCTTGATCGGGGAAGCGCCCGGCCTATCCAAGGCGAAGGTCCGGCAGTTTCTCGCGAGCCAGGGCCTGACCGAAACGGGCCTTGGCGGAAACCTGGACACACCTCTTTCCCGCGGAAGCGCGAACAGCCCGCAGGCTCCGACGGCACGCTATTTCGTCATCCACGACACGAGCTCGCCGAATTTCGGCAACCGGCCCTTTTCGGCGGATATCGACACCAGCAACCAGGTCAACAATCTGAACGCCTATAGGAGCCCTTCGAACGCAAAGGCGCACATCTTCCTGAACCGGCGCGGCGAAATCTATGTCGGCCACGATTTCGGCGTGCCCTGGCGCGCGACCAAGCTCGAAAACAGGATCGGCACCCTGGCGAAAGGCCTGTTCCTGCATATCGAAAACATCCAGCCGCGCCGTGCCCATCCCAGCCAACCCGACGGCAACGCTCCGACGCCCGGCTTCACCGCGATGCAATATGACCGCCTGGCCCTGCTCTATCTCATGGCGAGCATCCGTGCCGACAAAGGCCTGGTGCCCGCCTTCCATGCCGCGATCGACCAGGGTCTGAGCGATGGGCACGACGACCCGCAGAACTTCAGCCTCGACGACTTCGACGCGGCCCTCGGGCGAGTGCTCGAAAGCGTGCGATGACCACGCGGGAGTGCGGGCGGCGCGGGCGTGCGAACAACATCCCCGGCAGCCCTCCGTTGGAACAAGGCCGCCCACTGAACGCCCTCGGTTAGCGGGCTGATCGCCCCCTCTCAGGCCGGCGTGCCCATAATGTAGGGAACACTCGCAATGACGATGGCGAGCTGGGCGGCGTTGCACGCCATGCCGCCGCAGTGCAGGCGGCGCAGGCGGCGGCCGACATCGGCGGGCCAGGCGGCGATCTGCGCATCCATCCGCGCCAGGAACCAGCGCCGCCCCAGCAGTGCCGAGGCCAAGACGCCGACCCCGATCACGAAGGCCCAGCGTTCCGTCAGGGCGAAGACCACCGTTCCGACGACGGCGGCAATGGCCAGCACCTGGAAATAGGCGCTGAACATCATGCGCATCAGCCGGGCGACCGGCGGAACGTCGAGCTTCACGAACAGGAAACCCGGAGCCGCCAGCAGCAGATAGCCCATCGGCAGGATCAGGATGACGAAGGCGAACAAGGCGGCGGCATTCGGCATGATGCGAGTACCTTTGGGCCCTCCTGCCGGAAGGACCCCAGCAGGCGCCATCGCAATATTCACCCACCAGCAGTTGCAGACAATTGGACTTTCGGCGGACCAGAACTCAGCCGGCTATAGACCGAATACAGGGGAAAGACACTCGACAGCAGGCAAATCCTTTTCCTCCGAGACGCGCTTTCAGAATCCAGCACGATCACCGAGCCAGAGGCTCAGCCTAATGTCTAGTTGTAGGAATGTGAGTTCTTCATCACCGTGCTTCCTACAGAACCGGATGCTTGACGCAACAGCGTCGCAAGCCGGAATCAAACTAAAAAAGAAGTATTGAAACAGCGGAGGATAAGAATGGGCAAATTCTCCTGGCTTTGGCGCTCGTCAGACAAGAACAAGCCCGAGGACGATGACGAGATGTCTTCTGAACAGCCTGATGGCAGCGATCGACGCCGCCTCCTCCAGGCGCTGTCCGCAATGGCCGGGGGCAGTGCCCTGGCAGCGATGTCGCCGCCAGCCGAAGCGAAGGATTCCAGCGAGCTGCCGCCGCCGAAGCGTGCGCTGACCGGCCGCGACGCGGCCGGCAAGTCGGTGTTCAAATCCTTCGACGTCACGCCCAAGGTGGTGGAGATCGACTCGAACCCCGGGCTGACCTTCTACGAGCTCTACCGGACCGAGGGCGTGCCGAAGCTCACCGGCCTGGAGCCCGACCCGATGCTCGCCGGAACGGTCGCCTTCCCCGGGCCGGGCGGCACGATGTTCCGCCTGATCTCCTATCCGCCACGGCGGCCCGAAGGCTGGAAGCCGCCGGCCGGCGTGACCTTCAAGAGCGCATTGGAAGAAATGTCGGAGAAGGTCCCGCGCATGGGCGATCACTTCGACCTCAGCGCACCGGGCATGCACACGTCGGACACGATCGACTACGGCGTCGTGGTGCGGGGCGAGATGACGCTGGAGCTGGACGACGGCCAGTTGGTCCACCTGCGCCAGGGCGACTGCATCGTGCAGAACGGCACTCGCCATCGCTGGCGCAACCCGTTGCCGGAGCCCTGCCTGATGGCGTTCATCTCGGTTGGCGGGCAGCGGGGCTAGGGCGTGCTCCTTCTCCCCTCGGGGGAGAAGGTCCCGGCAGGGGGATGAGGGCAGTACGACCGGGTGAAACGAGAAAGGGCCGCTCGCGCGGCCCTTCCCTCATCCGTCAGCGCTTTGCGCTGCCACCTTCTCCCCCGGAGGGGAGAAGGGCTTCCGTCGCGCTTACGACCCCGCAGCCGCCTTCTTCGCGAACGAGTCGATGAAGGTCTTGGTCAGGTCGACATTGGAGTTGGTCAGCTCCGGGTCGAGCAGCTTGAGCGAGTCGTACATGCTCTTCATGCCGTCGGCGGTCGGGATGCCGGTGCGCGAATAGCTCTCCTGCGAGTTCTTTACCGCGGTCAGATAGAGCGGCTTGTCGCCGAGATGATATTCGGCCGGGACGAGATCGGCGACGTCCTCGGGCTTGGCCGTCTCCAGCCATTTCAGCGACTTCATCAGCGCATTGACGAGCTTCTGCGTCGTCACCGGGTTCTTCTCGGCGAAGTCGTTCTTGAGATAGAGCACCGCCGCCGGGTTCGAGCCGCCAAAAAGCGCCTTGGTACCGGCCTCGGTGCGGGTGTCGATCAGCGAGACGATGTCGCCATCCGATTCCAGCTTCGAGGTGACGGGATCGAGATGCGAGATCACGTCGACCTGCTTCTGCTTGATCGCCGCGACCGCGCTGGCGCCGGCGCCGACCCCGATGATCGCCGCGTCGCTCGCCTTGAGGCCGGCCTTGACCATGGCGTATTGCGCCGTCAGCGCCGTCGAGGAGCCGGGCGCAGTGACGCCGATCTTCAGGCCCTTGAAGTCGGCCGCCGACTTCACCTTGTCGGCGAGGTCCTTGCGCACCGCGATGGTGATCGCCGGGAAGCGCCCGAGCTCGATCACGGCGCGGATGTCCTGGCCCTTGGCCTGCATGCGGATGGTGTGCTCATAGGCGCCGGTGACGACGTCGACCGAACCGCCGACGAGCGCCTGCAGCGACTTGGCGCCGCCGCCGAAATCGTTGATCTCGACGTCGAGCCCCTGATCCTTGAAGAAGCCCTTCTTCTCCGCGACGGTGAGCGGGAGATAGTAGAGCAGCTGCTTGCCGCCGACGCCGAGCGTCAGCTTGGGCTTCTCGGCGTTCTGGGCGAAGGCCGGCGAAAGGCCGAGGGCCGTGGTGACTGCGAGCGCGGCAAGCGCTGCGCGGCGGGTGAGAAACATCGATTTTCCTCCGGTTGAGCGATGACGCGCTTCGAAAAGGCGCGATTTCGCGACGAAGATAGGCGCATTGCCGCGAGCGGGGCAAGCGCAGGCACGCCGCGGCCCGCGCATGACGCTGCGGAAGCGACACGAAAGATTCAGAGCTTGTTAAAGCCGGCCTTCCACATTGGTCGGATGCAATGACTCCCGACGATGCCTTGCCGACGGCTTTCGACCAGAACGGACGAAACAGGAGACGGTCATGGTGGACGCAGTAGCGGCCCGGACTGCGCCTTCCCCTTATGAACTCCCGCACGGCACGCCGTCACCGGGCGTGCCCGCTCCAGACAGGGCGAGCTCTTCGCCTGCCGCCGTGACGTCGGCAACGGCTGAGCGAGACGACGCCGTCATCCTCGACCTGTCGGACCAGGCCCGCACCGCTCTGGCGCAGGGCGGTGCCGCTGCGCAGGCACCAGGAGCCGGCGTCGATGACCCGGCAGAGCCGAGCTGGGTCGAAAAGCGCTTCAAGCTGATGACGGAGTACACCGCGCTGCAGCAGGAGCTCGTCTGGCTCAGCGACCGCACGATGGCCCATGCGCTCGACGAGATGTTCCAGGGCAGCGCCGCACCGCACGACGAGAGCGGCGTGGCGGACAAGCGGGAGCAGTTCGACCGCGACATGCAGCGGCGCGAAGAGCTGATGCCGCGCTATGCCGAGCTGATACGCCTGCTCGGAGCCTCGCCGGGCCAGAAGAGCGCGGACGAATCGAACTAGCGGAAGACGCGGCTCGCATAGAGCGCGATGGCGAAGCAGGCGAGCGCGATGCCGAGCAGGATCCAGTTCGCTCCAGTCGGATTCTCCAGAGCCGCGTTGGACGGGTCCTGCGGGTCGTAATGCACCTCGACCGGCGCACCGGCCGGATAGCGATCGACGATCCCCTGGGCGAAGCTCTCCGAGCCTGACACTTCCAGGCCGAGCTTGACCTGCCGGCTGTGCAGGCGGTTGCCATCGACGGTGTAGGCGAACTCGACGATGGGGAGATAGGTCGTGCGCGTCCTGCCGTTTTCCGTCGAGTAGCGTTGCTCGACAGTGCTGGAGACGATCTCTCCGGCAGCGACCGGCCAGGCATTGGCGCGGGCGAGATAGCGCTTGTGCCCGACGAAGAACAGCAACGCCGCAGCGCCGAACAGGCCGGCGAACAGCATCACCGGGACATCGGCATCCGGCATACGCACCTTGAGGGCTTCGGCCCCTTGGGTTCCCACCCAATAGAGCCCCCAGACGAGCAGAACGACGACGAGTAGCGCGAGGCCGCAGCCCTTGACCGCACCCTTCGGCGCCTCGCGCTCCAGGACGCAGTCGTTGGGATCGGCCGGATCGTAATAGACGGTCACGTTCGCGCCGGCCGGGTAGCGCGCCAGCGCCACCTGCGCATATTTGCCGCTGATGTCGCCGAGGCTGACGCGCGTGCCCTGATAGGTCACGCCGCCGACCGAGAAGGAATAGGTCACGGCGGGAACGTTGACGACGGTCCCGATCTCATTGCCTTCGCGCGGCCGCCGCACCGCCATCTGCGAGCGGATGACGCGCCCCGGCGCCTGCGCCCAGCTGCTGGCGCGCCGGACCTTGAGCACGGCATTGAGGATCATCGCGCCGACCATCACCACCATTGGCAGCGCGATCAGCGCGATATTGCCCATGGTCGTTCCAGCAAAGGGCAGCCGCTCGACCCAGCTCTCCGGCAGCACCTCAGCGATCACGAAGATCAGCGCAAGCGAAGCAACGACGGCGATCACGGCCCAGGTCGGTGGCTCTCCCCTGGCCTCGGCCGCCTTGGCCGGCGAGGCCTTGCGTTGCCAGGCCAGCTTGCCGCGCCAGGTCTTGTCGCCACCGAGATAGGCGAGCAGGATTCGCTTCAGCGTCGCGGCATCGACGGTCTCGGCGGCGTCGAAGCGGGCCTTGCCTGAATGATAGGCCAGCCGGAACCGGCCCTTCCCTTCCAGCCCTGCTTCGACATAGCCGTCATCGTCGGAGAGGTTGATGAACCAATCAGGATCGTCGCCGCGCTGGTCGATGGCGCGGCTGATGTCCTCCCGTGTCGGGTCGGCGGTGATGCGATCGCAGACGTCGAGCTCCATGCCCGCCCCCCAACGCTGGAGGGCAAGGATGGCGCTCGTTCGCGCCCGGAATCAAGCGCAGCTTACGTTAGGTCGTCGTGGTCGAGCTCTGTCCCGGCCGCCAGACCAGCAGGCGGTTCTCGACCATCGTCACCAATGCGTCGATCACGATCACGAAGATCGCCAGGATCAGCATGCCCGAGAACACGCCGGTGACGTCGAAAACGCTCTCGGCCTCGTGGATCTTGTAGCCGAGGCCGGCCGAGGAACCGAGATATTCGCCGACCACCGCGCCAACCAGCGCGAAGCCGACCGAGGTGTGCAGTGACGAGAACATCCAGGTCAGGGCTGAGGGCCAGTAGACATGGCGGAAGAGCTGGCGCTCGTTCATCCCCAGCATGCGGGCATTGGCCAGCACCGTCGGCGAGACCTCGCGCACGCCCTGGTAGACGTTGAAGAAGACGATGAAGAACACCAGCGTGAAGCCGAGCGCCACCTTCGACCAGATGCCGAGGCCGAACCAGAGCGCAAAGATCGGCGCCAGCACCACGCGCGGCAGGGCGTTCGCCGCCTTGATATAGGGGTCGAACACCGCCGCCAGCAGCGCGTTCCTGGCAAAGGCGAAACCGAAGAAGATGCCGGCGGCCGAGCCGATGACGAAGGCGAGCACCGTCTCGGTCAGGGTGATGCCGAGATGCCAGTAGATCTCGGAGCCGGTGAGCTGCTTCCAGGTCCGGGCCAGGACCTCGCCCGGCGTCGAGAAGAAGAACTGGATCGTCTTCACCTCGCCGAACAGGCTGGTCGTGGTGACGACATGCCAGATGCCCAGGAAGACGATCATCACCAGGATCTGCAGGGCGAAGAGCTTGACGCGGCTCATGCTCCGATCTCCTGGCGGAAGCGCACGGGAATCGCATCATAAGCCCTCCCCCCGCTTGCGGTGGGGAGGGTTGGGTGGGGGGCAGCGCCGCTCAGCCCGGGGCTGGAAGAAGAAGCGAGCCCTGCTTTCCGGCCCCCCATCCCTAGCCCTTCCCCACCGCAAGCGGGGGGAAGGGGATCATGGCGCGCCATGTCCCAGGCCGTTTTCACTTGGCGGCTCCTTCGACCAGTTCCCTGCCCTCGCCCATCGCATAGGCCTTCTGCACCTCGACCCGGAGCGACGCCCAGATGTCGCGATGGATCTCGTGAAACGCCTTCTCCAGCCTGATCTCGGCGATGTCGCGCGGCCGGGCCAGCGGCACCTTGTAATCCGCGACGATGCCGGCGGCCGGTCCGGCCGTCATCACCACCACCCGGTCGGAGAGCGCGATCGCCTCCTCGAGATCGTGCGTGACGAAGATCAGCGCCTTGCGGTCGCGGCTCCAGAGATCGAGCAGGAGATTGCCCATGATCTGGCGGGTCTGCGCGTCGAGCGGCCCGAAGGGCTCGTCCATCAACAGGATCTCGGGATCGCGGATCAGCATCTGCGCCAGCGCCACGCGCTTGCGCTGGCCGCCGGAAAGCATGTGCGGATAGCGCTCGACGAAGGCGCGCAGGCCAACCCGCCCGAGCCAGTCGCGCGCCCGCTTGTCCGCCTCGGCATCGGAAACGCCCATCGGCTCCAGCGCGACCTTGACGTTGTCCAGCGCCGTCTTCCACGGCATCAGCGCGTCCTGCTGGAAGAGGTAGCCGGCACGGCGGTTGAGGCCCGAGAGCGGCTGGCCGAAGATCGAGACCTTGCCGGCCGACGGCGTCAGCAAGCCGGCGGCGGCATTGAGCAAGGTCGACTTGCCGCAGCCGGTCGGCCCGACCACCGAGACGAACTCGCCGGGCGCGACGGACAGGTCGATGCCCTTCACCGCCTGGTAGCGGCTGCCGCCCTTGAGATGGAAGGTGATGTCGATGCCGGCGAGCCTGACCGCCGGCTGTTCTCCTGCCGCGCCCCTATCACCGGGCGGGCTGACCTTGGACTCCATGGATATCCCGTCCCCTGCCGTCGGCGCCATCCGGCACACGCGGCTTATTTCCGTTCGGGGCGACACTAGGCGATCATCGGACGAAGGCAACCCGCCCGCGGCATCCGGTCTCGCCAACCCGCTAATCGGTAGCGAAAAGTCGACGCTTCTGCTCTATCGCTGGCCCGACCGCAGGAGGAATCGCCCACCCATGCTTCAGCTCGAACAATGGATGCAGGACCTTGTCGAGTTCATGCACGCCAACCAGCAATGGGCGATCCCGATCGTCTTCCTGATCGCCTTCGCCGAATGCGTCGCGATCCTGTCCTGGCTGGTCCCGGCAACGGTGTTCTTCACCACCTTCGGTGCGCTCGCCGGCGCCACCGGCCTCAACCTCGTACCGCTCTCGCTCGCGGCGGCGCTTGGCGCGGCCTCCGGTTTCTGGATCTCCTACTGGGCCGGTCTCGTCCTCGGCCCGCGCGTCGGCGACCACTGGCCGCTGCGCGACAACCCGGCCCTGCTCCAGCGCGGCCACGACTTTTTCGAGAAATGGGGCGTGCTCGGCGTCGCGATCGGCCATTTCTTCGGGCCGATCCGGGCGGTGGTCGCGCTCGTCGCCGGCATCGTGAAGATGCCGTTCTGGCCCTTCCAGATCGCGAACTTCGCGGCGTCCTTCGCCTGGGGCTTCGGCCTGATCTACGGCGCCGGGCGCTTCTCCGAATACATGCTGCGGTTCGCAGGCAAATAGCGGCGAAAACCCGGCGGAAAGCAAAACGTCAGCTGAACATCCGCCTCAGATCGCGTTCAGCCGCTTCGGCCGAAAGTCCAGCCATCGCGCTTGGACCGGAATCATCCGGTTCACAACCGGCGCGGCGGCGCGGATGGCCCGGCATCCACGCAGTTCAGCTCCTCCGGGCAGGACTTATGGGAGTCCACACCATGACGATGTCTCGTTTCGCTATCGGCCTCGCCGCGCTCGCTCTCGCCGCCGGCCCGGCCCTCGCACAGACCGCGACCCAGCCCACCACCCCGGCCAAGCCGGCGGCGCCCGTGACCACGCCTGCCACCCCTGCGGCACCCGCTGCGAAGCCGGCAGCGCCCACCGCGACCCAGGCCCAGGCCAAGAAGGTCAACATCAATACCGCCAGCGCCGCCGAGCTCGAGCAGCTCAAGGGCATCGGCGAGGCCCGCTCCAAGAAGATCATCGAGGAGCGCGCCAAGGCGAAGTTCAAGAACTTCGACGATCTGGTGAAGCGCAGCGTGCTGCCTTCGAACGTCGAGGCCGAGATCAAGGATCACGTCACCTTCTGATCCCGCTCGCACAAAAAAGGAGCCGGCCGCTTTCGCGGCCGGCTCTTTCGTTGCGCGGCTGACTACTGGCCGCTCGCCTGCGCCTGCGAGGCATCCGCCTCGCGCAGCGCCTGGGCGCAATCGTCGCAGCAGACCTCGACGGTATTGCCGCCGATCGTGACCTTGATCGGGGCCTCGTCGAGCTCGCAATCGCAGGCTGCGCAGGTTCCACTCATGGCCTTCCTCCTTCTCGGGGGCCGCTCATTCGGCCGCCCTGAGAAAGACCACCCGGCCCGCCTCCGCGCTGTCGGATTCTTTAGCGATCCGCTCGGGCTGAACCGAGGCTCCCGCGCTCAGGCCACGCAGGACCTGGTCGACGCTCTCGCCGCCGGCAAGGCCGCGCCGCTCCTCGGCACGCAAAGAGATGATCGCGGTCGGGTCGCCGAAGAAGGGCGCTGCGGTGGCATCGCGCAGATCGCTGTCGCGCAAACCGAGATCGCGCAGATCGCGCTCGCTCATGTCGCAGAGGGTGCGGTAGTCGCGGCGCGACCGCAGCCAGTGGTCGAGCGCGCCGAGAAGCCGGCCAAGCACGTCGAACATCGCGAGCACAGGCTTGGCCGATCCAATGATGAAGCTGATCATGACCTGTCTCCGTCGTTGTGATGACGGGAGAGAACGCCTTTCGGCTGTCAGCGGCTGTCAGAATCTTTCGCGATCAGTGACAGCTTCTGTCAGCGGAGATCGAGCGAGCGCTGAAACTCCGCCGGCGTGCGGCCATAGGCCTGTCGGAAGGCGGCGCTGAAATGGCTGTGGCTGGAGAAGCCGAGCTCCAATCCGAGCTGGGTCAGATCGTCACAACCACCGAGCAAATCGAGCGCCCGCGCCAGCCGCAGGCGCAACTGATAGCGATAGAGCGGCACGGCCTCGACCTGAGCGAAAACCTGGGTGAGGTAGACCGGTGAGACCCCGACCTCCCTGGCGATCTCGGCCAATGTCCAGCGCCGGGCGAGATCGGATGCCATCACCAGCTTGGCCCGGTCGACCAGCTTGCGTCGGCCAGCCGACGCTCCGGCGGCATGCGAGGTTCGTTCGCCCAGCGCCCGCCGCACCAGCGTCAACGCCAGGGTTTCCGCTTCGAGCGGTTCGGCAACGCCCCGCTGCAGGCTATGCCGCAGCAGGGCGACGAGCACTTGTGCCCGCGGGTCGATCCGGCGGCGCTGCATCAGGAAGGCGCTCGTGGCTCGGCCCAGCAGCTCGGCCGGCGCGAGCTCATGCAGAATCTCTTCGCTCAGCCGCAAATCGAGACAGGCATCACCGCCCGCGACCGGATGGCTGATCCGGTAGCCCTCATGCGGATTGAAGAACAGGACCTGGTTGCTCTCCGCCACCGCATCGTCACGCCCGACATGGCGCACGAAGATGCCGCGATAGGGAAAGACCAGATGGGTCGCGTGCGCGCATTCCTCGTCGCTGCGATGCCGACACTCGCCGGAGCAGACGACATCGCGCACCAGCACGATCTCGCTGTCGAGCAGCTTGCTCACCGAGAATTGCGACATGCCTGCCTTCCGCGGCGCCGTCTCGAAAGACGAAACGGCCCGGCCAGATCACGATGGCCGGGCCAGCTCTCATGCCGGGATCGTCTACAGCAGGTCGAGGACGATCATTGTCAGCAGGACAAAAGAAGCGCCCAGCGCCAGATGCGCTGCCTTGAACTGAAACCACTGGGACGTCGGCATCGATCGGATCGGTGTCATCATCGCCTCCATCTGTTCAGCTTGGAATTGCTTCGTGTGGACATGTCTTTCGTGTCGGATATGTCGGGGCGCGTTGGCTCAATAGGCCCACATCTCGGCGACGATCCAGCCGACGATCGCGAGCGCCAGTCCGGCGACCAGGACGACCAGCACGGGTCGGTCGAGGAAGCCCTGCCTTGCCTCCACCGGGGTCTCGATTGCCGGATCGGCGTCGGAGTGGATATCCGCCCGCATCGGCGGGATCGGCTCGCCACCCTTCTCCGGAATGCGCGCCTCGCGCACCTTCACGTCGTCTTGCATGACGGCCTCCATCTAGCCTGGCCGTCAGCCTCCGACGGCGCGCATCAGCACGCTCGCCAGCAGCGTGACGGCGAGAAAACCACCCAGCAGCACGATCGGGAGCTGATCGTCCCAGGATGCCGGCCTGGCGACGTCGGCCAATCCGTGACGGGCATGGCGCTGATGCAGCCGCTCGATCGCCCTCTCCCTCAGTTCGTCCTGGCCGGTCATCGCACGCTCCTGCATGTATTGACTGGAGCATCAACGCCCAGCGCGGAGGCCGGTTCCCGTAGCAGGTTCCTTCAACGCGAAACGGGCGCCCGTCGAGGCGCCCGTTTCCTTTGTTGTCAAGCAGTTGCAAGCACTTCCGGAATCATCCTCGCATCGCGTTGAATCTGCGTGCGAAGCCCGGTGCCCGCCTCAGTTCTTGGTCTTGTCGACCAGCGCTTTGGCCTTGATCCCAAAGGCCCGGCGGCAGCCGGGCCGTCGCGAAACAAAGAAACGTGGATCAACCCTCAGTTCTTGGTCTTGTCGACCAGCGCCTTGGCCTTGATCCACGGCATCATGTCACGCAGCTTGGCGCCGACTTCCTCGATCGGATGGGCGGCATAGCGGGCCCGGGTCGCCTTGAACGAGGTCTGGTTGACCTTGTTCTCCAGCATCCAGTCGCGGGTGAACTTGCCCGACTGGATATCGGTCAGCACGCGCTTCATCTCGGCCTTGGTCTCGGCGGTGATGATCCGCGGGCCGGTGACGTACTCGCCATACTCGGCCGTGTTCGAGATCGAGTAGTTCATGTTGGCGATGCCGCCCTCGTAGATGAGGTCGACGATCAGCTTCACTTCGTGGAGGCACTCGAAATAAGCCATCTCGGGGGCGTAGCCGGCCTCGGTCAGCGTCTCGTAGCCGGCCTTGATCAGCTCGACCAGGCCGCCGCAGAGCACGACCTGCTCGCCGAACAGGTCGGTCTCGCACTCTTCCTTGAAGGTGGTCTCGATGATGCCGGCGCGGCCGCCGCCATTGGCCGAGGCGTAGGACAGGCCGAGGTCATGGGCGTTGCCCGTGGCGTCCTGGTGGATCGCGATCAGGGTCGGCACGCCGCCGCCGCGCTGATACTCGGAACGGACGGTGTGGCCCGGGCCCTTCGGCGCGACCATCAGCACGTCGAGGTCCTTGCGCGGCTCGATCAGGTTGAAGTGGACGTTGAGGCCGTGCGCGAACAGGAGGGCGGCGCCTTCCTTCATGTTGGCGTGCAGCTCGTCGCGATAGATGTCGCCCTGCAGCTCGTCGGGGGTCAGCATCATCATGATGTCGGAGACCTTGGCGGCCTCGGACGGGGTCATGACCTTGAAGCCGGCCTCTTCGGCCTTCTTGCGGGTGGCCGAGCCGGCCTTCAGGGCGATGATGATCTCCTTGACGCCGGAATCGCGCAGGTTGAGCGCGTGTGCATGGCCCTGCGAGCCGTAGCCGACGATGCAGACCTTCTTGCCCTTGATCAGGTTGATGTCGGCGTCGCGATCGTAATAAACGCGCATTGGATGCGTCCTTCCTTGGGTTGATCTCTTGGCTTCAGGCTTTCGGTACGGCACCCTGCCGTCCGTGAAGTGCGAGGAACTGGTCGGTGGCACGGGCCGCGTCGCGCTGGATCTCGGCTTTGCCGGAAGCGAGCGCATCGCCCAGCAGCAGCCTGATCTGAACATCGCGGCCGACCAGGCCGAAGAAGGTGCGGAACGCCGTCTCGGCGTCGTCGAAATCGAGTAGCCCTGCTGCCCGGCCAGCCTCCAGAACCGGCTTCAATCGCTCGCCAATGGCGACACGCCCATTCGCCAGCACGATCCCGCCGAGATTGCTCTTGCCCGAGGCGGCATGGCCGATGGCGGCGCGATTGAGCGCGATCGAGGTCTGGCTGGTGATCACGCTGAGCCAGTTCTCAGCGAAATCCCGCAGGCTCTTGCGCAGCGTCGCCGCGTCGAGTGCCTGGCGATCATAGTTGTCGGCGCGGACCTTCGAGGCCTGCCATTGGACCGTCGCGGTCAACAGGCCGTCGCGGTCGCCGAACCATTTATACAGCGTCTCCTTCGAGCAGCTCGCGCGCCGCGCCACCGCCGTCATGGTGAGCTGGTCGCCCTGCTCCACCATCAGCGCCAGCACGGCGTCGAGCACGGCCTGCTGCCGCTCGCTCAGCGCTTCGCCTTGGCTATGGGTCGCAGTGTCGTTCATCGATCCAGAGAGTACCGTACGTTACGGTTCTGGCATCTACCGCACGGCTTGCCGGGGCGCAAGGGCACGCCGGAGAAATTTCATCGCTACTTGCGCTATCCGAGCACCTATATCTTCTCCGCGACAACGCCTTGCGGAGCCCACGATGACACTGCCTCCCCCGCCTGCAGCCACCGAGGTCCTTGCTTTCTGGCGCGAAGCCGGCCCGGACAAATGGTTCGCCAAGGACGAGGCCTTCGACGCCGAGATCGCCAAGCGCTTCCGGCCACTGGTCGACGCCGCCGCGCGCGGCGAGCTGTCGGACTGGGAAGAGACGCCGGAGGGCGTCTATGCGCTGCTGATCCTGCTCGACCAGTTCCCGCGCAATCTCAACCGCGGCTCGGCCCACGCCTTCGCGGCCGACCCGCTGGCGCGCGAGGTCGCCGGCCGGGCGATCGCGCGCGGCTTCGACGAGGCCTTCGACAATCCCGAGCGGCGCTTCTTCTATTTGCCGTTCATGCACTCAGAGGAGCTTGCGGACCAGGAACGCTGCGTTGCGCTGAGCGAGGCGTCGGGCGATGACGACTCGGTCAAATACGCCATCATCCATCGCGACATCATCCGCGACTTCGGCCGCTTTCCGCACCGCAACGCCGTCCTCGGCCGAAAGAGCTCGGCCGAGGAGCAGCGTTTTCTCGACGATGGCGGCTTCAGCGGCTGATCAGCCGGCTTAGTCAGGCCCCTGCGGCCTTCCGATGAGCCTCGACCAGCTCGGCCATGCTCTTGAAATGGAAGTCGACCTTCGGCTGGTTCACGGGGATTTGCGTCGCCCCGCTGCCAGCCATGCCGAAGCGCCGGTCGATCCAGGCGCGCGCCAGCCCGACGCGTTCCGCCGGGACATGGTCGTGGAACAGGCTCTGCGCCGTGTGCAGGACATCGCCGGGCTTCAGTCCGAGATCGGCATCGAGATGCGCCAGCAGATGGGCGAAGTTGCGCGGGTCGGGCTTGTAGGAGCCGATATCCTCGGCGGTGTAGATCGCATCGAAGGTGACGCCGAGCTTGCGGTTGCTGGCGGCGAAGCTCGCCCGGTCGACATTGGAGAGGATCACCAGCTTGTAGTGCCGCTTGAGATAGGCCAGCGCCTCAGCGGAGTCAGGAAAAGCCGGCCAGTCCGGCACCGAGCCGCCGAAGCGCTCGTTCAGATCGGCATGGATGTTGACGCCGAGATCCCTGGCGAGGCGGGCATGGACGGCAGCGAGCAGGGTCGAATAGCGCAGCGACGGCCCCGCCTCCTCCAGCTCGCTCTCGATCTTGCCGAAGCGGGCCAGCGCCTCCTCGCGGTCGAGCTTGAGCTGGCCGGCGCTGATCAGCGGCTGCAGCGCGTTCCAGATCCCGGTCTCCCAGTCGATCAGCGTGCCGTAGCAATCGAAGGTCAGAACCTTGAAATCGGTGAGTTTCATCGCTGGTGGTCCTCATGGATGCGGAGTCGCATGGACCATAGCGACCGCCCGCCCTGCCGTGATGAGGCGAATCTCCGAACGACTTGACCGAAGCTGCGCTTATCGGCCTCGGCTCGCGGCACGGAACTCGGACGGCGTCAGGCCGAAGCGTCGCTTGAACTGCCGGTTGAAGGACGAGGCGTTCTGGTAGCCGAGGCCATAGGCGATCTCCGAGACCGGCAGCCCCGTCGCGACCAGCTGCTCGGCAGCTTCGTCGAACAGCCGGGTCAATTGCGATTGCTTTGGAGATTGGCCTGTCGTCGCGCGGAACAGGGCATGGAACCGGCTCTGGCCGAGGCCGGCGCTTCTTGCCATCTCGGCGACGCTCGCTGATCCCCCATCGCGGGCGATATCGATCACGCGGTTTTCCGCTCGTGACAATGGTCGGGGCGCGACATTCGGCTGGATCAGCTGCAGCCCCGCCATCGCCATCCGGGCTGCATCCTCGGCCCGGCAGGCGCCGGCTTCGACCTCGGCGCCGAGCTGGCGGAACATCCGCCAGAGCCAGGGCTCGACCCGGGTCAGCGACGGGACGAGATCGCGCAGCAGTGCCGGCTCGGCCTCGCCGGCGAAGGCCCCCGCCTCGACGTCGAGGATGAGCATGCTGCAATCCGCGGTCGGCTCGAAATCATGCTCATGATCGCGCGGGATGATGGCGACGCAATTGCTCGACACGACGCTGTGATGCCCCTCGACATCGAGCCGCATCGCGCCCTGCATCGGCAGCAGGATCTGGCTGTAGTCGTGGCGGTGGCGGTCGCCGCCGCGATAGCTGCGGAGTTCGAGTTGGATCGACATCATCCACTCACGCGCAAGAGATCATGCCGTCCATTTGCCGCCGATCGGCGCAGACGATCAAGAGCCTTCAGCCACCGGTCGCCTGCTGCGCCACGATACGCTGCAGGAAGATCGCAGCGACCGTCAGCACGAAACCCGCCCACCAGAGCGGCGAGCGCAGGCTCTTGCCCGAGCCGAGTGGCTCGGCTTCGGCCTGGCCGGTCAGCCGCTGATAGATCGGCCAGGCGAAGCAGGCGAAACCGATGGCGCCCAGGCCGAGCGAGATTTCATTCAGTCCGATTGTCACCGCTCCGCCCCCTCTCCGGCGAGTACCGGGCGATCGCTTTCAGCAGCAATCGCGGGTTCCTTCAAGCCCAGCCGCCGCAGCGGATCGCCGATCAGTCCCGAGACCAGCAGCGCCAGCATCCGGTCGATGCCTGGCAGCCGCGCCAATGGCGGCACCACCCGGTCGCGGATCAGCGGCAACACGGCGCTGTCCGACTGGTAGAACGGCGTGAACATCCGGCTCGCCGCCTGGTAGAGCCGGACATGCCAGCGCCGAAGCTGGGCGTAGCGACGCAGCGCAGCGTCGAGATCAGCGGCATCATCGAGCGCCACCGCCAGGGCATAAGCGTCGAGCAGGGCCATGTTCGCCCCCTGCCCCAATTGCGGGCTGGTCGAATGGGCGGCATCGCCGATGAAGGCGATCCGCCGGCCGTAAGGCAGCGGCAGCGTCTGGTGGCGATAATTTGCGAAGGTCAGCTGTTCCGGCGCGGCGATATGGTCAAGCAATGGCGCGGTCGCCGGCCAGACGCGCTCGACCTCGGCTTTCCAGGCCGCCAGTCGGGCGCTGCGCCAGGCATCGAGCGCATCGGCCTTCAGGCTCCAGAACAGCGCTGCCTGCGGCTCCGGCTCGCCACCGGGGCGCCCGATCGGCAGCACGCCGACCATCACGCTGGCACGGCGATAGCGCTGCTCCAGCGCGTGACGATCGAAGTCGGTCCCGGCGAGCGGGACATTGGCCCAGAGCGCGCCATAGCTGAGCGGCACGCGCGTCGCCGGCCTCGCAGCATGGCCGAGCAGCGGCGAGCGCGTGCCGGATGCATCGACGACGAGGTCGAACGGACCGATCCGGCGGCCGTTTGCCGCGGCCAGCGAGACCTTGTCACCAGCCGCATCGATGTCGTCGATCTCGATCCCGGTCTCGATCGCGACCGGCCGCTTCCGCACGGCCGCAAATAGAGTCCTGAACAGCGCCGCGCGGTGGATGCCGACGCCGAAGCGCTCCCGCTTCAGCGCGGCATAGCGCACATCAAGCACGACCGAGCCGGTGACGGCGTTGAGGCCGAACAGCCGGTCGATCCGGCTGCCGGCGGCGATCAGAGGCGCAGCGAGGCCGAGCGCGTCGAGGACGGCGAGCCCGCTCGGCTGCAGGATCAGGCCGGAGCCGAGCGGCTGCGGCTCGCCGAAGCGCTCGACCAGCGTGACGGTGTGGCCAGCCCGTTCGAGCAGCAAAGCAGCCGCCAGCCCGGCGGTCCCGCACCCGATGATCGCGATCGTAAGGCTGCGACTCATGCCGCAGCCAATCTAGCGAGCTACATCGCTTCCGCGCCGCGGCTCATCGCCGCGATGCCGGTGCGCGACACCTCAGTCAGCCCGACCACCGTCATCAGCTTGATGAAGCGCTCGATCTCTTCGGTCGCGCCGGTGAGCTCGAAGATGAAGGAGGTCAGCGTCGCATCGAGCGTGCGCGCTCCGAAGGAGGCGGCAAGCCGCATCGCCTCGACGCGGTAGTCGCCCTTGCCGACGACCTTGACCAGGCAGAGCTCGCGTTCGACCGCCTCGCCCTGCAAGGTCAGGTCGACGACGCGATGCACCGGCACCAGCCGGTCGAGATGCGCCTTGATCTGGTCGATCACATTCGCCGTGCCGGAGGTAACGACGGTGATGCGCGAGAGATGCTTCTCGTGCTCCGTCTCCGAGACGGTGAGGCTCTCGATATTGTAGCCGCGGCCGGAGAACAGGCCGGCGATACGGGCGAGAACGCCGGGCTCGTTGTCGACGATCACCGCCAGGGTGTGGCGGGCGATCGGCTGGGCGGTCGGGGCGCTGGGATAATGCGTCGTGTTCATGTCTGGGCTCGGCTTCGGCTGAGATTTGGGCGGAAATCGGTCTGGATCGGCTCGTCGACCTCGTCCTCGGATACGATCCAGGGCTCGGCCAGCGCGGCATCGCGCCAGGCCTTGAAACCCTCAGTCGATTGTACTGCCTCGACATAGGCGGCGCTGACCGGATCGAGGGCGATCGAGTAGGTGATGAAGCGGGTTGTCACCGGCGCGAACATCGCATCGGCCGCGCTGAATTCCCCCAACAGGAAGTCGCCGCCTGCCCCGAAGCGCTGGCGGGCATCGCGCCAGATCTCGGTGATGCGGGCGACATCGGCCGCGACCGCCTCGCCGCGATCGCGCGCCGGGTGCACCCAGGCGAGGTTCATAGGGCAGGCGCCGCGCAGGGCGGTGAAGCTGGAGTGCATTTCCGCCGAGATCGAGCGCGCCAAGGCCCGCGCCGCCTTGTCCCGCGGCCAGATCGGCAGCTCGGGATGGGTCTCGGCGATGTACTCGATGATCGCGAGCGAATCCCAGACCGCGATCGCCCCGTCGACCAGCGAGGGCACCTTGCGGGCGGGCGTATAGTCGGCGACGGCGCGCTTCCAGCCGGGATCGTCCATGGTCGGCCCGAACGGGATCAGCACCTCCTCGAAGGGGATCCCGAACTGCTTGAGCACGAGCCAGGGCCGCAGCGACCAGGAAGAATGGGTCTTGTTGGCGATGATCAGCTTCATGGCGCGCTCCATCCGGCGAAGGGAGCGCGGACGCTAGCGGCGCACGGGTTGGCGATCCCGCGTCTTTTCGTGATCTCATTCATGACCTGAGGCAATTGGCGGGTCACGCCGCTTGCTCCATCGCCAGGGTGAAGTCGAGCGCCGCCTCGACATGCAGCGCCGTGGTGTCGAAGGCCGGGATATCGAAATCGGCCTGCGAGACCAGGAGCCCGATCTCGGTGCAGCCAAGGATGACGCCGTCGGCGCCCTGCTCCCGCACCGCCCGCGCGACGATCTCGCGGTAGCGCGCCTTGGATGCCGGCAGAACCTGCCCGCGGCAGAGCTCCTCATAGATGATGCGGTGGACATCCGTCCGCTCTGCATCATTCGGCACCAGCGCCTCGACGCCGAAGGCCCCGAGCCGGTCGCGATAGAAGCGCTGCTCCATGGTGAAGCGCGTCGCCAGCAATAGCGGCCGCCGCGCCGTGGTCTTGCGGATCGCCTTGGCGGTGACATCGGCGAGATGCAGGAAGGGCAGGTTCGTCGCCTGGGTGATGTGGTCGGCGAGCTTGTGCATGGTGTTGGTGGCGAGGACGATGCAGACCGCCCCGCCCTGCTCGAGCCGGCGTGCGCTCGACGCCATCGCCGCCCCGGCCCGGTCCCAATCGCCCTTCGCCTGCATCTCGGCGATCGGCGAGAAGTCGACGGAATGCAGCAGGACGTCGGCCGAGTGCAGCCCGCCCTGGCGCGCCCGCACGCCCTCGTTCAGCAGCCGGTAATAGACCGCCGTCGATTCCCAGCTCATCCCGCCGATCAGGCCGATGGTCGCCATGTGGTCCCCCACTCAAATCTGCCGGGTCATCCCGGGCGAGCGCAGCTCGACCCGGGATCCATTCCTGAACGGCTCCGGCATGGATCCCGGATCGGCGCCGCTCCGCGGCTTGTCCGGGATGACGGGAACCGGGTTTGGGCTCAAACGAGCTGCTTGCCCTTGGCGTCGATGATCTCGCCGGTATCGCCCTCGAAATCGGGCAGGATCATCTCGTTATGCGCCTTGCCCGACGGGATCATCGGGAAGCAGTTTTCTTCCTTCGCCACCAGGCAGTCGAAGATCACCGGGCCGGGCGTCTCGATCATCTCCATGATGGCACGGTCGAGATCGGCCGGATCGGAGCAGCGGATGCCATGCCCGCCATAGGCCTCCGCCAATTTGACGAAGTCCGGCAGCGAGGCCGAGTAGCTCTCCGAATAGCGCCCGCCATGCAGCAGCTCCTGCCACTGGCGCACCATGCCCATGTACTCGTTGTTCAGGATGAAGATCTTGACCGGCAGCCGGTACTGCACCGCCGTCGACATCTCCTGGATGTTCATCAGGATCGAGGCCTCGCCGGCAACGTCGATGACGAGCGCCTTGGGATGCTTCATCTGCACGCCGACAGCAGCCGGCAGGCCATAGCCCATCGTCCCGAGCCCGCCCGAGGTCATCCAGCGGTTCGGCTCCTGGAAGCGCAGATACTGCGCCGCCCACATCTGGTGCTGACCGACTTCGGTCGTGATGTAGGTGTCGCGATCCTTGGTCAGCGCATAGAGGCGCTCCAGCGCATATTGCGGCTTGATGATCGTGTCCGAGCGCTTGTAGGCGAGGCTGTTGCGCGCCCGCCAGGCGTCGATCTGCGTCCACCAGGCGGTGAGCGCGGTCTTGTCGATCTGGGGGCTGGTCTCGCGCCAGATCCGGACCATGTCCTCGAGCACATGGGCGCAGTCGCCGACGATGCCGATATCGACCTTGACCGTCTTGTTGATCGAGGACGGATCGATGTCGATGTGGATCTTCTTCGAGTGCGGCGAGAACCCGTCGATACGCCCGGTGATGCGGTCGTCGAAGCGCGCGCCGATATTGATCATGACGTCGCAGTCATGCATGGCGAGGTTCGCCTCGTAGGTGCCGTGCATGCCGAGCATGCCGAGCCACTGCTTGTCGGCGGCCGGGAAAGCGCCCAGCCCCATCAGCGTCGAGGTCACCGGATAGCCGGTCAGGCGTGCCAGCTCACGCAGCAGCGCCGAAGCGTGCGGGCCGGCATTGATGACGCCGCCGCCGGTGTAGAAGATCGGCTTCTTCGCCTTGGCGATCAGCTCGACCGCGGCCTTGATCTTGTTCAGATCGCCCTTGACCGTGGGACGGTAGGTCTTGTGCTGGTTGTCGCGCGGACGGCTATAGGCGCCGGTCGCGAACTGGATGTCCTTGGGGATGTCGATGACGACCGGGCCCGGCCGGCCATTGGCCGCGACATAGAAGGCTTCGTGCAGGACGCGCGGCAGATCGGCGATGCTCTTCACCAGGTAGTTGTGCTTGGTGCAGGAGCGGGTGATGCCGACCGTGTCGCATTCCTGGAAGGCGTCCGAGCCGATCAGATGCGTCGGGACCTGGCCGGTGATGACGACGAGCGGGATCGAGTCCAGCAGCGCGTCGGTCAGGCCGGTGACCGCGTTGGTCGCGCCGGGGCCGGAGGTGACGAGGACGCAGCCGACCTTGCCCGGCGCCGAGCGGGCATAGCCCTCGGCGGCGTGGACAGCGCCCTGCTCGTGGCGGACGAGCACGTGCTTGACCTTGTCCTGCTGGAAGATCGCATCGTAGATCGGCAGCACCGCGCCGCCGGGATAGCCGAAGAGATGCTCCACGCCCTGGTCCTGGAGGGCGCGAACGACCATCTCGGCGCCGGTCATCATCTCGCTCATAACGGTCTCCTGCGGAGGTCTGTCTGTCGGTGTCGGTCGGAAAAAGGCAATAAAAAAGGCCCTCGGAGGGGCCTGGGCGTGCGCCGGCGTCGGGGACGCCCGGTTGTTAAACCGGCCCCTACCAGCGCACCTCTACGATAATAAGCTTGCGCATGTCGCAGCCCTGTCGAAACGAAAGTTGCCGGACGCTAAACGAGCAGCGCCGCATGGTCAAGTAAGGATTCAGCCGGCAATCGAAGCGCCGTTTGCGCAAGCCGCGAGCGCCACATCCAGTGCCGCCTCCGGCGCGGCCGCCGTCCACCCTTCCATCTGGTGGCGGAACCAGGTCACCTGCCGCTTGGCATAGGCGCGGGTATCGGCCTTGCCGCGCGCCACTGCTTCCTCCAGCGACAGCTTGCCGTCGAGATAGGCGATCAGCCCTGGCACGCCATGGGCACGCATCACCGGCAGCAGCGGATCGAGCCGGCGCTCGCGCAGGACCGCGACCTCGTCGAGCGCGCCCTGCTCCATCATGAGGTCGAAGCGATGGTCGATCCGGGTGCGGACTAGTTCCCGCTCCGGTGCCAGGAAGAGCTTGAGCAGGTTCTGCCCCGCCAGCGGCCCCGGCCGACGCGCACCCTGGAAGCTCGCCAGCGAGCGTCCGGTCGCCTCGAACACCTCCAGCGCCCGCATCACCCGCAGGCGATCGCTCGGCCGCAGCCGCGCCGCCATCTCCGGATCCTTGCCGGCGAGTTCGGCATGCAGCTCGCCGGTCTCGCGCTGCTCGGCCCGGGCCCGGAAGGCGATGCGAACCTCGTCCGGCACCGGCGGAATCTCCGAGAGCCCTTCGGTCAACGCCTTGAAATAGAGCCCGGTGCCACCGACCAAGACCGGCAAAGCGCCCTGCCCCGCCAGCTCCTGCAGCAGCGCTGTGACCTCGGCCGCATAGGCGGCCGCCGAATGATTCACCGCGCCGTCGATATGGCCGTAGAGACGGTGCGGCACCTCCCCCATCTCCTCCGGCGTCGGCCGTGCCGTGATGACCTCAAGGTCGCGGTAGACCTGCATCGAGTCCGTATTGACCACGACGCCGCCGAAACGGCGCGCCAACTCGACGGCAAGCGCCGACTTGCCGCTCGCGGTCGGACCTGCGATGAGCACCGCGCTGTATCTCACCTGCTGTCCGGCTCCCTCATGACCCTCGTCGCCACCTTCGTCTCCGCCCATGGTCAGGCCCTGCTCGACGATGGCCTGCTCGCCCGCCTGCGCGCCGCCGCGCCCGCTCCGGCGACGATCGAGCGCCTCGACGGCGAGATCGCGGCCGACCTCTTCGCGGAAGCGGACGATGCGCGCAAGCTCGAAGCGACATTGCGCGAGGCGCTGGCTGGTGCCTCCGTCGACATCATCGTTCAGCCGGCCGCGACGCGCCGCAAGCGCCTGTTTCTCGCCGACATGGATTCGACCATGATCGGCCAGGAGTGCATCGACGAGCTCGCGGCCTATGTCGGCCTGAAGGAGAAGGTCTCCGACATCACCGAGCGGGCCATGCGCGGCGAGCTCGAATTCGAGCCGGCGCTGCGCGAACGCGTCGGCCTGCTAAAGGGCATCGCGCTCGGCGTCGTCGACGAGATCATCGAAAAAAGCATCACCCTGACGCCCGGCGGCAGCGCCCTGGTGCGCACCATGCGCGCCCATGGCGGCTATACCGCGCTGGTCTCGGGCGGCTTCACCGTCTTCACCGGCCCGATCAGCCGGACGATAGGCTTCGACGAGCACCGCTCCAACATCCTGCTGAGCGAAGGCGACCTGCTCTCCGGTGTGGTCGCCGAGCCGATCCTCGGCAAGCAGGCCAAGCTCGACGCACTGATCGAATTGCGCATCCGTTTCGGCTTGCCCGACGAGGCGACACTCGCGGTCGGCGACGGCGCCAACGACCTCGCCATGCTCGGCGAAGCCGGGCTCGGCGTCGCCTATCGCGCCAAGCCGGCGGTCGCCGCCGCGGCCGATGCCCGCCTCGACCATGCCGATCTCACCGCTTTGCTCTACGCTCAGGGCTACCGCGGCGACGAGATCGTCAAAGCAGAATAAAGGCACCGCTATGCCAGTCACGATCGTTCTCTCCGATCCGACATTGGTCGCGACTTGCGAGTTCTTCTTGCTGCCAGAAAGAATAGGCTGGACAGCAGAGGTTTGCCTGAATCAAAAACTCTTCTTCATGATTGACCGCGCCCAAGACGGTGAATGGCAGTTAGATTTCTGCGCGGAAGCGAAGGATCGGTTCGCCGACCGAATTGCTAGCGCCGTCCTCGTGGAACTGATTGAGAAGGCTCAGAAAACGCTAGCCGAACGGGACTTCTCGAATTTTGACATAGATGCTCTCAGGCTGAATTAGCGGCCAAGCGCCGTCAATGATCGGAGCCTCTGGTCGTTGTGCCTCCGGCATCAATCGACGATGAACAGCCGCGCGCCGTTCGGGGAGCGTGAGCGATGCGGCTCGGCCTTGTCGGCGACCTGGTAGCTCATCCCGGCCCGCAGCAGCATGACCCGGCCATCGTCCAGAGTGGTCTCCAGCTCGCCCTCCAGGCAGAGCAGGATGTGTCCCTTCTCGCACCAATGGTCCGAGACATAGCCCGGCGAGTATTCGACCATCCTGACGCGGATCGGGTTGTCCGGCGGCCCAAAATGGCGCGTGCGCCAGGTCGCCTGGCCCTGCTCTCCCGCGAAACATTCAGGCTCGACGCTCGACCAGTCGGTCGTGCCGAAGGGAATCTCGCTCATGCGCATGGGCGGTCTCTCTGAAGCGTGTCCCGGCAACCTGCCGAAGTGGCTATCGCCCGGCCAATGCAAAAAGCTGATGGCGACGATCAGCGGCAACAAAAAAAAGGCGGCCCGCAGGCCGCCTTTCCTTGATCCATCCTTGAGGAGGTCAGCTCATCGTCACCGCGACGAAGCGGACCTCACCCTGGGCGTTCGAGACCAGCAGCAGGGCCGACTTCTTGCCCTCCTTCTTGAGGGCGTCGAGCCGCTTGGTGACGTCCTCCGGCGAATTCACCGGCTCCTGGCCGACCTCGACCACCAGCTCACCGACCAGGATGCGCTTGTCGGCGGCGTTGGAGTTGGCGTCGACCTTGGTGATGACGACGCCCTTCAGCCCGTCCTTGATCGAGTAGCGCTTGCGCAGATCATCGTTCTGGGCCGAGAACTCCAGGCCGAGCGCCGAGGCGGTCACCGGCTTGGCGGCCTCGCCAGCCGGCTTATTGGCCGAAGCCTGCTGGACCTTCTCGCCATCCTCGAGCCGGGCGAGCTTGACCGTCTTGTTCAGCTCCTTGCCCTTGCGCATCACCTGGATCGGCACGTCCTTGCCGACTGCGGTGCCGGCGACGATGCGCGGCAGCTCGCGCGAATCCTTGACGTCCTTGCCGTCGAACTTGACGATCACGTCGCCGACTTCGAGGCCGGCCGGCTTGGCCGGGCCCTTCTCGTCGATGCCGGCGATCAGGGCGCCGCGAGCGGTGCCGAGGCCGAGCGCCTCGGCGGCGGCGTCATCGACGTTCTGGATGCGCACGCCGAGCCAGCCGCGGCGGGTCTCGCCGAACTCCTTGAGCTGGTCGACCACATTGGTCGCCAGCGAGGACGGCACGGCGAAGCCGATGCCGACCGAGCCTCCGGTCGGCGACAGGATCGCGGTGTTGATGCCGATCACCTCGCCGGCCATGTTGAACAGCGGGCCGCCCGAGTTGCCCTTGTTGATGGCCGCGTCGGTCTGGATGTAGGTGTCGTAGGGCCCCTGGTTGATGTCACGGTTGCGGGCCGAGACAATGCCCGAGGAGACCGAGCCACCGAGGCCGAACGGGTTGCCGATCGCCATGACGGGATCGCCGATCCGCATCTTGTCTGAATCGCCGAACTTGACGAAGGGCAGCGGCTTGTCGTGCTTCACGCGCAGCAGCGCGAGGTCGACCTTGGTGTCCTTGCCGACGACCTCGGCCTTGAGGCGCAGGCCGTCGCTGAACACCACGGTGATCTCGTTGGCGTCACCGATGACGTGATTGTTGGTCACGACGAGGCCGGACGCGTCGACCACGAAGCCCGAGCCCGCCGATTGCGAGCGGCGCTGCTGCGGCGGCTGGTTCTGGTTCTGACCCTGCTCGCCACCGCGGCCGCGGCGGTTGAAGAACTCCTCGAACAGGTCGCCGAACGGGGTGTCGGGGCCGAGCTGCGGCAGCTGCGGCAGGTTGCGGCCGCGCGTCTCGCTGGTCGTCACCGCCGCGATGTTGACCACGGCCGGCATCACCCGCTCGGCGAGGTCGGCCAGGGAGATCGTGGTGCCATGGGCCTGCGGCGCGGCCTGGACGTTGCCGGGCGCCGGCGTCGACTGAGCGAAGGCGGGCACCGTCGCGAACGCCATGCCGGCAACCGTCGCGATGCGCGCCAGGCGGTAGGCGTGGGAATGAGTGAGTGCCATCGATGTCCTCATGATCATGATGATGTCGCGTCAAGGATCGCCTTGACGGCATTGCAGCGCAGCCGGAATCCGAACGCAACTTAAGAACGCCAAAATACGGCGGAAGGGCGACGCAAGATCGCGTCATAATGCCGTGATCGCCGGAAAATGGCCCGGAGCCCGGGCGGCTTCCGTTTGAGGCTCTCAGAGCCCGTTCCGCCCCGCTCGCAGCGCGAGCCGGGCGGATCCGGTTGCCGTCAGCTGCGCGCCAGCCAGACCATGCCGACGCCGACGATCGCCGAAACGATGCCGATCAGGCGCATGCGATCCGCCGGAGTCTCGGAGGCGCTGCGCAGCGCCTCCTTGGCGATCTCCGGTATCGACGCGAAAAGCAGTCCCTCGATGGCGAAGACCAGGCCGAGCGCCGCGAGGAAATCTGTCATGCGCAGCGCTCGGTCATATGATCAGGGCTTCGGGACCGCCGGCGTCGCCGGGGCTGCATCGGTTGCCGCTCCGGCGCGCTTGCCGGAGGGGTCGTTGAAGAAGCGGAAGAACGGCGAGTCCGGCGTCAGCAGCATGCGCGTATCGCCGGCCTTCAGGCTCGCTTCGTAAGCCTGCATCGAGCGGTAGAAGGCGAAGAACTCCGGATCCTTGCCGAACCCCTCGGCGAAGATGCGGTTGCGCTCGCCCTCGCCCTGGCCGCGGATCTCGTCGGATTTCCGCTGCGCCTCGGCGACGATGATGATCGCGTCGCGCTCGGCCCGTGCCCGGATCTCCTGCGACTGCTGGCCGCCGAGAGCGCGCGCTTCCGCCGCCTCGCGCTGGCGTTCGGTCTGCATGCGCTGGAACACCGCCTGCGAGTTGGCCGCCGGCAGGTCGACCCGGCGCAGCCGGACGTCGACCACGGTCATGCCGAACCGGCCTGCTTCGCGGTTCACGTCGTCGCGGATGCGGTTCATCAGCCGCGAGCGGTCGTTGCGCACCATCGAGGTGAACGTCGCCTCGGCCAGGACCGAGCGGACGTTACCGTTGACGATCGAGGCGAGCTGCGAATTGGCGCGCGGGATGTTGTTGACCGCCTGGTAGAAGCGCAGCGGATCGGAGATCCGGTAGCGCGTGAAGGCGTCGACCACGAGCCGCTTCTGGTCGGACGCGATGATTTCCTGCGACGGCAGGTCGAGATCGAGGATGCGGTTGTCGAGAAAGGTGACCTGTTCGAACGGCGCCGGCAGCTTGAAATAGAGCCCCGGCTGGGTGACGACGCTGCGCACCGCGCCGAAGCGCAGCACGATCGCCGACTGGGTCTGCTGGACGACGAAGGTCGCGGCATAGAAGACGACCGCGACGATGGCGATGATCGCCAGCACGGCAACGCGGAAGAAGCCGTTCATCGCGTCGCTCCCTGCTGCTGAGCCTGGCCCTGGGTCTGGCCGTTCGGTCGGCGCTGCTGATGCTGGCCGAGCTCCCCGAGTGGCAGATAGGGCACGACGCCATTGCCGGAGCCATTCTGGTCGAGAATCACCTTGTCCATGCCGCCGAAGACGCGCTCCATGGTTTCGAGGAAGAGACGCTCGCGCGTGACGGCGGGCGCATTCTTGTATTGCTCATAGACCGAGTTGAAGCGGCTGATCTGGCCGAGCGCTTCGGCGACCGTCTGGTCCTTGAAGGCTTCGGCCGACTGCAGCAGCTGCGCGGCACGGCCACGCGACTCCGGCACGACCTGGTTGGCATAGGTCTCGGCCTGGTTGCGCAGGCGCTCCTGGTCGGCGCGCGCCGCCTGGACGTCGCGGAAGGCGTCGATGACCTGCTGCGGCGGGTCGACCTTCTGCAGTTGCACCAGCCGGATCTGCACGCCGGCCCGGTAGGTGTTCAGCGTGTCCTGCATCAGCTGGCGCACTTCGGTCTCGATCGCAGCGCGGTCGGTGGTCAGCACCGGCTGGATGTTGCGCCGGCCGATCACCTCGCGCATCGCGCTCTCGGCCACGGCCTTCACCGTGCCCGGCGGATCCTGGATGTTGAAAACGAAGGCCTCGGGTGCGCCCGGATCGATCTGCCACTGCACGATCACGTCGATGTCGACGATGTTCTCGTCGCCGGTGAGCATCAGGCTTTCTTCGGGGATATCGGTCTGGCGCGAGGTGCGCGCCGATTCGACCGTGCGGAAGCCGACCTCGGTGGTGATGACGTTGGTCACCTGCGGCTTGATCACGCTGCCGATCGGATAAGGCAGGTTGTAGTTCAGGCCCTGCCCGGTCTTACCGACATATTTGCCGAAGATCAGGTTGAGGCCGACCTCGTTGGGTCGCACCGTGTAGACGCCGGTGGCGAGCCAGAGCAGCACCAGGCCGAGGCCGACGAGCAGGAGCCCGCGGCCGCCGAGATTGCCGCCCGGCATGAAGTTCTTGAGCCGGTCCTGGCCGCGCCGGATGATCTCCTCGAGATCGGGCGGGGTATTGCCGCCGGAAGGACCGCCGCCGCCCCAGGGACCGCCACCGTTGCCGCCGCCGCCACGCTGGCCCCAGGGACCACCGCCACCGCCGCCGCCACTGCCGCCGCTTCCACCGCTCTGGTTACTCCAAGGCATGCCTCAGCCGTTCCTCACTCTTTGCTTCGACCGTGCATAGCTGAACGGTTGAATGCTGTCAGCGCCATCAGGCGCAATGGGCGTTGAATTGGGCATCGGCCATGGATTCGTCAACGACGCAAGCGCCTTTGGTCGTAGACCCTTCGTCGCAGTCCTTTATTCAGCGGCTCTGCAACCCGCTCGGGCAGCGGCCCGCAAGAGCCAGAAACCCGCGCTGCTGCCGGACACCCGCAACAGAATCAGCGCCATTGCCCCATCACGGTTCCGCGGTCGGCATGCGGCCGCGATCAGTCATGCCGATTGTTGCCGATCTTGCTTGTCCAAGCCATACGCCTTATGTAGGTACGTACCTACATGGAGTTCCGCCATGGCCCGGACCACTCTTTCAAGTCGCGAGCTGAATCATGATGTCAGCAGCGCCAAGAAGGCCGCGCAGGAAGGCCCGGTCGTGATCACGGACCGAGGCAAGCCATCGCACGTGCTGATGACCTATAGCGAATTCCAACGCTTGGGCGGTAAGCGCGGTAGCCTCGTGGAGGCGCTCGCGATGCCCGGTCTGTCGAGCATCGACTTCGATCCGCCGCGCGCCGAGATCGCGCCGCGCAAGATCGACCTGTCTTGAGCTACCTGCTAGATACCAACGTCATCTCCGAACTCCGCAAGATCGGCGACGGCAAGGCGGACAGCCGCGTCGTGGCCTGGATCGCGGCGGAGGACGCGGCGCGCTTCTTCATCTCGGCCATCACGATCCTCGAATTGGAGCGAGGCGTGCTCGGCGTTCAGCGCCGGGATGCCGCGCAAGGCGCGCGACTGCGGGCCTGGCTCGACAATCATGTCCGTCCGGAATTCGCCGGGCGCATACTGCCCGTCACCGCCGAGATCGCCACACGCTGCGCGCATCTCCATATCCCCGATCGGCGCAATGAGGTGGACGCGCTCATCGCCGCTACGGCACTGGTCCATGACCTGGCCGTGGTGACGCGCAATGTCCGGGATTTCGAGGGCGCCGGCGTCGTCGTGATCGACCCCTGGCAAGGCTGATCGGTCCTTCGACCGAGTACTCAGCCCTGCCTGTCGAACGAAGCGAAGCTGAACGCATGCTCGTCCTCCAGCCCTGCCGGATGCTCGCTGCGGGCGCTCTCGCGGAAGGCTTTGCGATCGAAAGCCGGGAAAACCGCATCGCCCTCCGGGCTGGCATGAACAAAGGTCAGCTCCAGCCGGTCCGCGAAGGGCAGCGCCTGCGCATAGACCTCGCCGCCCCCGGCGACGATGACGGCGCGTGCGCCCATCGCCTGCCCGAGCCGCTCTCCCGTCTCCAGCGCCTGCTCCAGTGTCGGCACGACATAGACGCCGTCCGGTCCGAACTGCGGATCGCGCGACAGAACCACGCTCTGGCGCCCCGGCAAGGGTTTGCCGATCGACAGAAAGGTCTTGCGTCCCATGATGATCGGGCAGCCCATGGTGAGCTCCCGGAAGCGGCGCAGGTCGGTCCGCAGCCGCCAGATCAATTGGTTGTCGCGGCCGATCACGCCATTGTCGGCGATCGCCGCGATCAGGACGACGGGGAGCCTGGACACCGCCTCAGCCTCCGGCCGCGAGCTTGCGCAAGGCCTCGCCGTCCACGCGCTTCACCGTCCATTCGCTCTGCGCGACCGCGCCGATCGAGCGGTAGAACACCCGCGAGGGCTCGTTCCAGTTCAGCACCCACCAGGCGAAGCGCGACAGCCCCTCGTCGACGCAGCGCTTGGCGAGGCGCACCATCAACGCCTTGCCGATGCCGCGGCCGCGCTGCTCGGGCCGGACATAGAGATCCTCCAGCCAGATGCCGTGCCGGCCAGTGAAGGTCGAATAGGTGTAGAACCAGATCGCGAAGCCGGCCGGCTTCCCGTCCCATTCGGCGATGTCGCAGAATACCTTGGGTTCGGGCCCGAACAGGGCGGCCGCCATGTCGGCTTCGTTCGCCTCGACCTCGTGAAGCAGCTTCTCGTATTCGGCGAGTTCACGGACGAAGGAGAGCACCAGCCCGGCCTCGTCGGGTCGGGCGGGACGGATCGTCAGCGTCATACCGCGATCGGCGCCTTGATCGCCGGATGCGGGTCGTAGCCCTCGATCACGACATCCTCGAAGCGGAAATCCTCGAGCTTGCGCACCGCCTGGTTGAGCCGGAGCGTCGGCAGCGCCCGCGGCGTCCGCGACAGCTGCTCGCGGGTCTGGTCGAGATGGTTGAGATAGAGATGCGTGTCGCCGAAGGAATGGACGAAATCGCCGACCGCGAGACCGGTCACCTGCGCGACCATATGGGTCAGCAGCGCATAGCTCGCGATGTTGAAGGGCACGCCGAGGAAGACGTCGGCCGAGCGCTGGTAGAGCTGGCAGGACAGTCGCCCGTCGACGACGAAGAACTGGAACAGGCAATGGCACGGCGCCAGCGCCATCTTCGGGATGTCGGCCGGATTCCAGGCCGAGACGATCAGCCGGCGCGAATCGGGATTGCGTTTGATCTCGTCGACCAGCCAGGCGATCTGGTCGATCGTACCGCCGTCCGGCGCCGGCCAGGAGCGCCATTGCCGGCCATAGACCGGGCCGAGATCGCCATTGGCATCGGCCCATTCGTCCCAGATGGTGACGCCGTTCTCCTGGAGATAGCGGATATTGGTGTCGCCGCGCAGGAACCAGATCAGCTCGTGGATGATCGATTTCAGATGCAGTTTCTTGGTCGTGACCAGCGGAAAGCCCTCCGACAGATCGAAGCGCATCTGATGGCCGAACAGAGCGAGCGTGCCGGTGCCGGTCCGGTCGTCCTTGCGGACGCCTTCGTCGAGGACGCGCTGCAGAAGGGCGTGATACTGGTGCATTGAACCCGAATTCGAATCTGAAAAGCGCAAGATATTAGCGCCATCCGCGCCGGCGCGCTCCCCGCCCGCCGCAGCTCTCAACCGCTTTTCACGCAGCCCTCGCGACCAGGTCACGGCATCGAAATAAATCGTGATCGCTCCGGATATTGCAATGCCGAAGCGCCGCCCCAATGTGAATGGCTGATGAACAGAAGGGGCGCTTCGGGCCTGCGCTTGGGGTATCGGACGAAGGTGGCTTCCGGTTTCCGGAACGATCCGATGCTCCATCAAACGCCCGGTTGATGTGGACCGTATCATGACCAGACTATCCATGCTGGCCGCACTGCTTCTGGCAGTGGGCCTTGCGGGGCATGCTTCGGCGTCAGCCTCGGCTGAAGCCAAGCCTCAAAACCCGGCGACCGCCACCGCGCCGAAGATCACGGAGTCCCAGGCGCGCTCGATCGCCTTCCGCCACGGCCTCGTCCATGTCGAGGAGATCGCCCTCTCCGACTGGCGCTGGGAGATCGCCGGGCGCGCCCAGGGTGGCGTCGAGGTGACGCTCGATCTCAATGCCTATGACGGCTCGGTGGTCGGCGGCGCGGCAGCGCCCTGATCGCATTCAGCTCGTAAGATTGCAAAAGCCGCGGGCGTTTTCCCGCGGCTTTTGCATGCTTGCGCAGAAATTAGCCGGGACGGCCTCCTGCTCTCTTTCCCCGCGCACGCTCAGTGCCTATATTCGCCTTGCCGTTCGCAAGACCGGCTATGGCGATAAACGGACTTCGGAATAAGCCTTTCGGACCCGGGGGCGGTACCCGGCGCCTCCACCACAGCCCTGCGGCGCGAGCAGCAGGGAGCTTGCAGCCCACAAGGTTGCAGGGCTGCGGCGGGGGCGAAATAGGATCGACGAGGGTGTAAAAGTTGTTCTTTTGCCCGGCATGGTTCCGCCGTTATCGGGCCATTGCATAGTTGCCAACGACAACAATGCTCGGGTTGCTGTCGCCGCGTAAGCGGTGCTGGTTCCCAAACCAAAGCCCTTGCGCTTAGCCGCGTAAGGCGGGGCTCGGAGGCGCCTGGCAACAGAAGCCTCCACTTTTTTGTCCGGCTGAGGCAGCCGGTGCGGAGCAGCAGAGGAGGCCCTTCCTTTGTATGAGAACTGCTCTAAACTAATGGAATTGGTCACGTTTTTCGTTTCGGGGAGCTTCCCACCGGTCGCGGCGTGATCTAGAGGAGCGGAAACGGAACCCGGACCCGATGACCAAGGATATTCTCCGCTACGACCTGATGGTGCAGGACGCGCTCAAGGGCGTCGTCCGCAAGATCCTGTCCGAGGCGGGCCGCGACGGGCTCCCGGGCGACCATCATTTCTACATCACCTTCCGGACGACGGCTCCGGGCGTGCGCCTGTCGCAGCGCCTGCGCGAGAAGCATCCGGACGAGATGACGATCGTGCTCCAGCACCAGTTCTGGGATCTCAACGTCAGCGACCACGCCTTCGAGGTCGGGCTCTCCTTTTCCGGCGTGCCGGAGCGGCTGCTGATCCCCTATGACGCGATCACCACCTTCTTCGACCCGTCCGTCCAGTTCGGCCTGAAGTTCGAGACGCAGGAGGCCACCGGCGAGGCGCAGGCGAGCGAGCCCGCCGCCCCGGCGAAGGCGCCGCGCGGCGCCGCCTCCGAGCCCAGCGTCGCCCCGGCCGCGCCGCTCGCTTTGCCACCCAAGCCGGCCCAGAAGGCGCTGCCGGCAAGCGCGAAGAAGGAAGCAGCCGAAGCGGACACCGACGCCAAGACGGACGAGGCCGCGGAGGAAAGCGGCGCCCAGGTCGTCAGCCTCGACGCCTTCCGCAAGAAGACCTGAGACCAGCCTCGAGCGGGATGCGAAAAAGTGGGCACCGGTTTTTCGTGTGAATCCCGCTCTGAACTTTTGGAATCGATCGCGATGATTTCGGATCGGTTCGGTCCGAAATCATCGTGATCTAGAGGCCCCCTGCCATGACCGGATTCCGCAGCGAGACCGATTCCTTCGGTCCGATCGATGTCGCCGCCGACCGCTATTGGGCGGCGCAGACGCAGCGCTCGCTGCAGAACTTCAAGATCGGTGGACCGGCAGAGCGCATGCCGCTGCCGGTCGTGCATGCGCTGGTCCTGGTCAAGAAGGCCGCCGCCACCGTCAACGCCAAGCTCGGCCTGCTCGACGGCAAGGTCGAGGCCGCCATCGTCCAGGCCGCCGACGAGGCGCTCGCCGGCAAGTTCGACGAGCATTTCCCGCTCGTCGTCTGGCAGACCGGCTCCGGCACCCAGTCGAACATGAACGTCAACGAGGTGCTGGCCAACCGCGCCAACGAGATCCTTGGCGCCGGCCTCGGCAAGAAGAGCCCGGTCCACGCCAACGACCACGTCAACAAGGGCCAGTCCTCCAACGACAGCTTCCCGACCGCGATCCATATCGCGGCCGCGCTCGCCGTCTCCAAGGAGCTGATGCCGGCGCTTGGCCGGCTGAAGGACGCCTTCAACGCCAAGGCGAAGGCTTTCGCCGACCTCGTCAAGATCGGCCGCACCCATCTCCAAGACGCGACCCCGGTCACGCTTGGCCAGGAATTCTCCGGCTATGTCGCGCAGATCGAGCTCGGCATCGCCCGCATCGAGCAGACCCTGCCCGGCCTGCTGGCGCTCGCCCAGGGCGGCACCGCCGTCGGCACTGGCCTCAATGCCCATCCCGATTTCGCCAGAGCTTTCTCGGCCGAGGTCGCCAGGCTGACCGGCCTGCCCTTCTGCACCGCCGACAACCTGTTCGAGGCGCTCGCCAGCCATGGCGCGATCTCCTACAGCCATGGCGCGCTGACCGCGCTCGCCATGGACCTGTTCAAGATCGCCAACGACATCCGCCTGATGGGTTCCGGCCCGCGCTCCGGCCTCGGCGAGATCAGCCTGCCCGAGAACGAGCCGGGTTCCTCGATCATGCCGGGCAAGGTCAACCCGACCCAGGCCGAGGCGCTGACCATGGTCGCGACCCGCGTGCACGGCAACCAGGCGACCGTCACCTTCGCTGCCAGCCAGGGCCATTTCGAGCTCAACGTCTTCAAGCCGGTGATCGCGCAGGCTTTCCTGCAGTCCGCGCGCCTCCTGGCAGATGCGGCCGACAGCTTCCGCAGCAATTGCGTCGAGGGCATCGAGCCCAATCGCGAGCGTCTCGCCGAATTGCTCTCGCGCTCGCTGATGCTGGTGACCGCGCTCGCGCCGGCGATCGGCTACGACAAGGCCGCCAGCATCGCCAAGGCCGCCCACCACAACGGCACGACCCTGCGCGAAGAAGCGCTCAAGGCCGGCGTCGACGCTGACCTGTTCGACAAGACCGTCGTCGCCGAAGACATGCTCAGCCCGGGCTGATAACGAGGGGCATGCAAATGACCCTTGTTATTCCGCATGTGAATGGCTCACGCCATCGGCCGCATGTCAGCCATTCACATTGGAGCAACGGCCTGACGCGTCAGCGTCACTGGCCGTTGGCAAGATAATGGCCGAGATCGTCAATCTCCGCCGCGCCCGCAAGGCCCGTGACCGGGCGAGCGCCGAGGCGCAGGCCGAGCAGAACCGCATCACGTTCGGCCGGACCAAGGCCGAGCGCAAGCTGACCGAGGCGGAGAAGACGCTGGCCGAGCGCCGCCTCGAAGGCCATCGCCTCTCCGACGACCCCGACGGCAAGGACAAGGCGTGAGCGGCCTGCGAAAACGCTCCCTCGCCATCGCCGGCCACCGCACCAGCGTCTCGCTCGAAGAGCCGTTCTGGGAGGCGCTGAAGGAGATCGCGGCCGCCGAGAAGCGGCCGATCGCCAGCCTGGTGGTCGAGGTCGATTCCGGCCGCGGCGAGCTTAACCTCTCCTCGGCGCTGCGGCTGCGCGTGCTCGCGCATTATCGCGGGCGGACCGACACCACTCGACTTACCCCTGCGGACTGACCAGCAGGCGCCGCGCTGTCTCGACCACGGCGCGCGTCAGATCGGCCAGCCGATCCGCCGCAACCCGGTTGATCTGCCAGAACAGCGGCGTGTCGAGCACCGTTCCGGGTATCAGTTCCCGTAGTCGGCCGGCATCGAGATGCTCCCGCACCAGCAATTCGGGATTGGCGCTCCAGCCGATGCCGAGCAGGCACGCCTCGACGAAGCCTTGTGTCGACGGCACCCAGTGTACGGGATGGCCGGGGCTTGCACCGACGGCGAGTTCCATCCATTGGCTCTGCAGGCGGTCTTTCTGGTTGAAGATCAGCGAGGGCGCCTGTGCCAACGCTGGGACCGTCACGCCGCCAGCAAAGTGGCGCGCCGTGAACTCCGGGCTCGCCGTCGCGAGATAGCGCAGCGAGCCGAGCGGAATCACCCGGCAGCCCTGGATCGGCTTGTCCAATGCGGTGACGGCGGCGAGTACCCGCCCCTGCCGCAGCCATTCGGCGGTGTGCTCCTGATCGTCGACGGCAATGTCGATGAGATGCGGACTCTGGTTCGTGAACGCAGCGACCGCCCCCAGAAACCAGGTCCCGAGGCTATCGGCATTGGCAGCGACCCGCAGCGTGACCCGCTGCTGTGGCTGCTCCGGCTCGGCCAACGCCGGCAGCCGCGTCATCAGCTCGCCTTCGAGCAGGCCGACCTGCTCCATGTGCCTGCAAAGCCATTCGCCGCGCTCGGTCGCCGTGCAGGGCTGCCCGCGGATGACCAGTATGGTCCCTAGCCGTTCCTCGAGCTGCTTGACCCGCTGCGACACCGCCGACGGCGTGACGTTCATCGCCTGCGCCGCCCTGTCGAAGCTGCCGGTCCGGACCACGAGCGAGACGGCCTGCAAGGCGGGATAGTCGAGCATCGCATTAGCTCAGCTTAATCAACGTAATGACGTTTAACTACACTAAGGCAGCCTCAGCGCCTAGGCAGGGCGGCGAAACGGGACCGCCGCTTATGCCTCTCTCCGTCTATGTCACCGGCTTCACCATGGGCCTCAGCCTGATCGTCGCGATCGGCGCCCAGAACAGTTTCGTGCTGCGGCAGGGCCTGCGGAACGAGCATGTCTTCGCGATCTGCCTGACCTGCGCGCTCTCGGATGCGGTGCTGATCCTCGCTGGCGTCGTCGGGCTGAAGCAGGCGACCGCGCTGCTGCCGATGCTGGAGCCAGCTCTGCGCTATGGCGGCGCCGCCTTCCTGATCTGGTACGGCGCGCGCAGTCTGCTCTCGGCCCTGCGTTCCTCCGAGGCCCTCGCGGTCAGCGCCGCCAGTGGCGCAACGCTCTCCGCCAGCCTCGTCACCTGCGCCGCGCTGACCTGGCTCAACCCGCATGTCTATCTCGACACCGTGCTGCTGATCGGCAGCATCGCCAGCCAATTCCCCGGGCAAGAACTGGTCTTCGCCGCCGGGGCGATGACGGCGTCCTTCCTGTTCTTCTTCGGCCTCGGCTATGGCGCGCGCTGGCTGCGCCCGCTCTTCGCCGATCCCAGATCCTGGCGCATCCTCGACGGCATCGTCGCCGCCACCATGTGGGCGATCGCCTTCAAGCTGTTGCAGGGAGGCTGATCTGCCAGAGACGAAAAAGCAGGCTGACCAGTAGCTTGCGCGCAGCCTTTGAATCGGCCTCGCACCCGCTTGAATCAGTTTCCCAGCACCTTGAATCAGTTCTGCAGCGGCGAGCGCGACATTGGCCGCGGCACCGATTGGATGTCGAGCGGCGGCGGCAAGGGCGGGGCCTCGCCACGCGGCCTGCCATAGCCCGGCGGATCGCCCGGAATGTAGGAAGGCGGCGCGCCCTGCAGGATCATCGGCCCGGGCCGTCCTTCGATCGCCGCCCGGACCGCCGCCTGCCGCGCCCGTTCCTCGGCTTCGGCCTTGCGCCGCTCGTCCTCGGCCCGGCGCAATTCCTCCTGGCGTTTTGCGATCTCGGCCTTGCGAACCTCCTCGGCGATGCGCGCTTCTTCCAGCCTGCGGGCGATCTCCGCGCGGCGTGCCTCCTCGACCTGCCTGGCCTCCTCGGCGCGCCGTGCCACCTCGGCCTTGCGGGCTTCTTCGGCGAGTCGCGCCTCCTCCGCCTTTCGTGCCGCCTCCGCCCTGCGAGCCTCTTCGGCCAGCCTGGCCTCCTCGGCCTTGCGCGCCTCTTCCGCCCGCTTCTCCTCGGCGATGCGGCGCTCCTCCTCGGCTTTCAGGAACTCGGCGAGCTTGCGCTCGTTCTCGCGCAGCTCGCGCTCGGCTCGGAGACGGCGGATGTGCATGGCACGCTCGCGCTGATCGGCCTCGAAGGCCTCGACCCGTTCGATCTCGCGCGCCAGCGCCCGCGCCGCCACGACATTGGAGAGCGCCCCGACATCGGTCTCGCGCCGCGGCGCATCGAGCGGCCCGCGCCAGGCGACGCCGACCTGCGGCATCTGCTCCGGCCAGCCCTTCGGCGCCGCTCCGAGCGGGCGCAAGTTGAGGCGCAGGTCCGTCGTCATCGCCCGCCAGTCGACCAGCCCGGTCGCCTCGGCCTTGAGACCGGCACGCTCGACCGAGACGGGCGAGACGCGCAGCACGCCGGCTGCCTGGGTGAAGGGGATGGTGACGTCGCCGAGCGGCCAGCTCGCCTTCTCCAGCGCCTCGCCGATCCGGTCCTGCAGACGGCCGGTCTCGCTTTCGGAAGCGTCATCGCCCGTCGCTGCGATCACCTTGGAGATCGCAGCGGGGTCGAAGCGGGCCATGCCGGCGCCTGCAACGCTGATCGAGCCGGCGCCGCCGAGCGCTGCGATCAGCCGCGCCGGGCTCTCGCCAGAGCCGCCAGCCTCGAAACTGCCGGAGAGCTTGCCGGTCAGCGCCCCCCTGGTCAGCGCGGCGAGGTCGAGCCCGGCGAGGCCGAGCTTGCCATTGATCTGCGCCAGCCCGCCCTCGCGACGCGCGGTGAGACGCCCGCTGACCTCGCCGCCGGCATGGCCGCCGCGGAGGTTGTCGAGGACGAGCCCATCCGGTCCCGCCGCCAGATCGAGCCGCGCCTTGCTCAAGGCGATGCGGTCGGTCAGGTCGAGCCGCTCGGCGGAGAGGGCGAGCCTGACCTCGCCGAGCCCAGTCGCATTCTGGAAACGGCTCGGCGACCATTGGCTGCCAGCGACCGGCTGGGCCTGTCCGATCGCGGCCGTGAGGGCTGGCTGCAGCGCCAGATATGGCAGATCGAGCCGCCCGCCGATCCCGTTCTCGGCTGAGAAGCTCAGCGCGCCGCGCGCCGTTCTGCCGCCGGCATTGACGACGAGATCGTCGAGCCGCGCTTCATCACCGAACGAGACGCGCCCGGAAGCGTCGAGCACGCCATCGGGAACGAGCCGCGCCAGCCCGTCCGGCAGGACCTGGTCGGGCCCATCGGCCTGGAGGCTGAGCCGGGCCGCGCCTCCTGCTCCTTCGAGGACAAGCATCAGTCCAGGTCCGGCGAGCGAGCCGACCGGGCCGTTCGGGCCGAAGCCGAGCGAGAGCTCGCCCGAGCCGCCACGCGCCGGGCGCGGCAAGCCGAAGGCGGCGAAGGCGCGGCGGCGGTCGTCGAGCGAGAGCTTCACATCGCCGCCGCTCCACTGGCCGGCGGCGTCGAGCTTGCCGTTGAGCGCGAGCCGCCCGGCCTGGGCCGAGCCTTCGGCCACGACGCTGGTCTCGCCATTGGGCGCGCGCGCCAGCTTGAAGCCGGCATCGATCCCGGCGAGCCCATCCTCGATCCGCGGCAGCACGCGGCGGAAACCCTCCGGCAGCAGCGGCCCGGCCAGCGCCGTCAGCGCGGCAAAGCGCGGCGCCCGCACCCGCCCGGCAATCTCGCCACCGCCCGGCAGCAATGCACCTTCGCCCTCGACCTTGACGCCGCCAAAGCCGTCGACCGCCAGGCGGCTGAGACGCCAATCGGAGCCCTGCCGGGTCAGCGCGAGCCGGGCCGAGCCCGGCGGCGCCGAACGATAGCGCAGTCCGTTCAAGGTGAGATCGAGCGCAAGGTCACGGCGACCGGCGAGCGCATTCAGACTGTCGCCCGCCGGCAGGGTCGAGAGGTCGAGCCCATTCAGAGTCAGCTTCGCGTCGAGCCTACCCGCTGTGATCGCGCCGGAGCCTTCCAGACGCGGGCCTGAGCCCGCCCGCGCGGTCATGCGTGTGATCGCGAGACGCTCGCTGCTCCAGTCCAGCACCGCCGTGCCATCGAAGCTGCGCAAAGCTGCGAAGCTGTCGGCCAATCCGGCCTCGACGCCGAGCCGCGCCAGCGCCAGCGCCGCCCGGCGTGCATCCGGAGCCTTTGCCTCAACCGCGCCACGGAAACCCTGGCCATCGAGTGCGCCGCGGGCGTCGAGGGTAGCATTGGCAATCCTGACCGTGGCGCTGCCCGCATCCAGCCCGCCGCCGTCGAGCTTGCCGCGCAGGGCGAAGCCACTGAAATCCTCGCCGCGCCAGACGATCTGGTCGAGCTCCAACGACAGATCGAGCGGCCCCGGCAAGGCCTGCAAAGCGCGCTGATAGCCCGGCCGCTGGGCCAGCGCCTCGCTCAGCGCGTCGGCATCGAGCCGGCGCGCCTTGAGCTGGACGCTGCCTGTGCTGTCACTCGGGTTGAACGAGCCCTCGCCTTCCAGCCGCGCCGCGCCGCCGGCGATCTCGACGGCGAGGCCGGCGAAATCGAGGCGCCGGCTGTCGCCGCTCACCCGCCCGGCGAGACTGACCGCGCCGCCGGGCGCGATCGTGAAGCTGCCCTCCAGGCCAGGCCGGACACGCTGCTCCACACCAGCCAGGATCAGCGAGCCATCGAAGCTGAATTGTGCCTGCTCGCCGGTGACGGAGGCCTTGGTCCGCAGTCGCCCATCGGCCTCGATTGCGCCGGTGGCGAAGCGCAGCGACGAGCCCGCGATCTCGCCCTCGACACGCCAGGGCCCGTGCAAGGCAACAGCCGAGACATCGACCGAGATCGGCGCCAGCGTCTGTGCCGGCTTGCCGGGCTCGCGCCAGATCACGGCCGCGCGGCGGATCGCCAGCCGATCGATCGCCGTCTCGCTCGGCAAGCCCGTGCCCTGGCGGGCCGGCAGCGCGATGGCGCCGCTCTCGTCGGCGACGAGGTTGAGCGTCAGCCCATCGGCCTCGGCCTCCACCAGCCTGAACTCGCCGCGCGCCAGAGGCGCCAAAGCGAGCTCGGCCGTCAGTTTTTCGATGCCGGCGCTGCTCGCCCCCCCCTCGCTGGAGCCCAGGTGCACCTCGCCCAGCGTCAATCGCGGCGACGGCAGCAGCCGCAGCCCGATCCCGCCGGCGACGCGCGTCTCCACGCCGAGCGCAGCGCTGATGCGCTGCTCGAAATGGGGCCTGTACTCGCGCCAATCGACGAAACCCGGCCCCAGCAGCGCGGCCAGCAACGCCGCGACGAGCAGCCCGGCCAGTAAGGTCAGGGCCTCACGCACGCTCTTGCATCGATCCTCGAAATCTCAACGCCGCGATCATGCACGCAAGTCGCGGCAGGATCACGACATTCTTGCGAATGATCCACGCTTGAGGGAGCGGCGGGCTGTCACAAGGCGATGATCTTGCCGGGGTTGAGGATGTTCTGGGGGTCGAGCGCGCGCTTGATCAGCCGCATGGTGGCGAGCGCTGCCGGGCTATGCTCGATCGTGAGGTACTTCATCTTCTTCTGGCCGACGCCGTGCTCGCCGGTGCAGGTGCCCTCCATGGCAAGCGCCCGCTTGACCAGCCGGTCGATGAAGGCCTCGCAGCGCGCGACCTCGTCGGGATCGTTAAGATCGACCAGCGGCTGCGTGTGGAAATTGCCGTCGCCGACATGGCCGACAATCGGCGCGATCAGCCCGGAGGCCTCGATGTCGCGCTTGGTCTCGTCGACGCATTCGGCCAGCCGCGAGATCGGCACGCAGACATCGGTCGCGACCGATTCCGCGCCGGGCCGCAGGGCGCGAGCCGCCCAATAGGCATCGTGCCGCGCCTGCCACAGCTTCGTGCGGTCCTCCGGCCTGGTCGCCCAGTCGAACGGCCCGCCGCCGAACTCGGCCGCGATCTCGCCGAAGCGCTCGGCCTGCTCCTTCACACCCTCTTCCGAACCGTGGAACTCGACGAACAGCATCGTCGTCTCCGGCAGGCCGAGCTTGGAGTGCAGATTGACGCCGCGCATCATCACGTCGTCGACCAGTTCGATCCGCGCCACCGGCAGGCCGGACTGGATCGTCATGATCGTCGCGTCGCAGGCCGCCTTCACCGAGGGGAACGGGCAGACGCCGGCCGAGACCGCCTCGGGGATGCCGTGCAGCTTCAGCGTCACCTCGGTGATGATGCCGAGCGTGCCTTCCGAGCCGACGAGCAGGCGGGTCAGGTCGTAGCCGGCCGAGGATTTGCGCGCCCGGCTCGCCGTCTTGACGATCGAGCCGTCGGCCATCACCGCGGTCAGCGCGATGACATTGTCCTTCATCGTGCCGTAGCGCACGGCATTGGTGCCGGAAGCGCGCGTCGCCGCCATGCCGCCGATCGAGGCGTCGGCGCCGGGATCGATCGGGAAGAACAGGCCCTGATCGCGCAGATGCTCGTTGAGCTCCTTGCGGGTGATCCCGGGCTCGACGGTGCAATCGAGATCCTCGGCATGCACCGCGACGACCCGCTTCATCTGGCTCATGTCGATGCAGACGCCGCCGAAAGGCGCGTTGACATGGCCCTCCAGCGAAGTGCCCGTGCCGAAGGCGATCACCGGAATCCCGTGCTGGGCGCAGAGTTTCACGATCGAGGCCACCTCTTCGGTGCTTTGGGGATAGACGACCGCATCCGGCGGCTGGTTCGGGATCCAGGTCAGGGTATGGCCGTGTTGCTGGCGGACCGCGAGGCTGGTGACGAGCCGGTTGCCGAACAACGCCGCCAGCGCCTGCGTCAGCGCGGCAACGGCCTGCGGCGACGGCGGCAGCTCTGCAGCAGGAGCAGGGGTGGCTTGAGGCACGGAAGCTGTAGAAGGCATTGTCATGGCTGGAGAACTTCGCCTAGTCTGGAATGGTTCGGCCTTGAGAGCAGCGGCTCGTGTTGTTTTCACGCGCCGCGACCGCGCCGGCAAGAGCCGGCGGTGCAGAGCCGCCTACGCATCGACGAGAGACAGACCGAAAGGAGGAGCCGATGCCGGACGACATTCGTACGCCTGCCTTGTTCTTCGCTCCCTTCGTCTCGTCCCCCATGCGGGTCGAGCCGCACTGGATCGACTATAACGGCCATCTCAACATGGCCTATTACCATGTCCTGTTCGACCGCGCCGTCGACGAGGTCTTCTCGCTGGTCGGCCTGAACCAGGACTATGTCGAGGCCCGCAAGGCCTCGTTCTTCTCGGCCGAGTGCCATGTGCTCTACAAGCGCGAGGTAACGGCGCGCGACCAGGTCCGCGTCACCGCGCAACTCATCGCCTTCGACGACAAGCGGCTGCATTATTACCTGGAGATGCGCCATGCCAGCGAAGGCTGGCTCGCCGCGACCTCCGAGAACCTGTCGCTGCATGTCGACATGGTGAGCCGCAGAGTGACGCCCTTCCCGGCCGACATCCTCGCCAATCTCGCGATCATGAAGGCTGCCCATGCGCAGATGCCGCGCCCGGCCACGGTCGGCCGGATGATCGGCATGCCGCAGAAGAGCGCGATCACGCTCGGCGAGCCGGTGCAGGAAGCCGAGCGCGAAACCGAGACGCGGCACTAGCCGCGCTCGCCATCCTGTCTTTCACCGCTGCGGGTAGATGGTTTCGCCGCGCTTGAGCATCTCGACGAAGGCCGCGATCTTCTTGCGCCGTCCGGCTTCCGTCTTGAGATTGTGGACGCGGAACGCCAGCGCGAAGCGGTTCTGTGCGCTCAGCTTCGCGAGCATTGCCTTGGCCTGGGGTTCCGCGTCGACCGCAGCCTGGAGGTCGTCGGGGATCTTCAGGTTCCGGCCGGCGCCATAGGCGCGGGCCCAGCGGCCATCGGCCTTGGCCGCATCGACCTGCACCAGGCCATGGCTGGTCATGCGCCCCTCCGTGACCAGGCGGGCGACATTGTCGACATTGATCTGGCTCCAGATACTCCTGGCGCCTCTCGGCGTGTAGCGTTGCAGATAGCTGCGCTCGTCGAGGCTCTTCTTGACGCCGTCGATCCAGCCCCAGCAGAGCACGACGTCGATCGCCTCCTTCGGCGTGATCGACGGCAGGCCTGACGAGAGCTTGTGAATCTTGATCCAGATCTCGTCGGCACGGTCATGATGCTCGCCGAGCCACCTATAGAAAGCTGAGGCATCCTCGAATTCCCGGACCTTGTCGGGATCGACCACAACCGGCGCCATACCTGCTCCAATAGTCTCAATCTGGCCGAAAGGCCGGCCCTGCCCTTAGACGTCGATCTGGCCCGCCCATGTCAGCACCGAAGCGCCAAGGCCTCCCGATCAGTCGTCGCCATCCGGGATCTTCAGCCGGTGGCCGCAGGCCTTGCAGTGCACCGCGTCGGGATCATGGCGCTGCAAGGCGCATTCGGGACAGGGAAAGGTCACCTTGTGCGGCCGGAACACCGCCTGCGCCAGCCTCACGAACAACGAGATGCCGGTGATCATCACCACGATCGAGGTCAGTTTTCCGGCGATACCTGGCAGGGTGATGTCGCCGAAACCGGTCGTCGTCACTGTCGTGACAGTGAAATAGAGCGCCTCGACATAGCCCTCCAGCCCCGGCCGGCTCATGAAGAAGAAGGTGTAGACGAAGCCGCTGACCACGAAGAGGAAGGTCGCGAGGTTGACCAGCGCCCGCGCCACGTCCTCCCAGTCGCGATAGCGCGTCTCGCGCAACCGCGCCCAGATCAGCCCGCGCTGCGACAGCGACCAGAGCCGCAGGATGCGCAGGAAGCCGAAATTCTCCAGCCATTGCGGCGCGAGCAGTGTCGCCAGGATGAAAAGGTCGAGCAGCATGGTCGGCTGGCGCAGCAGCCGCAGCATGTTCGACGAGGCGAGGAAGCGTGCCGCGATCTCGGCAGCGACGATGATAGCGACGGCATAGTCGAGCCAGAGGAATTCCGGCCGGTCGCGCAGCATCGGCGTCGCGACGAAGAAGCCGATGATCAGGATATCGACGATCAGCGTCGCGAACTGGAAGCGCAGCGCCGCCGGCGTCCGGCCATGATAGAGCTGCCGAAGCCGGTCGCGCAGCCCGAGGGGTCCATTGCTGCTGTCGTCGGGATCGGCGGCTGCACTCATCCCATCGGCGTAGCAGCGTCGCGGCGACGGCGTCCAGCCCCGGCGCTCAGGCTGGCCTGCTTGCGACCGCCTGCACGCTATAGCCGCCGAACAGCCGCGTGGTCCCGCCGATGGTCCCGGTCTCGGCGCAGAGATCGGTCACGACCGCATCGAGATCCTTGCGCGGCGTGACATGGAACAGCGCCAGCCAGCGGTTCAGCAGCGCCTTGAACGGGCCCGGCAGATGCGCCTGATCGCCGAAATCGACGATGTGCAGCGCACCACCCGGCGCAACTACCTGCATCGCCTGCGCCAGCGCCTCGCGCCAGGGCGGGATCATCGAAAGCGCGTAGGAGATCACCACGCGCTCGAAGCCGGCGCGGCCGAACAGCGCCTGCGGGTCGAAATCGGTCGCGTCGGCCTGCGCCAGCGTGATGCGCTCGGACAGGCCGGCCTTCGCCACCTGCTCGCGGGCGGTGCGCAGCATCTCCTCGGAGACGTCGAGCCCGTAGCAGCGCGCATGCGGATAGCGCTGCGCGATCTTGATCAGGTTGCGGCCGGTGCCGCAGCCGATCTCCAACACCGCGCCGCCCGGAGGCGGCTGCAGGCCTGCGATCAGCCCGTCGCGGCCGAGCAGATAGAATTTGCGGGTTGCATCGTAGATGTGCCGCTGGAAGCGGTACATCCGGTCCATCAGGCCGGCGGCATCCGCCCTGCCCCCGACCGCGCTCACGCGGCCGCTCCGCGGACATAAAGATGGAAGGCGCCATAGATCGAGGAACGGTCGCGCGCGCCGAGCTCACGGCTGCGCTCCTCCTGATAGTGCCATTGCGACAGGATCGCTTCCGGCACGCGGCCGGGCAGCAGGCGTTCGTCGGCGGCGGTGCGGAAGATCACGCGGGCGCCCGGCGCGGCACTGCGGGTGATCTGCGTCCACAGGGCCGTCAGATCGACATCGTTCATCCAGTCCTGCGCATCGAGCAGGACGAAGCCGTTGCAGCTCTCGGCCGGCTGCTGCTCGAGGAAGGCGGTAATCGCGCTCTGATGGTAGGAGACGCGCCCGGCACGCGCCTTCACCGTCTCGAAATGGCCGCGCTCCAGATAGGGCGGCACTGCAGCGTCCAGCTCCGGCCCGTAGCCGCGGCCGAACGCCTGCCAGGCGAAATAGTTGGTCTTCAGGTCGAAGCCGCAGGCGAGCCGCTCCAGCCGATGGCGCAGCACGGCGCGGATGCCGGCATCGCCATCGGCGGCCAGCGCCTTGTACTGCGCCGGCGGGATGCCGAGCCCGTAGAGCGAGGCCGGCTGGCGCACCAGCCAGCGCACGAGCTTCTTGTCGAAGACCGGCGCCAGATGCCGGTCGAACAGCGCACGCTGCTCCTCCATCGTCTTGGCCTGCAGCATGACCCTAGGGTCGCAGCCGAGCCGGCGGGCGAGGAAATGCCCGGTGCCGATGAAGCGGCCGAGCAGGCCGTAACGATAGAAATTGCGGGCGAAGAGCTCGATCCGGCGCCGGCCGGCGAGGTTGCGCCCTTCCCAATAGGAGCGGCTGACGGCGTCGAGCCGCGGCGCGATCAGGCTGTCATAGGTCTCGACATTGGCCTTGGACTGCGCCTGCCCGAAGAAGCGCCGGAAGATCGCGTGGTCATCGATCTCGACCAGCGCCGCGAGCTTGAGGTGACCGAGCGCGATATGGGCGCCGTTGAGGTCGATCGCGCTGATCTTCGCGGGATCGGCGGTGAGATAGGACAGGATGTTGCAGGAGCCCGAAGCGATCGCGACGAGATGGTCGCTGGGCTGCAGCGCCAACGCTTCCATGTCGACGACCGGGTCCTCCCAGATCTGCGGATAGACCAGGCCGGAGAAGGCGAGCGTGAACATCCGCTCCAGCATGCCGGCACGCGAGAGCGGCTTGCTGCGATGGACGGCGGTGGTCAGGCCGAGGTTCGTGGTGCGCTTTACCGCGCGGATCGTCTGCGTCACGAGGCCCCTCGTTTCCGCCCATTGCGATGGCGAGCCGACTAGAGGAGTCGCGTGACGGTTGGGTGACGCGGCCGGCGTCTGGAGAAGCGATCGGTCGCCGCCGAACGCGGATGTGAAACAGGCTATGTTGCGCGGGGCTGAAATCAGGAAGACAAATCCCCATATCTCGCGCGACAATCAAACAAGAGCACGCGCAAAGGAGCCTCGCATGGGCCTGATGGACATGTTCGCGAAGACGGGAAAGCCGGCAGAGCGTGACTTCCCCTTCCAGCTCAGCGACGCCGAATGGCGCCAGAAGCTGACGCCGGAGCAGTACCAGGTGCTGCGCGGCCACGGCACCGAGCGGGCCGGCTCCTGCGCGCTGAACTTCGAGAAGCGCGCCGGCACCTTCTCCTGCGCCGGCTGCGGCCAGCCTCTGTTCCGGTCGCACAAGAAGTTCGAGAGCGGCACCGGCTGGCCGAGCTTCGACCAGCCGCTGGAAGGCGCGGTCGAGGAGAGCGAGGACTACAGCTACGGCATGCACCGGGTCGAGGTGCACTGCGCCAATTGCGGCGGTCATCTCGGCCATGTCTTCCCCGACGGCCCGCCCCCGACCGGCCTGCGCTACTGCATCAACGGCGTGGCGATGGATTTCGCGCCGGAAGCGGGGTGAAGCCCTCACCCGACAACCGGTGCCGGAGCATGAGGATGCGGCCGCCGATCGATACCGACCTGCTCAAGACCTTCGTCACGATCGTCGAGACGCAGAGCTTCACCCGCACCGGCGACCGGCTACACCGAACCCAGCCGGCGATCAGCATGCAGATCAGGCGGCTGGAGGAGGCGCTCGGCAAGGAGGTCTTCGACCGGAGCAAGCGCCAGATCCAGCTGACGCGCGAAGGCGAGGTCCTGCTCCACTATGCCAGGCGCATCCTCTCGCTCAACGACGAGGCGATGAGCCGCATCGACCAGGTCGGGCTGTCGGGGATCGTTCGTATCGGCACCTCAGACGACTACGCCAACATCCTGCTGCCCGGGATCCTCAGGCGCTTCGCAGAGGCTCATGCCGAGATCCAGGTCGACATCGTCTGCGACAACGGCGTCGCCATCGAGTGCAGGCTGAAGGATGGGCTGATCGACCTCGCGCTCGTCGCCTGCCGTGGTTTCGTAGCGGAGCATGAACTGATCCGGACGGAAGAGCTGGTCTGGATCGCAGCGTCGCCGTCCCTGGCCAAGGGCAGTTCCCTGCCCCTGGCCGTATTTCCCGAGGGCTGCGTCTGCCGGGCGACGATGGCGGAGGCCCTCGATGCAGCCGGGCGCGATTGGCGGATCGCCTTCAGCAGCGACAATATCGGCGCGATCCATGCCGCGGTCCGTTCCGGCATGGCCGTCAGCGCCGTCGAACGCAGCCTCGTCCCGGCTGGCGTTGAGGTTCTGGACCAGACGGAGGCCTTGCCGGCGCTCGATCCGGTGCATCTCTGCCTGAAGCTCAATCCCGATAGCGCCTCACCGGCGCTTGACGCGCTCGCCAACGAGATTCGCAGCAGCCTGTCGGCGAGCCCCTCGCCGGCCCTGCCCCGGCACAACCTACAGCCGCAGCTCGATCACGTCTGAGCCGCAGCCTCCCGCCGGGGCTCGCGCGGCACCACGGCGATCGCGCTCAGGATGATCAGCGCAAGGCCGGCATAGGCCCAGCGATCCGGGACGTCGCCGAAGACGAGATAGCCGAGGATCGTGGCAGTGATCACCTCGGCATAGGTGAAGGGTGCGAGCAGGCTCGCCTCGGCCCGCTCGAACGCCTTGACGATCAGGAGATGCGCGAGCGCGGCGACGCAGCCGATGGCGACCAGCTGCAGCCACTGGATTGCGCTCGGCGCCTGCCAGACCGGGATGACCGCGACGCTCGACAGGATGCAGCCAACCAGTCCGGTCTGGTAGACCGAGACGATCGCCGGGATCCTGCTCTCGACCACCCGCGTCAGCAGCAGGAAGACGGCGTAGCCCATGCCGGCCGCGAGGCCGATCAGATAGCTCCACTGCCATGTCTCGGCGCTCGGCCGGATTGCCAGGACGATGCCGAGGAAGCCCAGCGTGACCGCCAGCCATTGCAGCGGCACAACCTTCTCCTTGAACAAGACCATTGCGAGGATCGTCAGCAGGAAGGGCTCGACGAACCAGAGCGTCAGCGCCGTGGTCATCGGCATGTGGTGGAGAGCGACATAGAACAGGCCGACTGCGAAACAGAGCGCGCAGCTCCTCGCCGTGAGCACCCATGAGACGGTCGGCAGCAGCAGGCGCGGGCCATGCCGCCAGGCGGTGTAGGCACCGGTCGCGAGGCAATGGAAGAAGAAGCGCGCCCAGATCACCTGAAGCACTGGGAGCGAAGCCGAAAGCGATTTCGCCAGCGCATCGGAGATCGGCAGGATCTGGAGCGCGATCACGAGCAGGAGAATGCCGGTCAGTTGTCGCTTGTCCATTCCGAATGCCTCGCATGACATGCGGAAAAGCTCTTAGAACGGCAGCGACAGGAGAAATCCCGAATTTGGATGCCAGGATCAGCGGCGCTTATGGCGGCGGCCAGGCAACTCACCCGACGCCGAACTCCCCGGCGGCAAGAAAGCCCGTCAGGCCTTAGCCGCCCTGCGACCATCGATCAGGTCGCGGACACGCCGTGCGAAAGCCTCCATCTCGAACGGCTTGGTCATGATGTGCATGCCCGGTTCGAGATGGCCGTGGTTGAGCACGGCGTTCTCGGCGTAGCCGGTGACGAACAGCACCTCGAGACCGGGACGACGTACGCGCGCCGCGTCGGCGAGCTGGCGGCCGTTCATGCCGCGCGGCAGGCCGACATCGGTGACGAGCAGGGCGATAGGCTGCTTGCCGTCGATGACCTTCATGGCCGAAGGGCCGTCATCCGCCTCGATGACGGCATAGCCCAGTTCCTCGAGCTGCTCGACCACGAGCATCCGCACCAGCGGCTCGTCGTCGACGACGAGGACCGTCTCGCCCCCGGCCGTCGGCGCCGGGTCGGCCGAATCCGACACGGCCTCGCCCAGTTCGACGACCTCCCCCATGTAGCGCGGCAGGTAGATGCAGATCATCGTGCCCTTGCCGGGCTCCGAATAGATTCGCGCCGCGCCGCCAGATTGCCCGGCGAAGCCGTAGACCATCGATAGGCCGAGCCCGGTGCCCTGCCCGATCGGCTTGGTCGTGAAGAACGGGTCGAAGGCGCGCTCGACCACGTCCGCTGTCATGCCCGTGCCGGTATCGGAGACACAGAGCGAGACGTATTGCCCCGGTTTCAGGTCGCGCGCCCGCGCCGCCCGCTCGTCCATCCAGCGATTGGAGGTCTCGATCGTCAGCCGGCCGCCATCCGGCATGGCGTCACGCGAATTGAGGCAGAGATTGAGCAGCGCGTTCTCGAGCTGGCTGGCATCGGCGTGGACGGTCCAGAGTCCCGCCGCACCGACGGCTTCGATCGCGATCGTCGGACCGACGCTGCGGGTGATCAGGTCGAGCATGCCGTTGACCAGGCCGTTCACATTGACCGGATTCGGATCGAGCGTCTGGCGCCGCGAGAAGGCGAGCAAGCGCTCGGTCAGACTGGCGGCCCGTCGCACCGCACTCTTCGCCCCGGCCAGGAAGCGCTCGACATCGGCGATCCGGCCCTGGGCGATCCGCGTCTGGGCCATTTCGAGGCTGCCGCCGATGCCGGCGAGGATATTGTTGAAGTCGTGGGCGATGCCGCCGGTGAGTTGGCCGACAGCCTCCATCTTCTGGCTCTGACGCAAGCTCTCTTCGGCCGCGAGCAGTTCGGCCGAGCGCTGCTCCACCTCATGCTCCAGCGTCGCATTGAGCTCGGCGAGCGCGATCTCGGCGCGGCGGCGGGCGGTGATGTCCTGGAAGATCACCGCGACCTGCTTGCGGCTCGGCGGAGCAATACGGACCGCGGCGAGATCGAGATAGCGGCCGGTCGCGACCAGTTCCTGCTGGAAGCGGATCGGCTCGCCGGTGCGCAGCACCGCGCCATAGCGCGCGACCCAGGCGTCAGCCTCCGCCGGCACCATCTCGCGCAGTTTCTGGCCGACGACATTGGGGATGCCGGCATGGCGCTCATAGGCGGCATTGGCCTGGATATGGACATAGTCGCTATCGGGGCCGTGCGGACCGTCGAAGAACTCGATGATGCAGAAGCCCTCGTCGATCGCGTCGAACAGGCCCTTGTAGAGCGCCTCGCTGTCGCGCTTCGCACGCTCGGACAGGGTTCGCTCGGTGACATCGGCGCCCTCGACGAAGATCGCGTTGACCTTGCCGTCGGCGTCGCGCAGCGGCTGGTAGACGAAGTCGAGGAAGAGCTCCTCGCTCGGCCCGCCGGGCTCGGCCTGCATCAGGAAGCGCGCACCACTGGCGGTGTAGGGCACCCCGGAGCGATAGACCTCGTCGAGAATGCGCAGGAAGCCCTGCGCCGCCGCATCCGGCAGGGCTTCCGCGACGGTACGCCCGACGACATCGCGGCCGCCGATCAGCCTGCGATAGCTTGGATTGGCGAGATCGAAGCGATGTTCCGGCCCTCGCAGCAGCGCCATGAAGGTCGGCGCCTGCTCGAACATCTGCGTTAGGATGGGGGCAATGAGGCCGGCGTCGCTGTGCACGTCGATCGTTCCGCAAATGTCGGGGCTGAACTACTCCGACACGACACAATGCGCGGTGACGGCCGCTGGTTCCTTCGCATGAGGTTGCGAGCGAGGAAAGATTGACCTTTCTGACGCGTTTAAACCTCCGGCACCGCCCGCCGCGCCAGCGTCACCGCATCGACCGCCAGAGGCAGGTCGCCGAAATGCCCGGACCAGTGCCCGCCGAGCCGCGTCGCGACGAAGGCGTCCGCCACCGCATGCGGCGCATGGCGGATCAGCAAGGCCCCCTGCAGCATCAGCGCCAGCCGCTCGGTCAGCAGGCGCGCCTGACCTTCATGCCTGATGAGATCGTGCAGGTCGTTGTCCAGCGTCTGCAGCGCCGCATCGTAGCGGCGGTCCTGCCCGGAGACGGCGTGCAGTTCGGCCCGCAGCGCCTGCAGCGAGCCCGGCTCGCGCTCGAGCGAGCGCAGCACGTCCAAACAAATGACATTGCCCGAGCCTTCCCAGACCGAGTTGAGCGGCGCCTCGCGGTAGTGCCGGGCCATCGGGTTCTCCTCGATGAAGCCGTTGCCGCCATGGCATTCCAGCGCCTCGGCCACGACCGCCGGCGTGCGCTTCGCCACCCAGTATTTCGCCAGCGGCGCACCGATCCGCGCCAGCAGCTTCTCGCTTTCCGACTGCTCCTGCCGGTCGACCGCGGCGAAGAGCCGGAAGGCGAGCCAGGCCGCTGCCTCCGCCTCGATCGCGAGATCGGCGAGGACGTTCTGCATGATCGGCTGGTCGATCAGCAGGCGCTGGAAGGCGGTGCGATGCTGGGCGTGATGGCCGGCGAGCATCACCGCCTGCCGCATCAGCCCAGCGGAGGCGGCGGCGATGTCGAGCCGGGTATTGTGGTTCATCGACAGGCCGGTGCGCAGACCCCGGCCGGGATCGCCGAGCATATGGCCGATCGCGCCCCTGAACTCGACCTCGGAGGAGGCATTCGAGCGATTGCCGCATTTGTCCTTGAGGCGCTGGATCGCGATGCCGTTGCGCTCGCCATCCGGCCGCCAGCCCGGCACGACGAAGCAGGAGATGCCCTCCTCATTGCGCGCCAGCGTCAGGAAGACGTCGGAATGCGGCACCGAGAAGAACCATTTGCTGCCGTGCAGCGAATAGGTGCCGTCGCGATTGTCATAGGCGATGGTCTGGGTCTGGCGCAGGTCCGAGCCACCTTGCGTCTCGGTCATCGCCATGCCGACAGTCGCGCCCGTCTTGCCCGCGGCCGGCCCCTGGCTCTTGTCGTAAGCCTTCGAGGAGATCAGCGCGCCCCATTCCGCCCAGCGCGCCCGGTCCTGCTTCAGCACCGGGATCGCCGAATAGGTCATCGAGATCGGGCAGCAGATGCCGCTCTCGCAGCCATACCAGAGATATTGCAGCGCGGCCCGCGCCACCTGCGCCCCCGGCCCCGGCCTGTTCCAGGCAAGCGCATGCGTCTCCTGGCCGATGGCGCGGGCCATCAGCGCATGCCAGGCCGGGTGGAACTCGATCTGGTCGATGCGGTTGCCGAAGCGGTCATGACTGCGCAGTTCCGGCCCGTGCCGATTGGCGAGCCGCGCCATCTCGATCGTCTCGGCGGCGCCGACCGTCCGCCCGGCCTCGTGCAGCCGCTCATCGGCCCAGCCGGCATCGAAGGCCGCGATCGCCGCCCTCAGCACGGGATCGGCGGCATAGGCGTCGTAATCGGCCAGCGGCGGCACCTGATTGGTGACCTGATGGGCGTGCGATGCCTGGGCCATGGGCTTCCCTTCCGATCCGCGAACTGCCCCCGTCATTAACCAGCAGACTATGCCGATGCCCGGGAATTGCGAGCCCGCCCGATTGCCGCCCGAGTTCACCCGGCACTTCGCCGCGCGCCGTCATCGGCGCGAACCCATGGAGAGCCTTCACGTGCTGCGACGCGTCCTGAGTACCCTGGTCATCACTGCTGCCGCCGGCTTGAGCCTCGCTATAGTTTCGGCAAATGCCCAGCCCCAATCGGCGGTGAAGATACAAGCGGGCGAAGGCCGGCCCTATGAGATCGCCGACAGCGAGGTCTGGGACGTGCCCGATCCGGTCTCGCGCCGCGGCTATCAGGTCTTCGTCGCCCTGCCGCCCTCCTACGCGAAGGAACCGCAGCGGAAATACCCTGTGCTCTATGTCACCGATGCCGACTACGCCTTCCCGGTCCTCCGCCAGATCAGCCGCCGCCTGAACATCGAGGGCCCCAAGGTCGAGGAGTTCATCCTGGTCGGCCTGTCCTACGCCAAGGGCGAGGACGGCATGGTCAGCCGCCGGCGCGATTACACGCCGACGCCGAACGGGCCGAGCACAGCGCCATCAGGCACCATCCATGGCCAGGGGCAGGCCTATCAGAGCTATCTGCGCGATCAGGTGAAACCGTTCATCGCGGCCCGCTATCGCACCGATCCGGCCCGGGCGCTCTTTCTCGGCCACTCCTATGGCTCGTTGCTGGGCACGCAGATCCTCTTCACCGAGCCCGGCCTGTTCAGCGGCTACATCCTCGGCAGCCCCTCGCTCTGGTACGACAAGCGCCATGCCTTGGGCCTGGAGGCGAGCTATGCCGCCAAGAGCCGCGATCTGCCGGCCAAGGTTTTCCTCTATGTCGGCGAGTATGAGGCGCTGCGCAAAGGCGACCGGCGCTACAGCCAGAGCGTCGACATGGTCGCCGACAACAAGGCGCTGGAGAAGGCGCTGAAGGACCGGAAATATCCGAACCTGAGCCTGAAATCCGTCGTCCTCAACGACGAGGACCACCTCTCCGTTGCACCGCGTGGCTTCACGCAAGGGCTGAAATACCTGCTGCCAGCGCGGTGACTCCTGCTGGTTTATGCTAGCCGACGCCGTCGCGGAAAACCCTCCGCGATGGCGAGCAATCCGAGACGCCTGCCCCTATATTGACCGTGAACGAATCACGATCACGCCAAGTCGGGCCGAAGCCAAGCCAGTGTCAGACCACGCCACCTCCGCCCCCCTGCCCCGTCCCGGCGGCCTCGCCGCGCGCGCTGCCGCGCAGCCCGCGGCCGGCTATCTGCAAGGGCTCAATCCGGAGCAGCGCGAGGCGGTCGAAGCGACCGACGGGCCCGTGCTGGTGCTCGCCGGTGCCGGCACCGGCAAGACCCGCGTGCTCACCACCCGCATCGCCCATCTGATTTCGACGGGCCGCGCCTATCCCTCGCAGATCCTCGCCGTGACCTTCACCAACAAGGCGGCGCGCGAGATGAAGGAGCGCGTCGCTCATCTCGTCGGCCCGGTCGCCGAGGGCATGCCCTGGCTCGGCACCTTCCACTCGATCTCGGCCAAGCTGCTGCGCCGCCATGCCGAGCTGGTCGACCTGCGCTCCGACTTCACCATCCTCGACACCGACGACCAGATCCGCCTGATGAAGCAGGTGATCCAGGCGGAGGGCATCGACGAGAAGCGCTGGCCCGGCCGGATGCTGGCCGGCTTCATCGACTCATGGAAGAACCGCGGCCTCGCGCCCAAGGACGTGCCGCCGGGCGAATCCGGCGTCTTCGCCTCCGGCAAGGGCGGCAAGCTCTATGCCGCCTATCAGGACCGGCTGAAGACGCTGAACGCAGTCGATTTCGGCGATCTCTTGCTGCACTGCCTGACGCTGTTCCGCGAGCATCCGGAGCTCCTCGCGAGCTATCACGAGCGCTTCCGCTACATCCTCGTCGACGAGTACCAGGATACCAACGTCGCCCAGTATCTCTGGCTGCGCCTGCTGGCGCAGGGACGCCGCAACATCGCCTGCGTCGGCGACGACGACCAGTCGATCTATGGCTGGCGCGGTGCCGAGGTCGACAACATCCTGCGCTTCGAGCACGATTTCCCCGGCGCGACCGTGGTCCGGCTGGAGCGCAACTACCGTTCGACCGGCCATATCCTCGCCACCGCCGCCAAGCTGATCGCCCGCAATGAAGGCCGCCTCGGCAAGACGCTGCGCACCGAGGACGAAGCCGGCGAGAAGGTCACCATCACCGGCGCCTGGGATAGCCAGGAGGAGGCGCGCCTGATCTCGGACGAGATCGAGGCGATGCAGTCCAAGGGCGAGAACCTCTCCGAGGTCGCGATCCTCGTGCGCATCTCCGCCCAGATGCGCGAGATGGAAGAGCGGCTCATCCATGTCGGCGTGCCCTATCGCGTCATCGGCGGCCCGCGCTTCTACGAGCGCGCCGAGATCCGCGATGCCATGGCCTATCTGCGCTGCGTGGTGAGCCCAACCGACGACCTCGCCTTCGAGCGCATCGTCAACGTGCCCAAGCGCGGCCTCGGCGACGCCACTATCCAGCTGCTGCACAACCATGCCCGCGCCACCGGCTTCTCGCTGATGCAGTCGGCCCGGGCCGTGGTCGAGACCGAGGAATTGAAGCCCAAGGCCCGCACCGCCTTGCGCGAGCTGGTCGAGGCTTTCGCCCGCTGGCAGGGCAAGGCCGAGGCGATGCAACAGGGCGAACTCGCCGAGCTGGTGCTGGAGGAGAGCGGCTACACCGAGATGTGGCAGAAGGACCGCTCGGCCGACGCCGCCGGGCGTCTGGAAAACCTCAAGGAGCTGGTCCGCTCGCTCGACGAGTTCCCCGACCTGCCTTCCTTCCTCGAACACGTCTCGCTGGTGATGGACGCCGACAGCGGCGATGGCGGCGCTCGCGTCTCGATCATGACGCTGCACGCCGCCAAGGGGCTGGAATTCGACACCGTCTTCCTGCCCGGCTGGGAGGAAGGGCTGTTCCCAAGCCAGCGCGCCCTCGACGAGAACGGCCGCGCCGGGCTGGAGGAGGAGCGCCGCCTCGCCCATGTCGGCCTGACCCGCGCCCGCAAGCGGCTGAAGCTCTATTTCGCCTCGAACCGCCGCATCCATGGCCTCTGGCAGTCGAGCCTGCCCTCGCGCTTCATCGACGAATTGCCGGAGGACCATGTCGAGGTCGTCCAGGCGCCCACCGCCTACAGCCAGGGCGGCTACGGCGCCTCGCGCTTCGAGCGCATGGAGAGCTTCGGCTCGTCCTACCAGACGCCGGGCTGGCAGAGGGCGCAGGAGAACAAGGCCAAGTTCAACTCGGGCGGAGGCAGCTCCGGCTTCTCCGATGCCGGCCAGCGCGGCTTCGGCTCAGGGGCAGGCCGCCAGCGTGGCCCGATGCTGATCGAGGGCGAGCTGACGGCGAAATCGACGGGAAGCTCCGCCTTCGACACCGGCGCCCGCGTCTTCCACGTCAAGTTCGGCCCCGGCTCGGTCGCCAGCGTCGACGGCAACAAGCTAACCGTCGATTTCGACAAGGCCGGCCGGAAGATGGTGTTGGACAGTTTCGTGCAGAAGGCGGGGTGACATTAATGCAAACGCCAATTGCACGTCATGCACATCGAGAGCTGCTTTAATGCAAATACGAGGATGACAAAATGCAAATTCGAATATGAACTTTCACATCGCCATATGAAAATTCACATTGACATGCATAATTCGAATTATTATTTACTTCTATAATAAATACTATTAGCCTGAGTCGCTCTTTCATGGACGACTCTGATGTTCAAAAGCAGCGCCGATATCATTCGCCGCCTCGAACGCGAAGGCTGGGAATGCGTGCGCATTGCCGGCTCGCACCATGTCTTCAAAAAGCCGGGCGTCCATGACAATATCTCGGTGCCGCATCCGAAGAAGGCCCTCGGACCCGGTCTCGTGCTGAAGATCTACAAGCAGGCAGGCTGGCCGCGCGATTGAGATGACCCATTACGTCGCCATCATCGAGGACGCCGGTCCCGACCACGCCGTCGGCGTCTGGTTCCCGGACCTGCCCGGCTGCTTCTCGGCCGGTGACACGCTTGACGAAGCGATGGCGAATGCGCCTGAAGCCCTGGCGCTCTGGATCGAGTCGATGGTCGAGGACGGCAAGACGATCCCGCGTGCCCGCGCACCGAGCGAGCTGAAAGCCGATCCCGAGGTCGCGGCCGATCTCGCCGCCCATGTCATGGCGCTCATTCCGGCGCCGCGCCTCGCCTTCCAGCCGGCGGCGGAATAGTCTCTCGACCTCTCCGACCGGCTGAGGACTTCAGCGCATGTCTGGCGTGACCGTCAGCCTGACCGACAGCATCGACCCTGCCTTGCAGTCCGCGATCTCCGACGGCCTCGGCAGCTACAATGCCGAGATGGGCGGTGCGCGCGACCGCAAGCCGCTCACCATCGCGATCAAGAGCCCGGACGGCGCCCCGCTCGGCGGTCTCGTCGGGCGGACCTCGATGGGCCTGCTCTTCATCGACCTGTTCTATCTGCCGAAGGAACTGCGCCGCTCGGGGCTCGGCAGCCGCATCCTGACGATGGCCGAGGACGAGGCGCGGGCCCGCGGCTGCGGCGCCGGCGTGCTCTACACCGTCAGCTTCCAGGCGCCCGACTTCTACAAGCGCCATGGCTGGCAGGTTCTCGGCGAAGTCGCGCCGCGCGACGGCTCGACCCGGATCTTCCTGACCAAGACCTTCTGAAGCCCCCCGCAGCAGCGACACCTTGCTCCGCCTGCGCTGGCTCGCGAGGGCGTGATGAGTCCCGGCCGCACAGCGCATTGACGCGCCTACTTACTAGTAGGTAGAAAACCCTATGACCAACCCCTCGGCGACTTATGACGACATCCTGCGCTCGGCGCGGGCACTACTGATCGAGGGCGGCTATAACGGCTTCAGCTATGCCGACATCGCCAAGGTGGTCGGTATCCGGAATGCCAGCATCCACCATCATTTTCCGACCAAGTCCGAGCTCGTCCGCACGCTCGTCGCCCGCTATCGCGAAGAGGCCGAGGCGGGCATCGCCGAGCTGGAACGCCAGGTCCCCGCGGCTGCCGATCAGTTGCGCGCCTATATCGGCTATTGGGAAGCCTGCATCGTCGATGCCAGCGCTCCGCTCTGTCTCTGCGCCCTGCTCGCCAGTCAGATCCCGGTGCTGCCCGAAGAAATCACGCTAGAAGTGCGCGCGCATTTCAGGACGTTCTCCGCCTGGCTGACATCGATTCTCGAACGCGGGGCACGGCAAGGCAGCCTGCATTTCACCGGGACGGCCAGAGCCGAAGCGGAAGCTTTCCTGGCCGGCGTCCATGGCGCGATGCTCTCGGCGCGCGCCTATGGCGATCCCAAGATGTTCGGCGTCATCACCCACCCGCTTCTCGAACGCCTCACCAACCAGAACTAGAGAGGCCTCCCCGCCATACAGAGCCATCACATTCGTGCCTACCAACTAGTAGATAGACAAAGCCACTCGGCCTTCCAGCGCTGCCTCCTCGCAGCGTCCGTCACTCAAGGAAAGGACACTCCCCATGTTCGGCATTTCCCCACTCGGCTGGGTGCACACGCTCGGCAGCGTGCCCGCCATTCCGGCAGCGGCCTACATGCTCGCCGTCCATGGCCGGATCGTGCCGCGCTCGCCTGCGGGCACCCTCTATCTGGCCTCCATGGTGATCGGCGCCGCCACGGTCTTCCTCGTCGGGCATCAGCCCGTGAGCCACGTCATCGGCGCGCTGACATTGCTGCTGCTCGCCGTGGGCTATTCCATCGGGCGCCTGCCGGTCTCGCGAGTGGTCGCGACTTATGTCGAGACGATAACCCTCAGCGTGACCGTGTTCCTGCTGATGCTGCCGACCGCCACGGAAATCCTGCGCCGCGTCCCCGACGGCCATCCATTCGTCACCGACCTGAAATCCCCGCTGCTGCTCAGCGTGCAGGGTGGCATTCTCGCCGCGCTCGTGGTCGGCGTGACGGCGCAGATCATCTATCTGCGCAGAAGGGGCAAGACGGCCACCGCTTGAGCCGAGGCGTTCGGCCCGGCGGTCGGCCCTAGCCCTCCTCCCGCTCCCGAAAAGCCCGCCGCGCCGCCGAAACCTCGGCGTGATAGGTCTCGGCCCAGGTCCAGACGCCGCAGAAGGCCGCGCTGAGCTCGCGGCCGAGCTCCGTCAGCGTGTAGTCGACATGCGGCGGGATCACAGGGTGGACGGTGCGGACCACCAGCCCGTCGCGCTCCATCTCGCGCAGGGTCTTGGTCAGCATCTTCTGGCTGATGCCACCGACGATCCGCCCGCATTCGGTGAAGCGCAGCGTGCCGTGCTCCTCCAGCGCCTCCAGCACCAGCATCGTCCATTTGTCGGCGACCTGCGCGATCACCTGGCGCACCAGCGACTCCACAGCCCTGGAGACCGGCGGGATCTCCTCGCTGCGCTTGTGCATCGATGCCATCGCCTCGCGGATCGCATGCATGCCGACACTCTCCTTTTGGTGCGTATCGAACCTTTGGGCGCCTACTTTCCGTCGGAGAGTAGCGACGCCAGCTGATGTTCCGCAACCAGGAAAGGGATTTGCGATGAACATCAGCGGCAACACCATTCTCATCACCGGTGGCGGCTCCGGCATCGGCCGGGCGCTGGCCGAAGCCCTGCACAAGGCCGGCAACCAGGTCGTCATCGCCGGCCGGCGCGAGGCGCTCCTCCATGAGGTGACCTCGGCCAATCCGGGCATGGAGGCGCTCCTGCTCGACATCCAGGACAAGGATGATGTCGCCGCCTTCGCCCGGCAGGCGGTCGAGAGCTTCCCGGCGCTCAACACCGTCATCCACAATGCCGGCATCATGCGCAGCGAGGTGGTCGCGGCCGGCGATTTCCTCGATACCGCCGAGGAGACGATCGCGACCAACCTGCTCGGGCCGATCCGGCTTACCTCGGCCCTGCTGCCGCATCTGCTGAAGCAGGAACGCGCGGCGATCCTGACCGTCTCCTCCGGACTCGCCTTCGTGCCGCTGGCGACGACGCCGACCTATAGCGCGGCCAAGGCGGCGATCCATTCCTGGTCGATGGCCCTGCGCGAACAGCTCAAGGCGACCTCGGTCGAGGTGATCGAGATCGCCCCGCCCTATGTGCAGACCGAACTGCTCGGCCCGCAGCAGGCGGTCGATCCCGCAGCGATGCCGCTGGCCGAGTTCACCAGCGAAGTGATGGCGCTGCTCGAAAGCCAGCCGGAATCGGGCGAGATCATCGTCGAGCGCTGCAAGCCGCTGCGCTTCGCCGCCGAGAACGGCCAGCTCGGCGCGATCTTCGCCCAGCTCGCCGCGCAACACGGGTGAGATGAGAAGCGGGCGCCGTAGCATCGGACCGAAAAGTGGAATCCACTTTTCGGAAAAATCCGATGCTGCAAATTAAAATGACAGATCACCGTGATCGCGTCCCATCGAACGCGCGGTGATCTAAGCGCCCGCTTCTCAATCCAGCCGCCAGAGCTGGCCGGAGAAATTGCCGCAGGGCGTTAATTGCGCCATGCCGTCCTGCGCGCCGCCATTGACGATGTCGAGGCACATGTTGCGGCCGCGGAACTCGGTCGTCAGCCGGAACCACTGCCCTTCCTTGTGCATCCGCCAGAACTGGCCGGAATAATTGCCGCAGGGCTGCAGGCTGACGAAATTGTTGAGCGAGCCGCCATTGGTGACGTCGAGGCACATGCCGTCGCCGCGGAAAGCCGTGGTCAGCCGGTAGGAACTGCCGTCCTTGCGCAGGCGCCAGCTCTGGCCGGAAACATCGTCGTCATCGGCGAGATGGGCCATGTTGTTGTGGCGGCCGCCGTTGACGATATCGAGCGGGCGTTCCTTGCCCTGCCACTGCGTCGAGAGCTTGCGATAATCCTGCGCTTGCGCAGGGATAGCAAAACTCAAGGCCGAGAGTGCCAGCGGTATTGCAGCGATCCAGGCATGCTTCATCTGCGGCACCTTCTCCTTCAAGACCAGTCGAGACAGCGCGAGAGCGCCGCTAAACCTCGTCGACAGGGAAAACCGGTGCCGGTCAATAGCATTTGACATAAACCACCGCCCGCAGTGGTAAAGCTGCCCTCACCCTGCTAAGCCGCGCCCATGCGCGAAGGCCTCCTGCCATCGACGGTCGCGACCGTCCTCGAACTCGAAACCAGCGGCGACAAGGCGCGCGCCTTGACCGAGCTCCTGGGCGAGGTCTTCGATCCGACCGAGACCGCGGTATCGGCCTTCGAGGTCGAGAGCGGGGTCACCACCCTGTCGCTGAACGCGCCCTGGAAGGTCGAGATCTACTTCGCTGCTCATCCCGACGAGGACGCGGTTCGCGACATGCTGCGCCCCATCGTCGGCGACAGCATCGATGCGACGCCCTTCACCACGGTGAAGCAGCAGGACTGGGTCGCGGCCAGCCTGGACGGCCTGCAGCCGGTGCGCGCCGGCAGGGTTCTAATCCATGGCTCGCATGACCGCGACGCGGTCAAGGTCAACGACGTCGCCATCGAGATCGCCGCAGCGCTCGCCTTCGGCACCGGCCATCACGGCACCACCGCCGGCTGCCTGCTGGCGCTCGACGCCGAACTGAAGAAGCGCCGGCCGCGCAACGCCATCGATGTCGGCACCGGCACCGGCATCCTCGCGCTCGCGCTCGCCAAGCAGGTCAAGCGCAAGGTCGTCGCCGGCGATATCGACGCGATCGCGATCGAGGTCTCCGCCAGCAATGCCAGGATCAACCACGCGCCGCAGGCGCTCGACCTCTATGTCGCGCCCGGCCTGCGCCATGCCAAGGCGGACCGCCCCCGCCATTTCGACCTGATCTTCGCCAATATCCTCGCCGGCCCGCTGCGCAAGCTCGCACCCGCGATCGCCCGCGCCCTCTCCGACGACGGCACGGTGATCCTCTCGGGGCTGCTGGAGATGGACGTCGCCGGCGTGGTCTCGGCCTATCGCCATCAGGGGCTGGCGCTGGCGAAGCGCTCCTCGCGCGAGGGCTGGGCGACTTTGGTCATGAAAAGAGGCGGCGCAGCCGCCAGGCCACGCCGCCTCTACTAGGCCTACTGCTTCGAGCGACCGGCGGCGGGTTACGCCGCCGTAGCACTCAGAAGCCGAGGTGGCCGTACTTCTCTTCGGCCTGCGCCTGCATGACGCGGGCATCATGCCAGACGGCCGCGGCGAACTTGGCGGCGTCGACGACGGCATCATAGGCATGCTTGACGATGGCGATCATGATTTCGGTTCCTTTTCGGTTGCTCGCGGCGCGGTTGGCGGCCTGCGGCGTTTGACGGTCAGCGGTTGAACGGCAGTTCGGCGTCGCTTTTCAGCGTCGTCTGCGGGAAGCCGCCGAGCACCAGCTCGCTCTCGCGCACCAGATAGTGGTGGGCGCGCAGCTCGCGCAGGGCCGAACGGCGGCGGCTCTCGATCATCGCGGCGTAGAGACGCTGCCAGAAGCCCTGGCCGGCGGTCTTGGTCTCCGTCGCCTCGGCGCGGGTCGCGGCCGGAAGGACGTCGGTGGAATTCAGCACATAGGTCATAGGGTCTCTCCTCAGATCACGAAGGACAGTCCCGGTCGCTTCCTCGTTCTCTTATGCGACTAAAGTGGGCCGCCTTCGCACTTGCGAGAAGATATGTTCGCATATGCACAACATGCAAAAAATGCATGACGGAAAAAGAAATCCGTTAACGACTGCGCAAGTCGCATAACCAAGTGGCAGATCGCTCAAATGCGAGCCAGTGCGAGCCCGCTTCGAAAGCAGGGGCGAAACCGCAGTTTTGCACTGGCCTTTCCCGCGCGCGGAGGCGAGTGTGGCCGCAAATCCCGCCCTGCCGAGCCCGACATGACCGATTCCCGCGCCGCCTGCCGCTTCCAATCCTTCTCCGAGCCGAGCGACCCGTCGCAGGTTGCGCCGCGCGTCGCCGCCTTGCGCGCCGCCCTCGCCAAGCAGGGGCTCGACGGCTTCGTCGTCCCACGCGCCGACGAGCACCAGGGCGAGTACGTCCCCGCCCACATGGCGCGCCTCGCCTGGCTGACCGGCTTCACCGGCTCGGCCGGCCATGCGATCGTGCTCGTCGACAAGGCGGCGCTGATCGTCGATGGCCGCTACACCATCCAGTCCGCCGCGCAGACCGACACCAGCGTTGTCACGCCGACGAAGATGGAAGAGACCCCGCTCGACAAATGGGTCGAGATCAATCTGCCGGCCGGCGGCAAGCTCGGCTATGATCCCTGGCTCCACACCGTCGATGGCGTCGCCAGACTGGAAAAGGCCGTCTCGGTGGCCGGCGGCATGCTCGTGCCGGTGACGCCGAACCCGATCGATGCGCTCTGGAGCGACCGCCCGGCCCCGCCGACCGCCCCGGTCAAGGCTCATCCGGCCGCCTATGCCGGCGAAAGCAGCGCCGACAAGCTCGCCCGCATCCAGCAGGAGCTCGCCAAGGCAAGGGTCGATGCGCTCGTGCTCTCCGATCCGCATGCGCTGGCCTGGACCTTCAACATCCGCGGCGGCGATGTCGAGCACACCCCGCTGCCGCTCGGCTACGCCATCGTGCCGCGCGAAGGCCGTCCGACCGTCTTCCTCGCGCCGGAAAAGATCACCAACGAGGCCGGTGACGCCATCGGCGCGCTCGGCGAGATCGCCCCGCCGGCCGCGCTTGAGCAGCAGCTCAAGGCGCTCGGCGCCAGGAAGGCCAAGGTCCGGCTCGATGCAAGCACAGCCGCCTCGGCGCTGGCCACGCTGATCCGGGATGCCGGCGGCACGCCGGACGCCGGCGCCGACCCAATCGCGCTGATGAAGGCGAAGAAGAACGCAGCCGAATTGGACGGCAGCCGCCGGGCCCACCTGCGCGACGGCGCGGCGATCGTCCGCTTCCTGTCCTGGCTGGCGCGCGAGGCGCCCAAGGGCGGCCTGACCGAGATCGACGCCGTCGCGGCGCTGGAAGCCGAGCGCCTGAAGACCGGCGAACTGCGCGACGTCTCCTTCACCACCATCGCCGGCGCCGGCCCGAACGCGGCGCTGCCGCATTATCGCGTCACCGAATCCAGCAACCGTAGGATCGAACCCGGCATATTCCTGGTCGATTCCGGCGGGCAGTACGAGGACGGCACCACCGACATCACCCGCACCATGGCGGTCGGCGAGCCCAGTGCTGAGATGCGCGACCGCTATACCCGCGTGCTCAAGGGCCACCTCGCCATCTCGCGCGCCGTCTTTCCGAAGGGGACATCAGGCGCCCAGCTCGATGCCTTCGCCCGCGCCCCGCTCTGGCAGGCCGGCCTCGATTTCGACCACGGCACCGGCCACGGCGTTGGCAGCTATCTCTCAGTGCATGAAGGGCCGCAGCGCCTGTCCAAGCTCGGCACCACGCCGCTAGAGCCGGGCATGATCCTCTCGAACGAGCCCGGCTACTACAAGGAGGGCGCCTACGGCATCCGCATCGAGAACCTGATCGTGGTCGAGGAGCGCCAGATCCCCGGTGGCGACCGCACCATGTACGGCTTCGAGACGGTGACCTGGTGCCCCTATGAGCGGGCGCTGATCGACCTCTCGCTGCTCGACGAGGGCGAACTCGCCTGGATCAACGCCTATCACGCGCAGGTCTGGAGCAAGCTCGCGCCGCTGGTCGAAGGCGAGGCAAAGGCCTGGCTGGAGCAGGCGTGCCTGCCGTTGTGAGGAAAGCCCCCCTTCTCCCCTCGGGGGAGAAGGTCCCGGCAGGGGATGAGGGAAGTACAGCGTCCCTTGCCGGGCTTGACCTATCCAAATATATCAAAAACCTATGCTAAATCTTGCTAAACTCCCGCGCCTCGCTCTGATACTTTTTCTGTCGGCATCTTTGTCCGCTCAAGCTGGTGATCAGACAGAGAAAATATTCGAGAAGCGTAATGATCGCGCCAAGCGGGAATCAAGCAGCTTATTCAAGACGATTTCGCAAGAATTTGACATTCGACCACAGCCTTGCACTTTCTTGGACACGTGGTCTGTTAGACCTATCGATTCATCTCTTGCTCAAAAGTACCTTGGCTCGAAACTGCATGCGGACATCTTGGCGCCTCACAATGTGACCAACCCCGCTGAAATCATGGGTTCTGCGAACATAACACAACGACACTTTTGCTCTGAAGCGGAAGCCAGCCGCCAATGGCAGCACCAGCAATCGGAGTTCAGGAAAGGCTCGCAATCTGGTGACTTGGCCGAGGGTCGACGCCATGCTCTGGTACGAATGAGGCGCATAGAAGTCGGGATGCCTGTCTTCAATCAGACATTCTCTACCGCCGTTCTCACAATCACTTTCAATACCGAAACGCTCTTCAAAACCGACCTAGAGCGAGCAAAGGCTCGCCCCAAGGCCTTCGATGAAGCTGGATATGCGCTAAGGCCATTCCCCGAAGCCTTCGGATACTCTCTGGTTTATCAAAAGAAGGCTGGAATCTGGAAGAAGATTCACTCAAATCAAGATTTTACTATGAACTGAACCAACTCATACGAATACGATCATCACCGCCGCGCGGCATCTCCTCAGCAAGGCACTGCCCCACCATCACCCCCACAGATCGGTCGAGAGATACTTCAACCCGGAATCGCAGACGATGACGGCGATCGTCTTGCCCGCCTCGCCCCCACGCAGCAGCTGCACCGCTGCCGCGACATTCGCCCCGGCCGAGAACCCGCCGAAAATGCCCTCATGGCGCGCCAGCAGCCGCGTCGTCTCGCGCGCCTCGTCTCCCGTCACCTGCAGATAGCCATCGACCGGCACGTTCTTCAGGAAGGCGAGATCGGCCATGGCATAGCCGCCGCCCTGGATTGGGTGCTCTGGTCTTGTCACCGCTTCGCCCGCCGCAGCGGCAGCCCCCGCCGGCTCGACCACATAGCAGCGCAATGTCTGGCTGCGCTCCTTCAGCGCTCTGGTCACCCCGGCATAGCTGCCGCCCGAGCCGATGAAGTCGACGAAGGCGTCGATCGCGCCGGAACTCTGCTCCCAGAGCTCCGGCCCGGAGGTGCGGTAATGCGCCAACCAGTTGCCGTCGCGATGGAACTGGTCGGCGCGGAAGGCGCCACGCTCCCTCGTAATCCGCTTCGCCTCGTGGTCGACGAGTTCAAGATCGCCGCCCGAGACCTGCCCTGGCACCGAGCCGGGTAGCTGGTCGACCAGTACGACTTCAGCCCCGAGCGCCCGCATCATCCGGGCGCGCTCTTCGGAATTGCCCTTCGACATCACGGCGATGAAGGGATAGCCCCGGATGCCGCAGACGATCGCGAGCCCGGTGCCCATATTGCCGGAGGTGAGCTCGACCACGGTCTGGCCGGGCTTCAGCGCGCCGGACGCTTCCGCCTCCGCGATGATGCCGAGCGCCGCCCGGTCCTTCTTCGAAAAGCCGGGATTGAGATAGTCGAGCTTGGCGAGGATGGTCCCGCTCACGCCGAGATGCCGCGTCAGCCGGTCGAGGCGGACCAGCGGCGTATTGCCGATGGCATCGACGATCGAATCCATCACGGGGCGCATGCGTGTCCTCCCGGTCGGCTTCAGGCCACCATGCGCAAGGCAACCACGGTCGCAACACCGACGGCAACCACGCCGAGCAACGGCAGGCGCGTCGCCGCGAGGCCGCAGACCAGCGCCGCCACCGTCTCCGGCCAGCCGGTCGCCAGCGCGCTCGGCGCGATCACGGCGATCAGCACGGCCGGCGGGATCGCGTCGAAGGCGGCCTGCGCCCGCGGCGAGAGGTTGAGCCGGCCGACGAGGGCAAGGCCAGCGATGCGGGTGAGATAGGTCACCAGCGCCATTCCAAGGAAGGCGGTAAGATTGATCGGGTCGAGGCTCATTCGGCCGGGCTTTCAATGGGCTTCTCGGCGAGATCGCCTGCGGCGATCCAGGCCGCGGCCAGGCCGCAGAGTGCGCCCGCCAGCACATGCCAGGGCGGCCCGGTAAGTTTGTAGGCCAGCGCCGAGGCGATGCCGGCAGCAGCCACCGTCCAGGCGGTGACTCTGCCCTTCCAGAAGGCGGCAGTCAGCGCGATGAACAGCGCGGTGAAGGCGAAGTCGGCGCCGTAGCGCTTGGGATCGCCGAGCGCCGCGCCGATGATCGCGCCGGTGGTCGAGGTCGTCAGCCAGCCCAGCACAAAGGGCACGATCATGGCGAACCAGTAGGCCGGCGTGACCGGATGGCTGCGCGCCCGCTTCTCTGCCAGCGCCCAGTTCTCGTCGGCCATGTAGTAGAGCCCGCCGAAGAGCTGCGCGGTCGAGAAGCCCTTGAGCTTCGGCGCGATCGAGGCGCTCATCAGGATGTGGCGGGCATTGATCAGCGCTGTCGAGAACACCAGCGCGAAGAGCGGCGCCGGGTGCGTCCAGAGCTCGACCGCGGCGAACTGCGCTCCGCCGGCAAAGACGAGCACGCTCATCAGGAAGACCTCGAACGGCGAGAGCCCCTTGCCGGCGGCGAGCGCACCGAAGAGCAGGCCGATCGGCACGGCCGCGAGCGCAGCCGGCCAGATGTCGCCCAGCCCTGCACGGGCTTCGTTTTTCCAACTCATCTTGTTGTCCATCAGCCGTGATGGGCGGCGCGGAAGACGCCCGGCGTCACGCCGAGCCTCGCCTTGAAGGCACGGGTCAGATGCGCCTGGTCGCAGAACCCGGTGGCGGCCGCGACCGCGCCGGGGGATTCGCCGCGCCGCAGCCGCTCGCGGGCGCGGCGAACGCGGACATCGACGAGATAGGCATGCGGCGTCAGCCCGGTCTCGCGCCGGAAGGCGCGGATCAGGTGGTGCCGCGGCAGGCCCGAGCGCTGGGTGAGGTCCGCCAGCGACAGGTCCTCGTCATAGCGCTGCTCGAGCAGTTCCCTCGCCTGCGCGATCGGCCCGTGCTCGCGCCCGACATCGCGAATGGAGAGGTCGGCATGGCGCGACAGGCACCAGGCATAGGCGCGCAGCAGGCCTTCCTCGCCGGCGAGGCCGTCGCCACCCTCCTCCAGCGCGCGATGCGCTTCCGAGAACAAAGCGGAGCCTTCGGGGTCCTGCACGGTGGGCTCGGGGAAGAAGGGCGTGCCGATCGTCTCGTCGCCGGTCAGCGAGATCGCGACCTCGCGCATCAGCTCGATCGTCGGATAGGTCATCCGGTAGCGATAGCCGCCCTCGCTCGGCGCGCCGTCATGGACATCGAGCGGATGGTTGAAGACGAGGTCGCCGGTGCGGGCGAAGAGCGTGCGGCCCCGCGCATGCCAAAGCTCGCAACCGGAGAGGATCGTGCCGACTGCATAGGTCTCGTGCGCATGCGGCGAATAGGTATGGGTCGAGAACCGCGCCGACAGGCATTCCAGCCCGGAGAAGCGCGCCGCCGTGAACAGGCGGGCGTGCTCGCCCTCCCGGAGCGGCATCTCCTGCAATGCGTCGCCTTGGCTGATCAGATCCATGGCGCAAGATAGAGCGGAACCGCGCCCTCATGTCTTGAAGAAAAGTGATGGCGACGATCACGCGAGCGTCGCCATTCAGGCCCCCATCAGCGTTGACGAGCGCGCCATATCCCCTCTCCCCTTGCGGGAGAGGGCTAGGGTGAGGGGTCGCGCGACGTCGATCGCTTTCTTCTTTGGCAACGCCAGCGATTTCGGCCTGAGCGACCCCTCATCCGGCCCTTCGGGCCACCTTCTCCCACAAGGGGAGAAGGGAAGGCGGCGCGCGCCTCTCAAATCCGGATCAGTGCACAGCCGTCTTTGCCTCTGCCACCGGCGGCTCCTTGCCGGCGACCAGCACCAGCAGCGCGCCGGCAAGCGTCGCCGCCGCCATGTAGCCGATCGGGCCGAGGCCGCCGACATGGTTGACCAGCAGGCCTCCGAGCACCGCGCCGCTGGCGATCGCGACCAGGAAGGCCGCCGTCACCAGCCCGCTCGCCGATTCGGCATGGTCGGCCGCGACACGCACCATCCAGGTCTGGAAACCGACCGGCGCGAAGCCGAAGGCGAAGCCCCAGAGCGCGACCGCGATCCCCGCCACGATCGGAGAGGCGCCGAACTGGAGCATGACCAGGCCCAGGATGCCGATCGCCAGTGCGAAGGAGACGATCGCGAGCTTGACGCCGCGCCCCGCCACTGCGCCGCCTGCAAAATTGCCGACGACATTGCCGAGGCCGTAGCCGAGCAGCACGACAGTGATCGCCGCGACGCCGAGCTGCGGCGCATGCTCGAGGAAGGGCCGGATATAGGTGAAGCCGGTGAACTGCCCGGAGATGATCACGAGTACCGAGATCAGCATCAGCCGGATGCTGGGACGCGACAACAGCACCCCCAGCGTGCCCAGCCGCGGCGCCGCCTGAGGCGGCAAGGACGGCATCGTCGCCAGCAACGCCAGCAGGGCGACGCCGGCAAGCGCAGCCGAGAGCCCGAAGACCATGCGCCAGCCGATCAGGGAATCGAGATAGGCCCCAAGCGGCCCACCGCCGATGAAGGCGGCCGAGACGCCGGCCGAGATCAGCGCCAGCGCCCGCGGCACGGACTGTGCCGGCACGAGCCGCAGCGTCAGCGCCGGCGCCATCGACCAGAAGCCGCCCAGCGCAAGGCCGAGCAGGAAGCGCGCCGCCAGCAGCATGACGAAGCCGTTGGCGAGCGCCGTGACCAGGCTGGACAGGGCAAGCAGCGACAAGAGCGACCAGAGCACCAAGCGCCGATCGAAGCGGCTGGTGACGATCGGGGTGAAGATCGCGGCGGCGACACCGACCAGCGAGGTCACGGTGACGGTCTGCCCGGCGGCACCGACGCTGATTGAGAGATCGGCAGCGATCGAGGTCAGGACGCTGGCGGGCAGGAATTCGGCGCTGACCAGGGCGAAGACGCCCATTGAGAGGGCGAAGACCGCAGGCCAAACGGCCGTGCGCTCTTCGGGCACGATGCCGACAAGCTCGGCATCGGCTGTGGCTGACAAGGAATCCGACATGGGAGGCTCCAAAAAGACCGGAGAAGTTCGGACACCGGAGTTAGGCGTGACCGGCTGGAGCTTCCATGCTAGAAAATCCGATATGCTTGCCCAATCGTCCAGAAGATCGGCACCGGACCCGCTCACCGAGATGCTCCGCGGCCTCCGGCTCGAAGGCGTGGACTACGCCCGCTACGAGATGACGACGCCCTGGTGCCTGCTGTTCCCGGCCCAGCCGGCGGCGCGCCTGCACTTCATGGCCGAGCAGGGCTGCTGGCTGCGCACGCCCGAGGGCGAGTGGTGCCGGCTCGAACAGGGCGATGCCGTGCTGATGCCGCGCGGCGTCGAGCATGCGCTCGCCAGCGAGCCCGGCCTCTCGGCGAAACCGAATGGCAACTGCGCCTTCCAGCACTGCTGCGGCGAGATCGCCGAGGCGCGCGGCGGCGCGGGAGAAGGCGACGCGACCTTGTTCTTCAGCGCCAGCCTCTGCTTCAACGTCGACGCCCAGCATCCGATGCTGCGGATGATGCCGGAACTGATGTGGGTGCATGAGATGGCGGTGGCTGAGCCGGCCATCCCCGCCTTGCTGACGACCATGGCCTGCGAACTCACACTCGACCGCGTCGGAGCCGGCGGTATCCTGACCCGCCTCGCCGATGTCGTCGCCGCCGCCCTGATCCGCTCCTGGGTCGAGCGCGGCTGCGGCAGCGCCACCGGCTGGGTTGCCGCCGCCCGCGATCCCGATATCGGCCGCGTGCTGGCCGCGATCCATCTCAACCCGAGCGAGGACTGGACGGTCGATGCGCTCGCCAGGGTGATGCACGCCTCGCGCTCCGCCTTCGCCGAGCGCTTTGCCAGCGTCGTCGGCGAAACCCCAGCCCGCTATGTCCTGCAGGTCCAGATGCATCAGGCCCGGCAATGGCTGGAGCGCGACCGCATGCGGATCTCGGCCGTGGCGCGCCGTCTCGGTTACGATTCGGAGGCGTCGTTCAGCCGCGCCTTTAAGCGGGTGATCGGCAAGCCGCCGAGCCATTTCCGCAATACCGAGCCGCCGATCCGCGCGACGCGGCCAATCGACGCCTCCCCTGCCGGCAGCGCCTCAGGGCGCCTCGCCGATCACGGACCGCTACGCCTTCGACAGGACGACCATGACCATCCGCCAGCAATTGATTGAGCGCTTCTTCCGCTATGTCGCGGTTACCAGCCAGAGCGATATCAAGGCGACGACGCTGCCGAGCACGCCGGGCCAGCAGCGCCTCGCCGAACTGCTTGCGGATGAGCTGCGCGCGCTCGGCCTCGACGATGTCGCGATCGACGACCGCGCCACCGTCACGGCGGTGAAACGCGGCACTGACGAGGGTGCGCCGAAAATCGGCTTCATCGCCCATCTCGACACCTTCGACGCCGGCCTCTCGCCCGATATCCGCCCGCAGCTCCTGCGCTTCGAGGGCGAGGATCTCTGCCTCAACCGCGACCGGGACATCTGGCTGCGCGTCGCCGAGCATCCGCAACTCAGCGACTGGCGGGGCGCGGAGATCATCGCCAGCGACGGCACCAGCGTGCTCGGCGCCGACAACAAGGCGGCAATCACGGTGATCATGACGCTGCTCGCCAATCTCGGCTCGCAGGATCGCCATGGCGACATCGTCGTCGCCTTCGTCCCGGACGAGGAGATCGGCCTGCGCGGCGCCAAGGTCCTCGACCTTGCCCGCTTCCCTTGCGACTTCGCCTATACGATCGACTGCTGCGAGCTCGGCGAAGTCGTGATCGAGAACTTCAACGCCGCCGCGGCCGAAATCACCCTGACCGGCGTCAGCACCCACCCGATGTCGGCCAAGGGCGTGCTGGTGAACCCGGTGCTGATGGCGCAGGACTTCATCAGCCGTTTCGACCGCTCTGAGACGCCGGAGAACACGGAGGGGCGCGAGGGCTATGTCTGGTTCAACGCCATCACCGCCAATGCCAGCGAAGCCACGCTGGGCGCGCTGATCCGCGATTTCGACAAGGAACGCTTCGAAGCGCGCAAGCGCCGTTTCAGCGAGGTCACCAAGGAGATCGCCGCGCTCTACCCGACCGGCCGGGTCGACTGCGTGGTCAGCGACACCTATGGCAACATCCATGACAGCCTTGGGCAGGACCAGCGCCCGGTCGAGCTGCTCTTCGGCGCGCTCGAGGCACTGCAGATCCGGAAGAAGCAGATCCCGATGCGCGGTGGTACCGATGGCGCGGCGCTCTCGGCCCGCGGCCTGCCGACGCCGAACTTCTTCACCGGCGCCTATAATTTCCACTCGCGCTACGAGTTCCTGCCCGTGCCGGCCTTCGAGAAGTCCTATGAGGTCGCGCGGATGATCTGCACGCTGGCGGCCGGGCGGGGCTAGGCGCCATTTTCCGTCATGGTCGGGCTTGTCCCGACCATCCACGTCTTCCTTCGGGCAGCGTGGAGTTCAAGACGTAGATGCTCGCCACAAGGGCGAGCATGACGGTGGAGCTACCCGCCCACCAGCTCGAACCAGCCGGCCTCGTCGATCACCTTGACGCCGTGCTTGGCCGCGTCCTTCAGCTTCGAGCCGGCGCCCGGCCCAGCCACCAAGAGGTTCGTCTTCGACGAAACCGAGCCGGCGACCTTGGCGCCCAGACGCTCGGCCATCGCCTTGGCCTCGTCGCGCGTCATCCGCTCCAGCGCGCCGGTGAAGACGACGATCTGGCCAGCGACCGGGCTGGACGAGGCCACCGCCTCCAGCGGCTGCGGCGTCACCTCGCCCAGCAGCCGGGCAAGCATCTGCTGATTGTGTTCCTCGGCAAAGAACTGCAGCAGCGCCTCGACCACGGTCGGGCCGACGCCGTCGATCGCGTCGAGCGCCGCGCGCTCCTCGCTTTCCGGGTTCTCGGCGGCGAGGCAGGCCGCCTGCAGCGCCTCGAACGAGCCGTAATGGCGCGCCAGCAGTCGCGCATTGGTCTCGCCGATATGGCGGATGCCGAGCCCGAAGATGAAGCGGTTGAGCGGGGGCTTGCGCCGGTCGTCGATCGCCTCGAACAGCTTCTTGGTGCTGGTCGCGCCAAAACCTTCCTTGTCCTTGAGCTTTTTCAGGTTCGCCGCATCGCGCTCAGCCAGCGTGAAGATGTCGGCCGGCTGCTTCACCGGCAGGTCCGGATCGTCATGGAAGAATTCGATCTGCTTGTCGCCGAGCCCGTCGATATCGAGCGCATCGCGCGAGACGAAATGCTTGAGACGCTCGACCGCCTGCGCCTCGCAGATCAACCCGCCGGTGCAGCGGCGCACCGCATCTTCCTTGCCCGAGCGCGGATTGTGCTCGCGCACCGCATCCGAGCCGCAGACCGGACAGATCGTCGGGAAAACGTAAGGCTGCGCATCGGCCGGGCGCTTCGCCAGATCGACCGCCTCGACGCGCGGGATCACGTCGCCGGCGCGCTTCACCGTCACGGTGTCGCCGATGCGGATGTCGCTGCCGTCGCGGATCGGCAGCCCCTTCGAATCGAAGCCGCGGATATAATCCTCGTTGTGCAACGTCGCATTGGTGACGACGACGCCGCCGACCGTCACCGGCTTCAGCCGCGCCACCGGCGAGAGCGCACCGGTGCGGCCGACCTGGATGTCGATCGCCTCCAGCACGGTGGTCGCGAGCTCGGCCGGGAATTTGTGCGCGATCGCCCAGCGCGGCGCCCGCGCGACGAAGCCGAGCCTGGCCTGCAGCGCAAGATCGTCGACCTTGTAGACCACGCCGTCGATGTCGTAGCCGAGCGTGGCGCGCTGCGCCTCGATCGACCGGTAATGCGCCAATAGCGCCTCGACGCTCTCGCAGCGCGCCATCAGCGGATTGGTCTTGAAGCCCCAGCGCGCGAAGGCCTCGACCACGCCGAACTGCGTCGGCGCCGGCAGTACCGGCATCTCGCCCCAGGCATAGGCAAAGAAGCGCAAGGGGCGGCTGGCTGTAATCGAGACGTCGAGCTGGCGCAGCGAGCCGGCAGCGGCATTGCGCGGATTGGCGAATTCGCGCTCTTCCTTTTCGCGCTGGCGCTGGTTGATCGCGGCGAAATCGGCGTGGCCGAGATAGATCTCGCCGCGCACCTCGGCGATCTCAGGCACGTCCTTGCCCTTCAGCCGGGGCGGGATCTCGGAAATCGTGCGGGCATTGGCGGTGACGTCCTCGCCCTCCTCACCATCCCCGCGGGTCGCAGCACTGACCAGCTCGCCCTTCTCATAGCGCAGCGAGAGCGAGAGCCCGTCGATCTTCGGCTCGGCGGTGAAGGCGATCGGCTGGTCGTCCTTGCGGCCGAGGAAGGTGCGCACACGTGTGACGAAGTCGGTGATGTCCTCGTCGGCGAAGGCATTGTTGAGCGAGAGCATCGGCACGCGATGCCGGATCTTGGCGAACTTGCCGGACGGCCTGGCGCCGACCTTGTCGGACAGCGCCTCGGCGCCCTTCAGCTCCGGAAAGGCGTTTTCCAGCGCCGTCAGCCGGCGGAACTTCGCGTCGAAAGTCGCGTCGTCCATGATCGGCGCGCTGTCGCTGTGATAGGCTTCGTTCGCCGCGGCGATCTCGGGCGCCAGCGCCTGATGCTCGGCGCGCGCCGCCTCGGACGTCAAATCTTCGACTGGGGTGGGAACAGTGTCGGCCATCGCGCAGTTCTAGTTCAGGGGAGGTTTCCTGCGAAGCTCCTGTTTCACGATTTGGGTACGCCGATTTGTGGCAGGAGCCGGTCGGGTGTAGGCTTTCCCCGCTGAAATGGATGCTCGACGCCTCGCAGGTCTTGACCGGAGGATCGCGTCAGGACCGCCAGGCGAACCGGGCCGAACCGGGATGAACGCCATGGCCGATACCCATATCCATCATCATCCGATGGCGGCGAACGATGCTGCGCCTGCCGATGCCTTGCCCGTCAACGAGATCGGCATCGCCGACATCAAGGATGCCCTCAGGCAGGGCTATTCCGACTTCATGGCCCAGCCGAGCCATCTGCTGTTCATCGCGCTGATCTACCCGATCGCCGGCATCCTGCTCGCCCGGCTGACGGTGAGCTACAACATCTTCCCGCTGCTGTTCCCGCTGGCCTCGGGCTTCGCCCTGCTCGGCCCCTTCGCCGCGATCGGCCTCTATGAGATCAGCCGCCGCCGCGAGGCCGGCATGGATACCTCCTGGAAGCATGCGCTCGATGTCGTGCACTCGCCAGGCATCGGCCAGATCGCGATGCTCGGCGCGCTGCTGATGGGTGTCTTCCTCGCCTGGCTGTTCAGCGCCTGGATCATCTATCGCTGGCTGATGGGCGATGTCCCGCTCGACTCGTTCGAAGGCTTCATGACGCCGCTGCTGACCACGGTGAACGGCTGGACGATGATCATCCTCGGCAATGCGCTCGGCCTGCTCTTCGCCATCCTGGTGTTCTCGATGACGGTGATCTCCTTCCCGCTGATGCTCGACCGGCATGTCAGCATGGCGACTGCGGTGAAGACCTCGATGGCCGCGGTCGAGAAGAGCCCGGGAGGCATGCTATCCTGGGCCCTGACGATCACGGCGCTCCTGGTGCTCGGCTCATTGCCGGTACTGGTCGGCCTGATCGTGGTCATGCCGATCCTCGGCCATGCCAGCTGGCATCTCTACCGCAAGGTCGTGCCGCGGTAGGCGCCTTCGCTCACCGAACAAGCGCGGGATCCCCTCTCCCGGTTGGGGGTAGGGGTGAGGGACTGCCGCTGATTACTTGAACGGGGAGAGCCGCAGCGCTCTCTATGGAAAGGGCAGGCCCTCATCCCTGCCCTTCTCCCACACGGGAGAAGGGTTCCCCGCGCCCTTCAATCCCTCAATGCTGATCGACAGAGACCTCGCGCGTCAGCCCGCGCCGAACCAGCCCGACCGCGAGCAGCACCGGCAGCGAGGCGATCAGCCCCATCGCCGAGAGCTTGCCCCATAGTGTCTCGTCCTCGTTGATCAGGGTCGCGATGAAGGCCGGCAGGGTGAATTTCGACGGCGTCTGGATGAAGAGCAGCGCAAACAGGAACTCGTTCCAGCTCATGATCGCGACAAAGACCGCGGTCGCGACCAGCCCCGGCATCAAGAGCGGCACGACGATCTCCAGCAACCGCTTCACGAAGCCGGCGCCATCGAGCATCGCCGCCTCCTCGAAGCTGTAGGGCACGTCGCGCACGAAGCCGAGCAGCATCCAGATCGCGAAGGGCAGCGCCAGGATCTGGTTGGCGAGGACGAGGCCGAGATGGGTGTCGAGCAGGCCGAGCGCCCGCAGCACCTGGTAGAGCGGGATGGCGAGCGCGATCGGCGGCGCCAGCTTGATCACCAGCACGAAGCCGAGGAAGACGATGTCGAAGCGCCTGGGCAGCTCGAAGCGCGCCAGCGCATAGGCCGCGGGCAAGCCGGCCAGCAGCGACAGGCCGACCGTACCCAGCGCCACCACGACGCTGTTGAGCCCGAGCCGCCACATCCCACCATCGAGCAGCACGCGGTAATGCGCCAGCGTCGGGTCCTGCGGCCAGAGCGCGATCGAGGTCGAGACATATTCGGCCGGCGGCTTGATCGAGGTCGCGACCATCCAGACCAGCGGGATCAGCGAGAGCGCGCAGAGGCCGAAAGCAGCGATGATCCGGATCATCGGCCCGCCCCCTTGAGCAGCGAGGCCGCATAGACCGCCGCGAGCAGACCGGCGACGGCGATCATCACCACCGCGGCGGCCGAGGCCAGGCCGATGTCGAAGAAGCGGAAGCCCTGCCGGTAGACGAACATCGAGACCGTCTCGGTCGCCTGCCCCGGCCCGCCGCCGGTCATGGCATAGACCTTGTCGAATAATTTGAAGCTGTCGACCGAGCGCAGCAGCGCCGCGACGAAGAGATAGGGCGCGAGCAGCGGCAGCGTCATGTCGCGGAAGCGTCGCCACGGCCCGGCGCCGTCGACACGGGCGGCTTCATAGACATCCTGCGGGATCAGGCGCAGGCCGGCGAAGATGATCAGGAAAGCGAAGGGCGCGGTCTGCCAGACGTCGACCAGCACGATCGACCAGAGCGCGAGATTGGGATCGAACAGCCAGGGCACGCCGGGGAGCCCGACGGCGCGCAGCAGGTTGTTGAGGAAGCCGAGGTCGAAATGGAACCAGGCCCGCCAGATCGCGGTGACCACCATGGTCGAGAGCACGAACGGCGCGAGCAGCAGCGTCATGATCAACGTGCGACCGGGAAAGGCGCGGTCGAGCAGCAGCGCCAGCCCCAGGCCAGCAGCAACCTCGAGCACGGTCGAAACCACCGTGAACAGCACGGTGTTGGTCACAGCCTGCCGGAAGAAGCGGCTGCCCCAGAGCTCCTGGAAATTCTCAAAGCCGACGAACTTGGCGTTCTCGAAGCCGTAATCGGTCGCGAACAGCGAAAGCGCCAGCGTCCGCCCGAGCGGATAGAGCGTCAGCCCGGCGAAGATCAGCAGTGCCGGCGTCAGCAGGAGCCAGGGCAATAGGCGGCGGGAAGCAGTCATCATGTCCAGACGGAATGCGGGCCGCCCCCCGCAGGAAGGCGGCCCGCGAAGGGGTCAGCGCGACAGGGCGCGGGCGATCTGGGCGTTGGCCTCGCTCAGCGCCTGCTTGGGCTGCATCTGGCCGATCAGCGCGAGCTGGAGATAGTCGCCCAGAATGGTCTCGACGCGGGCCCACTGGCTGATGCGCGGACGGGCCTGGGCGACGTTCAGCGCCTCGAGCTGCGCCGGATACCAGCGATACTTGGCGACGAGATCCTTGTCGTTGAACAGCGCGGCGAGGGTCGGCGGGTTGCCGGTCTCAAGCGCGATCAGCTTCTGGTTCTCAGGCGAGGTGACGAAGCGGATGAAGTCGGCGGCGCGCGCCTTGTTCGGCGAATCCGCGGGGATGCCGAGCAGCCAGGCACCCAGCATCGGCGCCGGACCCTTGACCTCGCCCGGGGTGGCGACGACCTCGACCTGGTTCGCGACCTTGGAAGCGCTGCCATCAAGCGTGCCGGCCCAGGACGACCACATCTCGACCGCGATCGCGGCGCGGCCCTGCTGGATCGCATCGCGCAGTTCGGTGGCGTTGTAGGTCTCGACGCCCTTCGGCGCGAGCGGCTTGAACGAGAGGAACTGGGTCAGCGCCTTTTCGGCCTCGGGCGTGTCGAGCACGGCCTTGCCGTCGGCGCTCACCACGTCGCCGCCATGTGCCCACAGCACCGGCAAGAAGGACGTGACGATCGGGTTGCCCTTGATGCCGCGGAAGACGAGGCCGGAGACGCCCTCTTCCTTCGACTGGATCGCCTGCGCCGCCTTGACGACGTCGCTCCAGGTCTTGGGCCGCTCGAAGCCGTGCTTGGCCAGCAGGTCCTTGCGATAGGCGAACATCGCAATGTTGCCGACGAAGGGGGCGGCATAGAGCTTGCCGTTGTGCTTGGAGACGTCCATCGCCGACTTGACGAACTCGCCCGGCAGGCCGCCGACGGTATCGAGATCGGTGAGCCAGCCGCGCGCCATGAATTCCGGCGCCCAGATATCGTCGAGCATGGCGACATCGGTCGCGGCGGTCTTCTCGCGCGCACCGACCGCGAGGCGCTCATAGAGCGGGCCGCCGCCGAGCTCGAGCCGCTCGATCTTCACGTTCGGATTCTTGGCCTGGTAGAGCTCGACCATCTTGGCCAGCGCCGGGGCGAAGCCGGCATCACGTCCGGCGATCACCAGCCGGTCCTGCGCGGTAGCCGGCAAAGCGAGCCCGGCCAACATCAACATGGCGCCGAGCGCCTTACCCATCGTCCTCATCGCGATCCCCCGTCCGGGTCTCTGCCCGGGCGGGCATTGTGGGAGCGGATGGCTGGCGAGTGCAACAGATATACGACGATTCCGGAACAATCCGGCGCAGCGACGCGTTCGGATGGTGCTGCGGCGCTACGAGGTGCTGCGTCAGCCGTGCAAGTACGGCACCGAACAACCAGCGGGGGGTTCCGCCATGAACAACATCATCTACCTGGTCGGCCTGGTCGTCGTCGTCCTGGCGATCCTGTCCTTCCTCGGGCTGCGCTGATTGCAGCCACTGACACGACGCTGCTCCAGCCCGTCATGCTCGCCCTTGTAGCGAGCATCCACGCCTTGAACACCGTTCCGCCCAGGGAGGCCTCATGGTCGGGACGAGCCCGACCATGACGTCAAAGCCAGGATCAGCCTGCGCTAGCGATCGTCGCGACGCGGCTTCTTGCCGGTGAAAGGCTTCTTGGCCCCGAACGGCTTCTTCCCGCCAAAGCTTTTGCCGGCAGGCCGGCCATCCCCGGCGCCCGGACGCTCGCCGCCATGCGGCGCGCCGAACGGCTTCTTGCCGCCCTTGAACTTGCCGGCGAACGGCTTGCCGCCGGGCTCACCCTTCTTGTCGAAGGATGGGCGCTCCGGCCGCAGGATCGCGGTCTCCTCATAGACCGGCTCGCGGTCGCGCCGAGTCGGGTCGTAGGGCTTGGCGCCGAACGGCTTGCGCTTGCCCTCGTAAGGCTTGCGCTCGGTCGAGCGCTCGTCACGCGCCGGATGGGCGCCGCGCGGCGCATGGCTCGCCTTCTCGCCAAAGGGCTTGGCCGCCCGGCGCTCGCCTTCGCCAGCAACCTGCTCGATCGTGATCCGGTCGCGATCGGGGACGCGGGTCAGCTCTGCGAAGCGCTCGGCGACATCGGCGTCGATCTCGACCTTGGTCTCGCGATCGAAGATGCGGATAGCGCCGACCTCGTCGCGGGTGATCTGGCCGCGACGGCAGATCATCGGCAGCAGCTTGCGCGGATCGGCGCCATCCTTGCGGCCGGTGCTGAGCCGGAACCAGACGGTGTCACCGCGGGGCCCCGAACGCTCACCACGCTCGCGGTCGCCGGGCGTCCGCTTCTGCGCGTAGTCGTCGGTGCTGCGGGTCGGGCGGCGTTCCTCATGGCTGAAATTGGGATCGCCGACCTCTTCGGTCGCGGGCAGGCGCGAACGGTAGACCCGCACCAGCGCCGCCGCGAGCTCCTCGGCGGAACGCCCGGCAAGCAGTGCGCCGATCATGCCGGCATCGTCCTCGCCGGCATCGCCCGAGAGCAGCGGCTCCTGCAGCATGCGCTCCTGATCGAGCGCGCGGATCTCGTCCTGCGTCGGAGCGGCAACCCATTCGGCCTCGACGCCGGCACCGGCGAGCAGCATCTGCGCCTTGCGCCGGCGCGAGGGCGGTACCAGCAGCGCGCTGATGCCCTTCTTGCCGGCCCGGCCGGTGCGGCCGCTGCGATGCTGCATCACCTCCGAATCGTTCGGCAGCTCGGCATGGATGACCAGCGTCAGACCCGGCAGATCGATGCCGCGCGCCGCGACATCGGTCGCAACGCAGATGCGCGCACGCCCATCGCGCAGCCCCTGCAGCGCCGAATTGCGCTCGCTCTGGCTGAGCTCGCCCGAGAGCGAAACGGCAGCAAAGCCACGCTCCAGCAGCGCCGCCTCGAGATGGCGCACGGCGTTGCGGGTGTTGCAGAACACCAGCGCGCAAGGCGCATCGTAGAAGCGCAGCAGGTTGACGACGGCGAGCTCGCTCTCGCGCGGATAGACGCGGACGGCGCGATATTCGATGTCGGCATGGCCACCCTCGGTGCCGGCGACCTCGATGCGCAGCGCGTCGCGCTGATAGCTCTTGGCGAGCGCGATGATCGCCTTCGGCAGCGTCGCCGAGAACAGCAGGCTGCGGCGCTCTTCCGGCGCGGCCTGCAGGATGAATTCAAGATCGTCGCGGAAGCCGAGATCGAGCATCTCGTCGGCCTCGTCCAGCACCACCGCCCTCAGCGCCGAGAGATCGAGCTGACCGCGGTCGAGATGGTCGCGCAGGCGCCCGGGCGTACCAACGACGATATGCGCGCCCTCGGCCAACAGCATCGCCTCGCGGCGCGGGTCCATGCCGCCGACGCAGGCGATGATCCGGGCCTTGGCCTCACCATAAAGCCAGGCCAGCTCGCGCTGGACCTGCAAGGCGAGTTCGCGCGTCGGCGCGACGATCAGCGCCAGCGGCAGTCCCGCGCGCGGCAGGACCTCGGCCTCGCCGATCAGGTCGGCACCGAGGGCGAGGCCATAGGCCACCGTCTTGCCCGAACCGGTCTGCGAGGAAACCAGCAGGTCGCGGCCGGCGGCCGCCTCTTCCAGCACGGCGGCCTGGACGGGGGTCGGCTCGCTGTAATTGCGGTCGGCGAGCGCCCGCGCGAGCGGCGCACTCGTGGAGATGAAGGACATCGATGTCAGGCCTTAGATTGCAGCTGGCAGGTCGGCAGCACGCAGAACGAGGGGCGGCGCCGGACGCGGCACCGCGATATTGCGCTGCACATAGAGGAAAACGCGGGAAAAGGGAATGGAGCATCGATCGGTACCGCATGCGGCAGCGTATGCCGGCCATGCCGCCCGCTCCGTTGCCGGCGGGAAGAGCCGCATGATCTAAGCAGGCGTCACCGAAGTGGAGATCGGCGAGATGAGCGAGACTTGGCAGCGTTTCGGTTCCTACGACGTGCTCATCCTGGACGATGGTGTCTTCGAGGCGCCGCTCGACGTTCTGATCCATGCCGAAGGCGAAGCTGCCCGCGACGAGGCTCTGGCGCGCTGGGGCAAGCCGAAGGTCAGCATCCCCGTCAACTGCTTCGCCCTCAGGGGCGCCGACGGGATCACTCTGGTCGATGCCGGCACCGGCCCCTCCTGGGGCGAGGCGATGGGCCATGCGCCCGCCGCCATGGCCAAGGCCGGCATCGCTCCCGAGCAGGTCGAGCGTGTGCTGATCACGCATCTCCATGGTGACCATGCGCTCGGGCTGTTCGATGGCGATCGCGCCCGCTTTCCAAAGGCCGAGATCATCGTGCCCGAGGCCGACTTCGGTTTCTTCGGGAACGAGGCCAATCGCGCGCAGACGCCGCAGAACCGGCAGGGCGGCTTTGCCGTCACGGCGGCAGTGAAGACGCATTATGCCGGCCGTATCCGCCCTGTCCCGGCCGACTCCGTGCGGCCCGGCATCACATTGATTCCCCTCCCCGGCCACACCGCCGGCCATAGCGGCTACCTGATCGAGGGTGAGCAGAGCCTGCTGCTCTGGGGCGACGCACTGCATCTCTCCGATCTGCAGGCCACCGATCCGGGGATCGGCCTCGTCTATGATTTCGACGCCACCACCGCTCTCGCCTCCCGCCGTGCCATCCTCGCGCGCGCCGCCCGGGAAGGCTGGACCGTCTCGGGCGGTCACATCGAAGGCTTCAGGCGCGTCACCGAGAAGAGCACGGGGTATGAGCTGACCCCGGCTTGATCGGCGCTAATCGCGCATTCCGGCTGCATCGAGCAGCTTGCCGGCGGCCGCGCGCGCCTCCTCGGTGATCGAGGCGCCGGCCAGCATGCGGGCGATCTCCTCGCGCCGGGTGCCATCCTGCAGCGGCGAGACGCGGGTGACTGTGCGCTCATCCGCCCCCTTCCCGCCATCGGCCGACTTGGCGATCAGGAAATGCTGGCCGGCCTTGGCCGCGACCTGCGGCGCATGCGTCACCGAGATCACCTGCACCCGCGCCGCCAGCCGCGCCAGCCGCTCGCCGATCGCATCGGCGACCGCGCCGCCCACGCCGGTGTCGATCTCGTCGAAGACCAGGGTCGGAGCCGAGCCGCGCTCGGCCAGCACCACCTTCAGCGCCAGCATGAAGCGCGAGAGCTCGCCACCCGAGGCGACCTTCATCATCGGCCCCGGCCGCGTGCCCGGATTGGTCTCCACCCAGAACTCGACGCGATCGAGCCCTTCCGGCCCGCGCGCATCGGGATCGCTGTCGATCTGCGTGATGAACCGCGCGCGCTCCAGCTTGAGCGGCGGCAGCTCTGCCTTCACGGCGGCATCGAGCGCCGACGCCGCGCGGGTGCGTCCGGCCGAGAGCGCCGTCGCCAGCGCGACATAAGCAGCTTCGGCCTCGGCAAGCTCGGCTTCCAGCCGCTTCAGCGAGCCCTCGCTCTCGTCGAGCGCTGCGAGATCGGCCGCCATGGTCTCGGCCAGCGCCGGCAGTGCATCGACGGGGACGTCGAATTTGCGCGCCGCCGCCCGCAGGGCGAACAGCCGCTCCTCGACGCGCTCCAGCAGCCGCGGATCGAACTCGGCGGCACGCACCGCCGCCTGCAAGGTCTCGCCGGCCTCTTCAAGCGCGACCACCGCCGTGGTCAGCGCGGCGATGGACGGGTCGACCAGGTCCGGCGCCTGGCTCGCGCGTCGCTCCAGGCGGCGCAGCACGCCGGACAAGGCAGCGACCGGGGACGCATTCCCTCCCACCGCTTCGAACGCCTCGATGATATCGCGCGCCACTTTCTCGGCCGACATCATGCCCTGGCGCTTGGCGGCGAGCGCGTCTTCCTCGCCCGGCTCGGGTGCGAGCTTGCCGAGCTCGGCCACGGCATGGCGCAGGAAATCGGCCTCCTTGCGCGCGGTCTCGACCCGGATGCGCTGGCTCTGCAGGGCCTGGCGCGCCTTCTTCAGGGTCTCGCTGGCGCGAGCGACCTCAGCCGACTGCTCGGTCAATTCGCCGAAGCCGTCGAGGATGGTGCGGTGCTGGGCCGGGTCGGTCAGGGCCCGGTCGTCATGCTGGCCGTGGATCTCGACCAGGGCCGCGCCGATCATGCGCAGGATCTGGACGCTGACCGGCTGGTCGTTGACGAAGGCGCGGGTGCGCCCGTCGGCATATTGCACGCGCCGCAGGATCAGATCGCCGTCGGTATCGATCTCCTGCGCCTGGGCGAGCGCCCGCGCCGGATGCGACATCGCCAGGTCGAAGACGGCGCTGACCTGGCCTTGCGTCTCGCCATGGCGCACGAGGCCGCCATCACCGCGGGCGCCCAGCGCCAGCGCAAAGCCGTCGAGCAGGATCGACTTGCCGGCGCCGGTCTCGCCAGTCAGCACGCTGAGCCCGTCCTCGAAGCCCAGGTCGAGCCGGTCGATCAGAACGATGTCACGGATCGAGAGCTGGGCGAGCATGGCGGCTCAGCACCCTTGTGCCGGTTGCGGATGACCTCGCCGGGGCACCGGCAAACCGCCTTACAGGCGGCCGAGACCGGTCAGCCCGACGACCGCGCGCGTGAAGCCGTTGAAGGCCCGGCTGATATAGGAGCCGCGATCCTCGCGCGGCTGCAGGCCGCCGCTCTCCAGGAGCGTATAGGCGTCCTTGTACCAGGGGCTGTCAGGGAAGTTGTGGCCGAGCACCGCCGCGGCGGTCTGCGCCTCGTTGGTGATGCCGAGCGCCATATAGGCCTCGGTCAGGCGCATCAGCGCTTCCTCCACATGGCGCGTGGTCTGGTACTTGGTGATGACGTCGCGGAAGCGCCCGACGGCGCCGGTGTAGTTGCGCTTCTCGAGATAGAAGCGGCCGACATTCATCTCCTTGCCGGCGAGCTGGTCGCGCGCGACCAGCATCTTCTCGCGCACGTCGAGCACGTATTCCGACTTCGGATAGCGGTCGAGCAGTTCCTGCATCGCACGCAGCGCCTGATCGGTGCGCTCCTGGTCGCGCGTCGCGTCGGGGATCTGGTTGTAATAGGACATCGCCAGGATGTACTGCGCATAGGCCGCGTCGGGGCTCGCCGGATTCTGCGCCAGGAAGCGCTTCGAGGCGGTGATCGCGTCGTCGTATTTCGCCGCCTCATAATTCGCATAGGCGGTCATGATCAGGCCGCGCTTCGAATAAGGCGAGAACGGCGCGTTCTTATCGATCTCGTCGAACTTCTTGTTCGCGCCCTCGGTGTCGCCGTTCTGGAGACGGGCGAGACCCTCATTGTAGAGCTTGTCGGCCGGAACCTCCGGCGTGACTTCGGGCTTGTAGACCTCGGGCCGGTCGAACGGGTTGAGCGCGCTCATCGTGTCGCAGCCGCCGAGCGCGGCTGCGAGGGCGAAGGCCAGCGCGAGGCGCTTGCCGCCACCAGTCGATTCGCCGGAGTTGATTGTCTTCAGCCGCATGACGCTCACTTCATCCGTCCTTGTGACGCCCTTCGGTAAGAGCGCGCGAAATGGCTTTATCCCAGAAGCAGCCTTTTCGCCAAGCGTGACGGGCGCTTCATGCAGTGCGTTCGCCGTTTCCAACAGGAAGCGGGCGAATGCAAGGCGTGGCGTCGCGTAATACCCTGCTTAGAGCGTCTCAGTGCAGGTCGGGCGCGAGAGCGGCAGGCACCGGGCCGGCCGCCATCTGCACCGCATGGTGGGCGAAGACCGGCTGCGCCTCGACAATCGCGTAATTGGCGCGGTCGGCGAACAGGGCCTCGAGGATGCGGACATTCATGCGGTGGCCGCCGCAATAGGAGCGGAATTCGCCGAGGATCGGATAGCCGGCGAGCGCGAGGTCACCCACAGCGTCGAGGACCTTGTGGCGCACGAACTCGTCGGCGTAGCGCAGGCCTTCGGGGTTGATCACCTTGTCGTCGCCGATCGCGACGGTGTTGTCGAGCGAGGCGCCGAGCGCGAAGCCCGCTTTCCAGAGCTGCTCGACATCGCGCATGAAGCCGAAGGTGCGGGCGCGGGAAATCTCGCGGGCATAGGCCTCGGGGTCGAGATCGAAGATCTTGCGCTGGCGGCCGATGGCCGGGGTGTCGAAGTCGATCTCGACATCGAGACGGAAGCCGTTCTCGGACGGCGCCAGCTCGGCGAAGGCGCGGCCGTTCTCGATCCGCACCGGGCGCAGGACCTTGAGGTAACGGCGGGTGGCGCCGAGCGCGACGAGACCGGTCGACTCGATGGCAGAGACGAACTCGGCGGCGCTGCCGTCCATGATCGGCATCTCGGGGCCGTCGATCTCGACCAGCACATTGTCGAGGCCGAGGCCGGCGCAGGCCGACATCAGATGCTCGATCGTGGCGACGGAACCGGAGGTCTGGTCACCGATCACCGTGCAGAGCTCGGTGGCACTGACCTTGTTGTGGCGGGCGTGGATCAGCTGCTCATGGCCGCCATCGAGGCCCTTGCGCAGGAAGACGACGCCGGAATTCGCAGTGGAAGGCCGCAGGGTCAGGCAGGCGGGAGCCCCGGAGTGAACGCCGATGCCTTGCAGGGTCACGGGCGAGCGTAGGGTCGTCTGCCGTTCAGCCATCATACTCAGTATCCGTCTTGAGCGCGACGATCCTCGGGCCAGCGCCTTGCGGCGCAACCTTTTCGACGATCGACGCGGTTCCCTGATGTGCAGCGAACTCGGGATTAATCCCGAATCCCCTTACCCGGTGATGCGCTGCAAGATACGCGCAGGCGCATTGGCTTCAAAATCACGCTTTCTTTCGCTCTGTAACAGAGGTTACAAAGCCAGAAAACCTTAACCATCTACTTGATGTATATGGTTTTTCAGACGTTAAAAAAGGCCCGGCGGACAGTGCCGCCGGGCCTTTTGTTAAACCGGTTGAACCGGCGAGAAAACCTCAGCTCGAAAGCTCAGTTCGACTGGCGGCGCAGGAAGGCCGGGATCTCGAGCTGATCTTCTTCCGAGTTGCGGGCCGGGGCAGCGCGGCCAAGCTGGTCGAGCTGGCCCTGGGCCGGCCGGGTCGCAGGCGCCGGCGGACGGCGCATGAACTCGGCATGGGCGGCGCTGGGACCGGCGGCCGGGGCCGGCGGAGCCTGGCGCGGGGCCGGAGCCGGCGGCGCCATCGGAACCTCGTGCTCATCCTCCTTGCGGCCGAAGCCGACCGAGGCGAGACGCTGCATCAGCGACATCCGCTTCTGCTCGACCGAAGCCGGAGCGGGAGCCGGCACCGCGCCGCGGCTCTGCGCGATCTGGTGCTGGGCCGGCAGCGGCAGGTCCTCGACGCGCGGCATGCGGGTCGGGCGGATCACGGCCCGCTCGGGCATCGGTGGGATGAAGCTCTCCTCGTGATGCGGCACGAAGGTCTCAGCGACCGGCGCCTCGACGACCGGCGGTGCGACCATGGCGGGGCGCGGCTGGGCCGGCTCGATGCGGACATCGGCGGCGAAGCTCTGCGGGGCCGGCGCGGGAGCGCGGACCGGTTCCGGCATCACGGCCTCGGCGACGGGAGCCGGCATCGGCATCGGCGCCGGGGCAGGCGCGGCGGCGGAGGTGCGGATGTTCGGCACGGCCGAACGCAGCCGCGCCTCGGCCTTCAGCCGCTCGGCGACCTCGGCGATCCGGGCCTCGGTCGGGTCGAGCTCGCCCTGGGCGGTGATCGGCTTGTCGATGCCGGTCGCGACGACCGAGACACGCATCGTGCCTTCCAGCGCCTCGTCGAAGGTGGCGCCGACGATGATGTTGGCCTCGGAATCGACCTCCTCGCGGATGCGGGTGGCGGCTTCGTCGACCTCGTAGAGCTTCATGTCGCGCCCGCCGGTGATCGAGATCAGCAGGCCGCGTGCGCCCTTCATCGAGACGTCGTCGAGCAGCGGGTTGTTGATCGCGGCCTGGGCGGCCGAGAGCGCGCGCTTCTCGCCCTGGGCCTCGCCGGTGCCCATCATCGCCTTGCCCATGCCGCGCATCACGGCGCGGACGTCCGCGAAGTCGAGGTTGATCAGGCCGGGACGGACCATCAGGTCGGTGATGCAGGCGACACCGGAGTAGAGCACCTGGTCGGCCATGCCGAAGGCGTCGGCGAAGCCGGTGTTCTCGTTGGCGACGCGGAACAGGTTCTGGTTCGGGATGACGATCAGCGTGTCGACCGTCTCGGTCAGCTCGCCGATGCCGGCCTCCGCCATGCGCATCCGGCGCATGCCCTCGAACTGGAACGGCTTGGTGACGACGCCAACGGTGAGGATGCCCATGTCGCGGGCGACGCGGGCGATCGCGGGGGCAGCACCGGTGCCGGTGCCGCCGCCCATGCCGGCGGTGATGAAGACCATGTGGGCGCCGGCGAGATGATCGCGGATTTCGTCGATCACCTCCTCGGCGGCTGCGCGGCCGACTTCCGGCTGCGAGCCGGCGCCGAGGCCCTCGGTGACCTGGAGGCCCATCTGGATGATGCGCGGGGCGCGCGACAGGGCGAGCGCCTGAGCATCGGTGTTGGCGCAGACGAAGTCGACGCCGTCCAGACCGGCCTCGATCATGTTGTTCACGGCATTGCCGCCGGCGCCGCCGACACCGAACACGGTGATCCGGGGCTTCAGTTCCCGGATGTCCGGGGCTTGCAGGTTCATCGCCATGATTGCCTCTTTCACTGTCTTGTCCGGCTCCTGGCGGGCCGTCCCGTCTTCCACGCCAGGGGCCTTAAGCCCCGCTCTGCTCGTACTCACCCCGGTCCGCCTCGCCTCTCGGCGCCGCGGGCCGCAACACTCAGAAGCTCTCGCGCAGCCAGCGGCCGACGCGGGAGAAGTAGCCGTCCGTGGCATGGGCGAAGAAGGACGCCCCTGCCCGCGGCTCGAAATGTTCGACATGCGCGACCTGCGGATAGACCAGCAGGCCGACCGCCGCCGCGAAGGACGGGCCCTTGCCCGCCTCCGGCAAACCCTTGATCCCGAGCGGGCGGCCGGTGCGGACCTGGCCGCCGAGCACGCGCCGCGCCACCTCCGGCATGCCGGTGAGCTGGCAGGCGCCGCCGGTCAGGACGACGCGCCGTCCGGCCTCGGCCGAGAAGCCGGCCGCCTTCAGCCGGTCGCGCACCAGTTCGAGGATCTCCTCGACGCGCGGCTTGATGATCCGGACCAGATGCGACTTCGACAGATGGTTCGGCATGTCGCGCTCGTCGTCGTCGACCTGCGGCACCGCGATCATGTCGCGCTCGTCGGACGGGCTGGCGATCGCCGAGCCGTGCAGCGTCTTCAGCCGCTCGGCGGCGGAGACCCGGGTCGAGAGCCCGCGCGCCACGTCCATGGTGATGTGGTTGCCGCCGACCGCGACCGCGTCGGCATGAGTGAGATGACCGCCGGAGAAGACGCCGAGCGAGGTCGTGCCGCCGCCCATGTCGACCACGACGACGCCCATTTCGGCCTCGTCGTCGACCAGCACGGACAGGCCCGCGGCATAGGGCGTCGCGACCACCGCCTCGACCTCGAGATGGCAGCGCTCGACCGCGAGCATGACGTTGCGCGCCGCCGCCGCTTCCGCCGCGACGACATGCATGTCGACAGAGAGCGAGCCACCGATCAGGCCGCGCGGGTCGAGCACGCCGGGCGAGCCGTCGAGCGCGTATCCGGTCGGCAGCGCATGCATCACCGCCTTGCCCGGCCGGATCGCATGGGTCGCCGCCGCAGCGAGCACTCGCTTCACATCGGAGTCGCCGACCGAGCCGCCCCGCAGGTCGACGCTGGCCTGGTAGTGCTGCGAGTTCAGCCGGCCGCCGGTCAGGTTGACGATGACCGACTGGACCTCGACCTTGGCCATGCGCTCGGCCGCGTCGACGGCAGCGCGAATGGCGCGCTCGGCGCTTTCGAGGTCGATGATCGCGCCGCCCTTGAGGCCGAGGGAACGCTGGTGGCCGATGCCGATGATGCGCGCGACATGGGTGCGCCCGCGCAGCCGCTCGTTCGCCTCGGCCGGGTTCAGTTCGGCGATCAGGCAGACGACCTTGCTCGTGCCGATGTCCAGAATCGACAAGGTCGCGCTCTTGCGCGACGACAGCGGACGCATCCGCGGGGTCAGGCCTTGCGAGGTCAAGCTCATGCCTCGCCGCCTTTCTTCTTGGTCTTGCTCTTGAGCTGCTCGAACCGCGTCGTCGCGGCTTCTTCGGTCAGGCGCATGGTCACCCGGTCAGGCTGGCGCATGTCGATGGCGATCAGATCCTTCTCGCTGATTCGGAAGTCCTGTTCGAGGCTGGCCAGGCGCTTCAGCGCGGCGCCGGCGCCCTGCTCCGGCAGCCTGATATCGGCGCCGGTGTCGAGCTTCAGGTTCCAGCGCCGACCGGCGACGAGGCTGCCGGCGCGGATGCGCGAGGCGAAGGAGCCGGCATCGCCGAGCAGGGTGATGTATTCCTTCGCCCGCTTGTTGGCGTCGGGCCCGACGACCAGCGGCAGATAGGCGAAGCGGCCATCGTCCATCTTGTCGATCACCGTTCCGTCCTGAGCGATCAGGAAGAGGTCGCCCTTGACCTGCCAGAGCGCATAGGGCTCGCGCTCGACCAGGTTGATCGAGATCTCGCCGGGATAGAGCTTGCGGACCGAGGCCTCGCGGATCATCGGCGTCGCCTCCAGACGCTTGCGCGCCTCGTCGGCGTCGAAGAAGGCGAGCGAGATCTTGGGATCGATGCCGGCGGCGACCAGCACCTCGATCTCTGACAATCCGTTCAGGCCCGAGATGGTGATGCGATCGATACCGAGCCCGACGAGCCGGGCCAGCGCATGCTTGGGCTCGCCGTAGTTCTCGCGGAAGGTCTCGTAATGGCCGCCCAGGATCGCGCCGCTCACGCCCGTGAGCACGAGGAAGCCGATCGCCAGGAAGGAGCCGAGACCGCTCGGCAGGCGCTCGGCCAGCGGCACCGCGACGGCGCTGCGGCGCGAGCCGCGGAACCAGCGGCGCGAGCGCTCGCCGACGAGGAGCTGTGGCCCCGTCACGCGCATCGGCAGGTTGGCCCCGGCGAACACCGGTTCCACCTTCACCGATTCAAGGAGGCGTCCTCGACGATCCATTTGACGAGCTCACCGAAGTTCATGCCCGCATGGGCGGCTAATTCAGGCACAAGGCTGGTTTCGGTCATGCCGGGCTGCGTGTTGACCTCCAGCCAGACGAGCGTGTCGCTCTCGCCGTCGTAGCGGAAGTCTGAACGGCTGACGCCGCGGCACCCGATTGCTTGATGCGCCGTTAACGCACACTCTTCGATTTGGCGGTAAAGATTCGGTAAAATTTGCGCCGGGCAGATGTGGATTGAACCGCCTTTGGCATATTTGGCGTCGTAGTCGTAGAACTCGCCCGTCGCCGCCCGAATCTCCGTTACCCCCAAGGACTTGCCGTCCATCACGGCACAGGTCAGTTCGCGCCCGGCGATGAAGGTTTCGGCCAGCATGGTCTCGCCGCAGGGCCAGTCCGGCCGGGCGATCTCCTGGGGCGGATGCTCGCGGCCTTTCTTAACGATCACCACCCCGACAGAAGATCCTTCGTCGATCGGCTTGATCACATAGGGCGGCGGCAGGGCATGGCGCTTGGCCGCCTCGAAGCGCGAGATGGTGACACCTTTCGCCACCGGCACACCGGCGGCGGCCACGACCATCTTGGCCTTATCCTTGCGGATGGCGAGCGCGGAGGCGAGCACGCCGGAATGGGTATAGGGGATGCCGAGGATCTCGAGCACGCCCTGGATGGTGCCGTCCTCGCCGTAGCGGCCGTGCAGGGCGTTGAAAGCGACGTCGGGCTTCAGCTTCGCCAGCACCTCGGCGACGTCGCGGTTAACCTCGACACGCGTGACGCGATAGCCGACGCCTTCCAGCGCCCGAGCACAGGCCGCGCCGCTGCTGAGGCTGACCTCACGCTCGACGGACCACCCGCCCATCAGCACTGCGACATGCTTGCTCATCAAGGTTCCTGACACCGAACTCCTGGGTCCGAACCTGATCCGAGATGGTTAACGGCGCGTTAACGATGCGTCCCGCCGGTTAATGACGAGCCGGCTGTTGCACCCCGGACTCACTCCCCCTCACCGGCCGCGACCTTGGCCAGCAGGGCCTTGAGCTGCTCGCACTCAGCCGGGCTCAGCGCCGAAATCAGCGCCGCTTCCGTCGCCACATGCGAGACCACCAGCCGCTCGATCAGCGCAAAACCGTCCGGCGTCAGCACGATGCGCAGGCTGCGCCGGTCCTGCGGATCGGCCTGCCTGGCGATCAGCCCGCGCTTCTCCAGCCGGTCGAGCCGATTCGTCATCGCCGAGGTCGAGAGCATCATGTCCTTGGCGAGTTCGGACGGGGTCAGCGAGCCGCCGCGCTCGCCCTGGCGGCGCAAGGTCATGAGCACGTCGAAGCCAGCGAAGTCGAGATCCTCGCCGGTCAGATTACGCCCGACGCCGAGGCGGACCCGCTCGGCCGCTCGCCAGATCGCGCCACAGACCGCCATCGGGCTGGGATCGATGTCCGGCCGCGCCCGTCGCCATTGCATCAGGATCGAATCGAGCGGGCCACCCTGCCCGGCCTGGTCAGCTTGACTCATGGAAATCCCGCACCTAATTATCCCATATCAAATAATTCGATATCGAATTATATCTCATCGAATAATCCTACGACACACACCCCGCGATGCAAAGGGAGGCCGCCATGGCCGACAGCAAGACCCGCATCCTGTTCGCGACGATCCTGGCGCCCATCCTCTGGGGCTCGACCTATGTCGTCTTCACCCAGACGCTTCCGGTCGAGCACCCGCTGCTGGTCGGGGCGCTGCGCGCCCTGCCCGCCGGCATCCTCCTGATGCTGCTCGGCCCCGGCCTGCCGCCGCGCGACAAGCTGCTGCCGCTAGCCATCATCGGCTTTGCCAATATCGGCCTGTTCTTCGGTATGCTCTTCCTCAGCGCCTCGCGCCTGCCGGGTGGGCTCGCCGCGACGCTCGGCTCGATGCAGCCGCTCCTCGTCGCCTTCCTCGCCTGGCCGCTATTGCTGCGGAGGCCGAGGCTCGGACAGATGCTCGCCGCGCTCGCTGGCACGATCGGCGTCGGCCTGCTGGTGATCGACGATAGCGTGAAGCTCGATGCGATCGGCGTCGTCGCCGCGCTGATCGGCGCCGCCTCCATGGCGACCGGCACGGTGCTGATCGAGCGCTGGGGCAAGGTCGGGACGCCGCTGGCGCTCGCCGCCTGGCAGCTCACCCTCGGCGGGCTGCTACTCCTGCCGGTCGCGCTTCTGGTCGAGGGCCTGCCGCCCATGCCGACCGTCCGCAACCTCGTCGGCCTGAGCTATCTCGTGGTGATCGGCACCGCCTTGGCCTACTGGCTCTGGGTCCGCGGCATCGCCGCGATCGGCACCGGCGTCGCCTTCCTGAGCCTGCTCAGCCCGCTGGTCGCGACCTTCCTCGGCGCCGCCCTGCTCAACGAGTGGTTCAACGCCCAGCAATGGCTCGGCATCGCCATCATCTTCGGCTCGACCGTCGCCGGCATCATGCTGTCACGGCGGAAGGCGGCCGAACCGGCCGCCCCGGTTCAGGCCGCGACGCCGAACCGCTTGATCTCCCAGTGCAGCTCGTAGCCTGAATTGTCCTTAACCCGGCGGCGGACCTCTTCGCCCAGCCCCTCGATATCGGCGGCGCTCGCACCGCCGGTATTGATCAGGAAATTGCAGTGCATTTCGGAGACCTGCGCCCCGCCGACGCGCAGGCCACGGCAGCCGGCCGCATCGATCAGTTGCCAGGCCTTGCCGCCCTCCGGATTCTTGAAGGTCGAGCCGCCGGTGCGCTCCTTGATCGGCTGCGCCGCCTCGCGCGCCGAGGTCACCCGGTCCATCTCGGCGAGGATCGCGGCCTGGTCGCCCGGCCGCCCCTGGAACAGCGCCGAAGTGAAGATGATGTCGCTTGGCGCCGTCGAGTTGCGGTAGCTGAAGCCCATGTCGGCATGTGAAAACGTCACGATCTCGCCCTTGCGGGTGACGCCGCGCGCCTCGACCAGCACGTCGGTGGTTTCGCCGCCATGCGCGCCGGCGTTCATGCGCAGGGCCCCGCCGATGCAGCCGGGAATGCCGCGATAGAAGGCGAGCCCGTCGAGCGAGCTATCGGCTGCAGCGCGCGCCACTTTCACGTCCGGAACGGCGGTGCCGGCGCGCAGACGATCGCCGTCCTCGCGGGTGATCTCGCCAAAAGCCTTGCCGGCGAGGCGGATAACGACGCCCGGAATGCCGCCATCGCGCACGATCAGGTTCGAGCCGAGCCCGACCACTGTGACCGGGATTTCCGCCGGCAGCCTGCCGAGCAGATAGGCAAGATCAGCCTCGTCCGCCGGGGTGAACAGAACCTGCGCTGGCCCGCCGACGCGGAACCAGGTCAGCCCCGCCATCTCCTGATTGGCGAGAAGGCGGCCGCGCAATTCGGGCGCGGCGGCGCGGATGTCGGGGGTGATGTCTTGGAAAGGCATGAGCTTACCCGCGCGTCTCCTTCTCCCCTTGGGGGAGAAGGTGGCCCGGCGAAGCCGGGTCGGATGAGGGCCGCCCGGCGAGGCCGACATGTTCGGCGATCTCGCGGAGGACGAATTCGAGGTTTCCTAGAACCCGCTCGTTCGAAAAGCGCAAGACCCGATAGCCCTCGCTCCGCAGAAAGGCATCGCGGCGCCGATCCCGCTCGCGCGCTTCATCGGTTTCGTGCGGCTCGCCATCGAGCTCGACGATCAGCCGATGCTCGTGGCAGCAGAAATCCGCGATGAACGGCCCGACCGCCATCTGGCGCTTGAATTTGAGGTTAGCGAAGCGGCGGCCACGGACCGCCTGCCAGAAGGCGGCCTCAGCACGCGTTGGTTCTTGGCGCTGGTCGCGGGCGAAGGAGAGCGTTCGGCTGGAATTCTTGCGTTCCAACACCAGCTCCCTCATCCAGCAGGCACAGAACCCTTCTCCCCTCGGGGGAGAAGGTGGCAGCGCGAAGCGCTGACGGATGAGGGGAGGATAGCCTAAGCCCATCTCGCTCTCACCCAGTCGAACTGCCCTCATCCGTCTACTTCGCAGACACCTTCTCCCCCGAGGGGAGAAGGATTAAGCGAGAGCAGCAAGTTCCCCCGGCAGGGCATAAGCCCACTGCGTGATGTTGCCCGCGCCAAGGCAGACCACGTAATCCCCCGGCCCGGCGAGCTCGGCGACCATGCCGGCGAGCTTGTCGGAGGATTCCAGCGGCAGCGTATGGCGATGGCCGCGCGCCTTGATCGCCGCCACCAGCGAGTCCCGATCCGCGCCCGCGATCGGCTGCTCGCCGGCGGCATAGGTGTCGGCGATGATCACCGAATCCGCATCGTTGAAGCAGGCGGCGAAGTCGGCGAACAGGCTCGCAAGGCGGCTGTAGCGATGCGGCTGCATCACCGCGATGACCTTGCCCTTAGTCGAGGCGCGCGCCGCCTTGAGCACCGCGGCAATCTCGACCGGGTGGTGCCCGTAATCGTCGAAGATCAGCGCGCCGTTCCACTCGCCGGTCTTGGTGAAGCGGCGCTTGACGCCGCCGAAGCCGGCGAGCGCGGCGCGAATCTGCTCGACCGGCACGCCGAGATCATAAGCGACGGCTATCGCGGCGGTGGCGTTGAGCGCGTTGTGATGGCCTGGCATCGGCATGACGAGATCGCGCACCACCTCGTCGCGGCCGGTCTTACGGTCGCGGATCAAGAGGGTGAACTTGGCCTGCCCACCGGAGAGATCGATGTCGATCAGGCGGAAATCGGCCTGCGGGTTCTCGCCATAGGTGACGACGCGGCGGTCGGTGATCTGGCCGACGAGCCCCTGCACCGTCGGATGGTCGATGCACATCACGGCAAAGCCGTAGAACGGCAGGTTCTCGACGAAGGAGCGGAAGGCCGCCTTGATCGCGTCGAAGGTGCCGAAATGGTCGAGATGCTCGGGATCGATATTGGTGACGATCGCGACGTCGGCGGGGAGCTTCAGGAAGGTGCCGTCCGATTCGTCGGCCTCGACCACCATCCAGTCGCTCTCGCCCATGCGGGCATTGGTGCCGTAGGCGTTGATGATGCCGCCATTGATCACGGTCGGGTCGAGCCCGCCCTTTTCGAGCAAGGTCGCGACCAGCGAGGTCGTCGTCGTCTTGCCGTGGGTACCGGCGATGGCGACGCAGGATTTCAGCCGCATCAGCTCGGCCAGCATCTCGGCGCGGCGCACCACCGGCAGGCGCTTCTCGCGCGCCGCCATCAGTTCGGGATTGTCGCGCTTGATCGCGGTCGAGACCACGACGACCTCGGCCTCGCCGATGTTCTCGGCCTTGTGGCCGACGAAGGTGGTGATGCCCTTCTCGGCCAGGCGCTTGACGTTGGCGCCGTCGGAGGCGTCCGAGCCCTGCACCTTGTAGCCGAGATTGTGCAGCACCTCGGCGATGCCGGACATGCCGATGCCGCCGATGCCGACGAAATGGATGGAGCCGAGCTTCGGCGGCAGCTTCATGATGATACGTCCTGAACGATTCAGCCTTGGGCGGTCTGCAGCACGAGCCGCGCCAGGCGGTCGGCCGCATCCGGTATGCCCGCGCTCTTGGCCGCCTGAGCCATCGCCGTCAAGCGGTGCGGCTCGGCAAGCAGCGTGGAAAGCTCGCCAGCGAGGCGCCGCGGCGAGAAATCGCTCTGCAGCATCATCATCGCTCCGCCGGCCCGCGCGAGCACGCCGGCATTGGCCGCCTGGTCCTGATCGAGCGAACCCGGCAGCGGCACCAATAGCGAAGGCCGGCCGATCACCGTGAGCTCCGCCACGGTCGAAGCACCGGAGCGCCCGATCACCAGATGCGCCGCCGCCATCTTGGCCGGCAGGTCCTTGAAGAAGGGTGCGAGCTCGAATCTGATGCCGAGCGAGGAATAGATCTTCCTGACACGCTCATCGTCCTCGGTCCGCGCCTGCTGGACGATCGACAGGCGGGAGCGCTCCTCGGCTGAGAGCAGCTGGATCGCCGGCGGCACGATGTCGGCCATCACCCGCGCGCCCTGGCTGCCGCCGAAGACGAGGAGATTGAGCCGCCCCTCCGGCTCGGCATAGGGCGAGGCCGCATCGATCACTGCCGGCCGCACCGGATTGCCGACCTGCGTGCATTTCTTCGCCTGCTCCGGCGTCAAACCGCCGACCTCGGCGAAGCCGGTGGCGATCGCCTTGACCCGGCTGGCGAGAAAGCGATTGGCCCGCCCGATCACCGCGTTCTGCTCGTGCAGGATCGTCGGCACGCCCATCAGCGCCGCGGCGAAGACCGGCGGCACCGTCGGATAGCCGCCGAAGCCGACGACGATGGCCGGCCGCAATTGCTTGATCGCCTGCCGCGCTGCCAGCCCGCCGCGCAGCAGCACCAGCGCCGCCTTCGCCATCGCGACCGGCGACTTGCCCGAGGGCGTCGCCGCCGGCACGGCGTGGATCGATTCAGCCGGGAAGTTGCCGGCATATTCGGCTGCACGCGTGTCGGTGATCAGCGCGACCCTGGCGCCGGCGCGATGCAGGGCGTGGCTCAGCGCCTCGGCCGGGAAGAGATGCCCGCCGGTGCCGCCGGCGGCAAGCACGACGAGCGGTGCCTGTCCTCCAGCGCTCACGAGCGCCGCCCCGGCCCGTTGAGGCTCTCCGAGCGCGGCCGCTTGCGGGTCAACGCCAGCAGGAAGCCGGTGCCGAGCGCCAGCGAGATCAGCGAGGAGCCGCCATAGGAGATGAACGGCAGGGTCATGCCCTTGGCCGGCATCATGTGCAGGTTCACCATCATGTTGATCGCCGCCTGGATGCCGAAGAGCAGGGCAAGCCCGGTGACGCCGAGGCGCACGAACGGGTCCTCGGCGCGCTGGGCCACGAACAGCGCCCGCAGCACGATGACCGCGAAGAGCAGCACCAGCACCATGCAGACGACGATGCCGAATTCCTCTGCCGTGACCGCGAAGATGAAGTCGGTATGCGCGTCGGGCAGGATGCGCTTCACCGTGCCCTCGCCCGGGCCCTTCCCGAACCAGCCGCCCTGCGCGAAGCTCTCCAGCGCCGTGTCGACCTGGAAGGTGTCGCCCGAGCCCTTGTCCATGAAGCGCTCGATGCGGGCGCGCACGTGCGGGACGAGCTCATAGGCGATGAACAGGCCGACCGCGCCGATGCCGCCGAGCCCCATCACCCAGAACCAGTGCAGGCCGGCGACGAAGAACAGCCCGGCCCAGACCAGGGTGATCAGGATGGTCTGGCCGAAATCCGGCTGCAGGACGAGCGGCACGATCGTGATCGGCAGCAGCAGGAAGGCGATGATCGTGCCCGGCAATTCGGGCCGGCGATGGCCTTCGGCGAAGGCCCAGGCGGCGAGCACGACGAAGGCCGGCTTGACGAATTCGGAAGGCTGGATCGAGCCGAGCGGCCCGAGCGTCAGCCAGCGCTTGGCGCCCTTGACCTCGACGCCGAAGAACAGCGTCGCGACCACGCCGGCGAGCGAAAACAGGAAGATGATCAGCGCGATGCGGCGCACCTGGCGCGGCGCCAGCAGCGAGGTCGAGAGGAAGATCGCCAGCGCCACCAGCAGGTAGACGACCTGGCGGTTGACGAAATGGAAGGTCGACAGGCCCAGCCGCTCGGCGACCGGCGGACCGCCCGCCATCAGCAGCACGACGCCGGAGACCATCAGCGCCACCAGCGTCGTCAGGATGATGCGGTCGATCGACCACCACCAGCGGCCGCTCAGGCTCGGTTCTGCGCGCGAGACCATCGTTTACAAGGCTCCGTCGACGAGCAGGCAGATCGAGGCGCCCGCTCCGGCGAATCACTCTGTCAATGAATGGTTAACCGATTGATTCCGAGTCGAGCTTTGCCGGCGGTCGGACGCGCCTGCCAACAGGCTTCTCAGCCTTCGGAATAGGAGCTTCCATCCTTGTGCAGGAAGCGGCCGTCCCTGCTCGGGCTCATAATGTCGATGTCGGAGCAGGTGATCACATCGTCGGCGGAGCGGCTGCCGACTTCGAGATAGACCGCGACCTTGTCCGAGCGGTTGATCATGTGGTGGCCGTTGCCGCTGTTCTTGGCGAAGGCGGCGCAATCGCCGGCGCCCAGCACGGTCTCGCCCCCGTCCTCGACCAGCACCAGTTCGCCTTCGAGCAAGTAGACGAATTCGTCCTCATGCGAATGCCAGTGCCGCTGGCTCGACCAGCCGCCGGGCGGCAATCGCATCAGGTTGACGCCGAAATCGCCGAGGCCGCCAGCATTGCCGAGCCGCTTGCGGATACGCTCGGCGCAAGGGGCATCGAAGGGCTCCGGATAGCCTGAGCCCTTGCGCTCCGGCACGGCTGCGACATCGATCTTGGGCATGAATAACTCCTAGGCCAAGGCGCTCCGTCGCAAGGCTAGCCGCTACGCCAGCGCTGCGACGCGCTCCACCTTGATCTCGTCCTCATGGGCGCGCGCCTCGACCAGATCATAGGCCGCCTGCATCCGCAGCGTCGTCTCGGCCCGGACGCCGAAGGCCTTCTCGAAGCGGATTGCCATCTCGGCCGACAAGGCGGCCTTGCCGTTCAGGAGATTGCTCATCGCCTGCCGCGTCACGCCCAGTTTCTCGGCAGCGACCGTCACGCTCAAACCGTGAGGCTCGACGATTTCGGTCCGCAGCCACGCGCCGGGATGAACGGCGAAGCTCGAATGAAGCTTGATGGCCATCAGTGATAATCCTCCAGATCGATATCCTCGATCGCGAGCGCTTGATTGACACGGAACGTCATGCGCCAGTTCTTCGTCACGATGAGCGACCATTCACCAGCACGATCGCCCGTGAGCTGATGAGCCCCGTAATTGGGCGGGTGCTTGAACTCGTCGGTAGCTTCTATCGCTGCCAGATAGGCGAGCATGTTCCGCAATCGATCGACGAGATTGCCAGGTAGCCCCTTGCTCTTCCCAGTCTCTGCGAACTGTCGAAGCGCTTTGTGCCGGATGCCCGCAATCTCCATGGGAGGAGATTAGCGCGGAATGTGTCGCGCGTCAATTGTCACTTGACAGTCAGGTTATCGACCGGTCGCTTCGAACCCCGGCAGCGCCTTGACCAGCGCCCGGAAGGCATCGCCCCGCACCTCGAAATTCGGGAACTGGTCGTAGGAGGCGCAGGCCGGCGAGAGCAGCACGGCGATCTCTCCGCTCCCCTGCTGCGCCAGCGCTGCCTTGGTCGCGGCGGCGACCGCGGCATCGAGCGTGCCGCTGCGCTCGTAGGTCACGCGGCCGTCATCGTCGAAGGTCGCGGCGAAGAGATCGCTGGCCGCGCCGATCAGATAGGCGCGGGCGATGTTCGGGAAATAGCGCCGCAGCGACTCGATCCCGCCCTCCTTCGCCTTGCCGCCGAGGATCCAGAAGATCTCGCGAAAGGAGGTCAGCGCCTTCTCGGTCGAGTCGGCATTGGTCGCCTTGGAATCGTTGATGAAGACGACGCGGCCGATGCGGCCGAGCTCCTCCATCCGGTGCTTCAGGCCGGGATAGCTTCTGAAGCCGGCAGCGATCTCCTCGGCCGAGAGGCCGAGCGCCGCACACGCGGCGAAGGCGGCCGCCGCGTTCTGGGCGTTGTGGCTGCCGCGCAGGCTACCGATGCCGGCGAGATTGGCGACGACCCTGGGCTTGCCGTCCTTGACCTCGACGATCCGGGTATCGAGCTGGCCGGCATTGGCGGTGACGCCGGCGAAGACGCCCTCGTCGAGCGGCTGCTCGCCGCTGATCTTCACCAGAGGCTTGCCGGAGGCGGCGCGCCGGCGCGCCATCTGCTTCGACGGCTCGTCGTCGACGCCGATCACGGCGATATCGGAGGCGGCGACCAGCCGCTCCTTGATCGCGCCATAGGCCTCGAAGGTGCCGTGCCGGTCGAGATGATCCGGCGTCAGGTTCATTTGGATGCCGACCGTCGGCTTTATGGAAGGAGCCAGGTCGATCTGGAAGGTCGAGCACTCGACGACATGGATGCGGCTGTCGGCCGGCGGCTCCAGCGCCAGCACGGCCGTGCCGATATTGCCGCCCATCTGCACGTCGCGGCCGGCCGCCTCGAGCACATGCGCGATCAGCGCCGTGGTGGTCGATTTGCCGTTGGTGCCGGTGATGCAGATTACCGGCGCAGCGGGCGCGATCTTCGCCCGTTCGAGGAAGAAGAGTTCGATGTCGCCGATCACCGGGACATTCGCAGCCTTGGCCTTCTCCACCGTCCAGTGCGGCGCGGGATGGGTCAGCGGCACGCCGGGCGAGAGCACGAAAGCGGCAAAGCCCGACCAGTCGGTGCTGGCAAGATCGACGACGTCGAGCCCCTCGGCCACCGCCTTGTCGCGGCTCGCCTGATTATCGTCCCAGCAGGCGACAGCGGCACCGCCAGCGACGAGCGCACGCGCTGTCGCCAGCCCCGAACCGCCGAGGCCGAACAGGGCGAGAGTCTTGCCGGCGAAAACCGTAACGGGCGTCATCAACGCAGCTTCAGCGTGGCGAGGCCGACCAGCGCCAGCACTACCGAAATGATCCAGAAGCGGATCACCACCTGCGGCTCGGTCCAGCCCAGCTTCTCGAAATGGTGGTGGATCGGCGCCATCAGGAAGACGCGCTTGCCGGTGCGCTTGAACACCGCGACCTGGATGATCACCGAGAGCGCCTCGACCACGAACAGGCCGCCGACGATGGCGAGGACGATCTCGTGCTTGATCGCGACCGCGATGGTGCCGAGCATGCCGCCAAGGCCGAGCGAGCCGGTGTCGCCCATGAAGATCTGGGCCGGCGGCGCGTTGAACCAGAGGAAGCCGAGCCCCGCCCCCATCATGGCGCCACAGATCACTGCGAGCTCGCCGACACCCGGCACATGGTGAATCTGCAGGTAGTTGGCGAAGATGGCGTTACCGGCGAGATAGGCGATGAAGCCGAAGGTGCCGGCCGCGATCATCACCGGCACGATGGCGAGCCCATCGAGCCCGTCGGTCAGGTTCACCGAATTGCCGGCGCCGACCACGACGAAGGCAGTGACCAGCGGGAACAGGATGCCGAGCGGGATCATCCATTCCTTCAGGAACGGTAGCGCGAAGCCGCTGGCGATCGCAGGCGGGCTGACCTGCATGATCGCCGTGCAGGCGGCGAGCGCGATGACGATCTCGAGGCCGAGGCGCGCCTTGCTGGAGAAGCCCTTGTGCGACTGCTTCGTCACCTTGAGGAAGTCGTCATAGAAGCCGATCGCGCCATAGCTCGCGGTGACGCCGAGCACGATCCAGACGTAAGGATTGCGCAGATTGCCCCAGAGCAGCGTCGCGACGAACAGCCCGGTCAGGATCATCAGGCCGCCCATCGTCGGCGTGCCACGCTTGGCGAGATGCGATTCCGGCCCGTCGGTGCGGATCGGCTGGCCCTTGCCCTGCTTGATCCTGAGCCAGGAGATCGCCGCCGGCCCGAAGAAGAAGACGAAGAGCAGCGCCGTCGCGGTCGCCCCGCCGGCGCGGAAGGTGATGTAGCGGAAGACGTTGAGGACCGGGAACGATCCCGCGAACTCGGCAAGCCAGACCAGCATCGAACCTTGTTCCTTACTCAGTCGTCGGCCTGGACGACCGGGAAACGGGCCGTCATCGCCTTGACGATCGGCCCCATGCGCGTACCCAGCGAGCCCTTCACGGTGACGACGTCGCCGGCGCGGACAGCATCGAGCACATAGGGCTCGAGGCTGCTCGCCTGTGCGGCATAAGCGCCGCGGTGGTGCGAAGGCAAGGCGTCGTAGAGGGTTCTCATCAGCGGACCGCAGGCGAAGACGAGGTCGATGCCGTTGCCGGTGACCGCGTCGGCGAGCCCCTTGTGCAGCTCCGGCGCGGTTTCGCCGAGCTCCAGCATGTCGCCGAGCACGGCGATGCGCCGCCCCCTGCCCGAAACCGGCATGCGGCCGAGATTCTCGATCGCAGCCCGCATCGAGGCCGGGTTGCCGTTATAGCTCTCGTCGATCAGCGTGAACGGGCCGGCCGGCGCATGCAGCACCTGTCGCGCCCCACGTCCCGATGGCGGCACCAGGTCGGCGAGCGCCAGCGCGGCCAGAGCGAGATCGGCGCCGAGCGCCTCGGCCGCCGCCAGCACCGCGAGCGAGTTGAGCACGATATGCTTGCCCGGGCTGCCGAGCTTGTAGGTCACCGGCCGGCCCATGACATTGGCTTCGGCGGTCGAGACATCGGGCTTCAGCGAGCAGCCGAGCAGCCGGACGTCAGCGGCCTCGCTCTCGCCGAACGAGACGACGCGCCCTGCCCCGGCGGCGAGCGCCAGTTCGCGCAAGAGACCGGTCTGCGGGATGTCGGCATTTATGATCGCGGTGCCGCCGGCCTTCAGCCCGTTGAAGATCGCGGCCTTCTCGCGGGCGATCCCCTCCAGCGATTCGAAGGCGGCGAGATGCACCGGCTGGATCGTGGTGATCACGGCGACATCGGGCTGAACCATCTTCGCCAGCGGCAGGATCTCGCCGGGCGCGTTCATGCCGATCTCATAGACACCATAGCGCACGTCGCGCGGCGTCCGGGTCAGCGTCAGCGGCACGCCCCAATGGTTGTTGTAGGAGGCGACCGGCGCATGCGTCTTGCCCTGGCGCGACAGCACGAGGCGCAGCGCTTCCTTGGTGCCGGTCTTGCCGACGGAGCCGGTGACCGCGACGACCCTGGCGGTCAGTTCCGCCCGGCGCGCCATGCCGGCCTTTTCCATGCCGCGGAGCACATCGGGAACGATGGCGAGCGGCGCATCGGCCGGGAAGGAACCGGCATGGGCCTCGTCGACCACGGCGAGCGCCGCTCCCTTGTCGAGCGCCGCCGCGACGAAGTCATGCCCGTTGCGTGCTTCGCCGGTGATGGCGAAGAAGGCCTCGCCCGGCTCCAGCGTGCGCGTGTCGATCGAGGCGCCGGTGACGGCGGCCGGCACAGGCCCTTGCGAACGGGCGTCCATCGCCTCGATCAGGCGCGCGCCGGTCCACAGCGGTTCGGTGGTCATCCCCGTCTTCCCCCAGCCAATGCCGCGATCGCCTCGCGGACCACCTCATGGTCCGAGAACGGCAGCGTCCGATCGCCGATGATCTGGCCGCTTTCATGGCCTTTTCCGGCAACGACGAGGACATCCCCAAGCTGCAGCAATGCGACACCGGCCGCGATCGCCTCGGCCCGGTCGCCGATTTCCTTGAGACGGTCCGGCGCCGCCGCCAGTACCTCGGCGCGGATCGCAGCCGAATCCTCGCTGCGCGGATTGTCGTCGGTGACGATGGCGATGTCGGCGCCGTCGGCAGCGATGCCGCCCATCAACGGGCGCTTGCCGCGGTCACGGTCGCCGCCGCAGCCGAAGACGCAGATCAACCGCCCGCTGGCATAGGGCCGCAAGGTCTTCAGCACCGCCGCGAGCGCATCGGGCTTGTGGGCGTAGTCGACCACGACAAGCCCGCCATTGTGCTCGCCGACCCGTTCGAGCCGGCCGGGAACACCCTGCAGGCCGGCGATGGCGCGCACCGAGGCCACCGCATCCTCGCCCGTCGCCATTGCGAGCCCCGCGGCGACCAGCGCATTGCCGGCCATGAAATCGCCGACCAGCGGCAGCAGCACTTCGGTCGACACGCCATCGACGGCAACCGTCAGGCGCTGCAAGAAGCCCTCGCGGGCGACATCGAGCAGTTTCAAGCGGTCGCCGCCGCGACCGATGCCGATCACAGGATGGCCGCCGGCCTTCGCCGCCGCCTCGGCCTTGTCGGCATAGGGTTCGTCGCGGTTGATCACCACCGGCGCGCCGGCCGGCAGCAGCTTCCAGAGCCGCAGCTTGGCCGAAAGGTAGTCCTCGACGCTCGGATGATAGTCGAGATGGTCGCGGCCGAGATTGAGGAAGGCGCCGGCGGACAGCCTGACGCCGTCGAGCCGGTGCTGGTCGAGCCCGTGCGAGGAGGCTTCCATCGCAAGATGCGTGACGCCCTCGCCGGCCAGCCTGTCGAGCGAGGCATGCAGCGAGAGCGGGTCCGGCGTGGTCAGCGAGCCGTAATCGGCGCCCGCCTCGGTGACGATGCCGATCGTACCGACGCTCGCCGCCTTGCGTCCGAGCGCCCTGAAGATCTGGCGGGTGAACTCGGCGACCGAGGATTTGCCGCTGGTGCCGGTGACGGCGACGACGGTGCCGGGCTGGCGCGGATGCACCTTGGCGGCGGCGAGCGAGAGGGCAAGACGCGGATCTGCCACCTGCGCGCAAGCGACCCCGGCCGGCAGATCAGCGGGACGCGGCCCGCTCGATACGATCGCAGTCGCTCCACGTTGAACTGCATCGCTGATGAAGCGCGCGCCGTCGGCCTTGGCGCCGGCGAGCGCAACGAAGGCTTCGCCGGGCGCAACCTTGCGGCTGTCGAAGGCGACGCCGGCGACGCGGCGCGCTCCTGCGTCAGGGAAAGCTCCCGGGAAGAGCTGATCGAGGCTGAAGCCGGCACCGTCTGTCAAAGGTTCCATCCTTGCCGATCCGAGAAGCCGAGACGGAATGGCCACGCCATGAATTGAAGGGCGCGGGGAACCCTTCTCCCGTGTGGGAGAAGGGCAGGCATGAGGGCCTGCCCTATCCAGAGAAGGCGCCGCGGGACACGCATCGCTTCAGTCATCAGCGGCGGTCCCTCACCCCTGCCCTCTCCCATCCGGGAGAGGGGTTCCCGCGCGTGTCTCGCCTGCCACCGCCTAGTGAACGTCCGACGCATCGTCCACACCAAACAGACCTGCGGGGCCTCGCCCGAGCATGACTCTCCCTTACCGCGAACCCCACGCCCCGAGCTTGGCCATCAGCGGGAACGGCGACGGCGGCGGCTCGAAGCGCGGCGCCATGCCGAGGATCGGCGCCGCCCGCTCGATCACCTTGCCGGTGGTCTTGCCGGCATTCCAGGCTGCAGTCGAGTAGCCGCCGCTCTCGGCATAGCCCTTCGGCTCGTCATAGATGGAGAGGAAGACGTAGCGCGGCTTGTCCGAGGGCGCGATCGCCGTGAACGTGGTGAAGTTCTTGTTCTTGGCGTAGCGGCCGTTGATGACCTTTTCGGCCGTGCCGGTCTTGCCGCCGACGAAATAGCCGGGAATGTCGGCGAAGCGGGCCGAGCCCTTCTCGCCGTTGATGCGCATGATGAAGCGCATCGCCTCGGAGGTCTCCGGCTTGATCACCCGGATCGCGTCCTTCTTGGCCTCCTCCTCGGAGCGCTTCAAGAAGGTCGGCTTGATCAGGTAGCCGCCGTTGACCAGCGCGCCCACCGCCGCCAGCGCCTGAATCGGCGCGACCGCGAGGCCGTGTCCGAAGGCGATCGTCGCCGTGTTGATCTCGCCCCAGCGCTGCGGGACGATCGGCGAGGCGCTCTCCGGCAGCTCGGTCGTCATGCGGTCGAGCTGCATCATCTTCTTCAGGAAGGCCTTGTGGCCCTCGACGCCGACCGAGAGCGCCATCTTGATCGAGCCCATGTTCGACGAATGCAGGAACACCTCCGGCACCGTCAGGGTGCGGCCGGTGCCGTGGTATTCCTTGATGACCTGGCGGCCGAACCGCATCATGCCGCCGGCGGTCGAATAGCTCGAATTGATGTTGGCCTTGCCGGAATCGAGCGCCATCGCGATGGTCAGCGCCTTGAAGGTCGAGCCCATCTCGTAGACGCCGACATTCATCCGGTTGATCCGGTCCTTCTCCAGCGCGTCGACCGGGTTGCCGGGATCGAAATCGGGCAGCGAGACCAGCGCGATCATCTCGCCGGTATTGACGTCCATGACGGCGCCGGCGGCGGCGATCGCCCGGTATTTCTCGATGCCCTTGACCAGTTCGTCGCGCAGCAAATGCTGGACGCGCATGTCGATCGAGAGCTGCACCGGCTTGAGGTCGGAGGCCTGGACCGCGAAGCCCGCGCCATTCAGGTCCTGCAACCCTTGCGAGTCGATGTACTTCTCGATGCCGGCGATGCCGATATTGTCGACATTGGCGAAGCCGAGCACATGGGCGGCGACATTGCCGTTCGGATAGACGCGCTTGTTCTCCGGCACGAAGCCGACGCCGGGGATGCCGAGCCGATGGACCTCGGCCTGCTGGCGCGGCGTGATCTCGCGCTTGATCCAGACGAAGCCCTTCTTGGTGCCGAGCTTGTCGCGCAGTTCCTTGGCGTTGAGATCGGGCAGGACCGCGGTCAGGAGCTCGGTCGCCTCGTCCTTGTCGAGAATGTTGCGCGGCTCGGCGAAGACCGAGACGGTCCGGATGTCGGTGGCGAGCTGGATGCCGTTGCGGTCGAGAATGTCGGGCCGGGCCGCCGAGATCGCGTTCGAGGTCGCCCGGCGCAGGCCGACCTGGTCGCTCGGGAAGGCGCCGAGCATGACGAGCCGGCCGACGATCGCCAGGAACAGGCCGCTGAAACCGAGGATAACGAGGCCGACGCGCGGCTCGCTCTTCTCGCCGCTCATCCGGAAGATGTCGCGCAGCCATTCGGTGCGGAAGCGCCATTTGCGCTTCACGGCCTCGGGCTTGGCGATCGAGGCGGCGGCGATCTCGGGCGCCGACGGCTGGTCGAGCTCCTGGCTCATGGGCGGGCTCCCGGCGTCGTCGCGGTGTTGCTCTTACGATCCCTGGGGGTCTCGGTCGGCAGGCCGAGGCCGAGGTCCTCCAGCTTGCGGCCGATCGAATCGACCTTCGGCCCGCGATTGGGGATGTCCGACAGCCGCACCATCTGCGTGATCTGCAGCGGCTGCAGGTCGAGATGCTTGTCGGCCAGCGCCTGCAGCCGCTCCGGGCGGTTGAGGAACTGCCACTCGGCCTTCAGCACGGCGATCGCTTCGCGCTCGCGCTGGGCCTTGGCCTTGAGCTTCTGCAGTTGCTCGGCCTGCAGCGTCGTCTCGTACTTGATCGAGTAGGCATAGAGCGCCGAGGAAACCAGCGCGCCGATGGCGATGATGTGCAAGAGCTTGATCACGCTCAGCTCCTCCGGCGGGTTTGCGGCGCGGGAACGACGGCGAGGCCGACGAGGTCGGGATCGGGCGCGCGCGGCGGCGCCTCGGTCCGCTCGGCGGCGCGCAATTTGGCCGAGCGGGCGCGCGGATTGGCCCTGGTCTCGGCCGCGGATGGCGCGACCGGCCCCTTGGTGACCAGCTTGAACGTCGCCTGCGGCGCGGTCGTCGCCGGAGCATGGCGCGAGCCACCCGGCGCTCGGCCCGAGCGCTCGGCGAAGAACTGCTTGACGATCCGGTCCTCGAGCGAATGGAAGGTAACGACGGAGAGCCGCCCGCCCGGCCCGAGCGCGGCTTCGGCGCCGTGCAGCGCCCGGACCAGCTCGCAGAGCTCGTCGTTGACCGCGATGCGCAGGCCCTGGAAGGTCCGCGTCGCCGGATGGGCGCCGCCCGGCTCGCCCCGGACGATGCCGGCGACGAGGTCGGCGAGCTGCTTGGTCGTGGTGATCGGCGCCTTGCGCCGGGCCTCGACGATGGCGCGGGCGACGGCGCGCGAGCGCCGCTCTTCGCCGTAATGATAGATGATGTTGGCGAGCACGCCCTCATCGGCCTCGTTGACGAGCTCGGCCGCGCTCTGGCCGCCCGCCTCCATCCGCATGTCGAGCGGCCCGTCATAGCGGAACGAGAAGCCACGCTGGGCCTGGTCGAGCTGCATCGAGGAGACGCCGATGTCGAGCACGACACCGTCGAGCGGCGTCATCTTGAAGCGCTCGGCCTCTTCCGCCAGCGCGCCGAAGCGTGCCTCCGCCAGGGTCAGCCGCCCGCCCATCGCCGCGACAAGGCCGGCGCCACCGGTGATCGCACTCGGATCACGGTCGAGCGCGAGCAATGTCGCCTTCGGCTCGCGCTCCAAGAGCGCACGCGAATAGCCGCCGGCGCCGAAGGTGCCGTCGAGATAGCGGCCACCAGCCTTGAGAGCGAGCGCGTCGAGAGCCTCGTCCATCAGAACGGGGATATGCGGTTCGCTGCTCATGCCGGCCTCGCGCCCAATGTCCGCCGGACGTCGCGCAGCTTCGCCCTGGCCTCTTCGAGATGCGCCTTGAAGCGCTCCGGCTCCCAGATCTGGAACTTGTGGCCCTGCCCGACGAAGGTGACGGTATCGCCGATGCCGGCATGCGCCTTCAGCGTCTCGCTCAGCATGATCCGCCCTTCCGGATCGACCTTCAACACCTCGGAGGTGCCGTTCAGCGCCGTCGAGAGCGACTCCCACTCCTCCGAGAACGGCGAGAAGCGCGACAGGATCTCGTCGATCGTCGCGCGGAGCGCATGGCCGCCGCAGTCGAGACTGAACTGGTCGAGCGCCGGATAGACGTAGAGCCCCTCGTAGCCATCCTTCGCCAGCACGGCACGGAACGGAGCCGGGATCGAGACCCGCCCCTTGGCATCGAGCCTGTTGGTGAAATGGGAGACGAAGCGGTCCGTCAACGCCGCCTCCAGGTCGGACTTCCAGCCGCGCCACCGGGGCGCGAAGCGAGCCGGCAGGAACCGGCGATCGATACTCCCGCCGATCCCGGCATGGCGGGGCCGTCAGCCAGGATCCGCGCGGCACACGGGCCCTGACTTGGTGCTTGCCTGTCGGTCTCGACGGGATGATTTGGGATAGCATGGGATAATATGGGCGTCAACGGATCCAACGCTGCGGACGCGGGTCTGCCCGAGCCTGCGGACATCACAGCCCGTTAAGGTTAACTATCCGTAAAGACGAAGATTTTGGCGCGCGAAACCCGGCACGTAGCGCTTCTTCAGCCGGCCGGCTGAACCAAGCTGGGCGGAAATATTTTCAGGGCAGCTGGGCCCTGCCCTGCCGGCTTCAATCCTCGGCCATCGCCCGGCGCAGCAGCGCCTCGCGCAGAGCCTGGACATCGCCGAGTAGGCGTCCCGCCGGGACGCCGCTGTCCTCGACGGCGCACGGCACCGGATTGGGCGCGCTGCCCGCCTTCTCGCGCAGGCCTTGGCCGGCTTCGGTCAGCTCGACCAGCACCTGGCGCTCATCCTCACGGCCGCGCTTGCGCAGGATCAGGCCATTGCCTTCCAAGCGCTTCAGCAGCGGCGTCAGCGTGCCGGAGTCGAGCCCCAATCGCTCGCCGATCGCCTTGACGCTCTGGCCGTCCTGCTCCCACAGCACGAGCATGACCAGATATTGCGGATAGGTTAGCCCGAGCTCGGCCAGAAATGGCCGATAGGCCCGGTTGAAGGCATGGGCGGCCGAATAGACCGCAAAGCAGATCTGCTCGTCGAGCCCGCGTACCAATGGCGCCTTCGCATTTTTCGTCATGGCCCTGCCGTCAGTTGAGCGCATCCTGACCCGTCAGGGAGGGGAAGCGATCCAATCGGGTTGGAACAACCCGCTGTTGGAATAGTCTCCCCTCCAACGGACCCAAGATACTCTTTCATCGCACCGCGCGCCGCCCTGTTCACGGAAATGTGAATTGCAGACAATTCAATTGTGCACAATCTAATTCCCATCAACCACGGCGGACGGCCCGCCCCAGCAAGGAGAGCAGAGATGAAGATCCTCTACACCGCCCATGGTTCCGCCACCGGTGGCCGCGAAGGCCAGGCCGCGACCGACACCGGCAACGTCAAGCTCGTGCTGAACACCCCGAAGGAGCTCGGCGGCGGTGGCGGCGACGGCACCAATCCCGAGCAGCTCTTCGCCATGGGCTATTCCGCCTGCTTCCTCGGCGCGCTGAAGTTCGCCGCCGGCAAGGAGGGGGTGAAGATCCCGGAGGACGCCCGCGTCAGCGCTGATGTCGGCATCGGCCCGCGCGATGACGGCAAGGGCTTCGGCATCGCCGCCAAGCTGACGATCTCGGCGCCCGGCATCGACAAGGCCAAGCTCGAGGACCTCGTCCAGAAGGCCCACATCGTCTGCCCGTATTCGGACGCGACCCGGGGCAATATCGACGTCCAGCTGACGGTTGCGGCCTGACCCTGCGCAACCCATCTGATCCTCACGGCCGGGCATCCCTCCGGCCGTGAGACGATGTGGCCCGTCTTGGCGAGCATCGTTTCCGGAGCCGCAATTTCAGCTTCTGGAACACTCCCATGATCGATCGCCGCCATTTCCTCGCAGCGGCCGCGGCCACTGCGCTCGCGCCCGTTCTGCCGGCCGCAGCCCGCGCGCTCCTCTCCGGCAACCAGGTGCCGGGCATCTATCGCCGCAAGCTCGGCGATCTCGAGATCACCGCGATCCTCGACGGCTACGTCCCGCTCGGCGCCAAATCCTTCAGCAGCGCCGACCCGGCGACTATCGGCCAGCTCGTCGCCGGCGCTGGCCTCGACGAGAGCCTGCCGACCTCGGTGAACGCCTTCGTCGTCAACAGCAAGGACCGGACCTATCTGATCGACTCCGGCTCGGGCGCCTGGAACGGCATGGGCAACACCATGGGCCGGGCCGAGGCCAATCTGCGCGCCGCCGGCATCGAGCCGGCGCAGATCGACATGATCATCCTGACCCATGCCCATCCCGACCATCACGAAGGCCTGCTGACGGCCGAGAAGACCGCGCGCTTCCCCAATGCCGAGCTTGTTATCCACGAGACGGAATACGCCTTCTGGCACGATGACGGCATCCTCAGCCAGGCGCCGGCCGAAGCGAAGCCGTTCTTCGCCTCCGCCCGCGGCGCTCTCGCGCCCTATGCCGCTCGCACCCGCAAGGTGAAGGCGGGCGAGGTCGCGCCCGGCCTGACGCTCGAACATGCCCCCGGCCATACGCCGGGCCACAGCATCCTGCGGCTGTCCTCGGGCAACCAGCAGCTCCTGCTTGTCGGCGACAGCATCCACAATGTCGTGCTGCAGACGGCCCAGCCCGAGATCACCTTCGTGTTCGACACCGACGGCAAGCAGGCCGCGGCCTCGCGCCGGCGCGTGCTCGACATGGCGGCGGCGGACAAGCTCGTGTTCACCGGAGCGCACATGCCCTTCCCCGGCTTCGGCAGGGTGAGCAAGGAGGGCAACGGCTACCGCTTCGCCACGGCGGAATGGAGCTACACGCTCTGATCGCGGCGCCCACAAACACGAAAGGGCCGGGATTGCTCCCGGCCCTTTTCGTATCAGAAGGGGTGCCAGCCGGCCTGTAAGCCGGGTTCTGGACGGCCGGGAGATCGCTCCCCCGACGTGACGGCCATTCCTCTGGGACACGCATCGCTGCGTGCCTCGAGCAACCAACCCGGACGACTGGACCTGGAAACCGGCCCCTCCTCCCTTGCGGGCGAGCATCGTCCCTATTCGGTTTTGCTCCCGGTGGGGCTTGCCATGCCGTCCCCGTTGCCGGGTCCGCGGTGCGCTCTTACCGCACCTTTTCACCCTTACCGCACACCGAAGCGCGCGGCGGTTCGATCTCTGTGGCGCTTTCCCTGGGGTCGCCCCCGCCGGACGTTATCCGGCACCGTGTTTCCGTGGAGCCCGGACTTTCCTCCCCTGACGAAGCAGGAGCGGCCGTCCGGCCGACTGGCGGGCTCCCTGTGCGCCGGAAAGGCCGGAGCCGTCAAGCAGGAGCGGTGGATGGCAGGTCAGTTGCTGGCGGAGATGGTGTGTGCGCTGCCGGAGATGCTGCGGACCTTGGCGCAATAGGTGCGGTTGGCGCCGCTCATGCGATTGGCCAGATGGCCGCTCTGATACTTCATCACGGTGCGGCAGGTGTCGCCGCCGGCGAGGCGATAGGCCTGGCCAAGATATTTCATGCCGTAGCGGGCATTGGTCTCGGCATCGAGCAGGCCGGAAGCACCGCCGGCATAGCCGACGCCCCGCGCCGTCTGATGGCGGATCTGCATCAGGCCGAAATTGCCGGCATGGGCCGCACGCGGGTTGTAGCGGCTCTCGACCCGGACCACCGCGTCGGCCAACGCGAACGGCACGCCATTGGCGGCGGCATGGCGGGCGACCAGCGCACGCAGGCCCTCCGAACCGGCCGGCGCCGCGAGCGGCTTGCGGGCCTCGCGCACGCCCCTCTCGGCCTTCGCCGAGGCCTTGCGCCCGCCCTTCGTCTCGGCGGTCTCCGGGGTCGCCACTTGCGAATCCTGGCCCTGCTCGGCAGCGGCGGCCTGGCGCCTGATTTCGGCCTCTCGCACGATGAAGGCGCGGGCGTCGGTCTCGACGTTCACCTGGGCAAAAGCGGGTTGAAGAAAGGCCAGGCAAATCGCGAAGGCGGCGCAGCCGCTACCAGAGATTTTCATCATGCAGGGGAAGCCTCATCTATCGGAGAAAGCCAAAAACGGTGCGGCGAAATGATAGATGAATGTGACAACAATCTGGCCGATACGAACAAATTTCGACTGATTCCGAAAGAAGAACGATTACTTTAGCCTCGGTTCGAAAGCAGTAATTATCATGTATTGAACGGCGGAACGATTCATCCTCACGGGCGTTGACGCAGTCATGGCGGCAGGCCAAATCATCGCCGCATTGCGACCGCAATTACCGGTCGCAATGCAATAAAGTCGGCTCCGGCCGAGACCGTGCTGCTGGATGCGACCCGCGAAGGGGGAACGAGATGAAGAAGTTGATCGCAATGGCGGCTGTCGCAGTGGCGCTCGGCGCCTGCACGCCGCATGAGGAACGCGTCGGCGGCGGTGCCGTGCTCGGCGCAGCGACGGGCGCCGTCATCGGCGGGCTCGCGACCGGCCGCGCCGGCGGAGCCCTCGCCGGAGCGGCGATCGGCGGCGCCAGCGGCGCCATCATCGGCTCGGCCACCTCGCCCTATCGCCGCGGCGGCTACTATTATGACGACGGCTATTACGGCGGCTGCCCCTATGGCTATTATCGCGACCGCTGGGGCCAGCTGTATTGCCGCTGAGCCGGTTGCATTCTACGCAGGAGCCGCGGCCGATCCGGCCGTGGCTGGATGAACGATGACCTCATCATTCTGGGGGCTTCTGGGCGGCGGTGGCCTTGGCTTCGCGCTGGGCGGGCCGCTTGGCGCGCTCGTCGGCGCGCTCGCCGGGCACGTCCTGATCGACCGCGAGGGCGCACTCTTCGGCCCTGCCCCCAAGCAGTTGATCTTCACCACCGGGCTCGTCGCGCTCGCCGCCAAGATGGCGCGCGCCGACGGGGTGGTGACGCGTGAGGAGATCGCCGCCTTCGAGCGCATCGTCGAGGTGCCGGAGGAGCAGAAGGCCCAGGTCGAGCGCCTGTTCGACCTCGCCAAGCAGACCAGCGACGGCTTCGAGGCCTATGCCCAGCAGATCGCCGAGGCCTTCCGCGACGAACCGGCCTTGCTGGAGGACGTGCTCGACGGCCTGTTCCTGATCGCCGCCGCCGACGGCGCGATCCATGAGCGCGAGCACGCCTATCTGCGCGACGTCGCCACCATCTTCGCCATCGACGAGGCCGGCTTCGCCCGCATCGAGGCGCGGCATCTGCGCCGCCGCGACGATCCCTATCTCGTGCTCGGCGCCAGCCGCGAGATGAGCGACGGCGAGCTCAAGCAGCTGCATCGCCGCCTCGTCCTGGAGAACCATCCCGATCGCGAGATCGCCCGCGGCCTGCCCGAAGAAGCGGTCTGCATCGCGACGCGCCGTCTTGCCTCGATCAACGCCGCCTGGGACGCGATCGAAAAGGAGCGCGGCATCGGCCGCAAGGAGCCCGAACCGGCGTGAGCCTCACCCTCGCACCTGACAGCCGCTTCGCCGCCAAGGTCTTCCCCTCGCCCAATCATGGCGAGCGCAAATTCCGCGACGGCTCGACAGGGCGCCGGCCCGATACGCTGATCCTGCACTACACCGGCATGGCCGATGCCGGCGAGGCGCTGCAGTGGCTGTGCAACCCGGCCTCGCAGGTCTCCTCGCATTACTTCGTCTTCGAGAACGGCCACATCCTCCAGCTTGTGCCGGAGGAGCGCCGCGCCTGGCATGCCGGCGCCTCGCACTGGGCCGGCGAGACCGACCTCAACTCGGCCTCGATCGGCATCGAGATCGCCCATCCCGGCCATCCCGCCGGCTTGCCCGATTTTCCCGAGGCGCAGATCGCCGCGACGCTCAACCTCTGCCGCGACATTTGCGAACGCTGGCAGATCCCGCCCGAGCGGGTTCTCGCCCATTCCGACATCGCCCCCGGTCGCAAGATCGATCCCGGCGAGAAATTCCCCTGGCGCCGCTTCGCCGAGGGCGGCGTCGGCCTCTGGACCGAGCCGGCGCCGATCAAGGGCGGCCGCTTCTTCGCCCGCGGCGATGCCGGCCCGCCGGTCGAGGCGCTGCAGGCGATGTTCGCCATGCTCGGCTACGGCGTTGCGGTCGACGGCAGCTATGACGAGCGTTTCGAGGCGGTCGTCGCTGCCTTCCAGCGTCATTGGCGGCCGGACAAGGTCGACGGCGTCGCCGACGGCTCAACCATCACCACGCTGCGCGACCTCCTGGCGCTGACCCAGAACGCCCGGACAGGCTGAGCCTCCGCCCCTTCAGCCCTCATCCTGAGGAGCCGCGTCAGCGGCGTCTCGAAGGATGCTTCAGGAGGCTCCGGAACCATCTGGAGCATCCTTCGAGACGCGGACCTGCGGTCCGCTCCTCAGGATGAGGGCTTGAATTGGCTCTCTTCCCGCGCCAAGCAAGCTTTCCGCAACATTGCAGCGAGTTAACTCGTCTCACCCGCCTGAATCTGGCATGATGTGCGGTAATGGAAGGCTGGGATTGTTCCCGGCCTCGGAGGGTGAACGGACGTGCGTCTCTGGGCAATCGGTGCGGTGGTCGGCGCGGGCGCGCTGGCAGCCGGCTATTTCGCGCTGCGGCCGACCGGCGGCGCCGCCAACGATACGCCCTACCGCACCGCCGCGATCGATCGTGGCCGGATCACCGCTTCCGTCCGCGCCACCGGCACGCTGACGCCGATGACCACCGTCGTGGTCGGCTCGCAGCTCTCCGGCCAGATCGTCGAGATCCTCGCCGACTATAATTCCCAGGTGAAGGCCGGCCAGGTCGTCGCCCGCCTCAACAGCGACCAGATCAAGACCCGCCGTGATGCCGCCGCCGCCGACCTGCAGCAGGCCAGGGCCGATCTCGTGGTCAAGCGCGCCCAGCTCGACCGGGCGAGAGTGGCGCGGACCAAGGCGAACTCGACCGTCAACGATCTCGAAGCGCAGCGCGACCGTACCCGCGCCCAGCTCACCGACGCCAGGCGCACCTTCGACCGCCAGAACGAATTGTTCACGCGCGGCGCCGGCGCGCAGCAGAGCCTCGACAGCGCCCGCACCCAGGTCGAGATCCAGACCGCGACGCTCGCCTCCAACGAAGCCCAGATCGCCTCGCTCAAGGCCGAGATCGGCGGGCTCGACGCCGACATCGCTTTGGCGGAAGGCCAGGTCCAATCCGGCGAGGCGCTGATCGCCCAGCGCGACGCCAAGCTGAAGGACATCCTGATCGATCTCGAGCGCACCGATATCCGCTCGCCGGTCGACGGCGTCGTCGTCCAGCGCCAGGTCGATCTCGGCCAGACGGTCGCCGCCTCACTCTCGGCGCCGGTGCTGTTCCAGATCGCGCAGGACCTGCGCACCATCGACATCTACGCCAATATCGACGAGGCCGATGTCGGCCGGCTCAAGGTCGACCAGGACGTCTCGTTCAGCGTCAACGCCTATCCGAACCGCACATTCCAGGGGAAAGTGCAGATGGTCCGGCTCGGCGCCCAGACCATCCAGAACGTCGTCACCTATACCGGCGTGGTCCGGGTCGCGAACCGCGACCTCGCGCTCCTGCCGGGCATGACCGCCAATCTCCAGATCGTCACCGACGACCGGCAGGACGTGCTGCGCGTGCCCAATGCCGCCCTGCGCTTCCGCCCGCTCGGCGGGCCGACTGCCCTGCCCGCAGCAGCGCCGGCCGAGGCGCAAGCCGGTCGCAGTGGAGGCGGAGGTGGCGGCCGCGCTGCCGGCGCCCTGCGCGAGCGCATCGAGGAAGAGGTCCAGCCGACGCCGGAGCAGAAGCAGGCGATCGCCGCGATCATGTCCGAGCAGCGCGCCGGCAACCGTCAGGCCATGGCCGGCCTCTCCGAGGAGGAGCGCCGCGTCGCCTTCCGCGCCGCCCGCGGCGAAGTCCGCGCCAAGATCGCCGCCGTGCTCGATCCCGAGCGCCGCGCCAAATTCGAGGCGCTGATGCAGGAAGGCCGCCCGGCGGCACAGAGCGATGTCACACCCGGCCGCGTCTACGTGCTCGACGGCGAGGGTCAGCCCAAGCCGGTCGCGATCCGGCTTGGCCCGAGCGACGGCGCCTTCACGCAGGTTCTGCCGGCAGCCGGCATCACTGAGGGCGTCGAGGTCGTGATCGGCGGCGGCCCGCGCAATGCCGAGCCGGCCTCCACCAGCCGCGGCCCGGCCCCGCGCGGCCCGCGGCTGTTCTGAGGGGCAGGCGATGGTCGCGACGACAGGCGCGGGAAACCCCTCCCCCTTGCGGGGAGGGGATAGGGGTGGGGGGCGCAAAGTCGAGGCGGCTCCGTCGGGAACCGGGCCGATCCGCCGCTACAAGCCCATGCTCGCCCAGTTGCTCGCGAGCAGGATTGTAGCACCCGACCAGCACCACGGCCGAAGGAAGAGCTCCGACTTTACGCCCCCCACCCCTACCCCTCCCCTCAAGGGGGAGGGGTTTCCCGCGCCCTTCTGCCTCTCGCAGTGGAATTCACACGGGAGAAGGGTTCCCCGCGCCTTTCCTTCCAACCGCGGCCCCCATGGCGCCGGAGCCCCGCCATGCCCCTGATCGAGGTGCGCGATCTCTCCCGGGTCTACGATCTCGACTCCGGCCGCGTCACTGCGCTCGGCGGCGTCTCGCTCGACATCGAGGCTGGCGAGCTCGTCGCAGTGATGGGCCCCTCCGGCTCGGGCAAGTCGACCTTCATGAACCTGGTCGGCTGCCTCGACCGTCCGACCGGCGGCCATTACCGGCTCGACGGCGTCGCGGTCGAGACGCTCTCCAGCGACGGCCTCGCGACCTTGCGCAACCGCAAGCTTGGCTTCGTCTTCCAGCAGTTCAACCTGCTGCCACGCGTCGATGCCTGCGCCAATGTCGAATTGCCGATGGTCTATGCCGGGCTCGACGGCAAGTCGCGCCGCGAGCGCGCGCTCAATGCCCTCGCCCGCGTCGGCCTCGCCGACCGCGCCCATCACCGGCCGATGCAGCTCTCCGGCGGCCAGCAGCAGCGCGTCGCCATCGCCCGCGCGCTGGTCAACCAGCCGCGCCTCCTCCTCGCCGACGAGCCGACCGGCGCGCTCGACAGCCGCACCGCACTCGAGATTCTCGCGCTTTTCCAGGACCTCAACCGCGAGGGCGTCACCGTCGTGCTGGTGACGCACGATGCCGAGGTCGCCCGCCATGCCCGCCGGGTCGTGCGCTTCCGCGACGGCCATGTCATCGCCGACGTCAGGCAGGAGCCGGCGGACGCACGCGCCGCGCTGGCGGAGCATGATAGCGCCGCTCCCATGCCGGAGGCCGCCGAATGAGCTTGCTGGAAGCCATCCGCTCGGCCCTCTCCGCCATCGGCGCCAATGCACTGCGCTCAGGCCTGACCATGCTCGGCATCATCATCGGCGTCGCCGCGGTCATCGCCATGGTCGCGATCGGCTCGGGCGCCCGGGAGCGCGTCGACAGCCAGATCAAGTCGCTCGGCGCCAATCTCGCCATCATCCAGGCCGGCAACGTCACCCAGGGCGGCGTGCGGCTGGGAGCCGGCGCCTCCTCGACCCTGACCGACGAGGACGCAAAAGCCGTCTTGGCCGAAGTCGAGGACGTCGTCGCTTCAGCCTCGGTGATCACCACCCGGGCCCAGGCCGTCTACGCCGGCACCAACTGGTCGACGACGATCACCGCGACCGATCTCGATTTCTTCACCGCCCGCGAATGGGGCCTCGCCGAAGGCCGCCTGTTCGAGCCGGAGGAACTGCGCCGTGGCGAGATCGTCGCCATCATCGGCCAGACCGTGGCGAAGAACCTGTTCGGTGAGAGCGATCCGCTCGGCCAGATGTTCCGCATCCGGAACGTGCCGTTCAAGGTCATCGGCGTGATGTCGGGCAAGGGCCAGTCGGCGCTCGGCCAGGACCAGGACGACGTCATCTTCGTGCCGCTCGACACCGGCCGGCGCCGCATCGTCGGCCGCAACTATGCCCGCGACCGCTCGGTGCAGACCATCATGGTCAAGTTCGCCAGCGAGGAGGCGATCAATCCCGGCATCGAGCAGACGCGCGCGCTCCTGCGCCAGCGCCACCGCCTGACCGAAGACCAGGAGGACGACTTCATCGTCCGCAACCTCACCGAGATCGCCAACACCGCGACCGCCGCCGCCAGCACGCTGTCCTGGCTGCTCGCCGCCGTCGCCGGCGTCTCGCTCTTGGTCGGCGGCATCGGCATCATGAACATCATGCTGGTCTCGGTGACCGAGCGCACCCGCGAGATCGGCCTCAGGCTCGCCGTCGGCGCCCGCCAGCGCGACGTGCTCTCGCAATTCCTGATCGAGGCGACGACGCTGGCGACCATCGGCGGCGCTGTCGGCATCGCGCTCGGCATCGGGGCTGCGACCGCGATCGCGCGCTTCGCCGGCTGGCCCTTCGTGATCTCGCCCCAGACCATCCTGATCGCCGTCGGCGTCTCAGGGCTGATCGGCGTCTTCTTCGGCTTCTACCCGGCGCGGCAGGCGGCGCGGCTCGACCCGATCGAGGCGCTCCGGCGCGAGTGAGAACCTGCCCACGCGGTAAGCTTCGTTAACTCTTCGGCCCTAGCGTCACCGGACTCAACCGATCACCGGGCGAGCGCATAGGGCCAGACCATGCCGCTTTCCGACGCCGAAGCCAGACGCCTCTACGATCAGGCCGCGCTGATGGCCTGCATAGGGGCCTGGGAATGTCGGCTCGCCGATACGCGCCTGAGCTGGACCGACGGCATCTACGACCTGTTCGGCCTGCAGCGCGGCTGCGCAATCAACCGTCGTTCGATCGTCGAACTCTACCATGACGAATCCCGCGCCGAGATGGAGCGCCTGCGTGGCCGGCTGGTCGCCAGCGGCCAGGGCTTCGTCATGGACGCCCGTATCTGCACCGCCAGCGGCGCCGAGCGCTGGATGCGCCTCTCCGCCTCCGTCACGCACGAGCATGGCCGGCCGGCCCGCATTCATGGCGCCAAGCAGGACATCACCGGCGAGAAGGACATGTGGATGGGCCTGCGCCGGCTCGCCTATAGCGATCCGCTGACCGGCCTCGCCAACCGTCGCGCCTTCGAGATGCAGCTCACGGATCTCCGCCGCCACACCGGCGACGCCTGTGCGCTCGGCCTGCTCGCCATCGTCGATCTCGACAATCTCAAACCGATCAACGACCGTCTCGGCCATGCCGCCGGCGACGAGTGCCTGCGCCAGATCGCGATGCGGCTGGAGAGCGCGCTCAGCGACGCCGCGATCATCGCCCGCATCGGCGGCGACGAGTTCGGCCTGCTCCTCTGCTCCGCCGCCGGCCGCCCCTATCTGCTCCACCGGCTGGAGCAGGCACAGGCGGCCCTGTCGCGCCCGGTCGCCTGGCGCGGCACGACCATCGAGGTCAGCGCCTCGATCGGCGCCACCATCCTGCGGCCGGGCCTGCTGCACGACCCCGAGCGGCGCTTCGCCGAAGCGGATTCGGCGCTCTACGTCGCCAAGGCCGCCGGCCGCAACTGCCTGCGCCTGTTCGGTGATCCCGTCGAGGTCGCAGGAGACGTCGCTATGGTCCGCGCCGGCGAGATGCACGTGGTCTGAGCGAGTGGCGCAAGGAGCGCTGGCTCGTGGCTCCTAACCGGCCTGCGACGTTCTGAAGGGCCAGGCGGTCACATCGCCATGCGCGCGCATATCGCGCCAGTATCTCTCCTCCCGCGCGGCCGCTGCCTTGTTCCAGAGACCGAGCAGGCCGAAAGAAGCCAGGACTGCCCAGCGGGAATACCGCTCACCGCCCGATACGCGCCCGGAATGAGGCCACGTATAAGGCTCGTCCGACCGCAGGAAGCGGATGCAATTGGCGATCAGGCCGTCGAGCTTTGGATTGGCGCGGTCGGCTTCGCGAGCGGCATGCTCCTTGAAGTCGTCATGGAGCCCCCAGACGAAATCGAAGACCGCGTCGAGCCCCTTGTCTTTGCCGCCTGGCCAGGCGGCTTCCAGCTGCCTGTTCGTGGTCGTTCCGCTCCAGAAGCCTTCGACCAATGCGGCAGCGCGATCGCGAGCGTCCCTGTCGATCATGGGCTGGATCATACTCTGATCGCGCGTCCGCTTCGATCCTAAGGCGACACTCCGCAACCGCAGCTGCCGCACGCCTCGTTCCAGAGGAATGAGAGGAACTCATCGTCCGTGGACGGACGTCGCAGATGCAGCAAGGCACACAAGGACTGGTCAGCGAAAGCCCCAGCAGCTTCGAATATGTCCTGCGATATTGATCGAGATTGCAGCCACACCCGCAGGAGAGGGAGTGCGGAGTGGTCGCGACGCCGAGCAAGGCCCAGCATGGCCTCCTCTTGCACGACAGGGTCTTCGTCAAGGAGCCGAGCGTGCAAGGCGGTTCTGACTTCCAACGTGTCGATATCGGTGTGTGCCAGATGGAAGGTCGCCCAATCGCGATTTGAGAGATCGGTATCACGCGTGTAGTCAATCAGTCGGCACAAGTTTGCCTCCGCGAATACGCTGCCCGTTAGCGGTGCCTCACCATTCACCACCATGACGAGAAAGTCTGATGCGGGTTGATAACGCTCGTTCATAAGCCTGGACTGTGCATGAAGGCTCTTAAGGCCTGCTTTCGAGCACCTCATTCACACGGTTTGATAGCCCCTGAGCGACATCCCACGGTGATGGTCTTCGGCCCGCGCCTGTCGAACAATGTCCATTCAGGGTCGCCCTCCGCCGTCATGAACGAGGCGATGTGAAATCCCCCGGACAGAGAAAGCTATACCTCGGGCAGGCGGCCGAACGTGCTGATGGTGTCGACCCGCTGACCGACAAGACGAGCAAAGGTCGGCTTCCAAAGCCCTTCGCCGCTCCAACTACCGCATACAATGGAGCGCGCATCCTCGATGCGCCAGCTCCACTCAACCATCAAGCCGACTTCGCCTTCCGCACGAGCGGAGGTGCCGTCTCGACGTGTCGTGGGCGTCAATCGGCCAAGCTCGACAAAGAGTGCCGAGCCGTGCCCCCGCCAGACGTTCGAAACAGCTAGGCCATAAGCGGCAACTCGGAAGTGCTCAATCCAATCGTTCATGCGTAGATGATGACTTAACGCGAGAGGTCTGCAAACGACCCCTTTGCCGACATCACGGCTTCCCAAGCTGCACCAAGTCCCCACCACTCACGCGGCAATCTTTCCGCAACCTTCTTTGACCAACTTCCGCCAGCGGGTCGGCTCCGGCTGACGGCCTCGCGCCTGCCCGAAGTGGCAGCTCGGCCCCGCTCGCTGAACATCAGCGAACATTTCCGTTCAGGTGGCGTTGCAAACGCACAGGCGATGATCGCCCCAGCTAACCAGGAGACACCTCATGCGACATCTCGTGATCGCGGCAGCCCTGTTCATGGGCTCGGTCGCCGCGGCCAGCGCCGCACCGGCCGCCACTCATGACGGCGCGCTTGCGCCCACGGTCGCGCAGCAACTCGACCGGCTGCCCGCCGAATTCACCGCCAGCGACGCCAAGCTGCGGCGGATGCAGATGATCCAGGACAATATCGACCGCCAGCGCTACGGGCGAGGCGGCGGCTATGGCGGCGGTTACGGTCGCGGCTACGGACGCGGTTATGGCGGCTACAGGGACGGTTACGGTTACCGGCGCGGCTATGGCGACGGCTACGGCCGTCCGCGCTACGACCGCTGGTGACCCGGGCAGCGGCCTCGCCGGAGCGCGGGGCCGCTCTGCCGAACAACGCTCCCTTCACAAAAATGCGCGCCCTCTGTCGGAACCTTCCGTCCTCCTTCGTCCTTGAGGCGACAGGCCATCATCTGGTCTGATGAGGCAGCAAGGAGCATGGCGATGAAGGTCACCCAGAACCTCTGGTTCGATAGGGATATGGAGGCTGCGATCAGCCTCTACACCTCGCTGATCCCGAATTCCGCGCTGGAATGGACCAGCGCCCTGCCGGCGGAATCGCCAAGCGGGCCGGCCGGCAGCGTCAAGATCGCCGCCTTCACCATTGGCGGCCAGCGCTATCAGGCCTTCGAGGCCTGGCGCTCCGACGCCTTCAACCACACCTTCTCGATCGTCGTCGAATGCGACACCCAGGCCGAGATCGACCGGCTCTGGGAGGCGCTCGGCGAAGGCGGCAAGTTCGAGCAGTGCGGCTGGCTCAAGGATCGCTGGGGCGTGTCCTGGCAGATCTCGCCGAAGCGGCTGGGCGAGCTGACGCGCGATCCCGACCGCGCCAAGGCCAGGCGCGTCGCCGAGGCGATGCTGAAGATGGTCAAACTCGATATCGCCGCGCTGGAAGCTGCTGCGAACGGCTAACGCCAGTCCAGCGAAACTGCGCAGCGGTTTCGCGTCCGGAATTGCGTCAAAGAAACCTCAGGCGGCTTCGGCCACCTGCCCCATGCGCTCCTTCAGGCGCTTGCCGACCGCGACGATCGCCTCGATCGCCGGCATCAGCTCGAGGCCGAGTTCGGTCAGCCCGTACTCGGCCGATGGCGGCGAACTCGGCACGACGCACCGTTCGACCACGCCCTTGGTCTCGAGATCGCGCAGCCGCTCGCTCAGCATCTTGGCCGAGATCAGCGGCATGTCATGCCGCAGCTCGCCGAAGCGGCGCGGCCCGGCGCTCAGATACCAGATCACGTTCGGCGTCCAGGCCTTGCCGAGCACCTGCATGCAGGTGCCGACTGCGCAGGTCGGCGGAGGGCTTTTCGCCCGATTCTTCCGTATCTTCAACGCCATGAAGGGAATTCTCCGGTTACCGCGAGGATACCGGAAAATTCAGTAACAACAAGTTACCCGGTATACAAAAGTTATCCCGCCTCCTACCCCTGAGCCGCCCGCCAACACGGAGACGGATCAGCATGAAACTCTACTACGCCCCCGGCGCCTGCTCGCTCTCGCCCCATATCGCGCTGCGCGAGGCCGGCCTGCCCTTTGCGCTCGAGAAGGTCGACACCAAGACCAAGACGACCGAGACCGGCGCTGACTTCACCACCGTCAATCCGCGCGGCTATGTCCCGGCGCTGGAACTCGACAACGGCGAGGTGCTCACCGAGGGCGCCGCGATCGTGCAGTACATCGCCGATCTGAAGCCTGAGGCGGAAATCGCACCGAAGGCCGGCACGCTCGCCCGCGCGCGGCTGCAGGAAGAACTCAACTTCATCTCGTCCGAGCTGCACAAGGGCTTCAGCCCACTGTTCAACAGCTCGGACAGCGAGGCGAACAGGGAGGCTGCCAAGCAAAAGCTTGCACGCCGTTTCGACAACGTCGAAGCCAAGCTCGCCGACGGCCGCTCCTATTTGCTGGGCGAGCGTTTCAGCGTCGCCGACGGCTATCTGTTCACCGTGGCGAACTGGGGCGGCCATGTCGGCTTCCCGCTCGACCGCTGGCCAAAGGTCCAGGCCTTGATGGCCCGCGTCGCGGAGCGCGCGACGGTGCAGGCCGCGATGAAGGCCGAAGGCCTGGTGAAATAGGGCTATGGAACCGCGCTTTGCCGAGATCGTCGCGGCACTCGGCGACTATTTCGACGGGCTCCACCACAGCGATGCCGACAAGCTCGGGCAGCTCTTCCACCCGCAGGCGATCTACGCCTGCGGCACGGAGGGCAGCCTGACCCATCTGACCATGTCGGAGTACCTGCCGATGGTGGCGAAGCGGCCCTCGCCCGCCAGCCGTGGCGAGGCCCGCCGCGACCGCATCCTCTCGATCGAGTTCGCCGGGCCGGTCACCGCGCTGGCCCGCGTCGAATGCGCGATCGGCGCGAAGCGCTTCACCGACCTGCTCAGCTTCATCAAGCTGGACGGGCGCTGGCGCCTGATCGCCAAGGTCTTCCATTTCGACCTCGACCAGGCAGCCGCCTGAGCAACGAAGAGACGCAGCCGTCGGCGAAATTTGACGCCGACGGCTGATCGGCGGCTTCGCCAGCCTTGTGACGCACAGTCACCCGAATGTCGTACGACCTGCCTAGGACTCCCGTCAGCCAGGTGGGGAAACCGGCACGGAGAAGCACGCGCGTCCAGTGCCGGACCTGCGTGCCGCCGCTCGCCGTGACGTCTCGACCCGGCCGCAGACGCGACCGCGCACCCTTGTCGGAGTCGAGAGCATGCAAGTCGACATTTTCACGCAGGTGATCGTGCCTGTGATCGGCGGCCTGGGCATCTTCATGCTCGGCCTCGAATTCATGAGCAACGGCATCCAGAATCTCGCCGTCAACAAGATGCGGGCGCTGCTCGCCAAGATCGCCGGCACCCCCGTCAAGGGCGTCATGGCCGGCACCTTCATCACCGGCGTGATCCAGTCCTCGACCGCGATGACCGTCATGGTCGTCGGCCTCGTCAATGCCGGCGTGATCGGCCTGCGGCCCGCCATCTCGGTGATCATGGGCGCCAATATCGGCACGACGCTCGGCAACGGCCTGATCGCGCTGCCGCTCGGCCCGCTCGGCCTCTTGCTCGCCGGCATCTTCGCGCTGGTCCACATCTTCGCCAAGACCGACAAGGTCAAGAACATCGCCCTCGCCTGCATGGGCTTCGCGCTGATCTTCTACGGCCTCAACCTGATGACCGGCGGCCTGCGCCCGCTGCGCGCGATGCCCGAGGTGATGAGCGTCATCTCCTCGCTCAAGGCCGACACCTATCTCAACCTGATCTACTGCGTGCTGATCGCCGCCGGCATCACCGCGATGATCCACTCCTCCTCGGCGACGATCGGCATCGTCATGGGCCTCGGCGCCGCCGGCATCCTCGACTGGAAGACTGCCGTCGCCTTCTCGCTCGGCGCCGATCTCGGCACCACCATCACCTCCTGGATGGCCTCGCTCAACCTGTCGAAGAACGCCAAGCGCGCGGCCTACGCCCATATCTCCTTCAACATCATCGGCGTCGCCGTCACGATACCGCTGTTCTTCGTCTCGATGGACGTGCTGACCTGGGCGATGCAGTGGTTCGGCGGCAATCCCGGCATCCCGGTCATCAAGGACGGCAAGGAGACCTTCCCGCTCGTCCCCGTCGCGATCGGCCTCTATTCGACCTTCTTCAACATCTTCAACACCGTCCTGCTCTTCCCCTTCGTCGGCGTGTTCGAGCGGGTCCTGTCGCGCGTCGGTGCTTCCTCGGTCGACGACATCGAGGATTATTCGACGCCGCGCTTCCTCGCCAAGGCGACCGACCACGGCCATGCGGTCGCCAATATCCAGAAGGAGACCGGGCGCTATCTCCAGGCGGCGCAGCTCTTCCTCGACATCGCCCGCGACAAGCCCGACGCGCCACAGAAGAGCGAGGAGCACTACGCCGCGATCGACGTGCTCAACCGCGACATCCGCGCCTACACCTCGGGCATGTTCACGCCGGAGATGCCCTATGCCCGCGCCGACCTGGTCGCGAGCCTGATCGAGGAGGAGGACTTCACCGCCAGCCTCGGCGAGACCCTCTACCAGATCGCCCGCCGCATCGAGCGCCAGCCCTTCGGCGCACCGGGCCGAGCGATCGTCGACAGCATCGTCGACCAGGTCGCCGATGCCATGCGCGCCGTTGTCCCGGCCGGACAGGATGCACCGCTCGTCTCGGCTGACGCCGAGCCGCGCATCGCCGCCCTGTCGGCCGTCCGCGAGCGCTGCCTGCGCCTCGGCGCCGAACTGCCCTGGGTCGAGCGCGGCGCGATCCTGGCGCTGCTCGGCTCGGCCGAGCGCGCCTATTTCCTGATCGAGCGCATCGACGACGAACGCCGCTCGGTCTCGCGCGTCGTGCCGGTGTCTGAAACCAGCACGCAGACCCGCGATGCCGGTTTCGGCACCGCCGCCGTGCCGGCTTGAACAGCCTGACATCACCGGGTTGTGGACAGGCTGCCTTCGGGCGGCCTGTTTGCTGTTCCAGCTCAATTTCGCCGTGATCGCCCGTGAAGCGAAGCCATCCGCAATGACGGTGCAATCCGCGAATTGTCGCCTGTCCGGCACAAAGGCGCGGCGATCAATGGCTACGAGGACGACGACGATGATCCCGAGGATACTCTTCCTGCTGGCACCCGCTTTGGCACTGCAGACAGCCGCCGCTCTCGCCGATGACGGTCTGACCTGGGGCGTCCGGCAGGATGCGGACGGAATCGTCGTCGCCTATGAGATGCCGGAGAGCGACGACCAGCGCCTGTTCTTCTCCTGCGACTTCGCCAGCAAGAGCCTGACCGTGCGGATTCCTTTCTTCAAGGAAGGCATGAAGGACAACACCGTCACGACCGCCAAATTCTCGTCGAGCGGCGGGCAGGCTGACGTCGGCATGAAGCTGATCAGCGACGAGATGGGTAATCACTTCGAAGCGACGACGACGCTGACACCCGCGCTCCAGGCCGTGCTGCGCAAGGGTAAGAGCCTGACCCTGCGCGTCGAGGGCGAGACGCAGAACTTCCCGCTCGCCGCCGGACAGAAGGGCTTTGCCGTGCTGGCGCAGCGCTGCGGCGGCTGAGCAGCCGCCGCTTCCGGACAGAGCAAGGGGCAGGCTGAGCCGCATCGGGCAAGACCCGAACGCGCACAGCGTGCCGTCGGCAGCAGGACTAACCGGCTCTGGCCGCGCGGAAGCCGTGGCTCTTCGCAGCCCACGAGACCGCGAATGTAGCGATCAGAAGCACCGCCAGCACCCACGGGAACGGCGCGACGCCGAACCCGCTCAGCAGCAATCCGCCGAGGATGCCGCCACCGGCGATGGCGAGATTCCACGTCGTCACCAGCATCGACTGGGCGACATCCGCGGCCTTGCCCGCCGCCTTGGCGGAAGCCGTCTGGAACAGCGTCCCGGCTCCCCCAAAGGCCAGCCCCCAGACGGCGACCGCGCCATAGATCACCGCGGGCACGGCCCCCGCGATCCCGAGCGCCACCGCGGACAAGCCGAACAGCACGACGCTCGCCAGGACCAGCTCGCGCAGCCAGCGATCGATCAGGGCGCCGGTAATCCAGATGCCGAGCAGCGAGGCCAGACCGAAGACCAGCAGCACGACATCGGTCCGCTCCTTGAGGCCGGCCGGTTCCAGGAAGGGCGCGATATAGGTGTAGAGCGTGTTGTGGGCGAGCACATAGGCGAAGACCACGAACAGGACCGGTCGCACGCCAGGCAGCGTGAAGACCGCCTTCAGCCCGAATTCCTGCCCCCGCTTCTGGCCGGGAAAATCGGGCACGCTAGCCAGAACCCAGACGACGAGCAGCACCGTCAGCCCGCTCATCACGCCGAAGGTCCAGCGCCAGCCCAGCAGCGTGCCGAGAAAGGTTCCCGTCGGGATGCCGAGCGAAAGCGCCAGCGGCGCGCCCACCATGGCGATGGCGATCGCACGGCCCTGCAAATGGTCGGGTACCATGCGCGCGGCATAGCCGGCCGCCAGCGCCCAGAGCAGCCCGGCGCTCATGCCCGCAACGAAACGGGCGACCAGCGTGACGGCATAGCTCTCGGAGATGGCCGTCACCGTGTTGACGACGGCAAAGCCGCCAATGGCGAGCAGCAGCAATGTGCGCCGCCGCCAGCTCTGAGTGGCGATCGTCAGGGGAATGGCTGAGACGAGCGAGCCGACGGCGTAGGCGGTGACGAGCTGGCCGATCAGCGCCTCGGATTGTCCGAGGCTCCCTGCCATTTGTGGGAGCAGCCCCGATGGCAGGATTTCGGTCAGGAGCGTGATGAAGGCCGCCATGGCGAGCGCCAGCAGGCCGCCTAGTGGCAGCCTCGCCTCGCTCGTGCCGGCCGAGATCGTGTTCGTCGCTGATGTCATGGCTGTAGCGCCTTCGAAAATGGGTCGGCGCTTCAGGTAACTGGTTCCCAGTGAGCGAAAAACAGGACACAACTCATGACACTTTGGACATTTCCGTCATGATCGGGTGACCGCCACATGGACAGCCTCGGAGCGCTCTTCGCCTTTGTGCATGCGGCCGAAGCCGATGGCTTCACCGAGGCCGGCCGCAAGCTCGGCATCTCAGCCTCGGCCGTCAGCAAGGCGGTGGCACGGCTGGAAGAGCGACTCGGCGCCAGGCTGTTCCACCGCTCGACCCGCAGCGTCACGCTGACGCCGGAGGGCGCGATGTTCCTCGAACGCTGCCGGCGCATCCTCTGCGAATATGAAGCCGCCGAGCTCGAACTCTCGCGTAGCCGGGCGACGCCCCAAGGCAAGCTGCGCGTCAGCCTGCCCTCGATGAGCATGATCCCGATCGCGAAATTTGCCGCCTTCAAGCGGCGCCACCCGGAGATCGAGCTCGAGCTCGATGCCACCGACCGGGTGGTCGACGTCATCGGCGAAGGCTTCGATGTCGTGCTCCGCACCGGCGAGCATGCCGATTCCCGATTGATGACCCGCACGCTCGGCCATTTCAGCCAGGCTCTGGTCGGCTCACCCGACTATTTCCGCCGGATGGGCACGCCCGAGGCGCCGGAAGACCTCGCCCGGCACACCTGCCTCGTCTATCGCTATGCCAATACGGGCAAGCTCCACCAATGGCCCTTGTCCAGAATGGGCGAGCCCGCGCAGGTCGAGATCCAGCCCAGCGTGGTGACGAACGCGCTCGAAGCGCAGATCGGCCTTGCCGAAAGCGGGCTCGGTATCGCCTGCGTTCCCGATCTATCCGTCGCCGAGCATCTGCAGCGCGGCTCGCTCGTCCGCATCCTCGAGAGCTATGTCGAGGCGCAGACCAAGCTCAGCGTGATGTGGCCTGCGAGCCGCTACGCCTCGCCGAAGCTGCGAGCCTTCGTCGACTTCGCAGCGGAGGAATTCCTGGCCGCGTAATCCCGCTGCCTTGCCGGCAACGGGTCGGCGATCACTCTGCCGCCTCCGCATAGGCGCTCGGCTCGTAGTTCAGGATCGGCGCCAGCCAGCGCTCGACCTCGCGGATGTCCATGCCCTTGCGGACCGAGTAGTCCTCGACCTGATCGCGCTCGACCTTGGCGACACCGAAGTAATAGGCGTCGGGGTGCGAGAGATAGAGGCCGGAGACCGAGGAGCCCGGCCACATCGCATAGCTCTCGGTCAGCTTGACGCCGACGCGGGGCTCGGCCTGGAGCAGCTCGAACAAAGTCGCCTTCTCGGTATGGTCGGGCTGGGCCGGATAGCCCGGCGCCGGGCGGATACCCTGGTAGTCCTCGCGGATCAGCTCTTCGTTCGAGTAGTTCTCGTCCGGCGCATAGGCCCAGAACTCGGTGCGGACGCGCTGGTGCATGCGCTCGGCGAAGGCCTCGGCGATACGGTCGGCCAGCGCCTTGACCATGATCGAGCGATAGTCGTCATTGTCGCGGGCGAAGCGCTCGGAGATGCGCTCCTCCTCGGCGCCCGAGGTCACCACGAAGGCCCCGATATAGTCGGGCGCCCCGCCCTCCGGCGCGACGAAGTCGGAGATGCACATGTTCGGCTTGCCGTCGCGCTTGGAGAGCTGCTGGCGCAGGCCGTGGAAGGTGGCAAGCTTCTCCTGCCGGCTCTCGCCGGTATAGAGGCGGATGTCGTCGCCGACCGCGTTGGCCGGCCAGAAGCCGATCACCGCCTTCGGATTGAACCAGCGCTCCTCGACGACGCGCTTCAGCATCGCCTGCGCATCGTCCCAGAGCTGGCGCGCCGCCTCGCCCTGCTTCTCGTCCTCCAGGATCGCAGGGTACCGGCCCTTCAGTTCCCAGGTCTGGAAGAACGGCGTCCAGTCGATCAGCGGCACCAGCTCGGCGAGATCATAGGTCCGGAACACGCGGGTGCCGAGGAAGGTCGGCTTCGGCGGCTGGTAGCTGGCCCAGTCCGGCTTGAAGGCGTTGGCGCGCGCCTTGGCGAGCGGCAGGCGCTGCTTGTCGGCCTCCGAGCGGCGATGGGCGGCGGCGACCTTCTCGTACTCGGCCTGGACGCCCTCGATATAAGCCGGCTTCTGCTCCTGCGATAGCAGGCTGGAGACGACGCCGACGGCGCGCGAGGCGTCGGTGACATAGACCGCCTGGCCCTGGTTGTAAGCCGGGTGGATCTTCACCGCGGTGTGGACGCGGCTTGTCGTCGCCCCGCCGATCAGCAGCGGGATATCGAAGCCCTCGCGCTCCATCTCGGAGGCGACGGTGACCATCTCGTCGAGCGAGGGCGTGATCAGCCCGGAGAGCCCGATGATGTCGACCTTCTCCTTGCGCGCCGTGTCGAGGATCTTCTGCGTCGGCACCATCACGCCGAGGTCGATCACCTCGTAATTGTTGCACTGGAGCACGACGCCGACGATGTTCTTGCCGATGTCGTGGACATCGCCCTTCACGGTCGCCATCAGCACCTTGCCGGCGGCCTGGCGCTCGGCGCCGCCATTGAGGCGCTTCTCCTCTTCCATGTACGGCATCAGATAGGCGACGGCCTGCTTCATCACGCGGGCCGACTTCACCACCTGCGGCAGGAACATCTTGCCGGCGCCGAACAGGTCTCCGACCACGTTCATGCCGGCCATCAGCGGCCCTTCGATGACGTGAAGCGGCTTCTCGGCCTGCGTCCTCGCCTCCTCGGTGTCAGCCTCGATGAACTCGGTGATGCCGTTGACCAGCGCGTGCTTGAGGCGCTCGTGCACATCGGTTTCGCGCCAGGCGAGATCCTTGCCGGACGAGGCGGTCGAGCCGTCGCCCTTGAAGCGCGGCGCCGCATCGAGCAGCCGCTCGGTCGAATCCTTGCGGCGGTTGAGGACGACGTCCTCGCAGAGCTCGCGCAATTCGGGATCGAGGTCATCGTAGGAGCCGAGCTGGCCGGCATTCACGATGCCCATGTCCATGCCGACCTTGATGCAATGGTACAGGAAGACCGAATGCATCGCCTCGCGGACCTTCTCATTGCCGCGGAAGGAGAAGGACAGGTTCGAGACGCCACCGGAGATATGCGCGTGCGGCAGCGTCTCGCGGATGGTGCGGGTCGCGTTGATGAAGTCGTTGCCGTAGTTGTCGTGTTCCTCGATGCCGGTCGCCACCGCGAAGATGTTCGGATCGAAGATGATGTCCTCGGGCGGGAAGCCGGCGACCTCGGTCAAGAGCTTGTAAGCGCGGGTGCAGATCTCGATCTTGCGCTGATAGGTGTCGGCCTGGCCGGTCTCGTCGAAGGCCATCACCACGACCGCCGCGCCGTATTGCCGGCAGATGCGGGCGTGCTCGAGGAAGGCTTCCTCGCCCTCCTTCATCGAGATCGAGTTGACGATCGGCTTGCCCTGGATCGTCTTGAGGCCGGCCTCGATGACATGGAACTTCGAGGAATCGACCATGATCGGCACGCGGGAGATGTCCGGCTCCGAGGCGATCAGGTTGCAGAACTCGGTCATCGCCTTCTCGGAATCGAGCAGGCCCTCGTCCATGTTGATGTCGATGACCTGCGCGCCATTGGCGACCTGGTCGCGTGCCACGTCGAGCGCAGCCGCATAATCGCCATTGGTGACGAGCTTGCGGAACTTGGCCGAGCCGGTGACGTTGGTGCGCTCGCCGACATTGACGAAGGGAATGGTCTCGTCGAGCGTGAACGGCTCAAGGCCTGCGAGCCTGAGATAGGGCTTCGGCTCCGGCACGCGGCGCGGCGCCTTGCCGGCGACAGCCCCGGCGATGGCGCGGATATGGTCCGGCGTCGTGCCGCAGCAGCCGCCGACGACGTTGACGAAGCCGGCATCGGCGAACTCGGCCAGCATCTTGGCGGTCGCTTCCGGCCGCTCGTCATAGAGGCCGAACTCATTGGGCAGGCCGGCATTGGGATAGGCGCAGACCAGCGTGCCGGCGACGCGCGACATATCCTTGATATGGGCGCGCATCTCGCGGGCGCCGAGGGCGCAGTTGAGGCCGATCGTGAGCGGATCGGCATGGCGCACCGCGTTCCAGAACGCCTCGACCGTCTGGCCCGAGAGAGTGCGGCCGGAAAGGTCGGTGATCGTGCCGGAGATCATCACCGGCAGCTTCACCGCCTTCTCGCGGAAGACCTCCTGGATCGCGACGATCGCGGCCTTGGCGTTGAGCGTGTCGAAGATCGTCTCGATCAGCAGCAATTCCGAGCCACCATCGATCAGGCCGCGCACCTGCTCGGCGTAAGCATCGCGCACCTGGTCGAAGGTGACGGCACGAAAGCCGGGATTGTTGACGTCGGGCGAGATCGAAAGTGTGCGATTGGTCGGTCCGATCGCGCCGGCGACGAAGCGGCGGCGGCCATCCTCCTTGCGGGCGATCTCGGCAGCCTCACGCGCGATCCGGGCGCATTCGACATTCAGCTCGTAGACGATCGCCTCCATGCCGTAATCGGCCTGGGCGATCGAGGTGCCGGAGAAGGTGTTGGTCTCGACGATGTCGGCGCCCGCCCGATAGTAGGCGAGATGGATGTCGCGCAGCGCATCCGGCAGCGTCAGCGCGATCAGGTCGTTATTGCCCTTGAGGTCGTGGTTCCAGCCCTTGAAGCGCTCGCCGCGGAAATCGGCCTCGCTCAGCTTCAGGTTCTGGATCTGCGTCCCCATCGCGCCGTCGAGGATGAGGATGCGCTCGGAGGCGGCCTGGCGCAGGGCGCGCTCGATTTCGGCGCCGTCGGCGGGGGTGGGCTTGTAGTCGGACATCAGGCTTACTCCGCCGCCACCTGCTGCGCCCGCGCCTTCTCCGGCTTCAAGCCGACGAGATGGCAGATCGCATAGACCAGGTCGGCCTTGTTCATCGTGTAGAAATGCAGGTCGGAGACGCCGCGATCGATCAGGTCGAGCACCTGCTCGGCGCAGACGGCGGCGGCAACCAGCCGGCGGGTCGCGGCATCGTCCTCCAGCCCCTCGAAGCGGTCGGCCAGCCATTGCGGCACGCTTGCCCCGGTCTTGCGGGCAAAGCCGGCGGTCTGCTTGAAGTTCTGGACAGGGACGATGCCCGGCAGGATCGGGATCTCGATGCCGCGCGAGCGGACCTTGTCGAGATAGCGGAAATAGACGTCGTTATCGAAGAAGAACTGGGTGATCGCCCGGGTCGCACCGGCATCGACCTTCTTCTTCAGCGCATCGATGTCGGCATCGAGCGAGGCGGCTTCCGGGTGCTTCTCCGGATAGGCCGAGACGGTGACCTCGAACTCGCCGATCTTGCGGATGCCTTCGACCAGGTCCGAGGTCTGGTGATAGCCCTCGGGGTGCGGCTCGTAGGTGGTGCCGAGCCCTCCCGCCGGATCGCCGCGCAGCGCCACGATATGGCGCACGCCCGCCGCCCAATAGGAGCGGATGACGTCATCGACCTCGTCGGTGCTGGCAGAAACGCAGGTCAGATGCGCGGCCGGCTTCAAGCCGGTCTCGTCGATCATGCGCTTGACGGTGTTGTGGGTGCGCTCGCGAGTCGAGCCGCCGGCGCCATAAGTCACCGAGACGAAGGCCGGGCCGAGCGGCTCCAGCCGGCGCACGCTCTCCCAGAGATTGACCTCCATCTCCTCGTTCTTCGGCGGGAAGAACTCGAAGGAGACGCGCGGACGGCGCGAGCCGTGGCGGCTGGGGCGGAAAGCGTTCATCACGCAACCTCACGATCGAACTGACGAATCGGAAAATCACCCTGGAGGCGCCGATCGCGCCCGCGCCAGAGCATGACGCCGAGCTGGCCGCAAGCACCATCGGGCGCGGTGACCTCCTCGGCGAGATCGCAGTCGAGACCGGCCTCGGCGAACCAGGCGACGATCTCGTCCTGCTCGAAGCCGAGTCGGCGATGGGCGTGCTCGGTCCGCAGGAACTCCATCTCGTGCGGCGCGAAATCGACCAGGATCAGCCGCCCGCCGGGCGACAACAGCGCCGCGGCCTCGCGCAGGGCGCGGGCCGGATCGTCGAGGAAGTGCAGCACCTGGTGCACGATCACCAGGTCGAACGAGCCGCGCGCGAAGGGCAGCGCATAGATATCGCCCTGGCGCAGCTCGACCCGCGACAGGCCGGCCTTTTCGAGGTTGGCGCGCGCCACCGCCAGCATGGCGTGGCTGGCATCGACGCCGACCGCGCGGGCAGCCTTGGGCGCGAGGCGCTCCAGCATGCGCCCGGTGCCGGTGCCGAGATCGAGCAGCGCCTGCAGCGGCATCTCGCCCACGGCGGCCTCGACAGCCGCCTCCACGGCAGCGTCGGGCACGTGCAGCGAGCGGAGCTGATCCCATTCGCGCGCGACATTGGCGAAATAGGATTGCGCCGCCGCAGCCCGCGATGCCCGCACAGCAGTGAGTCGCTCGCGGTCGGCCACCAGAACCGGATCGGCGGGATCGAGGTCGCGGGCGAGCGTCAGCGCCAGTGCGCCGCCCGGCGTCGCGTCGTCGAGCCGGAAGAAGGCGAAGGCGCCTTCCCGCGAGCGGCGCAGCAACCCGGCTTCCGCCATCAGCTTGAGATGACGCGAGATTCGCGGCTGCGACTGGCCGAGAATGTCGGTGAGATCGGAGACCGAGAGCTCGCCTTCCGCCAGCAACGCCAGGATCCGCAGGCGTGTCTCCTCGCCCGCCGCGCGCAGGCAGCCCAGCAAGGTCGGCAGCGAATGGTGGAAGCGGCTGGTCACCGGCGAGCACCTCGAAAATCTGTGAAAGATATAAAGATATCTTTATGTCAGATACGAGAGAGATGCAAGCCACTTGTCCGATGTTTCAGTCGGCACCGACGGATCAAACAAACGTGGAGGCCCCTCTGTCATACGAGAGCAGACCCCGCGCGCTCGCCCTAGGCAGCCGCCCGCATCGCCTCGCGCAGCACGCTGAAGATCCTGGGGTCGGTGCACTGCGCCACGTTGAAGCGCATGAAATGCCTGGCCGTCCGCGACAGGCTGAAAGCATTGCCCGGCGCCAGCACGATTCCTTCGCCCAGCGCATGCCGCGCGATCTCCCCGGCGTCGAGCTCTTCAGGCAGGCGGCACCACAGGAACAATCCGCCGCGCGGCGTCAGCCAGGGCTCGATGCCGAGCGCGGCGAGTCGGCCGCGCGTCTGCGCCATCGCCTGCCCCAGCCGCTGGCGCAGCGCTTCGACATGGCGGCGATAGCCGCCATCCTTCAGGATATCGAGCACCAGTTCGGCCGCGAGCCGCCCGCCGCCGAAAGAGAGCGCGACCTTGAGGTCGGTCAGCCCCTCGACCCAGTCCGGCCGTGCCGCGATGTAGCCGCAGCGCACCGAGGCCGACAGCGTCTTCGAGAAGCTGCCGATCTGGATCACCCGCTCCAGCCCGTCGAGCCCGGCGAGCCGTGGCGCGAACTCCGGTTCGAGATCGCCGAAGATGTCGTCCTCGACGATCGTCAGACCTGCCTGCTCGGCGAGCTTGAGCAGGCGATGGGCGGTCGCGGCCGAGAGCGTCGCGCCGGTCGGGTTGTGCAGCGCGCAATTGGTGACATAGAGCCGCGGCCGGTGCTCGGTCAGCGCCTGCGCGAACAGAGAGAGGTCCGGGCCCGACGGCGTATAGGGCACGCTGACGACCTTGGCACGATGGGCCCGCAGCAACGCCTGGAAGTTGAAATAGCAGGGGTCGTCGACCAGCACGGTGTCGCCAGGCTCGAGCAGGAAGCGGCAGACGAGGTCGATCGCCTGTGTGCCCGACTCGGTCAGGACGATCTGGTCAGGCGGGGCCTCGACGCCGCGCTCGACCAGGCGATGGGCGAGGAGACGGCGTAGCGCAGGTGAACCGAGCGGTGTGCCGTATTCGGCCAACGTCGCTGCCTCGGCCCGGCCGAGCTTGCGCAAGGCCTTGCGGATCGAGGCCTCCGGCATCCAGTCTGGCGGCAGCCAGCCGCAGCCGGGCCTCAGGCTGTCCGCGCCGGCATCGAGCGACTGCCGGGAGATCCAGAGCGGGTCGACCGCCCGGTCAAGCTTCGGCGCGACATCGGCGAGCGAGAGCGGCGGCAGGCGCCGGACATAGAAGCCCGAGCCGCGCCGCGCCTGGATCGCCCCTTCCGCCGCCAGCCGCTCATAGGCCTCGACCACCGTCGATTTCGATACGCCCATGCTCTCGGCGAGACCGCGGATCGAGGGCAGCTTGGCGCCCGGCGCGATCGTGCGCCCGGCGATGCGCTGCCGGATCGTCGCCATGACGCGCCCGACAAGCGTGTCGGCGACGGCCTCAGCCTCGCCTGAATCCTTAATCTGTACGGCTTCCAGCATCAGGACAGTTTGCCCGAACTGTACCGGACTGTCTCTGGAAATCCGAAAGGCTTCACTGCATGCAGGCCAGCCCTCGGAGGTACCATGGACAAGACTGCGAACGGCCTGCTCAACGGCTTCATCGGCGTCGTCATCTTCAGCGGCTCGCTGCCGGCGACACGCGTCGCCGTCGCCGACTTCGATCCGGTGTTCCTGACCGTCGCCCGCGCCGCCATCGCCGGACTGCTCGGGCTCGCTTTGCTGCTCGCGCTCCGGGAAAAGCGGCCGGCCCGCGCCGATCTCCTGCCGCTCGCCGTGGTCGCGCTCTGCGTCGTCGTCGGCTTCCCGCTATTGACCGCACTGGCGCTGAAGCACGTCACCTCCGCCCACTCGATCGTCTTCATCGGCCTCTTGCCGCTCGCGACCGCGATCTTCGGCGTGCTGCGCGGCGGCGAGCGGCCTCAGCCCGCCTTCTGGGCCTTCGCAATCCTCGGCAGCCTCTGCGTCGTCGGCTTTGCCTGGACGCAAGGCATCGCCGCTTCACCGGTCGGCGACGTCCTGATGCTCGCCGCTGTCATCGTCTGCGGTCTCGGCTATGCCGAGGGCGCGCGCCTCTCGCGCCATCTCGGCGGCTGGCAGGTGATCTCCTGGGCGCTCGTCCTGTCGCTGCCGATCATGGCCGGCCTCTCGCTCGCGACGCTGCCGGCCTCCTTCGCGCAAGCGGGCAGCCCGGCCTGGCTCGGCCTCGCCTATGTCTCGCTGTTCAGCATGCTGATCGGCTTCGTCTTCTGGTATCGCGGCCTCGCCCAGGGCGGCATCGCCGCGGTCGGGCAATTGCAATTGCTACAGCCCTTCTTCGGCCTGGCGCTGGCGGGGCTGCTCCTTGGCGAGAATGTCGGCTGGCAGATGATCGCGACCTCGGCCGCCGTCGTCCTCTGCGTCGCCGGCGCGCGACGTTACGCGCGCTAATCCGGACCGCCGAACAACTCGAAACTCGAGGGCGGCAACACATCCTGACGCAAACGCGCGCTCGCGAGCCGGTCTGGGCCGGCTATCGATACGGCGGCGATCCTGCCAGCGCGGAACGCAGTCGTTACAACCGCAGGCCCGCAGCCTTCGTCACGCCTACCAGGCCTCAGGCTGCGTTCAGAGCAGCTTCAGGTCACCCGCCGCGGTCTTGCCGCGCTCGGTCTTCAGGTCGAAGGAGAGCTTCTGTCCCTCGGTCAGGGACATCAGGCCGGCTTCCTTGACGGCAGTGATGTGCACAAACACATCCTTGCCGCCATCAGCAGGCTGAATGAAGCCGTAGCCCTTCTCGGTATTGAACCATTTGACGGTTCCGGTCGCCATCGCCGCATCCCTTGGAGCATCCGTGGTCGTAACGGAGCCCCTCGGCAACGATGTCGAAAAGGCCCCGCGGAGCTGAGGATTGACCGAAAACGCAAGCTTGTCGAGATGAAAGCGACGACAGTTGCCGTTACGTCCGTTCAACGTTTAGTCAGCTCGAATTGTGCCTTTATCGATGCGAGTGAGGAGCCTCCGAGATAAACCTCGACGATACCCGGATCGAGCTGATAGCGGCCGTCATCGTCATGGGCGCCGAGCGCGCGGCCCTCCAGCCTGAACCGCACTGTCCGGGTCTCGCCGGCCTTCAGAGCGACCTTCTCGAAGCCCTTGAGCAGGCGCAGCGGCCGCGAGCGCTCTGCCACCGGCTGGCGGATATAAAGCTGTACCACCTCCTGGCCATCGCGATCCCCCTGATTGGTCACGTCGACGGAGATCTCGGTCGCCCCGTCGAACGGCACCCTGGCGTTCGTCACGCGCGGATTGGCATAGGCGAAGCGGCTATAGGACAGGCCGAAGCCGAACGGGTAGAGCGCCTCGTTGGCCTCGTCCATGTAAATGGATTCATAGCGCTGGCGGATCTTCTGCGGCCGCCCCGTCGGCAGTTGGTCGTAATAGACCGGAATCTGCCCGACCGAGCGCGGGAAGCTCATCGGCGTCCGCCCTGCCGGATTGACCTTGCCGGCCAGCACCTCGGCGATCGCGGCGCGCCCCTCGGTGCCACCATGGAAGGTCTGAACGATCGCGGCGACGTTCTTGTCGGCCCAGGTGAGGACCAGCGGCCGGCCTGTCGCCAGCACCAGCACCACCGGCTTGCCCGTGGCGACCAGCGCCTCGAGCAGTTCCTGCTGCACGCCGGGCAGGCGAAGCTCGGTGCGCGAGGCGCCCTCGCCCATGAACTCGCAGTCCTCGCCGAGCATGGTGACGACGAGATCGGCTGCGGCGGCCGCCTTCAGAGCGGCCTCCTTGTCCTTGAACTCGGTGCCGCAATTCTTGCTGAAGGCCGGCTCATAGGTGACCGTGACGTCGGACGGCAGCTGCTCGCGCAGCGCATCGGGCAGCGGCTGCACGACGCGGCGGCCGAGGCCAGCCGGATCGGTCCAGACCCGCTCGTCCTCCGGCACGGCCATGGCGCCGATCACCGCGACCGACTTGACCGACGGCGCGATCGGCAGCGTCTGCCTGTCGTTCTTGAACAGGATCACGCCCTCGCGCGCCGCCTGGCGGGCGATCTTGCGGGCCTCCTCGGTCTGCATCAGCGAGGGCGCCGCGGCGACATCGACATCCGGCCGCTCGAACAGGCCGAGATGGTACTTGACGCGGAGCACGCGCCGGACCGCCTCGTCGAGCGCCTTCATCGGCACGCGGCCGGCCTTCACCTCATTGGCGAGGTGCTTGTGGTAGACGTCGCCCATCATGTCCATGTCGATGCCGGCGAGCAGCGCCTTGCGCGCCGCTTCCGCGTCGTCCTTGGCGATGCCGTGCAGGCGCAGCTCGGTGATCGAGCCGAAATCCGAGGTGACGAACCCGCGGAAGCCCCATTTCCCGCGCAACAGGTCGGTCAGCATGCCACGATGGGCGGTGGCCGGCATGCCGTTGAGGGCGTTGAACGCCGCCATCGCCGTCATCGCGCCGGTGTCGAAGGCCGCCTTGAACGGCGGCAGGAAGAGATCGTGCAGCTGGCTGGTCGGGATCCAGGTCGAGTTGTAGTCGCGTCCGCCCTCGGCCGCGCCATAGCCAACGAAGTGCTTGACGCTCGCCGCCACGCCGCCGCGCTGGTAGCCGCGGGTTCGCGCCGCCGCGATCACGCTGGCGAGATGGGCGTCCTCGCCCGCGCCCTCCAGCACCCGGCCCCAGCGCGGATCGCGCGAGATGTCGACCATCGGCGCGAAGGTCCAGTTGACGCCCGCGGCGCGCGCCTCGCGCCCGGTCCAATAGGCCGCCTGCTCGATCAATTGCGGGTTCCAGCTCGAGGCCTGGCCGAGCGGCAGCGGGAAATAGGTCGAGAAGCCATGGACCGCATCGAGGCCGATGATCAGCGGGATCTTGAGGCGCGACTGCCTGACGGCCTCCTGGACCTGCCTAACCTCCGCCGGCACGACGAAGTTCATCACCGCGCCCATGCGGCCGGCCTTGATCTGATTGATGTCGAAGCCCTCGCCGCGGCCGGAGAGGTGGAGCTGGCCGACCTTCTCCTCCAGCGTCATCCTGCCGATCAGCGCCGTGATCTTGCGCTCGATCTCGGCCGCCTCGCGCCCGCTCTTCCAGCCGACCTCCTGCTGCTGAGCAGAGGCAAGGGTCGCAAGGCCGCAGAACAGGAATGCAGCGACGAGCCGCAGAAGCATGAGCACTATCTCGCTGAAGCGTAGGGTGGGAAGGCCGCCCTACAGGATCGGGCCGCCCGGCTCAACCGCTCCAAGATCACGATGATTTTGGAGCGGAGCTCCATAATCATAGAACGTGATCGATTCTAAGAGTTTAGAGCAGGACTTCTGCAAAAAACCGGTTCCCACTTTTTCGCGTCCTGCTCTATCGCCGCGCCGGCCTGAACGGGAGCTGAAGCAGGCCGGGCGTGCGGCGGGAAAACGCCCTTTGCCGTTGCCTCGCAAGACGTTCCATGCGACCGAGCAGGAAAGACCGCCGGACGAGACGACCATGGCCCAGCCGCTGACGATCGAAGACCTGCGCCTCCTGGCGAAGCGCCGCGTGCCGCGCATGTTCTACGATTACGCCGATTCCGGCGCCTGGACCGAGGGCACCTACCGCGCCAACGAGAGCGATTTCGCTGACATCAAGCTGCGCCAGCGCGTCGCCGTCGACATGACCAATCGCACGCTCGCGACGACGATGATCGGCCAGGACGTCTCGATGCCGGTCGCGATCGCGCCGACCGGTCTCACCGGCATGCAGCATGCCGATGGCGAGATCCTCGCCGCCAAGGCCGCCGCCCGGGCCGGCATTCCCTTCACGCTCTCGACCATGAGCATCTGCTCGATCGAGGACATCGCCGAGAACACCGACAAGCCGTTCTGGTTCCAGCTCTATGTGATGCGCGACCGCGACTTCATCGGCCGCCTGATCGACCGCGCCAAGGCGGCCGGCTGCTCGGCGCTGATGCTGACGCTGGACCTGCAAATCCTCGGTCAGCGCCACAAGGACATCCGCAACGGCCTCTCGGCGCCGCCGAAGCCGACGCTGGTCAACCTGATCGACCTCGCCTTCAAGCCGCGCTGGTGCCTGGGCATGCTCGGCACCAAGCGTCGCACCTTCGGCAACATCGTCGGCCACGCCAAGGGCGTCGGCGACCTCTCCTCGCTCTCCTCCTGGACGGCCGAGCAGTTCGACCCGACGCTGAGCTGGGACGACGTCAAGTGGATCAAGGACCGCTGGGGCGGCAAGCTGATCCTGAAGGGCATCCTCGACGCCGAGGACGCCGAGCTCGCTGCCCAGAGCGGTGCCGACGCGCTGATCGTCTCCAACCATGGCGGCCGCCAGCTCGACGGCGCGGTCTCCTCGATCGCCGCCCTGCCGGGGATCGTCGAGCAGGTCGGCGGGCGCATGGAGGTCTGGATGGACGGCGGCATCCGCTCCGGCCAGGACGTGCTCAAGGCAGTGGCGCTCGGCGCCCGCGGCGTGCTGATCGGCCGCGCCTTCCTCTACGGTCTGGGCGCCATGGGCGAAGAGGGCGTCAAGCTCGCCCTCGACATCATCCGCAAGGAGATGGACATCACCATGGCCCTCTGCGGCAAGCGCGACATCCATGATGTCGACGCTAACATCCTGGTGAAGGGCAAGGCCTGAGCCTTTCGGCGTTCAGGGCTCCTCCTCCAAGGCGAGAACCGCGAAGCTGGCGAGCCAGTGCTCGCCCATATAGTCGCCGGCGATATGCGGGATGCCCGCGGCGAGATGCTCGGCCGCGGCCATCTTCGCCACCGCCCGGCGGCCATCCCCTTCCGGCAGCGCGCCGGCCAGCGCCCGCCAGCACCAGGCGCGGCTGAGATTCAGCCCGTCGAGATGGGCGATCTTGCCGTCGCTGCGATCCGTGACCGTCGCGGGCCGGAACAGTGTCGTCGGCTCTCGGCGCTCCAGCCTCGGCAGGAAGCGATCGAACCAGGGCAGGAACCGATCCGGCGCCAGCAGGCGGCGCATGCACTCGGCCTCGATCAGGGCCGAGGACTGGAAATCGTCGCCGCTCGGCTCGCCCCAGGCCGGGCAGTCGGTGTCTTCGCCATACCAGCGCAGGGCCGTCTCGCGCAGCAGGCCGGCGAATGCGTCATCCGCCGTCGCGGTCGCATAGTCCGCCGCCATGCGCAGGCCGAAGGCGGTGTTGAAATGCGTGCCGACCCGCACGGGATAGGTCGCGAGCGGCAGGAAGTCGCGGAAGCGCTGCGCGAAGGCCTCGGCCAGCGGAGCGATAATCTTCGACCAGCGCTTGTCGTCGAGCAGGCTCAGTTCCGCCGCCAGCTTCAAGAGCCAGCCCCAGCCATAGGGGCGCTTGAAGCCACGCGCGGTCGGCGCGGCGAGATAGGCGCATTCGACCGCGACCTTCTCGGGCGTGAGCTGCGCGTCGAACAATGCGCGGATCTCGGCAGCCGCCTCGAAATTAGGATAACGCCGCAGCAACCGTGCCAGCATCCAGTAGCTGTGGACGCAGGAATGCCAGTCATAGCTGCCATAGAAAATCGGATGCAGCTCGCGCGGCGTGCGCGCATCCTCCGGCCCAGCCAGCGTATGATCCGGCTTGTTCGGGTATTCGCGCCCGACATGCCCGAGCGCGATGCGGGCGAAGCGGAGCGCGAGCTCTTCCGTCAGACGGGCGGCGGTCATGATGGCTTCCTTGCTCTGGCGTAGCTGATGATCATGTCGATCAGACGCGGGGTGAGATAGATCGGCAACTGCGTCGCCGCGAAGTACAGCGCCATGCGCGGCGAGGCGGCGGCGCCGAGTGCCGACCAGACCAGCCCGACATTGCGGTTGCCGAGGATGAGGCCGACGGTCAATCGCTCGGCCAGCGTACCGGGCAGCAGGACGGCGCCTGCAACTTGCAGGCCGAGATTGCAGGCGAAGGCGAGCGCGAGGCAGAGCAGCGCCCCCGGCCAGTCCGCCTCGATCTGCGCACGGACGCCGGCCATGGTGGCGATCACGAAGACGAGCAGCGCCACGACCACGATCCTGTCGATCGCTTCGCCATGGCTCCGCAACTGCGATCCCGCAAAGCGCCGCAGCAGCAGGGCGACGCCCTCGGCACCACCAACCAGCACGGCCAGGCGCACGGCGAGATCGGGGGCGCTGAGACCGATCCCGCCGAACCAGCCGGCGAGAAGCGGCACGGTCAGCGGGGCAAGCGCCATGCACAGCAGCGTCACCGCGAGCGGGACCGTGCCGTCCAGCCCCAGCATGCGCGCCACCGCCGCCGTGCCGCTCGACGGCGGCGCCGCGGTCGCCAGTACGAGAGCGAGCGCGAGCTCGGCGCCGAGGCCGAGACGGTGGGCGAGCAGGCCGATCAGGACCGGGCACGCAATCATGACGATGGTTGGAAGGAGAACGGAGAGCGTGGGGCGGCCGAGCACGGCGATGACAGCCTTGCCGTCGGTCCGCAGCAGCGTGCCAAGCACGATGAGGAAGATCATCACTGGCATCGACGGCCGGACCAGTTCGGCCAGCGCCGGAAAGGCCAGCCCGACCAGGACGCCGAGCGCCAGGATCGTTGGTCCGCGCGGGATGAGGCGCAACAGGGATGCTCGCATGCGCCTCGTCCGGTCGTTTCAAGCACACCTCTTTCAGCAGTCCGCACACCATTGTGGAAATCGATTTTTGCTATCGGTACTATTGTCCAGATGAATTTAGCTGCGATCGATCTCAATCTCCTCACCGCCTTCGAGGCGCTCCTGGAGGAGCGCAACGTCACCCGCGCCGGCCAGCGCATCGGCCTGGCGCAGCCCTCGATGAGCAGTGCGCTGACGCGCCTGCGCGCTTTGTTCGGCGACGAGCTCTTCATCCGCACCGCCGCCGGCATGCAGCCGACCGCCCGGGCGCTGGCGCTGGCCCGGCCGATCGGCGAGGCGCTCGCCCAGATCAGGGCAACGCTCGCGCCGGACACCGACTTCGACCCCGCGACCGCGCGCCGCCGCCTGACCGTCGCCGTGACCGACTATGGCGATCTCGTCGTCGTCCCGGCGCTGGTCGCGTTGCTGCGGCGGGAAGCGCCCGGCATCGATCTCGTCGTCCGGCCGATCGGCGATGCCGCCGCCAGCCTCGCCGCCCTTGAGCGCGGCGACGTCGATGCGCTGATCGGCGGTCACCTTCCAGACTCCCCGCGCATCGTCCGGCGTACACTGTTCGAGGAGGATTTCGTCTGCATCCGCGACAAGGCGCTCGCCGCGCCGCTCTCGGCCGGCGACTATGTCCGGCTGCCGCATGCGCTGTTCTCCGCCGCCGGCGGCGACGGGTCGCCCGGCGTGGTCGACGCCCTCCTTGCCACGGAGGGCCACAAGCGCCGGGTCGCGGTCACGCTCGCCCATGTCGTCGCCGTGCCCTTCGCCGTCGCCGGCACCGACCTCGTCGCGACCATGGCGCGGCGTGTGGCCAGCCGCTTCGCCGCGATCGCCGGCGTCGCGCTCATGCCCCTGCCCTATGACGCCCCGCGCTTCGCCATCGACCTGCTGCACAGCCGCCGCGCCACGGCCGATCCGGCCCTGAGATGGTTCCTGGCGATGATCGAACGCGTTGGGCACTCGCTCTAGAACGCGAGTGCAGGCGGCCTTGACTCCCGCACTCATTGCATCCAGATAAATGAGCAATCACTCACTCATTCAGATTTGCCCCGTCCATGGCCCGTCCCCTCAGCGAAGCGAAGCGCGAAGCGATCCTGGCCGCCGCCTGCAAGCTGGTGGCCGAGCATGGCACCGGCGCGCCAACCGCGAAGATCGCCAAGGAGGCCAGGCTGGCCGAAGGCACGCTCTTCACCTATTTCGCCAGCAAGGACGAGTTGCTCAACCAGCTCTATCTCGAGCTGAAGACCGACTTCGCCAGGCTCACCGTGCCCTCCTATCCGAGTAATGGCAGCGTACGCGACAGGTTCGAGCACTTCTGGAACGGCTTCATCGACTGGGGCGCGAAGCATCCCGCCAAGCGCAAGGCGCTGCGCCAGCTCGCCGTCTCCGGCCGGATCACCCAGGAAACCCGCGACAGATCCGCCATCGCCTTCGCCGAGATCAGCGCCATGTTCGAACAGGGACACCGCGACGGCGTGCTGAAGAACCAGCCGCAAAGCTTCATCGGGGCGGTTCTCGACGCCATGGGCACGATGACGCTCGACCTGATCGCGCAGGAGCCGAGCCGACACGAGCACTACCGGAAGACCGGCTTTTCGGTCTTCTGGGACGGCATCTCCGCCTGACACCTACGAGGAGGGGCCACGTGGGTACTTTTGACTGATTTAAATGAGCAAGTACTCACTCACAATATCGAGAGGACAGCACATGACCAAGACCTGGCTGATCACCGGCGCGTCCCGCGGCCTCGGCCGCTCGATCGCCGAAGCCGCCCTCGCCGCCGGCGACAACGTCGTCGCGACCGCGCGCGATCCCGCTCGCCTCGCCGATCTCGAAGCCCGATATCCCGATACGCTGCTCTGCTTCGCGCTCGACGTCACCGACATGGCGGCTGCGAACGTGGCCGTGACCGTGACGGTCGACACCTTCGGCCGGCTCGATGTGCTCGTGAACAATGCCGGCTATGGCCACGCGGTCGCCTTCGAGCAGACCAGTGAGGACAGCTTCCGCGCCCAGATCGAGACCAATTTCTACGGCGTGGTGAACCTCACCCGCGCCGCGCTGCCGGTGCTGCGGGCCCAGCGCGCCGGCCACATCATCAACATCTCCTCGGTCGGCGGCCGCACGGCTACGCCTGGCCTCAGTGCCTACCAATCGGCGAAATGGGCGGTCGGCGGCTTCACCGAGGTGATCGCCAAGGAGGTCGCGCCCTTCGGCGTCAAGATCGTCTGCGTCGAGCCCGGCGGCATGCGCACCTCATGGGGCGAGATCGCGCGTGGCAATGCCCCGGCCGTAATGCCGGACTATCAACCCAGCGTCGGCGCCGTGCTCGATCTGTTGAGGACTTACGTCGGCAACGAGATCGGCGATCCCGAGCGCATCGCCGGGATCGTCCTCGACCTCAGCCGGCGCGAGAGCCTGCCGGCCCATCTCGTCCTCGGCAGCGACGCCCTCTTCGTGCTCGCCCAGGCGGAAGCGCAACGGCAGAAAGAGGCGGCGGAATGGGCCGAGGTCAGCCGGTCGTCAGATTTCGTCGGAACGGACCTCGTCGCCTTGCAGAAGCTGCTCGGCGGGGAGGCTCGGGCGTAAATCCCGTCGAGAGCGCGAAGGCTCATCAATAGAAAAAGGCCCGCGCCCCGTTTTCCGGAGCGCGGGCCTTTTTGAATCTCACGCCAAGAGCTTAGCGCGTGAACTTCTTGTACTGGATGCGCTTCGGGATCGTGCTGTCGATGCCGAGACGGCGCTTCTTGTCTTCCTCGTAGTCCTGGAAGTTGCCCTCGAACCATTCGACATGGCTGTCGCCCTCGAAGGCGAGGATGTGGGTGGCGATACGGTCGAGGAACCAGCGATCGTGGCTGATGATTACGGCGCAGCCGGCATAATCCTCCAGCGCCTCTTCGAGCGCCCGCAGCGTGTCAACGTCGAGGTCGTTGGTCGGCTCGTCGAGGAGCAGGACGTTGGCGCCGGACTTCAGCATCTTGGCAAGGTGGACGCGGTTGCGCTCACCGCCCGAGAGCGAGCCGACCTTCTTCTGCTGGTCGCCGCCCTTGAAGTTGAAGGCCGAGCAATAAGCCCTTGAATTGATTTCTTTCTTACCGAGATAGATGATGTCGTTGCCGCCCGAGATCTCTTCCCAGACGTTCTTCTTGTCGTCGAGCGAGTCGCGGCTCTGGTCGACATAGCCGAGCTGGACGCTCTCGCCGATCTTGATCGTGCCGGCATCCGGCTTCTCGGCGCCGGTGATCATCTTGAACAGCGTCGTCTTGCCGGCGCCGTTGGGGCCGATCACGCCGACGATGCCGCCCGGCGGCAGCTTGAAGGTCAGGCCGTCGATCAGGAGCTTGTCCTGGAAGCCCTTCGAGAGGTCCTCGAAATCGACGACGTTGTTGCCGAGCCGCTCGGCAATCGGGATGATGATCTGCGCGGTGTCCGGCCCCTTGTTCGAGGCCTTCTGGACGAGCTCGTCATAGCGCTGGATACGGGCCTTGCTCTTGGCCTGGCGCGCCTTGGGCGAGGCGGCCATCCACTCGGCCTCGCGCTCCAGCGTCTTCTGGCGCGAGGCGTCCTCGCGGCCTTCCTGGGCGAGGCGCTTCTGCTTCTGCACCGACCAGGCCGAATAGTTGCCCTCATAGGGGATGCCCTGGCCGCGATCGAGCTCGAGGATCCAGCTGGTGACGTTGTCGAGGAAGTAGCGATCGTGGGTGACGATCAGGATCGCGCCCGGATAGGTGCGCAGATGCCCTTCCAGCCAGGCGGTGGTTTCGGCGTCGAGATGGTTGGTCGGCTCGTCGAGCAGCAGGAGCTCGGGCTGCTCCAGCAGCAGCTTGCACATGGCGACGCGGCGGCGTTCGCCGCCCGAGAGCTTGCCGACCTCCCAGTCGTCCGGCGGGCAACGCAGCGCGTCCATCGCCTGGTCGACCTTGGAATCGAGATCCCACAGGCCCTTGGCTTCGATCTCGTCCTGGAGATTGGTCATCTCGTCCGCGGTCTCGTCCGAATAGTTCATGGCGAGTTCGTTGTAGCGGTCGAGGATCGCCTTCTGCGGGGCGACGCCGAGCATGACGTTCTCGCGGACGGTCAGAGTCTCGTCGAGCTTGGGCTCCTGCGGCAGGTAGCCGACGCGCGCGCCCTCGGCGACCCAGGCCTCGCCGGTCCACTCCTTGTCGAAGCCGGCCATGATCTTGAGCAGGGTCGACTTGCCGGCGCCGTTGACGCCGAGCACGCCGATCTTGGCGTCCGGATAGAAGGAGAGGTGGATGTTGTTGAGAACCTGCTTGCCGCCCGGATAGGTCTTCGACAGGCCGCGCATATGGTAGATGAACTGACGAGACATGAGGCGTGCGGGCTCCGCTTCGGACTGGGGCGCTGAGGCTTTCGGGAAACTGGCCGCTATGTAGCGACCAGCCGCCCTGCCCGCAACCATCATGGCCGCATGCTAGCCGGTGAAGATCGCTTTCAGCGCCGCCTTGTTCTCGACGATGAAGTCGAAGAACGCAGCGATGCGCGGCGTATGCCTCAGATCGGGATGGGCCAGGATACGCCAGCTCCGAGTGAGTTCGGGGATCGGGCCGAAGATCCGCACCAGCCCGTCATCCGCATCGCCGAGCGCCGTCGGCAACGGGCCAATCCCAGCGCCGGACCTGACCGCCGAGACCAGGCCGAGCACGCTGTTGTTGCGCACCGCGAAATGCGCTCCCGGCGCGACATCGGCGAGCCAGATCAACATGCGGTGCGAAGCGAGCGCGCTCTCCAGCCCGACCAGGGCGTGCCGGCCGAGATCGCCCAGCATGGCCGGTCGGCCATGGCGTTCGAGATAATCCGGGCTGGCATAGATCGCCCAAAGCGACTCGGCGATCTTGCGCCCCACCAGTTCGTCGTCGGTATCGCCGGAGCGGAAGGCGACATCCGCCTCGCCTTGGGCGAGGTCGAGATAGCGATCGCTGGTCACGAACTCGACGCGCAGCCTCGGATAGCGCACCTGGAAGGCGTCGAGCAGCCCCGAGCCGACGATGCGCGGCACCAATGGCTCCGGGCAGGTCACGCGGACGACGCCGTCGAGATCGCGCGCCGTGTCGTCAAGATGCTGCTGCAGCTCGGCTACGGCGCGCGCCACCTTCTGTGCCATCGGCAGCAAGCTCAGCCCGTCCTCGGTCAGGCGGTAGCCGGCGGGGTGCCGCACCACCAGGGCGCGGCCGATGCGCCGTTCGAGCTCTGCCAATCGCCGCTGCACGGTGGATTGGCTGAGGCCAAGCGATCTTGCCGCCGCGATCATGCTGTGGTGCTCCGCGACGGCCAGGAAGGGCTTGAGGTCGTCCCAGTCGAACATGTCCCCGCCTCCCTTCGGGCGCTGCTCGGGAGCCGCAATCCTGCGGCCCCCCTCCCGGAAACCGCGGCTCCCGCAGATCCCCGGCGGGACCTACGCTCATGGAACATCGGCAGGATATCAGCCTCGAAACGGAAGGAAAATGCGATGCGCCCGTCGCTCTATCCGGCAGCCCTCCTCGTCGCGAGCCTCGCCCTCGGGCCTGGTGCCAGGGCTCATGACGCGGACCTGACCAAGCCCAACCTCCTGCTGCGCCAGCTGGTCGACACGATGCCGCGCGATGCCTCGCAGGAGATCCGCGTCATGAGCGCGACCTTCCAGCCCGGCAGCAGAACCGTCAGGCACAGCCATCGTTTTCCCGTGACGGTCTATGTCCTAGAAGGCGCGTTCACGCTCGAGCTGAAGGGGCAGCCACCCTTGGTGGTCAAGGCTGGCGAGGCCTATGTCGAACCGCCGGGCATCGAGATGACCGGCTACAACCGCAGCGCCACCGAACTGACCAAGGTCGTGATCTTCTATGTGAGCAGCCGCGAAACGCCGTTCCTAGACCCGACCGAGTGAGAACGCTCGCCGATCTCAAAGCCACCGATGGGGAAGCGACGCCAGCGCCGGCCGAAACATCTATCCTTGCTCATAGCCCTGTTGACAGCCGAAGCCGACGGCTCCTTCGCCGCTTGCTGATCAATCATATGATGATATGATCTATGTATGGCTCGGCCTTCGAACTTCCATGCGCATCTCGTCGACCGGCTCGGCCGGGAGATCGTCTCCGGGCAGATCGGGCTTGATGGAACGCTTCCCCGGGAGGACGAGCTCTGCGCGCGCTACGGCGTCAGCCGCACCGTCATCCGCGAGGCGGCCAAGACGCTGCAGGCGCTGGGACTGATCGTCACCGGCCCGCGGGTCGGCTCGCGCATCCAGCCGGTCTCGGCCTGGCGCCTGCTCGATCCGCAGGTGATGGGCTGGATCAGCGATGCCGACATGGCGAGCGGCTTCCAGCGCGACCTGCTCGAACTGCGCGGCATGATCGAGCCATCAGCCGCCGGCCTCGCGGCGGAGCGCGGCACCGACGAACAGCTCACCGCGATCACTGCCGCCATGGCTGCGATGACGGCGGCGGGCGACAAGCGGACCCACGAGATCGCCGACTATCGTTTCCACGAGGCGATCCTCGAGGCGTCGGGCAACCTCCTGCTTATCCAGTTGAAGCCGATCCTTGAGGCCGTGCTCAAGGCCTCGTTCGGGCTCTCGATGCATGACCATGCGCGCGCCCTGGCCTCGCTCGCGATCCACCGCGTCGTCACCGACGCCATCGTCGCGCGTGATCCGGATAGGGCACGGCGGACCATGGCGGAGCTGATCGCCGTCGCCCGCGCCGACATGGAAAGCGCCTACCGCACCAAATCCGAAGCGCCGAAGAGCGCCGGAAATCCAACAACAGACCAACGGGAAACGTCCAATGCTGCGTCACGCCGAAAGGTGGGTCTTACGCGCGCTTGAGTTCAGCCTCGTCGCCTTGCTCGCGGGCATGGTGGCGATGGTGTTCGGCAATGTCGTGCTGCGCTATCTGTTCAACTCCGGCATCGACGTGTCGGAGGAATTGTCGCGCTACTTCTTCGTCTGGCTGACCTTCATCGGCGCCGTCGTGGTGATGCGCGAGAACGGTCATCTCGGCGTCGACAGCCTGGTCGGAGCGCTCGGCGACAAGGGCCGGCGCCTCTGCATGGTCGTCAGCGACGCCATCGTCTTCATCTGCTGCCTGATGCTGCTGGAAGGCACCTGGAAGCAGCAGGCGATCAACGAGAGCGCCGTCGCCCCGGTCACCGGCATCAGCATGGCCTATGTCTACGGCGTGCTGTATTTCGCCGGCGCCGGCATCGCGCTGATCACGCTCGGCCGCCTGTTTCGGGTGCTGACCGGCAAGCTCGGCCCCTACGAGCTCGCGGAATTCGCCGGCGACTACAGCGCCAGCCCCTCGCATAACCTCAAGGGGCACCTGGAATGACCGTCGCCGTCTTCCTCGTCTCGCTCTGCGGAGCGATGGCGCTCGGCATGCCGATCGCCTTCTCGCTGATCGTCTGCGCGGTCGCGCTTATGCTCTGGCTCGGCGTCTACGACACCCAGATCATCGCGCAGAACATGATCATCGGCGCGGATTCCTTCCAGCTCCTCGCCATCCCCTTCTTCCTGCTCGCCGGCGAATTGATGAATGCCGGCGGCCTCTCGAAGCGCATCGTCAATTTCGCGCTCTCGCTGGTCGGCCATCTCCATGGCGGCCTCGGCTATGTCGCGATCTTCGCGGCGATCATCATGGCCTCGCTCTCCGGCTCGGCCGCGGCCGACACCGCTGCGCTCGCCTCGATCCTGCTGCCGATGATGCGCAGCGCCGGCTACGATGTCGGCCGCTCGGCCGGCCTGATTGCGTCCGGCGGCATCATCGCGCCGATCATCCCGCCCTCGATCGGCTTCATCGTCTTCGGCGTCGCCGCCAATCTCTCGATCACCAAGCTCTTCCTCGCCGGCGTCTTCCCCGGCCTCCTGATCGGCCTCTCGCTGGTCATCGCCTGGTGGATCGTCTGCCGCCGCGACCATATCACCGTGCTGCCGCGCAAGACCGGCGCCGAGCGCCTGAAAGCGACCTGGGACGGTTCGTTGGCCCTGCTGATGCCGATCGCAATCCTCGGCGGCATCCGCTTCGGCATCGTCACGCCGACGGAAGCGGCCGTGGTCGCGACGGTCTACGCCCTGATCGTCGGCATGTTCGTCTATCGCGAACTGAAGCCGAGCGACCTCTACCGGGTGACGTTGCTGGCGGCCAAGACGACCAGCGCCGTGATGCTGCTCGTTGCCGCGGCCGTGGTCTCCGCCTGGCTGATCACGCAGGCCAACATCCCGGCCGAGCTATCGTCGCTGCTCGAGCCCTTCATGGGCAACAAGACCGTGCTGATGATCATCATCATGCTGCTGGTCATGGCGGTCGGCACCGCGCTCGACTTCACCCCGACGGTGCTGATCCTGACTCCGGTGCTGATGCCTATCGTCAAGCAGGCCGGGATCGACCCGATCTATTTCGGCGTCCTCTTCATCATCAATAACGCCATCGGCCTGATCACGCCGCCGGTCGGCATCGTGCTCAACGTCGTCTGCGGCGTCGCCCGCGTGCCGATGAGCGCGGTGATGCGTGGCGTCTGGCCGTTCTTCATCGCCCAGACCGTCGCGATGTTCCTGCTCGTGCTGTTCCCGCAGCTCGTGATGGTGCCGCTCGCCTGGCTGAGCGGCCGCTGAAACACGCCTACCCACCGAAACCCCCAAGAAGAGTTCAGTACAGGGAGTAGACAAATGACCAGGACGGCCCGCCTTCTTTCGCTCGTCGCCGGCGTCGCGCTGGCAGCCTTCGCCGGCTCGGCGCAGGCGCAGATCAAGGAGCGCAATATCCGCGTCTCCAACGGCATCAACGAGGATCATCCGGTCGGCAACGGCGTCGCCAAGATGAAGGCCTGCATGGCCGACAAGTCCGGCGGCAAGCTCAAGCTCCAGGCCTTCTGGGGCGGCGCGCTCGGCGGCGACCTGCAGGCGACGCAGGCGCTGCGCGCCGGCACGCAGGAGATGGTGATCACCTCCTCCTCGCCGCTGGTCGGCATCATGCCCGAGCTCGGCGTCTTCGACCTGCCCTTCCTGTTCACCGACGAGAAAGAGGCCGACGCCGTGCTCGACGGCGCCTTCGGCAAGTACATCGCCGACAAGCTGCCGGGCTTCGGCGTGGTCAACCTGGCCTATTGGGAAAACGGCTTCCGCAACCTCACCAATTCGAAACGGGCAGTGACCAAGGCCGAGGAGATGACGGGCCTCAAGGTCCGCGTCATGCAGAACAACATCTTCCTCGACAGCTTCAAGACCATGGGCGCCAATGCGACGCCGATGGCCTTCGGCGAGGTCTTCGCCGCGCTGGAGACCCATGCGATCGACGGCCAGGAGAACCCGCTCGTCACCATCGACACCTCGAAGCTCTACGAGGTCCAGAAGTACCTGACGCTGACCCGGCACGCCTATACGCCGTTCCTGATGCTCTATTCGAAGAAGCTCTGGGACCAGCTCTCGGCCGAGGAACAGAAGATCCTCAGCGACTGCGCCATCGTCGGCCGCGACGAGGAGCGCAGGGTCTCGCGCGAGCTCAACGACAAGTCCCTCGCCAATCTCAAGGCCAAGGGCATGCAGGTCAGCGAGGTCAGCGCCGACGAGCTCGGCAAGATGCGCGAGAGCACCCAGGCGGTCTATCAGCGCCACCAGGCGACGATCGGCAAGGACACGATCGAGCGCATCCAGGCCGATCTCGCCAAGCTCCGGGGGAAGTAAGCAGGCCGACCGCCGCCGTCATGGTCGGGCTTGACCCGACCATCTCGGAAACCAGCGCCCTCTGGTCACGAGATTCTCGGGCCGAGCCCGAGAATGACGCCCCTTGTTCCAACCAACCCGGACCACTGATGAAGATCACCGCCCTCGAAACCATCCGCCTCGCCGAGTTCGGCAACCTCGTCTGGGTGCGCCTGCACACCGATGACGGGCTCGTCGGCCTCGGCGAGACCTTCATGGGCGCCGCCGCGGTCGAGGCCTATCTGCACGAGAGCGTCGCGCCCAAGCTGATCGGCCAGGACCCGCTGCAGATCGAGGCCCGTAACGCCAGCCTGAACAACTATCTCGGCTGGCGCGGCTCGGGCGTCGAGACCCGCGGCAACTCGGCGATCGACCTCGCGCTCTGGGACATCTACGGCAAGGCGATCGGCCAGCCGGTCTCGATCGCGCTCGGCGGCCGGACCCGCGACACCATCCGCACCTACAACACCTGCGCGGGCTACAAATACATTCGCGACGCCCGCGCCCAGAAGGTCGCGAACTGGCATGTCGGCGAGCAGGGCGGCCCCTATGAGGACCTCGAAGGCTTCCTCTACCGGGCCGACGAACTGGCGCATTCCCTGCTGGAGCAGGGCATCACCGGCATGAAGATCTGGCCCTTCGACATCGCCGCCGAGCGCACCGCCGGCTGGGACATCAGCCCGCAGGAGCTGAACACGGCGCTGGAGCCCTTCCGCAAGATCCGGAAGGCCGTCGGCGACAAGATGGACATCATGGTCGAGTTCCACTCGCTGTGGAGCCTGCCCATGGCGAAGAAGCTGGCCGAGCGCCTCGCCGAATTCGACACCTACTGGCACGAGGACCCGTTCCGCCTCGACAACGTCCAGGACCTCGGCGAATACGCCCGCCACTCCAAGGCCTGGGTCTGCGCCTCGGAGACGCTGGCCTATACCCACTCCTTCCGCGACTATCTCGAGAGCAAGGCAGCCGGCGTGGTGATGCTCGACCTGTCCTGGTGCGGCGGCCTCTCGGAAGCGCGCAAGATCGCCGGCATGGCTGAGGCCTGGCACACCCCGGTCGCGCCGCACGATTGCACCGGCCCGGTGGTCTACGCCGCGTCCTGCCATTTCTCGCTGCACGCCCGCAACGCGCTGATCCAGGAATCGGTGCGTGCCTTCTACACCGGCTGGTACACCGAGCTCGTCACGCAGCTGCCGGCGATGAAGGACGGCATGATCACAGTTTCGGAAGCACCGGGCCTAGGCCTCGAATTGCTGCCCGGCCTGGAGAAGCGCGCCGACGCGATCGTGCGGGTCAGCAAGGGCTGACGCTTCACAAACCCGCCAGCCGGCTTTTCGTGGTCCGGCTTTTGCGGGAAGCTCCCGGTGCACCAACTGCTCCGGGAGCCGACGATGACGGTTGCGACGATGCTGGCCCGGTTTGCTCTCGCCGCCATCCTCGCGACAGGGCTCGCTGCCCCTGCCCTCGCCCAGGCGAACGAGCCGGGCTGCCGGCCGGAGATGGCGAGCTACCGCCTGCCGATCCAGCGCGTGAATCTCGCCAAGGACCAGGTGAAGCTGACCTTCATCGGGCACGCCACCTTCCTGATCGAGACGCCGGGCGGCGTGAAGGTCGCGACCGACTACAACGACTATGTCCGCCCGCCGGTGACACCGGACATCGCCACGATGAACAAGGCGCACTCGACGCATTATTCACGCGCGCCCGATCCTGCGATCAAGCAGGTGCTGCCGGGCTGGGACCCGTCCGGCAAGGGTGCCGCCCGTCACGACGTCACGATGGGCGACCTGCGCGTGCGCAACGTCCCGACCAATATCCGCACCTATGGCGGCGACACCGACTATGACGGCAACTCAATGTTCGTCTTCGAGATCGGCGAGCTCTGCATCGCCCATCTCGGCCATCTCCATCACCCGCTCGAGCCTGGCCATCTGCGCGCGCTCGGGCGGGTCGACATCGTGCTCTTCCCGGTCGACGGCAGCTACACGCTCGATCAGGAGGGCATGCTGGAGGTGCTGAAAGCCGTGCAGGCCAGGGTGATGATCCCCATGCACTTCTTCGGCGGCGGCACGCTCAACCGCTTCCTGTCGCGCTCGCAGGACCTCTGGCCGGTCGAACGGCGCGAGCGGCCGGAGATCGTGCTGTCGAAGGCGACGCTCCCGGCCAAGCCGACGATCATCGTCCTGCCGGGGCATTGAGCGCGGCGGCGCTCAGGTGTTCACCCCGCCATCGATCGCGATCCCCGCGCCGGTGATGAAGCGCCCTTCCTCGCTGGCGAGATAGGCGATCAGGCCGGCGATATCCTCGGCCTTGCCATAGCGCGGGATCGCCATGCGCAGGCGCTGCGCCTCGGCATGGTCGCCATCGGCCGGGTTCATGTCGGTGTCGGTCGAGCCGGGATGGACGACGTTGACGGTGATGCCGCGCGCGCCGAGATCGCGGGCGAGGCCCTTGGTGAAGCCGATCAGCGCCGCCTTGCTCATCGCATAGAGCGCGATGCCCGGCTCCATCACGCGCTCGGCGAGGCACGAGCCGGTGGTGATGATCCGCCCGCCATCGGGCAGGTGCTTCGCCGCCGCCTGCGAGGCGACGATCACGGCGCGGACATTGACGGCGATGACCTTGTCGATCTCGTCGAGGCCCCAGCTGCCGACCTCGCCATAATGCCAGATGCCGGCATTGTTCACGAGGATGTCGAGCCCGCCGAGCTCGGCCGCCGCCTTGTCGACGGCCGCCGTCAGCGCGGCCGCGTCGGCACTGTCGGCCTGCAGCACCACCGCCTTGCGGCCGAGCGCCCGGATTTGGTCCGCCACCGCCTCGGCCTTGTCGCGGGCGCGCTCATAGGTCAGCGCCACATCCGCCCCGTCCTGCGCCAAACGGAGCGCCGTCGCCGCGCCGATGCCGCGGCTGCCGCCGGTCACCAGGGCCTTCTTCCCTGCGAGTTTCGTCATGGGATCACCATATCTGTAATGACTGATACAGATATCGATGCCTCGCTTGCTCGAAAGCGTCAAGCCATTTATTTATCGGTCGATACATAAAAGGTGACGATCATGGCCGAACGAGGCCGCCCACGCGCCTTCGACCGGGCGCAGGCCCTGCAGAAGGCCATGCTGCTGTTTTGGGAGAAGGGCTTCCAGGGCGCCTCGATGAGCGAGCTCACCGGGGCGATGGGCATCAATGCGCCCAGCCTCTACGCCTGCTTCGTCAGCAAGGAGGCACTCTATCGCGAGGCGCTGGCGCTCTACGAAGCTGGCGACGGTGCCGAGCTTGCCGCCGCGATCGCCGCCGCGCCGACCGCGCGCGAGGCGATCGAGATCTACCTGATGCGTTCGGCCGCCCTGTTCAGCCGCCCCGACAAGCCGGCGGGCTGCATGGTCGTGCTCTCCGTCGTCCATGCCGCCGGCACGAGCGAAGAAGCCGGCCGCGCCTTGCGCGATGCCCGCGGCGAGATGCAAGGGGTGATGGAAGCGCGGCTGCGGAGCGACATCGCCCGTGGCGCGTTGCCCGCAAGCTGCGATCCGCCGGCGATCGCCGGCTTCTACTCCACGGTGCAGCAGGGCATGTCGATCCGCGCCCGCGACGGCGCGAGCCGGGCCGAACTCGAGGCGGTGGCGCGGGGCGCCATGGCGGCCTGGCCCGGACTGACCGGGTCCCGGGCCTGACGTCGCGACATCCGCTTAACACCTTGCTCAGCCTGATCCGAGGCTTTGCTGGGCTAGGGAGACCTGTTCGGGCACAGTCATGCCGAGCTTTGGAGCCTGGCATGATCCGTTCTCTCGCCATCGCCGCTGTCGCCTTGGTCCTGCTGCCGGCGAGCGCCGAAGCCGCCAAGTTCCGCTTCGGCGGCAGCCGTTCGCACACGACGCATGCGAGCCAAGGCGGATCCCATGTCGTGGTCACGCCGACCTCGCGCAGCCGCCAGACGGACAACGCTGCTCCGGGTCGGCCTCTTCCTGTCGCCATGCCGACGACTGTCGCTGCAGCCGACGCGCCAGACCTGCGTAGCGCGCAGCCGGCAGAGCCGCGCATCTGGTGTCGCTCGCAGGTGGTCGTCGGCGGCTTCTGCGTGATGAACTGAGCACCGCTCAGGCCGCGTTTGGCCTGTCTGCGACCTGCATCGCCCGCCAGCGTCCGGGGGATTGCCCATAGGCCTTGCGGAAATGCCGGGTCATGTGGCTCTGGTCGGCGAAACCGCTCGCGGCAGCCGCTTCGGCCAGCGCTTCGCCCTTACGGATCAGCAGCCTTGCCCGCTCCAGCCGGCGCATCACCAGATAATGATGCGGGCTGGTGCCGTAGCGCCGGCGGAACTGCCGCGCCAGTGCATAGCGGTCGAGCCCGGTGATCGCCTCCAGCTGCGCGGAATCGATCGCTTCGTCACGGCTTTCTGACAAGAAATCACGCGCCCGCTCGCAGGCCCGCATTGCCTGCGTCTCGGTGCCATCAAGCCCGCAGGACGGATCGAGCTTGAGCAGCGCCTCGGCCAGCGCCCCGACCGCCGCATCGCGCTCCAGAGGCTCCAGCCCATGCTCGACATCGCCGAGCAGGCCGACCAGCGCCCGCATCAGGCTACCGTCGCGGCAGACGGCATTGCCGATGAACGGCATCGCGCTGGCACGACCCGCGAGCGCCGCCATGATCAGCCCGGGCTCGACATAGGCCATGCGGTAGCGGAAGCCGCTCTCGATCCCGGCCCGGCCGTTATGCAACTCGTCCGGATGCAGCACGATCAGATCGCCCGGCGTCGAATCCCGCTGCGCGCCGCGATAGTCGAAGCTCTGCACGCCGCTGGTCGTGTATCCGATCGCATAGGTGTCGTGCCGGTGCGTGTCATAGGCGTGGCCGCTGAAGAAGGCTTCGATGCGCTCGATGCCCTCTCCGTCCGGCGCCGTGCGGATCCAGTCGCCGGGCGAGGCGAGCGCGCACAAACGTTCAAGACCGGCCGGCTGGCCGGGCTCTATCGCTGTGGGCATGCGCTTCGACACCAAGATTGCCATCATCGTCCATGACGAGCTCGCCGCCTGGCAGAAGCTCAACGTCACCGCCTTCCTGTCCGGCGGGCTGGTCGCCGCCGCGCCGGAACTCGGCGGCCAAGCTTACCGCGACGGCTCCGGCAAGGTCTACGGTCCGCTGGTGCGCCAGCCGATCCTCATCTTCGCCGCGAACTCCGCCGACCTCACCCGCGTGCTGCGGCGGGCCGGGGAAGCGGGCCTGACGCCTTCGCTCTATACGCGGGAGCTGTTCGCGACCGGCCATGACGAAGCCAACCGCGCCGCGGTCGAGGCGGTGGCGACCGACGCCCTCGACCTCGTCGGGATCGCGCTGCATGGCGAGCGCAAGCCGGTCGACAAGGCGATCAAGGGGCTGAAGCTGCATCCTTAGGGCGGCGGCAGTCCCCTCTCCCCTTGCGGGAGAGGGTTAGGGTGAGGGGTCGCGCCGACCTCTCCGTCATGCTCGCCCTTGTGGCGAGCATCCACGTCTTGAGCACCGCATTGCCCGAAGGAAGACGTGGATGGTCGGGACAAGCCCGACCATGACGCGGAAAGGTCGCCCGGCCCCTCATCCGGCCCTTCGGGCCACCTTCTCCCGCAAGGAGAGAAGGGAAGGACGACGCCCTCACCCCGTCCGCGCCAGCCGCCCCTCCAGCGGATAGGCCGGATCGCTGTAGCCCGGCGTCGAGGGGTGGCCAGCCGGCACCAGCGAGTCGACCAACGCCTCATCCTCGGCGGTGAAATCAGCCGAAAGCGCCGAGAGATAGCCCCGCCATTGCTCCATGGTGCGCGGGCCCGCCACGGCCGCGGTCAGGAGCTTGTTGTTGAGCACCCAGCGGACCGCGAACTGCACCGGCGTCAGGCCCCGCGCCGCGGCATGGTCGCGGATCGTGCGAGCGATCACGAGCGATTCCTCGCGCCATTCCGTCTGCATCAGGCGCTTGTCGGCGCGGCCGGCGCGCGTGCCCTCGGGCGGCGCCTGGCCGGGCTCGTATTTCGCCGTCAGCACGCCGCGCGCCAGCGGCGAATAGCTGGCGACGCCGAGCCCGTAATAGCCGCAGGCCGGCAGGTGCTCGACCTCGGGCATGCGGTTCATCGCATTGTAATAGGGCTGGCTGACCACCGGCCGGTCGATGCCGAGCTCGTCGCAGAGCCGGCAGATCTCGGCGACACGCCAGCCGCGATAATTCGAGACACCGAAATAGCGGATCTTGCCGGCCCGCACGAGGTCGCCGATCGCCCGGATCGTCTCGGCCAGCGGGGTCTCGTGGTCTTCCTTGTGCAGGTAGTAGATGTCGATGAAATCGCTGCCGAGCCGCTTCAGGCTGGCATCGCAGGCGTCGAGCAGCCATTTGCGCGAGAGCCCGCGCTGGTTCGGCCCCTCGCCCATCGCGTTCGCCGCCTTGGTCGCCAGCACCCAATCATGTCGGTTGCCGGCGATGGCGCGGCCGGTGATCTCCTCCGAGCGCCCTTCGGCATAGGCATCCGCCGTGTCGATGAAATTGATCCCGGCGGCCGCGGCATTGTCGATGATCGCGCGCGCATCGGCCTCCTCGGTCTGTGCGCCGAACATCATCGTGCCCAGGCAGAGCGGCGAGACCTTGAGGCCGGAACGGCCGAGTGCGCGGTATTCCATGACGATCTCTCCTGAGCAGGCGGGCAAACCTGCCGCAGAGCCGGCGCGGGCACCAGCGCAGCTGACGCAACGCTGCCCGGCGCAAGAGAATCCTTAACATTTCGTGCCAGGCTTCTTGGATGGCAGCCATCCCGTCTGACCCGGCGCAACTCGCGGCGCTCATCAAGAGCCAGAATCTCGCGACCCTGCTCGCGACGATGACCGGCAATGGCGGCCTTGCCGCGGGCAAGACCGTGGAAGCCAAGCTCGTCGCGCTCGACGACGACGGCAACGCCACCGCCCTGGTCAACGGCGTCAAGGTCGCGCTCGTGCTCGCCGGCCCCGAGGCCAGGCAGGCGGCGCTGCAGCCGGGCGCCAGCCTGACGCTCAAGCTCGCCGTCCCCGCCGAGCCCGGCGCGCCATTGCAGGCGACGCTGGTCGGCATTCGCCCGGCACCGGCCAACAGCCCTAACGCCCCGGTGCTACCAGCGCAGCAGACGGTCGGCAGCACGCCGCCAACGCCGCAGCAGACGCAGGGGGCGACCTCCGTAAGCGTTCCCTCCGCAACGGCACAGCCCACGACAGCCGCTGTCGCCTTGCAGCCCGGCCGCACGCCGACGACCAGCCCTGTGCCGATCGCCCCGCAGACCGCGCCCGCTTCCCCCCGCACAATCGCAGGCCCCCTGCTCGGCGCGGCACTCGGGCGGCAGGACAGCCTCGCCCCGCTCTTCGCCAATCTCGGCAGCCTGGCGCAAGGCTCGGTCGCGCTGACCTTGCCGAAACCGCTGATGGCCCTGGTCGACCAGATCCTCGCCCAGCGCCTGCCGACCGCCGAGACGAGACCCGTCACGGCGGAAGCGCTGAAGGCAGCCGTCACCCGTTCCGGCGTCTTCCTTGAAGCCAGGCAGGCGGCGGGAGAAGCCCCGACACCACAGACCGACCTGAAGGCAGCGCTGCAGAGCCTGCGCGACCTGCTGAAACCGGCGGTCGAAGGCGCGCCGCCGGCAAGATTGCCGCTCCCCGGCGAGGCCGCGAATGAAGCTGCGCCGCAGCCGGGGCGCCCGCTCCCGCGCAGCACGCCCGAGCAAGACGCCGCCGCATCGACACCGGCCAAGGCACGCCCTGCCCCGCCGCGCGACGGCCTGCTTACGCCGCAGCCAGCCGCCGAGCCGAGCCTCAACAGCGCCGCACGTCCGGCGGCGATCGCGCAGACCCTGTTCGGCCAGGCCGAAGCGGCGCTCGATCGTATCGCACTCGCGCAATATGCCTCGCTGCCGCAGGAGGCAGCACGCCTCGACCAGCAGCCGCCGGCGCGCTGGCTCACCGAGATCCCGCTCGCCCTGCCGAACGGCACCGCCGTGCTGCCCCTCGAGATCGAGCGCGACCCGCCGCAATCTGGCTCCGCCACGCCCGACGCCCCGCTCTGGCGCGTGCGCTTCGCGCTCGATGTCGAGCCGCTCGGGGCACTCCAGGGCGTGGTGACGCTGCAGGGCCGCGCCATCGGCGTCTCCTTCTGGGCCGAGCGCGAGGACACCAGCCGCTTGCTGCGCCAGGCGACGCCCGACCTGGAGACTTCGCTGCTCCGATCGCGTTTCGACAGCGCCGAATTCGAGGTCTTCACCGGCCACCCGCAAACGGCCAAGGCGGCCGCCGGCCAGTTCCTGGATCGGCGCTCATGACCCAGCCTCTGCCGCTGCCGCTCGCCGTCGCGCTCGAATATGACGGCCAGGGCGCGCCGCGCGTCACCGCCAAGGGCCATGGCGTCGTCGCCGAGAAGATCATCGAGACCGCGCGCGAGCATGACATCGCCATCGAGCAGAACGCCGCCCTCGCGCAGGCGCTCTCGGCGGTCGAGCTCGAAGACAGCATCCCGGAAGAGCTCTATCTCGCGACCGCGCAGGTGATCGCCTTCGTGCTCGGCCTGCGCCGCCGTGGTGGCCCATCGCGCCCATGACCGCTTCGATCGCGGTCCGCCGCCTGCCGGCCGGGACCTATGGCGCAAGTTACGCGGAAGTCTTCGCCGATCTCTGCCGGCGCGCCGAGACGCCCAATCTGCACATGGCGCCGGCCGCCGTCGCGGCTGCGCTGAGCTTCGGCATTGCGAACGACGACATCGTCATCCTCGCGGTGCTGGAACAAGGCGATGAGCGCCTGCTCGGCCTCTGGGCGCTACGCCGGACGCGCAGACTCCACAGTGGTTTCGTCCCGGTCCTCGAAGTGCCGCTGGTACCGCTCTACGAGGTGTCCTCTGCCCCGGTGCTAGATCGCGAGCGCGCAGGCGACGCCGCCTTGGCTCTGGCAAGGGCGATCGTCGAAGCGTCCGACCTGCCGAAGATCCTGAAGCTGCCCCTGCTGCCCATGTCCGGCAGCGTCTTTGCCGCGCTCGAAGCCGCACTGGAGGCGACCGGCAGCACCATCTCTGTCTTCGAGCGCTGGCAGCGGCCGATGCTGGTCCCGGAACCCGGCGACGATGCCGAGCGCTATCTGCGCCGCGCCCTCGGCCAGGGCTACAAGAAGCGGATGCAGCAGCATCGCCAGCTGGAGAAGGCCGGCCCCCTCGCCTATCAGCGCCAGCGCGGCACTGACGGGATCGCCGCCCTGGAAGAGTTCCTGGCTCTGGAAGCCGCCGGCTGGAAGGGGCGCGGCGGCACCGCCCTCGCCAGCCTTCCGCAGCACAGCGCCTATATCCGCGAGATCGTCAGGAACTTCGCTGCTGTCGACGCGGCCCGCATCGACCTGCTCCGGCTGGACGGAGTCCTGATTGCCGGCGGCCTGCTGCTCGACTTCGCCGCCCAGTCGCATTTCCTCAAGATCGCCTATGACGAGGATAAGGCCCGGCTCTCGCCCGGCCGGGCACTGGCGATAGAGATGCTCCGGGCCGATTTCGCCACAGGCCGCCCGTTCCGGCTCGACAGCGGCGCCGGCGACCGGGTCGATCCCTCCGCCTATCCCTGGGGCGAGCGCCAGGAGATGGCGAACGCGATCGTCGCCCTCGCCGGCCATTCCGCCGCCCTGCCCCGGCTCGCAGCGGCAGCGCGCATGCGGCTGAGACACTGGCGCGACCGCAGCCCGCGTTGACCGGGACGGCAAGCTGCTCGATAGACGATGGACGAAACGCCGCGTCTGGCGCGAGGAGGATCATGCGCGTTCTGGTGACGGGGGCTGCCGGCTTCATCGGCAATGAGACAGCCCGGGTTCTGCTCGAACGCGGCGACGAGGTCGTCGGCATCGACAATCTCAACGACTATTACGATCCCGCCTTGAAACAGGCGCGGCTCGCCCGCCTCGACGGCCACAACCGCTTCAGCTTCGAACGGCTCGACCTCGCCGATCGCGACGGGATGGCGAAGCTCTTCGCCGAGGGGCGTTTCGAGCGCGTCGTCCATCTCGGCGCCCAGGCCGGCGTGCGCTTCTCGATCGAGAACCCGCAGGCTTACCTCGACTCCAACCTCACCGGCTTCGGCCATGTGCTGGAGGGCTGCCGCCGCAACGGCGTCGAGCATCTCGTCTACGCCTCGTCGAGCTCGGTCTACGGCGCCAACACCCGCACGCCCTTCCGCGTCGAGGACAATGTCGACCATCCGGTCAGCCTCTACGCCGCGACCAAGAAGGCGAATGAGGGCATGGCTCATGCCTACGCCCATCTCTACGGTTTGCCGACCACGGGCCTGCGCTTCTTCACGGTCTATGGCCCCTGGGGCCGGCCCGACATGGCGCCGATGATCTTCACGAAGAAGATCCTCGCCGGCGAGCCGATCGAGGTCTTCAACGAAGGCAGGCACGAGCGCGACTTCACCTATGTCGACGATATCGTCGAAGGCGTCGTCCGCGTGCTCGACACCGTCGCGGCGCCCGATCCGGCCTGGTCGAGCGACGAACCCGGCCCGGCGACCTCCTCGGCTCCCTGGCGGCTCTACAATATCGGCAATTCCGATCCGGTGCCGCTGATGGCGTTCATCGCCACGATCGAGCAGGCGCTCGGCCGGAAAGCTGTGATGGAGATGAAGCCGCGCCAGCCCGGCGACGTCTTGCGCACCGCCGCCGACGTCTCAGCTCTGGAGGCCGCCGTCGGCTTCCGCCCGCATACGCCACTCGCCGAAGGCATAGGGCGGATGGTGCGCTGGTATCGCGATTTCTACCGCGTCTGAGGATCAACCATGGCTGCCCCCGCGAAGATCGGCATCGTTACCGTTTCCGACCGCGCATCGGCCGGCGTCTATGCCGATGAGGGCGGTCCGGCCATCCTCGACTATTTCAGCAAGGCGCTGACCAGCCCCTGGCAGGCGATCACCCGCGTCATCCCCGACGAGCGCGCCGGCATCGCGCAGACGCTGACCGAGCTCGCCGACAAGGAGGGCTGCTGCCTGATCGTCACGACGGGCGGCACCGGCCCGGCCCCGCGCGACGTCACGCCGGAAGCGACTGAGGACGTGATCGACAAGCTGATGCCCGGCTTCGGCGAATTGATGCGCCAGGTCAGCCTGACGAAAGTCCCGACCGCGATCCTCTCGCGCCAGCTCGCCGGCATCCGCGGCAAGGCGCTGATCGTCAACCTGCCCGGCCGCCCGCGCGCCATCGCCGAATGCCTGGACGCGGTGATGCCGGCGATCCCCTACTGCATCGACCTGATCGAGGGTCCCTATCTCGAAACAGATCCCGCCGTGATCGTCGCGTTCCGGCCGGGGCAGAAGCCGAAAGGGTGAACGATACCTCGACGGATACCACCCGCCTCTCCTTATGAGCGTTTATCGGATGGTAGCTTCGCTGCTGTAGGACTAGGCGGACCAGTTTCCGCCGGAAAACCGACATGGCTGCAAAGATCGTCCCTCTCATCATGGCCGGTGGCTCCGGCACCCGGCTCTGGCCGCTCTCACGCGACACCATGCCGAAGCAGTTCATCGCGCTGCTGGAAGATGGCCTCTCGACCTTCCAGGCGACGCTGCAGCGCCTGATGGATCCGGCCTTCGGCGCGCCGATCGTCATCACCAACAACGACTTCCGCTTTGTCGTCGCCGAGCAGATGCTGGCGCTCGGCATCAAGGGCGAGATCGTGCTGGAGCCCGAGCGGCGCGATTCCGCCGCTGCCATTGCGGTCGGCACGGTCATGGCCGGCAAGCGCGATCCGGAAGCCGTCTGCGTCGCGCTCGCCTCCGACCATGTCGTCGGCGATGCCGAGGCCTTCCGCCAGGACTGCAAGCGCGCCGCCGGCCTGGCCGCAACCGGGCTGATCATGACGCTAGGCATCAAGCCGACGCATCCCTCGACCGCCTATGGCTATCTCGCCCCCGGCGAGGCTCTGTCAGAGCCCGGCGCCAATCGCCTCTCCCGCTTCGTCGAGAAGCCGAAGCTCGACATCGCCGAGAAATACGTCGCCGAAGGCTATCTCTGGAACAGCGGCAATTTCCTGTTCTCGGCCAAGACCATGCGCGACGAGCTCTCGCGCCACGCCCCCGCCGTGCTCTCGGCCGCCGAGGCCGCAGTCGACAAGGCCACGCGCGATCTCGACTTCCTGCGACTCGATCCCGAGAGCTTCGGCAAGGCGACCAAGATCTCGATCGACTATGCCGTGATGGAGCGCACCGCCCATGCCGGCATGCTCGCCGCCTCTTTCGACTGGTCGGATGTCGGCTCCTGGGATTCGATCCATGCGATCAAGCCGCAGGACGGCGACGGCAACGTGCTGGAAGGCCCGGCGGTCGCGCTCGACACCCGCCGCTCGCTGATCCGCAGCGAAGAGGTGCTGACCACCGTGGTCGGGCTCGACGACGTCGTCGTCGTCTCGACCCGCGACGCCGTGCTCGTCGCCTCGATGGCGGCGGCCGGCAAGGTCAAGAACCTCGTCGAGCAGATGAAGGCTGACCAGCGCCCCGAAGCGAGCGAGCATCTGCGCATCTACCGGCCCTGGGGCTGGTATCAGCGCATCGACATCGGCAGCCGTTTCCAGGTCAAGCACATCCACGTCAAGGAAGGCGGCCAGCTCAGCCTGCAGAAGCATTTCCACCGCGCCGAGCACTGGGTCGTGGTCCGCGGCACGGCCGAGGTCACGCTCGACGGCACGGTGCGCTTCGTCCATGAGAACGAGTCGGTCTACCTGCCGATCGGCTGCACCCACCGGCTGAAGAACCCCGGCAAGATCGGGCTGGAGCTGATCGAGGTCCAGGTCGGCAGCTACACCGGCGAAGACGACATCGTGCGCATCGAGGACATCTACGCGCGCAGCTGAGCTACCGCCTTCCCCTCTCCCCTTGCGGGAAAGGTGGCGCAAAGCGCCGGATGAGAGGTCGCGTAACCCTTCCGCGTCATGGTCGGGCTTGTCCCGACCATACACGTCTTCGCTTCCCTGATCGAATGCAGTGCTGAAGACGTGGATGCTCGCCACAAGGGCGAGCATGACGGAGAGGTCGCGCACGCCCTCCCTCCCAGTTGGAGAGGGAATAGCGCGCAGCCGTCTCCAGCCTCAGTCCTTCGCCAGCTCTTGCCCGATCGCCCGGATCAGCTCGGGCGAGAGCGGGTCTGTGCGCGAGCTGAAGCTGCCGACGAGGCTGCCGTCGCGGCCGATCAGGTATTTGTGGAAGTTCCAGCTCGGCAGTTCGCTCGGTCGCTGATTGGCCGCCCAGCGATAGAATGGATGCGCATCAGGCCCGCGCACCACGTTCTTCTGGGTGATCGGATAGTTCGCGCCATGGCTCTGGCGCACGGCTTCGGCGATCGCCGCGCCGTCGAGCGGCTCCTGCCCGCCGAAATCATTGCTCGGCACGGCGATCAGGATGAGGCCGCGCTCGCGATAGCGCTCCCAGAGCTGCTCCAGCCCGGCGAATTGCCCGGCGAGCCCGCACTGCGTCGCCGTATTCACGATCAGGATCGGCTTGTGGCGATAGGCCGAGAGCGGGATGCGCCCGCCTTCCGCCCGGTCGAAGCTGAAGGCGTAGGCATTGCCCTCTCCCTGCGCGGCGAGCGCCGGGGCAGCCGGTGCGAGCGCGAGCAAGGCGAGGATCTGGCGGCGATGGAAACGCATGGGCAAGCTCCGCGATGCTGCGAGGCTAAGGCCGATCAAGCCTACTCGCAAAGTAAGATATCCGCGAGCGAAAACGAAAAACGCCCCGGCACGGGCCGAGGCGTCGATCGTTTTCGCAGGAGCGACGGCCGTTCAGCAGGCCAGCACCTTCTTCACGCGCACCTCGAGATCGCGCAATTCATAGGGCTTCACGACATAATGGTCGGCGCCGTTGCTGGTCGCCTCGTCCATCTTGTCGACCGAGCGCTCCGAGGTCGCCATGATGATCTTGATCTGGTTGAGCTCCGGCACCGAGCGGATGGCACGCAGCAGGTCGATGCCGCTCATCCCGTCCATGTTCCAGTCGAGCAGCAGCAGGTCGTAGCGCTTGACCTGCATCTTCATCAGGGCCTCGCGGGCGTTCTCCGCCTCGTCGATGTCCTGGAACTCGATCTGCTTGAGGAAATAGGTGGCAAGGCCGCGCATGCTCTTCTGGTCGTCGACCACGAGGATGCGGTAGTCGCTTCTCGCCTTTGACATCGTACTCTCCTATGGCATCGGACCGAAAAGTGGACTCCACTTTTCGGAATAATCCGATGCGATAACAATGCGATAAATCATCGTGACCGCGTCCGTTCAGACGCGCGATGATCTATGCGGTGCGCTGCTGCGGGCGTTCGCCCAACAGTCCCGCGATGGCGCCTCCGATCTGGTCGAGCGGTACGACCCGTTCGGCGGCGCCCAACTCGAACGCGGCTTTCGGCATCCCGTTTACCACACAGGTCTCGCCACTTTGGATTAACGTCGCAGCGCCGGCTTTGCGCATGGCTAACAAACCGTCAGCGCCGTCGCGGCCCATGCCGGTGAGCAGCACGCCGATCGCCTGCGCGCCGAGCGAGCGGGCGACCGAATGGAACATCACATCGACCGAGGGGCAGTGCCCGCTGACCAGCGGCGCTTCCTTGAGATGGCAGATCAGCTCGCCGCGGCGCTCCTCGATCTCGAGATGCTTCGAGCCGCCCGGCGCCACCACGGCCATGCCCGGCCGCAGCCGGTCGCCGTCGCTGGCCTCGCGCACGTCGAGCCCGGTCGCGGCCGAAAGCCGCGCCGCGAACTTGGCGGTGTAACCGGCGGGCATATGCTGCACCACGGCGATCGGCAGGCGCAGATGCGCGGCGTCGCGCATCACCGTTTGCACCGCCGGCACGCCACCGGTCGAGGCGCCGATCGCGATCAGCGAGACTTTGCCGTGATTGGCTGGCGCAGGAGACGCCACCGCCGGCCTGACCGGCGCAGCCACCGCTGGCCGCTGCTGGGTCGCGAGGCCTTTGGCGGCGGCGAGCATCCGCCGGCTGGCCGAGGCGCGCTGCAGCGCTGCGGCGACATGCTTCATGAAGCCTTCGAGCGTATGCGTCGCCCCGTCCGGCTTCTCGATGAAGTCGATTGCGCCGAGTTCCAGCGCCTGGATGGTGTTGTCGGCGCCCGGACCGCCGAAGGCCGAGACGATCAGCACCGGCAGCGGGTCCTGCTTCAGTACGCGCGCCAGCAGCTTGAGGCCGTGGCGACCCGGCAGTTCGAGGTCGAGCGTCAGGATATCGGGCCTGAGCTCCTGGATCGCATCCCATCCCTCCTCGGCGCTGCCGGCGACGCCGATCACCTGGAAGCCCTGCGTCGAGTTGATGATCTGCGTCATCAGCTTCTGCATCAGCACGGAATCGTCGACGACGAGGACCTTCACCGGGCCGGCGGACGAGGTCAGTGGACTCATCACCAGATCTCCACTTCACCAGCCACCGGCTGGGTCTTGAGGCGGTTGAGGTAGGCGATTTCCTGCTCGCGCTCGGGATCGCGCGCCGCCTGCTGGACGTGCTGGACCCAGGCACGGCCAGTGGACGGCTGGTAGTGGATGCGGCGAGAGCGCGTGCCGCCGACATCCCTGGATACCACCGGAATGCCCTCGCGGGCGAGGAACTCGTTGACGAAGGTGATGTTGCCCTCGCCGATCGCCAGCATCGTGGCGCCGGAGAGCACGCGCGCCCCGCCGAAGACCTTGGCCTCGAAATGGTTGCGCCGGCCGCCGCGCTTGAGCAGGCCGTTGATCAGCACTTCCATGGCGGTGTCGCCATAGCGCTCGCCGGCGCTGGTGTCGCTGCCGCCATTGTTCTTCGGCAGCAGGAAGTGGTTGAGCCCGCCGACGCCGACCTGCGGGTCGCGCATGCAGACCGAGACGCAGGAGCCGAGCACGGTGGCGACGATCTCGTCCTTGGCCGAGGTGATCTCGTGCTCTCCCGGCGCGACCGTGATGATGGTGGCGTCGAAGCGGGGGTCGAAATAGCGCCGTGAGGATCGGGTCAGGCTCATGCCGTACGCTCGTAAATGGTGCGGCCGATCAGCCTGAGCTGGGGATGCGGCTGCGGCAAGGATTCGGAGTGGCCGAGATAGAGAAAGCCGCCCGGCTGCAGCAAAGCGACATAGCGGTCGAGGATCGCGGCCTTGGTCGGCGTGTCGAAATAGATGAAGACGTTACGGCAGAAGATCACGTCGAACGGCCCCTTCATCGGCCAGCGCTCGATCAGGTTCAGCCGCTTGAAGGCGATCAGCCGCTTCAGGTCCTCGGCGATGCGGGCTTCGCCGCGGGAACTCTGGCCTTCCAGCCGCAACAGCGGGCGCAGGTCCGCAGGCAGCCGGTCGAACTGCTCGGCCGGGTATTGCCCCGCTGCCGCACGGTCGAGGATGTCGGTGTCGATGTCGGTCGCCAGGATCTTGAAGTCGAGATCGCTGCGATGGCCGATCACGTCGCGCGAGATCGCGGCGGCGCTATAGGGCTCCTCGCCCGAGGAGCAGGCGGCCGACCAGATCCGGATGCGCCCGCGCCGCCCGGCCCGCTCCTGGATCAGGCGCGGCAGCACGTCCTTGCGCAGGTGATCGAAATGGTGGCGCTCGCGGAAGAAGGCGGTGTGATTGGTGGTGACCGCGTTGATCAGCTCGGGGATCTCGTCCACCGCCGCGGGCGTACGCAGATAGGTGCAGTACTCCGCGATCGAACCGAGGCCGAGCACCTTGACGCGCCGCGCCAGCCGCCCGCGCGCCATCGCCTCCTTGTGCTCGCGGATGACGATGCCGGCATGCTCGTAGACGAGCTTGGCCACCAGGGCCATGTCGTCCCGGCTCAGCGTCGTGTCCGATTGGACGGGTTGTGGCGCAAGCATGCTCATGCCCTGCAAAACCAATTAGAGCTCCGCCCACTCATCCATCCGGCCGCCACCGGCGACGCGGCGGCGCGGAGTGACGGGGCGGGCTTCGGTGGAACGATGATGGTCCTGGCGGGCCGGCGTGCGGCGTGGCTCGCTCGGCGCGGGGGCCGGCAGCGGGCGCGTGTGGGCTGTCGGCCGCTCGAAGCGGAAGACGTCGGCGAGCTCGCGCAGCGCCTGCGTCTGCTCGGCGAGGCTCGCCGCCGCGCCGGCGCTCTGCTCGGCCAGCGCCGCGTTCTGCTGCGTCGCCTCGTCCATGGCCGCAACGGAGCGGCTCATCGCGGCGATGTCGCCGGCCTGCCCGGCGCTCGCCAGCGAGATCTCCGACACCGTCGCCGAGACCTGCTCGACCGCCGTGACGATCTTTCCGAGCGTCTCGCCGGTCCGGCGCACCAGGCGCACGCCTTCTGCGACCTGCGCATTGGAATTGGCGATCACGCCCTTGATGTCTTTCGCCGCCGTGGCCGAGCGCTGCGCCAGTGTGCGCACCTCGCTTGCGACCACCGCGAAGCCCTTGCCGGCCTCGCCTGCCCGCGCCGCCTCGACCGCGGCGTTCAGCGCCAGCAGGTTGGTCTGGAAGGCGATGCCGTCGATCACGGTGACGATCTCGGCGATGCGCGCCGAGGACTGCTCCATCCGCCCGATCGCTGCGATCGTCTCGGCGACGGCCTGCTGACCGCTCCCCGCCACCGCCATCGCCTCGCCGGCGAGCTCAGTCGCGGCGCGCGAGCGGCCGGCGCTCCCAGTGATCGAAGCCGCGAGCTGTCCGGTGGTCGCGGCCGTCCGCTCCAGGCCCATGGCCGATTGCTCGGTGCGCCCGGCAAGATCGACCGCGCCCGCCTTGATCTCGACCGCCGTCGCCGCGACATGGGCCGCCGCGAGCTGGATGCCGGAGACGGTCTGCGTCAGCCGCACCAAGGTCTGGTTGAGCCCGGCCTTCAGCTCGCCGAGACGCCCGTCATAGGCGCCGTCGATGCGCCCGGTCAGGTCGCCCTCGCTGAGGCCGGCCAGCACCACGGCGAACTCGTCGGTCGCGGCCTCGACGATCGCGTTGATCTCGTTGACGCCCTCGGCGATGCGCTGCAGCGCCTCCGGCTTGCCGGCGAGCGGCACGCGCCGGGAGAAATCGCCCTCGGCAGCGGCGGCGACGACGGCCGCGACCTCGTCGGCGGCGCGCATTTCCTCAGTCAGCTCGCGCCATTCGATGGTCGAGCCGAGCCTCTGGCCGTCGGGCTGGGCTGTGATGGTCAGCGTCAGCGAAACCATGCGCTTGCCGAGCGCGACACGCATGGTGCGCGGCTCGGGAATGCCCTGCGGGCCGGCGAACAGCTCCAGCACCCGGCCGAGCATGTCCTTGGCCGAAACGCCCGGGAAAGCGGCGCGGAAATCCTCCTGCGCCCCGCTGAAGAAGGCGAGCAGCGACTTGTTGACGTAGACGACCTGCCCTTTGGCGTCGCAGACCATGACCGCGGTGCGGCAGCCGTCGAGCGCCGACTTGATCCGCGCCGCCTCGATCGAGCTTTCCTGGACCTGGCGCAGCGCCCGCGAGAGCTCGCCGATCTCGTCGCGCCGAGTCAGCTCCGGCATCTCGCCAGGCGCACCTTCCGAGAGCTTTTCCATGCCTTCGCGCAGCGCCGTCACCGGCCGCGCCAGCGAACGGGCCGCGAGCCAGCCGAGGCCGGCTGCGAGAGCGACACCGGCGGCCCCGAACGACATGGCCGTGCTTGCGAAACCCGACAGTGCCGCCTCGACCTGCTGGCTGGACAGGCCGAGGGCGCCGAGCCGGGCACCTGCACTCTGCTGGACCGCGTATGCGACGAGCCCGCCCGAAACGGCAGCGCCGCCGGCGAACAGCGCCGGCAGCTTGACCGAGAGTTTCGAGAAGGCGCCCAGCTGAGTCATCGGTTCTTTTTGTCTCTCAGGCGGTCCTGACCATCATTCGGCATTCCGGCTGGGCGCTGCCGGGAGCCATCGAGGCTCAGGCGACGCGCAGTTGCTTGTCCTGGTTGTCGCCGCCGTCGCGGATCACCGCGGCGAGGTCGAGCAGGGCGACGATCTCGGTGTCGAGCAGGACGAGGCCTTCGATCAGCCCATGCTCGTCGCGCTCGAGGTCCGGCGCCGGCCTGACCGCGCTGACCGGCACGTCGACGATGTCCGAGACCGAGTCGACCAGCAGGCCGGCGGTCTTGTCCTCGACGTCGACGACGACGATCACATGGGTCGCGGTGGCTTCGGTGGAGCCGAGGCCGATCGCGGTACGCAGATCGTAGACCGCGAGGATGACGCCGCGCAGGTTGAGCACGCCGCGCACATGCGGAGCCGCATGCGGCAGCGGCGTCGTCGCCTGCCAGCCCTTGATCTCGCGGACCATGCCGACATCGATTCCGAAGGTACGGTCGCCGACTCGGAAGGTGACGATCCGGCGCGCGGCCGACTCAGGCTGCGCCGAGGTGAAGTGCTTTTCGCTGAGCTGCAGGGACATGGTTCATCCAGCCAGTTTGAGTTCGGGAGCGGGTTGGCGGGTACCCGAAGCCGCCACGCGCAGCATCGAGTCGACGTCGAGGATCAGCGCGACCAGACCGTCGCCGAGGATCGTCGCAGCCGAGGCGCCGGCGACCGCGCCATAGTTCGACTCGAGGCTCTTCACGACGACCTGCTGCTGGCCGACGATCTCGTCGACGGCGATGCCGACATTCCCGCCGCGCTCGGTCTCCGCGATGATGATGATGTTCTCGTCGCGCGTGCCGGCCGAGCCCATCACGGCGCCCAGGCGATGCAGCGGCGTGATCTCGCCGCGCCAGCGCAGCACTTCCTGGCCGAAGGTCAGGTGCTCGATCGGCGTGTTGGCGAGGTGTTGTGTCTCGATCACGCTGGCGATCGGGATGACGTAGCGGTCGTCGCCGCAGCGGATCACCATGCCTTCGAGCACGGCGAGCGTCAGCGGCAAGGCGAGCGTGAACTTGCAGCCGCGGCCCGGCTCGGAATCGACGCTGATGCGTCCGCCGAGCGACTCGACATTGCGGCGGACGACATCCATGCCGACGCCGCGGCCGGAGATATCGCTGACCGCGTCCGCGGTCGACAGGCCTGCGGCGAAGATCAGCTGGTCGATCTCTTCCGGCGCAAGCTTCTCGTCGGCACCGACGAGGCCGCGCGATTTCGCCTTGGCGAGCAGCCTGTCGCGACCGATGCCGCGCCCGTCATCGGTCACCGAGATGACGATGCGGCCGGCGCGATGCTCGGCGATCAGCCTGATCGTGCCTTCCGGATTCTTGCCAGCGGCGATGCGCTCCTCCGGCGTCTCGACGCCGTGATCCATCGAGTTGCGGATCATGTGGGTGAGCGGATCGGCCAGCTCCTCGATGATCGTCTTGTCGACCTCGGTGTTCTCGCCTTCGAGGACGAGCTTCACTTCCTTGCCGAGCGTCTGCGCGAGCTCGCGCACCAGGCGCGGCATGCGCTGGAACACGGCTTTCACCGGCTGGGCGCGCACCGCCATGACATGGTCCTGCAGCTCGCGCGTCTGGCGCGACAGGGTCAAGATGCCCTCGGCGGTCTTGGCGTAGACGTCATAGGGCAGCGAGCGCACGCATTCGACCAGCATGGACTGGGTGATGACGATCTCGCCGACCAGGTTCATCAGCCGGTCGATGCGATCGAGGTCGACGCGGACGCTGACCGCCTGACGCTGGCGCGCGGCGGCCTCGTTGGCGACGGGCCGCGCCGGGGCACGAGGCGCCGCCGGGGCGCTTGCAGCCGCGGGTGGTGCGGCGACCGGAGCGGCCATGGGTGCAGCAACGGGATGGATATCCGGCTGCGGCGCGGCATCTGCGGCCGGCCCGAGCCGGGCAAGGATCGCCGACAAGTCGGCTGCGACAGTCTGCGGCACCTCGGGAGCAGCGGCCGGTGCCGCCTCGGCAACGGGCCCCGCCTCGACTTCAGCGTCCGGCAGGACCTCGACCTCGAACTCCTCATTGGCGAGGGTGAAGTCGAACTTCGCGACGATCTCGTCGGCGCTGAGCTCGGTGCGCATCATCACCGTGAAGCGCATATGGCAATCGGTGACGTCGAGCGTCTCGAGCGCCGGAACATGGCTGAGGTCGCAGGCGACCGAGACGATCTCCTCGGCCGGCAGGATGCCGATCGCGACGCGCGGCTCGATCACGCGGCGGAACAGGTCGGCTTCCGGCGTGATCTTGATGCGCACGTCATGGCCGGGCGCACGAGCGGGCGGGACGGCGACGGGCTCGTCATCGTCCCAGCCATCATTGGCCGCGGCCGGCGCGGCCGGAGCCGGTGTGCCCATCTTGGCGTCGACCATGGCGAGCAGATTGCCGAGCGCGGCGATGCCGACGGGTGCATCGGACGCAGGAGCTGCCGGAGGCCCGGCGGGAGCAGCCGGAGCCGCTGGCGCAGCCGCCTTGGCCTGGCCGACCTGCTCGAGCGCGGCCAGCAGATCCGGGCGCACGGGGGCGGCCTCGTCATTGCGGGCAGCGGCGACGAGGTCGGCGACGGCGTCCGAGCAGCGCAGGAACAGGGTGAAGGGCGCGTCCTCCAGCGCGACGCGACCGGAGCGCAGATGGTCGAGCGCCGCCTCGAAGACATGGGCGAAGCCGACGAGCTCGGTGCAGCCGAAGGCGCCGGCGCCACCCTTGATCGAGTGGATGGCGCGGAAGGCCGCATTGACGTCCTCGGAATCGGTGGAGCCCTCGTCGAGCGCCTGGAGCTTCTGCTCCAGCGCGCCGAGGAGTTCCTCGCACTCCTGGAAGAAGGTCTGCTTGAGTTCCGCCAGGGGATCCATGGACCGCCTCAGTTCTGGTAGCGCGCGACGAGGCCGAGCAGGGTGTTGGGTTCGAACGGTTTGACCATCCAGGCGCTGGCACCGGCACGGCGCCCTTCCGCCTTGATCTCGGCGCCGTTCTCGGTGGTCAGCACGATGATCGGCGTGTTCTGCCCTGCCGGACGCGACCGGCAGGCGCGCGTGAACTCGATGCCGTCCATGATCGGCATGTTGAGATCGGTGATGACGAGGTCAGGCTTGAACTGGTCGAAGCGCGCCAGCCCCTCTTCGCCGTTCTCGGCCTCCGCCACCTCGTGGCCGGCATTCCGTAGCGTCATACTGAGCAGGCTGAGCAGGGTCTTGGTATCGTCGATCGCGAGAATCTTCATCGCAGGATCACTCCAGAACGAGAGCGCTATCGGCGGCGTCGAACCCGATCGCCTCGAATGATTTTCGGCATTCCTCGGACACCGCCTTGAGCGTGACGCTGAGCCCGCGCGCCTTGGCGCTGGTGGCGGCGGCATGCAGGAGCTGGATCCACAGGCTCGGGAACGGCCCGGCCTCGGCGCACTCGACTGCGATGCTTTCCTTCTGCTCCAGCGCGACGAGCAGCTGATTGCGGAAGGCCGCAGCCTCTGATCGGCCGAGGAAAGGCGGAAGTGAGACGGTGATGACCACGGCGGCGCGCCCTGTGCTTATTGACTGAGAAGCATCCCGGGGATTGGTAAAAATTTCGCTAACCGCCCCCGGCTCGCGGCAAGAATTATGGCCGTTCCGCGGCAAGTTCGCCTATGTCAGAACAGGCTGTTGCTGATCGCGCGCGGCACCAGCGAGATGCTCCCGTTTGCTTCCTTGTACTTGCGGGGGATGTTGATGATCCCGGACAGGTGCAGCCAGAGATTGTTCGGCGAGATCGGCTTCACGATGATCTCGTGCGCCCCAAGCTTGGCGGCTTGCACCACCGCACGCCGGTCGGGCTTCTCCATCATCACCAGCACCGGCGCCTTGGCGAATGGCGAGGTCTTGAACGATCGGATCGAGGCCAGGCATTTCACGCTGTCGCCGTCGGGCAGATCCCAGTCGAGCATGACGATGTTCGGCTGCTTCTGGATGAAGGTGGTCGCCGCCGTGGCGAGATCGGCCGCCTCGAATACCCGCTGCAGCTGCGCCTGATAGAGCATGGTGCGGATGATGCGCCGATAGTGCGGGCTGGGGTCGATCAGCAGCACAGACAGGTTGGGGAAGGATGGCGCGATATGCATGTCCGCAACTCGAAACTCGTACTCGACTGAAACCCTCGCACGCGGCGGTTAAAACTCCGCCCTGCCCCGTCAGACACTGAGCCCGAACCGGACGCCGCCCCAGTGCCGGCCCCTGACGACGATCGGCGCCGACAGGTCCTCCATCACCAGGAAATTGCCGCCGCCCATGTCGCGCCGATAGGTCTGCAGCAGGAACGGCTTCTGGTTGCGCGCCGCGGCGAGGCCGGTGCGATCGTTGAAGATGCGCCGGTTGCGGCAATTGGCGTTGTTCCAGACCGGATCCGGCCCCTGCGGCTGCGAGTATTTGCGGTTGTGCGTCGGCAGGTAGCCGTTGCGGTCGACCGCCGCGCAGAAGACGATGCGCTTGCTCGCCGACAGCATCTTCTCCTGCACCGACGGCAGCAGCCTGTCGGTGAGCTCGGTGAAGCGGCTCATGAACTGCTGGGGGTCGCTGCCGGGAACAGGCCTGTAGGCCTCGTCGAACAGGTCGGCCTGGCTGGCCTGCCCGCTCGCCAGCGCCTGCTCGAACAGGCCGGCGATCGCCGCCGCCGCCTCGCGCGCGATCCCGATCATCTCCGATTGCGGCGTGCGCACGCCCGAACCTGCGATCGCGCCGAGCACCGCCTCGCTGGTCGAGACCAGCGAGGCCCCGCGCCGTGCCGCGACCTCGAGATTGCGGCCGGACTGGTCGACCCCGGCGACCAGCCCCTTGATCTCGTCGCCGACCTGCGTGAACGCCGCGGCATTCTCGCGCGCCGGCGCCGAGATCGAGTCGATCTCGCCGATCAGGCCGACGACCGAGCGGCCGAAATGATCGAGCTCGCCGATCTGCTGGGAGATCCCCTGGCTCTCCTCGCTGGCCCGCCGTGCCGCCTGTGCGTTCGCCTCGCTCTGCTTTGCCAGCTGATCGACCGTCGCGACCAGCGCATCAAGCTGCTTGGCGCTGGCAGCCGTCGCATCGCGCGTCTGCTCGGCGAGCTGCTTCACCGCTGCGGCGATGACAGCGAAGCCACGTCCGGCGACGCCACTGCGCGCCGCCTCGACGCCGGCATTGATCGAGAGCAGCTGGATCTCGCGGGTAATCGTCTGGATGGCTTCGCTGGCCTCGCGCGCCCTGTGCGCCCGTCCCACCGCCTCGTTCAGTGCCTGCGAGATCGATTGCGCGCCCTCGGATAATTCGGCGATGTCCTTCTGGGCCGCGTTGAGCCCCTGTCGGACCGCACCGGTGACCCGCTCCAGCCCGCTCTTGACCACCGACGCCGCCTGCTGGGCGGTGTCGGCGGCGTGCTGGATCGCCTGGTTGGACCGCGAGACCTGCTCGACCGAGGCAACGACGCGATGCAACCCGTCTGTCTGCCGGTCGAGCTCGGCATTGACGTCGCCGACCCGTCCGGAAATGTCGGTGATCTCGGCGCTGAGCTTGCCGAAGCGCTCGGCGATCTCGAGCACCGCCCGTGCCGCCGCCTCCGCTTCCGGCTCGTCCTCAGCGGCAGGATCGGGCAGCTTCAGGGCCAGTGCGTGCATCGCTGCGGCGCTTCCATCTTGGAGTCATGCCCGCCGAACCTAAAGGAACAGGGTAAATCCACAGTTAAGTGACGATCCAGGCAATCGAACGAAGGCGACGCGCATCCCCTTCCCCCCGCTTACAGTGGGGAAGGGTTAGGGATGGGGGGCCGGAAAGCAGGGCTCGGGTCTTCTTCCAGACCAGTCCCGAGCGGCGCTGCCCCCCACCCAATCCTCCCCACCGCAAGCGGGGGGAGGGCTTGCGCCTCCGGCAGCCGCGAACAAACCGTTCACCGGATTGCTTCGACGCTGCGATCCTACCGCCAGGCAATGCGCCCGGTTCCCTCGGTCCGGCGCCGTAGCTAGGCTGGCGCCGAGAACAGCACCGGGGCATACACCGCTTGAACAGCCGACAGCTCGAAACCTTTGCCGCGGTGATGAAGGCCGGCACGATCTCGCGCGCCGCCGAGCTGCTCGGCGTCACCCAGCCCGGCGTCAGCCGCGCCATCGCCGAGCTGGAGAAGTCGCTCGGCTTCCTGCTGTTCGACCGCATTCGCAACCGCATCGTCGCAACGCCCGAGGCCAAGCTGTTCTACGCCCAGGTCCAAGCCTCCTTCCTCGGCATGGACACGCTGCGCGCTACCGCCGCGCGCATCCGCGACCATGGCGCCGGCCAGTTGCGCGTCGGCTCGCTCTCGGCGCTGGGCTCCTCGCTGGTGCCGCGGGCGGTGCGCCGCTTCCGCGACCGGCGCCCGGAGATCGCGGTGACCCTGATGGTCCTGCCTTCGCGCGATGTCCGCGACGGCGTCGCCTCCGGCGCCTTCGACATCGGCCTCGCCGCCGACGAGATCGACGTCTCCGGCGTGCTCCATCAACCCTTCGTCCAGCCGCGCGTGCTCTGCGCCCTGCCGCTCGGCCACCCCCTCGCCGAGAAGGAGTTGATCGGCCCGGCCGACCTGCACGATCTGCCCTTCATCTCCTATGTGCCGGAGGATCGCGCCCGCCAGAGGCTCGATCGCGTCTTCGCGGAGGCCGGCGTCAAGCCGCGCATCGTCGTCGAGACCATCTATGCCGCGACCGTCTGCGCCCTCGTCGCGGAGGGCGTCGGCGTCGGCCTGGTCAGCCCCTATGCGGTCGCCGGCGCCGATCCGACCCGGCTGGTGCTGCGGCCTTTCGAACCGGAAGTGCAGAGCCGCAGCCTGCTGATCCTGCCGCTCGACCGGCCGAAATCGCAACTGGTGCGCGACTTCATCGACTGCCTGATGGAAGTGCGCTAGCCCGCCAGATCATAACATCCAGGCATCGAGCCATGAGTTTTGCCTGATTGCCGGCGAGACCCGGCGAAGGGAACCTTTCTGCCACGAAAGGATCCGCCTCCCATGCATGACGCGACCCGCAGCGTTCACCACCCCGCCGTCAACGAGGAGGGCTATGCCAGTCTGACGGTGCCGACGCACCGCGCCTCGACTATCGTCTATCCCGACGCGGCGAGCTTCTTCGCCCGCAAGCATCGCGGCTTCGACGGCTATACCTACGGCCTGCACGGCACCCCGACGCATCGCACGCTCGAAGCGCAGCTGACCGCGCTGCATGGCGGGGTGCGCACGGTGCTCGTCCCCTCCGGCCAGGCAGCGGTCACCATCGTCCTGCTCTCGGTGTTGCTGCCGGGCGACAAGGTGCTGATCCCCGATCAGGTCTACCAGCCGGTGCGCAGCTTCTGCGAGGACTACCTGAAGCCGCGCGGCATCGACTACGGCGTCTACGACCCGCTGATCGGCGCCGGCATCGCCGCGCTGATCGACGAGCGGGTCAAGCTGGTCTGGGTTGAGTCGCCCGGCTCGAACACGATGGAGGTGCAGGATATCCCCGCCATCGTGAAGGCGGCGAAGGCCAAGGGCGTGCTCGTCGGCTGCGACAACACCTGGGCGACGCCCCTGATCTTCAAGCCGCTGGCCCATGGCGTCGACTTCGCCTGCGAGGCGCTGACCAAATATGTCGGCGGCCATTCCGACCTGCTGCTCGGCTCGGTCACCGTCGCCGACCTTGCCCTGCGCGAGACGCTGAAGGAGACGCTGCGCGGCTTCGGCGTCGGCGTCTCGCCCGACGAAGTCCAGCTCGCGTTGCGCGGCCTCGAGACCCTGGCGCTGCGCCTTGCCCATATGGGCGAGGTCTCCGAGGATTTCGCCCGGCGTCTCACGCGCTCGCCCGCGGTCGAGACCGTGCTCCACCCGGCTTTGCCCTCCTGCCCCGGCCATGAATTCTGGAAGCGTGACATGGGCCGCTCGGCAGGCGTGTTCAGCATCGTGCTGAAGCCGGTGCCGCAGACGCAACTCGAAGCGGCACTCTCAGCGCTCAGGGTCTTCGCCATTGGTGCCTCCTGGGGCGGCACGCGCAGCCTGATCGCGCCCTTGGCGCCTGAGGGTGATCGCACCGTCACGCCCTGGCCCCATCCGGGCCCGGCGCTGCGCATCAGCATCGGCCTCGAGGACCAGGACGACCTCTGGAACGATCTCGACGCGCTGCTCGTCGCGCTCAGTCGATCGTCAGTCCGCGAAGTCGCCTGAACCATCTGAAAAAAATGCCGAAAAAGGGGAACTCAACCATGATATCCAGCTTCAAATCACCCGCGACCGCCGCCTTCATCCTCGGGATCGCCCTCACGGCGCCAGCCACGGCCGGCGCGCAGCAGACCCTCGACCAGATCAAGCAGCGCGGCTTCGTGATCTGTGGGGCGAGCCAGGGCAATGTCGGCTTCTCGGCTCCGGACGAGAAGGGCATCTGGAAGGGGCTCGACGTCGAGACCTGCCGCGCCATCGCGGTTGCGATCTTCGGCGACAGGGAGAAGGCCAGGTTCGTCCCACTCTCCGGCCCGCAGCGCCTGACCGCGCTTCAAACCGGTGAAATCGACGTCCTTCCCCGGACGACGACTTGGACCTTGCGGCGTGACGCCGGTGGCCTGAACTTCTCGTTCCCGAACTACTATGAATATGACGGCTTCCTGCTGCCGAAAAAGCTTGGCGTGACCGACACCAAGCAGATGAAGGGTGCGTCCGTCTGCCTGCAGACCGGCTCGACGACCGAGGTCACGGTCGCAGACCTGTCACGGGAGTACCAGCTCGGCCTGAAGCCGATCCTGTTCGACAATGTGCCTGCGACACGGCAGGCCTTCTTCAGCGGCCGCTGCGACGCGCTGATCTCCGACGCCTCCGCGCTCGCCACCACCCGCGCGACGCAGGCGAAGAATCCCGATGACTACGTGATCATTCCCGCCAGCGGGCATTTCGAGGCGCTCGCCCCGTCCGTTCGCCATGGTGACGACCGCTTCTACGATATCGTCAAATGGTCCTTCCAGGCGCTGATCGCAGCCGAGGACCTCGGCATCACCCAGACCAATGCCGACGAGAAGCTGAAATCGACCGACCCGAAGGTGCAACGCTTCCTCGGCGTCGAGCCGGGCAATGGCCAGGCGCTCGGGCTCGACGAGAAATGGGCCTACAACATCGTCAAGCAGCTCGGGAACTACGCCGAGATATTCGACCGCAACATCGGCAAGGACAGCCCGGTCAAGCTCGATCGCGGCCCGAACAAGCTGCACAAGGATGGCGGGCTGATGTTCCCGCTGGTTTTCAACTGACCCGGTCGGGCGCGCGCGGGAGGGCATCGCCCTTTCGCGATGCGAGGGAACAGATATGCTGCGCCTCTGGTTCGACAGCCGCTTCCGAGCACTATTCTGGCAGGGCCTGATCCTCGCCGGCTTCGTCGCGATCGTGACCTGGCTGACCGCGAACACCCTCGACAACCTGTCGCGGCGCGGCATCCGGACGGGGTTCGGCTTTCTGCAAAGCCCCGCCCGCTTTCCGATCTCGGAGAGCTTCATCGCCTATGAAACGACCCAGACCTATCTGCGCGCCTTTGCCGTCGGCTTGATCAACACCCTCTACATCGCCGTGATCGCGATCCTGCTGGCGACGGCCCTCGGTTTTCTCATTGGCTTCGCCCGACGCTCGCGCAATCCGCTCGTCCGCGGCTTCTCGGCCGGTTTCGTCGAGGTCATGCGCAACACCCCGCTCGTGGTGCAGCTCCTGTTCTGGTACGCAGTCCTGACCATCGGGCTACCCGCGCCACGCGCTGCGCTCGAGCCGCTGCCGGGCATGTTCCTCTCCCTGCGCGGCCTGCTCCTGCCCTGGCCACGCTTCGAGGGAACGAGCCCCGTGCTCTGGACAGCGTTCAGCGCCGCCTTCGCGATGCTTGGGCTCACCCTGGCCCTGCGGCGGCGACCTGGCGGCTTTGTCCTTTCTCCGGCCACAGCGGCGACCGCAGGCCTTTTGGTGGTTGTCGCGACAGGCTGGGCGACCGATCTGAAAGTCACACTCGACCGGCCGGCGCTCAGCGGCTTCAACTTCGAGGGCGGGGCGACGCTGACACCCGAGTTCATGGCGCTCATGATCGGGCTCGTCCTCTACACCGCGGCCTTCATCGCCGAGATCGTCCGCGGCGGCATCGAAGCGGTTCCGCGCGGACAATGGGAGGCCGGCCGTGCGCTCGGCCTGCGCGAAGGCCGTATCCTGCGGCTCGTGATCCTGCCCCAGGCCGTGCGGATCATGGTGCCGCCGCTGACCAGCCAGTTCCTGAACCTCGTCAAGAACACGACGCTGGCACTCGCGGTCGGCTACCCGGACTTCGCCTCTGTGATGGCGACGACGATCAACCAGACCGGTCAGGCGATCGAGGGGGTGATGATCCTGATGAGCGTCTATCTCGCCATCAGCCTGTCCGTCTCCGCCTTCATGAACTGGTACAACCGCCGCGTAACCCTGGTGACGCGATGACTGCTGCCCTGACGCTTCGCGAGCCCGCGGCGCCGGCCAGATCGCCCGCGCGCAACTCCACCGTTCTTCTGTTCTTCGGCAGCTTCGGCAGCGCCGCGCTGACGCTTGCAGCCGGCGCCCTGCTGCTGCTGGCGCTCCCCCGACTGATCCAGTGGGGCCTGATCGACGCGATCTGGCAGGCGAACGATGGCACAGCTTGCCGGGAGGCCGACGGCGCCTGCTGGGCCTTCCTGCGCGCCAAGATCCGGCAGATCGCCTTCGGCATCTATCCGCCTGATCAGCATTGGCGGCCTTTGCTGGCGATGGCCCTCGTCCTGGGAGCCGTACTCTGGAGCCTGCCGCCGCGGAACTGGGGCCGCTCGCTGCTCGCCGTCTGGGCATTGGTGGCGACGGGCTTCTTCCTGCTGATGCAGGGCGGGGTCTTCGGCCTGCCTGTCGTGCCGACCGCCTATTGGGGTGGCTTGCCGGTCACGCTCCTTCTGGCTGTCGTCGCGCTCGGCGTGGGCTTTCCGCTCGGCGTCGTGCTCGCCCTCGGGCGCCGTTCGACCTTGCCCGTGCCGCGCCTGCTCGCGACGGGTCTGATCGAGGTCACCCGCGGTCTGCCGCTGGTCAGCCTGCTGTTCATGTCCTCGATCATGTTGCCGATCATGCTTCCCGAGGGCATGGCGATCGACAAGCTCGCCAGGGCCGCCGTGGCGCTCACGATCTTCTCGGCGGCCTATCTCGCCGAGATCGTGCGTGGCGGCCTGCAGGCGGTGCCCCCAGGCCAGCTCGAGGCGGCGCGCGCGCTTGGACTCGGCTGGGGCCGAGCGATGCGTCTCGTCGTCCTGCCGCAAGCCCTGCGCAAGGTCATCCCGATGCTGACCAACACGATCATCGTCATGGTCAAGAATACCGCGCTGGTCCTCGTGGTCGGCCTGTTCGACCTGCTCAGCTCCGGCAAATCGGCACTCGCCGATCCGGCCTGGCCCAGCCCCTTCACCGAGACCTATCTGTTCATCGCAGCAATTTATTTCACGATCTGCTTCGGCATCTCGCGCTACAGCGCCTTCCTTGAGCGTCGCGCGGGGCTGTCAGAGCTGCGCTGATCTCTTGATATCGCTCCCCTCATACGGGAGGCCGGCGGAACCTCTCTGTTCCCTTGGCCGTTCTAGACTCCACTGGCTCACCAAGGAGTACGTCCCGTGCCCACCATCAAATCCCTTCTCGCCGGCGCCGCCGCGCTTGCCCTCGTCACCGGCACGGCCGTCGCCCAGCCGAAAACGCTCGGCCCCCAGACCGGCACCGTCAAGATCGAGCAGATTTCCGTCGCCTTCATCGCCTCCGGCGAGCTCGGCGGTGGCACCTTCACCTATCGCGGCCGCTCCTATCCGATCTCGGTCGGTGGGCTCGGCATCGGCGGCATCGGTGCCTCGCGCGTCCTCGCCAGCGGACGCGTCTACGGGCTGACCGAGCGTAACGACCTCGCTGGCCCCTATGTCCAGCTCAAGGAAGGCTGGGCGGTCGGCCGTGCCGGCCAGGGTCGCGTCTGGCTCAAGAACGACAAGGGCGTGACCATCAGCCTCGACACGCGCCGCCAGGGCCTGCAGGCGACGATCGGCGCCGACGGCGTGGTGATCGCGTTCAAGTAAGCGTCACCGCGCAAGCTGATGCGAATGTGAGCTTGCGTGATTTGCTGGCGCTGTCGCGTTCCTGTCCTGTCTCCGGAAACAGAATCGGAGACAGGAATGACGTTCGCCGCCACAGAGAGACGATCCTATGCGCTCAGCCTGCTCAGGCTGGCCTCGGGATTGGTGATCTTCAGCTATGGCACGCAGAAGATTCTTCGCTTTCCCTTTGTCGAGACCGTACCGCCGAGTTTCAGCCTGCCCTGGATCGCCGGCGTGTTCGAGCTCGTCCTCGGCTTCCTGCTATTGATCGGCTTTCGCGCCCGGGCAGCCGCCTTCGTCCTCTCGGGCGTGATGGCCTTCGCCTATTTCCTGCGGCATGCCCCGCAGAGCTTCTTCCCGGCGCAGAATGGCGGCGTCGCGGCGATCCTGTTCTGCTTCATCTTCCTCTACATCGCCGCTGCCGGCCCCGGTCCGTTCAGCCTCGACGAAGGCTGGAAGCGGACGGGCCCACAAGGCTGAAGCTGTGGGTCAGCGGCTCTCCGCATCCAGCCGGGCGTACTCGGTTCCGAGGAAGTCGAGCAGCGCCCGGACGGAGGGCAAGAGGCCACGCCGCGACGGGAACACGGCGTGAATGATGCCGGCGCGCGGCACCCAGTCGGGCAAGACCTCGACCAGCCGGCCCGCCCTGATGTCCTCGATCACCACCATGGTCGGCATCTGCACGACGCCGACGCCTTCAAGCGCGGCATGGCGCAGCGCCACCATGTCTTCGGTGACGAAGCGCGGCTGGTGGCGGATGCTGGCCTCGGCACCGCCGGGTCCCTTGAGCCGCCAGTCATGGCTCTGGTGCTCCCCGCCCCAGGACAGGCTCGGCAGCGCCCCGACATCAGCGGGGGTGAGAGGCCGCCCGACCTCCGCCAGCACTTGCGGCGCCGCCACCAGCCGCTGCGTGCTCTCGGCCAACACCTTCATCACCAATTCGCTCTCCTCCAGCGGTGGGAAGCGCACCCTGATCGCGATGTCGAAGCCCTCACGGATCACGTCGACCCGCCGGTTGGTGCTTTCCAGCTGCACCTCGACCTTCGGGCAGGCGGCCAGAAAGCGGGCGATCATCGGCCCGACCTGGAAATAGAGCACCGCCGAGGGACAGGCGACGCGCACCACGCCCTGCGGCACGGCCCGGACCCGGTCGATCGCCTCCTGCGCCGCCTCGGCCTCGACCAGCATGGCGAGGCAGTGCCGGTGATATTCGCGGCCGATCTCGGTCACCGCGAAACGCCGGGTCGAGCGCTGCACCAGCCTGACGCCGAGCCGCTCTTCCAATAGCGCCAGCCGCCGGCTCAGCCGCGAGCGCGGCATGCCCATGGCGCGGGCGGCGGCGGCGAAACCCTGATGCTCGACCACCTGGGCGAAGAAATAGAGGTCGTTCAGGTCCTGCATTACGCCACCATTGTCCTATCAGTAGGACAGAGTGACCGGATCATGCCGGCTACTGCGCTTTCTGTCCCGCTCATAATCTCCTTGGCAACACTGCGCCACACCGGCGCATCAAGGAGATCAGGCCATGCGACAGGTTCGCGGCATCTACAGCAGCCCCGCCGCCCATTGGGTCGGCGACGGCTTTCCCGTCCGTTCGATGTTCTCGCACGCCGCCCAGGGCGAGCATGTCAGCCCCTTCCTGCTGCTCGACCATGCCGGCCCGGCCGCGTTCGCTCCGGCGCAGAAGCCGCGCGGCGTCGGCGTCCATCCCCATCGCGGCTTCGAGACCGTCACCATCGTCTATCAGGGCGAGGTCGAGCACCGCGATTCCACCGGCCAGGGCGGCCTGATCGGTCCCGGCGACGTGCAGTGGATGACCGCGGCCTCCGGCATCCTGCACGAGGAATTCCACTCGCAGGCCTTCACCCGCTCGGGCGGCACGCTCGACATGGTGCAGCTCTGGGTCAACCTGCCGGCCAAGGACAAGAGCGCCGCGCCCGGCTACCAGACCCTGCTCGACAAGGACATTCCGGCAGTCGCGCTGCCTGATGGCGCCGGCACGCTGCGCGTCATCGCCGGCGACTATCAGGGCCATGCCGGCCCGGCCCGCACCTTCACCCCGATCGACATCTGGGATCTCAAGCTGAAGCGCGACGGGCAGGTTTCGCTCGCTCTGCCGGAGGGACGCACGCTCGGCCTCGTCGTGCTGCGCGGCAATGTCCTGCTCAACGGCGCCGACAAGGCCCGCGAGGCCCAGTTCGTGCTGTTCGATCCGACCGGCGGCGAGATCGCGATCGAGGCCGAGACTGACGCCGCCGTGCTCGTCCTCAGCGGCGAGCCGATCGATGAGCCGGTCGCGATGCACGGCCCCTTCGTCATGAACACCAACGCCGAGATCCGCCAGGCCATGGCCGATTTCCAGAGCGGCCGCTTCGGCAAAATCCCGGCCTGAAAACCGGCACCGGCGCCGTCCGCCGCCGCGATGCCGGACATTCCCCCTGAGAGGAGAGCCCTATGACGACCCCCGCCAACTTCGACGGCCGGCGCCCGGTCATCGACCCCAATGACGCTGTCATGCTGCTGATCGACCATCAGAGCGGCCTGTTCCAGACCGTCGCCGACATGCCGATGCCGGTGCTGCGCAACCACGCGACCGCGCTCGCCAAAATGGCGACGCTGAGCAAGATGCCGGTGATCACCACCGCCTCGGTGCCGCAGGGCCCGAACGGGCCGCTGATCCCCGAGATCCACGAGAACGCGCCGCACGCGCAGTACGTCGCCCGCAAGGGCGAGATCAACGCCTGGGACAATCCCGACTTCGTCGCGGCGGTGAAGGCGACGGGCCGCAGGACCCTGATCATCGCCGGCACCATCACCTCGGTCTGCATGGCCTTCCCGGCGATCGCCGCCGCCCATGACGGCTACAAGGTCTTCGCCGTGGTCGATGCGTCCGGCACCTATTCGAAGATGGCGCAGGAGATCACGCTCGCTCGCGTCGTCCAGGCCGGGGTCGTGCCGATGGACACCGCCGCAGTCGCCTCCGAGCTGCAGAAGACCTGGCATCGCGATGATGCCCAGGAATGGGCGGAGGTCTACACCAGGATCTTCCCGCCCTATCAGCTCCTGATCGAGAGCTACCTGAAGGCCCAGCAGGTCCAGAAGGACCAGGAGCAGCTCGACTCGCAGCGCGGCTGAACTGTCACGCTCGTGAGTGGACAACTGCCCTAATTCGCTCAACCTGAGCCGCCGGAGCCTCCTCGTTCCGGCGGCCTCCCGTGACAAGAGGATGATTCCGATGACGAAGGTTCTGGTTCTCTACTATTCCAGCTACGGCCATATCGAGACGATGGCGCAGGCTGTCGCCGAAGGGGTGCGCGATGGCGGCGCCGAGGTGGTGATCAAGCGCGTGCCCGAGCTCGTCCCCGAGGAGGTCGCCCGCAAGTCCGGCTTCAAGCTCGACCAGACGGCGCCGATCGCCACGGTCGGCGAGCTGCCCGATTACGACGCGATCATCCTCGGCGTGCCGACCCGCTTCGGCAACATGGCCGCGCAGATGAAGAACTTCCTCGACCAGACCGGCGGCCTCTGGGCCCAGGGCAAGCTCATCGGCAAGGTCGGCAGCGTCTTCACCTCGACCGCAACCCAGCATGGCGGCCAGGAGAGCACGATTCTCTCGACGCAGATCGTCCTGCTGCACCAGGGCATGGTCATCGTCGGCCTGCCCTACAGCTTCCAGGGCCAGATGACGCTGAGCGAGATCACCGGCGGCTCCCCCTACGGCGCCAGCACCATCGCCGCCGGCGACGGCTCGCGCCAGCCGTCCGAGAACGAACTCGCCGGAGCGCGCTTCCAGGGCAAGCACGTCGCCGGCATCGCCGCCAAGCTCGCTGCTGGCTGAAGCCACCCTGCTCCGCGGCCTGGCAGCGCTGCCGGGCCGCCTTGCCTTGGACTGCCCCACGCCGCGGCAGTGGCAGCTAGAGAGGATCATCCGATGGATACCGGCGTCGTCGACCGCCCCGATCAGAACCGCTTCGAGCTCGACATCGATGGCGAGCTCGCCGCCGCTTATTACCGGCTCGATGGCGACCGCGTCGTGCTGACCCATACCGAGGTGCCGCAGGCCCTGTCCGGCCAGGGTATCGGCTCGCGCCTGGCCAAGGGCGTCTTCGAGCAGATCCGCGCCTCCGGCCGCAAGGTCGTGCCACGCTGCCCCTTCATGGCCGGCTGGGTCAGCCGGCATCCGGAGTATGACGATATCGTCGCGGGGTAAAAATGGTGGGCCGGGCCGGACTCGAACCGGCACCGGCGCTGTTATGAGCAGCGAGCTCTAACCATTGAGCTACCGGCCCGCGGCAGGCCTAGCATCCGGCGGGCGCAGCGGCAACGCCCTCACGCCCCGCCGATCAGGATGCCCGCCGCCAGCACCAGCGCGCCGCCGAGCACGACCTGGAAGGTCGCGCGGGCGAAGGGCGTTTCCATAAAGCGGTTCTGGATCCAGACGATCGCCCAGAGCTCGATGAAGACCACCACGAGCGCGATCGCCGTCGCCGTCCAGAAAGACGGGATCAGATAGGGCAAGGCATGCCCGAGACCGCCCAGCGCCGTCATCACGCCGGAGGCCAACCCGCGCTTCCAGGGCGAGCCGCGGCCGGAGAGCTTGCCGTCGTCGTGCGCCGCCTCGGTGAAGCCCATCGAGATGCCGGCGCCGATCGAAGCCGAGAGGCCGACCAGGAAGGTCGTCCACGGGTTCTGCGTCGCGAATGCCGTGGCGAAGATCGGCGCCAGCGTCGAGACCGAGCCGTCCATCAGCCCGGCAAGCCCCGGCTGCACCCAGGTCAGCAGGAACTGGCGGTGCGCGGCAGCGTCCTCGGTCGAACCCGCCTCGCCCTTGAGATGGTCCTCGGCGAGTTCCTCCGCCTTGCTCTCATGCCCGGCCTCCGCCCGCGCCAGATCGCCGAGCAGGCCGCGCGTCTCAGCATCCGTGCTGCGCCCCGCCGCGGCGACATAGAAATCGCGCGCCTGGCGCTCCATCGCCGCTGCCTCCTCACGCATGCGATCGAGGCCGAGCGTCTCGACCAGCCAGACAGGGCGGCGCTGGTAGAAATCGGCGACATGCTCGCGCCGGATCGGCACCACCACCTCGCCGAAGCGGCGGCGGTAGTCGTCGAGCAGGCGGCGGCGATGCTCGTCCTCCTCCGCCGCCATGCCGTCGAACACCGCCGCCGAGGCCGGATAGTCCTTGCGCAGCTTTTCGGCATAGACGGCGTAGATGCGGCCATCCTCCTCTTCCGAGGCGATCGCCAGCGCCAGAATCTCGCGCTCGCTCAGGCTGTCGAAGCGACGCCGGCCACTCAGGCCGGCGGGCAGGAACCGGGATAGCATCGCAATCTCCTTTAGAATGATTCTAAAATAGAGACCCCGCGATGCTCCCGCAAGCCGCGCCAAACGCAACGCCCCCCGCCTTGCGGCGGAGGGCGTCGTGAAACCCGGCCATGGTGCTGCGAGTCAGGCCATCAGGCGGCCCGCGCCTGGTCGTGGCCATGCTCGGCCGCCCCACTCTCGCGGAAGCTGAAGCGGGCGATGTGCTCCTTCAGCGAACGGGTCTGCTCGTCGGTGAGCGCGAGCGCGGCATTGGTCTCCTCGACCAGCGCGGCGTTCTGATGCGCCATGGTGCCGATGCCGTCGATCTCCTTGTTGATCGTCGAGACGTCGCTCGCCTGGCCGCGGGCGGTCTGCGAGATGCCATTCATCAGCGCCGAGAGATCGTTGACCGAGGTCAGGATCGAGCCGAACACGGCCGAGCTCTGCTCGACCAGGCCGACACCGACCTTGACGTCGCCATGCGCGGCCTCGACCAGCTTCTTGACGTCGTTCGAGGCGTCGGCCGAACGCTTGGCGAGGCTGCGCACCTCGCTGGCGACCACGGCGAAGCCCTTGCCGGCATCGCCGGCGCGGGCGGCTTCGACCGCCGCGTTCAACGCCAGCAGATTGGTCTGGAAGGCGATCTCGTCGATCATCGAGATCACCTCCGAAATCTTGCTGGAAGAGGTGCGGATGCGCTGCATCGCCTCCAGCGCCGAAGCGACGACCTGCTCGCCCTGCTGGGCGCGCTCCTCGGCGCTCTGGGCCATGCCGACGGCGTCGGCGGCATCCTTGGCGGTCTTCTGGACATTGGTCGCGAAAGCGCCAAGCTGGTTGGTCGCCACCGAGACGGCGTCGCTCTCCTCGGAGGTGCGCTCGGCGAGGTCGGTGACGCCGTCGAGGATTTCACTGGTGGCGCTGCGCACGGCAGAAACGGTCTCCGACAGGCGCGCCAACGTGCTCTCGAACTCGCCGGCGAGGCTGTTGGTGCCGTTCTTCAGTTCGGCGAAGGCGCCCTGGTAGCGGCCCTCGACCCGGGCGACCAGATGGCCGTCCGAGAGATGGCCGAGGACCTCGCAGGTCTCGGACAGGCCGGCCTGGACGGTCTCGAGCAGCTCGTTGACCGAAGCAGCCAGCGCGTTGAGCTCCGCATCGGCGAAGTTGGCGTCGACCCGCCGGCTGAAATCGCCCTGCGCCGCCGCGGCGACGACGACGCCGAAGGCTTCGCCGAGCTCGGCCATCATCTGCCGGCGCTGCTCCTGGGCGCGCTCCTCGTCCTCGATCTTGGCGAGTTCGGCGGCGCGCAGCGCCACCGCATTGTCGCGGAAGAGCAGCACGCTCTTCGAGATGTCGGCGATCTCGTCATTGCCCTTCGTGTCGACGGCCGTCTCGAGCTCGCCGTCGGCGATCGCCTTGGTGGCGGCCCAGAGCTTGTTGAGGCGGCCGACGATCTGGCGCCGGACATAGAACAGCGACAGCGCCAGAGCGACGAGAAGCGAGCCGAGGCCGATCATGCCGAGCCAAAGCTTGCTAGTCTCGATCAGCTCTTTCGTCGAGCCGACGGCGGCCTGCGCCTCGCCGCGCGCGCCCTGCACCAGCGCATCGACCTCGCGGCGCAGCTGAGCGGCTGCCTGGTCGACCTCCTTGAGGCCGCGCGTGATCGTCTCGCGGGTGGTGATGTCGCGGTTGCGGATGTCGATCAGCCCGTCGCTGCCTTCGCCGACGGCGATCAGGTCCTCGACCGTCTTGGCGCGCGCCTTGTTCGAGGTGATCTTCTCGGCGTCGGCGAGCAGGGTCCGCAGACGATAGGCGATGCCGTTGAAGCGCTCGCGGGCGAGGCTGAGCTTCTCCTTGTCGTTGATCTGCGCGATCTCGCGGAGAACGCCGACCATCTCGTTGACATTGGCCTGCAGCGTGCGGGCCAGGTCGAAGATGGCGAAGTCGCGGTCCATCAGCGTCTTGACCGCGCCGGTCAGCGCCTCGCCGGAGAGCACGGCGAGATCGTCGAGGCCGAAGGTCACTGCGAACTTGGCCTGCTCGGCCTCGCCGCTGGCAGCCTTGACGAAGGCCTCATAGGCGGTGCCGAGCTTCTCCAGCACGGCGGCGGCCTCGGCATTGTTGCGCAGGCGCTCGCCGGTCAGGTCGTTGAGGTCGTTGATCTGGCGCGAAAGGGCGTCGAGCGCGGCCTGCGCCTTCTTGTTGTCGACATTGCCCTGCTCGCCGATCTTGCGGACGAGGTCGAACTGCCGGGCCTCGACCTTGTCGAATTCCCCAGTCAGCGCCGCCCGCTCGCGCACGGTCTGCACCTCCATGAAGCGCGGGGCCAGCGCCGTCGAGGCGGTCGCCGCTTGCGACAATTCGAGCGCCAGCTCGACCACCGGCATCTTGCGCTCGACCATCTCGGCAACGGTGCTGCCGACCCTGCCATAGGAGAACCAGGCGACCAGCGAGGCCGCGATCGTCAACACCGTCAGGACCCCGAGCGCGGCATAGATGCGCGCTGCGATCCCGATGCGCGAGCCCTTCTGGCGCGCGGGCTTTCCAGTCTTCGACATTGACGCGGTACTCCTGAAGGCATCCCCGGCAGCGCGGCGCTGGCCGGGATCGGACACGTACGGTGGGGCGGGCGGCCGACGCTGGTCAGCCGCGGAACAAATGCGATCTTGCTGATGAGAAACGCTGGCTCGTCGGCGCGTCGCCATGCTGCGGCGACGGCGCGAGCCAAGCTTCATGCGCCGACGGAAGACGGCGGCCGATCATGCAGGACCTCCCAGCCCCTGGCAGAGCGATCCCGATGGACCGATCTGCGGCAGAATTGCGGAGGTCCGCTTAAAGAACGCTTAAGTTGCCGGATTCTTCTGAATCACTCGGCCAAAGGCCGGATTCACATTCGCTTAACCAGCCAGACCGGCCGCCGCCATCTGCGGCCGAAGGCCGAGCGGTTGCCGAAGCGGGTCACTTCTTCTTTCTGATGCCGTTGTTGCTCGCTCGATCCTGCTTGTAGTTGGGATCGGCGGCCATATACATGTCGTAGCAACGCTTGAAGCATTTCTCGAAATGCGGGTCTCCCCGCAGCTCGACGCGCGGCTTTCCCTTGTAGAGGCTGACGAGCAGCGTCCGCATCGGGTGGTCGGACGCGTACATGCTGCTGTTGTAGTGATAAAGTTCGTACAGGGCCGAGCTCAGATATCCGCAGGTCTCTTCCTCGAAGGTCGTGATGCCCTGGAGCTTGTAGGCATCGCAGATGGCATGAAAGCACTCATGGATGATCTGCAGCCGGTTGAGGCGTTCGACGCTCGACGCCGTCGCGATCCGTGAATGCAGTGTCATTTTGTCGTCGAGCTTGTTGTAGCTCGCGTTCACGGTGGCGCCTTCGCGCGCAAGCGCACCGCTGTCGGCCACCAGCGTGATTTCGTCCTTCTTGATGTGGTTCCGGACCGTGATGAAATGCTGCGGCGTGATCAGGTTGCCGGCGATCTTGAAACTCAGCGCGTTGATCGCCGAACTGCTCAGCACGTTGACGACGTTGCTCTTCAATCGTGTGGCGGACATGACCGGCCCTTCCTTCGCGTAGCCTCTCAGCACACAAACGGAATTCGCCTCCAAAACCGGACACGAACGTCGAGAATGATCGGTGAGTGGCCATGCCGCACCTCGGCAGGGACAAGCTCTTCGCCTCCCCTACTCCGCCGGCAGCGGCGGCACCGGGCGCGGCCTGCCGTCGTCGTCGATCGCGACGAAGGTGAAGCTCGCGTCGGTGACCTTCTCGTGCAGGGTGGTGCGGAAGCGCTTGGCCCAGGCTTCGACCTGGATCTTCATCGAGGTCCGCCCGACCGATTTCACCGAGGTGTAGACGCTGAGCACGTCGCCGACCTTGACCGGGCGGATGAAGGTCATCGCCTCGACCGCGACCGTCACCACGCGCCCCTGCGCCCGCTCGACCCCGGCGATGCCGCCCGCTTGGTCCATGCGTGACATCACCCAGCCGCCGAAGATGTCGCCGTTTGCGTTGGTGTCCGCCGGCATGGCGATGGTGCGCACGGTCAGGGTGCCGCAGGGTTCTTCGGCAGGTGTCACGCCCGGCTCAGTCATCTTTGGCCTTCCCCTCTTCGATATGGAAGGAGTGGAGCACACGATGCAGGATCGGCGCCAACACGAAGCCGGTGGCGATCACCACGAACAGGCCCGAGAAGATCGCGTAGAAGCCAGCGAAGAGCTTGCCGCCCGTGGTCTTGAGCTCGCCGACAGGCCCCATGCCGGAGAGGATCATTGCTGCGTTGACGAAGGCGTCGACCCCGCTCATGCCCTCGCTGGCCGCATAGCCGATCATGCCGATGCCGAGGCCCGCCATGGTGAGCGCGAGCCAGAGCAGCACGGCGCGGCTGATGCGCCGGACGAAGAGCCTGACCGGGATCAGCCGCTCATGGCGGCGTTCGAACTGCAGCATGGATTCGTCCCGGTCCGCCTTGAGCACAGCTTGGCGTGGCCGCATGCTGCGTCAAGCCCTGGACTGCAGGAGAAGCGCGATGACGACCAAGCCGCCGATGATCTGCATCTCGCTGCGCTATGCGAACGCGCCGCGCATCTATGACTGGCTGATCGCGGCCTTCGGCTTCGAGAAGCATGCCGCCTACTATTCCGACGACGGCAAGACGCTGCTCCATGGCGAGCTGCGCATGGGCGACTGCTTCATCATGCTCGGCTCTTCCGAGAACAACGAGTTCGGCAAGCTGGTCTCGCGCCCGGCCGAGCTCGGCGGAACCACCGCCTCGCCCTATGTCGCGACCACTGACATCGACGCGCTCTGCGAGCGCGCTCGTGCAGCGGGGGCGGAGATCTGCATGGAACCGCGCGACCAGCCCTATGGCAGCCGCGACTTCATCTGCAAGGACCCGGAAGGCCATGTCTGGTGCTTCGGGACGTATCGGCCAGGTGCTGGGCCGGGCTGATCACGCTGCCGCCAGCTTCGGGCGCGCCTTCAGCATCAGCCAGCAGACGATCGAGAGGTTGATCAGGTTCCAGGCGAGGCCGTTGAGGAAGGCGAGCCGGTAGGACGCGGTCGCGTCGAAAATCAGGCCCGAGACCCAGCCGCCGAAGGCCATGCCGAAGATCGTTGCCGACATGACCACGCCGATGCGCATGCCAGCCTCGCGCGGCGGCATGTAGTCGCGGATCACCACGGCGTACATCGGCACGATCCCGCCCTGGAACAGGCCGAAGATACCAGTGACGATGAAGAGCGAGCTCAGCCCGTCGAACCAGAGATAGAGGAAGAGCGCCATGCCCTGCATCAGCGAGGACAAGGCCAGGGTCGCCGTGCCGCCGATCCTGTCGGCGACAAAGCCGGACGAGATCCGGCTGACGATGCCGAGCCCCATCATCACGCTCAGCATCTCGGCACCGCGGGCGACGCCGTAGCCGAGATCGCTGCAATAGGCGACGATATGAACCTGCGGCATCGACATCGCGACGCAGCAACAGAAGCCGGCCACGACCAGGAGCAGCTGCAGCTGGTTCGGCGACAGCCCGAGGCTGCCGCGCGCGCCGGCGCTGGTCGCTTCGGCGGCCGCGATGCTCGCCGCATTCGGCCGGCGCCGGAACAACGGCGCCAGCGGCAGCATCACCACGAGGCAGGCGATGCCGAGCCACAGATGCGTGGTGCGCAGGCCATGGGTCTGGACGCCCCAGTTGATCAGCTGCGGCCAGAACATGCCGGCGAAATAGCTGCCCGACGCACCGAACACCACGGCCAGGCCACGATAGCGCCGGAACCAGTGCGAGAGATCGGCGATCAGCGGCGAGAAGCCGGTGGCGGCGCCGAGCCCGATCAGGAAGCCATGCGCCAACGCGAACTGCCAGAGCGAGCCGGCGACCGAGGCGAGCGCGTAGCCGCTGCCGAGCAGCAGCGCCCCCAGCACGATCGGCACGGCAATGCCGGTGCGGTCGGCGAGCCGGCCCATGGCGATGTTGCCGATGCCGAAGCCGATCATGGCGCAGGTATAGGGCAGCGAGGCATCGGCGCGCATGACGCCGAATTCCTGCTGCACCGACGTCACCACCACGACCGCCGACCAGGAGCCGACACAGGCGATCGTGCCGACCAGGAGGGCGAGCGCCAGCCTCATCCAGGCGTAAGGAGAATCCGGCGCGTAGCGCGCATCCTGGGCGTTCATGTTTCCTCGCCGGCATCAGCGGAGAACGAAATTCTCTCTACCCGAGCATTAGGCAGCGCGAGAGTTCGCCACAAGCGCATGGGCGGCGGGCCGATGCGGCGCGGATGTGGGGTCATCTCGCATGCCCGAGCTATTTGCATCGCCTTGCAGGGCAGGCATGCTCGGGATCCCGCTGGAGGCGCGATGGCCAGGATCTGCATCTACGGCGCCGGCGCGATCGGCTGCTATCTTGGCGGACGGCTCGCCGCCGCTGGCGCCGAGGTCGGCTTCATCGGCCGTCCCGGCATTGGCGAGGAGCTTCGCCGGCATGGCCTGACGCTGACGCATTATGACGGCCGCGACTGGCGCGTTCCGCCGGAGGCTATCGCCGTCTCGCCCGGGCCGGACGCGGCCGCGAGTGCCGAGCTGATCCTCGTCACGGTGAAATCCGGCGCCACTGCGCAGGCCGCGGCCGAGCTGGCCGGCGTAATCGAGTCGAATGCCGTGGTGATCAGCTTCCAGAACGGCATCGGCAATGCGCAAACGCTGCGCGCCGCCCTGCCCGGCTGCAGCGTCCTCGCCGGCATGGTGCCGTTCAATGTCGTGAAGCGCGGTCCCGGCGCCTTCCATCAGGCTTCCGAGGGCGAACCGGAGGTCGAGGATTCCTCGGCACTCGCCCCTTTCCTCGCCGATTTCGCCCGTGCCGGTTTCGCCTTGCGTCGGCACCGCGACATGCCGCCGGTGCAATGGGCCAAGCTGCTGCTCAACCTCAACAACGCCGTCAACGCCCTCTCCGGCCTGCCTTTGCAGCAGGAGCTGGCGCAGCGCGGCTATCGCCGCTGCCTCGCCCTCGCCCAGGCCGAAGCGCTAGCCCTGCTGAATGAGGCCGGTATCCGCCCTGCCCGGCTGACGCCGCTGCCGGCAGGCTGGATCCCGGCGCTGCTGCGCCTGCCCGATGCGCTCTTCACTCGGCTCGCCCGCAAGATGCTGGCGATCGATCCGTCAGCACGTTCCTCGATGGCCGACGATCTCGCCGCCGGGCGTCCGACCGAGGTCGACTGGATCAATGGCGAGGTGGTCGGGCTGGCGCAGCGGCTAGGGCGACAGGCACCGGTGAATGCGCGCCTGATCGCGCTGATCAAGGCGGCGGAAAAGAGCGAGACGAACTGGAGCGGCGAGGCCCTGCTCGCCGAGCTGCAGGCAAGCGCGGGGCGAGGCTAGCTCAACCCTTGCGGCCGGTCAGGTCGGCATATTGCTCGGCGGGCAGTGGCCGCCCGAGCATGTAGCCCTGCATGTAGTTGCAGCCCTCGTCAATCAGGAAGTCGAGCTGCTCGCGCGTCTCGACGCCCTCGGCCACCACCTCGATGTCGAGCGCATGGCCGAGCGCGATGACGGCGCGGGTGATCGCCGCCGCCTCCGAGGCGACGCCGAGATTGGCGACGAAGCTGCGGTCGATCTTCAGCGTCGAGAGCGGGAACATGTGCAGATAGGAGAGCGAGGAATAGCCCGTCCCGAAATCGTCGAGCGCGATACGCACGCCGAGCGCCTTGATCCTATGCAGCACCAGCATCGTCCGGTCGAAATCGGTGATCATCACCCCTTCGGTGATCTCGAGTTCGAGTCGCTCCGGCTCCAGCCCGGTCTCGAGCAGCACCTCGTCGATCAGCGCCGGCAGGTCGCCATGGCGGAACTGCAGCGGCGAAACATTGACGGCGATGCGTAGCGGCTTTGCCCAGCTCGCCGCCTCGGTGCAGGCCTGGCACAGCAGCTCGCGCGCCAGCGGCAGGATCAGCCCGCTCTCTTCCGCCGCCGGGATGAACTCGGATGGCGGGATCACGCCGCGCTCGGGATGGACCCAGCGCGCCAGCGCCTCGAAGCCCGTCAGGTTGCCGGCGGCCGAGAACACCGGCTGGTAGTGCAGATGCAGCTGCTTCTGCGCGATCGCGGCCGCGAGATCTTCGGCAAGGTGATGGCCGGACGAGACCGCGTCGAACCCGGCCTGCGGCCCGCTGCTGACGTCGACCATCACATTGACCGCGCCGGTGAGCTTGCCTTGCGCATCGTAGAGCGGCGTCGGCAGCGGCATGAAGCGGACGCGGCTGCCATCGGGCCGCTCAGCCAGCGCCTCGATGCCGCGAACCGCGCGCCGCTCGCGCAGGGTCACCGCCAGCGGGCAATCTTCCTGTGCCAGCGGTGAACCGTCGAGCTGGAACAGACGGTGGGCGATGCACCAGCGGTCCTGCCCAAGCTGCGGCTGCCGCCCAACAAGTCGCGCCGCCGCCTGATTGAAATAGGTCACATACCCATCGGCATCCGTCGCATAGAGCGCGAGCGGCAATTGCGCCACAGCCTCCCGGAACCAGCTCTCATCGGCGGGGCCGGCCTGCGCACCCGGAGGCTCGTCCGGCTTCTGGCTGCCGGGGGGATTGGGAGGCATGCTAACGGTCTCGACGCGGCGAACAACGTGACGGCATCAAAGCGGCAAAAACCGAATAAAGTTTTAAATGGCGTAGCCGAATCCAATGCCGCAGCGCAATAGCCACTCTCCAAGGTATGGAGATCGGCATCGCCCTTCGTATTATTTGACTCAAATTTGCGCAGTTTCCCAAGGAAACCGCAATGGATGCACAGATCTAAGATTTTGAACCAATACTAACCGATGATTTTCGAAACAACTTCGATGGACAGGGCAAGGATTACCCAAAATCCTATTTGAACAGGCGTTCGCCCTGCTCGTCGATCAGCTGCCGAGCCTTGACGATGGCGAAGTCGGCCGCCTCCTCCGCACCCGGGAAGCGATCCGCCCGGATGAAGCGATGGCTCTTCACCTCGCCGTCGATCTCCTTCTCGATCACACCTGACAATTGCTGCTGCCCGCCTTCGGCAAACGGCGTCGCATGGATGGTGAAGCCCTTGTACTCGATGCTTTTCAGCGGCCCAGCCGGACCGGCGGGCTTGGCCTCCTTGCGACCAAACAGGGATTTGAGGAAGGACATGGCGCGCTCCGTGTGACCGGCGCTGTATAGCGCAGATGCGGGCGGCTTGGCCAAGAGGCCGGGCACGCGAAGATCGATGGGCATTCGCGTCCAAGGAATCCCCTATCGCGTTCCTCGCCCCTAGCGCAGGGATGCCTGCGTCACCATGTCCTAGTCAGACAGGGCGAAAAAGCCGAGCCCGTCCACCCGTCGTGCCCGCCTTGGCCCGCTCTGTCGCAGGAGCAGCCATGACGCGCTTCCTCAAATCCTGCCTGCCGATCCTGCTGACCTTGCCGCTGTCGTCCGGCGCAGTCCGGGCGCAGGTACCCGCCGGCGTTCCCTGCGCCGAACGCGGCATGGCGACGACGCAGTTGCATGAGCTCTATGGCGAACGCCGGATCGGCTACGGCCTCGCCGCGAACGGCAGCGTGATCGAGCTCTTCGCCTCCCCGAACGGCTCCTTCACCGTGTTCGCGACCTTGCCCGACGGCGTCAGCTGCCTGATCGCCACCGGCCAGTCCTGGGAGCCGGCGCCAGAGCCGGAGTATTTCGCCGGGCGATGATCCCATCCCGCTTCTGTCGAGCATTCCGCCGCATTCGCGTCCGGTGATCGCAAGCGCCCTGCCCTTCACCGTATAGCCCCTGCCTCGGCTTGCCATTTTCACGTATAATACCGTACGGTATGGTATTATTATAGGAGGCGATCATGAACACCTGGCTCACCCTTGCCGCCGCTCTCGCGGCCATGACCACCTTGATCCACGTCATTCTCGGCGGTCGCCATATCGCCGCCCCGCTGCTGGCGGCCGAGCGGCTGCACGCCGTGCCGAAATTCACCATGTACTATTGCTGGCATCTGGTGACGATCATGCTCGCCGCGCTGGCGCTCGCCTTCGGCCTCGTCGCGACCGGCCATGGCAGCCGAGACCTCGCCCTCTTCGCCACGGCCGGCGCCGCGCTGTTCTGCCTTTGGGGCCTCGGCATGATCGGCCTATTCCGCCTGCGAATCGCGCATTTTCCGCAATGGGTCCTGTTCGCGGCGATCACCGCGAGCGGCACGATCGGCCTGTGGCAGTGACGTCCCCTGCCCCGCGCCGCTTCCGCCTGAACGATTGGCTCGCGCTCGGCCTCGATGCCCTCGCCCAGCAAGGGCCTTCCGGACTGACCATCGAGGCGCTCTGCCGCCGGGCCGGCAAGACCAAGGGCTCATTCTACGCGCATTTCCCGGCGATCGAGGCCTATCTCGCGGCACTCGCCGGACATTGGCGCGAGACCCATACGCTTCGGCTGATGCAGGACATCGACAAGGGCGGGCCGGCACAGGACCGCCTGATCGCGCTCGACCGGATGGCGCTCGCCCTCGACGTCCGCGTCGAACAGGGCATGCGCCGCCTCGCCCAGCTCGATCCGGGCGTGGCCGCGACCTGTGCCGAGATCGACCGCGAGCGCATCGCCTATCTCGAGAAGCTCCACGGCGAGAGCGGGCGCTTCACGCCGGAGGAAACTCTCACGCTCGCCCGCATCGAATACGCCGCCTTCATCGGCTTCCAGCAGCTCGATCTCGGCCTGTCGCCGCAGGAGCTGCACGATTGCTACGGCACCTTCATGCGACTGCTGGTGCGTCCCGCCATAAGCTGACGGCTCAGGCGAGATGCAGCACGACCTCGCGCCGATGCGGGCTGGCCCGGTGCTCGAACAGGTAGATGCCCTGCCAGGTGCCGAGCGCGAGCCGGCCAGCACTCACCGGGATCGACAGCGAGACCGGCAGCACCGCCGCCTTGATATGGGCCGGCATATCGTCCGGGCCTTCGGCGCGGTGGGTGAGATAGGCCATAGCCGGATCGTCCGCCGGCGGCACGAGGCGCGCGAAGAAGGCGGACAAGTCGCGCTGCACGTCGGGATCGGCATTCTCCTGGATCAGCAGCGAGCAGGAGGTATGGCGCAGGAACAGCGTCAGCAGGCCTGTATCGATCGCCGCCTCGCGCACGAAGCGGGCGACGGTGTCGGTGAATTCGTAGAGCCCCGCCCCGCGCGTCTCGATCGCGAGGCGGCTCTGCTTCACCGTCAGCGCTCGGTCAGCGCGAGCTTGGCGCCGAGCGCGACGAAGGCGGCAGCGAAGGTCCGCCGCAGCCAGGCCATCACCGCCGGCCGGGAGACCACCTTGTCGCGCATCGCCGCGGCGAACAGGCCGTAGAGGGCGAAGACGACGAAGGTCATCGCCATGAACACGCCCGAGAGCTCGAGCATGCGCGCCATCGGGCTCGCCTCGTTCGCCGCGATGAACTGCGGCAGGAAGGCGACGAAGAAGATCGAGAGCTTCGGATTGAGCACGTTGAGCGCGAGACCATCGACCAGCACGCGCCAGGCCGAGCGCTCGTCGGCCGCAGCCTCGACGCTGAGCGCGCCTTGCTCCTTCAGCGTCTGCCAGGCCATCCAGAGCAGATAGGCGACGCCGGCATACTTGACGATCGAGAAGGCGAGCGCGCTGGCATGCAGCAGGGCGGCGAGGCCCATCATCGCCGCGATCAGGTGCGGCACGATGCCGAGCGTGCAGGCGAAGGAGGCGAGCAGGCTGGCCTTGGCCCCGCGCGTCAGCCCGGCGGCAATGGTGTAGATCGCCCCTGTCCCGGGCGAAGCGACGATGATCAGCGAGGTCAGCAGGAATTCCAGGGACACAGCTTAACTCCAGCTCCAGCGACGCTGCCGGAGCCGCATCGATATCCCTGTCTCGGGCGCCTTGCTAGCCCAGCCCCTCGAAGATGCCACCGATCACGCTCACGACGACCTCTCCCGTGGCGCTCACAACGGTTCCGACTCCATCGGCCACCGCCCCGACGACAGCACCGACTCCTTCGATCGTGACATTGCTGGCGAGATCGAGAACGCCGTCGACGATCTCGCTGGCGCCCGAGCCTTCCTCTTCCTGCTTCTTCGCCTGAGGCGGCAGATTCGCCTGCAGCGCCGCCTTGGCGGCTTCGATCTCGTCGGCGCTCGGGATACCAGCCATCTCTGCTCCTCCAAGGGAAGACCCGCAAGGGAAACCCCGATTGTCGGGGTGACCTTAGCAGAACTGTGGCGGCCAGGGCCGATTTTGCTTGCCTCCTGCGTAAACGAACCGTAAGGGCGGCGCTGCGTCCCCAGGGACCGCCGTAAGCGTCTCACGTCAGGCAACGCATCCACCACGGCCTGATGCCGCCGGGATGCAATGAAGCCATGACGGCGCGGCCTGTCCTTACGGATGTTCCCATGAACCCTTTCCGCAAACTGCCAGCGCGCTATGGCGCGCTCGTCACCCCCTTGATCCTGTCGGGCCTGATGACGCTGATCGTCTCGGGTATCTCGACCCTGCGTGTGCTCGGCCCGACACCGGCCTTCTTGCAGAGCTGGCCCGTTGCCTGGGCCCTGTCCTGGCTGATCGCCTTCCCGGTACTGCTGCTGGCCCTGCCGGTGGCGCGCCGGCTCACGGCGATGCTGGTCGCGCCAGCGGGCTGATCATCGCCGACAGGGCAGCTCAGGCTGCCCTGTCGGAGGCGGCTCCCGGTCGAAAATCCGCCTGAAGGGACCAATGGCGCCCTGCGGCCTGCGGTCGAAGCCAATCGCGCGCGACCAATGCTCACACGGGGCTCATGCAACGGCCTCTTGTGCCCCCGAGATGCGGAACAGGTCCGCATTCAACAAAGGCGGAAACATGCAAAAGAATGTTTCAGTGATCATTTATGACCTGAACACGGTCAGTCGGTTCTTTCGGTCCTGCGCCCTCGTCATCGCCAGCCAGCAATCGCTGAGGATCGAGTGGGAGACCTATCGGGACAGCAAGGTCATCAACGCGATCTACACGGTCTTCTTCTGGAAGGAGCCACCGGGCATTGCCGTCGTGAAGGAAGGCGCCCCTGAAAAAGTCGAACGGCGCACCAACGAACTCCATGAGCGCTATCTCATGGCCTGGGTCCGCAAGCTCTCCGAAGAAGGGCCTGGCGCAGCGCAGGGATATGTCACGACCCTTGGGCAGCTGCGCGACATGGCGCGGAAGGACATCCAGAATTTCTATCGGAATGCCTCGGACATCAACAACGACGTTATCAGGGAGACCCAGGACGGGATCAACAATCTCGCCGCCATCAAGCTCGGCGCACAGATCGGCGTCGCCGCGATCGGGGCTGTCGTCGGCATCGGCTTCGTCGCCCCCGCCTTGGTCGGCGGCGCGCTGACCGCAGGCGGTGGCCTGACGATCCTCGGCGTGGAGGCCGGGGCGGGAGCGGCGGCGTTCGGAGCCACTGGCCTCGCTCATTCCGTCACCCATTCGGTCATCAAGAATTGGGACGCCGGAGCCGGTGCTCAAGTCGCGGGGATTGCGATCGAAAAAAGCAAGGCCAAGGCCAGCGACCTGGCGGGAGCGGGAGCCAAGCGCGTGCTCGACAAGGCTCTCGCCAACTCGGCGAACGCCGAGAATATCGTCCGCTCGGTCCAGGGCGAGATCAACAAGCAGTCGACCGGGCTCGCTCAGCAGACGCTGACCCGCAAAGCGGCCGAGAAAGCGTCCAGCCGTATTGCCGCAGGCAATGCGCAGCTGGCGACGCGCACGGCGGAGCTGGCGGCGCGCAACCGCAATGTCGCCCTCGCCAGAGCCGGTGGCGTCGCGGTCCCCGTCGTCTTCGCGGCCTGGGATATCATGGATGCGATCAACGACTATCGCGAGACCACGGCAGCCAATCGCTAGAGCGGCATCATCTTCCTGCCGGAGACGGGGCGGGCGCCGCTTCGAGCGCCCGTTCGCGCCAGTGGGACAGGAGCGAAGCCAGCTCTTGCGTTCCAAGGTCGAATTGATCCGGCAAGGTGGAATTGCGCCCGATCAGCCGGCTGTTGGCGTTCGCGAGCACTGCCCCGCCAGCAGGAGCGTAATCGAACGCCACGATCGGCGTACCGGCCGGAGGCACCCGAGCCGCTGTGAAATCGCTGAGATCGCTCCAGCGCATCATCTGGGATCGCCGGAGCGTCGTAAGCGTCAACCCATCGGCCGACAGCGTCAGCGACGTGCCCTTGATCGCCAGGGCGAGGAGGAGCGGCACCCCGCCACCGAACAGGATCACGCCGGCCCAGAGAACCAGTCTCATCGGCAGCGCCAAATCGGACTGCCGCAAGAGCGCGCCGACACCGAAGGCGAAACCGGCGGAGACGACCGCCATGATCAGATTACGTTTTCGGCCGCTCCGCAACGTCACCGGCACGGGGAAGCGGGCGAGAAGCAGGTCGGCATCGATCGCCTCCGAGCGCAGCAGCTGCGGCCATAGCTGAGCAACGAAAACAGCCGTGCAGGCACCGAAGAACACCAGCACCTGCCAGCCATCGCGCGCTCCGGTCGCGACCATGGCGATGCCGCCTGTCGTGAACAGCAGGCTGATCGCGAGGAGCAGGTATCTGGCGGCGCGTGGCATGTCAGCCGGAGTTCGGAGGCAGGTTGAGGTCTCCCGGCAGTCTCGATGCCGTATCAACCCCGACATCGGTTACCGCCGGATATGCCACGGGGCGCCGAAGCGCCCCGTTCGAACTCCGCTCAATTGTCCAGGAAGCTGCGGAGCTTCCGGCTCCTGCTCGGATGCTTGAGCTTCCTCAGCGCCTTCGCCTCGATCTGGCGAATGCGCTCGCGCGTGACGCTGAACTGCTGGCCGACCTCTTCGAGGGTGTGGTCGGTGTTCATGCCGATGCCGAAGCGCATGCGCAGCACGCGCTCCTCGCGCGGGGTGAGCGAGGCGAGCACGCGCGTGGTGGTCTCGCGCAGATTGCTCTGGATCGCCGCGTCGATCGGCAGGATCGCGTTCTTGTCCTCGATGAAGTCGCCGAGATGGCTGTCTTCCTCGTCGCCGATTGGCGTTTCCAGCGAGATCGGCTCCTTGGCGATCTTCAGGACCTTGCGCACCTTCTCCAGCGGCATGGCCAGCTTCTCGGCCAGCTCCTCCGGGGTCGGCTCGCGGCCGATCTCGTGCAGCATCTGGCGCGAGGTCCGGACGATCTTGTTGATCGTCTCGATCATGTGCACGGGGATGCGGATGGTACGGGCCTGGTCGGCGATCGAACGGGTGATCGCCTGCCGAATCCACCATGTAGCGTAAGTGGAGAACTTATAACCCCGGCGATACTCGAACTTGTCGACCGCCTTCATCAGGCCGATGTTCCCCTCCTGGATCAGGTCGAGGAACTGCAGGCCGCGGTTGGTGTACTTCTTGGCGATCGAGATCACGAGACGCAGGTTCGCCTCGATCATCTCCTTCTTCGCCTGCCGGGCCTCGCGCTCGCCCTTCTGGACCATCAGCACGATCTTGCGGAACTCCTGGATCTCCAGGCCGGTCTCCGAGGCCATCGTATGGATGTCCTCGCGCAGGTCCTTGATCCGGTCCTTCTCCTGCGCGACGAACTCCCTCCAGCCACGCGAGCCGAGCTTGGAGACGCGCAGCACCCATTTCGGGTCGAGCTCGCCGCCGATATGCTGCTTCAGGAAGTCGTCGCGGGCGACGCCATAGCTCTCCGCCAGGCGCAGCAGCCGGGTCTCGTGCGAGATCAGGCGCTTGTTGATGTCGTAGAGCTGCTCGACCAGCGCCTCGATGCGGTTGTTGTTGAGCGAGAGCGACTTCACCGAGACGATGATGTCGTCCTTCAGCTTCTTGTACTTGCGGTCCTGCGACGGCGAGAGCTTGGCGTTCTCCAGCCGGCCGGCGATGTCCTGGTCCTGCAGGCGGCGCAGCTTGGTGTAGTTGCTGGCGATCGAGTCGAAGGTCTCGAGCACGCGCGGCTTCAGCTCGGCTTCCATGGCCGAGAGCGACACGTTGTTCTCCATGTCGTCGTCGTCCATGCCCTCGGGCGGGGTCTCGCCCTCGGGCGCAGCCTCTTCGGCCGCCTCGGCCCCCTCCTCGCCCTCGGCCGCCATCTGCTCGGGGTTCTTGCCGTCGGGGCCGGCATAGGTCGCTTCGAGGTCGATGATGTCGCGCAGGAGGACCTTGCCCTCGTTGAGCTCGTCACGCCAGATGATGATCGCCTGGAAGGTCAGCGGGCTCTCGCAGAGCCCGGCGATCATCGCCTCGCGGCCGGCCTCGATGCGCTTGGCGATCGCGATCTCGCCCTCGCGTGAGAGCAGCTCGACCGAGCCCATCTCGCGCAGATACATGCGAACCGGATCGTCGGTGCGCTCGGTCGGCTCGAGATTGCGCTTGGTCTCGACCGGCAGCGCCGAGCGCTGGGCCTCGACCATATCGCCGCCTTCGGCCTCGTCCTCTTCGCCATCGCCCTTGCCGCGGGCGGCGCGCTCTTCGCCGGCCGCTTCCGGATCCTCGTTGTCGACGACGTTGATGCCCTGCTCGCTGAGCTGGCCGAGCACGTCCTCGATCTGCTCGGAGGAGAACTCCTCCGAGGGCAGCACCTCGTTCAATTCGTCATAGGTGACATAGCCGCGCTTCTTGGCGAGCTTGATCATCCGCTTGACGGCCTGATCGGTGAGATCGAGGAGCGGGCTGTCCGTGCTCGGGGGCGCTTCGGGGGAACCCGCTTCGGACTTGTCCCGCTCGCTCACTTTGGTCGCCATCAATCAGCGCTCCACCATCTTGCGCGCCGGTGCTCTGGCTCCGACGCATAAAAGGGCGCCGCGGCAGCCGTCGCTGCCGCGCACCCACCCAATTCATCCACCGCAGATAGCACCGACCATCGTTGATGAATCGTGCACCATCCTCAAAGCCGCCCTCGATTCTGCCGACGAAAGCAACGCGCCAGCCTGGTCACTTCTCAGGATTGGCCTCGGTCCCCTCGATCGTCTCGAGGCGGCCCTTGACGTCCTTCATCCAGGCGAAATTGGCTTCCGTTGGTTCGTCAGCCAATGCGCGTTCGGCTGCCTTCAGCTCGCTATGTAGCGTGCGTGCGCGATGATGCAAGACGAGAGCCTGACGAATCGAATCAAAAACCGATTCCGGATCAGCCGTTTGCGCCAGCTTCAGCCGCTCGGCCGGCTGGGTGACGGCGAGCAGCGCCGCCTGCGCCTCGGCGATGCGGGTCTGCTCCAGCCGGCGCCCGAACGCCTCCTGGTCGAAGGCACCATCGATCGCCGCGTCGAGCAGCGCCTGGCGGAAGCGCTCGGCCGCCGGCCCGTCGAGGGCAATCTCGGCGATCTCGTCGGCACAGCGCATGACGAGATCGGGATGGCTCGCCAGCGCCAGCAGCACGAAGGCCTCACGCGGATTCTCGCCGTGACGGCGCTGCATCAGTGGTGAACTCGTGAGCTGCGGGCTCGGCCGCACCAGTGCGAGCGGCGGCCTGTCCTGGCCACGCTGAAATCCGCGCCCGCCACGCGCGCCGCCGGAAAACCCGTTCTGGCGCCGCCCTTCGAACCGCTCCCGCTGCGTTGGCGCGAAGAGCTGGCTGAGCCGCTCGTCGATCTCGTGGCGATAGTGCCGGCGCGTCGCCTCGTCGCGAATCAGGCCGAGAGGCTCCTTCAGCCGGCGCTCGAAGGCGGCGCGCCGCTCGGGCGTGTCGAGCTGGCTCGCCTCGAACTCGCGGGCCCAGAGCATGTCGACCAGCGGCTTGGCCGAACCGATGACCTCGGCGACCGCGGGCTTGCCGCCCGAGCGCGCGAGGTCGTCCGGATCCTGCCCTTCCGGCAGCAGCGCGAAGGAGAGCGACTTGCCCGGCTCCAGCATCGGCAAGGCGAGATCGATCGCCCGGCCCGCCGCCTTGCGGCCGGCCTTGTCGCCGTCGAGGCAGATCACCGGCTCGCCCGCCATGCGCCAGAGCAGCCCTAGCTGGTCCTCGGTCAGTGCCGTGCCGAGTGGCGCCACCACCTGCGGGAAACCGGCGAGGGTCATGGCAATGACGTCGACATAGCCCTCGACCACGATCACCTGGCCGGTGTCGTGCGCGGCCTTGCGGGCATTGTGATGGTTGAACAACAGCGCGCCCTTGTGGAAGAGCGGCGTCTCCGGCGAGTTCAGGTATTTGGCCGGCACGTCGGCGCTCATCGCCCGGCCGCCAAAGGCGATCACGCGCCCGCGCGCATCATGGATCGGGAACATGATCCGGTCGCGGAAACGGTCATAGGGCACGGCGATCTCCTCGCCATGCACCAACAGGCCCGTCTCCATCATCGCATCGGCACCGACGCCCTTGCCGGCGAGATGGTCGCGCAGCGCGAATCGGTCGGGCGGGGCATAACCCATGCGGAAGAGCTGGCGCGCCGGGCCTTCCAGCCCGCGGCCCGAAAGGTAGCGCCGCGCCAGCCCGCCTCGCTCCGATTGCAGCTCGGCCTCGAAGAAGCGCGCCGCCAGCTCGACGACCTCGTGCAGCCCCTTGCGCCTTTCCTCCTGCGCCTGCGCCTCGAACGAGACCTTCGGCAGGGTGACGCCGGCCTCGGAGGCGAGCTTCTCGACCGCTTCCGGGAAGGAGAGCCCCTCGGTCTCCATCACGAACTTGAAGATGTCGCCGTTCTTGCCGGAGGAGAAATCGAAGAACGAGCCCTTCTGGTCGTTGACGAAGAAGGACGGCGTCTTCTCGGCATTGAAGGGCGAGAGCCCCTTCCATTCCCGGCCGGCCTTGGCGAGGCGCACGCGTTTGCCCACGACCGCCGAGACAGGCAGCCGCGCCTTGATCTCCTCAAGGACGGAGGGCGGGAACTTCATGGCTTCCTATCTGGCTGCTGCGAGCCGGCTTGCCAACCACGGAAACCGCAGTCGCAGGGCTTATGGTCCATATCCACAGCAAGCCCCACATGATAAAGAAAATCGTAGAAAAGGAAGAAAGCCGTGGCGCTCAACATCAAGGACCCTGAGACCGAGAAAGCGGTGCGCCAGCTGGCGCGCCGGCGCGGGCTCAGCCTGACAGAAGCCGTGCGCATGGCCGTCAGGAGCGAGCTCGACAAGGACGAATTGTCCGAGGAAGAGAAGGCGCGGCGGATTGCTGCCGCGCATCGGCGGATGGCCGAGTTCTACAAGAAATACAACATCAAGCCGGCCGAGCGCTCCATGACCAAGGAGGAGATGGACGACATCATCGGCTATGATGAGAACGGCATGTGGTGAACCTCGTCGTCGACACCTCCGCAATCGTGGCGATCGTCATGGAGGAGCCCGAAGCCGCGGACTTCATCGCTGCACTCGCATCGGCTAGGACCCGTGTCCTGACCAGCGTCAACCTTCTCGAAGCCCAGATCGTCCTGACGTTCGGCAAAGGCATGCCCGCCGGGACCGCCGAGGATCTAGTGGCACGCGAGAATATCGAGATCGTCCCCTTCGACGAGGATCTCTCCAGTCTCGCCTTCGAGACCTACCGCCGCTTCGGCAAGGGCCGCCATCCCGCCAAGCTGAACATGGGCGACTGCGCCGCCTATGCGCTGGCGAAGTCGCGCGGCTGGCCGCTGCTCTACAAGGGCGATGACTTCGCGCAGACCGATATCGAGCGCGCCTGATGCCGCCTGCAGTCGAGACGCGGCTGCTGCGCCAGTTCATCGCCGTCGCCGAGGAACTGAACTTCCACCGTGCCGCCGAGCGGCTGCACATGGCCCAGCCGCCGCTCAGTCAGGCGATCCGCAAGCTCGAGGACGCGCTCGGCTTATCGCTGTTCGAGCGCAGCAATCGCAGCGTCGCCCTGACGCCGGCCGGCGCGACCTTCCTCGTCAGCGCCCGGCGCATCCTAGCCCAGCTCGATGAGGGCATCCGCGAGGCGCAGGCCGTCGCCACCGGCAAGGCCGGCCGCCTCGCGATCAGCTTCGTCGGCACCGCGCATGACCTGCTGCCGGCGGCGCTGCGCCGCTTTCGCACCGAGTATCCCGGCATCGAGCTTATCCTGCGCGAAGCGACCACCGGCGAGCAGCTCGTGGCGATCACCGCCGGCGAGGCCGATATCGGCCTGATGCGCCAGCCCGGCATCATGCTCGCCCAGCTCGCCAGCGAAACCCTGCTGCGCGAGCCGATCCTGGCCGCATTGCCGGACGATCACCCGCTCGCCGGTAAGGAGACCATTCCCCTCGCCGCTCTCGCCGGCACCGACTTCATCGGCACGCCGCGCCAGCTCGGCATCGGCTTCCACGACCAGATCATCGGACTCTGCCGCCTCGCCGGCTTCTCGCCGCGCATCGTCCAGGAAGCCCGCCAGATGCAGACCATCGCCAGCCTGGTCGCGAGCGGGCTCGGTGTCGCACTGATCCCGGGTTCGCTGGCGCTGATGCCGCGCGCCGGGGTCGCCTTCCGGTTGATCAACGTCGAGGCGCCGCCGGAGGTGACCCATATCGAGCTGATCGCCGCCTGGGATGCGACGCGTTATTCGCTGGCGCGCGACAACTTCCTTGCCGTGCTCAGGCAGGTCGCGCGTGATATGTAGTTCGTATCAAACTAGAATAAACAATATATTTTACCGCAACCAACGCGGCTGGCAGCCTCTCCTCGACAGCAACTAGCGAGGAGTCTTCGCCATGCCACGCCGCTTGCGACGATGGGGCCTGATCGCTGCGGCCCTGACCGCGGCCGCCCTCTCCATCATTCCGACCTCCGCGACCGAACGAGCGACCATGATCGAGCAATTGCGCATCTACGAGATCTTCGAGAGCAACAAGGACGCCTTCCACGCCCGCTTCCGCGACCACGCGGCCCGTATCATGAAGACCTATGGCTTCGACATCGCGGCGATGTGGGAGGTCAAGGGCAAGGACCGCACCGAATTCATCTACGTGCTGCGCTGGCCCGACGAGGCGACGATGCGCCAGAGCTGGGCCCGCTTCATGCAGGACACGGAATGGTCTGCGATCAAGGACAGCAGCGCCGCCGAGCATGGTCGTATGGTCGGCGCGATCGAGGAGCGGGTGATGCAGCGCACGAGCTATTCGCCCTGAGCGGCCATTCCTCTACGGACATTGCAGCGGATCGTCCGCCAGGGCCTTCGCCACGCCCTCGGTCGGCAGCAGGACGGCGGCGTCTCCGGCCCGCAATTCGATCCGCTTCGCCCCATGCAGGCCAGCCACCACCGGCGCCATCTGCGCGACCCCGAAACCCGCATCGGGCTTCCAGGTCAGCTCGACCTCGTCGATACCGGCCTGGGCCGTGACCGGCACACGCGTCGCTTTGCCGTCGGCCACGATCTCGATCGCCGACGGCAGGGCGTCATTGAGCTGAGTCTTGGGCAGGACGGCGATCAGATACGGGCCGCTCGTGATCGCCGGGTTGGCGCGGGCCGCCGCCGGATCCCCGCAATAGAAGGTGAGCCGCGTCCCGTCGGCACCGCTCACCCCGGCATAGGAGGTGCCCATCTGGTAGCCGGTGCCCCAGCCTTCGGATTGAGCAAGCGCAACCGAGGCCAGCAAGGCCAGCCCGAGCGCGACCATGGCGATCGACCGTTTCGACATCGGAAGCCTCCTTTGCCGAAACGCTGCCCATCGATCTGGCGAGAATGCCGCCGCGGATCAGCCGCCCAGCAACTGCTTTACCATAGGGGAGACCTTGGCGAAGTCCATCTGCCCGGCATAGGCGGCGCGCAGCGCGCCGATGACCTTGCCCATGTCCTTGACGGCGGAGGCGCCGGTCTCGGCGATGACCTCCTCGATCGCCGCCTTGATCTCCTCGTCGCTCATCTGCTTGGGCAGATAGGAGGAGATCACCGCGACCTCGGCGCGCTCGCCCTCGGCGAGCTCGGGGCGGCCATTGGCGTCGTAGATCGCGATCGATTCCTGGCGCTGCTTGATCATCTTCTGCAGCAAAGCGAGGATTTCGTCGGCCGTGGCCTCGCCCTTGCCGGCACCGCGCGCCTCGATGTCCTTGTCCTTCAGCGCCGCCTGGATCAGGCGGATGGCGGCGACCTTGCCCTTCTCGCCGGCCTTCATCGCGGTCTTGAGGTCGGCGGTGAACTGCTCGCGCAGAGTGGACATGATGTTACGAACCTTCTTCATTCATTGACGGAGCACGGTCAGCCGATTAAGGCTCGCGCTCCAGACCGGCCGCGCCATTACGCGCGCAGCCTTCACGCTTGCCGCAGCTTCCAGCGGCCTGGACGAGACATAGACATGACCGCTCACGAAGGAAACCCCGCCTCCCAGGGCTGGCAAGACGGCTGGGTTGAGCCGCGCGCGACTGCCGTGCTGGTTCTGGCCGACGGCACCGTGCTGGAAGGCTTCGGCCTCGGCGCGATCGCGCAGGCGCCCGGCGAGGTCTGCTTCAACACGGCGATGACCGGCTATCAGGAAATCCTGACCGACCCGTCCTATGCCGGGCAGATCATCACCTTCACCTTCCCCCATATCGGCAATGTCGGCGTCAACGAGGAGGACACCGAGACGGTCAACGCCGCCGCCGCCTCCGGCGTGCGCGGCGTCGTGCTGCATGCCGAGGTCACTCAGCCCTCGAACTGGCGCGCCGCCAAGCATCTCGACGCCTGGCTGAAGGCGCGCAACATCGTCGGTATCTGCGGCGTCGACACCCGCGCGCTGACCACGCTGATCCGCGAGAACGGCATGCCCAACGCCGTCATCGCCCATGACCCGGCCGGCAATTTCGATATCGAGGCCCTCAAGAAGGAAGCCGCCGCCCTGCCCGACATGGCCGGGCTCGACCTCGTGCCGCTCGTCGCCGCGACCCAGCGCTATGACTGGGACGAGACGCCCTGGCTCTGGCCGCGCGGCTATGGCAAGCGCGAAGCTGCGGCGCATCGCGTCGTCGCCATCGACTACGGCGTCAAGCGCAACATCCTGCGCCTGCTGGCCAAGGCCGGCTGCGAGGTCGAGGTCGTTCCCTCGACCGCATCGGCCAAGGACATCCTCGCGCTCAATCCCGACGGCGTCTTCCTGTCGAACGGCCCGGGCGATCCGGCCGCGACCGGCGAATACGCCGTGCCGGTGATCAGGGAGCTGCTCGACCGCAAGATCCCGACCTTCGGCATCTGCCTCGGCCACCAGATGCTGGCGCTCGCCATCGGCGGCCAGACCATGAAGATGAAGCAGGGCCATCACGGCGCCAATCATCCGGTCCAGGACAAGACCACCGGCAAGGTCGAGATCGTCTCGATGAACCATGGCTTCGCCGTCGACCCGGCGACGCTGCCGGCCAACGCGACCGAGACGCATGTCTCGCTCTTCGACGGCAGCAATTGCGGCATCGCCCTGAACGACCGTCCTGCCTTCAGCGTCCAGCACCATCCCGAAGCCTCGCCCGGCCCGCAGGACAGCCACTACCTCTTCACCCGCTTCGTCGAGCTGATGGAAGCGGAGAAGGCGAAGAAGGCCGCCTGATCACGGAGGGAGCCATGATCCACCAGTTGCGCATCAACGAGATCTTCGAGCGCAACAAGGCGGCATTCCACGCCCGCTTCCGCGATCATGCCAGCCGGATCATGGCCCGCCACGGCTTCCGCATCCTGTCGATGTGGGAGACGCGCAGCGCCGACCGCACCGAGTTCGCCTATCTGCTCGCCTGGCCCAATCTCGAGACCAAGGCGGCGCGCTGGGCAAGCTTCATGGCCGATCCCGAATGGATCGAGATCAAGCGCGTCAGCGTCATCGAGCATGGCGACCTCGTCGGCGCCATCGAGGACCGCGTGCTGATGCCGACCGACTACTCTCCGCCCCTGTGATTGGCCGCTGTGATTGACAGGGCGACGCGCCCGCGCTCTAAGCGGGCCATGACCTTCGCCTGCCTTCTCGCCCGCAACTATTACGCCCCGTCCTCATAGAGGCGGTGGCATCTTCATGTCTCAACCGCCGCGCTGGCGGTTGAATTCAGGCAGTCACCCGGCATCGCGGCCCCTCCCGAAGGACCCAGCGATGCTTACCCCGAACAAGACCAATCCCTCCGTCGGCCTGATGGGCTTCGGCGCCTTCGGCCGCCTGATCGCCCGCCACCTCAAGCCGCATTGCCGCCTGCTGGCTTTCGACCCGGCATTGCCGGCCGATGCAGCCTCCGGCGGCATCATCGCTGCCGATCCGGCGCAGATCGCCGCCTGCGACATCGTCATCCTCGCCGTGCCGGTCGCAGCCCTCTCCGAGGCGATCGCCACCTTGCGGCCGCACCTGCGCGCCGGGGCGATCGTCGTCGATGTCGGCTCGGTCAAGATCGACCCGGCCATGACCATGCTGGCCGAGCTGCCGGATGACGTCGAGATCGTCGGCACCCATCCGCTCTTCGGCCCGCAGAGTGGCCGTGACGGCATTGCCGGCCTCAAGATCGCGATCTGCCCGATCCGCGGCCGCAGCGCCTGGCGCATCGCCGCCATCCTGCGCCGGGTGCTGCGTCTCAAGGTCATCATGACGACGCCGGAGGCACATGACCGCGAGGCGGCGCTGGTCCAGGGCCTGACCCATCTCATCGCCAAGATCCTGGTCCGGATGGAGCCGCTGCCCCGCCGCATGACCACGGCGAGCTTCGACCTGCTGATGCGCGCGACCGAGATGGTACGCCATGACAGCCCGGCCGTCTTCCTCGCCATCGAGCAGGCCAATCCGCACGCCCGCCCGGTGCGCGACCGCTTCTTCGCCCTCGCCGAGGAGATGCGGGCGCATCTGGACGAGGCCCGGCAACCTCCCGCGAACGCACAGGGACCATCCGCGGCCCGGCCGGTACCGCCTGTCGCGGAACTGGCTGGCGAGCAGCCCTACCCGTCGTAGCAGTCTCTGCCGTTCCCACGCATGAAGTAGGCGCTCGCAAAGTCCCGGTAGTTGGACGTCGCGGCGTTGATCATCTGGGTGGCGGTAAGAGCGGGATAAGCGCTGGTCGGATAGGTCACGTTGACGTAGTCGAACAGTGACCAGCCGAACGATGCGGGCCGGTTCGCGAGCACGCCGAGATATTCCAGCAATCTGCCCTGGATATTGAGCTTGCCGACGCCCAGATAGGTCGCGCTCCCGAAATTGATCAGCATTTCGCCGCGCTGGCGCGGCTGCTTCACCGCGTCGATGAAGAGCTGGAACTTCGTGCTCCACGGATCGATCAGGGGCAAACCCTTGTAGCGATCTTGAAGGTAGACACGGAACTGGCGCTTGTCGGTTGGCTCCAGCCAGCCGCCGTCCCGATTATCGCCGAAGTTCATCGGCACGCCGAGCGACGAGTCGTCATTGATCCGATTGATCAGATAGATCTTCCCCATTGCCTCGCTGAGATGGGGGATATCTGACTTGTTGACGATCACCGGATAGGCCGAAAGCACTGCGCGCAGCGCTTCATAGACGGCGGCTCCAAATCGGCCCGGATCGATGCCGTCCCAGTCGTCGATCTTCAACGACATGACCAGAAACTCCCATGTCCGCGAGGACAGGAAAGCCGTGCATTCGTCCAACAGTGAAACGAACGACTGATACTCGTTGATCGGGGTGTAGAAGTTGAGCGCCCCGTGGCAGGTCACGAATGTGAAGGTCGATCCCGATTTCTGTACCTTGAGCCTGACATCGAGAACGCGAACACCGGCATCGAGCTGCTGGGTGATCGACATGTTGTGGCAGGCATAGGCCGTCGTCGGCAGCCAGGTATTGATCGCCGCGCTGTCATGCGTCCCCATCAGGCTGATGTCGCAGATCAAGGGATCGAGGATCGGAGAGGGCTGGTCGCCACCGCTCCTGGCGGGAACGGCCGCCACGGCCCCGGGGCCGACCTTGGCCACCATCCCACCCTTGACCGCGCCTCCGCCCGGCGCTGCGGGCATCGGCTTGGTGTGCATCTCCATGGTCTGCTGAACCCGGTAGCCGGTCGTCACGACCGGATCCGGGAATGGCATCAGGCACAGGCCGGGGGCGAAGCTTGATTCAGGATTGATAGCGCCGGGTTGACTCGAGATCGACACATCGCCCGACCAGGTACTGCCGTCGAACCAGGACATGAAGATCGCGGGGTTGCCGCGACCGCGATAGGCCAGCCAAAGCTTGTTGTCGAAAACCAGGAGATTGGGGGCATTATCAGTACGGGCATCGAGATGTCCGGCCTGGTCGGAGAGCTTCTGGTCGCCGGACCAGGTGGTCCCGTCGAGCCAGGAGATGAAGAGCCCGTCCTTCTGGGCGCCCTTGTAGATCAGGACGAGCCTGCCATTGAAGACGGCTGCGGCTGGCCCCCGATCCGACCAGGGATCGATCCCGCCCGGTAGTTCGCTTATCGGCTTGTCGCCGTCCCAATCGCCGCCGTCGAACCAGGCCGCGTAGAGTTTCACGACGCCGGCGCCCTTGTAGATCAGGTAGAGCTTGTTGTTGAAGACGACGGCCGTGGGAGGCTGGTCCGACTTCAGCGTGCTGCCGGCCTTCGTGCCGATCGGGATATCGCCATGCCACTGCCAGCCGTCGAACCAGGAGCCGTAGATGGTCGTGCTTCCGGCTCCGACATAGAACATGTACAGAAGGTCGTTGTAGACAACCAGCGTCGGCGCCTGATCTGTTTTTGGGTCGACCTCACTCGAAAGATCGCTGATCTTCTGATCACTGCCCCAGGTCACCCCGTCGAAGAATGACATGAATATATTACTGCCGAGATGGCCGTTATAAACCATCAAAATTCGATTATTATATAAGCAGGCAGCTGGAGCGCTTTTTGTCTTTGGCGTTATACCGCCACGCTGGCCTGATATGCTCGTGTCGCCTGTCCAGGTCGCCCCATCATAGATGGTCGTGAAAATTTCCGTGCTTTCACCCCGGCCCCTGTAAAACAGCCCCAGCTTCGCCATTGCGCATCTCCGCAGCTCAACCTCTGCGCGAGAGATGAGCGCTGAGCACAACCGGCGTCAACGCGGGGCGCGTGAACCAGTGTTCACATCGGTGAGCCGCGTCTCGCGCTGTCCCTAAGCCGCCTTCGCCTCCTGCCGCAGGAAGCCAGCGAGCTTGCTCGCCGACAGCCCGGCCTCGTGCGCGATCCGCGTCGCCAGCGCCACGGCCGCCGGGCGCGGCTGCCCCATCGGCCGGTCGAGCCAGTACGATACTGGGTTGAGCGCGGTGCGCTGGTCGACCCTGGCGATCCGGCCGGCATCGACCTGGGCCTGCGCCAGCGGCGGGCGCGACAGCGCCACGCCGAGCCCCGACGCAGCGGCGTCGAGCACGAGATTGTAGTCCTCGAAGCGCCGATCATTCGCACGCGGCCGGAAATCCAGCCCCTGCGCGTTGAACCAGGCGCGCCAGCCGGCCGCGTCCGAATCATGGATCAACGGCTGGTCGAGGAAGCGTTCCGGCTTGCCTTCGCCGATCGCCCTGGCCAGCTCCGGCGAAGCGACGGGATAGCACCACTCCTCGAACAGCTGCACCGAGACCCGCCCCGGCGTGCCGCCCCGGCCGCAGCGAATGGCGAGGTCGATGCCCTCCTCCTCCAGATCGACCTTGCGATGGTCGACCTGCAGCATGATCCGCACCGCGGGATCACCGCTCTCCAGACGCTGCCAGCGCGGCATCAGCCAGAGCGAACAGACCGACGGCGTCGCGCTGAAGCGCACTACCGCCGCCCCGCGCGGCTCGCTCCAGCGATCGGATGAATCGGCGAAGACCGAGAACGCCTCCTGCGTGCGCTGGAACAGGCGCTGCCCCTCCGGCGTGAGCGCGACGCCGCGGGCCTGGCGCTCGAACACGCGCAGGCCGAGCCAATGCTCGAGCTTGGCGACCTGCCGCGAGACCGCACCATGCGTCAGGTTCAGCGCCTCGGCCGCAGCCGAGAAACTGCCGGAGCGGGCGGCGGCCTCGAAGGCGCGCAGCGTGTCCAAGGGCGGAAGTGGCGAGCTGTGATCCATGCTCACAGCTCGTCATTGAATTACTCGTTTGTCAATCAGCTCGTCGAGGCGCTTATCGGAGGCGAACCGTCATTCGCCCCAAAGAGGCCCGTCATGACAACCGCCTGTCCCGCCGCCCCGACCCGGCCCGGCTCCACCCTCGACGCCATGCTGCTCTTCACCATCCCCTTCACCGTGATCGCCTGGGCCTCGTCCTTCCCGGCGATCCGGGCCGGGCTCGCCGGCTTCGGTGCGCTGGAAATGGCGGCGCTGCGTTTTGCCATCGCCGGCGTCTTCGCCGCGCTCTTCCTGATCGTGACACGGCCGAAGCTGCCCGAGCGCGCCGACATCTGGCGCTTTCTCACCGGCGGCATCGTCTTCATCGCGCTCTATGCGATCTTCCTCAATCTCGGCCAGCGCGTCGTGCCGGCGGGCGCGGCGAGCTTCATCATCAACACCAACCCGATCATGACGGCGGCGCTCGCCATGCTGGTCCTGAACGAGCGCTTCAGCGCCCTCGCCTGGGCCGGCACTGCGCTGGCCTTCGCCGGCATCGGCGTGATCGCTGTCGGCAATGGGCTCGACCTCAATATCGGCGTCAGCGTCCTGCTGATCCTCGGCGCAGCCCTGTGCAACTCGGTCTCGACCGTGGTGCAGAAGCCGCTCTTTTCCCGCCACAAGCCGCTCACCGTCGCGGCCTGGAACATGGCGCTGGGCGGCCTTGCCCTGACGCCCTTCCTGCCCAGCGCGCTGGAGCAGTTGCCGGCCGCCCCGGCGCAGGCGATCTGGTCGGTGGTCTGGCTCGCTCTGGTCTCCAGCGTCGTCGCCTACGGCACCTGGGCGATCACCCTGTCGCGCCTGCCGGCCGCCCGTGCCGCCAACTTCCAGTACTGCGTGCCGCCGGCAGCGATGCTGATCAGCTTCCTCTGGCTCGGCGAGGTCCCGACCGCGCTCGGCCTGATCGGCGGCGCCATGGCCCTGGCCGGCGTGGTGCTCGTCAACCTGAAGCGGTGAGACCATCGTCATTTTCGGGCGGCGCACGGCGCCGACCCGAGAATTTCACGACAAGAACGCGCCGGTCGGAGCCTCTTCCGGCCTGAGATGCTCGGGTCAAGCCAGGGCACGACGTGTCTTCACTGACCGCCCTGCGTTCCTGCCTGGTTCGCTTCGATCCGAGGATCATTGCCGGCGCAGGCGGTCGACACGGTCTTCCGCCGCGCGTCGTTCGCCGAGATATCTTGGCGCAGAGATAATTATCTTGACGGAAAGATATCCCTCAGCTAGATATCTTTCCGTCAAGATAATTTGACCGACGATCAGCCAGGGAGGCAGCTATGTTCAACGTCCTTCGGTCCGAAGATCAGCAGCGCGGCGCCAACCGCACGGTGCGTTTCGAGGGCGAGGCGCTCGGCGGCCCGGTCTCGTTCTTCATCGTCGACGCCGAGCCGGGCCAAGGCTCGATGCTGCACGTCCATCCCTATTCCGAGACCTGGATCGTCCGGAATGGCGAGGCCGAGTTCACCGTCGGGAGCGAAAGGACGCGCGGCTATCCCGGCGACGTCGTCGTCGCCGCACCGGACATTCCACACCGCTTCGAGAATGTCGGCGACGGCCGGCTCGAACTGATCTGCGTCCACCCGAACGGGCGGATTCTGCAGCAGAACCTTTGACGGTGACCGAGATGCCGTCACGCCCAAGGGCAATGCGCCAGATGCGGCGCATCGCTCTCTCGCACGTCGGTCCTAGAGGCGCCCGGCCTTGATGTACTCGACCATCTGGCTGACGACCGTGCCCCAGCCCTCGTGGAAGCCCATCTCTTCGTGCTGCTTGCGGCTGGCATCGCTGCCATGGATGGCGACGGCCCGGTAATGCGTGCCGCTGCCGTCCCTGGCGAGATCGAGGATGGCGGTGAAGAACGGGTTCGGCGAAGGCCGATAACCGCCGAGGAGCGTGTCGGTCATGACCAGCCGCTCCAGCGGCTTCACCTCGAGATAGCACTGGGTGTTGGCGAACTCCTGGCCCTCGGGCGAGCGCATGGTGAAGTTGATCGCACCGCCCGGACGCAAATCGAGGTCCAAGGCGGAGATCGCCCAAGGCTTGGGTGCGAACCAGTTGCGCAGATGCTCCGGCGTCGTCCAGGCACGCCAGACCAGTTCGACCGGTACGTCGAGTTTGCGTTCGAGCACAAGGTCGAGTTCGGGATTGATGGTGATTGCAGGCAAGGTCATTTCTTCTCCTCTTCCTTCAGGCTCATGACATAGGCGTCGAAGCGGTCGAGTCGGCGCGCCCACACATTGCGCTGGCGCCCGAGCCAATCCTCGGCGAGTTTCAATTGGTCGGCGGCCAGCTCGTAGGTCCGGACGCGCCCAGCCTTGTGCGAGCGCACCAGGCCGCTGGTTTCGAGCACCTTCAGATGCTCGACGAAGGATGGCAGGGCCATCTTGTAGGGCGCAGCAAGCTCACTCACCGAGGCCGGCCGCGACGTCAGGCGCTCCAGCACATTGCGCCGCGTCGGGTCCGACAGCGCCCGGAAGATCTGGTCCACGATGACGGCATTGGCCGCCTGTGGTGCGTTGGATCCGATGTGCGGTGTCACGGTGTCCCCCTCGGCGCCCTTCGCCGGCGGCATCGATAGCTGGACTCAATACTTAGGTCAATTCCTTAGTTTTGAGATATGGTTGCTGCATCGCCAGAACCCCTCTCCCGGATGGGAGAGGGGCAGGGGTGAGGGACCGCCGTTGATCACCTGAACGCAACGGAGCCGTCGCGCCTCCTACGGATAGGGCAGGCCCTCATCCCTGCCCTTCTCCCACACGGGAGAAGGGTTCCCCGCGCCTCTTCAGGCCGCGACGGGGATAATTCCCCAATCGATCCCCGCCGCCGAAACCTGCCTTATGCTCCTCCCCGTCCCGCCCGAACCGAGGGGGCTTCGCGAGGCGTCGAGAGGCCGGGCGGGAGAGCGGTGTCCGTGGCGAAAGAGCGTCGCAGGCTCGAAGTAGCGCGGAGGGTGATCGTCGTTCGGGACATGCGGTCCCGGTCCCGCCGGACATAAACAGACGGCGAGAACTCAAAGAGAACCGCGCGCGGGGTTCGGGCAGCGGCCAGTGGCGCTGCTTCGACATTCGACATCGACATTCGGCACGCAGCCGTCGACTGCGACGCCGCCTTAACCCCGCGCCCTCCCTCGGATGGTGCTCTCGCAAGACCCTCGCGGTGTAAGCCGGCGAGGCGCTTTCTCTCGTCGGGTGGTCTCAGACCTCCGCGAACAGCCGCCGCTGCAATTCGTCCCAGAGTTCAGGCGTTTGCGCCGCCAGGATGCCGAAGCCCTCTTCAGCTGGCCGGTAGCGGCGCCCGTCGAAGCGGGCCGCGCGGCCGCCGGCCTCTTCGAGGAAGAGCGTCCCCGGCGCATGGTCCCAGGGCAGGCCGCGCCAGAACACCACGAAATGCTGCTCGCCGCGCACGATCGCGGGATATTCCTCGCCGGCGCAGTGCATCCCCGGCGTGATCGCGGCGAGGTCGCGGCCATTGGCCTTGACCCGCGCCGTCGTCTCCGCCGGCAGGAAGCGGGTCAACACCCCGCCGCGCAGCCCGGTCCATTGCGGCGGCTGCCCGACCTTGACGCGCTCGCCATCGACCCAGGCGCCCGAACCGCGCTCGGCGACATGGAGCGCCCCGGTCGCCGGGCTCAGCATCCAGGAGGCGATCGCCTCGCCCTCTTGCAGCAGCGCCACCATGATCGAGAAGCACGGGCTGCCCTTGACGAAATTGGCGGTGCCGTCGACCGGGTCGACCACGAAGACCGTGCCCTCGCCAAGCCCCTGAAGCAGCTCCGGCTGGGCCGAGACCGCTTCCTCGCCGATCACCCTCGATCCGGGCAGCAGCGCAGGCAGCCGGAGATTGAGCAGCCGCTCGGCTTCCTCATCGGCGATCGTGACCTCTTCGCCGGGCGACTTCACCCGGACGTCCGTCTCCGCCAGCTTGCGGAAGCGCGGCATCACCACCTCGGCCGCGACCTCGCGCAGCAGGTCCGAGACCTGTCCGATCAGCTCCTGTCCGGCCATCGTCAGAAGCCCCGCTGTTCCAGCTCGGCTTCGGCCTCGGTGATATAGTCCCGGATCACCGGCACGGCGCTCTTGTGCGGGCCGAGCAGCAGCTGGAAGACCATGTCGCCGCCGATGTCGAAGGAGATCGAGCAGGCGGAAAGGTAGAACTCCCACATCCGTGCGAAGCGCTCGCCCAGCATCGCGACCACCTTCGGCCGGTGCGCCATGAAGCGCTCGCGCCAGGCTTCCAGCGTCCAGTGATAGTGGCGGCGCCAGAACTCGCAGTCGGAATGCCAGAGCCCGGTCTGCTCGACAGCGGCGAAGACCTCCGACAGCGCCGGGGCATAGCCGCCGGGGAAGATGTACTTGTCGAAGAAGGGGCCGGTGAAGCCGGGCGGGCCGACGCGGCCGATGCAGTGGACGAGCGCGATCCCGTCGGGGGTCAGGAGGTCGCGGATCTTCTCGAAATATTCGAGGTAATGCGCGACGCCGACATGCTCCATCATGCCGACGGAGACGACGCGGTCGAACGTCCCGGTCAGCTCGCGATAATCCTTGTTAATGAAGCTCACCGCATCGCCGACGCCGGCGACCTCGGCGCGCTTTTGCGCCGCCGCCATCTGGTCGGGCGAGACGTTGAGCCCGGTCACTTTCGCGCCGCAGGCCTTGGCGAGATAGATCGAGAGCTCGCCCCAGCCCGAGCCGATATCGAGCACGCGCATCCCCGGCTCGATCTTCAGCTTGGCAGCGAGATGCCGAAGCTTGGCCTTCTGCGCGTTCTCCAAGCCGACGTCGGGAGAATGCCAATAAGCGCAGGAATAGGTCATGGTCTCGTCGAGCCAGAGCCGGTAGAAATCGGTCGGAATGTCGTAGTGATGCTTGACCTTCTTGCCGGCGACGCCGAGCGGGTTGTGCATCCGCCAGCGCCGGATCTTGAAGCGGATCTTGCGGATAGCCGCCTGCAGCGGGTGCTTGCGCAGTTCGCCGCGCTGGATCCAGAACAAGGTCAGGAGATCGTGGATGGTCGAGCCGTCCTCGAACTCGATCCGCTGGTCCATATAGCCTTCGGCCAGCGCCAGCTCGGGATTGAGGAAGAGCTCGCGCTCGATCTTGGTATCCTTGAAGCGCACCGTCACCTCGCCGGCGACGACAGGCTTGCCGGCGAAGGTGAACTCGGTCCGCCCGGGCCCGAAGACATGCCGCTGCCCGTCCGGCGCGATCACGGTCAGGCGCCCCTTGCGGATCGAGCGCTTCAGCAGTTTCGGCAACAGCAGCATGGTCAGGCAGGCTCCGGTCGGTCGCGCGCAGGCTATTGGCTCGCCTGCCGTGCCGTAAACCCCGCATGCAATCAACCTGCTCTGCACGCGCAGCGCAGCCATGCTAAGGGCTAGCCGCGAAGGCCCCCTCGAAACGGAGACCCGATGTCCTGGCGTGATTTCTGGAACGGCGAGCACGCAATCTACGTCTCGGATCGCCACAAGACCCTGCATTATCGCCGCATCGCGCAGGATATCGCCGCCGCCGTCCCCTCCAGGGACGCAAGCGTGCTCGATGTCGGCTGCGGCGAGGCGCTCTCGGCCGATCTCGTCGCCGCGGCGAGCGGCCGGCTGATCCTCTGCGAAGCCGCTCCAACCGTCCGCGAGAAATTAAGAGCCCGCTTTGGCAGGCTCGCCAATCTCTCTGTCGTATCGCCGGAAGAGGTCGAGGCGCTGCCGGATGATTCGCTCGACCTCATCGTCGCCAACTCGCTGATCCAGTATCTGAGCGAGGACGAACTGAAGCGGGCGCTCGCCACCTGGCTCGCCAAGCTGAAGCCCGGCGGCGAGCTCATCCTCGCCGACGTGATCCCGCCCGGCCTCTCGCCTTTGACCGACGCAACCGAACTGCTCGGCTTCGCCTGGCGCGGCGGCTTCCTCGTCGCTGCGCTCGGCGGGCTGGTGCGCACCGTCTTCTCGGATTATCGCAAGCTGCGGGCGCAATACGGGCTGTCGACCTACAGCGCCGTCGGCATCACCGCGTTGATCGAGGCCGCCGGCTTCGAGAGCGTCACACGCATTACGAATTTCGGCCATAACCCCCACCGCATGGCCTTCTCGGCCCGCAAGCCGCTCGCATCGGAGGTTCCGACGCCATGACCTCGCTCGCGCTCGCACTCACCGTCGTCACATTAGCCCTGGCCGGCGCCATGGCCGGCTTCTTCTATGCCTATTCGATGTCGGTGATGTGGGCGCTGGATGCGGTTGATCCGAAAGCCGCGATCGCCTCGATGCAGAGCATCAACATCGTCGTGCGCAACGCCATCTTCTTCCCGGCCTTCTTCGGCACGCCGGTGCTGGCGCTGGTCGCAGCCGGGCTGTGGTGGAAACAGGACGCTGGACAGGTCGCGCTGCTGCTGGCGCTCGCGGCCATCGTCTATCTGGCCGGCGCCTTCCTGCTCACCATCCTCGCCAACGTGCCGATGAACGAGGCGCTCGCCATCGCCACGATCCCGACCGATCCAGAGCAGGCGCGGGCGCTGTGGCAGAACTATTCCCGCCCGTGGACGCTGTGGAACCATGTCCGCACGCTCGCGAGCTTCGTTACCCTGCTGCTGGTCGGCTGGGCGCTCTACGCTGCCGGTCAGGCCTGATCACGCGCTTTCGCGATCGGCGAAGGAGAAGAATTTGTGCCCGGCGAAGGTGAAGATCATCACGATCAGCGTGGTGACCACCTGCATCGGTAGATAAGGCAGCCCAGCGACCTTGACGAAGAGGTGCATAAGCACGCCGGTGAGCAGGAAGCCGCCGAAGGCGATCAGGCCGAAGCGCCAGCTCGCCTCGCCATGGGTCCGCGTCGCCTCGAAGGTCAGCCAGCGGTTCAGCGCGTAAGAGACGACGCCGCCGAGCACGAAGCCGGCGAGCGACGCCAGAACGGGATCGACCCGGCCGAGCTCGACCAGGCCGATCAGCAATCCGTAATGCGCGACCGCCGCCATCACGCCCGAAAAGGCATAGGCGATGACCTGGCGCGTATGGCGGGGAAGGCGGTTCAGCATCCGGGATGCCTATACCCCGGATGCTGAACGGAAGCCTACGGCTATTCAGCCCGCATCGCTGCCGGCGAGATTGGCCGGCATGCCGTCGACGGGCAGGTCGAGCGCCTGCTTCAGCGTCTCCAAATTGTATTCGCGGATGCGGCCATTCGTGGGGTCGCTCACATAGGCGCTGCCGCCGACCACCGCGAGCGAAGGCGTCGGCGTCTTCGCGCCATACTGGCAGTCGAAGGCCGGCACGGCGTCGAAGCTGGCAAGCTCCTTCCAGGCGGCAACCTCATAAACCCGAAGCTTGCCGTCCGGCGTCAGATTGGCGAGCCGCCGGCCATTGGCGGAGAGTTCGAACTGGCAGGCCGACTGGCCGACCGGCACCGGCAGGACATCGGCGGAGGTTAGCGACTTGGCGGCCGGGTCGACCCGAAGCAGACCGTCATAGGGAGAGGTCTTACCGTAATTGGCGACCATGAACTTGGCCCCGGCCTTCGCCTTGATCGCGCTGATCCGGCGCTCATCCGGATAGGCAAGCTTGTGCGCGCTGAACTTGGCCCCGGCCTGCGACAGCACCAGCATGCCGCCGCCCTCCCCTTCGGCGCAGCCGAAGACATGGCGGCCATCGGCGGCGGCATGGCCGTGATAGAGCTTGCAGGAGGCCTCGGGCTTGGCCGGATCGTTGAAAGTCGCGAGCTTCGCCCAGCCGCCCTTGGTCCGGTCTAGGATCTCGAATCCGTCCGGCCGCGACGAAGCGCTCTTGTCCTCGCCCTTCACATAGACCGGGTTCGGCACCGACATCAGCCAGCGCCCCTCGCCGAGCGGCACGACGATACCGTGCTGCGGCCCCGGGCTCGGCCACTCCGTCAGCGCCGGCTTGTCCTTGGAAAGCTCGTTGATCGCGACCAGCACTGCCTTCGCCGTGCTCTGCCCGTCCCAGGGGCGGATGCCGTCATAGAACAACGCGAGCTGGCCATGGCCGGAGATGACATGGGCTGGCTTCTGGCCGGTCAGCGTCAGGTCGAGCAGCTTTACCGCCCCCTTCTCGATGTCGTTGTGGTCGCCATGCGACTCGATCGTCAGGCCGGTGTCGAGGAAGCGGAGCGTGCCGGCATCATCGCCGGTCTTGATCACGACGAAGCGGCCACCCTGCACGGTGGCGAAACCGGGATTGGCCTTAGGGACGTCGAAGCTGTGCGTGACCTCGCCGCTGTCGAGATCGAGCACGCGCACGACCGGCTTCTCATGGTCGGCGAAGACCAGCCGGCCGCGCAGCACGGCATGGTCATGGGCGAGGGCCGGCAGGCTCGACAGCACGGCCGAGATGGCGAGCGAGGACAACAGGGAAAGCGGACGCATCATGGTCTCCAGGATAGGCGGTAAGGAATGAGGTTCAGGCGGCGGTGGCCCGGCGCCAGGCCGGGAACGGGTCGGGCAGATCGCGATAACGCTCGGGCTTGAAGGCGATGGTCGGCGTCTCGCCGAGCAGGCAGGCATCGAGCCCGGCGCGGATGGCCTGTTCGTCCATGCCCGAGCCGATGAAGACCAGCTCCTGCCGGCGATCGCCCCAGACCGAGTGCCAGTGCCGGTTCAGGATGGCGCGCCATTCGGGATGATCGGGCCAGCGCGGGCGCGGCACGGCGGCCCACCAGAAGCCCATCGCCTCGGTTCGGCAGATGCTGCCTGCGAGCGACATCTCGCCGACCCATTCCGGCCGGGTCGCCAGCCAGAAATGGCCCTTGGCCCGGATCAGCCCCGGCCAGGTCCGGGCGAGGAAGGCGTTGAACTTTTCCGGATGGAACGGCCGGCGCGCCCGGTAGACGAAGGAGGAAATGCCGTATTCCTCGGTCTCCGGCACATGGTCTTTGAAGCCGTAGAGCTCCTTGTGCCAGAGCGGGTGCTCCTGCGCCTTCTCATGGTCGAACAGGCCGGTATCGAGGATCTGATCGAGCGCCACGCGGCCGAAATCGGCCTCGATCAGCCGCGCATCCGGGTTGAGCGCCCGGATGACCAATCTCGCCTGCGCCACCGCCTCCGGCCCGGCATCGCCGACCTTGTTGAGCACGACGACATCCGCGAATTCGATCTGCTCGACCAGCAGGTCGACGAGCGTGCGCTCGTCGCCCTCGCCGGCCGTCTCGCCGCGTTCGCGCAGGAAGTCGCGCGAGCCGTAATCCCTAAGCAGGTTCACCGCATCGACCACCGTCACCATGGTGTCGAGCCGGGCGAGGTCGGAGAGCGAGAAGCCGTCCTCGTCGCGGAATTCGAAGGTCGCGGCGATCGGCAGCGGCTCGGCGATGCCGGTGCCCTCGATCAGCAGGTAGTCGAAGCGCCCGTCGCGGGCGAGCCGACCGACTTCGGCGAGGAGATCGTCGCGCAAGGTGCAGCAGATGCAGCCATTGCTCATTTCGACCAGCTTTTCGTCGGTGCGAGAGAGATCGCCGCCGCCGGCCCGGACGAGGTCGGCGTCGATGTTCACCTCGCTCATGTCGTTGACGATGACCGCGACCTTGCGGCCCTCGCGATTGTTGAGGACGTGGTTGAGCAGCGTCGTCTTGCCGGCGCCGAGAAAGCCGGAAAGCACGGTGACAGGAAGGCGGCCATCCATCTCGGACCTCATATTTTGTTACGTTGTAACATTTCATAGCGAGAGCGGATTGCGGACGCAAGGCTGCCGTGCAGGCGCGTCGCTGGCCTTCCACAACGCGCGCCCTAAGCTCGCCCTCTCGCGCCGATGGAGGAGCCCGCGCCATGATCGAGATCGACTTGCTGGTGCGCGCCGAATTCCTCTATCCGGTCAGCCCGGGCATGCCGGTGATCCCCAACAGCGAGGTTGCGATCGCCGGCGGGCGCATCCTCCATGCCGGTCCGCGCCAGCCTGAGGGGCACTGGGCGCCCGCTCGCACGCTCGACGGCGCCGGGCGGGCCGTCCTGCCCGGCTTCGTCAACTGCCATTCGCACGCCGCGTCATTGGTCTTCCGCAGCCAGACCGACGACCACGCCGCCAAGGCAGCGCTGCTCGAAGTCGCCTTCCGGATGGAGAAGGACATGACGGAGGACGAGTGGGCGCTACTGGCGGAGGCCGGCTGCGCCGACATGCTCCAGTCCGGCATCACCACCATCAACGACATCTGGTACGCGCCGCACCGGCTCGCCGAAACGGTCGAGTCTTGCGGCCTGCGCGCGCAGATCGCCCACAAGGTCTTCGACGTCCGCCTGCATGAGCTCTGGCGCGGCGACTACACCCATCATCCCGATATCGGCGAGGAGCGCCTGCGCGACGGCGTCGCCTTCGCCGAGCGCTGGCATGGCGCCGCCGACGGCCGCATCACCGCACGCATCGGCACGCACGCCACCGACACCTGCTCGGCCGAACTACTAAGGACGGCCCGCGCCGAGGCGAGCCGGCTCGGCATCGGCATGCATATCCACGCGGCACAAAGCATTGCCGAGGTCGATCAGATCAAGGCGGCCCATGGCTGCGGTCCGGTCGAGTTCCTCAGGGATGTCGGCATGCTCGGCCCGGATGTCGTGCTGGCCCATCTCGTCTTCGCTGGAGTGGGCGATCTCGACGCCGTCGAAGAGAGCGGCGCGGCCTACGCCCATTGCCCGACGATTTATCCGCGCCGCGGCCGCTACCCGCCGCTCGAAGACATCATGGCGCGCGGCATTCCAACCGGCTTCGCCACCGATTGGATGCTGAACGACCCGTTCGAGGGCATGCGCAACGCCCTCAACGCGATGCGGCTGCGCCTGGGCAGCCCGACCGCCCTCTCCTGCGCGCAGGCGCTGGAACTGCACACGATCGGCGCTGCCCGCGTCATGGGCCTGCAGGACGAGATCGGCTCGCTGGAGCCGGGCAAGAAGGCCGACCTGATCATGGTCGACATCGATCGCCCGCACCTGCAGCCTTATTACGGCGACTATGCCGCGCTGGTCTATTACGCACGGGCAAGCGACGTGGTGACCAGCATCATCGACGGCACGATCGTCGTGGAGGATGGCCGCCCGACCCGCCTCGACCGCGAGCGGACGATGGCGCGGATCAGGGAGAAGGTCCCGGGCTGGCGCGGAAAGCTGGCGGTGCTCGGCAGCCGGGCGGTGTTCGGGCCGGGCTGTCCGTGCTGCGGTTGATCACACGTCGATCTTGATCCGCGGCACCGACGGGTCGCGCCGCGCCGTCTCGATCACGCTGTCGAGCAGGCCGGGAAAGCGCCGCTCGAACTCCTCGCGGCGGATGCTGAGGAAGCGCACCGTGCCCTCCGCCCGCGAGCGCGTGATCCCCGCCTCGCGCAATTTGGCAAAATGGTAGGAGAGCAGCGAGGGCGAGGCGAGCTCAGTGAAGGCGCCGCAGCGCGCCTTGTCGACCTCGTCGCAATCGGCGAGCGAGACCAGGATGCCGAGCCGGATCGGATCGCCCAGCGCCGCGAACACGTCGGCCGGCACGACGTCCTCGATCTCGGGATGGAAGAGCTGCTTCATCACCTCACGCTTAATTGCCCCGGCCGCTCCTGACAAGTTTCAATGATCCTTGAATTTAGGATTGACTCATGGTCGGCCGGCGCCCATGATTCAACGATCATTGAAATAGTCGGCAACTCCCCACGGAGCGCATTGCCATGGATATCCGTCTCCTCCTGCTGGCCGGCGGCGCCTTCGCCATCGGCACGGGCAGCCTCGTCATCACCGGCATCCTGCCCAATCTCGCCGCCGCCTTCGGCGTCAGCGTCGACACCGCCGGCCTGCTGATCTCGATCTTCGCCATCGCCTACGCCATCGGCTCGCCGGTGCTCTCGACGCTGTTCGGCAATCTCGACCGCAAGCTCGTGCTGGTTGGCTCGCTCACCGTCTTCACGCTGGCCAATCTCGTCGCCGCCTTCACCACCGACTTCACCTGGCTGATGCTGGCGCGCATCGTCATGGCGCTCGGCTCCGGTGTGTTCATGCCGGCGGCGAACGCCGTCGCCGTCGCTTTGGCGCCGCCCGATCGCCGGGCCCGCGCCATCGCGCTGGTCACCGGCGGCATGACGGTGTCGCTGATCCTCGGCGTGCCGCTCGGCACTGCCGTCGCCACGCTCGGCTGGCACTTCGCCTTCCTCGTCGTGGCTCTGTTCGGCGCGCTCGCCCTCGCCGGCCTGCTGCTCAAGATGCCCGCCGGCCTGCCGCGCGGCGCCAACACGCTCGCCGAGCGGCTGCAGGTCGCGCGCCGCGGCGACGTGCTGCTCGCACTCGGCACCACCGCGCTTTGGACCACCGGCGCCTTCACGCTCTACACCTATGTCGCGCCTTTCCTATCGGCCCATGCTGGCATCTCCGGCCATTGGCTCAGCGCGACGCTCGTGCTGACCGGCATCGGCTCGGCGCTGGGCAACCAGCTCGGCGGCCAGGCCAGCGACCGCTTCGGCCCCGTGCCGACGCTGACATTCGTGCTGATCCTGCTCGCAGCCTCGCTCGCCGCCGCCTCGCTCGTCGCGGTGACGCTGCCGCCGGCAGTGGCTATCTTCGTGCTGCCGGTGGTCCTGATGATCTGGAGCGGCGCCGGCTGGGCCGGCCATCCCTCGCAGATGTCGCGCCTCGCCGCGATGGCGCCCGAGACGGCCGTGGTCGCGCTCTCGCTCAACGCCTCGGCGCTCTATATCGGCATTGCGGCGGGCGCCGCGCTCGGCCAGCAGGTGCTGCGTCACGGCGCCTCCTGGCAGCTCGGCTTCGTCGGAGCCGCCTGCGAGCTCGGCGCGCTCGGCCTGCTGCTGATCGCGACGCAGCGGCGCAAGCGCGCTGCCGCGCAGGCGCTCAGGACGGCCGCCCTGTAGCGCTGTCGAGCAGCCTGAGTTCGCGGACTGGCAAGGTCGCCAGTCGCTCGACCACGCCCATGACGCAGGCGACGACACCGCGTCCGCGGACGACCAGGCGCTCCATCTCCGGGTGGAACGCCACATCGTCGCGCCGCCCCTCGACCAGGTTGAGGAAAGCGAATTTCAGGTCGCGCATGCAATCGAGCCGGAGGCTGAGCGCCGCGGCGGGCGATTCCGCCGCAGCGGCCAGCCGCTCGAAGGCCTGCAGCAGCCACCTCTCAGCCGCCTCGGGCTCGCCGGTCCGCCGCGCCGCCTCCGCCAGGTTGTGACAGGAGATCACATAGATCGTCGCCGCCGGAATCGACGAGCCGGCGATCTCGGCATTGCGGAACAGGTGCTCCGCCTCGGCCAGGGCGTCCCGATAAAGACCGAGTGCTTCGCAGAGCTGCTGGCCGGCGAAGGCATCGTTGGCCGCGCCGGTCAGCCGGGTCCACTCCGAATCGTCGATCACCGCCGGCATCGCCCCCGGCAGCAGCGTCGCATTCACGGCGCGACCTCCCGGCCTGGAGCAGACACGCGTCTCAACCGGACGAGGACATCCACCGCCACGATGCGATGACCAGCGGGCGGCGCCGGCAACCGATCCAACCGGATCGTCTCGCCGGGGATGTCGATCAACCGGTCCTCGTCCTCGACATAGAAGTGGTGATGGTCGCCGGCGCTGGTGTCATATTGCGAACGCCCGCTTTGCGTCGCGACCTCGCGGATCAATCCGGCAGCGCAGAACTGCCTGAGCGTGTTGTAGACCGTCGCCAGCGACAGGGGCTCGCCGCTGACCACGACATCGCGGAAGAGATCCTCGGCGGCGACATGCCGGTGCCGATCGGCGAAGAGCACCCGCCCGAGGGCAAGGCGCTGGCGCGTCGGCCGCAGGCAGGCGCCTTTCAGGATAGAGCGCACCTCGCAGAGAGGAGCTAAAGCCGGCGCCCTGGCCGGAATCATCGTCTGCATGATGTGCACTTCTTCTCTCTCCGTTCAGATCACGTTCTCCACATTAAATGCAACTGGTTTGCATTAGCAATAACATTCGATAGGCCGAGATGAACGCACATGGCCCGCTCACGCGCAGAGCGAGCGGGCCTCTTGCCGAAACGGTCGAAGTCGGGCTTCGCAGACGCAGAACTCAGGCCCGGACCTCGAACACCATGTTGAACGGCGTCTCCGTGGCGCGGCGGAAATGGCTGAAGCCGGCATCGAGCGCGACCTTGCGCAAACGCATCTCGCCGGCCTGGGCGCCCAGCCCCAGCCCGACCTCCTGCGACAGCGAAGCCGGCGTGCAGATCATCGTCGAGGCCCCGTAGAAGATCCGGCCGATCGGATTGAGGTTCTGCTTGAGATTGTCGTGGGCGAAGGGCTCGACGATCATCCAGGTGCCGTCCGGCGCCAGCGTCTCCCTGACATGGCGGCCGGCTCCGACCGGATCGCCCATGTCGTGCAGGCAGTCGAACATGGCGACGAGATCATAGCTTCCCGCCGGGAAATCCTTGGCGCTCGCCCGCTCGAAGACAATGCGGTCGCCGACGCCGGCCTTCTGCGCCGCCTCCCTGCCCTTCTCGATCGAGGGGCCGTGGTAGTCGAAGGCGTAGAAGCGCGACTTCGGGTAGGCCTGCGCCATCAGGATGGTCGAGGCGCCATAGCCGCAGCCGACATCGGCGACTGCGGCTCCCGCTTCGAGCTTGGCCCTGACACCGTCGAGCGCCGGAATCCAGCTGCTCACCAGGTTGGTGTTGTAGCCTGGCCGGAAGAAGCGCTCGGTGCCACGGAACAGGCAGTTGCTGTGCTCGTGCCAGCCGAGGCCCGCGCCGGTCCTGAAGGCCTCCTCGACCTTGGGCTCGTCGACCCACATCGACTGAACCACCTCGAAGGCCCCGGCGAAGAAGGCCGGGCTGCTCTCCTCGGCGAAGGCCATGGCCTGCTCCGGCGACAGGCTGAAACTGTCGCTCCCTTCGTCATATTGCACGTACTCGGCCGCGGCCTGGGCCGAGAGCCATTCGCGGACATAGCGTTCCTTGAGGCCGGTCTTGCCGGCGAGCTCCGCAGCGGTGACCGGCTTGCCATCGGCCATCGCCTTGTAGAGGCCGAGCTGGTCGCCGAGGACGATGAGCGAGCCGGTGACGCAGGCTCCGACGTCCCCGACGAGACGTCCTACTAAGGCATCGAGCTTTTGCGGGTCGGATTGACGCATGGCCAGCTCCTCTGGTTGGGGAGGGCGTGGCCGGGCCTGACGCGAACCGGCTCGACGCCATCGCGGACGCCGATGCTATACCCCGCTCGGTCGGGCTCAACTGCGCAAAGGGAGAGTCTTGCTCGCCTGTGCGCGCATGACAGGAATGAAGCGCTTTGTGCTTCCCCCCGCCGCCTCGCCCGTCTATAGCGAGCGCCTAGCATTCATCTTTGGGCGCTCGCTGGCCTCCGCTCCTTGCGATCGGATGGGCCCTGCGCGCCCGCACGGAACCGGTCGAGACCATGCCCAAGCGCACAGACATCAAGACGATCCTGATCATCGGCGCGGGCCCCATCATCATCGGCCAGGCCTGCGAGTTCGACTATTCCGGCACCCAGGCCTGCAAGACGCTGAAGGCCGAGGGCTATCGCATCGTCCTGGTCAACTCGAACCCGGCGACGATCATGACCGATCCGGAGCTGGCCGACGCGACCTATGTCGAGCCGATCACGCCCGAGGTCGTTGCCAAGATCATCGAGAAGGAACGCAATGTCCTGGCCGGCGGCTTCGCCCTGCTGCCGACCATGGGCGGCCAGACCGCGCTCAACTGCGCCCTCTCCCTTCAGAAGATGGGCGTGCTGGAGAAGTTCGACGTCGAGATGATCGGCGCCACCGCCGACGCGATCGACAAGGCCGAGGACCGCGAGCGCTTCCGCGAGGCGATGACCAAGATCGGCCTCTCGACCCCGCGCTCGCACCACGTCAAGACGCTCGGCGCCGCGCTGGAGGCGCTGGAGGATATCGGCCTGCCGACGATCATCCGGCCCTCCTTCACCATGGGCGGCACCGGCGGCGGCATCGCCTACAACAAGAGCGAGTTCATCGAGATCTGCGAGCGCGGCATCGACGCCTCGCCGACCAGCGAGATCCTGATCGAGGAGAGCGTCCTCGGCTGGAAGGAATACGAGATGGAGGTCGTCCGCGACAAAGCGGACAACTGCATCATCGTCTGCTCGATCGAGAACCTCGACCCGATGGGCGTCCACACCGGCGATTCGATCACCGTCGCCCCGGCGCTGACGCTGACTGACAAGGAATACCAGATCATGCGCGACGCCTCGCTGGCGGTGCTGCGCGAGATCGGCGTCGAGACCGGCGGCTCGAACGTTCAGTTCGCGGTCGATCCCGAGACCGGCCGGATGATCGTCATCGAGATGAACCCGCGCGTCTCGCGCTCGTCCGCCCTCGCTTCCAAGGCGACCGGCTTCCCGATCGCCAAGGTCGCGGCGCGCCTCGCCATCGGCTACACGCTCGACGAGATCGAGAACGACATCACCGGCGGCGCCACCCCGGCCTCGTTCGAGCCGACGATCGACTATGTCGTCACCAAGATCCCGCGCTTCGCCTTCGAGAAGTTCCCGGGCTCCGAGCCGACGCTGACCACCGCGATGAAGTCGGTCGGCGAGGCCATGGCGATCGGCCGCACCTTCCAGGAATCGCTGCAGAAGGCGCTGCGCTCGCTGGAGACCGGCCTCGACGGGCTCGACGAGATCGAGATCGAGGGCATCGGCCAGGGCGACGACCGCAACGCGATCAAGGCGGCGCTCTCGACCCCGACGCCGGACCGTATCCTCCAGATCGCCCAGGCGATGCGCGCCGGCTTCACCGACGAGCAGATCCATGAGAGCTGCAAGGTCGATCCCTGGTTCCTCGAGCAGATGCGCGGCATCGTCGAGACCGAGGAGAAGATCCGCGTCCACGGCCTGCCGCAGACGCCGATCGCCTTCCGCCAGCTCAAGGCGATGGGCTTCTCCGACAAGCGCCTCGCCGCCGTCTCCGGCAAGAGCGAGGCCGAGGTCAGGACGCTGCGCCGCTCGCTGAAGGTGCGCCCGGTGTTCAAGCGCATCGACACCTGCGCCGCCGAGTTCGCCTCGCCGACCGCCTATATGTACTCGACATACGCCATGCCTTTCGCGGGCGCGCCGGCCGACGAGGCCAAACCGTCGGACCGCAAGAAGGTCGTGATCCTCGGCGGTGGCCCCAACCGGATCGGCCAGGGCATCGAATTCGACTATTGCTGCTGTCATGCCTGCTACGCCCTGCGCGACGCCGGCTACGAGACCATCATGGTCAACTGCAACCCCGAGACGGTCTCGACCGACTACGACACCTCGGATCGGCTCTATTTCGAGCCGCTGACCGCCGAGGACGTGCTCGAGATCCTCGAGACCGAGAGGCAGGCCGGCACGCTGCACGGCGTCATCGTCCAGTTCGGCGGCCAGACCCCGCTGAAGCTGGCGCATGCGCTGGAAGAGGCCGGCATCCCGATCCTCGGCACGACGCCGGATGCGATCGACCTCGCCGAGGACCGCGACCGCTTCAAGCGCCTGCTCGACAAGCTTCACCTCAAGCAGCCGAAGAATGGCATCGCCTATTCGGTCGAGCAGTCGCGCCTGATCGCGGCCGAGCTCGGCCTGCCCTTCGTGGTGCGCCCGTCCTACGTCCTCGGCGGCCGCGCCATGGCGATCATCCGCGACGAGGTGATGTTCGAGGACTACCTGCTCGGCACCCTGCCCTCGCTGATCCCCTCCGAGGTCAAGGCCAAGTACCCGAACGACAAGACCGGGCAGATCAACACGGTGCTCGGCAAGAACCCGCTGCTGTTCGACCGCTATCTCTCGGATGCGATCGAAGTCGATGTCGACTGCCTCTGCGACGGCAAGGACGCCTTCATCGCCGGCATCATGGAGCATATCGAGGAGGCCGGCATCCATTCCGGCGATTCGGCCTGCTCGCTGCCGCCGCGCTCGCTCTCGCCGGAGCTGATCGCCGAGCTGGAACGCCAGAGCAAGGCGATGGCGCTCGCCCTCGACGTCGGCGGCCTGATGAACGTGCAGTACGCCATCAAGGATGGCGAGATCTACGTGCTCGAGGTCAACCCGCGGGCCTCGCGCACCGTGCCCTTCGTCGCCAAGGTGATCGGCCAGCCGATCGCCAAGATCGCCGCGCGCTTGATGGCCGGCGAGAAGCTCGCCAGCTTCGGCCTGAAGCAGGAGAAGCTCGACCATGTCGGCGTGAAGGAGGCGGTGTTCCCCTTCGCCCGCTTCCCCGGCGTCGATGTCCTGCTCGGGCCGGAGATGCGCTCGACCGGCGAAGTCATCGGCCTCGACCGCTCCTTCGACGTCGCCTTCGCCAAGAGCCAGCTCGGCGCCGGCTCGAAGGTGCCGGTCAAGGGCACGGTCTTCGTCTCGGTGCGTGACGAGGACAAGCCGCGTATCCTGCCCTCCATGGCGATCCTGGCCGAGCTCGGCTTCCAGATCGTCGCGACCGGCGGCACGCTGCGCCTGCTCCAGGAGAACGGCATCCGCGCCAGCAAGATCAACAAGGTGCTGGAAGGCCGCCCGCACGTCGTCGATGCGATCAAGAACGGCGAGATTCAGCTCGTCTTCAACACCACCGACGGTCCACAGGCGCTGGCGGATTCGCGCTCGCTGCGCCGGGCGGCCCTCTTGCACAAGGTGCCCTATTATACCACCTTGGCCGGAGCGATCGCCGCGGCGGAGGGCATCAAGGCCTATTGCAGCGGCGATCTCGAAGTGAGGTCGCTGCAATCCTATTTCGCCCGCGCCGCCTGACCGGCTGCGCGGCGAAGTAGTTTTCCGACGATCGGGAGCGATTCGGGCGCGTCGGCCCTAAGCTGGCGCGTGACCGATCGCTTTTCATAACTGGGACGGAACGATGGACAAGGTTCCCATGACGGCCGGCGGTTTCGCCGCCCTGGAAGTCGAGTTGAAGCAGCGCCAGCAGGTCGAGCGCCCGCGTATCATCACGGCGATCGCCGAGGCGCGCGCGCTGGGTGATCTCTCGGAGAACGCCGAGTACCATGCCGCCAAGGAGGCCCAGTCGCTGAACGAGGGCCGCATCATGGAGCTGGAATCGCTGATCGGCCGCGCCGACATCATCGATGTCAGCAAGCTCGGCGGCGACACCATCAAGTTCGGCGCCACTGTCACCCTGATCGACGACGACACCGAGGAGAAGAAGCTCTACCAGATCGTCGGCGAGCCGGAATCGGATGTGAAGTCCGGCAAGGTCTCGATCGGCTCGCCGATCGCGCGTGCCCTGATCGGCAAGAAGGTCGGCGATTCCGTTCAGGTCAACACGCCCGGCGGCGGCAAGTCCTACGAGGTCGTTAACGTCGCCTTCCGCTAAGCGAGCGGAGCGACTTGGCCAGCCCGGCGGCAGTCCCTAGATTAGAGGTCTGCCTGCCGGAGACCACGCCATGACAACGCGCCGCGCATTTCTCACCGGGTCCGCCGCGCTCGCCGCCGGCGGGCTCGTTTCGCTTCCGGCCCTGGCGCAGCCCGTTTCGATCGGCGCGATCAAGGTCGACGCCCGCAGCCTCGGCCCGCTCGGCTGGGGCGAGAACGCTCCGCGCATCGCCCGGGCCTTCGAAAGCCGGCTCGCCAGCGAGCTCCTGCCCTTGCGCCGCCGCGGTGGCCCGACCCTGCATGTGACCGTGCTCTGGCTCTGGCTCGGCGCGGGCGCCGGCGGCGGCATGCCCGGCGACGGCAGCGGCGGCAGCGATGACAACATGCTGAGCGTCATCGAGCTGGCCGATCGTGGCGGCCCGCCCGTCAGCCGCGAGATCCGCTCGATGTTGCCGTCGACCTCCGGCGGCGCCTGGTATCGCCCCGATGTCGATCAGCGCCGTATCGCCGCCTTGCTCGAGAACAATGCCCAGTGGATCCGGCACTATCTCAGCGCCTGAGATCATGTTCGCACGCCGCACCATCCTGACCGGCTTCGCCGCCACCTTGCTGGCCGGCTGCCAGACGACCGCGCAAACCGCCTCCCCTGTCGCGATCGGCAGGGTCCGCGTCGACACCGGGCCGCTTGCGGCCAAGGGACAAAGCGCGACCGCGGCGGCGATCAAGCCGATGCTGGAGCGTGAGCTCGCCGGTCTGCGCACCGCGGGCGCCGGGCGCGGCGCGACCCTGCTGGTGACAGTCACCGGGCTTTACCTGACGAGCTATGCCGGTGGGCAGGCGGTCACCCTCGGCAACGACACGCTCGAAAGCGAAGCGCGGCTGATCGACGCCGACGGCCGCGAGATCGCCCGCTACCCGATCCTCGCGATCATGGCGCCGAGCTATGGCGGCGCCTGGTATCGCCCGGATGTCGACCAGCGCCGGATCGAGGCGCTGGCGGCCAGCAACGCACAATGGATCAGGCGGGCGGTCGGAGGGTAGATGTCCAGCGTCATTCTCAGGCTTGACCCGAGAATCTCGTGACGAGAAGGCGCTATGGCGCCTCTTCCGGCCTGAAATGCTCGGGTCAAGCCCGAGCATGACGGCCTCCTTATAAAGGCGCGATCGGCGCGTCCTTGACGCGGTCCAGCGCCAGCGCCGTGCGGACATTGCGAACGTTCGGCAGCGCCGTCAGGTCGGCGACGAAATCCTGGAAGGCCTTCAGATCGGTCGCGACGCATTTCAGGATGAAGTCGATGTCGCCCGACAGCGTCCAGCACTCGCGCACCAGCGACCAGCTGCGGATACGCTCCTGGAAGGTCGCGAGATCGGCCTCAGCCTGGCTGGCGAGATGGACGAAGGCGAAGCAGACCACCTCGATGCCGAGCTTGCGCTCGTCGAGCAGCGCGCGATAGCCGGTGATGACACCGGCCTCCTCCAGCGCGCGGACACGCCTGAGGCAAGGCGGCGGCGAGATGCCGACCCGGCTCGCGAGCTCGACATTGGTCATGCGGCCGTCACTCTGCAGCTCCGTCAGGATACGGAGATCGATCTCGTCGAGTTTGGCGCGCACAAATCCTCCTGAAAATGGGACGCGCAGGTGTAGACGCGCCATCGACGCGTTACAAGGCATCGACCACGCCAATCCCGGGCCAAGCCGCCGTGTCGACAGAATTGATGCCTTCCCTCTGGGTTTTGACCGACGGCAAGGCCGGCGACGAGGTGCAATGCCTCGGCGTCGCCGAGCGCATGGGCGCCGTCCCGGAGGTCCGCCGGATCAATCCCGGCAAGCCCTGGAGCTGGCTGATGCCGCGCGGGCCGATCGATCCGCGCGAGGCGCCCGACCGGCCGGGCAGCCCGATCCGCCCGCCCTTCCCCGACATCGCCATCGCCTCCGGCCGCCGCGCCGTCGCCTATCTGCGCGCCGTCAAGAAGGCTTCGAACGGGGCGACCTTCACCGTCTTCCTCAAGGATCCCCGCACCGGAACCGGCAGCGCCGACCTGATCTGGGTCTCCGAGCACGACCGCCTGCGTGGCGACAACGTGCTGGTGACGATCACCTCGCCGCACCGGCTCGCGCCGGAGGCCCTGGCCGCGGCCCGGGCCACGCCCTTGCCCGAGATCGCCGCCCTGCCCTTGCCTCGCGCCACCGTGCTGGTCGGCGGCGACAGCCGGCATCATACGTTCCGGCCGGAGGACATCGAGCGCTTCGCCCGCGCGCTCGACGCGCTCGCCGCTTCCGGCGTCGCACTGATGGGCTCGCGCTCGCGCCGCACCCCGCCGGCACTCGAGGCCGCGATCGGCGAAGTTTTCCGTCGCCATGGCGGCTGGTGGTGGGACGGCTCCGGCGCCAACCCCTATGTGCCTCTGCTCGCCAATGCCGACGCCATCGTCGCCACGGCCGATTCCACCAACATGATCGGCGAGGCCGCGGCAACCGGCGTACCGATCCTCGTCTTCGAGCCGCATGGCGGCCATGGCAAGCTCGCCAGGTTCCTGGAGGCGCTGAAGCGCTACGGCGCTGTGCACCATTTCCAGGGCAAGCTTGAAGGCGCCCGCTACGACCCGCTAGACTCGACCGCAACGATCGCGGCCGCCGTCTACGAGGGCTGGCGGCGTCATAAGGCAGCGACGGGGCTGGCGTAAGGCCGTCCCGATACCGATATCACCGGCTCGTGCCGGCTCAGGAAGCAAAGACATGGCTCATATCCACGCCAAGGTGATGATCATCGGCTCCGGTCCCGCCGGCTACACCGCCGCGATCTATGCCGCCCGCGCCATGCTCGAGCCGGTGCTGATCTCCGGCCTGCAGGCCGGCGGCCAATTGATGATCACCACCGATGTCGAGAACTATCCCGGCTTCGCCGACGTGATCCAGGGCCCCTGGCTGATGGAGCAGATGCAGGCCCAGGCGCAGCATATGGGCACGAAGATGGTCTCCGACCACATCGCCCGTGTCGATCTCTCGCAGCGCCCGTTCCGACTCTGGGGCGATGGCGGCGACACCTATTCCTGCGACTCGCTGATCGTCTCGACCGGCGCCCAGGCCAAATGGCTCGGCCTGCCCTCCGAGCAGGCTTTCCAGGGCTTCGGCGTCTCGGCCTGCGCCACCTGCGACGGCTTCTTCTTCCGCAACAAGCAGGTCGTCGTCGTCGGCGGCGGCAACACCGCGGTCGAGGAGGCGCTCTATCTCGCCAATCTCGCGAGCAAGGTCACGCTGGTGCACCGGCGCGATTCGCTGCGCGCCGAGAAGGTGATGCAGGAGCGCCTGTTCAAGCATCCCAAGATCGAGGTGATCTGGGATTCGGAGATCGCTGAGATCCTCGGCGGCACGCAGCCGCCCTCCGTGACCCATGTCCGCCTGCGCAATCTGAAGAGCGGCGCTGTGCAGGACCTGCCGACCGACGGCGTCTTCGTCGCCATCGGGCACAAGCCGGCGACCGAGCTGTTCGTGGGCCAGCTCGCCATGCGCGATTCGGGCTATCTCGAGGTCACGCCCGGCACGACCCAGACCAATGTGCCCGGCGTCTTCGCCGCCGGCGACGTCACCGACGAGCATTACCGCCAGGCCGTCACCGCAGCCGGCCTCGGCTGCATGGCCGCGCTCGATGCCGAGCGCTGGCTGATGGCGCAGGAACTGGGCATGCGCGAAGCGGCGGAATAACCAGACAGCCCACCCATCACTGGAATTGATCAATTCCAGCACGATATTAAGGGCTAAAATCAACGGTCCCGGCAAAGGAGTCGTTGACCGGACACAGCTATCCCCCCATCATGCGTTGAACGCATAACACGGGGGGAAAGCGGTGGATTGGGACCGCATCCGAATCTTCTACACGGTTGCTGAATCGGGAAGTTTCACCAAGGCTGGCGACGGTCTGGGCTTGAGTCAATCGGCTGTCAGCCGCCAGATCGGCGCACTGGAGCGCGAATTGCGCGCGCCGCTGTTCCACCGGCACACGCGCGGCCTCATTCTCACCGAGCAGGGCGAACTGCTCTGGCGCGCCGCGCGCGAGATGACGCAGCGCCTGGAACGCACGCGTGCCCAGCTCTCGGAAACGCGCGAGCATCCATCCGGCGAGCTCAAGGTCACTGCGACCCGCGGCCTCGGCGGCCATTGGCTGACGCCCCGCCTCGCCGAGTTCCTGGATCTCTACCCCGACATCAAGGTCGAGCTCATCCTCACCGACGAGGAACTCGACCTCTCGATGCGCGAGGCCGACATCGCGATTCGCCTGCGCCAGCCGCAGCAGCCCGACCTGATCCAGCGTCGGCTCTTCACCGTGCACTTCCACGTCTACGGCGCGCCGGCCTATATCAAGCGCTTCGGCGAGCCGAAGAGCTTCGAGGATCTCGACAACCACCGGCTGCTCTCCTTCGGCGCCTCCTCGCCGTCCTATCTGACGGCGGTGCACTGGCTCGGCACGCTCGGGCGCGACCAGCGCAACCCGCGCGCCATCCATCTCACCGTCAACAACATCACGGCGATGAAGCGCGCGGTCGATTCGGGCGCCGGCATCGCCATCCTGCCCGACTATCTGATCGAGGCCGGCTCGCCGCTCGTGCAATTGATGCGCGAGACCGAGATGCCGCAGCTCGAAAGCTATCTGGTCTATCCGGAGGAGATGAAATCGGTCGCCCGCGTGCAGGTCTTCCGCGATTTCCTGATCCAGAAGGCACAGCGCTGGACCTATTGAAAAACGGGCAGGCGCTGCCGCAAATCCCGGCAGCGCCGTGCTTCATGTCGGCTGCGCATGCGTGCCACGCGCGGTCTCCTGGTAATTGTGACGAATTCTAGTAATGAGTCATGTTGCCAGCGCATAACCGACCCGCCCAATGCTGCATTGCGAAAAGGCAGGGAGTGCCCGATATTCAGTCCACGGTTGTTCGGAACGGGCTCCGCATCTCCTCCCGGCGTTGAGTTCGTTCCAGCCGTTCCCCTCTGAGATGTTTGGCGCTTTGCGCTGGATGTTTCAAACTTCTAGGCCGGCTCCTTCGGGACGCCGGCCTTTTTTCTTGCCGTCTTCGACGATGTCTTGCCGACACATGGGCGCAGCGAGCGTTGAAGCGCACTATGAGTCCGGGCTCAGGCCCGGCGCCTGCCCCGGAATGACGGCAAAGATGGAGCAGGTAAGGCCGAGGCCTATTTCGCCGTCCTGACGTCGCTGCGGAACAGCGTGATCCAGTCGTCGGAGCTGATGCCGCGGCATTCGCCCATCATGCTGAACCCGGTCAGGGCGAAACTGGTGCCGGTCCAGGCATAGCCGCCCAAGGCGCCGCAATCGCCGATGCCGCGCCCCTTGGCGAAATAGTCGATGCGACCGGTCTTCGGGTCGAACTCGCCGTTGACCAGCGTGTTCTTCTCGCTGTCGTCCGTCCATGGGAACTCGACGGGCCTGGCGCCCGTCACCGCGCCGTTCTCGACGATCCAGAAGGTGTTGGAGGCGTTGTAGGCGCCGAGCGAGCAGGTCAGCGAGACCAGGCTGCGCTGGCCGTCGAGCCGCCAGGCCATGTCGGTCTTGGTCGTCATCTCGCCATCCTCGCACTGGTCGGGATCGCGCTGCTTGATCTGCTTGCGCAGCGCCGCGGCGAGCGCCTTCGCGTCCTTTTCAGAGAGAGAGCCACTCGATGGCCTGGCCGTGATCACCGGCAGCACAGGAGCGGCTGGGACGGTTCCGGCACTGCCCTTGCGAATCAGGGCCGAGGGCGTGTTGAGGCGCCCCTGCTGCTCGTCGATCCAGAGCAGCGCCGCAACGGCCCCGGAGAGCGAGACCTCCGCCTTTACGCCGGGAGCGGCGATGGACAGCTTCGTCGCCTTGCGCGCCGCTTCGACGAAGGCGGCGATCTCGGCCGGCTGGAAGGTCACCGTCACCGGATCACTGCCGGCGGAGACCGGCATGGGCTTGCCGCCAGCCGGGAAGGCCACGCCATCGAGCTTGAGCTCGACGGACAAAGGCGGCTTCTGCCATTCGCCGCTCAGGCGCAGGATCAGCTTGGCCGGCCCCTCCGGCCCGGCCGGGCGCTCCAGGCGCAGATAGGCGATCGTGTCGATGCCGTCGGAGGGGACGGAGAGCGCCGTGCAGGTCTTGAGATTGTCGCAGCCGGCCATCCAGTCGCGGAAGCCCTTCGGCTCCGGCGTCGCCGCGAAAGCGAGCGCCGGCAGCAGGGCCAGCGCACTGCCTGCAACGAGCGACCTCACCCGATCAGGATACCTGTTCCCAGCGCTGTGCCGCATCGTCGTCATCCGCCTTGGCTTCGACCCAGCCGCCGAGCGTGCCGTCGGCGAGATGCTCGCGCTTCCAGAACGGGGCGCGGGTCTTGAGATAGTCCATCAGGAAATCGGCGGCTTCGAAAGCCTCGCGGCGATGGCTCGACGCGGCGATGACCAGCACGATCTGCTCGCCGGGCCTGATCAGCCCGAAGCGATGGATGGCGAGGAGGCCGAAAAGCGGCCATCGTTCGGCGGCCTGCGCAGCGACGCGCGCGATCTCAGCCTCCGCCATCCCAGGATAATGCTCGAGCTCGAGCGCCGCGAGCCTGCCGCTCTCGTCACGGCAGAGGCCGGCGAAGGAGACGACAGCGCCGATGTTCGGATTGCCGGCCGTCAGCGCCGCGATCTCGGCGCCGATGTCGAAATCCTCGCGCTGGATGCGGACGAGCGGCGTCATGGCGTCGGCTCAGCCGCCGGTCATCGGAGGGAAGAAGGCGACCTCACGGGCTCCCGCGATCGCCGTCGCCGGCTTGGCATGGGTCTGATCGACCGCGGCGCGCACGACCGCCTCGTTCTCGAAGGCGAGCTCATAGCCCTCGCCACGCGTCTTCAGCCAGCGCACGAGATCGGCGATAGTCGCAGTACCGGCCGGCGGCGTCACCGTCTCCTCGGTGAGGCCGACGCGCTCGCGCACCCAGGCGAAATAGACCAGCCGCAGGCTGGCGGGTTCGGCAGCAGCCATGCTCATGACGCGCGCTCGTCCTCCTCGACGAGATGGCGGATGCCGGAATTCAGGTAGTCCCAACCGGTATAGATGGTCAGAACCGCCGCGATCCACAGCATCACGATGCCGATCTGCGTATTGTGCGGCAGGACCTTGTCGCCGGCGGGGCCGGCGACCAGGAAGCCGAGCGCGAACAACTGCGCCGTAGTCTTGTACTTGGCGACCTTGCTGACGGGGACGCTGACCTTCAACTCGGCCAGGAACTCGCGCAGGCCCGAGACCAGGATCTCGCGGCAGAGGATGACGATCGCCGCCCAGATCGCCCAGCCCTTGATCGTCTCGGTGTGGACCAGCATCAGCAGCAGGGCGCAAACCAGCAGCTTGTCGGCAATCGGATCGAGCATGCGCCCGATCGCCGATTGCTGGCCCCAGCTGCGGGCGAGCCAGCCATCGAGATAATCGGTGACAGCGGCGACGACGTAGATTCCCAGCGCCGTCCAGCGGGCCCAGTCGTCCCAGGGCCAGAACAGCAACGCCACCAGCGCCGGAATCGCGATGATCCGGCCGTAGGTGAGGAGGTTCGGCAGGGACCATGGTCCCCGGCGGCGGATGGCTTCGTTGAGACTCGTCACGACACCCACCAAAACAGCGCCTTCATGACAGCGTCAACACGCAAGACTGTGACCCCGCCATTCCAATCAATGCTCGTGGAAATGGGCATGCACTGCCTTGGCCGTGGCGGCGTTCACCCCAGGTGTCCTCATCAGGTCGTCGAGCTTGGCGCGCTGGATCGCCTTCACCGTGCCGAAATGCAGCAGCAGCGCCCGTTTACGCGAGGGACCGATGCCCGGGATCTCGTCGAGCGGGTTGGTCTTGATGTCGCGCTTGCGCTTGGCGCGGTGGGTGCCGATGGCGAAGCGGTGGGCCTCGTCGCGCAGGCGCTGGATGAAGAACAGGGCCGGATCGCGCGGCGGCAGCTTGAACGGCTCCTTGCCGACCATGAAGAAGGTCTCGCGCATTGCGTTGCGATCCTCGCCCTTGGCGATGGCGACGAGCGCAATGTCGGTGACGCCGCATTCGGCCATGATCTTGCGGGCAGCCTCGAACTGGCCCTTGCCGCCGTCGACGATGACGAGGTCGGGGCGGGAGGGGAAGGCCGAGTCGTCAGGCTCGTCGTTTGCCAGATCAGGCTCTACCCCTCCCCCTTGCGGGGAGGGGAAGGGGTGGGGGGCGTCCGACTGGTTGAGCACTGGCGGAATCGAGGCGACGGCATCGGCCGGGAGGCTTACAGGGGCGCTGGTTTGCTCAGGCTTTCCGCCCCCCACCCCTATCCCCTCCCCGCCAGGGGGAGGGGAAGCGCCTTCGTCGGCCGACGCTGGCGCCGTCCCACTCTCCTTCGCCAGCCGCGTGAACCTGCGCTTCAGCACCTCGCGCATCATGCCGAAATCGTCGCCGGCGATGGTGTCGGCCGAGATGTTGAAGGTGCGGTAATGGCTCTTCATGAAGCCGTCCCGCCCGGCGACGACCATGCCGCCGACCGCGTTGGTGCCCATGATGTGCGAGTTGTCGTAGACCTCGACCCGGCGCGGCGCCTTCTCCAGGCCGAAGGCTGCGCCAAGCGCGTTGAGCAGGCTCTGCTGGCCGGCGCTGTCGGCGAGCTTGCGGGCGAGCGCCTCATGCGCGTTTTTCTGGGCATGGGCGACGAGGTCGCGGCGCTCGCCGCGCTTGGGCGTCGCCAGCTCGACCTTGCGGCCGGCGCGCTCGCAGAGCGCCTGCGCGATCAGGTCGGATTCGGCCAGCTCGTGCGAGAGCAGGACGAGCTTCGGCGGCGGCTTGTCGTCGTAGAACTGGGTGACCACCGAGGCCAGCACCTCGGCCGGGGTCAGGCTCTTGTCGGCGCGCGGGAAGAGGGCGCGGTTGCCCCAGTTCTGCTTGTTGCGGAAGAAGAAGATCTCGACGCAGAACTGCCCGGCCTGCTCGTCGATGGCGAAGACGTCGGCCTCCTCGACGCCTTGCGTATTGATGTCTTGTCCGGCCTGCACGGCCGACAGCGCCGCCAGCCGGTCGCGATAGCGCGCCGCCTTCTCGAATTCGAGCTCCTCGGCCGCCGCCTGCATGCGCTCGGACAGCAGTTGCTTCACCGCCGAGGAGCGGCCCGAGAGGAAGGCGCGCGCCTGGTCGGCAAGGCCCTGATAGTCGGTATGCGAGATCTCGCCGGTGCAGGGGCCGGAGCAGCGCTTGATCTGGAAGAGCAGGCAGGGCCGCGTGCGGTTCTCGTAATAGCTGTCCGAGCAGGAGCGCAGGAGAAATGCCTTCTGCAGCGCGTCGATGGTGCGCTCCACCGCCCAGACCGAGGCAAAGGGGCCGAAATAATCGCCCTTGCGCTGGCGCGAGCCGCGGTGCTTCGCGATCTGCGGCGCCGGATGGTCGCCGGAGAGGAAGATATACGGGAAGGATTTGTCGTCGCGCAGCAGCACGTTGTAGCGCGGCCGCAGCTGCTTGATCAGGTTCGATTCGAGCAGCAGGGCCTCGGTCTCGGTGCCGGTGGTGACGAACTCCATGTTCGCGGTCTCGGCGATCATTCGCGCCACAGCGTTGGTATGGGCCATGCCGCGGGCATAGGCCGTGACCCGGTTCTTCAGGCTCTTGGCTTTGCCGACATAGAGCACCTCGCCGGCGCGATCGAACATCCGGTAGACTCCGGGCCTGTTCGGCAGGTGCTTGGCGAAGTCGGCAATCACCTCGATGCCGGCCTTGAGCGCGCCGGGCACGGCCTCGCCGAGATCGAGCGCAGGCTCGGGCGCGGAGGACAGCTCCTCCTCGTCCTCGAACTCTTCTTCCGGCACGTCGTCTGGGCGTTCGCGATTCATCACCTGCATGTAGGATGCCGCAGCGGCTTCGTCATGTCAGGAGTGCGGCCGTGACGCAGGCGCCTGTTCTAGGCAGCGGCGATGCAGTCGATCTCGATGTCGAAAGGCCCGAACCAGACCGGCACGCACAGAAAGATGCGGGCTGGCGGCTCCTTGGGGAAATAGCGGGCATAGACCGCGTTGACGGCGGCGAACTTGTCCGGGGAGGTGCAATAGACATTGCATTTCAGCACGTTCGCCAGCGACGAGCCGGCGGTTTCGAGGCAGAGCTTCATCTGCTCCAGCACGAGCTCCGTCTGTCGTTCGATCGGCGCCTGGGCGATCTCGCCGGTCGCGGGGTCGAAGGGAGGCATGCCCGAGACGTAGAGCGTGTCGCCGTGGCGGACCACTGGCGAGAATGGCACTTTCAGGCGCTCGCCCCAGGTCGAGAACGGCTCGACACGAATGATCTCTCGCTTCATCGGATTCTCCTGCGTGGCAGGCCGCAGGCTATCAGCCGGTTTGATCAGCCCGGAGCACGAACGCTACGGTTCCGACCGAAGCATTCCGCGCTGCATTGCGTCAGGAATCGGGCAAGGAATCCTTTGCCATTCCGATAGGTTGCATTTCTGACCGCCTGCGAGATTCGGTAGAAGCAGGCTCCGCTTCGCCCCGAGGCCGTCCATGTCCGTCGATGTCCTGACGAAGATCGCGCTGTTCGTTCCGGCTTTCATGGCTGTGACCGCGCTTTGCGTCTGCCTGCAGCGGCGGCGGGCACGGCGGCATGGCGAATGGAAATACCTGACGCCTGGCCCGTATTTCTGGCTCGGCCTGTTCGCCGGCCTGCTGATCACCGCGGTCGCGACGCTGGTGGTCTGGGGCGAGCGTGTCGACCGGACCTCGGGGCTGCTCTTCACCAGCGCCTTCGCCGGCATGACGCTGTTCCTGGCGGCCCAGGCCATGGTCGAGCAGGTGCGCTGGAACAGCCAGCGCATCGAGCGCCGGACGATAACCGGCCGGACGATCACGATGAGCTGGTACGAGCTCTCTCGCATCGGCGTGGAGTGGACCGGTTATCTCTGGATATCTTCCTTCGACGGGCCGCGCCTGCGCTTCTCGACCTATGACAACGGCTTCGACGAGCTGGCGCTGACGATCCAGCGCCATCTGCCGACCGACCTGCCACCAGCCTCGCCGGAACTGTCCGCGGAGCCGCTGCTGGCGGAGGCGCGGGTGCGTGGGCGGGCTTGAGCGCGGCTCTCTGACCTCTTGACCCGGACACCGCGCGCCCTGCATCACCGCAGCGCGCAATCCGGACCCCTCGCCCATGCCCGTCTTCGCCCTCCCCTTCCCGGTGATCGACCCGGTCGCGCTGCAGCTCGGCCCGCTCTCGATCAAATGGTATGGGCTCGCCTATGTCGTCGGCCTGCTTGGCGGCTGGTGGTATGCGCGCAAGCTCGCGGCGACCGAGGCGCTCTGGGGCGGCCGCAGGCGGCCGGAGGTCGATTCGCTCGACGATTTCCTGCTCTTCGCCGCGCTCGGTGTGGTGATCGGCGGCCGGCTCGGCTTCGTGCTGTTCTATAATCTGCCCGAATATCTCGCCAACCCGCTGGAGATCTTCGCGGTCTGGAAGGGCGGCATGTCCTTCCATGGCGGCCTCGTCGGCGCCGCGATGGGCCTGTGGGTCTTCGCCATCAGGCGCGGCTACCCGCCGCTTTCCGCGCTCGATCTCGGCGCTGCGGTGGCGCCGATCGGCCTGTTCCTCGGCCGCATCGCCAATTTCGTCAATGGCGAGCTCTGGGGCCGCCCGGCGCCGGATGTGCCCTGGGCGATCGTGTTTCCGCATGGCGGCCCGGTGCCGCGCCATCCGAGCCAGCTCTACGAGGCCTTCAGCGAAGGGCTGCTGCTGCTGGTGCTGCTGATGATCCTGGTCCGGCTCGGCGGGTTGAAGCGGCCGGGCCTCGTCGCCGGCCTGTTCGGCATGGGCTATGCGATTGCCCGCACCACCTGCGAATTCTTCCGCGAGCCCGATCCGCAGCTCGGCTTCCTGTTCGGAACCAGCTGGCTGACCATGGGCATGGTGCTGTCGGCGCCGCTGTTCCTCGCCGGTCTTGTCCTCGTCCTGCGGCGCAAGGAGCCGGCTGCAGCGTGAGCCTCCTGGCGCAGGAAATCGCGGAACTGATCCGCCAGGAGGGACCGCTCAGCGTCTCCCGCTACATGGCGCTCTGCCTCGGCCATCCCCGCCATGGCTACTATATGAAGCAGGACCCGTTCGGCGCCGACGGGGACTTCACCACCGCCCCCGAGATCAGCCAGATCTTCGGCGAACTGATCGGGCTCTGGGCCGCGAATGTCTGGCAGGCGATGGGCGCGCCGGCGTCCATCCGCCTGGTAGAGCTCGGCCCGGGACGCGGTACGCTGATGCAGGACATGCTGCGGGCGGCGCGAGCGCTACAGGGGTTTCGCCAAGCGCTCTCGGTCCATCTGGTCGAGATGAGCCCAATGCTGCGTGAGCGCCAGAGACAGACGCTGGCTGCGGTTGGCGTGGAGCCGCACTGGCATGATCGGATCGAGCAGGCGCTGGAAGGCCCGGCGATCATCGTCGCCAACGAGTTCCTCGACGCCCTGCCGCTCGACCAGTTCGTCCGCACGCCCGATGGCTGGCGCGAGCGGCTGGTCGGCCTCGATAGCGAGGGCCAACTCGCCTTCGGCTTGGCGGCGGAGGCCCCCTCTCCCCTTGCGGATTCCCCTCCGCGTGCAAGCGAAGGCGCGCGCACCCCTCCCCCTTGCGGGGAGGGGCAGGGGTGGGGGGCGCAAAGTCCGAACGCAGAGCAGCAAGACGAGGCCGGCCCGCTTCTACAATCAGCCTTGCACTCAGTCGTTCGCCCCCCATCCCCATACCCTTCCCCGCGAGGGGGAAGGGAGGAGCCCGGCCTTGATCTGCGTGCGCCCCTCGACTCAGTGCTGGAACAGCCCGCCGCAGCGTCGGAAGCGGTCGCGGCCGTCGCCCGCCATGTCGCAGCCGAAGGCGGCGCAGGGCTGTTCATCGATTATGGCCCGACGCGCTCCGGCTTCGGCGATACGCTGCAGGCGATGAAGCGCCACGAATTCGTCGATGTGCTGGCCGAGCCGGGCGATGCCGACCTCACCGTCCATGTCGACTTCGCCCGGATGGCGCAGGCGGGGCTTGCCGCGGGAGCAGCCGCGCATGGCGCTGTCACCCAGCGCGACTTCCTGCTCGCGCTGGGACTGCAACAGCGCTTCGAGGCACTGTCCCGCCGCGCGACACCGGCACAGATCGAGACGCTCGCCAGCGGAGTCCAGCGGCTGATCGAGACCGGACCGACGGCGATGGGCGAGCTCTTCAAGGTCATGGCGGTCGCGGATCGGAACCTGCCGCTCCTGCCCGGATTTGACCTTCATCGCCTGCCAGAGCAGGGCTGACCTGACACACGGATGCGCCGCCATGTTCATCACCTCCTCCGACCTCGCCCATGAACCCGGCATCCGCCACGCCTTCTTCACCCGCGAGGGCGGCGTTTCCGGCGGAATCTACGCCTCGCTGAACGGCGGGCTCGGCTCGAACGACGACCAGAGCCATATCGCCGAGAACCGCGCCCGCATGGCCGGGCATATGGGGGTCGAGCGCGACCGGCTGGTCAGCGTCCATCAGGTGCATTCGCCGGATGTGGCGGTGGTCACCGGGCCCTGGCCGGCGGAGCGGCCCAAGGCCGACGCGATGGTCACGATCGCGCATGGCGTCGCGCTCGGCGTGTCCACCGCCGATTGCGGCCCGATCCTGTTTGCCGACGCCGAGGCCCGCGTGATCGGCGCCGCCCATGCCGGCTGGAAGGGCGCCTTCACCGGCGTGATCGGCGCGACCGTGACAGAGATGGAGAAGCTCGGCGCGAGGCGCGAGCGGATCATCGCCGTGCTCGGCCCGACGATCAGCGCAGCGGCCTATGAGGTCGGCCCCGAGTTCATCGAGCGCTTCAAAGGCGAGAACGCGACCTTCTCCCGCTTCTTCCACGCCTCGGAACGGCCGGCGCATGCGATGTTCGACCTGCCGGCCTTCATCGCCCATCGCGCCCAGGAAGCCGGCATCGGCCGCTTCTACGACATGGCACTGTGCACCTATGGCGACGAGGCGCGCTTCTACAGCTATCGCCGCACGACTCATCGGCAGGAGACCGATTACGGGCGGCTGATCTCGGCGATCGCGCTCGGATAAATCCGCTCGAACAGGTCGACGCGGGGAAACGCATGACGATTCCGGTGGCTAAGTCGGCGCAACGCCTCGTTGCAGCCACGGCTTTCGCCGATGCCGAGTTGCGTACACTCTGACGCAGGCGCATCCTCCCTTTGCCATCCACCTTGGCTGAGGGATTGAACATGGAACAAATCCTGATGAACCTGGTCGCAGGCGCGATCGGTGGCAATGCGGCCGGCAAGGCCTCTCCTACCTTCGATATCGGTACGGTCGGCAACACCATCGCAGGCCTGGTCGGCGGCGGCGTGCTCGGTCAGCTCATTCCCATCGTGTTGCCGGCGATCTCGGCTGCGGCGATGGGCGGCAATCTCAGCGTCGGCGGCATCCTCACCAACCTGATCAGCGGCGGCGCCGGCGGCGCGATCCTCACCGCGATCATCGGCGCCATCAAGAACAAGGCGGCTGCCTGACATCTGCGCCCTGGCGCTGCCGCCCCGGCGGCGGCGCCATTGTCATGCTGATCGGAGCGATCACGACAATTGACGACAGGCGAGCTTGCGGGAGCACGCCGTCAGCAGGCACCTTGCGGCCGCTGCTTGCCTGAGGTCTCCGATGTCTCGTCCGATCGACTATTATTTCACGCTGCTCTCGCCCTGGACCTATCTCGGTCACGGCGCCTTCATCGCGTTGACAAAAAAGCACGATCTCACGGTCCGCTATCGGCCGACGCCGCTGCGCTCGGTCTTCGACGAGACCGGCGGGCTGCCGCTGCCGAAGCGCCATCCCGTGCGCCAACGCTACCGCATCCTCGAACTGCAGCGCTGGCGCGCCAGGCGCGACCTGCCGCTGACGCTGTTCCCGACATTCTTCCCCTACGACGTGTCGCTGGCGGACAGGATCGTTCTGGCGATCGTCGCGCGAGGCGAGGACCCGGCCGGGTTCATCGGCGAGGTTCTGGCCGATGTCTGGGCGCGCGAGCAGGACATGTCGCGGCCGGAACTGGTGCTCGTGGCGGCGGTGCGGGCCGGGCTCGATGCCGCAGGCCTGATCGAGGCAGCCGGAAGCGAAGCGATCGGGCAGGCCTATCAGACAGCGATCGCGGAGGCGGTCGAGGCGGGCGTCTTCGGCGCCCCGAGCTATGTGCTGGACGGCGAGATCTTCTGGGGCCAGGACCGGCTCGACCTCCTGGCCGATGCGCTCGCCAGCGGCCGGGCGGCCTATCGCAGCGATGCTACGACCTGAGCCAGTCTCAGTCGACGATGTCGGGCGTGCGCCAGGCAATGTGCTGGCCGGCATCGACCGCGATCATCTGGCCGGTGATCGCCTTGGCTCGCGCCAGATAGAGCACCGCCTCGGCGATGTCGTCGGCCTCGACCTTGCGCCCGAGCGGCGTGCCGCCCGCTTCTGCGGCCAGCAGCGCCTCACCGTCATGCGGGTTGGCGAAGGTCGGGCCGGGACCGACCGCGTTGACGCGGATGCGCGGCGCCAACGCCTGCGCCATCGTCGTCGTCGCCGTCAGCAACGCCGCCTTAGTCAGCGTGTAGGAGTAATATTGCGGCGTCAGCTTCCAGACGCGCTGATCGACGATGTTGACGATCGCGCCCTGGCGATTCGGCGGCAGGCGATTCGCCATCGCCCCGGCGAGCACCGAGGGCGCCCGCAGATTGATCGAGAACTGGCGGTTCCACGTAGGGACATCCAGCGCCGTCAGTTCGTCGACCAGGAAGCTCGAGGCGCTGTTGACGAGCAGGCTGACCGGCCCGAGCGCGGCCTCGGCCTCCGGCACGATCCGTTCGACCGCTGCGGGATCGACGAGATCGGCGACCACGACATAGGCCCGCCCGCCTGCCGCACTGATCTCTCCCGCCAGCGCCAGCGCCTCGGTGCGCGAGCTGTTGCAATGAATCGCGACCGCGTATCCGGCCCTGGCCAAGCACAGGGTGATGGCGCGGCCGATGCGCCTCGCGCCGCCGGTGACGAGGGCGACCTCAGCCGTCATGTCCATTGCCATTGGTGCGGGCGCTGCGGCGCTGGAGCCGGCGCTCCCAATGCTTGGCGACGCGCAGATAACGATAGAAGGCGTAGTTCATCGCGGTCATGAAGCCGTAGACTCCGCGCAGCATGTGACGCCGCCCGATATAGGCCTTGATGAAGTTCGCCGGAAACTCGGCGACGAGGCGGAAGACCGAGAGTGTCTCGCCGCGCGCGTCGAGATCGTCGGCCTGCGCATCGCTGTAGGCGTTGAGCTTCTGCATCTGCTCGCCGAGCGAGCGCACCGAATAATGATGGATCGTGCCCTTGAGCTTGCCGACGCGGGCATCGGGCGCAAGGTCGACGCGGTCATGCACCGGCGACGGCGAGTAGCGCCCCTTGTCGGCCCTGTAGAGGCGAACCGGCGAGAGCGCATAGGCGAAGCGGTGCGGCGCCCCCTCCCCCGGGAAAATCTCGGCGATGCGCAGACGATAGGCGTCGCAGGCCGGCTCGCCCTTGGCGAACAGCCCGGCGATTTCGGCGACGAGTTCCGGCGGCGTCACCTCGTCCGCATCGAGGTTGAGCAGCCAGGGATGGCGGCACTGCTCCTCGGCGAAGCGCTTCTGCGGACCGTAGCCCGGCCAGCCGCGCTCGATCACGCGGGCGCCGAGATTCATGGCGACGTCTTGAGTGCCGTCGGTCGAGCCGGAATCGATCACGACGATGTCATCGCTGAGAGCACGGACAGCGGCTATGGTGCGCCCGATGCGGTCAGCTTCGTCGCGCGCGATGATGAAGATCGAAAGCGGTGGCACGCAGGTCTCGACGGGAAAGGCGGGGCCAGTCGGCTAAAGCATGGGTCGGAGCAGGCTGCAAGCAGCCGGCGCATGACGGAACTGCGCCGGCGAGGGAACCAAAAGCCAATCCAGGCGATTATGTGATCGCGGTCCGTAGTCGTTGCCGTTGCGTTAGTATTCGGTTAGCTAATTTACACTGCCTTAACAAAGGCTAACCGAAATTGACCAATATGCCTTGCTTGTTCCGGATCGTGCCGCAATTTCGCCTCGGTCTGACCTGCAGATGTGTTCTTGCCGCAACAGACACGGCCCGCCACCTGCCTTATAACGAGGCTACTGGGATCACCCGCCGGCCAGCGCCGGGAAATACGATGACTAAGGAGTTTGTCATGAAGAAGTATCTGCTTTCGGGCGTTGCGGCCCTCGGCCTCATCGCCGCCGGCGCTGCCTCCGCTGCCGACCTGCCGAGCCGCAAGGGCCCGGTCGTTGCTCCGGTTTACGTTCCGGCCTTCACCTGGACCGGCTTCTACGTCGGTGCCAACGCCGGCTGGGGCTTCGGCAACATGAAGTCGCGTGGCGTCAACGCCTTCGGCGATCTCGACGGCTTCGTCGGTGGTGGCCAGATCGGCTACAACTACCAGCTCGGCCAGGTCGTTCTCGGCGTTGAAGCCGACTTCCAGGGCGCTGACCTGAAGGCCGGCCCGAGCTTCGCTGGTCTGGGCATCGTCGGCGAGGGCAAGACCGAGTGGTTCGGCACCGTCCGCGGCCGCGTCGGCTTCGCCTTCGATCGGTTCCTGCCCTACGTCACCGGCGGTCTCGCTTACGGCAGCGTCAAGACCACCCTGGCTCCGGGCGTGACCATCAACGGCCTGAACTCGGACGACAACACCCACACCGGCTGGACCGTCGGCGCTGGTGTCGAGTACGCCATCACCAACAACCTGGTGGCCGGTGTCGAGTACCTCTACGTCGACCTCGGCGACAAGAAGGTGTTCAACGGCGCCGACAAGGTCAGCACGGACTTCTCGCTCGTCCGCGCCCGCCTCAGCTACAAGTTCTGATTTTCTCCTCCCGGAGACAGAACGAACCCGGTGGCTTCGGCCACCGGGTTTTTTGTTGTCTTTCAGGTTGAAGAGTCGACTTAGCGAACCGCGCAGTCGTCCTTGCGAGCCCCGGGGTCTTGCCTTCGGCAAGCCCGAGGACAGGCTCCGCGAAGCAATCCAGGGGCGGCAGAGCTCTACCCGCTCCTGGATTGCTTCGTCGCTGCGCTCCTCGCAATGACGGCTCTTGCGATCCCGCCAATCGAAAAAGCGCTTTAACCCTTGAAGCGCGTCGCCTCGAAGGCCGGGACCTTGGCGGCGAAACCGTCGAGCCAGGCGACGAGCGCCGGATGATCGGCCCGCCACGCCCCGTCGAAACGCAGATCGAGATAGCCGAGGGCGCAAGAGAGCGCGATCTCGCCAATGCGCGGGCGGTCGTAAGCCGGCGGCGCAGCTTCGAGCGCCGCAAGCGCCCGCGCGACCTTGCCCGTCTGATTCTCCGTCCAGACCGGACTGCGCATCTCGGGAGCCCGCAGACGAACCTCGTAGACCTGCAGCAGCCCGGCATCGCAGATGCCGTCGGCCAACGCCTGCAGACGCAATTGTGCGAAGCGCCCTTCCCCGCTCGGAAAGAGCCTGCCGCCGCCGACGAGGTGGTCGAGATATTCGGCGATCACCCGCGAATCGAACAGCGTCGAGCCATCCTCGAACACCAAAGTCGGGACCTTGCCGAGCGGATTCTGGCGGCGCAGCGATTCCGCGGGATCGTTGGTGTCGGCCGGCACCACCTCGATCCGCTCCTCAAGCCCGAGCTCGGCGATGGCGATCTTGACCTTGCGGCCGAAGGGCGAGGTCGGGGAGGAGCGCAGGATCAGCATCGGAGCAGCCTTCGGGTTGGCGGAGAGAGCGGTCAGCCGTCGGGGCGGATCGCCTCGCAGCGATAGCGCGGGCGCGGCCCCTGCGCGAGGCGCTCGCACAGGGCCGGCAGCAGGATCTGTGCCTCCTGCGCCAGCAGCCAGGGCGGATTGATCAGGAGCATGCCCGTCGCACTCAGGCCGCCAGCCGCATCGGGCCGGTCGACGTCGATCTCCAGCCGGAGCAGACGGCCGATGCCGGCATCGAGAATCGAATCGAGCAGACCTTCCACCGCGCGCTCGTCCTTGATCGGATACCAGAGCGCGTAGATGCCGGTCGGCCATTTGCGGTGCGCGGCGATGAACTCGGCCGCCAGCGTGGCGAACTCGTCCTTCTCCTCGAAGGGCGGGTCGATCAGGACGAGGCCGCGCCGCTCCTTCGGCGGGACATTGGCGCGCAGCGCCGTCCAGCCGTCAATTTCGAGCGCCTTGCAACGCTCGTCGCGACCGAGTGCCTGGGCAAGCTTGCGATAGGTGTTCTCGTGAAGTTCGGCGGCGATCAGCCGGTCGTCGGCGCGCATGGCATGGCGGCAGAGCCAGGGCGAGCCGGGATAGGTCTCGCTGCCATGACGGGCGCGTGCGGCGGCCAACGCCTCTCGCCAGGGCTTCAGCAGCTCTTCCACCGGCGGCGCCAGCGGCGCCTGGTCGAGCCGGGCGACGCCGTCGCGCCATTCATGCGTCTTCAGCGCCTCCTCGGAGCCGAGATCATAGCGGCCGGCGCCGGCATGGCTGTCGATCACGCGCCAGGGCTTGTCCTTGGCGTTGAGATGCGTGAGCACGCGCATCAGCACGACATGCTTGAGCACATCGGCGAAATTGCCGGCGTGGAAACCGTGACGGTAGTTCATCGGCTCAGCGGATAGCGTTGACGCGGAAATCGCGGGCGCGGCAGCCAGACCGATCGACCTCGCCGCAGCTGCGGAAGCCGCGCAGGTCCTTGCTGAAGCAGATGCGGACCTCCTCCAGCACGCCGCGCCGGCAGGAGACCGACATCATGTCGGTGCGCAAGCCCGGATTGGCATCGACGAAGGCGCGCTCGAGGTCGAGCGCGGTCCAGCTGCGCTCGCTGTCGACGCTCGCCAGCGCCGGCGGGATCTTGACCTTCTCGCGGGCGCGGCGGACGTCGGCGAAGTAGTCGGCCGGGCTCGAGCCGGAGCAGCTGCCATGCTTGCGCCATTGGTAGCGGGCGAGGCCCTCGGATGGGAACAGGCCCGCGGCCTGGTCCATCGCCATGCGCGTCGGGCTCCGGCCGGACGGACCGCAATCGCTCGGAAAGCCGCGCTCATATTGCGGCCAGAGCCCGTGCACGACGAAGCCGAGATTGGCGCCGGGCGCGCATTGCTCGCGATTGCGCCGGTCGCCCTCGATCTCGCAGAAGCCGGGCGACCAGGACAGCGCGAGCACGTAGAAATCGAACTCGCCCGGCGTGCCACCGCGATCATAACGCCCCTGCGCCGAGGCTACGCCGCCGAGCGCACAGAAGGCCAACAGGCCGGCCGCGATTCGCTTCAGTCGCATGGCTGCGACCGGATCAGGGACGGGCCATCTTGCAATCGGGCGCGTAGGAACGGTGGCGGTCGAGCCCCGAGACGCACCAGTTGACGTTCCAAGTGTAGCCGAACAGGCCGAGGTTCTCGCGGACGGAATAGTCGACCCGGCGCAGCACGCCGTCATTGGTCAGCACGCGGGCGGTGCAGAAGCGGCGCGGGATGAAATCCTCGCCCCAGGGACGCCTGGCGATCGGCTGGACGCGGTCGAAGCTGACCGCCTGCAGCGGACCCCAGAAATTGGCCTCGCGCGAATTGAAGCGGCTGGTGATCGCCCCGAGCACGGCCGGATCCTCGCAGGCCGGCAGATTGCCATACATCGGGATGATGCGCTCTTCCGCCCGGTCGGCAGGATTGACGTAGCGGCCGCCCGCCGCCTGGGCGGAGAGGCCGGTCAGGCAGAGCGCAGTTGCAAGAGCGGAGAGAAGCGAAACGCGGCGCATGGGGGCCTCGTGCGGGGAGGAGTCAGCTGCCGTCACGATGGCGACGGGGTCGGTCCCGGTCAAGGCGGCAGAGCGCTCGCCCCACCTGTCGAGCTGCCTCTGTGGCATTTCGATCGTGCTGTGTGGCAGGGGGGAGCTCCGCGAAGCCCGCCGATGGAAGCTCATCCCTTCCCCTTGCGGGGAAGGGATGGGGATGGGGGGCGAACGACTGGGTGAGTGGGGTTCTGTAGAAGCAGATCAGACCGACAGGCCAAAGCAGAGGTCCGACTTTTCGCCCCCCACCCCTATCTCCTCCCCGCAAGGGGGAGGGGCTCCCGCGCGTGGCAATGCCGGGGCCGGCCTCAGGCCGCAGCCTTGGACGCCTGCCGGACCTCGTCCGAATAGTCCTCCATGATCACCTTGCCCATATTGCCGGTGACGAACTTGTAGGGACCGATCTCGGAGACCAGCGTCACCTCGGCGGCCGAGCCGGTGATGAAGCATTCGCTGAAGCCTTCGAGCTCTTCCGGCCGGATGCGGCGCTCGACCACCTCGAAGCCGCGCTTCCGGCACAGGTCGACCACCGACTGGCGGGTGATGCCGTTCAGGAAGCGATCGGCCAGCGGGGTGTGGACCACGCCGTCCTTGATGAAGAAGATGTTGGCGCCGGTGCACTCGGCGACATTGCCTTCCCAGTCGAGCATCATCGCGTCTGCATAGCCGGCGCGCTCCGCCTTGTGCTTGGAGAGCGAGCAGATCATGTAGAGCCCCGCCGCCTTGGCATGAACCGGCGCACAGGCCGGGTCAGGCCGGCGATAGGTCGCAAGGTCGAGGCGCACGCCCTTCAGCTTCTGCGCCATATCGAACATGCTCGGCCATTCCCACACTGCGATCGCCGTGTGGATGGTGTTGTTCATGCCCGAGACCGCCATCATCTCCGAGCCGCGCCAAGCGACCGGGCGCAGATAGGCGTCCTTCAGGCCGTTTTCCTTCAGGCAGAGATATTTCGCAGCGTCGATCTCGGCGACCGAATAGGGGATCGTGAAATCCATGATCTCGGCCGACTTGTGGAAGCGCTGCGAGTGCTCGGTGCACTTGTAGATCACGCCGTCATAGGAGCGCTCGCCCTCGAAGACGCAGGAGCCATAGTGCAGGCCGTGGGTGAGTACGTGCACCTTGGCCTCCTTCCACGGCACGAGCTTGCCGTCGAACCAGATGACGCCGTCGCGCTGATCGAAAGGAATGACAGACATGATACAGTCCTCCAGGTGCTTTTCTTGCAGGCACTCCGCCACAGGCTGGAAGGGCGTGCAAGCGCGGGATTTATGCTGCGCCGGAACTGGCGCTCGCGACATAATCGGTCGTCCCGCGTGCTTGACCGGTAATCTTACGTCTGAGATATGTCAACAAGGCTGACATAAAAAATGAGCGTGACGGTGAGCACACCCGTATTGCATCCAGCTTCTGCCACCTCGCCGGAGGCAGCACATGCCGACGTGCCCTACGAGCTGATCGAGCTGTTCTTCTTCGCCTATCGCGACTTCGTCGGCGATCCCGACCGCATCCTCGCCGATTACGGCTTCGGCCGTGCCCATCACCGCGTGCTGCACTTCGTCCAGCGCCGGCCGGGGCTGACCATCGCCGAATTGCTCGACATCCTGCAGATCACCAAGCAGAGCCTCAACCGGGTGCTGAAGGAGCTGGTCGAGACCGGCTTCGTCGAGTCGCGCACGGGCACGCAGGACAAGCGCCAGCGCCATCTCCACGCCACCTCCGCTGGTGGCGAACTCGCGGTGCGGCTGGCGCAGCTGCAGGCCAAACGCATCAACGGCGCGCTCGCCCAGGTGGGGCCCGAAGCGGGCGCGATCGTCGCACGCTACCTTGCGGGCTTGATCGACCCGTCCGAGCGCAAGAAGGTGCAGGACGCGCTCGCCGTGCCACGGTGAGAGCTTCGACGACGACACAGGATGATGATGCGCAAGTTTCTCTTCGGCTTCGCCGCCGCGATGGGCCTCGTGACCGCGGCTGCGGCGCAGGACGTGACCGGAAGCCTCAAGGGCCCCGCCGCCGAAACCGTGACACGCTATCTCAAGCAGACTCGCATCCCCTGCTATACGCAGAAGGGCGAGGAGAAGTGCCCGATCATCGACACCGCCAGCAATGCCAGCCTGTTCCACGGCAGCTTCAGCAATGATCCGACGCCCCATGCCGTCGCCTTCGTCAGCTACCAATACGACCAGACCGGCAATGCGATGAATCAGATGGCGATCGTCTTCAAGGAAGCCGGCGGCCGGTGGACGCCGGTCGGCCGCGCCGACGAGACGGTCGGCTCCGATCCGCGCCAGGTCCAGTTCGGCCAGGGTGTCATCACCTATACCGGCACGGTCCTCGGGCCGAACGATTCCCGCGCCAATCCGACCGGGCGCGGCCGCTTCAGCCTCAAGGTCACCGGGCGGGGCGTCACCTTCAGCAAGGCGAGCCGTTGAGCATTGAAGTCCCGCACCCGGCCGCAGGCGTTGCAGACCGTTAGACAATGTTATCAGGGGGGCGGGCGCGGCGCGCGCCTGCGCCCGAACCGGCTGTGCTATCCTCACGGAGAGGCAGCGGCGCGCCAGTCCGCGCCGAAGGCAAAACCGAGGAGTCTAGATGGCGGCCAGCGTGCTCAAGCCAGTGCCCGACGAGGCCCCGCATATCCTGGTGGTCGATGACGACCGCCGCCTGCGCGACCTGTTGGCCCGCTTCCTCGGCGACCATGGCTACCGCGTCACCACCGCCGCCAACGCCGCCGATGCCGACACTCGGCTTGGGCATCTCGTCTTCGACGCCATGGTGCTCGACGTGATGATGCCGGGCGAGAACGGCTTCGACTTCGCCCGCCGCCTGCGCCAGAGTTCGCAGGTGCCGATCCTGATGCTGACGGCCCGCGCCGATTCAAGCGACCGCATCAACGGGCTGGAGATCGGCGTCGACGACTATCTCGCCAAGCCCTTCGAGCCACGCGAATTGCTGCTGCGTCTCGGCAATGTCCTGAAGCGCAACGCCCAGCCCGAGGCGCCCGCCGGGCCGATGCGGCCGGACTATGTTCGCTTCGGCCCCTTCATCTACGGCCTCGCCCGCGGCGAATTGCGCCAGGGCGAGGAGTCGATCCGCCTGACCGAACGCGAGCGCGAGATCCTGACGACGCTGGCCGAACGCGCCGGCGAACATGTCCCGCGCGAGCACCTCGCCGCCCAGGGCTCGGCCGCCAACGACCGCACCATCGACGTGCAGATCAACCGCTTGCGCCGCAAGATCGAGCGCGATCCGGCCGATCCGCTCTATCTCCAGACCGTGCGCGGCATCGGCTACCGCCTCGTCGTCGACAGGACCTGACCGGCATGGCCGACGCTTCGCTCAGGCGTCGCCTCGTCCCGCGCGCAACGCGGGCTCTGGCGAAACTGCGCGTGGCCTGCAGCAAGGGCATGTCGGCGCTCTCCGCCGCGATCACGCCGCTTCGGCGCCTGCCGGACCGCTGGCTGCGGCCGGTCGCGCGCATCATGCCCAAGGGCCTCTATCCGCGTGCCCTGGTCATCGTCATCGCACCGGTGGTGCTGCTGCAATCGGTGATCGCCTATGTCTTCATGGAGCGGCACTGGCAGACGGTGACGCAGCGCCTCTCCTCGGCGGTCTCCTCCGAGATCGCGACGCTGATCGACGTCTATGAGAGCTATCCGCAGGACGATCAGGCGACGGTGCTCGGCCGCATCGCCGAGGAGCGGCTCGGCATGGATGTCGAGATCCTGCCCGACACCGACCTGCCGGCGCCCGGCACCCGCCCCTTCTTCTCGCTGCTCGACAGCGCGCTCTCGGCCGAGCTCGCCCAGCAGGTCAAGCGGCCGTTCTGGCTGGACACCGTCGGCCGCTCCAGCCTGATCGAGATCAGGATCAAGCTCGGCAAGGACGTGATGCGGGTGCTGACCCGGCGCAGCCAGGCCTACGCCTCGAATAGCCACATCTTCCTGCTCTGGATGATGGGCACTTCGCTGATCCTGCTCACCATCGCGGTGCTGTTCCTGCGAAATCAGATCCGCCCGATTCTGCGCCTCGCCGACGCCGCCGAGGCCTTCGGCAAGGGCCGCGACGCCGATTTCCGGCCGCGCGGGGCACGAGAGGTCCGCCGCGCCGGCAATGCCTTCATCGAGATGAAGCGGCGCGTCGAGCGCTCGATCGGCGAACGCACCATGATGCTGAACGGCGTCAGCCACGATCTGCGCACCATCCTGACCCGCTTCAAGCTCTCGCTCGCCTTGCTCGAAAAGTCGCCCGATCTCGAGGCGCTCGAGAAGGATGTCGACGAGATGAGCCGCATGCTCGAGGATTATCTCGCCTTCGCGCGCGGCGATGCCGGCGAGGCGCCGGTCGAGACCGACATCCGCGCCTTGCTGGAGACGCTCAAGGCCGACGCCGAGCGCCAGGGCCACCAGACCGAGCTCACCGTCGTCGGCGACCCGCTCGTCGTGGTCCGGCCCGATGCGATCCGGCGCCTGCTTACCAATCTGGTCTCGAACGCCGCGCGCTTCGGCGACCGCATCGCCATCCGCGCCACCCATGATGCGCGCTATCTGATCGTCATGGTCGACGATGACGGCCCCGGCATCCCAGCGGAACTGCGCGAGGACGTGTTCAAGCCGTTCTTCCGGGTCGACGAGGCCCGCAATGTCGATGGCGGCGGCACCGGGCTCGGCCTCGCCATCGCCCGCAACATCGCCCGCTCGCATGGCGGCGACATCATCCTCGGCGAGTCGCCGCTGGGCGGCCTGCGCGCCACGGTCCGGCTGCCGGTCTGAGCGGACGCGCACCCGCGCCGTCCTCCCGGGGCTTTGCGCAGCAAAGAGCCCGGAACCCATGAACACGACACTCATGAAAAGAGCGTGGCGATTGCCGCGCTCTCATTCGGATGCGTCGGTGTCCATGGGTTCCGGGCTCACGCATCCAGCGTGCCCCGGAATGACGGGCAGTCGTTCAGTGGCTCCACAAGGCCTTGCGGGCCGAGCTGTTCACCCGCTCGACGTCGCTGCGGGAGAGCGCGATGTCGTGGAGCGCAACGTCGTCCATGCGATAGAGCGCCCGGGCGCTGGCCCGCGCCGTCAGCCAATCCTCGAAACGCAGGAACAGCCCGGCGAGCCCATGAGCCTGGCGAGAGGTAGAGAGCGAAAGATTTCCTGTGGTGGTCCCGGCCGGCATCACGGCCTCCTTTGATCCAGTTTCTGTTGGTAAATTTGGGGCTTGCAGGCCCTGGAAGCAAATGAGAACTTCTTTGCCTCAGCCCAAGCAGAACTTGGCCACGCAATGTCTCGCCGCCATTTGCCGCCCCTGACCTCGCTGCGCGCCTTCGAGGCTGCCTCACGGCATCTCAATTACGAGCGGGCGGGCGACGAGCTCGCCGTCACCGCCAGCGCCGTCGGCCAGCAGGTCAAGACCCTCGAGGCCTGGCTGCAGCGCCCGCTCTTCGCCCGGCTGCCGAGCAAGGGCATCGCGCTGACCCCGCTCGGCCAGCGCTACGCCACCGCGATCTCGCAGGTACTCGACCAGCTCGACGAGGCCACCGCCCGGGCGCTGCGGCCGGACACGGCCAACATCCTGACGGTCAGCACCATGCCGAGCTTCGCGCTGAGCTGGCTGATCCCGCGGCTCGGCGAGCTCAAGCAGCGCCATCCCGAGCTGGAGGTACGCATCTCCGTGTCGATGCACCTCACTGATTTCACCCGTGAGGATGTCGACATCGCCGTCCGCTATGGCCAGGGCGCCTATACCGGGCTGCACTCAGAACTGCTGATGACGGAGACCTTCTTTCCGGTCTGCAACGCGGCGCTCCTCAATGATCCCGAGCGGCCACTGCGCGAACCATCCGATCTGCGCCATCACACCCTGCTGCACGAACTCGCGGAAGGCATTCCCGAGTACGTGACCTGGCCGCAATGGCTCGCTTTTGCCGGCGTCGACGACATCGACGCCTCGCATGGTCCGCGCTTCTCGCACACCTTCCTCGCCTTGCAGGCGGCGTCTTCGGGCCAGGGCATCGCGCTCGCGACCAGCGCCCTGATCGGCGATTATCTCGACGCCGGGCGCCTGGTGCGCCCGTTCCCGCAGCAATTGCCCGGCGCCTATCAATACTATGTCGTCTGCCCCGAGGCCCTGGCGGAGCGGCCAGCGATCGCGGCCTTCCGCCGCTGGATCCATGAAGAGGCCGCCAGGCACGCCAATCTGCGCTGAACCGAAGCTCAGCTCCCGGGCCTGATCACCGGCAGCTGTGCCAGCCGGCCGGCGGCGAAATCGAGGAAGGCGCGGACCTTGGGCTGAAGGTGCTGGCCGCTCGGCACGACGAGCTGCACCGGCGAGGCCGCCGGCTCCCATTCCCGCATGATCCGGACCAGCGTGCCAGCCTCGATATCGGGCGCTGCCTGATAGGACAGCGCCCGCGCAAGGCCGCGGCCGGAGCGCGTCGCGATCAGCACGGATTCGATCTCGTTGACGATCAGGCGCGGCGTGACCTGAACGGTCGCGCTCCGCGCATCGCCGGCGAAGCGCCAGAGCATGCTCTGGCCGGCGGCGATGCTGACGATGGTGTCGTGCCCGGCGAGATCGGCCGGCCGCAGCGGGATGCCCCGGCGCTCCAGATAGGCCGGCGCCGCAACCAGCACCCGCCTGACCTCGCCGACCTTGCGGGCGACCAGCCGCGAGCTCGGCAACGCGCCGATGCGAACTGCCAGATGCAGGCCGTCCTCGATCAGGTCGAGATTGCGGTCGGCCAGCACCAGCTCGATCTGGATCTCCGGATGCAGGTCGAGGAATTCGGCGACGACCGGCGTGACGTGGCGCCGGCCGAAGGCGGTCGGCGCCGTGATCCTGATCAGGCCGCGCATCGGCGCCGCGGTCACGCCGGAGAGTGACGCGTCGTATTCGGCCAGGATGTTGCGGGCCGAAGAAGCGAGCTCTCGCCCCGCCTCGGTCGCCATGAGCTGGCGCGTGGTGCGCGCGATCAGCCTGACGCCGGCGCGTTCCTCCAACGCCGCCAGCGCCCGCGTCACCGCCGGGCGCGAACGCCTGAGCTGACGCGCGGCTCCAGCAAGACTCCCCGTGTCGATGATCGCAACGAAGATGGCGAGCTCGTCGAGCCGGTCCATGATCATTCCACCGTTCGGAATTCTGATTTGCCAGCCTACCAGCTTTCATCACCCAGCTGAAACAATCAGATTCGGCCCAGCACCACCGCGAGGCCCTGATGACCCAAGCCAAGATCACGCTCCACGGCACGCCCCTGTCGGGCCATACCCACCGCGTCGAACTGCTGCTGCGCGCGCTCGGACTGGATTTCGATGTCGTCCCGGCTCCAGCCGATGTGCGCCGGAGCGAGGCTTTCCGCAAGCTCAACCCGCTCGGCCAGATCCCGGTGCTGCAGGACGGCGATCTCATCCTGGCCGACAGCAACGCCATCCTGGTCTATCTGGCCCGGCGCTACGCGCCGGAGAGCGACTGGCTCCCGCAAGAGCCGATCGCAGCGGCGCAGGTGCAGCGCTGGCTCTCGATCGCCGCCGGCGAGGTCATGCACGGCCCGGCGATCGCCCGGATGATCGCGCAGTTCAACTACGATGACGACCCGGTGAGGGCCGGGCGCGTCGCGGCCCGGCTGCTTCCCTTCATGGAAGAGCACCTTTCCGGCCGCAGCTTCCTCGCCGCCGAGCACCCGACGATCGCCGACCTCGCCTGCTATTCCTATGTCGCGCATGCGCCGGAGGGCGGCATCCCGCTCGATGCCTATCCGGCAGTGCGGGCCTGGCTCAGGCGCATCGAGGCCCTGCCCTTCTTCAAGCCGATCCCGCCCTCGCCGATCCCAACAAGGGGCTGACGGCCATGGACGCCTCGCCCTTTCATGAAGGCGAGCTGCAGGCGCAAGCGCTCGCCGGCGAGAGCTCGCGCGGCGCCGGCATCCGCAGCTTCATGCCGGACCAGCATCGCGACTTCTTCGCGCTGCTGCCCTATCTCTTCGCGGCCGGGCGCGACGCGCAGGGCAAGCCGATCGCGACGGTCCTCACCGGCCCGGAAGGCTTCGTCACCAGCCCGACGCCGAACGATCTCGCAATCGCCGCCCTGCCGGCTCCGGACGATCCGGCCGTTGCTGCGCTGGACACTGGCGCGCCGATCGGCCTGCTCGGGCTCGACCTGCGCACGCGACGGCGCAACCGCGCCAATGGCCTCATCAGCGAGCACGATGAAAACGGCCTGCGGATCGCGGTTAGCCAGAGCTTCGGCAACTGCGCCAAGTACATCCAGGTCCGGCAGCACGAGATCGTGCCAACCACCACGACGGCCGCCACCGAAGAACTAGGCAATCTCGATGCAGCGGCCGGCGCCCTGATCGCGCAGTCGGATACGCTCTTCATCGCCAGCGGTTCGGAGAGCGGGCTCGACATCTCGCACCGCGGTGGCAGGCCGGGCTTCGTCCGGATCGAAGGCAGTCGGCTGAGCGTGCCGGACTTCGCCGGCAATAGCTATTTCAACACCTTCGGCAACCTGCTGCGCGAGCCGGCGACGTCCATGCTCTTCATCGATTTCGCCAGGGGCGACCTGCTGCAGTTGCAGGGCATCGCGGAAGTCGTCTGGAGCGGCCCGGAACTGGCCGGGCTCGACGGCGCCAGGCGCCTGCTCCATGTCGAGGTGACGCATGCCTGGCGGCGCAAGGCGGCGCTGCCTCTGCGCTGGAGTGAGCCGGAACCCGCGCCGACCACGCTCGCGACGGGGAGCTGGCAACCGGCTGAAATCATAAGGGAAGCTTGACTTCCTCTAGGACATCACATTCACTGCAAGCAATAACTGCAGAGAGATGGACATGCGGATCGCCATTGTTGCTGCAGCGATAGCTTACCTTCTCTCTACACAATTCAGTCATAGCGCTGACTGGTACCACAAACCCAGGCCGCGATATATTGAAAGCTGCCTTGATAAGAATACAGGAGAAATTGATAGATATCGGTTGTGTGAAAAATTTTTTCAGGAAAACTTTACAAAAGAAAATTTCCCAGAAGATACTCTGTTCTTAAGGATGAGGCTATTTGATTTAATTCCAAGCTACGAACAGGCAGCTTGGAAAGCGTTTAGGCTGTATGAAATTCTAACTTACGGAATTGTTTTTTGTGGGTTCGGGACTTTAATCGCCGGAGCTATATTTGGAGCGAACGCCAACAGAAATATCGTTTTCAGCGCAGCTGCAGCAGCTCTCTTGGCGCTTCTAACAGCATTCGGCTTCCACGCTCAGTTCAAAGCAAATTTTATCGCCTATCGCGAATTAACGACGCTCAGAGACCAGATCGAAGTCGCCCTTGTTCAGTCCGCTCAGTCTGGGAAAGCGATCGAAAAAGCAAACGTCGACGCCGCTTTGCAGCGCTATGCCGAGATCGTCAACGAGCATGCTAAAGCGTTCGGAGGATCGTTCTCGGCACCGTCCGTGTCGGGCGGCGGCTAGCCTTCTTCAATACAGCCGCCCGCCCGTGGGCACCTCGAGCGAAGGGCCGATCAGCACGACCTCGCCGTCGGCATCCGGCACGCCCAAGGTCAGCACCTCCGACATGAACTTGCCGATCTGGCGCGGCGGGAAGTTGACCACCGCCAGCACCTGCCGGCCCGTGAGGTCCTCGGGCCGGTAGTGCCTGGTGATCTGCGCCGAGGATTTCTTGCGGCCGATCGTGCCGCCGAAATCGATCACCAGCTTGATCGCCGGCTTGCGCGCCTCAGGGAAGGGAGCGGCTTCAACGATGGTGCCGACGCGGATGTCGACCTTGAGGAAATCGTCGAAGCCGATCTGCGCGGCGATCTCGCTAGGATTAGGCGTGCTCAAAATTCCTCCCAGCCGCGATCGCCGCCATTGGCGGCCTTGCGCGCGGCGCTGCCATGAGACTGAACGGGCGCCGCCGCCATGGCGCGCGCCGGGCGCGGCGCGGGCGCCGCAGCCTGCGCCATCTTGCCCGCCATCGCCTTCAAGGCAACCACGTCGCCGCCGAGCCGGAAGCGCCCGACCAGAGCGGCCAGCCTGTCGGCCTCCTGCGCCAGCGCCTGCGAGGCAGCGGTCGACTGCTCGGCCATCGCCGCGTTCTGCTGCGTCGCCTGATCCATCTCGTTGACCGCGGTATTGACCTCCTGCAGCCCGGTCGCCTGCTCCTGGGCAGCCGAGGCAATCTCGGCGACCAGCGAGGTGGCACGGGTGATCTCGCCGGACATCCGCTCCAGCGCCGTCCCGGTCTGCCCGACCAGCGCGACACCCTTCTCGACCTCGACGCTGGAGGCAGTGATCAGGCCCTTGATCTCCTTGGCCGCGTCCGCCGAGCGCTGGGCCAGCGCACGCACCTCAGAGGCGACGACCGCGAAGCCCTTGCCGGCGTCGCCGGCACGCGCCGCCTCGACCGAGGCGTTGAGCGCCAGCAGGTTGGTCTGGAAGGCGATCTCGTCGATCACGCCGACGATCTGCGAGATCTCGTCCGACGATTTCTCGATGCCGCTCATGGCGGCGACGGCCTCACGCACGATCTGGCCGGACTGCTCGGCCTCGCCCTTGACCTGCGTGGTGGCGAGGCTCGCCTGACGCGCGCCTTCGGCGGTCTGGCGCACCGTCGCGGTCAGCTGGTCGAGCGCCGTCGCGGTCTCCTCGACCGAGGAGGCCTGCTGCTCGGTGCGGCTGGCGAGGTCGTCCGCCGCCTGGCTGATCTCGCCGGCGCCGGCCTTCATACTCTCGGTATTGGTCGCGATCTGCCGCATCGTCTCTTCGAGATGCGCCATCGCCGCGTTGAAGTCGTTCTTGAGCTTGACGTATTCAACGCTGAAGGCCGCCTCTATCCGGTAGGTCAGGTCGCCTTCGGTCAGGCGCTCCAGCCCGGCGCCTAGCGCGTCAACGACGACGGCCTGCTTCTTCGCGTCGTCGCTGCGCTGCGCTTCGTTGAGGTTGCGCTGCGTATCGGCAGCCCGGCGCTGCTCGCCGGCATCAGCCTCGGCCTGGGCCTTCTCGGCCTCGACCTGCTGCTTCATCAGCGCGCCGTCGCGGAAGACGACGAGGGCTCGGGCCATGCTGCCGACCTCGTCCTGGCGCTCCTGATAGGCGATCGGTGCCTTGAGATCGCCGGCTGCCAGCGTGCTCATATTGCCGGAGACCGTGCGCAGCATCCCCGAGGCGCGGCGACTCAGGAAGACGACGAGGCCAAGCAGCAGCAGCGCCAGCGGCACCAGAACGACCGCGACATCCTTGATCAGGTCGTAGAACGAGGCCTCCACGGCATGGACATGCATGCCGGTGCCGATCGCCCACTGCCATTTCGGCACGCCGACCACATAGGAAACCTTCAACGACGGATCCTTGTCACCGCCCTTCACCCACATGTAGTCGACGAAGCCGGCACCCTTGGTCCGCGCCGTGTCGGTCAGCTCCTTGACGAAGAGCTTGCCGGTCGGGTCCTTGAGCGGCGACATATCGGTGCCGACCAGCTTCGGGTTGGCATGGGCGATGTTCGTGCCGTCATAGCGGATCACGAAGAAATAGTTGCCATCGTCGAACCGGGCATTGCCGATCGCATCGAGCGCCAGTTTCTGGGCGTCGGCATCCTTGAGCTCGCCCTTCTCCACCTTCGCCACATAGGCGTTGACCGTGGAGGCGGCAGCCTCGACCGCGTTCTTCACCTCGGCCCGCTTCAGGTCGAGCATGTCGATCCGGGCTTGGTTGAGCGTCACGGCGACGCTCGCAACGGTGACGACAGCCGCCAAGATGGCGACCAATCCGAATGAACGGCTGATCGACAGCGCAGTAAGCTTCTTCAACACAGACATGTCGCCCCTCGCGAACGTGATTCTTCACATTCGCGCGGAACGGCTAATGCTCGCTTAACGCTGTCACTTTTTTGCCACAATCGGCGGTTGCTACCCGCAACCCATGATTGCAGTCAGATCGCAGCAGCGTAGTCGTCGCCGTCTTCCTGGCGCGTACGCTCACGCCGCGGTGTGCGCCGGACGCCGGAGCAGAGCGAGCGCGCCAGGCCGCGCAGCGGCGCCGTCAGCCGGTGGACATCCTCGACGCGCGCCATGATCTGCCCGGCCATCTTCAGCTCGCGGTCGAGCTTGGCCATGGTGCGCGACAGCTCGGGCTCGTCGTCCTCCAACCAAGTGTCGAGCACGCGCGCCATCAGCAGCGTCGCGCCGCGGACCCGGACGGAGCCGAGATCATCCTCGGTCGGGATGCCGGCCGAGGCGAGCAGATAGCGCCAGGAGTTCAGCGAATTGCGCCCGAGCGCCGCGAGTGCCAACGGCTGGCGCCGCAAATGCGGCATCAGCGCCTTCAAGCCCGCCTTGTAGGGCGCCAGCGCGTCGAGCCGGCGCATCACCAGGTCGAAAACCCGCTCCTTATAGGATTCCTCCATGAGGTCGTCGGAATTGCCGGCCAGCACGGCATCGTCGAGGATGCGGCCGAGCCCGCCGAGGATGGCGAGCTTGGACGGAAAGAGCCCGCGCAATTCGGCGAGGCTGATCCCGGTCTCGCGGGCGATCGCTGGCAGTTCGATTTCGTCCCAGCCTTGCGTCGCCGCCAGACGGAACAGGGCATCGACCACGGCGCGCCGCGGATCGGGCTTCGCAGCCGGCTTCTCAATTTCGGGGGAAACGGGTTTGCGCGCCATCGACGTCTCTCCTGTCGCGAGCAGATCAGACAGAAGCTAAGGCGTGACTGGGGCCCTTGAAAGGCCGCCTCAGCCGGAAAGCTCCTCGGCGCGGCGTTTGGCGGCAGCGACGGCGCGTCGCATCAGCGGCGCGAGGCCGTTGTCGGCCATCAGCACTTCGAGCGCGGCGGCGGTCGTGCCGCCCGGCGAGGTCACGTTCTGGCGCAGGGTCGCCGGCGGCAGCGGCGACTGGAACAGCATCTCGCCGGCGCCCTCGATCGTGGCGCGCGCCAGCCGCTCGGCGATGTCGGCCGGCAGCCCCGCCGCGACACCGGCAGCCGCCAAGCACTCGACCATGTTGAAGACATAGGCCGGACCGGAGCCCGAAACCGCGGTGACGGCATCGATCAGCCCTTCATCGGCGAGCCATTCGACCTTGCCGACGCCGGCGAGCAGCGTATCCGCCAATTGCCGCTGCGCCTCGTTGACGCCCTTGCCCGCCGCAGCGGCGGTGACACCGCGCCGGACTGAGGCCGGCAGGTTGGGCATGGCGCGCACGATCGCATTCGCATTGGGCAGGCGAGCCGTGAGATCGCCGAGCGTCTTGCCGGCGAGGATCGAGATCAGCAGCGTCTTCGGCCCGATCAGCGCCTGCACTGACGGCGCGGCAGTGTCGAGCATCTGCGGCTTGGTCGCCAGGACCACCACCTCGGCGGGCTTCGGCGCAGCCGGGTTGACGCTCATGCCCTTGGCGGCGGCGAGCGCCTGCATCTCATCGGACACATGCGGGTCGATCAGCGTGATCCCGGCGCCGTTCACGCCGATGCTGAGCCAGCCCTCCAGCATGGCGCCGCCCATCTTGCCGGCACCGACGAGGGTGAGGGTCTCAGGAAGCGGACTGGCCATTAGCGTCTCTCCGGTCGATGCACGGTTGCGCACGGACCTGAACCGCCAAGCGCGGCCCGGGTCAAGCCCGGACCGGCCAGTGCTCACGCTTCGCCGACCGTCTCCAGCAGCGCGCCTTCGAGCGCCTCGCGGGCGTTCTTGCCCGCCCAGACCACGAACTGGAAGGCCTGGTAATAGCGCTCACAGGCATCGATCGCCGCCTTGATCAGGCCGGCGGCCTGCTCCTCGGTCGGTTCGGCCCCGCCCGAGAGCAGCAGCGCGTGGCGATACATCACCACGTTCTCGCGGCTCCACAGATCGAAATGCCCGAGCCAGAGCTGCTCGTTGACCAGGCTGACGAGGTTCATCACCTCGTTGCGGCGCCGGTCCGGCACCCTGAGGTCGAAGGCGCAGGCGATGTGCAGCGACTCGACTTCGGAAAGCCAGGTGATGGCGACATGGTAGTCGGCCCAGCCGCCGGTGACGGAGACCGAGAGCTCGTCGTCGCTGTCGCGATCGAAGCTCCAGTCGTTCAGTGCGGCGAGGCGTTCGACGAGATCGAGAGGGTTTGAGGGGCGTTCGGTATCGGCGTCCAGATCAAGGTCCATCATGCCCAAGGTCCAACAGCCGGCGCTGGCCCTGACGGCAGGCGCGGCCTGTTCGAGAACGGGAACACGGCGACTGGAAAAGCGTAAGGCACGCAACCCGACCAGAAGATCACTAGAATGATCTCCGCTTCATCAGCCGGCTCTCAAGTAGAGCCCACCGACGAATCACCTCTCTTCATCGACGATAGCTCAGGCGAGTCAGGAGCCCTAACAGAACCTGCGCGGTTCTGGTCGAGCCCTTCGGCACCCGGTACGCGATGCAAGCTCTGCGGATTCGATGCCGGCCTCAATCCCCCGACGGGACTGTCCACAACACGAAGGTGTGGACCAGCTGCCAGCTTGCATGGGCCCGGATTTACTTGGCCTCGGCCTTGGCTTCGAGCGCCGCCAGCCGGGCCGCGAGCTTGTCGTTCTCCTCGCGGGCCAGCAGCGCCATCTCGCGCACCGCCTCGAACTCCTCGCGCGTCACCACGTCGAGATCGCGCAGCAGCCGCTCGATCTGGGTCTTGACCACGGTCTCGACCTCGCGGCGCACGCCCTGCGCGGCGCCGGCGGCGTCGGTCGCCAGCCGGGCGATGTCGTCGAGGATACGGTTGGACGTGCTGACCATCGGAGCTCTCCGGCAGGCGCTCCATGCGCCCTCGCGGGAGATATGGCGAAGGAGCGTCGGGAGCGCAATCACTGCGGCGCAGCGGCCTCGTTTCGCCTCTCCCCTGCCCTATCTGGACCTTGGGGATGGTTGCGCTTACAACGAGCGCCGCAGGGAAGACCAGCAATCCAAGCCCAAACAACGGGCGGGAGGCGTCATGTCGGTACGTTTTAACGGCCTCGTCCTGGGGCCGCTCGCCGCACTTGTGCTCGCGGGCTGCCAGGAAACCACCACCACCGCGGCTCGGCCGCGCGTCGATGCGCCGGGGGTTCCGGTCTCGGTCCAGAGCATCTCGGGCGCGCCCGACCAGGTGACGGCGCATTTCGCCGGCCTGCTCGGCGAGGCCGCGGCCGAGCGCAAGATGGAGATCGTCTCCGGCGACAAGCCGGCCCGATTCCGGGTGCGCGGCTATCTCACGGCACAGCCGACCGAGGACGGCCAGACCGCCCTCGCCTTCGTCTGGGACGTCTATGACGAAAGCAAGAAGCGCGCCCAGCGCGTCCAGGGCGAGAGCCTGGGCAAGCGCGGAGGCGGCGCCGATCCCTGGGCCGGCATCGACCAGACCATCGTCGCCAAGGCCGCATCCGAATCGGCCGACGCGATCGCGAGCTTCCTGACGACGGCGCCGGTGCCCGAGACCAAGCCCGACACCAAGAGCAAGACCCGCACCGCCCAGGCGGATACGGAGAAGAAGCGCTAGCGGCCTTCTCCTCGGCCCGAAGCGCCTTCGGGTCGAGTGGCGCAGCGATATCCCGCACAGCGTGCACCGCACCCCGTTGCAGTGCAGCATTTGCATGGGGATGCTGCGCCTCTTTTGTCGACTCGGCGTCATCACGCTGTTATGAGCCCTTCGAAACTGAGCCACCCCCGCTCGGACGGCTCGCCTTATTCTGCGTTTCGGGTGCACCCGGCATGGCCTCCTCCTTCAAAGTCGTCGCCGGCAATTCCAATCGCCCGCTCGCCGAAGCCATCTGCAATCATCTCGATGTCCCGCTTGCCCGGGCCCAGGTCCGGCGCTTCGCCGACATGGAGATCTTCGTCGAAATCCAGGAGAACGTCCGCGGCCAGGATGTCTTCGTCATCCAGTCGACCTCGTTCCCGACCAACGACCACCTGATGGAATTGCTGATCATCACCGATGCGCTGCGCCGTTCCTCGGCCAGGCGCATCACGGCGGTGATCCCCTATTTCGGCTATGCACGTCAGGATCGGCGCGCTTCAGGCCGCACCCCGATCTCGGCCAAGCTGGTCGCCAACCTGATCGCCCATGCCGGCGTCGACCGCGTGCTGACGCTCGATTTGCACGCCGGCCAGATCCAGGGCTTCTTCGACATCCCGACCGACAACCTGTTCGGCGCCCCGCTGATGGCGCGCGACATCAAGGACCGGCTCGAGTGGAAGAATGCCATGGTCGTCTCGCCGGACGTCGGCGGCGTGGTGCGGGCCCGTGCGCTGGCCAAGCGCATCGATGCGCCGCTCGCCATCGTCGACAAGCGCCGCGACAGGCCGGGCGAATCCGAGGTGATGAACATCATCGGCACGGTCGAGGGCCGTTCCTGCATCCTGCTCGACGACATCGTCGATTCCGGCGGCACGCTGGTGAACGCAGCTGAAGCCCTGCTCGCCCAGGGCGCTCGCGAAGTCTACGCCTACATCACCCATGGCGTGCTCTCCGGCGGCGCCGTGGCACGCATCGCCTCCTCCAAGCTCAAGGAACTGGTGATCACCGATTCGATCATGCCGACCGAAGCGGTGAAGGTGGCGCGCAATATCCGCGTCATCTCGATCGCCGGGTTGATGGGCGAGGCGATCGAGCGCACCGCCAGCGAGTCGAGCGTCTCCAGCCTGTTCGACTGACGGGAGGCACGCGATGGCGGCCCTTTCGGCCGGTGCTGACCGGGCCCTCGTTCTTTTCTCCGGCGGCCAGGATTCCACCGTCGCCCTGGCCTGGGCGCTGGAGCGCTTCACCGCCGTCGAGACCGTTGGCTTCGACTATGGCCAGCGTCATCGCATCGAGCTCGAATGCCGCGAGACGATCCGGAGCAAGTTTCCGGGACTGTCGCCAACCTACGCCGACCGGCTCGGACCGGACCATCTGCTCGACCTGAAGACACTGGGTGCGATCTCCGACACCGCGCTGACCAGCGAGAGCGAGATCGCCTTCACTGATGCCGGCCTGCCGACCACCTTCGTTCCCGGCCGCAACCTGATCTTCCTGACCTTCGCCGCAGCGCTGGCCTATCGCCGCGATTGCAAGCACATCGTGCTCGGGGTCTGCGAGACCGACTATTCCGGCTATCCCGACTGCCGCGACGACACGATCAAGGCAATGCAGGTCGCGCTCGGCCTCGGGCTCGACCGGAGGCTCGTGCTGCACACCCCGCTGATGTGGCGCAACAAGGCCCAGACCTTCGCCCTGGCGAGGGAACTCGGCGGCGCCGCCCTGCTCGACATGGTGGTCGAGGAGACGCATAGCTGCTATCTCGGCGACCGCAGCAGGCGGCACCATTGGGGCTATGGCTGCGGCCATTGCCCGGCATGCGACTTGCGAGCAAGGGGCTTTGCGGCTTATGAGGCCGCGCCGGACGACAGCGGACCCAGAGGCTGTTAGTAACCATGACGATTGATCGGCAGCGCCAGATCGAGGGCTACGTCGCCCTCGCCCTCTTCACCCTGACCATCCCGCTCGCCAATTGGATGATCGGGAATGTCGGCACGGTCTGCGTGCCCGATGGCCCCTGCCTCGTGCCCGTCGCGCCCGGCATCAAGGCGCCGAGCGGCGTGCTGATGGTCGGGCTCGCGCTCGTGCTGCGCGACATCGTCCAGCGGCGCCTCGGCCCGTTCGCCGGCCTCGGCGCGATCGCGATCGGCACGCTGATCTCCGGCATGCTGGCGCCGCCGGCCATCGTGCTGGCCTCGACCACGGCGTTCCTGCTCTCGGAGCTCGCCGATTTTGCGGTCTATACGCCGCTGCAGCGCCGCCATTTCGTCGCAGCGATCGCGGCTTCCAGCGTGCTCGGCCTCGTCGTCGATAGCCTGGTCTTCCTCTGGCTCGCCTTCGGCAGCCTCGACTTCCTCTCCGGGCAGATCATCGGCAAAGCCTGGATGGTGCTGCTGGCGCTGCCGCTGATGCACCTGCTGCGCCGGCGCGACGAGCGGATCGGGCTCTCTCCCGCCTGAGCCGACCGCTCGCATTCGGTTTTTTAAGCAATTGCGGCCATCATACTCGCCTGAAGATCAGAAAGCCGACAATTCGACTTAAGCGGGAAACGGCGATTTCATGCCCCAGCGGCATCATCGCGCCTCCCGTTTCACCGAGAGCCCCAATGCGCCTTCACGATTCCGTCGAGCGTCTGCAATCCCTGCAAAACGCCATCCTGGAATCGATCGCGCGCGGCGAGGAACTGGCGACGGTCATCACGGCCCTCTGCGAGCGGGTCGAGGCGCTCGCCCCAGGGGTCGTCTGCTCGGTCGTGGCGGTGGACGACGATTTCAGCCTCCGCCCCCTCGCCGCTCCGAGCCTGCCGCCTGCCTATGGCGAAGCCCTGGCAGGCACGCCGATAGGCCCGCGGCTCGGCTCCTGCGGCACGGCGATCTATCGGAAATCCCCGGTCGAGGTGACCGACATCGCCACCGACCCGCTCTGGGACGGCTATCGCGAGCTCGTGCTGCCGCTCGGCCTGCGTGCCTGCTGGTCGAGTCCGATCGCGGCGCGCGACGGCCGCGTCGTCGGCAGCTTCGCCTTCTATTATCGCGAGCCGCGCGGCCCGACGCCGTTCGAGCGCCGGATCGTCGAGACCTGCGTGCATCTCTGTGCCATCGCGATCGAGCACGAGGAAGTGAACGCCCGTAATCACCGCCTCGCCTATTTCGACACGCTGACCGGGCTGCCGAACCGGGCCCGCTTCAACGAGGCGATCGGCCAGGCGACTCGGCGGCCCTCGTCCCGTTTCGGCCTCATTCTGATCGACATAGACCATCTCAAAGCGGTCAACGACACGATGGGCCACGCCGTCGGCGACCAGCTGATCGAAGCGGTCGGGGCGCGGCTCGCCGCGGCGGCGCCGAAAGGAACCGCCTTCAGGATCGGCGGCGACGAGTTCGCCGTGCTGGTGCCCGGTTGCGACAAGGCCGGACAGTTGCGCGGCGTCGCCAGCGCGATCCTCGCAGCGATGCAGACGCCGATCGACTGCGAGGGGACGAGCATCGTCCCCAGCGTCACCATCGGTGGGGCCATCGCCGGCGAAGACGGCGCCGACAGCGTCACCTTGCGCCAGAACGCCGATTTCGCGCTCTACCATGCCAAGGAGACGCGGCGCGGCGGCTATGTCCGCTTCAAGGGCGGCTTGCGGACCTCGATGACCCGCCGGATCCAGACGATCCGCGCCGTCGACGACGCTTTGAGCGGCGGCCAGCTGATCCCCTACTACCAGCCGATCATCCGGCTCGAGAGCGGCGAGATCCGGGGCATGGAGGCGCTGGCACGCTTGCGTCTCGACGACGGGCGCGTGGTGGCCGCCGGCGAATTCCAGGACGCCCTGCTCGACCCCAAGCTCGCCTATCGCATCTCAAACCAGATGCTGGCGGCGATCGCGGCCGACATGGCGCAGTGGCGGCGCGAGGGCCTGCCGATCCCCTATGTCGGGCTCAACGTCACCTCGGCGGACTTCCAGAAGGGTGACCTCGTTCAGCGCATCGTCAGGGCCTTCGAGCGGGCGCAGGTGCCGCTCGATCATCTCGTCGTCGAGATCACCGAGCAGGTGATCATGGGTGGGCGTCGCGACGGGGTCGCGCGCACCATCGCAGGCCTGCGCGAGCGCGGCATCCTGGTCGCGCTCGACGATTTCGGCACCGGCTTCGCCTCGCTCACCCATCTGCTCGACTTCCCGGTCGACACGATCAAGATCGACAAGTCCTTCGTCGCCGGCATCGAGGGCGGAACCCGGAACGGCGCGATCGTCGAGGCACTGATCGCCATCGCCAGCCGGCTCGGCATGCGGATCGTGGCCGAGGGCATCGAGAACGACGGCCAGGCACGGCGCCTGGCCGGGATGGGCTGCCGCCTCGGCCAAGGCTATCATTATTCGCGGCCGATGCCGGCAGAGGCGGTGCCCGCCTTCGTCGGTAGTTTCAGCCGCGTGACCTCGGGATCATTGTCGCGACCGGCCGCCACCGCCGCCTGAAATCAGGCTCTGGACTTGAGATTGTCCCCGGTTTCGCCTATGAGCCTGCCTGCGTCCCACTGACACCCTTGGAGGCAGGGGCGCAAACCGTAATGGCCGCCGCAGGCGGCCATGTCTTTTAAAAGCTTAAGGACCATACACATGACCGCCGTGAAGCAGATCCAGGCTTCGGCGCGCGCCCAGGTCGGCAAGGGGGCCGCCCGGGCAGTTCGTCGTCAGGGCCTCACTCCCGCCGTGATCTACGGTGCGGGCGAAGCGCCTGAGGCCATCGCGCTCGATGCCAACAAGACCCGCCAGATGATCTATGCTGGTCACTTCCTGACCACGCTGTTCGAGATCGACGTCGACGGCAAGAAGACGCGCGCCATTCCGCGCGACTACCAGCTCGACCCGGTCAAGGACTTCCCGATCCACGTCGACTTCCTGCGCGTCGCCGCCGGCCAGACCATCAAGGTCGAGGTTCCGCTGCACGTCGTCGGCCAGGAGCAGTCGCCGGGCCTGAAGAGCGGCGGCGCCCTGCAGATCGTTGAGCACTCGCTCGAGATCGAAGTCGCTCCCGAGAGCATCCCCGAGTTCATCGAGGTTTCGGTCGCCGGCCTCGCCGTCGGTGACACGCTGCACGTCGACGCGCTGAAGCTGCCGGCCGGCGTCAGCCTGACCTCGACCAAGGATCTGACCCTGGTCACGATCATTCCGCCGACCGTCGAGGCGGAAGCCCCGGCCGCCGAGGTCGAAGGCGAAGCCGCCAAGGCCTGAGCCGTCCGTTCCCGACGGAACGAAGCGCTTGCAGACGGCCGGGCATGCCCGGCCGTTTTGCTATGACAACCGGTGCGGAACCGAACGATGCTGATCTTCGCAGGCCTCGGTAATCCCGGCCAACGCTATGCCCGCAACCGCCACAATATCGGCTTCATGGCGGTCGCGGCGATCGCCCGCGCCTGCAACGCCTCACCCTGGCGCAGCCGTTTCCAGGCTTACGCCTGCGAGGCGACGATCGGCGGTGAAAAGGCGCTGCTGCTACTGCCGCAGACCTATATGAACGAGTCCGGTCGCGCGATCGGCGAAGCGGCGCGCTTCTTCAAGGTCGCCCCGGCCGACGTCATCGTCTTCCATGACGAGCTCGATCTGCCTCCCGCAAAGCTGCGGGTGAAGCTCGGCGGCGGCAATGCCGGCCATAACGGCCTGCGCTCGACCACCGCTGCGATCGGCAACGATTATCGCCGGGTTCGCATGGGCATCGGCCACCCCGGCGACAAGGCACTGGTCCACGCCTATGTGCTCAATGATTTCGGCAAGGCCGAGGAGCCTTGGGTCGAGGATCTCTGCACCGCCTGCGCCGACAATGCAGCTCTGCTCGCCGGCCATGACGATGCCGGCTTCCAGAACAAGGTCCACCTGTTCATGGACGCACGGGGCCACGGCGCGGTGAAGCGCCTCGGCGAGAAGGCCGAATAGGGCTCTCCCTAGAGCGGCAACTGGGCGCCCGCCCTGGCGATCGTCACCCGGCTGCTCGACAGGCTGCCATCGGCCTGCCGGCTCGCGGTCAGCGCCACCTGCGCGCCCGCGACGAGATCGGCGGCCTGTGCCGGCTCGGCCATGATGATGTTGGCCTCGGGCGTGATCGCGATCGTCTGCTCGCCGCCCGGATAGGTCAGCGTGACGCTGCTGCCATCGACGCGCGAGACCGTCTCGGCCACCGTCGCATTGGTCATCGTCGCCTCCGGCAGGACGGCCCAGGGCCGGTGCCCCTCGCCCGTGCCGCGCATCGCTTCGGGGAAGATGAAGACCTGCACGGCTGACAGCCCGCCCCCGGGCAACATGCGGGCGCCGACGCCGATGAAGCTGCCCTTCTTGATGTCCGCCACGGCGGCCTTGACCACGGCGCCGACCGAATAGTTCGGCGCAAGCGCGACCGTCGTCATGCCCTCCTGCGTCTTGACCGTCAGCGACTGGCCATCGAGGCGCTCGACCGTGCCGCGTATGCGGGTCTGCGGCGTCTGCGCCTGTGCGCCGGTGGCGAGGGCCGCGACGAGGCCGATCAAGGCAAGCGAGGCAAGGCGCATGGAGCAGCTCCCGGGAACCGGTCTTTTCGATCGCGCCCCACTCGTGCGCGCTCGGCAGAGGCGCCGCCATGCACGTTCACGTGATCCGTGCCGCCACCCGCCATCTTGTCTTTTGCGGCTCTGCCCCCAATAAGGCCCGGGAGAACCGAGACATCTTTCCGCGGAGGCCGCAGCCGCCCCGCGTTGCACTGGACGGGCGAGCATGGGCTTCAAATGTGGTATCGTCGGCCTGCCAAATGTCGGCAAGTCGACCCTCTTCAACGCGCTGACGCAGACCGCGGCGGCGCAGGCGGCGAATTATCCGTTCTGCACGATCGAGCCGAATGTCGGCGACGTCGCAGTGCCGGACGAGCGGCTTGAGCAGCTTGCCGCGATCGCCGGCTCGAAGGAGATCATCCCGACCCGGCTGACATTCGTCGACATCGCCGGGCTTGTGCGCGGTGCCTCCAAGGGCGAGGGCCTCGGCAACCAGTTCCTCGCCAATATCCGCGAATGCGACGCCATCGCCCATGTCGTGCGCTGCTTCGAGGACAGCGACATCACCCATGTCGAGGGCAAGATCGCTCCGATCGCCGACATCGAGACGATCGAGACCGAGCTGATGCTCGCTGATCTCGAAAGCCTCGAGAAGCGTGTCCTGCCGCTGGAGAAGAAGGCCAAGTCCGGCGACAAGGAGGCCAAGGAAGCCGCCGACCTGATGAACCGCTGCCTCGTGCTGCTGCGCGAGGGCAAGCCGGCCCGCCTCGTCCAGGTCGCGCCCGAGGAACGCCGCGCCTTCGAGATGCTCGGCCTGCTCTCCTCCAAGCCCGTGCTCTATGTCTGCAATGTCGAGGAAGCCAGCGCCGACAAGGGCAACGGCTTCTCAGAGCAGGTCAAGGCCCGCGCCGCCGAGGAGGGTGCTGTCGCCGTCGTCGTCTCCGCCAAGATCGAAAGCGAGATCGCGGTTCTGCCGGCCGGCGACCAGAAGGACTATCTCGAAGCCGTCGGCCTCGACGAGCCCGGCCTCAATCGCGTGATCCGCGCTGGCTACGCCCTGCTCAACCTCGTCACCTATTTCACCGTCGGCCCGAAGGAGGCCCGCGCCTGGACGATCGAGAAGGGCACCAAGGGGCCGCAGGCCGCCGGCGTGATCCATACCGATTTCGAGAAGGGCTATATCCGCGCCGAGACCATCGCCTATGACGACTACATCGCCAACAAAGGCGAGAGCGGTGCGCGCGAGGCCGGCAAGTTCCGGCTCGAGGGCAAGGAATACGTCGTCGCCGACGGCGACGTGCTGCATTTCCGCTTCGCCAACTGAGCCTCTGACGCCGGAGCGAAAGCCGCTCCGGCGCCATGCCTGGTGAGCATTCGGAGTTTGCGTGTTTTCAGCTCGCTCACGAGTGTGCACGCAAGCAGAATGCGGGCCTGATCAGTGAGATGGACTAGCGATGCTCTATTTCGAGGACTTCGTCCCGGGTTCCGTCCATGAGTACGGCTCGCTTCCCGTCTCGCAGAACGACATCCTCGCCTTCGCCCGTCGTTTCGACGCGCAGGACTTCCACATCGATCCCGAGAAGGCCAAGGCGAGCTTCGTCGGCTCGCTGATCGGCTCAGGCTGGCATAGCTGCGCCCTGCTGATGCGGCTGGCTGCCGAAGCTTTCTTCCTCGACACGACCTCGATGGGCTCGCCCGGCGTCGAGGAGGTCAAATGGCTGCGGCCGGTCAAGCCCGGTGACACGCTGCGCCTACGCTGGACCATCGCCGAGACCAAGGAATCGCGTTCTCGGCCGCAGATGGGGCTGGTGAAGTTCCACTTCGAACTCCTCAACCAGCGCGGCGAACCGGTTGTCGAGCAGGTCAACTGGGTGATGTTCGGCCGCCGCGGCTCCGGCTTCGAGGCGGTGCGCGGCGACTGGCTGAAGCACTCAGCCAGCTACGAGCCGCCCTCAGCGACCGTCTCGGCGGAGCCGCCCAGCAAGCAGACCGCCCCTCCCGGCTATTTCGACGAGCTCGTGATCGGCGAGAGTTACGAGCTCGGCAGCCTCGTCTTCACGCCGCAGGAGATCGTCGCCTTCGCCCGCTCCTTCGATCCGCAGCCCTTCCACATGGACGAGGAGGCGGCGAAGAACAGCTCATTCGGCAGCCTCTGCGCCTCCGGCTGGCATACGGCGGCGGGCTGGATGGCGACGATGGTCAGCCACCGGCGCCGGCAGGAGGCCGCGGTCGCGCCTGCCGCTGCGCCGCGTCTTGGCCCCTCGCCCGGCTTCAAGAACCTGCGCTGGCTGAAGCCGGTCTATGCCGGCGACCGCATCACCTATCACTCGGCTGTCGCCGACAAGCGCCCGAGCCTGTCGCGTCCGGACTGGGGCCTGTTCTTCCACCACAACACCGGCGTCAATCAGAAGGGCGAGACGGTGCTGAGCTTCGAGGGCTGCGTCTTCCTCGAACGCAAGCCGGCCTGAGGCCGAATTCATCAGCCGGAGGCGAGAGGCAGCTCACGCCTTCGTCACGGACGCAGCGCGACGCAGGAAATCCTGGACGCTCTCCGGTGCGCGGCCCGTAAGGGCGACAAAGTCGTCGGAGACCCGGCCGTAGCGGCCCTCGGCGATCGAAGCGCACAGAGTGGAGAAAGCAGCAGGCCAGGGATCGTCGAGCTCTGCCGATGCCAAGGCTCGGTATTCGCCAACGCTGCAGGGACGGTAGCTGACCTGCCTCGCGATCGTTTCGCCATAGCAGGCTGCCATCTCGCCGAAATCCAGTGCCGGGCTTCCCGAGAGCGTGCGGATACCGAAAGATTTGTCCGGGCTGGCTGCGACCACGGCGATCGCCGCCGCCACGTCATCTCGTGAGATCGCTGCGACGCGGCCATCCCCTGCGGGCAGCGCCAGCTCTCCCGACACCTGGCTGGCAGAAAGCCAGTGGTCGAGGATGAACTCGCAATACAGGCCGCATCGGAGGATGGTCGTGGGCACGCTGCACGCCGCTAGGCGGCGCTCCGTATCGCGATAGACGGGCGCGAAATAGAATGGCGAGCGATCGTCGACATCGATGATGCTGGTGAAAACGATATGCCTCGCGCCAGCCGCCGCAGCTGCCTCGATGGCGTTGGCATGGTGGCGCATGACCGGATCCGCAGCACCGTCGCTCGATATGAGGATGATGTCATCGATGCCAGCGAAGGCGCGTCTCAGGGCGGAGGCGTCATCGTAGTCGGCAACGCGCAGCGCGATTCCGGGCGGTAGGTATTCCACTGCGGTTCGAGGGTCTCGAACCATAGCGACCACATCGTGTCCGGCCGCCGCCAACCTGCGAACGACCGCACCGCCGACATGGCCGGTGGCTCCTGTGACCAGGATCATGGGCTGCTCCAAGCCTCCGCGGATCGCGCAGCCTGGAACGCGCCGCTCTATCCGGCAATGCGCCGGGACACCGCAGTCGCCGGCGGGTTCGCCAGCTCGATGCGGTCGCGGCCATTGCGCTTGGCGGCGTAGAGCGCATTGTCGGCACTGGCATGGAGGCTAGTGCCGTCCAGCGGCCCCTGCCCCGCGCACAGGCCGATCGAGACGGTCACGCCCGTCAGCTCGTCATGCAGGAGACGCCATGGCACACGCCGCAGGGCGCGGCGGATCATGGCCGCGGCATCATGGGCGGCGTCGAGGGCGGTATCGCCGAGGAGGACGCCGAATTCCTCGCCGCCGATCCGTGCCACCAGCGCCGAGGCCGATGTGACCTGGGCCGCGATGACCTCGGCGATCGCCTTGAGGCAGGCGTCCCCGACGAGATGGCCGAAGCGGTCGTTGATCGTCTTGAAGTGATCGACGTCGATCATCATCAGCGCCAGCGGCTCCGCCCGCGCGGCGGCATCGGCGAGTCGGGTGACGAAGCGGCGTCGATTGGCGAGGCCGGTCAGGCCATCGGTTTCCGCCAACTCCGCCAGCGCCGCATTGGCCCGGCGCAGCGCCTCCTGCGCTTCCAGCAGCTCCATCTGCTGGCGCTTGGCGATGGTGATGTCGGCATGGGTGAAGAAGCTGACACCGCCCTTGCTATGCCGCGCGATCAGCCGGAGCCAGCGCTGGCCCGGCAATTCGATCTCGAAGGGCACGCCGTCATAGCGCAGCCCGTTGCTGATCGCCGCGCGCCAGGCACCCATGGGCGAGGCGCCGCGCCAGCACCAGGCGATGATCTCGTCCAGGGTGCGGCCGACCACAGAGGTACCGCTGGGCAGGTCGTAGAGCCGCCGGAACGCGTTGTTGGCGGCGATCACCCGCTGCTTCGCGTCGAGGATCGTGGCGCCGTCGGGAATGAAGCGCAGCGCGTCCATGACCGGCAACACCAATTCGGGCGCCGCCTCGGACGGGGTCTCGACATCGAGCGTCTGCCAGAGCCGCACCCGGCCGCCATCCGGAGCCCGCAAGGATGAGGCGCGCAGCTTGCGGCCGTTGTGGATGAATTCGAAGGGTTGCGTCTGGTTCTCGTGGCGCGTCACCCCTTCGGCGACATGCCGGGCGATATCCGGCATCTCCTCGGGGGACAGGCGCAGACGATAGAAGCGCTGCAGATTGTCGGCATAGGGCTCGCCGACATAGATCTCGCCGACGTCCTCGGGAAAGATCTGCAGGAAGGTCTGGTTCCAGCAGAGGGCCCGCATCTCGCCATCATATTCGCAAACGCCGATACCGAGGGCGTCAAGCGAGTCGAGCAGATAGCGCGAGAGCTTCATCCGGCTCTCAATAGAGGAGAGCCGTTAACAACCGGTGAGATCGGTTCCTCAGAGTCACCCGGCCGAAAACGAGTGCAGGAATGCCGGTGTTCTCTCAGCCAGTCACCAGGATCAGCCGACCTTCCCGTATCCTGCGAATTTCGCCGAGACGCGCTCCATCTCTGCAGCGTCGAGGATCACCGGCTCGAGCCCGGAGGCGAGCAGGTCGAGATACTGCCCGGCGAGGTTCTCGACCTCGGCGACGATGGTGTGCGCCCCCGCCAGGCTCGCGCCCAGCGCGATCACGCCGTGATTGGCGAGCAGCACCGCCTTGCGACCCTCCAGCGCCTCGACCGCGTTCGCCGCCAGCTCCGGCGAGCCGAAGGTGGCGTAGTCGGCGCAGCGCACATCAGAGCCGCCGCAGAGCGCGATCATGTAATGGAAAGCCGGGATGCCGCGCCGCGCGCAGGACAGCGCCGTGGCGCGCGGCGAATGCGTGTGGACGATCGCCTGCGCATCCGGCCGCGCCTTGTAGATCGCGACATGGAACGGCCATTCCGAGGAGGGCTTGCGGCTGCCGCTGAGGACGGTTCCGTCAAGGGCGAGATAGATCAGGTCCTCCGGCTTCGTCCGCGCATAGGGCAGCCCAGAAGGCGTGATCAGGAACCCGTCGCCGAAGCGCGCGGAGACATTGCCGGATTTCGAGGGGCAGAAGCCGGCCTTGTCGATCGCCTGAGCGACCGCGACGACCTCTTCACGCAGTGTCTGCTCACTCATGCCGCCACACCACTCGTCATCTCAGGAAAGAGTTTGGCCAGCCCTTCGGCACTGGCCGGCGCGATGCCGCGCTCGGTGATCAGGCCGGTGACGAGCCGCGCCGGCGTGACGTCGAAGGCCGGGTTGCAGGCCGGACTGCCGGGCGCCGTGACCTGGAAGAAGCCGGTGCGGCCATCCTCGGCCTGGCCGAAGACGTGCGTGACCTCGCGCTGGCTGCGCTCCTCGATCGGAATGTCCTTGAGCCCGTCAACAATCGTCCAGTCGATTGTCGGCGAGGGCAGCGCCACATAGAACGGCACGCCGTTGTCCTTCGCCGCCAGCGCCTTGAGATAGGTGCCGATCTTGTTGGCGACATCGCCCGTCGCCGTCGTCCGGTCGGTGCCGACGATCACCATGTCGACCTGGCCATGCTGCATCAGATGCCCGCCGGCATTGTCGACGATCACGGCATGCGGCACGCCATGGCTGCCGAGTTCATAGGCGGTCAGCGCCGCGCCCTGGTTGCGCGGCCGGGTCTCGTCGACCCAGACATGGACAGGAATGTCGGCGTCATGCGCCAGATAGATCGGCGCCAGCGCCGTGCCCCAGTCGACGGTGGCGAGCCAGCCGGCATTGCAATGGGTCAGGATGTTGACCGACTCACCCGCCGGCTTCTTCGCCGCGATCTCGCGGATCAACTTGAGCCCATGCTCGCCGATGGCATGGCAGAGCGCGACGTCCTCGTCGCAGATCGCTCCCGCCTCGGCATAGGCCGCGGCGACCCGCTCCGTTTGCGGCAGGTCGAGCAGGCGCCGGCGCATCCTTGCCAGCGCCCAGTGCAGGTTGACCGCCGTCGGCCGGGTCGCTCCGAGCAGGGCAAGGGCCTGTTCCAGCGCCGCATCGGAGGCGTCGACCCGCAGCGCCAACGCGACGCCATAGGCCGCAGTCGCGCCGATCAGCGGGGCGCCACGGACGGTCATATGGCGGATCGCATGCGCGGCTTCTTCGGCGGTCGACAGCCGCACCGTCTCGAAATGGAAGGGCAGCCGCGTCTGGTCGATGACACGGACACCCCACCCGTCCTCGTCGAGCCAGATGGTGCGGTAATGCCGTCCGTGGATCTTCATGGCGTCAATGCCCCGCGAAGGAGACCAGCGTACGCACCGGCACGCCGAGCCGCCTGATCTTGTCGGCGCCGCCGAGATCAGGCAGGTCGATGATGAAGCAGGCCGCGACGACCTCGGCCCCGAGCGACGAGAGCAGCTTCACCGCTGCCTCGGCCGTGCCGCCGGTCGCGACGAGGTCGTCGACCAGGAGGACGCGCTCGCCGCGCGAGACCGCATCCCTGTGCACCTCGATCTCGTCGTCGCCATATTCGAGCGAATAGGGCATGCCGACCGTCTCATGTGGCAGCTTGCCCTTCTTGCGCACCGGCACGAAGCCAGCCGAGAGTTGATGCGCCACGGCGCCACCGAGGATGAAGCCACGCGCCTCGATGCCGGCGATCTTGGCGATCTTCAGCCCGGCGAAAGGCTGCACCAATTCGTCCACGGCACGACGGAAGGCACGGGCATCGCCGAGCAGCGTGGTGATGTCGCGGAACTGGATTCCGGGCGCCGGATAATCGGGGATCGTCCGGATCGCATTCTTCAGATCTGCAAGCGCGCTGCGGTCCATGACAAAACGTCCATCGGCTGGGGGCTCCTCTTAACCCGAGGTACCCGTTCCGGGAAAGCCGGCGCAGTGTCAGCCCTGGGGCTTCAGCACCCGCCCGGCCACCGCATCGAGCTTGGCGAGAAGCTTGGGATCGCGGTGTTCCGGCGCGGTGACGATGGCGAAGTCCAGCGCATTGTGCGAGCCGGCCGGGCAGGCCTCGCGCTCGCGCGGGAAATCGGCGGCGAGCCGCGCCACCAGCCGGCGCGCCTTGTCGGCGTTGGCGTGCAGCACCGCGATCACAGAGGCGACATCGACCGCGCCATGCTCTTCGTGCCAGCAATCATAGTCGGTCACCATGGCGACGGTGGCGTAGGTGATCTCGGCTTCGCGCGCGAGCTTGGCCTCCGGCATCGCCGTCATGCCGATCAGGTCGTAGCCGAGGCCCTTATAGGTCAGCGATTCCGCCAGCGTCGAGAATTGCGGGCCTTCCATGGTGACGAGCGTGCCGCCCTTGACGAAGGGCAGATCCTCCGCCGTGGCCGCAGCCGCGATCCGCTCCTGCAGGGCCGGGCCGACCGGATGCGCCACCGAGACATGGGCGACGCAGCCCTTGCCGAAGAAGGAGCTGGCGCGGCCGGCCGTGCGGTCGACGAACTGATCGACCAGCACGAACAGGCCAGGATAGAGCTCGGCCTTGTAGGAGCCGCAGGCCGAGAGCGAGACGAGGTCGGTCACCCCCGCCCGCTTCAGCACGTCGATATTGGCGCGGTAGTTGATCTCCGAGGGGGGGATCGCATGGCCACGGCCATGGCGCGGCAGGAAGACGATTCTGGTCTCGCCCATCCGCCCGATCCGGAGCACGTCGGACGGCTCGCCCCAAAGGCTCTCGATCCGCTCCTCGCGCAGATCGGTCAGGCCCGGCAGGTCGTAGATGCCGGAGCCGCCAATGATGCCCAGAACCGCTTCAGCCATGCCTCAGTCTCCGATGATTGCCCGGACAAGGATCGAGATTCGTGACAGCCGTAACACGGCGGCGCACGCGATCGAATGTGGTCCACAAACGAAAAGGGCCCCGTCTCCGGGGCCCTTTCCAACTCAGGTCTCGCTCAGTGCGCCGAGGCGTGGTCGGGCAGGCGCGACCAGATCTTCTTCTTGGTGAAGTAGAGCAGGCCGGCGAAGAGCGCCAAGAAGATCATCACCTGGAAGCCCATGCGCTTGCGGGCTTCGAGATGCGGCTCCGCCATCCAGACCATGAAGGCGGCGACATCCTTGGAGTACTGCTCGACCGTCTCCGGCACCGGAGACTTGCCGTCCGCACCCTTCGGGTATTCGACCTGGCCGTCGCTCAGCGGCTTCGGCATCGCGATCAAATGGCCGGGCATAAAGTGGTTGTAGTTTTGGCCCGGCAGCAGCGTCACGCCGGCCGGCGGCTCGGCGTAGCCGGTCAGGAGCGCGACGATATAGTCCGGCCCCTGCTCCTGATACTGGGTGAAGATGTCGAAGACGAACTTCGGGAAGCCGCGCTCATAGGTACGCGCCTTGGCGAGCATGTCGATCGGCGGCGGGTAGGCGCCGCCATTGGCGGCGCGGGCTGCCTGCTCGTTCGCGAACGGCGCCGGGAAGGCGTCGGCCGCGCGGCCGGGGCGCTCGAACATCTCGCCCGAATCGTTCGGGCCGTCCTTGATGTTGGTGTAGCTCGCCGCCAGCGCAGCAACCTGCGAGGGCGTGAAGCCGGGGCCGCCCGGCTCCGCCAGGTTGCGGAAGCGGATCAGGCTCATCGCGTGGCAGTTGGCGCAGACTTCCTTGGCGACCTTGAAGCCGCGCTGCAGCTGGGCCCGGTCGAACTTGCCGAACGGGCCGGAGAACGACCAGCTCTGCGGCGGCGGCTTCGGCGCGCCTTCGGCGGCCAGGACCGGCGAGGCGGCGGCAAGCGCAAGGCCGGTGACGAGGCCAGCGAGCGACAGGCGGAGGGACATCTTGCTCATGGTCTCGTTCAGCCCTTGGCCTGCGGTTCCGAAGCGGTGGCGTGGCCGAGGCGTGCGCCCGAGCCGCCGAGCACCGAGTCGGCGATGGAGGTCGGCAGCGGGGCCGGCCGTTCGAAGATGCCGATCAGCGCCAGCGCCAGGAAGAAGCCGAAATACAGCACCGTCAGGATACGCGAGATCGTGACATAGGGCTCGTCGGCGGGCATGGCGCCGAGATAGCCGAGGCCGATGCAGACCAGGACGAACATCCAGAAGAACTGGCGCGCGATCGGCCGGTAGGTCATCGACTTGACCTTGGAGGTATCGATCCATGGCAGGAAGGCGAGGATCACGATCGCGCCGCCCATGGCGAGCACGCCGCCGAGCTTGTCGGGAATGGCGCGCAGGATCGCGTAGAAGGGCAGGAAATACCATTCCGGCACGATGTGGGCCGGCGTCGAAGCCGGGTTCGCCGGGATGTAGTTGTCGGCGTGGCCCATGAAGTTCGGCTGGTAGAAGACGAACCAGGCGAAGACCAGCATGAAGCAGACCATGCCGAACAGGTCCTTGATGGTCGCATAGGGCGTGAAGGGAACGGTGTCCTTCTTGACGTCCTTGACCTCGACGCCCGACGGATTGTTCTGGCCGACATGGTGCAGCGCCCAGATGTGCAGGACGACGACGCCCGCGATCATGAAGGGTAGCAGGAAGTGCAACGAGAAGAAGCGGTTCAGCGTCGGGTTATCGACCGAATAGCCGCCCCACAGGAAGGTGACGATCGTCTCGCCGATCACCGGCAGCGCCGAGAACAGGTTGGTGATGACGGTCGCGCCCCAGAAAGACATCTGGCCCCAGGGCAGGACGTAGCCCATGAAGGCGGTGGCCATCATCAGCAGGAAGATGATGACGCCGAGGATCCACAGCACCTCGCGCGGTGCCTTGTACGAGCCGTAATAGAGGCCGCGGAAGATGTGGATGTAGACCGCCACGAAGAACATCGAGGCGCCGTTGGAGTGCAGGTAGCGCAGCAGCCAGCCGAAGTTCACGTCGCGCATGATGTGCTCGACGGAGTTGAACGCCATCGTCGCATGCGGCGTGTAGTGCATCGCCAGGATCACGCCGGTGATGATCTGCGCCACCAGCATGAACACGAGGATGCCGCCGAAGGTCCACAGCAGGTTGAGGTTGCGCGGCACCGGGTAGGAAACGGCCGAATCATGCATCAGCCGCACGATCGGCAGGCGCGCATCGAGCCAGCGCTCGATCCCCGTCTTCGGTTGGTAGGTGCTGTGACCGCTCATGCTCGCCTCAAGCTCTCTCAATTCCGCTCGATGCCGTCCTCGCCTTTGGAGGCTCAGCCGATCTTGATCTTGGTGTCGGTGGTGAACGCGTAGGGCGGCACCGGCAGGTTCAGCGGCGCGGGCCCCTTGCGGATGCGGCCGGAGGAATCGTAGTGCGAGCCGTGGCAGGGGCAGAACCAGCCGTCGAACTCGCCCCGCGGCTCACCGGGAGCGGTGCCGAGCGGCACGCAGCCGAGATGAGTGCAGTTGCCGTAGACGACGAGGAAGCGCTCGTGGCCGGCCTTGGTGCGCTGCTGGTCGGTCTGCGGATCGCGCAGCGTCGCGACGTCGACGGCGAGCGCTTCGTCGATCTCCTTCTTGGTGCGGTTGCGCACGAAGATCAGCTTGCCGCGCCAGAACAGCTTGATCGCCTGGCCTTCCGCGATCGGGGTCAGGTCGAGTTCGATCGGGGCGCCGGCGGCGACGACCTGCGCGTCCGGGGCGAGCTGGCCGACCAGCGGAACGAGGAGCGCAGCGGCGCCGACAGCGCCGAAAGCGCCGGTCGTCAGCATCAGGAAGTCGCGGCGGGTGGGTTCGGTGCCTGTCGTATCGGTCGCGTGCGCCACGATCCAGTTCCCTGCTCGGCTGCCGGCGTGGCCGGCTTAAACAAATCAAGCGCCCTCACAGGGGCGCGGGCGCAGAACCGCCTTTCGGCGGCATGTCGCCTGCGCGCTCTTTGGCATGCAGTTTTGACGAAGTCTACTGTCGCACGTGCCGCAGCCCACTGCATCGCAGCAATGCCGCCGTGCAGTTTGCTCAGGCCGGAATCCGCTCGCTGTCGGCGAGCGCCAGGAAGCCGCCGGACTGCCGGGCCCACAGGCGGGCATAGAGCCCGCCGCGCCGCACCAGCTCGTCATGGCTGCCGATATCGACGATCCGGCCCTTGTCGAGCACGATCAGCCGGTCGAGCGCAGCGATGGTCGAAAGCCGGTGCGCGATCGCGATCACAGTCTTTCCTTCCATTAATGTGGAAAGCTGCGCCTGGATCTCGGCCTCGACCTCCGAATCGAGCGCCGAGGTCGCCTCGTCCAGGATCAGGATCGGGGCGTCCTTGAGCAGGACGCGGGCGATGGCGATGCGCTGGCGTTGGCCGCCGGAGAGCTTCACGCCACGCTCGCCGACCCGCGAATCGAAGCCCTGGCGCCCGTCCTGGTCGCTGAGGCCGAGAACGAAGTCATGCGCAGCTGCCCGCTTGGCTGCGGCTGCGATCTCGTCCTGCGTCGCGCCGATCCGGCCATAGGCGATGTTGTCACCGATCGAGCGGTGCAGCAGCGAATTGTCCTGCGTCACCATGCCGATCTGGCTGCGCAGCGATTCCTGCGTGACATGGGCGATGTCCTGCCCGTCGATCAGGATCCGGCCCGAATCGAGCGGGTAGAGCCGCAGCAGCAGGTTGACCAGCGTCGACTTGCCGGCACCGGAGGGCCCGACCAGCCCGACCTTCTCGCCGGGCCTGATATCGAGGTCGAGATTCTCGAACAGCCCCTGCGGCTTGCCGTAATTGAAGCGGACATGCTCGAAACGGACCCCACCCTGCGCCACCTGGAGCGGCACGGCGTCGGCTGCGTCCGGCAGGTCGTGCGGCTTGGCGATCGTCTCCATGCTCTCCTGCACCGAGCCGATATTCTCGAAGATGCCGCGCACCAGATGGATCAGCCAGCCCGACATCTGGACGAGGCGCAGCACCAGGCCGATCGAGGCCGCGACTGCGCCTGGCGTCATCTCGCTTTGGCTCCACAGGTGTAGGCAAAGCCAGGCCGTGGCCACGACCAGCAGGCTGTTCATCGTCTGCAGGATGACGCTGACGCCGGTGATCAGCCGCGACAGGTTGAGGAAGGAGGCGTTCCAGCGCGTCAACGAGTCGCGCACAGCCGAGCGCTCGGCATCGGCACGGGCGAAGAGCTTCACCGTCAGGATGTTGGTGTAGGAATCGACGATGCGCCCGGTCGTGCTCGAGCGGCCCAGCGAGTTCGCCTCCGAGCGCTTCTTGGCGCGCGGCACGAAATAGATCAGCAGCGCGACATAGGCCGCGAGCCAGGCGATCACCGGCATGGCGAGCCAGACGCTGGTCGAGCCGAAGAAGCCGATCGCGACCGAGGCGAAGATCAGCGCGTACCAGAGGTCGTCGATGACCTCGATCGTCGCGCCGCGGATCGCCTGCCCGGCCTGGATCACCCGCGACGAGAGTCGGCCGGCGAAATCGTTCTGGAAATAGGAGAGCGCGTGGCCGAGCGTGTAGACATGGTTGCGCCAGCGGATCTGATTTGTGATCTGCGGCACCACCACCTGGTCGACGATGGCGTGGTTGGCGAAATAGATCAGCGGCCGCGCGACGGTGACCACGAGTGCCGCGCCGATCAGCAGCCAGCCATGCTCGCCGAAGACCTGTTCGGGCGAGTTCTTGGTCAGCAGGTCGACGAACCAGCCGACCATCAGATACATCGCCGCCTCGATGCCGGAGAAACCGAGGCCTGTCAGCATGATCAGGGCCATCCAGCCCTTCACGCCCTTGATGTGATGCCACATGAAGCGGAACACGCCGGTCGGCGGCGTCTGCCGCTCGTCGAAGGGCGCGAAGACGTCGATACGGCTTTCAAGGAAACGGAAGAGCGGGGCGAACATCTGAGACACCGCCCTCCTCGGATCGGCCGCTATCGATATGGGGCGCATCGCGCGCCGTCGCCAGAGCTTGCGGCGCACGCCGGTCAAGCCATGACAGCAACGCATGGCGAACGGCAGATTGAACACCGAGAGGCTTCTGGTTGCGCACTGTTCTGACAATCACACAGGCAGTGCGGGAATGAAGAATAATATTCTACCTAAGCGGGTAATTTTGGAAGAATATTACCCATAGTCGTACGACTAAGGAACCACTACTTCGGCATGGCGGAGTCCGTGTTTACGTTCTTGCCTGCGTCCTCCGGACGCGCCGAGCATGCTTCCACGCCGCGGGTGACAGCGGCGATTTGGAGGCGACAATGACCAAGATGCTTTGCGGGCTTGCCCTGGCGGGTGCGCTTGTCCTGCCGATATCCGCGCAGGCCCAGACAGCTGGCAAGACAGTGATCGCGACGCCGAATGCGCCGGAGGCGATCGGCCCCTATTCGCAGGCGATCAAGGCCGGAAACACGGTGTTTCTCGCCGGACAGATCCCGATCGATCCCAAGACCAAGCAGCTGATGAAGGACGCCAGCATCGAGGATCAGACCAAGCTTGTCCTCGACAATCTCAAGGCCGTGCTCGAGGCCGACGGGCTGACGATGGACAATGTCGTCTCGACCAGCGTTTTCATGAAGGATCTCAACGAGTTCGGCAAGATGAACGAGGTCTATGCGACCTATTTCAAGACGGCGCCACCTGCGCGCGCCACCGTCGAGGTCGCCCGCCTGCCCAGAGACGTGAAGGTCGAGATCGGCGCCATCGCCGTCCGCCCCTGAGCTGAGCCGCCGGCCTTACGCCGGCGAGCTCCCGGCCTGCCGAAAAAGGACCGCCCGCAATCATGGAGTAGAGTCATGCAGATCTCGGATGACAAGACGCTCGCTTTCGACCCGAACCGCCGCGCCTTCATCGGCGCCCTTGCTTCCTCCGCCGCCTTCGCCGGCTCTCTGGCGAGTTTCCTGCCCACGGGCGCCAGCGCCCAGGCGCCGGCAGCCGCCGCTCTCGCCAACGACGCCGCCTTCTGGGCCGATGTCCGCAAGCTTTTCGATCAGAAGCCCGGCGTCCGCTACATGAACATCGGCACTGCCGGCTCCATGCCCGTCGAGACGCAAGCCTTCCTCCACGCGGAATCGCGCCGGCACGCTCACGAGTCGATGAGCGGCTACGGCAACTATCTGCCGCAACGCCAGGCGCTGGCGAAGAGCTTCGGCTGCGACGCCGACGAAATCGTCATGTCCGGCAACACCTCGGACGGCATGTGCCACGCCCTGCTCGGCATGGTCTGGCGCCCGGGCGACGAGATCGTCACCACCAATCACGAGCATTCCGGCGGCAACGCGCCGATGGCGCTGCTGCAGGACCGCTATGGCGTGGTGATCAAGCGCGTCACCCTGCCGGTCGGCAACAAGCAGAAGGCGGAGGATTATGTCGAGCTGTTCTCAGCCGCGATCGGTCCGCGAACCAAGGCGATGGTGTTCTCGGCGCCGACCTACAAGACCGGCACTTTGCTGCCGGTCAAGATGCTGGCCAAGCTCGCCCATGACAAAGGCATCGTCAGCGTCTGCGACGCCGCACACCTGCCGGGCATGATCAACATCAACATGCGCGACCTCGGCGTCGACTTCCTGGCCGGCGCCGGCCACAAATGGCAGTGCGGGCCGCTTGGAACCGGTATCCTCTATGTCCGCAACAAGGTGCTGCCGCAATTCAACCCGCTGCCGCTGCCGGACTACTTTCCCGTTGTGACCAGCGCCTATCCGGCCTCGGGCGGCCTGCCGCCGCGTAGCAGGACGGGCAACGAGACGGACGACCTCGCTGCGCGCATCCAGAGCACTGGCAGCCGCAACGCACCCGTCTATCTGGCGCTCGCCAAATCGGTCGAGATCTGGGACCGGATCGGGCGCGACAAGATCGCCACCTACACCGTCGGCATGGCACAGCATCTCAAGGAGAAGATCGCGGCGAAATGGGGCGTCGACTCCCTCTATTCGCCGAAGGATGATCCGCGCCTGGTCTGTGCCCTGACCGCCTTCAATCCGTTCCGCAATCCCGAGCACATCAAGGACAAGGCCAAGTCCGACGCCTTCGTGAAACGGATGCTGGACGAGTACGGCTTCGTCATCCGCAACTCGAACTTCCCGGTCGCCGGCCAGAAGGACGAGCACTACGGGGTGCGCGTCTCGACGCATCTGTGGAGCAACATGGGTGATGTGGACCAGCTGGTCGACGCCATGTGGGAGCTCGCAGGCAAGATGCACGTCGCCTGATCCAGGGCTTCGCCGCCAGCCGGGGGCGCTTGGCCGGCGGCGAAGCTTGACGATGGCGGACGCAACGCGGATGACGCTCGCCATGCTGCGCCTCGCCCTTTACCAGCCCGACATCCCGCAGAACGCCGGCACCATGATCCGCCTGGCGGCCTGCCTCGGCATCGCCGTCGATATCGTCGAGCCCGCCGCCTTCGACGTATCCGACCGCAATTTCCGCCGCTCCGGCATGGACTATATCGAGCGGGCCGCGGTGACGCGCCACGATTCCTTCCGCGCCTTCGAGGCATGGCGGCGCGAGGCGGGTCATCGCCTCGTCCTGGCCGAGACCGACGGTGCCTACGCCCATACCGACTTCGAATTCCGGCCCGGCGACATCGTCATGGTCGGCCGCGAGTCGGCCGGCGTGCCGCCTGAGGTCTATGCTGCCGCTGAGGCCAGCGTGCATATCCCGATGCGCCCCGATTTGCGCTCGCTCAATGTCGCCATGGCCGCCGCGATGGTAGTGGGCGAGGCGCTGCGCCAGCTGCGCGCCTATCCCGCGCCGGCCGACGCCTGATGAAGAGATTGCACATGACCGCACAAGCTACGCCCACCGCAGCCGTCGACCCCGCTGTCGTCGAGGCCCTGAAGCCGCGTGCCAGCGCCTGGTTCGAGAGCCTGCGCGACCGCATCTGCGCCGCCTTCGAGCAGGTCGAGGACGAGGCCACCGGCCCGTTCCCGCCGGAGACCGACCAGCCCGGCCGCTTCGTGCGCACGCCCTGGCAGCGCAGCAACCATGACGGCGCGCCGGGCGGCGGCGGCGTGATGGCGTTGATGTCCGGCCGCGTCTTCGAGAAGGTCGGCGTCCACGTCTCGACCGTGCATGGCAGCTTCGCCCCGGAATTCGCCGCCCAGATCCCGGGCGCGGCCGAGGACCCGCGCTTCCATGCGACAGGCATCTCGCTGATCGCCCATCCCTGGAACCCGCACGCGCCGACCGTGCACATGAACACCCGCTTCGTCGTGACGACCAAGCCCTGGTTCGGTGGCGGCGCTGATCTCACCCCTGTGCTCGACCGCAGGCGCGCGCAGGACGATCCCGATGCGCAGGCCTTCCATGCCGCGATGCGTGTCCCCTGCCAGGCCCATGCCGGCGTCGCCGACTACGACCGCTTCAAGAGCTGGTGCGACGAGTACTTCCACCTGAAGCACCGCAACGAGCCGCGCGGCATCGGCGGCATCTTCTACGACTATCTCTGGTCGGGCGATCCGGACGCCGATCTCGCCTTCACCAAGGCGGTGGGCGAGGCCTTCCTCGACATCTATCCGCGCATCCTGCGCGGCAATCTGGCGACGCCCTGGAGCGAGGCCGAGCGCCATGAGCAGCAGGTCCGCCGCGGCCGCTATGTCGAGTTCAACCTGCTCTACGATCGCGGCACGATCTTCGGCCTGAAGACCGGCGGCAACGTCGCCTCGATCCTGTCCTCGATGCCGCCGACGGTGCGCTGGCCCTGAACAGCCACCCCATCGGCGATACTCCGGCTCAAAGGGTACAATGACGGAGAACCGCCTCGCGCACGCGCGGTGGGCACTTCGGATGCCTATCCAGCCGAGGATAGTAGTCGGGTATCAGATCGAGCAAATTATTGTTCAGGGCAATCGCCATGAAACTGGTCGTTCCGCTATAGAGTATGCTGCGCATCACGCTGACATGCCCATCTTGCACGCCTCCACGCTCCTTCTGATGCGCCCTGATGGCGCGCGTCAGCGGATCATCCTCCTGGCCTGAATATTCGGCACCGATCTGAACCGCAGCAAAGACTGCCTTCAATTGTGAATTCTGGTTCTTCGAGCTGTTGGCCATCGCGAAATAGCCGAACTGCACGAACTGCACATCCTCGCGCTGATTGGGGCTTCTCACTCCGACATTGGCCGTCAGGTTCCAGAATATCCGCTTGAGACCCGATGAATTGGTCAGGACCACGGGCTCCATGAGCACCCCCTGGCTGAACTCAGGCTGAACACAACAACCTTATCCCGTGGAAGTGCCCAATACCAGCATTGGTTGTTTCAGTGCGGTGCACGCAACCTTCCCAACACTTCATCCAGGATTGCGAGTTGCACAGCCCCATCTTCGGGGCAGCCGGCGGCGATCCAGGCGGAGCGGGTCGCTTCGAGCAGACGGCCGAGCTCGGCACCGGTGCCGATCTTCCTTGCCAGCAGATCACGGCCCGAAAGCAGGAAACGCGGCGTCTGGCCAAGCCCGGCGATGAGCTCATGAACTTCCGCCACCCGCGCCACACCGGCACCGGCATTCAGCAGCATCAGTCCGGCCGCGATCGCCTCCGCCCCGATGCGAAGGGCGCTTTCACGCAGTTCGGCGAGGCTAGGCAGGTTATCACGTCCCGAGAATGCTTCCAGCGCCGCGGCGATGCCTGAAATCCGCTCGAACTCCGCATTCGAGAGCCGCAGTCGCTCGCGCAACCTTAGCGCATCCTCGCTAACAGCAACTGCAAGCGCCGCCAGCCGGAAGGCTGGATAGACGCCCTCCCCTGCCTCTTCGGCGATCGCGGCGAAGCGCGAGAGGTGGGGCACGCCGCCGATCACTGGCATCAGCAGGCCGGCGCCCGCCATCGCCTGCAAGGTCGCCGGAGCGCGGGGCGCAGCGAGCAGCTTGCGCAGCTCCGCCCAGACCCGCTCGCGCGACAGCCCCTCCAGCCCGACGCGCCCGGCGATGCAGGCAGCGAGCGCCGCCCGATCCGGCTCGCCGGCGCCATAGCGGGCATGGAAGCGGAAGAAGCGCAGGATGCGCAGATAGTCCTCGGCGATCCGCTCGCCCGCCACGCCGATGAAGCGCACCCGTCGCACCGCAAGATCGGCGAGCCCGTCGGCATAGTCATGCAGCGCGCCCGCCGCATCGAGCCCGAGCGCGTTGATGGTGAAGTCGCGGCGCAGTGCATCCTCGCGGAAGTCGCGGCCAAAGGCGACCACGGCGTGGCGGCCATCGGTCTCGACATCGCGCCGCAGCGTCGTCACCTCGAAGGGCCCCCCATCGATCACGACGGTGACCGTGCCGTGCTCGACGCCGGTCGGCACCGCCTTGAAGCCAGCGGCGCGTGTGCGCCGCATCGTCTCGTCCGGCAGACAGGTCGTGGCGACGTCGATATCGGCCACCGGCTCGCGGAGCAGCGCATTGCGCACCGCGCCGCCGACGATACGAGCTTCCTCGCCATTGCGGTTCAGCGCGGAAAGCAATGCGGCGACGTCGGCGCGCTCTAGCAGTCCGGCGAGGCGCTCCCGCTCGACGCTCGTCATCGCTTCGGCCGGTCGTCGAACTCGCCGGGGACCAGCCTGCCGTTCTCGACATGTGGCGGCACGAACGGCCCGGTATGCCGCGGCGCGACCAGCCCGGCATAAACGAAGGAGCCGATGCCGAGGATGAGTCCGACCACCGACAGCCAGAACAGATGGCGGCTCCAATGCTCGACATCGAACGGATTGCGCCGCCGGATCACGAGATAGCCCGCGAACAGGCAGAACGGCAGGACGAAGAGCAGGAACTCCTCGATCAGCGAGCGCAGCATTCGGCGTAACCTTTTTAACCGGCGAGCCGCTCGTAGAGATTGCGGATCATGCCGGCCGTCGCTCCCCAGATATAGCGATCGCCATGCGGCATCGCATAGTAGGTGCGATAGCGCCCGCGGAATTCGCGGCCATGGCGCTGATGGTTGGCCGGATCGAGCAGGAAGGCGAGCGGCGTCTCGAAGGCCTCGTCGACCTCGTGCGGGTTGATCGTCAGCTCAAGCGGCGGCTCGACCAGCCCGACCACCGGCGTGACGCGATAGCCGGTGCCGGTGAGATAGGCGTCGAGATAGCCGACCGCCCTGACCTTGCCAGGGGTCAGCCCGACCTCTTCTTCCGCCTCGCGCAGCGCGGCGACCAAAGGCGAGCCGTCGGTCGCGTCAATACGCCCGCCCGGAAAGGCGATCTGCGCCGAATGGCTGCGCAGTGACGCGGCGCGCTGGGTCAGCAGCACGGTCGGCTCACCCGGATGCAGCACGATCGGGATCAGCACGGCGGCCTCGACCGCACTCGCCTCGTTGGGGATGTCGACCGGGTCGGACTGGAGATCGTGATCGCCGCGCGGCCGCGCGATCAGGTCGCCATGGGCGGGCGGCTCTGCACGCAAGGCGCGGTGCAGCAGCACTTCGAGATCGCCGCCGTTCCAGAACGCCGTGTCGGCGAGCCTGTTCGCAAGATGCTGCATTCAGAGTCCCTCGATCTCGCTGGCCGGCGCGACGACATGGAAGGCGCCGCCGGCCGCGATGCCGAACTGCGCCGACCCGTCGCCCTCCCTGATCTCGCCGAGCGCCAGCAGATCATAGGTCAGCGCCCGCGTGAGCCGGGCCCAGAGCCCGCGCCGGACATGCACATAGGGCTTCACACCCTCGTTCGCAGCCCTCTCGAAGCGCAAGGCATTGTCGGGCCCGACGGTGACGAGGTCGTCGGTGCGGGTCCGGAAGGCAATACTGCGCCGGTCGCCCTCGCCCTCCACCGCCATCTCGACCGCCTGGAGCGGGGCGTCCTCAATCTTGATCCCGACCTTCTCGACCGGGGTCACCAGAAAGTAATCGTCGCCCTCGCGCTTCAGCACCGAGGAGAACAGCTTGACCAGCGCTGGCCGCCCGATCGGCGTGCCCAGATAGAACCAGGTGCCGTCGCTGGCGACGCGCATGTCGAGATCGCCGCAGAACGGCGGGTTCCAGCGCTCCACCGGCGGCAGCCCGCGCGCGGGACCGCTGCCGAGCGCGCTCATCAGGCGATTCATCGCGCCCGCGGCCTCGATAGTCGCCTCACCTCGCGCTTTCGTCATCGGCATGCCGGTTGCATCGCTCTCTCGCCTTGAACTCTACATAATCGTGAAGCGGACTGTTGTGCACCGCCGCTCTCGGGCCCTTGAGCATGCTCCCCGCGAGGGTCAAAGTTTGGAATCGGACAGGAAGGCCCGCGAGCGCGAGGCTGAAGGAGATCGCAATGGTGGCGCAAGCCCGTGATGCAAACGCCCCGATCAATCTCGACACCGGCGTCGTCGAGGCGGCGGAGGCGGCGCTGGCCGCCATCGGCGCCGCCCGCACCGAGATCGGCCAGGTCATCTTCGGCCAGCAGAAGGTCGTCGACCTCTCGCTGATCACCCTGCTTGCCGGCGGCCACGGCCTGCTCGTCGGCGTGCCCGGCCTCGCCAAGACCAAGCTGGTCGAGGCGATGGGCGTCGTGCTCGGCCTCTCGGCAAGGCGCGTCCAGTTCACGCCCGATTTGATGCCCTCCGACATCCTCGGCTCCGAGGTGCTCGACGAGAGCGCCGACGGCAAGCGCCATTTCCGCTTCATCAAGGGCCCGGTCTTCGCCCAGCTGCTGATGGCCGACGAGATCAACCGCGCCTCGCCGCGCACCCAGTCGGCCCTGCTGCAGGCGATGCAGGAGCACCACGTCACCGTCGCCGGCGAGCGCCATGACCTGCCGGCCCCCTTCCATGTGCTTGCCACCCAGAACCCGATCGAGCAGGAAGGCACCTATCCGCTGCCGGAAGCCCAGCTCGACCGCTTCCTGCTCGAAATCGATGTCGGCTATCCCGACCGCGAGGCCGAGCGCCGCATCCTGCTGGAAACCACCGGCGCCGCCGAGCACAAGCCGGTGCAGGCGATGACGGCCGAGACCTTGATGTCGACGCAGCGCCTCGTGCGCCGCCTGCCGGTCGGCGAGACTGTGGTCGACGCGATCCTCGATCTCGTCCGCTCCGCCCGCCCCGGCGACGGCGAGAAGGCGATCACCGACAAGCTCGCCTGGGGCCCCGGCCCGCGCGCCAGCCAGGCGCTTACGCTCGCCTGCCGCGCCCGCGCCTTGGTCGAAGGCCGGCTTGCCCCCTCGGTCGACGATGTCGCCGCGCTTGCCGCTCCCGTACTGAAGCATCGTATCGCATTGACCTTCGCCGCCCGCGCCGATGGCGAGACCGTCGAGGGTGTCGTCGCCAAGCTGGTGGAGCGTCTGGGTTGAGGGCATTCTGATGCTGCGCACCCGCGTCCTCGGCCAATCCGAGCGCCAGCCGGGCCAGCCGGTCCTCAAGGCGTCGCTCGATCTCGCCGCCCGCCTGCCCCGGCTGGTGCTGGAGGCGCGGCGGGTCTCGGCCAGCGTGCACGGCATCCATGGCCGTCGGCGCTCCGGCCCCGGCGAGACCTTCTGGCAGTACCGGCCGCTGGTCACCGGCGAAGCCGCCTCGCGCATCGACTGGCGTCGCTCCGCCCGCGACGGCCATCTCTTCGTGCGCGAGCGCGAATGGGAGGCCTCGCACGCGATCTGGCTCTGGATCGACCGCTCGGCCTCGATGGGTTTTGCGTCCTCGCTCGCCCAGGCGAGCAAGGTCGACCGCGCCCTGATCGCCGGCTTCGCCCTGGCCGAGACGCTGGTCGAGGGCGGCGAGCGCGTCGGCCATCTCGGCCTGACCCGGCCAATGGCCTCGCGCCGCATCGTCGAATTGCTGGCACAGGCGATCCTGGCTGACCGCCGCAATGGCGAGGCCGACCTGCCGCCGGAAGAGCCGCTGCCGCGCCTCGCCGACGCGATCCTGATCACCGATGGTCTGACGCCGGCCGCGGCGCTGGCCAAGCGCATCGCCACGCTGGCGAGCAGCGGTGCCCGAGGCCATATCCTGCTGATCGTCGACCCGATCGAGGAGACCTTCCCCTTCTCCGGACAGGCCGAACTATTCGACCTCGAGGATGGCCTGACGCTGCGGGTCGGCGATGCCGGCAAATGGGGCGAGGATTATCGCGAGCGGCTGCAGGCCCATCGCGACGCAATCCGCGAAGCCTGCCGCCATGCCGGCTGGACGCTGACCCTGCATCGGACCGACCGTCCGGCCAGCGAAGGTGTCCTGCGCATCGCCAGCCTGATCGCCGCCTCGCGCGGCGGGCCGGCTGGTTAGCGGGAGGAGAGGACGATGCTGTCATCCCTACCGATCGCCTTCTCCGCGCCGCTGGCCCTGATCGCGCTGGCTCTGCTGCCCGTGCTCTGGCTGATCCTGCGGGTGACGCCGCCGCGGCCGAAGCGCATCGATTTCCCGCCGCTGAAGATCGTGCGCGACCTGATCCCGCAGCGCGAGACCCCGGCGCATACGCCCTGGTGGCTGCTGGCGCTGCGCATGGCAGTGGCGGCGCTGGCGATCCTCGCCGTCGCCGGCCCGGTCTGGAATCCGGTGCGCGATGCCGCGGCCTTGCGCGGTCCGTTGCTGCTGCTCGTCGACAACGGTTTTGGCGCAGCGACCGACTGGTTGGAACGCCAGGCCATCGCCGAGAGCCGGATCATGGCCGCCGGGCGCGAAGGTCGGCCCGTCGCGGTCGTCGGCCTCGCCGAGGCGCCGGCCGAAATCGCGCTCGCCGAGCCGCAAGGCGCGCTCGAGCGCCTGCGCGCTCTCGGCCTGCAGCCACATGCCCCTGATCGCAGCGCCCATCTCCAGCGGCTCGAAGCCTTCTGGCGCGCCCAACCCCAGGCCGAGACGGTCTGGGTCGCCGACGGGCTCGGTGTCGGCGCCGGCGATGCCGATTTCCTCGCACGGCTCAAGCAGGAGGCCGGGGCCAACCGGCTCTCTATCCATGCCGGCCCTGCCGACCAGCGCGCCCTCGCCTCGCCTGAGAACCTCGCTGGCGCGCTGACCGTCAAGGTCCTGCGCCCGACGACGAATGCCGCGGCGAGCGGCCTGGTCCGCGCCCTCGATCTCAAGGGCCTGCCGCTCGGCGATGCGCCCTTCGTCTTCGGCAGCAACGAGCTCGAGACCACGGCGCGCCTGACCTTGCCGATCGAGGTTCGCAACGCCGTCTCGCGACTGGAGATCGCCGGCGAGCGCAGCGCCGGCGCCGTCGCTTTGCTCGACGACCGCGCCAAGCGCCGCCGCGTCGGCATCGTCTCCGGCGCCACCGCCGACACCGCCCAGCCGCTGCTCTCGCCGACCTATTATGTCTCGCGGGCGCTCTCGCCCTTCGCCGAGATTCGCGAGCCCCGTGCCGGCTCGACCGACCCTGTCGGCGAATTGCTGGCGCAGAACCTCTCCGTGCTGATCCTCGCCGATATCGGCGCGCTCGACGGCGACACCGCCGCCAAGGTCTCGGCCTTCGTCGAGCGCGGCGGCGTGCTGCTGCGCTTCGCCGGAGCGCGGCTCGCCGCCTCCTCGGACGAATTGACGCCGGTGCGTCTGCGCCGCGGCGGCCGCACGCTCGGCGGCGGCCTCTCCTGGGAAACGCCGCGCAAGCTCGCGCCCTTCACCCGCGAGAGTCCCTTCTTCGGCTCGTCCCTGGCCGAGGATGTCCGCGTCACCCGCCAGATCCTGGCCGAGCCCGAGCCGGACCTTGCCCGCAAGACCTGGGCAGCGCTGGAAGACGGTACGCCGGTCGTCACCGGCGAGCGCCGCGGCGACGGCGTGCTCGCCATGGTCCATGTCACCGCCGACACGACTTGGTCGAACCTGCCGCTGTCGGGCCTGTTCGTCGAGATGCTGCGCAAGGTCGTCGCCATGTCCGGCACCACAGCCGCCGAGAGCCAAAGCGGCGAGATCAAGGTCGAGACCCTGTCGCCGACCCGCGTGCTCGACGGCCAGGGCGCTTTCCGCTCACCCCCGGCGACCGCCCAGCCCGTCGCCCGCAACTTCGCTGGGCGCGCCACGCTCGCCCATCCGCCCGGCATCTACGGCCCGACCGATGGCGCCATGGCGGTCAACACGCTCGCCTCGGCCGATACGCTGACGGCGCTCGACCTCGCCGCGCTGGGAGCACCGATGCTGCCGATCGACCAGCCGGTCGCCCGCGATATCCGCCCGCAATTGCTGGTGCTGGCACTGCTCCTGCTCGTCGCCGATACGCTGGCGACGCTCTGGCTCGGAGGCCGGATGAACCTCGCCCGCTTCCGCCGTGCAGCCCCCGCTGCGCTGCTCCTCGCTGTCGCCCTCGCCACCGTTCCAGGCCCCGATATTGCGCAAGCCCAGCAGCAGCCAACGCCCCCTGCCGCGCCGGCCGATCAACGCCCGCCGGTGCCACGCGATCTCGTCACCGCCGCGAGCGCAACCCGGCTCGCTTATGTCATCACCGGCGACAAGACGGTCGACGATATGTCGAAAGCCGGCATGGCCGGGCTCAACATCGTGCTCGGCGCCCGCACCGCGCTGGAGCCGGGTGAAGCCGCCGGCGTCGACGTCGCCCGCGACGAGCTTGCGCTCTATCCGATCCTCTACTGGCCGGTGGTCGCCGGCCGGCCGATCCCATCGGCCGAGACGCTGCGCAAGGTCGAGGCCTATATGAAGGGCGGCGGGCTGGTGATCTTCGACACCCGCGACGCGCTGAACGTACGGCCCGGCGGCGGCACCACGGCAGAGGGCGATCAGCTCCGCCGCATGCTGCAGACGCTCGACATTCCCGAGCTCGAGCCGATCCCGCGCGACCACGTCCTGACCAAGACCTTCTATATCCTCGACGGCTTCGTCGGCCGCTATGACAGCGGCACGACCTGGGTCGAGGTTCTCCCGCCCGCCAGCGAGGACGGCCGCCGTCCGGCCCGCGCCGGCGACAACGTCTCGCCGATCGTGATCACCTCGAACGACCTCGCCTCCGCCTGGGCCGTCGGGCGGCGAGGCGAGGCGCTCGTGCCGATGTCCGGCTCCGATCCGCGCCAGCGCGAGATGGCACTGCGCGCCGGCGTCAACCTCGTAATGTACGCGCTGACCGGCAACTACAAGGCCGACCAGGTCCATGTCCCGGCCCTGCTCGAACGCCTCGGTCAGTAGCGAAGGAAATCCCGCCCGATGTGGAGTCTGACCTTCGCCCCGCTCGTCCCGCTGCCGCTGCTGATCGGCCTTGCCATTCTGGCTGCGGTCGCGGCCGGCATGGCTCTCGTGCTGGCCGGGCGCGGCGCGATCCTGCGGGCCCTGGCGCTCGCCGTGCTGGCTATCGCTCTCGCCGATCCCTCGCTCGTTTTCGAGGATCGCGAGCCGGTCAAGGACGTCGTCGCCGTCGTCGTCGACAAGTCCGCCTCGAACCGGCTCGCCGATCGCTCGCAGCAGACGCAAGCAGCCCAGGCCGAGGTCGAGCGGCAATTGCGCGGCGTCTCCGGCGTCGAGACGCGGACGATCGAGGTCACCGACCAGCAGGGCGCCGGCGACGGCACCCGCCTGTTCGAGGCGCTTGCGACCGGCCTCGCCGATGTCCCCTCCGAGCGCGTCGCCGGCGCGATCCTGCTGACCGACGGCCTCGCCCATGACGCGCCCGCCACTGCCGAGGCGCTCGGCCTGCGCGCCCCGCTGCATGTGCTGACCACCGGCCGCGAGCGCGAGATCGACCGGCGCATCGTGCTGGTCGATTCGCCGCGCTTCGGTATCGTCGGCAAGGAGCAGAACGTCCGCCTGCGCGTCGTCGAGAAGGGCGGGCCGGGCCGCGCCGCGATCACGGTGCGCCGTGATGGCGAGATCATCGCAAGACGCGAGGCGATCGCCGGCCAGACCGTCCAGGTGCCCGTCCGCATCGACCGCGGCGGCCCTAACGTCATCGAGATCGAGGCGGCCCCGCTCGACAACGAGCTGACCCTCGCCAACAATCGCGCCGTCATCACCATCGAGGGCGTCCGCGACAAGCTGCGCGTCCTGCTGGTCTCGGGCGAGCCGCACCCCGGCGAGCGCACCTGGCGCAACCTGCTCAAGGCCGATGCCAATGTCGACCTCGTCCACTTCACCATCCTGCGCCCGCCGGAGAAGCAGGACGGCACGCCGATCAACGAGCTCTCGCTGATCGCCTTCCCGACGCGCGAGCTGTTCCAGGTCAAGATCAAGGATTTCGACCTGATCATCTTCGACCGCTACGCCAACCAGTCGATCCTGCCGCTGGTCTATTTCGACAATATCGTCCGCTATGTCCGCGACGGCGGCGCGCTCCTGATCGCGGCCGGGCCGGAATATTCCGGCGCCCAGTCGCTGGCGCGCACCCCGCTCGGCCAGATCCTGCCGGCGCAGCCCGATGGCAGCGTCTTCGACGAGGCCTATCGCGCCCGCGTCAGCGAGCCCGGCAAGCGCCACCCGGTCACCCGCGACCTGCCGGGCTCCGAGGTCGAGCCGCCGCGCTGGGGCGAATGGCTGCGCCTGGTCGGCGCCCGCGCCCGCTCGGGCTCGACCGTGATGACAGGCCCCGGCGACCGGCCGCTCCTGCTGCTGGCACGGGAGCAGAAGGGCCGCGTCGCCCTCTTCCTCTCCGACCATGCCTGGCTCTGGGCCCGCGGCTTCCGCGATGGCGGCCCGCATCTCGATCTGCTGCGCCGGCTCGGCCACTGGCTGATGAAGGAGCCGGACCTGGAGGAAGAGGCACTGCGCGCCAGCGCCCGCGGCCGCAATATCGAGATCGAGCGCCAGACGCTCGGCGACAACCCGGCTCCGGCGACGATCACAGCGCCCGACGGCTCGGTCCGCACGGTGCCCTTCGAGCCCGGCCGGCCCGGCCTCTTCGTCGCCCGCACCGCGGCGAGCGAGTTCGGCCTGCACAAGATCACCACCGAGAACCTCACCGCCTTCGCCAGCGTCGGCCCGGAGAATCCGCGCGAGCTGATGGAGGTGGTCAGCGATCCCGGCAAGCTCCAGGCGCTGGCCGAGGCGACCGGCGGCTCCTCGCGCCGGATCGGGCATGAGGGCGATTCCGGCGTCACCATCCCGCGCATCGTGCCGGTGCGTTCGGGGCGGCAATTCGCCGGCGCCGACTGGATCGGCCTGCGCATCAGCGATTCCGGCATCGTCCGCGGCGTCTCGATCTCGCCGCTCTTCGTCGGGCTGATCGGCCTCGCCATCCTGTTCGGCGCGCTGGTCGCCGGCTGGATCGGCGAGAGCGGACGGAGATTCAAGCGCGAGGCGTGACCACAATCGTCATGCTCGGGCTTGACCCGGGCATCTCAGGCAAGATGAGGCTCCAAGCAGCGCCTTCTCGTCATGAGATTCTCGGGTCAGGCCCGAGAATGACGCCTTGACCTATCTGAGCGCCGCCACCGCGCCGTTGCGCTGAGCCAACACCCCGTCCTTCAGCTCTAGCGCGAGGAAGCGCCCCGGATCGGCCGGGCCGGGCAGGATGAGATGCCCCGGCTTCACCGGCTTAAAGCCGAAGCGGGCGTAATAGGGCGCATCGCCGACCAGCAGCATCAGCTCGTGGCCATGCGCGCGCGCCGCCTCGATCGAGGCGTTCATCAGCGCAGCGCCGATGCCACGGCCCTCGAAAGCGGGGTCGACGGTGAGCGGCCCGAGCATCAACCCCGGCCCGCCTCCGGCGAGGATCGGCGTCACCCGGACCGAGCCGACCAGGAAGGTTCCGACATGGCTGGCGAAGGACAGCGCCGGATCATGCGGGGCGCCTTCGCGCAGACGCGAAGCGGTGCGGGCATAGCGGCCCGGCCCGAAGGCGCGCTCGTGCAGGCGCTCGATCGCGGCGGCATCGCCCGGCAGTTCCTGGCGGATGGTGAGGGGAAGCGAGGTCATGGTCGGGAACGCGGCATGGCCGAATTCGGCGCGGTTGGCAATGGCTTCAGACCGGCCGTGCCCACAGGTCCTGATGGCCGATGGTCACGGACGCACCGCGCTTGGCTTCCAGCCAGCCGGCAATCGCCTCCGGCGAGACATGGCCGGTCTCGGTCACGGCGGCGGCGATACCGGCCGCCAGTTCCCGGACGAGATCGACGTGATCCGCGCCAAGCTGCCACGGGCTTTCACCGACCGTGACCGCCGTACCAGACTTGCGAAAGGCTTGCGCCAGCGCCTCCGTGGCCTCCGGCCCGGCCGCCGGGCCAAAACCCTTGTCGCTGTGCTGGTGATGGTTGAAGGCAGCGAGCATGCGCTGGTCGTCCGGATGCGCCGGCTCCCAGCTCTCGCGGCCGTCATAGGTCAGCACGGTGTAGAGCGGCAGCCGCATGCTGACGAGCGACGCGACGAAGCGCTCGAGCCAGCGCACCGAGGCGAGATCGAACAGCGCCGCGGCCGTTACCAGATCCGGCTGCCAACCCAGCACCCATTCGAGGTCCTTGGTCAGATCCACCTGCCGGAAATCGACCGTCAGCGTCTTGTCGTCCTTGCGCAGCACGAGCTCCTCGCCCTGCTCCTGCGCCTCGTCGGCCCATTCCGCAAGCTTGCGCCGCGCCACCGAGAGCAGGCGGCTGTCGGCATCGACTAGGGTCCAGTGCTGGCGTGCCGGCAGCACACTGTAGCTGCCGCGCAGGTTCGAGCCGGCGCCGCAACCGAGATCGATGATCGACAGCGATTGCCGCTCCGAGAAGGTCGAGCCCACCGCGGCCAGCACCTGCGGATTGCGCGCGGCATGGTCAGCCGGTTCGCGCAGAGCGAGCCAATCGGGAGAAAATCCGCTCATGGGGATACCTTTGCGCATACCTCGGCGACGATCGTCGCAGTCTCGCGCCAGCGCGGCAATGTACCAGCTGCGCGCCAGGCGGCATCGGCACGCTGCAAGCGCTCTTGCTTGTCATCCAACAACCGTGCCAGCCCGGCCCGCAGCGCCGCCACATCGTCTGGCGGTACCTTCAGCGCAGCCTCGTCCGGCGCCGTTTCCGCCGCCGCGCCGCCCGTGGTGCACAGGATCGGCAGGCCACGCGCCAGCGCCTCGGTCAGCACCATGCCATAGCCCTCGAACAGCGAGGGCATGACGAAAAGATCGGCCTTGGCATAAGCGGCGTCGAGTTCGGCCTGCCCGAACGCACCGGTGAGGCTAACCCGCTCGGATAGCCCGGTGGTCTCGATCTGCTCTTTCAGCGCGGCCGTAGTGGCAGGCGCGCGATCGTCGGCGCCAACGACAGTCAGGCGCCATGGCTTGTCAGCCAATCCGGCCAGCGCCGCGATCAGGACGTCATAGCCCTTGCGCGGTACGAGCGAACCGACGGCGAGCAGCTCGATGGTCTCACCATGGGAGCCAGTCGCCCTCGCCGCCGGATCGACACCCGGCTCCGCCACCCTGATCTTCTCCGCCGGCACGGCGAAATCGGCGACCAGCAGCCGCTTGGTCGTCTCGCTGGAAACGATCACCGCTGACGCATAACGCAAGGCCGCCGTCTCCCGGCGGACGAACGCGGTCGCCTGCGCCGGGGTTAGCCCAGTCTCCAGCCCGAGCGGATGATGCACCAGCGCGACGACGCGCCCCGCCAACCCGGCCGCAAAGCCCTCCGGAAAGGCGCCATAGGCGAGCCCGTCGATCAGCAGCACGCTGTCATAGGGTGACGACAGGATCGCCCTGCCGGTCTCGGCGAGATCGGCCTCGCTCGGATCGGGGAAGCCTCCCGGCAGCGGCAGATGCCGCGCCGTGACGCCCATCTCGCGCCATTCGGCGAGAAGCCGCCGGTCATAGCCATAGCCGCCGGTCGGCAGCGAGAGATCGCCGGGAATGGCGAAGACGATCTCGCTCACGCGAGCGCGCCCTCGTAGCTCGCCCGCGCCAGATCGGTCTCGTGCAGGGTGACGCGGATCCTGGCGAGATCGGCGGCGTCGGCTCCGAGCTTCCCGGTGCGGGCTGCGAGCGCCATCGCGTCGAAGACGTACTTGCAGAGGAATTCGGTGGTGGTCAGCACGCTCTCGAACTGCGGCAGCGTGTCGAGGTTCTTGTAGTTCAGCGGCTTCAGCGTCTCGTTCAGCACGGTCAGCGCCGCGCCAATGTCGACCACCACATTCTGGCGGGTCAGGTTCTCGCGGAAAAAGGCGACATCGACGACGAAGGTCGCACCATGCATCGCCTGCGCCGGGCCGAAGAACGGATCGGGCAGCGAATGGCCGATCATGATGCGGTCGCGGACTTCGACGGAAAACATGGGGCAGTCTCCTTCAGCGCGCGCAGTCTTGGCGAAGGCCGGGGCGTGGCGTCAATAGCGCAGAACCGCGGTCAGCCCCGCGCCGGCGAACAGAGCCGGCAGGCGCGCCGGCGCATCCCCGAAGGCGATCTCATCGGTGATCAGCGCATCGAGCCGCTCATCCGCCAGCAACCCGAGCGCCGTCTGCATGCGACGGGCATAGTCGAAGCGCGCCCGCCGCGAGGGCGCGACCTGCCCGACCTGCGAGGAGATCAGTTGCAGCCGACGGGCATGGAAGGCACCGCCGAGCGGGGCGGCGACGCTGCCCTCGCCATACCAGCTGAGCTCGACGATCTTCGCTTCGAAGCCGGCCGCACCGATCGCGGTGGCGAGACCGGCGGCACTCGCGCTCGCATGGAAGACGAGGTCGGCATCCACGGGGCAGTCCGCCGGCAGCGCGAAACGGCAGCCCAGCGCCTGCGCGAGCCCGGCCCGGCTTTCGTCGAGATCGACCAGCGTCACCTCCGCTCCCGGCAGCCTGGCCGCGATGAACGCCACGAGCAGCCCGAGCACCCCGCCACCGACCACGACGATGCGATCGGCGGGGCCGGAGCCGGCGTCCCAATGCGTGTTGAGCGCGGTTTCCATATTGGCGGCGAGCACCGCACGCCTTGCCGGAAGCCCCTCCGGCAACGGGGTCACGCGATTTGCCGCAACGACGAAGCGATCCTGATGCGGATGCAGGCAGAACACCGTGCGGCCGAACAGCTCTTCCGGCCCCGCATCCACCGTGCCGACGGCGCAGTAGCCGTACTTCACCGGGAAGGGGAACGCGCCCTGCTGGAGAGGGGCCCGCATGCGCTCATATTCGCTCTCGGGCACGCGGCCCTCGAAGACCAGCCGCTCGGTGCCACGGCTGATGCCGGTCCAGAGCGTGCGCACCAGGCAGTCGCCTGGGCCTGGAGCCGGCAGCTCTTCCGTGTTCAGGACGCATTCACGCGCGGCCGCATACCAGAGCGCGGTCGCCTGCGCGCTTGCTTCGTTTGCAATTGCCGGCTTTACCACGCATCGCCCTCCGCGCCGTTCCCCGCCAGCCTGATGGACCCATGACGGAAACCGCCATGAACCAGCGTCCCGCTCCGACCACGTTCCAGGCGGCGGCGCAAGAGGACTCCAGGCTGACGCCGGCGGGCTTGCAGTCGGTCCGGGCCTTGCGAGCCCGGCGCTGGCTCGTCGCCAGCCTGAACCTCGTGACGCTCGCAGGCCTGCTCTGGGGCCTCGCCGATGTGCTCTCGGCCGGCGGCTGGACCCTCGCCGACATCGCCATCTTCATCGCCTTCCTGTTCGGCGCGCCGTGGACGGTGCTTGGCTTCTGGAACGCCGCGATCGGTCTCTGGCTGCTGCACGGCACCAAGGACGGGCTCGATCAGGTCGCACCCTTCGCCGCCGCAGGCGAGGCAGAGACGCCGCTCGCGATCCGCACCGCCGTGCTGATGACATTGCGCAATGAGGACCCGGCGCGCGCCTTCCGCCGGCTGGAGATCGTCAAGCAAAGCCTCGACGCCACCGGCGAAGGCGCCTGGTTCGACTATTTCGTCCTCTCCGACAGCAATGACCCCGACGTCGCCGCGGCCGAGGCAGAGCTCGCCGCCGCCTTCGCCGCGCGCATCGGCGAACAAGGTCGCCTGACCTATCGCTGCCGCAGCGACAATGCCGGCTACAAGGCCGGCAATGTCCGCGAATTCTGCGAGCGCTGGGGCGATCGCTACGAGCTGATGCTGCCGCTCGACGCCGACTCCGTGATGTCGGGGCAAGCCATCCTCGCCCTCGCCCGGATGATGCAGGCCTATCCCAGGCTCGGCATCCTGCAGAGCCTGGTCGTGGGTATGCCGAGCAAGTCCGCCTTTGCGCGCATCTTCCAGTTCGGCATGCGCCACGGCATGCGGCCGTACACCATGGGTTCTGCCTGGTGGATCGGCGATTGCGGCCCGTTCTGGGGCCATAACGCCATGGTGCGGATCGCGCCCTTCCGCGATCACTGCCATCTGCCGGCCGTGCCGGGCGGGCCGCCGCTCGGTGGTCCGATCATGAGCCATGACCAGGTCGAGGCGACCTTGATGCGCCGCGCCGGCTACGAGGTCCGCGTGCTACCGGTCGAGGCCGGCAGCTGGGAGGAAAACCCGCCGACCATGCTCGAATTCGCCCGGCGCGACCTGCGCTGGTGCCTCGGCAATCTCCAGTACCTTAAGATCATGGACATCCCCGGCCTGAAGGCGATGAGCCGCTTCCAGCTCGCTTGGGCGATCCTGATGTTCATCGGCCTGCCCGCCTGGACGCTGATGATCGCGCTGCTGCCGCTGAAGGTACTGGAAGACCGAGCCATCGCCGACTACCCGGCCGGCTCCGCCGCCTTCCTCTATGTGCTGTTCTTCGCGATGTACCTCTCGCCGAAGCTCGCCGGCTTCGCCGACATCCTCATGACCAGGGGCGGGACGCAGCGTTATGGCGGCACGGCGCGCTTCATCGCCTCCTCGCTGATCGAGATCGTCTTCGCCTTCCTGCAGGGCGCGGTCTCGACCTTCCGGACGACGCTGTTCATGATCGGCCTCGCCTTCGGCAAGGCGAAGATCGGCTGGAACGGCCAGGCGCGAGACGCCCACGCCCTCTCCTTCGCCACCGCCTTCGCCGGCCTCTGGCCGCATCTGCTGTTCGGGCTCTATATCTTCGGCACGCTCGCGGTACTGTCCCCCACCGTGCTGGTCTGGTCGCTGCCGTTGACCGCCGGCTACATCCTCGCCATCCCCTTCGCCATGCTGACCGCGGCGCCGGCGCTGGGAGCCTTTTTCGTCCGCACCGGGCTTTGCGGCATCCCCGAGGATTTCGACCCGCCAGCCGAGATCGTCGCTATCCAGGGCGGCGGACCGCGATGAAGCCGGTTGCCTATCCCCGGGGCACCGCCAGGAGCCTCTCGCGCTCGCTGCGCGTCTACCACGGCGACCATGTCCGCAAGGCCGCGATGGATTCGCTCTACGCCTGCTTCCTCAGGGCCGGCGATCTCGCCTTCGACATCGGCGCTCATGTCGGCGACCGTATCTCCTCCTTCCGCCGGCTGGGCGCCCGCGTCGTCGCGCTCGAGCCGCAGCCAGGCCCAGCGAGGGCGTTGCGCCTGATCCATGGCCGCGATCCCAAGGTGGCACTGGTCGAGGCCGCCTGCGGCGATAGCGAGGGCACCGCGACGCTCAAGATCAACAGCGCCAACCCGACCGTCTCGACCCTTTCGGGCGAGTTCGTCGATGCGGCCCACGGCCAGGACGGCTGGCGCGAGCAGGTCTGGGACCGCGAGCTCACCGTGCCCTGCACCACGCTCGATGCGCTGATCGCCGAGCATGGCCTGCCCGCCTTCATCAAGATCGATGTCGAGGGTTTCGAGGCGCATGTCCTCGCCGGCCTGTCGCAGACGCCGCCCGCCCTCTCCTTCGAGTTCACCACGATCCAGCGCAATGTCGCGGAAGCCTGCCTTGGCCGGCTCGCAGCGCTTGGCCCCTATCGCTTCAACGTCGCGCTCGGCGAGAGCCAGCAACTCGTCTTCGCCGAAGCGGTCGACGCAGAGGAGATGCGCGCCTATCTCCGCCACCTCCCGCACGAAGCGAATTCCGGCGACGTCTACGCGCAGCTGTCGCGCTGAAGCCTACGCGCCGCTCTGCCCGAGCCAGGCGAGCCCGGCAGCGACCAGCAGCCCGAACCAGCCGGGGTGCCGGCCTCTGGTCGCGTAGAGCACGAGGATCGAACCGGCGAGCGTCGCGATCGCGATGATGCGGATGTGAAGCGCATGCGCCTGCAGGTCAGGCGCCGCGGCGAACATAATCAGCAGCGCCGCCAGTCCCCAGCCGAGCACCGAAGTCAGATGCCAGTTCGCCCAGAGGATGCGCAGATGTCGCTCGCGCAGCGGCGCTGGCGCGAGCAGCGGCACTATCGTCCCCGCCCGCAACTGGCGGAAGATCAGGATCTCGCCGATCACGGAATGGGCGATGCCGATCAGGATCATCAGCACGCCGGCGGCCAGCAACTGCATCTGCATCGATCACCGCCCTGGGCCGCGTCAGCACGCGGAGTTGGGCGCGATATCGAGCAGGACCGCAAGTGCTCCCGATGTCGCAAGGTCAGCAGGCGAGCCGCCTAAGTTTTCACACTCGGTTACCAAAGGTGATCGCACCCTGGACAATCCTGGCTTGCGTAAGACCACCTCCGCCCTTAGAGCAGCCCTCCCTTCGGACGCCTCGTGTCCTGGCTCGCCGAGCCCAGGCTGGCGCACACCGCTTTGCGGGGAGTGTGTTCCGCGACGGAGGGAAGGCCTTGTAGCTCAGTCTGGTAGAGCGCCCGAGGTGATCGGGAGGTCGGCGGTTCAAATCCGTCCGGGGTCACGGAACTAGCTCAGTCGGGTAGAGCACAAGACTTAGGATCTTGTTGTCGAGGGTTCGAATCCTTCGTTCCAAAGCATTCGCTCCGCAAAAGCGAATTCACAATCGGGAAGCCGCCTTGCTTTCCGCGCCGTGACGACCCGCCCTGCCGCTTCGGCGGTGGCGAGGGCTGGAGCGGCAAGCGTGCCCGGTGCTCCGCGTCATGGCGGATACCGGCCGCCGAAACCGCCGTCGACACGGCGCGGCAAGCCTTCGCCTCCGGGGGACGGTGCGCTGCCCGAGGTCCCGCGCGTGCCCGGTGGCCTCAAGCCATGATCCGCAACGGCCGCGCTGGAAGGCGGGGCGGCGACCTTTTTCGAGTTTGCCGGAGTGGCGTGGTGCCACTTCGGCCGAAAGCGGCGTCTCGCGGCAAGGGCTGCGGGAGGCCAGGACCATGGAGGTGACGATGACGCGACATATTCTTCGCCTGACGGCGCGGATCGCCGAGAACGAGCGCGGCCTGCTCCGGCGCGACGGCAAGTTCGAGCGCCTGCTCGAACCCGGCCGGCACGCGCTGCTCGATCCGATGCGCCGGCTCAGCCTCGACATCGTCCCGGTCGTCGGCACCGAGCTGCCGGCCGAGCAGCTCAGCGTCTACGAGAAGAGCCATCCGGACTTCGTCACGCGGCATCTCCATGTCGTGCGCACTGGTCCCGGCGAGGTCGCGATCGTCACGCTGGACGGTCAGCCCCGGCACTTCCTCGCGCCGCTGCAGACGCGCGCCTTCTGGACCTGCGTCACGCGGGTCGAGAGCGAGCTGATCGACACCAGGACAGTTCTCGCGGTCGAGCCGCGTCATCTCGACAAGCTCGACCTGACGCGTTCGCCCCTGGTCGCACTCGCACTCGTCGAGGCGCACGAGGTCGGTCTGCTCTTCGTCGACGGCGTGCTCGTCGACGAGCTCGCGCCCGGTCGTCATGCCTTCTGGCAGGTCGGCCGCACGGTCAGGATCACCAAGGTTGATCTGCGGCCCCAGCCGGTCGAGATCACCGCCCAGGAGATCCTGACCAGGGACCGCATCGCGCTGCGCGTCACGCTGACGGCCTTCCACCGCGTCACCGACGCGCGGAAGCTGGCGGCGGCGACGAACGATCTCGCCACGACGCTGTACCGGCTGGTGCAGTTCGCGGTGCGCGAGGCGATCGCGACCCGGGCGCTCGACGACATCCTGGCGGCCCGCGCCGCGATCGATGCCGAGATCAAGGACTATGTGCGAGAGCGGATCACAGCGTTCGGCGTCGAGATCACCGAGCTCGGCATCAAGGACGTGATCCTGCCCGGCGAGGTGCGCGAGCTCCTCAACAAGGTCGTCGAGGCGGAGCGGGTGGCCAAGGCCAACCTGATCCGCCGCCAGGAGGAGACGGCGGCGACCCGCTCGCTCCTCAACACGGCGCGCCTGATGGAGGACAACCCGCTGCTCGTCCGCCTCAAGGAGCTCGAGGCGCTCGAGAAGCTGGTCGAGAAGGTCGGCCGCATCGACCTGCACACCGCAGGTCAGGGTGCCGGCCTGGAGGCCCTCCTCCAGAACCTCTACCGGCTCGGCCGCGCCCCTGCCGACGAGGCGGAGCGGAGGGCCTGACCGGCGCCCCGGCGGCAATCACAACATCCGCCCGCTGGCGGATCCCGGGCCACGCGCTTTCATCGGCGCGTGGCCTTCTTTATGAGGAGCACATCGCGAGGCGGATGCGCGCCAGCCAGCCTGCGTTCATCTCGCCCGCTCCAGGATCGCGGCCCGACAGCCGCTCAATCGAAGGATGGTCATGCGCAGCCTCGTCCGGTCGCTCACGGTTTCGCTCTCCCTCATTCTCGCTGCCGCTGGCACAGCCCACGCCGCCGGCGACGTCGCCGTCGAGGTCAAGAACGAGTCGGAGCAGGTCGCCTGCGCCGAGAAGGACAACGTCACCATCAAGGCGATCTCGCCCGAGGTCCGGCGCTTCCGCATCGAGGCGGCGCACCCGGCCTATATCGCCGGCCTGCTACGCGACAATTGGGACGCCGACTGGACCGATTGCGACATGAGCGGCGATCCCGTCCACAAGGCGCCGGTGCCGCCGCAGCGCATCACCTTCTACGAGAGCATCGAATACTGGCTCGTCGGCTACACCTTCGAGAGCTTCTGGCGCCCGGCCGAGACGACCTTCCGGGTCGGCGACCGCGTCGAGAAGGGCCTGCATCTCGTCCAGCTCTGGAAGCTCGGCAAGACCGGCTCCTATGAGGTTCTCGTCGTCTATCCGCAGGACGGCTACTGGCGCGTCCGGCCGCTGCCGCCGCCGCAGCTCTCGGCCGCCGCCTACGGTTCCTCCTTCCTGTTCGGCCCGGTCGAGCAGGACGGCGCCCGGCCGGTGGTGAACATCAGGGAGATCGCCTTCGACCCCAAGACGCTCTCCTTCAACCTCGCCTTCAAGGACGGCTCCTCCGGCACGCTCAAGCTCGACAGCGTCGACGAGAACCGCATGGTGCTCGACGCAGTGCTCGACAAGCCGGTGACCGGCGGCAAGGCCTTCGCGGCGCTGCGCTCGATGTATGTCACCGAGTTCAACAACGACGTCGCCCGCATCGCCATCCGCGAGCCCGGTGCCAAGGGCTGGCGCGAGGAAGCGCTGATGCCCTTCGCCGGCGGCAAGGCGACCGATGTCTGGATGGGCCGCACCACCCATTCGCGCCACAACACCTCCTCGCCCGACATGGTCTTCCGCGCCTTCTCGAAAGACCCGAACCCGCCGGCCAAGCCGGAGGCGAAGAAGTAACCCGTCACTCTCCGCTTTCCGCGAGTCGTCCCGGACTAGCCACGCCAGCGGCGCCGATCCGGGATCCATTCCTGAACCGTTCCGGAATGGGTCCCGGGTCTGCGCTTCGCTCCGCCGGGACGACCAGTGCCTTGAAGACGAGGCGTGCGAAGAACAGGCCGGCCCATGGACACCTCCACCATCCTTAGCCTCGTGCTCGGCGCCGCACTCGCCGGCTTCGTGCAGGGCCTCTCCGGCTTCGCCTTCAGCCTCGTCTCCTTGTCTGTCTGGGCCTGGACGCTCGATCCCAAGCTCGCCGCCGTCATGGCCGTGTTCGGCGGGCTGACCGGCCAGACCATCGCGGCCGTCACGGTGCGCCGCGGCTTCGACGTCGCCAGGCTCTGGCCCTTCCTCCTCGGCGGGCTCGCCGGCATCCCCGTCGGCGTCCTGCTGCTGCCGCTGGTCGAGCCCAATCTGTTCAAGGCCGGGCTCGGCATCCTGCTGGCCGTCTGGTGTCCGATCATGCTGTTCGCACCGCATCTGCCGCCGGTCCGCTTCGGCGGGCGCCTGGCGGATGGCGCGATCGGGCTCGGCGGCGGCATCATGGGCGGCTTCGGCGGCTTCTCCGGCGTCTTGCCGACGCTGTGGTGCAGCCTGCGTCGCATGGACAAGGATGTGCAGCGCTCGATCGTCCAGAACTTCAATCTGACCATGCTCGCCGCGACCATGCTCGGCTATGTGCTGGCGGGAAACGTCACGCGCGAGATGTGGCCGGCCTTCGCCATCGTCGCGCCGGCGATGCTGATCCCCTCGCTGCTCGGCGGAAAGCTCTATATCGGCATCAGCGATCAGGCTTTCCGCCGCATCGTGCTGAGCTTGCTGACGCTGTCCGGCATCGCGCTGCTGGCATCGTCGCTGCCTCGGCTGCTCAGCGGCTGACGCGGCGGAACTGTCCTGCGCCGTGCAGGTTACCAATGACGTGCCCGTCCTAACGGGCTAGCCTGCCGCCTCGACCCGACTGATGAGACCGACCAATGCCGCGTTTTGCCGCCAATCTCTCGATGATGTTCAACGAGTGGGAGTTCCTCGACCGCTTCAAGGCGGCGGCCGAGGCCGGATTCGAATCGGTCGAGTTCCTCTTCCCCTATGAGCACGCCCCCGAGAAGGTCGGCCTCGCGCTCGCCGGCGGCCAGCTCGAGCAGGCACTGTTCAACCTGCCGCCCGGCGACTGGACCAAGGGCGAGCGCGGCATGGCCGCTCTGCCTGGCCGCGAAGAGGAATTCCGCAAGGGGATCGAGACCGCCCTGGCCTATGTCCACGAGACCGGCGTCAAGCGCCTGCACATGATGGCGGGCTTGACCGACCCGAACGACCCGGCGGCGCAGAAGACCTATCGCGCCTCGCTCGCCTATGCCGCCGACAAGCTCGGCGAGCATGGCATCGACCTCCTGCTTGAGCCGATCAACGGCAAGGACATGCCGGGCTATTTCCTCAACGACTTCGACCAGGCGGCGACTTACGTCCGCGAGGCCGGCCGGCCCAACGTCAAGCTGCAGTTCGACATGTATCATTGCGAGCTGATCCACGGCGATGTCGGGGCAAGGCTGGAGGCGCTCTACCCGCTGGTCGGCCATGTCCAGATCGCCGATGCCGAGGGCCGGCACGAGCCCGACGGCACAAGGCCCGACTACCCCGCGCTCTTCGCCCAGCTCGACTCGCTGGGCTATGCCGGCTTCGTCGGCTGCGAGTATCGTCCCCGCGCCGGCACGCTCGAAGGCCTCGGCTGGTTCTCGCCCTGGAAGAAGCACGCGTGAGCCCGGGCTTCCCTCATCCGGTGCTGGTCGCCGATATCGGCGGCACCAATTGCCGGCTCTCGCTGGTGCCGACGCCAGGCGCCCTGCACGAGCCGCTGGCAAAAATCAGCACCGGCGCGCACCCGACGCCGGAAGCCGCGCTCGGCTCGGTGCTGTCGACGCTGACGGTGAAGCCGCGCTCGGCGATCCTCGCCGTCGCCGGCCCACTCGACGGGCGCAAGGCGCAGCTGACCAATGCCAGCTGGCATTTCGATGGGCCGGAGCTCGGCAAGGCACTCGGCTTCGAGCAGGGGCTGCTGGTCAATGATTTCGAGGCGCTCGCCGCTTCGCTGGCCGTGCTTCGGGATCGCGACCTCTTCAATCTCGTCCGCGGCCAGCCGGAGCCGGAAGGCCCGCGCCTCGTGCTTGGCCCGGGCACCGGCTTCGGCGCCGCCGCCCTGCTGCGGCGCGGCGATACCGGCATGCTGGTGCCGACCGAATCCGGCCATATCGGCATCGGCCCGGAAGACCCGACCGAGGTGAAGCTCTGGCCGGCTTTGGCCGAAGGCATCCCGCGCGTCACCATCGAGGAACTGCTCAGCGGAAGCGGCCTCATCCGTCTCCATCGGGCGGTGATGCGCCAGTCCGATGTCGCCGAGCCCGATGTCAGCGCCGCCGACGTGACATCGCTGGCGCTCGACGGCAACCCCGGCGCGCTGATGGCCGTTGTCTGCTTCTGGCGGCTCCTTGCGCGCGTCGCCGGCGATCTCGCGCTCGGTTTCAAGGCGACCGGCGGGGTCTATCTCGCCGGCGGCATCGCCCCGCGCATCCTGCCGCTCGCCGACAAGGCGACGATCCACGCCGTCTTCGCCGGCAAGCCGCCGGTCGAGGATCTCGCCGCCCGCTTCGCGCTCAACGTGATCACCGCCGACGATCCGGCCGAGCAGGGCCTCGCGGCGATCGCCGCCACGCCGAACCGCTTCGGCCTCGACGATCCCGCGCGCTTGTGGTTTGCCTGAGCGCTCCGGCGCTCACCCTGCCCCTTTCGAGAACGATTCCGCCTTTGCCCCAGCTCTACGGCATCCAGGTCCTGCGGGCGCTCGCGGCGCTGATGGTCGCGGTCCATCACGTCCAGGGCGATGCCGGCTTCCTCGCGGCGAGGGCCGGCACTGCATTCACGCCCTCGCATGCCCTGCCCTGGACCGCCGGCGTCGACCTGTTCTTCGTCATCTCCGGCTTCATCATGGTGCATTCCTCAGCCGGATTGTTCGATCGGCCGGATGGCGCGCGCCTGTTCATCGCGCGGCGCGTCGCCCGGATCGTGCCGCTCTATTGGGCTGCGACGACGCTCTTCCTGCTGATCCTCCTCGCCTCCCCGGCGCTGGTGAATTCCGAAGCGCCCAGCCTGCAGCAGATCGCCGCGTCCTATCTGTTCTGGCCGATGGCCAACGCCGCCGGAGAATTGCAGCCGATCTATTCGCTCGGCTGGACGCTGAACTACGAGATGCTGTTCTACGTGCTGTTCGGCGCCGCCCTGCTCGCGCCCGGCCGGCTGGTCGTGCCGCTGGTCTGCATCGCTCTCGCCGGACTGGTCGCAGCCCAGGCCCTGGCCGGGCCGTTTCCCCTGCCCTTCGGTTTCTGGGGTCAGCCGATCGTGCTCGAATTCGCTGCTGGCATGGCGGTCGGCCTGCTGCGCCGCAATGGCCTCAGGCTCGACGGCCGCCTGCGCTGGCTGATGGCGGCGGCCGGGATCGCCCTGTTCGTGATCGCCTCCGGCGATGGCTGGGCCCAGACATCCTGGGGGGCTGTCGCCCTGCGTGGGCCGGCGGCGCTGCTCCTCGTCACGGCTGCAGCCTGCGGGCGCAATGTCACCGCCCCATCCGCTTTGGTGCGGGCGCTCGCGGTCGTCGGCGACGCCTCCTACGCGCTCTATCTCGTCCACCCCTTTGCCATGCGGGCACTGCGTGAGGTCTTCGCGCGGGTCGCCCCAAGTGCGACCAGCCTCTTCATCGTGCTGGCTTTGCTCGCCGCCGTGCTCGCGGCATTGGCGGTCTACCACTGGTTCGAGCGGCCGATGACCAGGGTACTGCGGCGGGCTTTGCGAGCCTAGGGCTCGTCATGGTCGGGCTTGACCCGACCATCTCGGAAACCAGCTAGCTTGTCCTGAGATTCTCGGATCTACGCTTCGCTCCGTCCGAGAATGACGCTCACTTTTTCTTCAGCCGCATCCCCTTCAGCGACTGCCCCACGACACCGCCATCGCGCCGGCGCTCCGGTCGCTTGGCGACGATCGTCTCGACATGCTCCTGCTGCGGGAAATAGCCGCGCTCCAGCACTTCGAGCGTGTATTCCTCATAGGTCAGACCGAGCGCATCGGCCCGCTCCTGCCGCCTGAGCGCGATCTCGCGCGGCTTCTTCCAGGCCTTGCGATGGGCGAAGCGCCAGTCGAAAATGCGGCCGATCTCACCCTTGTCGGTTCGCGGCTTGCGCTTCTTCTCTTCCAGAGGCGGGCCGCCATTGTCGCCGATACGGGCGGGACGAGGCTTGCGCAGGGCCGGCTGTCTCATCGCATCATCTCATATGAGATACAAAACGTATCTCATAGTGGATCAAGCTGAGCCGCCTCGCAAGACCCTTGATGGTGACAGGCGCGCCGCCGCAGTCTATCCCGCCCGCCATGGCTCCTCTGCTTCATCTTCGCGACGTCGCGCTCACCTTCGGCGGCCAGCCACTGCTGGAATCGGCCGAGATCGCCGTCTCCGCCGGCGAGAAGGTCTGCCTCGTCGGCCGCAACGGCTCGGGCAAGTCGACGCTGCTCAAGGTCGCCGCCGGCCTGATCGAGCCCGACAGCGCCGAGCGCTTCCTGCAGCCGGGCGTCACCGTCCGCTATCTGCCACAGGAGCCCGACTTCACGGGATTTGCGACCTCGCTTGCCTATGTCGAGGCCGGCCTCGGGCCCGGTGACGATCTCTATCGCGCGCAATACCTGATTCAGGAACTGGGCCTCACCGGCGAGGAAGACCCCGCCAGCATGTCGGGCGGCGAATCCCGCCGCGCCGCGCTCGCCCGCGTGCTGGCACCCGAGCCCGACATCCTGCTGCTCGACGAGCCGACCAACCATCTCGACCTGCCGGTGATCGAATGGCTGGAAACCGAGCTGAAATCGCTGCGCTCGGCCATGGTGCTGATCAGCCATGACCGCCGCTTCCTCAGCAATCTCTCACGCGCCACGATCTGGCTCGATCGCGGCCAGACCCGCCGCGTCGAGCGCGGCTTCGGCGAATTCGAAGCCTGGCGCGACGAGGTGCTGGCGCAGGAGGAGCTCGACCGCCACAAGCTCGACCGCAAGATCGCCCGCGAGGAGGACTGGCTGCGCTATGGCGTCAGCGCCCGTCGTACCCGCAACCAGCGCCGCCTCGGCGAACTGCATGCCTTGCGCGACCAGCGCCGCACCGCCCGCAAGGCGGTCGGCACCGTCAAATTGGAGGCCAGCGAGGCCCAGTCCTCGGGCAAGCTGGTGGTCGAGGCCGTCGGCATCACGAAGAGCTATGGCGACCGGCCGATCGTCAAGCCGCTCTCGCTGCGCATCGCCCGCGGCGACCGGATCGGCATCGTCGGGCCGAACGGCGCCGGCAAGACCACGCTGATCAACCTGCTCACCGGCGCGTTGAAGCCCGACGCCGGCACGGTCAAGCTCGGCACGGCGCTGGAGATGGTGACGCTCGACCAGAGTCGCGAAAGCCTCGATCCGGCGACGCCGCTCGGCGATGTCTTGACCGGCGGCGGCAGCGACCAGGTCATGGTCGGCGGCGAGCCGCGCCACATCGTCAGCTACATGAAGGACTTCCTGTTCCAGCCATTGCAGCGCGGCACCGCGGTCGGTGCGCTCTCCGGTGGCGAACGCGGCCGGTTGATGCTGGCGCGGGCCCTTGCCAAGCCTTCCAACCTACTCGTGCTGGACGAGCCCACCAACGACCTCGACATCGAGACGCTCGACCTCCTGCAGGAACTCGTCGCCGACTATGCCGGCACGGTGCTGCTCGTCAGTCACGATCGCGACTTCCTCGACCGTACAGTGTCCTCGGTGTTGATCTCGGATGGCGACGGCGTCTGGACCGAGTTCGCCGGCGGCTATTCCGACATGCTGGCCCAGCGCGGCCGCGGCGTCGGCGCCAGGAGCAAGGTCGCACCGGAGAAGCAGGCGGCAGAGGCAACTCCGAAAGCGGCGGCAGCACCGCCGACGACCTCGAAGCGCAAGCTCTCCTTCAACGAGAAGCATGCGCTGGAGACCCTGCCGAAGAAGCTCGACGCACTGCAGGCCGAGGCCGGCAAGCTCAACACCGCGCTGGCCGGCGATCTCTACACCCGCGATCCCAAGCTATTCGCCAAGGCGACGACCCGGCTCGACGAGGTCACCCGCGAGATCGCCGAGGCCGAGGAGCGCTGGCTCGAACTGGAGATGCTGCGCGAGGAGATTGGGGCGTAACTCAACCGTCATGCTCGGGCTTGACCCGAGCATCTCAGGCCGGATGAGGCTCCTCTCGGCGCCTTCTCGTCACGAGATTCTCGGGTCTGCGCTTCGCTTCGCCCGAAAATGACGCGCCCTGCCCATACAATTCCGCTATCCGGCCAATCGCGAAAGCGTATTTATCCCGCCGGCCAAATCGTCCCACAGTCGGCGCGCAGACAGAATCCTCGAGGAAGCACCATGAGACTGAAGGGCAAGACGGCGCTGATCACCGGCGCGGCGCAGGGCTTTGGCCTCGGCATCGCCGAGACCTTCGTGCGCGAGGGCGCACGGGTCGCGGTGCTCGACATCAACGGCGACAAGGCTCGTGAGGCCGCCAAGGCGATCGGGCGCAAGGCTTTTGCCGTCGCCTGCGACGTCGGCAAGGCGAAAAGCGTCGATGCGGCCGTGGCCAAGGTGATCAAGCGCTTCGAGCGGCTCGACATCGTCGTCAACAATGCCGGCATCAGCCATCGCAACCAGCCGATGCTGGATGTCACCGAGGCCGAATTCGACCGCGTCTTCGACGTCAACGTGAAGTCGATCTTCCTGATGGCCAGGGCGACGGTGCCGCATTTCCGCGAGCATGGCGGCGGCGTCATCCTCAACATCGGCTCGACTGCCGGCGTGCGCCCGCGCCCGGGCCTGACCTGGTACAATGGCTCGAAGGGCGCCGCGAACCTGCTCTCGAAGTCGATGGCGGTCGAGCTTGCTCCCGATCGGATCCGCGTCAACGCCATCGCCCCCGTCGCCGGCGAGACGCCGCTGCTCGCGACCTTCATGGGCGAGGACACGCCCGAGAAGCGCAAGGCCTTCACCGCGACGATTCCCTGGGGCCGGTTCTCGACGCCACAGGACATCGCCAATGCCGCGCTCTTCCTGTGCTCGGACGAGTCCGAGATGGTGACCGGCTCGGTTCTGGCGGTCGACGGCGGCCGCTGCGTCTGACGGCTTACGTCAGACGATCCCGCCGCCCGTCAGCGGCATCAGCTGCAATAGCTTGACCGTGCCGTCGAGATCGAAGGCACGGCGCTCCAGGCTGATATGAGGGGCCGGGGGCGGCCCCTCGATTCGCAGCAGATGCCAGCAGGCGAGCTCGCCATGGCCGCCACGCGGGCCGATCGAGGCCGAAGGCACGCCGACGATCGGCACGTCATGGCCAGGCCCCTGCCGCCAGGCCAGCGAGAAGCGGTGGTTATGGCCGTGCAGGACGAGCTCCGCTCCCACCCGGCGCAGCATCGCCTCGAAGGCGTCGGCATCGACCAGCTCGCGCGTGCGCCGCGCACCGCCGACATAGGGCGGATGGTGGATCAGTACGACGCGGATCAGCCCATCGGCCTTGGCTTGCGCCAGCAGCTTCTCGGTGACGGCGATCTGGGCCGAGCCGACACGCCCCGTCGCCATCAGCGGCAAGGTCGGAATGCCGGTGTTCATCCCGATCAGCGCCACCGGGCCGCGCTGGCGATACCAGGGATAGCCCGCCTGCCCATCATCGCTGGCGCACCACGGTGCGAGCTCATACGACAGTGCAGCAAGCGATGAGCGCGTATAGCAGTCATGGTTGCCCGGCACGAAGCTGACGCTGTCGCGCGGGCCGAGCGTGTCGAGGAAGGAGAGCGCCGTCTTGAACTCGGTCGGCAGGCCGATATGCGAGACATCGCCGGTGCAGGCGATGTGGTCGGGCTTCTGCGCCAGAATGTCGGCGACGATCAGCCCGAGGATTTCCATGTCATGGGCGTGGCGCCGCTTGCGTCGCCAGTTGACATATCCGGTCGCGCGCTTGCCGATCAGCTCGCGCAGCGAGAACTTGGTCAGCGGCCCGAGATGCGGGTCGGAGAGATGCGCGAGCGTGAACACGCTCCAGCGCTTGCCTTCAACGCCCGCGCCGCGTCAAGCATGACGGTGGCGGCGGGCGAAGATGACGCAGCCTCCAGAGCAGGAAATCCTGCGTGATCTGAAGGCTCAGTTGGCCGAGCCCATCAGCTCCGACACGATGCGCGGGTCGGTCAGGGTGACGGCCGGCTTCCAGACGTAGCGCGGCTTGGCCTTCAGGCGAGCGGTGATGAAAGCGAGAAGCATGATAATTCCCCAGCGGTGATGCGAAACTTGTACCCCTCATTTAAGGCGCGTTTGCGTTATATCGAGAGAGCAAACAGAGTTCTGTTATGCGTCCATTGCATAGACAATTAACCCGGCAGCAGGATTTGCCCATATCGTGAGCAACGAGGACGGATCTGGCCCGGGCTCGGGCGCATCGCGAATCGAGCGCGTGCCGCGCGGGCTGCGGCGGCTGACCGGCCGGGCCTTGCACCTCTATTTCCGCCTGCGCCGCGGCATGACCCTCGGCGTCCGCGCCGCCGTGCTGAGCGAGGCCGGCGAGGTCCTGCTGGTGCGCCACACCTATACGCCCGGCTGGCATATGCCCGGCGGGGGGGTCGAGCCGAACGAGACGCTCGCCGATGCGCTTGCCAAGGAATTGCGCGAGGAGGCGAACCTCACGCTGACCGGCCTAGCGGTGCTGCACGGCGTCTTCCTCAACCGCCATGCCTCCACTCGCGACCATGTCGCCGTCTTCATCGTGCGTGCATTCACCCAGAGCGCGCCGAAGCAGCCTGATATCGAGATCGCCGAGGCGCGCTTCTTCCCGCTTTCGGCCCTCCCGGACGGGACGACGCCGGGCACCCGCCGCCGGCTGGTGGAGATCGTCGAGGGGACCGCGCGACCGGACGAGTGGTGAGCCCTATTTCAGCCCCGGCAGCATCCGGCGCAGCACGCCGTCCTTGCGGATGAAAGTGTGGAACAACGCCGCTCCAATATGCCCGCAGACCAGCAGCGCCAGCAGGATGGCGAGCCAGCCATGGATGGAAAGCACGCGCTTGGCGACATCCTCATTGGGCGCGGTCAGTGCCGGCAGATCGAACAGGTTGAACACCGTCAACGACGGGAAGAGCGAGACGCCGATCCAGCCGAGCAGCGGCACGATCAGCAGCAGGCCATAGAGCATCCAATGCAGAAGATGCGAAGCGGCCTTCTGCCACCATTCCAGCGTCGGCTCATCCGGCGGGGCACCGTGCACGAGACGATAGATCAATCGGCCGGCGCTGAGCCAGAGCACCAGGAAACCGATCGATTTGTGTGTCGAATAGAGCGCATCGGTCACCCCGTCCCAGATGTCGAGCGTGTTGCCGCGATAGCTCATGGCGAGCCCGAGCGGAATCATCACGAACACCGCCGCGACCGTGATCCAGTGCAGCATGCGCGCCGTCGGACTGTAGACGGCGCCGTGTCCCGCGCCGGGCGTTACCGGGTCATGCCCCTGCGTCATTTCCCTTGCGCGCTCCCGCTCGCCATATCTGGTCAGGGTCCGCTTCCGAGACTATTCATCTGGTGTTCAATCTCGCGCTTTTATAGGCCAGTCTGCAATCGGCTGCCGAACTGGCCTGTTGCGGGCACTGTCCTGGGAACCACGCAGAAGCGGATACGTTGTAGGAACGCGGTGTTGCATCGGACGCATCTGTCCAGGCGAGACGCGCGTAGCTAGCTCACATTCCTCCGCGCCTTCGGGCGCAATCTGACGGACTTTCCGATGCCTCAGTCGCGTAAGCTTTTCGACCGGCCGGGCGAGACCGATCTGGTCGCCGTCGACCGCGCTCTCGCCGAGTTCCGCGCCGCCCGTCCGGTGCTGCTGCGGCAGGGCGAGGAGCTGGCGCTGGCCCTGTCGGCCGAGCTCGCCGAGGCTGATCTCACCGCCCGTCTCGATTCCCTTTCCGCCGGCAAGGCTCGCCTCGTGCTGAGCGCCGCGCGCCTGCGCCGTCTCGGCGCCAAAGGGCGCACCGAGACCGGCATCCTCGCCATGCCGGCGATCGACCTCTCCCGCATCGAGACGCTCGCCCTCAAGCTCGACGCCCGCGTCGACGCTCCCGTCGGCCCGGCCAATGCACTCGACAACGCCGCGCTTGAACTCGCCCGCCTTGCTCTGGTGCTGCCGGCGGTGATCCTCGTCCCGGTCCAGGCCGCGCAGGTCGCCGGCGAGCCGCTGATCGAGGTCTCGATCGACGCCGTCAACGGCTATCGCGCCGCGCAGGTGGCCCGCCTTGCCATCGTCGGCCGCGCGCCGGTACCGCTCGAAGGCGCACCCGATACCGAATTCGTCGTCTTCCGCGGCGGCGAGGGCCTGCGCGACCAGGTCGCGATCATCGTCGGCAAGCCGGATCTCTCGGCGGCCGTGCCGGTGCGCCTGCATTCGGCCTGCCTGACCGGCGACCTGTTCGGCTCGCTGAAATGCGATTGCGGCGACCAGTTGCGCGAGACCGTGCAGTGGATGGCCGAGAACGAGGGCGGCATCCTGCTCTATCTCGACCAGGAAGGCCGCGGCAACGGCATCTCCAACAAGATGCGCGCCTACAAGCTGCAGAGCCAGGGCTGGGACACCTACGATGCCGACGAGGTGCTCGGCTTCGATCTCGACCAGCGCCATTTCGACTTCGCCGCCGCGATGCTGAAGCAGCTCGGCGTCTCCAGCGTCACGGCGCTGACCAACAACCCGCTGAAGATCGGGGCGATCAAGGCCGCCGGCCTCGAAGTCGCCGCGACCCAGCGCGTGCTCGGCCGCCCGAATGTCCATAATGTCCGCTATCTCGCCTCGAAGCGCGATCGTGCCGGCCACTTCATCGACATGGACGCGCTGATGGCGCGTGCCGCGCCCAAGGATTGACCGGCGCGAGCATTGATCGCGCCCCGGACCTGGGGCAGGAAGCCCTGATGTCCGATGCTCCCCTGCCAGGTCGGGACCACCACGAGACCGAGCCGCCGCCTGCACCTTGGCCGACCGCCAAGGTGATGCTGCTGGTCTGCGCCGGCTGGCTGGCGCTGTCCTGGCCCTGGCTCTCCGGCGCCGTCACCGTGCCCTGGGACGCCAAGGCGCATTTCCATCCGCAGCTGCAATTCCTCGCCAGCGCCCTCCACAAGGGCCTCTCGCCGTTCTGGACGCCCTTCGTCTTCGCGGGATCACCGCAGGTCGCCGACCCGCAATCGCTGATCTTCTCGCCTCCCTATTTCCTGATCGCCCTGCTCAATCCGGCCCCGGATTTCCGCTGGAGCGACGGCGCCCTGCTCGGCTCGCTGCTTGTCGGCGCGCTCTGCCTCGTCCTCCTCTTCCGCGATCGCGGTTGGCATCCGGCGGGGGCGGTGGTCTGCGCTCTCTCCTTCGCCTTCGGTGCCGCTGCGGCCTGGCGCATCCAGCATGTCGGGCAGGTGCTGAGCCTGTCCTATTTCGCGGTAACGCTGCTCTTGCTCTCGCGCGCGCTCGAACGCAGTTCCTGGCGCTACGGCTTTGCGGCCGGTCTCGCCGCCGGCTTCATGGTGCTGGGGCGCGATCAGGTTGCTCTGCTCGGCGTCTATGTCCTCGTCGGGCTCGTGCTCGCCGCGATCGCCATGGCCGACAAGCCGCTGGCGGCGCTGCGTGCCAGCCTGATGCCGCTGCTGCTCGGCGTTGTCGGCGCCACGCTGGTGGCGACGATCCCGATCCTGCTCACCGCCGTCTTGGCGGAGGAATCGAACCGGCCGGTGATCGATCTGGCCGGCGCCGGCAAGGGCTCGCTGCATCCGGGCTCGCTGCTGACCGGGCTGGTCGCCAATCTCTACGGCGCCTCCGGGCCGCTGGAGAATTTCTGGGGCCCGCCAAGTCCGGCCTGGGAGAAGCGCTTCGGTCCGCTCGACCTCTATCTCGCCCGCAATATGGGCGAACTCTATCTCGGCCTTTTGCCGATCCTGCTCGTCATCAGCGTCGGCATCGTCCGCGGCGCCCTGCTGCGGCGCGAGATCGTCGCGCTCAGCGCTGCTGCGCTCCTCGTGCTGGTTTTCGCGCTCGGCCGCTATACGCCGGGCTTTGCCCTGCTTTTCCACCTGCCCGGCATCGACTTCTACCGCCGCCCGGCTGATGCGCTCTTCATCCTCGGCGCGCTGCTGGCGATCCTCGGCGGTTATCTCACCCATCTCGTCCTGACCGATGCCGCGCCGCGCCCGCGCCGCTGGCAGATCGGGTTGGAAATCCTGCTGCTGCTGGCGGCTTTCGGTCTCGCGGTCTGGCTGGCCTGGACGGTCGGCCGGCTCCATGTCGCCTTCGTGCCGCTCGTCACCGCCCTGCTCTGCCTGATGCTGGTCGCGGGCGCGCTGGTCGCGGCGCGCGGTCTCGCTCTGCAGGGCGCCGGCATGGCCGCGACCATCATTCTCGCCGCCGCCATGGTCGTCGATCTCTCGGTCAACAACGGCCCGAGCGAGTCGACCGCCCTGCCGGCCGGGATGTATGACGTCCTGCGCGCCGACAGCAGCAACGAGACCATCGCTTTGCTGAAGCGCGAGACCGCCCGCACCGCCGGCCCCGACCGGCGCGATCGCATCGAGCTCGCCGGCATCGACTTCCACTGGCCCAATGCCAGCCTTGTCCATGGCCTCGACAACACGCTGGGCTACAACCCGCTCCGGCTCGGCCTCTACAGCGAGGCGACCGGCGCCGGCGACCATGTCGCCTTGCCCGATCAGCGCACCTTCTCGCCGCTGATGCCGTCCTACCGCTCCCTGCTCGCCGACATGCTCGGCCTGCGCTTCATCGCGACCGGCGTCCCGGCCGAGGAGATCGACAAGCGGCTGAAACCCGGCGATCTCATTCAGATCGCCCGGACGAAGGACGCCTATGTCTACGAGAATCCGCGCGCCCTGCCGCGCGTGCTGCTCGTCACCGAAGCGCAGCAGGCCGATTTCGATGCCATCCTGAAGAGCGGGCAATGGCCGGCGGGCTTCGACCCGCGCCGCACCGTCCTCTTCGACAAGACACCGCCCCCCCTGCCGACCGGCCCTGCGCAGGCCGGCAGCGTGCGCATCCGCAATTACGGCACGACCGAGGTGCTGCTCGACGCGGATGCGCCGCGCGGCGGCTTCGTCGTGCTGAACGATGTCTGGCAGCCCTGGTGGCAGGTCGAGATCGACGGCAAGCCGGCACAGCTGCTGCGCGCCAACGTGATCTTCCGGGCCGTGCAGGTGCCGCCCGGCCGCTCGACGGTGCGCTTCGTCTTCCGCCCGCTCGACGGCCTCTATCACGCGATCGGCGAGCGCATCCGCAAGGCGAACCCGCCGCCGGTCTGATCAGCCCAGCGCCGCCATCGCCGCGACCGGCAGGGGCCGATGCGTCGCCAGCACCCGAGCGAGTCCGTCCGGGAGCACCGCGCCGTCACGGATCGTCTCGTCGCGATGGATGCCGCCGGCGATGAACAAGCTGTCGAAGCCCATCATCCTGGCGCCGGCAAGATCGGTGCGCACGGCATCGCCGATGACGAGCACGCGGGCGGGATCGACGTCGCGCCCTGCCCGTGCCTCGCGGGCGGCAGCGAGAGCGAGGTCATAGGCCGGGCGATGTGGCTTGCCGGCCCAGGCGACATGGCCACCGAGCTCTTCATAGATCGTCGCCAACGCCCCGGCGCAGGGCAGGAGATCATGGCCGACATGGACGACGAGGTCGGGGTTGCCGCAGATGAAGGGCAGACCACGCGCCGCGAAGCGCGACAGCAGCGGTCGGTACTGCTCCGGCTGCTCCTTGCGGTAATCGTTGAGCTCGGTCGCGACGACGAACTCAGCCTCGTCCTCGCCGACGATCTCGACGTCGAAGCCTTCGAACACCGCCCGGTCCTGCGGCCAGCCGATATGATAGGCCTTGCGCAGATGCGTCTCGGCGATCAGGGCGCGCGTCACGTCGCCGGAGGTCACCAGCCGATCCCAGGCGGCGCGCGGCACGCGCTTGCCGTCGAGCACGCCGGCGATCTGGGCCGAGGGGCCCGGCGCGTTCGAGAGCAGCACCACCGTGCCGCCTGCCTCGCGATAGCGCATCAGGGCCTCGCAGGCCGGATCGAGCGCCAGCACGCCGTCATGGACGACACCCCAGACATCGCTGATCAGCACGTCGTAGCGGGCAAGCAGCGCGCCCGCTTCCATCAGGACAGGAACGCTCATGCCCGGCCAGCTGCCTCTTGTGCGATCCGCGCTTCCACGTCGGCCCGGCGCGGCAACGGCGCCACCGCGCCATAGCCCTGCGTCGACAGCGCCGCCGCGACATTGGCATAGGCGCCGGCTGCGAAGGCATCGCCCGTACGGATGTATTCGGCGAGGAAGGCGCCGTCATAGCAATCGCCGGCGCCGGTCGCGTCGATCGCATCGACCTTGATCGGCACGAAGCGCTGGCGCCGATCCGGCGTCGCCACCAGCGAGCCCTCATGGCCGAGCGTCAGCGCCACGACCCTGGCACCAAGCTTGAGATAGAAGTCGACGATCGCGTCGGGCTGCTCCAGCCCGGTCAGCAGCTTGGCGTCGCCATCGCCCGGCAGGACGATGTCGGCCATCCCGCAGGCGGCATGGACGATCGCCCGCGCCCGCGTCAGCGGCCAGAGCTTGAGCCTGAGGTTGGTGTCGTAGGCGGTGAGCACGCCGTTCTCACGCGCGATCGAAAAGGCCTCGAACACCGCATCGCAAGCGCTTGCCGAAATCGCCTGGCTGATGCCGGAAGCCTGGATCACCTTGGCCGAGGCGATGAAGTCCTTCGGCAACTGCGCCGGGCCGTAGAGGCTCGCAGCCGAACCGGCGCGCAGATAGGAGAAGACGTGTCCCTGCGGGCCGTGGGAGACGAAATAGAGCCCCGTCGGCGCCGAAGGATGGGTCGAGACGTGAGCATCGTCCACGCCTTCCTCGGCCCATAATGACCGCCACGAGCGGCCCGGCTCGTCATCACCGAGCGCACCGACATAGGCGACGCTCGCCCCCTGCCGCGCCGCCGCAACCGCGCAATTCGAGGTGTCGCCGCCAAGGCCGAAACGGTAGGCGCCCGCCTCGCCCCGCGTCGCGTTGAACTCGCCGAGGGGTTCACCGATACAAACGATATCCGTCATCATCCCAACCGAGAAAGCCGTGCCCGGCCCGAAGGCGCTCCGCCTCCCCTATAGCATCGGGCCCGAAAGTGAAAACCGGCTCTCCGCTGCCGCGCAGCTGCGCATGGCAGGTAACCAATAACACAGCACTTCCGTCGTAGGTGACGTAACGGCTGCGCGCCATCCGATGCTCCGCATCGACCAGAACGGTGCCCGCATCCAGTCCGTCAGAATTCCCTCGCCAGCTGGGAGAGAACCGACATGAAGACCTGCCGTTGCGAAGCCGCCCATGAAGCCGGATGCGAGGCGCCCGAGGCGCCGGCCCGGCGCCGGTTCCTGGCGACGGCGGTCGCCGCCGGCGCGGCCGGCATGGTGAGCCTGTCGGCCGGTTCGGCCAAGGCCGCCCCGCCGCCTCCGGGCGAGAAGAAGTTCATGGAGGAGGCCACCCGCCTCGCCATAGAATCCGTCGAGAAGGGCTGGGGCGGCCCGTTCGGGGCGGTGATCGTCAAGGATGGCGAGATCATCGGTCGCGGCCAGAACCGCGTTCTGCTCACCGGCATCCCGGTCTTCCATGCGGAAGTCACGGCGATCATGGATGCTTCGGCCCGCCTCAATCCGAAGGCCCTGCTCGGCAGCGACTACGGCGCCGGGACGATCCTCGAGATGATCCCGCGCGAGGCCGGCTCGCCAGATCCGGTTCCCGAGCGCGCCCGCATGCTCAAGGGCTGCAGCATCTACATCAACGGCGCCCCCTGCCCGATGTGCATGAGCGCGATCTACTGGTCGCGGATCGACCACGTCTATTTCGCCGCCAGCCTCAAGGATACGAGCGCGATCGGCTTCGACGACGCCTTCCAGTATGAGGACTTCGCCAAGCCCTGGGCCGACCGCCGCATCAAGGTGGCCGAGAACTTCGAGCGGGAAACGGGCCTCAAGGCCTATGAGGCCTGGATGAACAAGAAGGACCGCCATCCCTACTGAGGGGCCCCGCCTACTCCGCGGCCTCGCGGCTTTCCGATGCGACCAGCAACGCATCGGCCAGCCGCACGATCTCCTGGCGCAAGGCCGCTTCTCCCGCCGCCTTGCCGCCATTCTGCTTGCGCAGCGCCACGAGCTCGCGCTTCAAGCCCGCCCGGTCGGCGCGGGCCTGGTCACGGGCGCCCTGGACAGTGCCGATCTCGGCATGCAGCGCCTCGACGGTCTCGTCGCGCTCGCGCAGGGCGGCGCGATGGGACGTCGCCTCGTCGGCCAGTTGTTCCTTCAGGCGCGCCTCGGCCGCGGCGGCAGCCTCGATCCTGCCTTCCAGCGCCTTGATCCGTGCCAGCGTCTGCGCCTGTTCGGCGGATGCCTGCGTCATCGCCGCCTCCTGTCGCGCGATCTCGGCGCCGAGCTTGACGGCGTTCGCATCGGCCGTACGCAGCATCGCCTCGGCCTCGTTTGCCCGCGTCGAAAGCGCATCGGCGCGCAGCCTCTCGCTATCGCGATCCAGTTTCATGGCGGAGAGGCTTGTCCGCGTCTCGGCAAGCGCCGTCTCGGCGGTGGTCAACCGTGCCGAGAAATCACCACGCTCGCCTTCAAGCCTGAGCCTGAGCGTGCCGGCCTCGACCAAAGCGAGGCGCTGGCGATCATGTTCGCTGGTCAGGGTCGATAGCGACCGGTCGCGCTCGGCGAGCGAAGCCTCCGCCTTCTCGTGCAGCGCCCGCAACTCGGCGAGTTCGTGACTGCGGGCAGCCAGATCCGCCGAGGTGCCGCTGAGCGCCTGCCGAGTCTCGGCGAGCCGCGCCTCCACCGCAGCGAGATCGCCGACACGGCTCGACAAGGTCGCCTGCGTGGTCTGGTGACCAGCGCTTTCCCCGGCCAGCGCCTCGCGCGTCTCAACAAGCTCCTGCGTCCGCTGGCCGAGTTCGGCCTCGAGCGCTTCGATCCGCTGGTCGCGCTCGCCGAGATCCGTTTCCAGCCGGCCGATCGTCATGTCGCGCCGGCCGATCTCGCTCATCGCGCCGGCCTTGGCGGCAAAGCCGCTCTCCGCTTTCTGTTCCAGTGCCCGCTCGCGTACCGCCAGTTCGGCGCGCAGATGGTCGCGGTCGGCAGCGATCTCGGCGAGCGACAGCGGGAATGCGGCCTCAGCCCGGCGCCGCGCCAGCCGATCGGCCCTGCGGCTCAACGCCGGCAGCGCCCCGAGGGCGAGCAGGCTTGCCGACAGGAAGCCGAGCGCGACGAGCATGACGGCTTCGATCAAGGCGGGGCGGCTCCCATGTCTGTGATCAGCCCGGACTCAGGCTGCCATGCCTTGATAGATAAGGCCAGCAGCCATGAATTGTCAGGTCAGAACGGGTTCCAGGTCGCCTCGGGCGTGAACTTGAGATAGCCGAGGTTGACGCCGAGCCGCCAGCCGACGCCGGTGCGGATCGGCACCACCATGACGCCTCCGGCGGTGAGCGCAGTGAAGCCGAAGCCGCCGACGAAATAGACCGAGCCGTCGACCCCGCCGAAGCGCTGGTAGAGTGCATTCACGCTCGGCAGGTTGTAGACCAGCATCATCGTGCGCGCGCCGTCGCCGCCGAAATCGAAGCCGACCGACGGCCCCTGCCAGAACACCCTGCGGTCGCCGGCATTGCGGGTGAACAGCGTGCCCTCGCCATAGCGCAATCCACCGACGAAGGCGCCCGACGCCTCCTGGCCAAGCACATAGCCGTTCGGCTCGCCCCAGCGGCGCACGGCCTCCTCGACCGTCAGCGCAAAGCCGCGCGAGACATTGCCGAAGAACTGGTGGCCGGAGGTGACCAGTTCGTTCTGGGTGAAGGAGCGCTCGGCCGGCTGGGCGGCGGCGGGACCGGCGGCAAGGCCCGCGCCGAACAGCAGGGCGCTGGCGAGCAGGGTGCGGCGGGTATGGTTCATCTCATCGTCTCCAGGCAAGCGCCGGGCATTGGGCATTCGGCCTCCTGCCGGGATGGCGTCGACGGCGGGTCGTGCGAATCCTCGCGACCACGGTAACCTCCTGGATACGCCGTATGTGTATCCAAGCGGTGAACTGCGGCGCAGGACGTGCCGTAACGCGACTAGAGCCAAGGATTGGTGGGCGATGAAGGCCGCAGCAAGGCATGCCGGGACCGTTATCGCCGGCATCATGACGGGCTGCGTGCTTCTCTTCGCCGCCACGGCGAGCCGGGCGTCGGCCCTCCCCACGGGCCTGCCGGAACTCCCCGGTCTCGGCGAAGTCATGCAGCGCGACAACCGCACCGGTCTTGCGCTCTCCGGCTTCGATCCCGTCGCCTATTTCCTGAACGATGCCGCAGTGCCCGGCTTGCCCGACTATGAGCTGGTCCATGACGGGGCGGTCTGGCGCTTCGCCAGTGCCGCCAACCGCGACGCCTTTCGCGAGGCGCCCGAGGTCTACACCCCCCGCTTCGGCGGCTTCGACGCCAGCGGCGTGGCGGACGGGCGCGCGGTCGATGCCGATCCGCATCGCTTTGCCGTCATCGGCTCGCAGCTCTATTTCTTCCGCAGCGACGAGAATCGCCGGCGTTTCCTCAACGAGGCAGCGTTGCGGGCAAAAGCCTGGGAGCGCTGGCCAGCCGTCGCGACCTCGATCGCGCGCTAGATCACGATGATTTTGGATCGAACCGATCCAAAATCATAAAACGTGATCGATTCCAGGAGCTTAGAGCAGGGTTTCTGCGAAAAGCCGGTCCCCACTTTTTCGCATCCTGCTCTGAGCCGGGTCAAGCGCAGCGGCAGGTCGCCGCTTTCTCGATCGCGAGCCGGGCCAGCCGCTCACAGCCCGCCGCGACGAAGGGCGGATTGCGGAAATCCCGCTCGGCATGGCCGTAGCCGGGCCTCTCCCCATCGAGGGTCAGCACGATGCCGCCGGCCGCGGCGAGGATCGCGTCACCCGCGGCGATATCCCACTCCATGGTCGGCCCGCCGCGCACATGCAGGTCCGCCTCGCCCGAGGCGATCAGCCCGAACTTCACCGCCGACGAAACCGGCGCGCCATCGCCTTTCGCGACCGCAGCCGCAACCCCGGCACTGACCGTATCGCCATGGAAGCGGCTGACCAGCATCAGCGGCCCGTCCGCCGGCTCGCTCCGGACATGGACCTGCCGCGCTGCGCCAAGCGGCTTCGCCTCGGCATCGAGGTCCTGGGTGAAACTGCGCTCGCCGCCATACCAGAGTCGGCCGATCGCAGGGGCGGCGATCGCCCCCGCGAGCGGGCGCCCGTCCACGATCACGGCGATGGCGACGCAATAGCTGTCGCCGGAGGCAAGGAATTCGCGCGTTCCGTCGAGCGGATCGAGCAGGATGAAGACGGAAGCCGGCGCGACCTCGCCGACGCTCTCCTCGCTGATCACGGGGAAGCCCGGCAGCAGTTCGGCCAGGGCCTGCTTGGCAGCGAAATCGGCGGCGAGGTCGGCCGAGCAGACCGGGGAGCCGTCGGCCTTGAGCTTGACGTCGCGCGCCGCCCGCTTCGCCAGCAGGACGGCAGCCGTGCGCCTCGCCGCCTCGCCGAGGGCGTGCGCAAGCCCGTCCCGGTCAACCAGGCGGGGGTCGTCATGAGCGATCGCCATGTTTCGAACCAGTCTCGCCGGCGCCGTGTGCCCATCTCTGTTCCATGCCGGGCGGCGCCTCCGGCGATATCATGCCATTAAGTAGTGCATGGTGCGGTAAAGAAAAAGCCGGCTCGCCTTCTGGCAGCCATCTTGCCGGGGCATGCCGGCAGGATACTTCCACAATACCCGCCCGAGCGCGCCCCAGAAGCTATGGTTAACCAGCTGCAAACCAGCCTGGCGCATGCTGCACCCACCAACATGGGCCCGACATCGCCCTGATTCTCTTGACCGCAGGACCGGATCATGACCGCCATCGCACTCGAGCCGCTCGATCTGGCCGCACTTCTCTGCAGCCGCGTCTGCCATGACGTGATCAGCCCGGTCGGGGCGATCGTCAACGCGCTCGAAGTGCTCGAAGAGGACGATCCTTCCATGAAGGAGTTCGCACTCGACCTGATCAAGAAGAGCGCGCGCAACGCCTCGGCCCGGCTGCAATTCGCGCGCCTCGCCTTTGGCGCCGCCGGCTCGGCCGGCGCGATGATCGACCTCGGCGATGCCGGCGCCGTCGCCAACGGCTTCCTCAACGACGAGAAGCTCTCGCTCGACTGGGAGGCGCCGCGCGCCCTCTTGCCGAAGAACCAGGTCAAGCTGGTGCTCAACCTGCTGGTGCTGGCGACGCAGGCGATCCCGCGCGGCGGCAAGATCACCTGCCGCTGCACGCTCGACGGCGAACAGGGCAGCTTCGCCATCACCGCCACCGGCTCGCATGCGCGCATTCCCGCCCATGTCGAGGAACTGATCGCCGGCCGCTCCGAGAACGGCGCCATCGACGCGCATGCGGTCCAGCCGGTCTATACCGGCATGGTCGCACGCGCCGCGAACATGAAGATCGCCTTCGCGATCGAGGGCGACACGGTCAGCATCGGCGCGGAGCCGGCCTGAAGCCCCAGGGGAAGACCGCCCCGACGCCAGGATTCCTCGCGGTTTCCGCTCGCTCTCAACCGATCATAAACCCTTGCACCGCAATATCCGCGGCAGCATCGGTGGCGTGAGTGAGCGGTCCTTGCATGGACGAGTTGCTGCAAGAGTTTCTGGGAGAGACCGGCGAGCACCTCGACATGGTCGATCGGGAGCTCGTCCGCTTCGAGCAGGAGCCGAACAACGGCGATATCCTGCGCAACATCTTCCGGCTCGTCCACACGGTCAAAGGCACCTGCGGCTTCATCGGCCTGCCGCGTCTGGAAGCACTGACCCATGCGGCCGAGTCCGTGATCGGCCAGTTCCGGGACGGCGCAAGCGTTTCCTCCAGCGCCGTCACCGCGATCCTCGAGACGATCGACCGGATCAAGGAGATCATGGCCGAGCTCGCCGAGAAGGGGCAGGAGCCGCCCGGCCATGACGGCCAGCTGATCGACGAATTGCGCGGCCTGGCCGAGCGCGCCAAGCTGGAACTGGCCAGGCGGCAATCGTACTCCTCGCTCGATCCCGTCGCCGCCTATCTAGCCCGCACCGCCGAGACCAGGTCGGCCGAAGCGGCCATCACGCCCGCCGCCAGCGCGATCGGCGACGATATGGACCTGGTCTTCCGTGCAGCGCCGAGCCCGCTCGACCAGCCCGGCATGGCCCATGGCGACGCCGCCCGCGACGCCAGGGCGGCCGGGCCGGCGACATTGCGCGTCAATGTCGACACGCTCGAGCATCTGATGACCATGGTCTCGGAGCTGGTGCTGACCCGCAACCAGCTGCTCGAGATCGCCCGACGGCAGGAGGATGCCGGCCTCAAGGCGCCGCTGCAGCGGCTCTCGCTCATCACCGCCGAATTGCAGGACGGCGTGATGAAGACGCGCATGCAGCCGATCGGCAACGCCTGGTCGAAGCTGCCGCGCATCGTCCGCGACCTCTCCACCGATCTCGGCAAGCGGATCGAGCTGGTGATGGAGGGCGCCGAGACCGAACTCGACCGCCAGCTGCTCGACCTGATCAAGGATCCCCTCATCCACATGGTGCGCAACTGCGCCGACCACGCGATCGAGGACCCGCAGGAACGCGCTGGCCTGGGCAAGCCGGAAACCGGCACGATCCGTGTATCGGCCTATCACGAGGGCGGCTCGGTCACGATCGCCATCTCGGATGACGGTCGCGGCATGGATGTCGCCCGCATCCGCCAGAAGGCGATCCAGCGCGGACTGGCGAGCGAGGCCGAGGCCGAGCGGATGAGCGAGTCGCAGCTGCTGCGCTTCGTCTTCCATCCCGGCTTCTCGACCTCCGATTCCGTCACCGCGATCTCCGGGCGCGGCGTCGGCATGGACGTGGTCAAGGTCAATGTCGATGCGATCGGCGGCATGATCGACATCGCCAGCATAGCCGGCACCGGTACCACGATCACGATCAAGATCCCGCTGACGCTGGCGATCGTCTCCGCCCTGATCGTCGCGACCGAGGGCCAGCGCTTCGCCATCCCCCAGGTGGTCGTGCGCGAGCTGGTGCGCGTCAAGGCCACTGGCGAGCACCGCATCGAACGCATCAACAACGCCCCCGTGCTGCGCCTGCGCGAGCGGCTGCTGCCGATCATCGCTCTCTCCGGTGTGATGAACCGGACGACGGATGCTGGCATCGCCGATGATGGCTTCATCGTCGTGACCCAGATCGGCGAGCGCCAGTTCGGCATCCTCGTCGAGTCGGTGTTCCACACCGAAGAGATCGTGGTGAAGCCGATGTCGACGCGGCTGCGCCATATCCCGCTGTTCTCGGGCAACACCATCCTGGGCGACGGCGCCGTGGTGCTGATCGTCGATCCCAACGGCGTCGCCCGGCTCGTCGGCGTGGCGGCGGCACAGGACGAGATCGCCTCGGACGATCCCGTCGAGATGGGCTCGCCGGTCGAGCGTACCACGATGCTGGTGTTCCGGGCCGGCAAGGACACGGTCAAGGCCGTGCCGCTCTCCCTCGTCACCCGGCTGGAGGAGGTCGAGGCCGGGCTGTTCGAGAACGGTGGCGGGCGCACCTTGCTCAACTATCGCGGGCGGCTGATGCCGGTCGTCCCGGTCGAGGGCTGCGCGCTCCGGCAGACCGGCCTGCAGCCGATGGTGATCTTCTCAGAAGGCGATTTCAGCATGGCGCTGGCGGTCGACGCCATCGTCGACATCGTCGACGAGGTGCTCGACATCGAGATGCTGGCCATGCCCGAGCAGGGGCTGCTCGGCTCGGCGATCATCCGGGGCCGCGCCACCGAGATCCTCGATCTCGCGCACTATCTGCCGAAAGCCAACCCCAACTGGCTGCACCTGCGCCGCAGCGAAGCCGGCTCGCCGCGCGTCCTGCTGATCGAGCCCTCCGAATTCCTGCGCGAGATGCTCGCGCCCGTGCTGAAGGCGGCTGGCCTGCAGGTCGTCCATGCCTCGGATCCGGCGATGGCCGCCGGCCTCGCCTCCGGCAGCGCCGAGATCGACGCCATCGTCATCGACATCGACCGCGACGCCGAGGCGGCGTTCGCCCTGGCCGCGCGCCTGCGGGCCGAGCCCCGCCATGCCGGGCTGCGCATCATCGGGCTGACCAGCCTGCCGACACCGGAATTACACGTCGCCGCGATCCAGGCGCAGCTCGACGAAGTCGTCGCCAAGTTCGATCGGCGTGCGCTGATCGCCGAACTGGCTGAGACCGGTCCCAGACTGAGGCGAGCCGCATGAGCGAACAGCGTGAGGACAGCACATCCGGCCTTGCGGCCTTCGAGGACTCGCTCGACTACGTCACCGTCACCGTGGGCGGGCAATTGCTCGGCCTGCCGATCGGGCGCGTGCAGGACGTGTTCATCGCGACGCGCATCACGCCGGTGCCGCTGGCCCCTTACGAGATCGTCGGCCTGATCAATCTGCGCGGGCGCGTCGTCACCGCGATCTGCATGCGCCGGCGCATGCGCCATGCCGACACCGCACCCATGCCGACCGGCACGGATGAACAGGAGCTCACCGCGGTCGGCCTCGACCAGGGCGGCGAGGCCTTCGCCCTGATCGTCGACGCCGTCGGCGAGGTGATGCGCCTCAGCCGGACGACCTTCGAACCGGTGCCGATCCATCTCGACCGCGCCTGGGCCGCCATCGCCAAGGGCGTCCACCGCCTCGATGACCGCCTCCTGGTCGTCATCGACGTCGACGCCGTCCTCAACATCGATTTGCCGATCGCCGCCTGACGATCCGCCGACTGGAGCCATGTCATGAAGTATTGTCTCGTCGTCGACGACTCCGCGGTCATCCGCAAGGTCGCCCGCCGCATCCTGGAAGGGCTGCAGTTCCGCATCGCCGAGGCCGAGGACGGTGCGCGCGCCATCGACGCCTGCAAGGGCGAGATGCCGGACGCGATCCTGCTCGACTGGAACATGCCGATCATGGACGGCTACGATTTCCTGAGGAACCTCAGGCAGATGCCCGGCGGCAAGCGGCCCAAGGTCGTGTTCTGCACCACCGAGAACGACATCGCCCACATCGCCCGCGCCATGCATGCCGGCGCCGACGAGTACATCATGAAGCCGTTCGACAAGGAGATCGTCGCGTCGAAGTTCCACCAGGTCGGCCTGCTGTAGACGCCGAGCTGCATCCGACAGCCCCGCTCTCCCACCGCGTGACCCCATGATCGCCACGCCGCATTTCGCCGACCGGCAAGCCGCGCGTCCGAGCACCGTGGTGATCGCCGACGATTCCGTGGTGGTGCGGGGCCTGTTCGCGCGCTGGCTCGGCGAGAGCGGCCGCTTCCATGTCGTCGGCGTCGCCGGCGATGGCGAAGCCGCGATCGAGCATGCCGGGCGCCACCATCCCGACATCATGGTGCTCGACCTCGACATGCCCGTGCTCGACGGCGTCGAGGCCCTGCCGCGGATCGTCAAGGAAAGCCCTAAGACGGCGGTCTTGCTCACGACCACGCTCACCGACCGCAATGCCAGGCTGGCGCTGCAATGCATGAGCATGGGGGCCGTCGACGTCCTGCCCAAGCCCGACAGCCGCAGCGGCCTGACGCTCTCGCTGGATTTTCGCAGCGAGCTGCTCGGCAAGCTCGGCAGCATCGCACAATCCCGTCTCCGCGACGGTGAGGCCGCCCCCGACAACATTCTCGCCACGGCGCTGCCCAGCGGCGTCGCCGACCTGCGCCCGCTCGTCTCGGTGATGCCGCGCTACCTGGTCGTCGGCGCCTCGACCGGCGGGCCACGGGCCGTGGCGCGTGTCCTCTCCGATCTCGGCGGAGCTCTCGCCAACCTGACCACGCTGGTCGTCCAGCACATGCCGCCGCTGTTCACCGCCTCCTTCGCCGACCAGATCGCACAGCAGCTCGGCGTGCCGACGCGCGAGCCTCATGACGGCGAGCGCCTCGCCCGCGGTACGATCTATGTCGCGCCGGGCGGGCGCCATCTCGGCATCGAGCGCAAGCTCGGCCACATCGTCGCCAGCGTTAGCGACGGCCCGCCGGTCCATTTCTGCCGCCCGGCGGTCGACGTCCTCTTCGCCGAGGCCGCCCGCCATCTCGGCCCGGCGGCGCTCGGCCTGATCATGACCGGCATGGGCAGCGACGGGACGGACGGCGCAGCGGCGCTGCGCCGCGCCGGCGCCGCCGTCATCGCCCAGGACGAGCCCTCCAGCACGGTCTGGGGCATGCCGGGCTCGGTGGTGCGCGCCGGGCAGGCGAGCGCCGTGTTGCCGCTCGGCGGCATCGGCCCAGCCATCCGCACGCTCGTCGGCGGGAGCCATCCCGCATGACCGAACTCGACTTCGACTTCCTGCGCGTGCTGCTGCAGCGGCGCTCCGGCCTCTTCCTCAGCACCGAGAAGCGCTATCTGGTCGAGAGCCGCCTTGGCATGCTCTGCCGCCGCCGCGGCATCGCCGGCATCACGGCCCTGGTCGTCCAGTTACGCAGCAGTCCGGCTTCCGAGCTCGAAGCTGCCGTCATCGAGGCGATGACGACCAACGAGACGCTGTTCTTCCGCGACCGCACGCCCTTCGACCTGTTCCGCGACGTCGTCCTGCCGGAAAAGCTCGCCGCCAATGCCGAGAGCCGGACGCTGCGCATCTGGTGCGCCGCGGTCTCGACCGGCCAGGAAGCCTATTCGCTCGCCATGCTGCTCGACGAAGCCGCCGACCGGTTCGTCGGCTGGACGATCGAGATCCTCGGCACCGACATCTCCGCCGAGGTGCTCGACCGGGCCCGCCAGGGGCTCTACAGCCAGTTCGAGGTCCAGCGCGGCCTGCCGATTCAGCTCCTGCTCAAGCATTTCCGGCAGGAGGGCGACAAATGGCGCCTGTCCGAACGCATCCGCGACATGGTCACGCTCAGGCAGCACAACCTTCTCGAGCCGAACCATCAGCTCGGCCAGTTCGACGTCATCTTCTGCCGCAACGTGCTGATCTATTTCGACGTCCCGACCAAGGCGCGGGTGATGGCGGCGCTCGCCGAGCGGCTGGCCAGGAACGGCGCCTTCATCCTCGGCGCGGCCGAGACGGTGATCGGCATCACCACCACCCTGGTGCCGGATCCGCAGCATCGGGGCCTCTACCGCGATGCCGCATCGACCCCGCAGGCGCGGCGGCCGCCCTTCCCTGCCGCCCCCGAGGTCGGCGGCGCATTTTCCCCACGGAAGATCGCGCGGCCCTGAGCGCCTGGCACTGGCCAGCATCGCCCCCAACCGACAAACAAAAACCCCGCCTCTCGGCGGGGTCCCCGTTCACCTGTCGTGTACATCCGACGATCAGGCGATCTAACTGTTAGGCGTCGATGATGACGCCGTGATGACGGGATCAGGCCGGGATGCGCTCTTCGGCGTCGCTGGGCTCGCGCAGCACGTAGCCGCGGCCCCAGACCGTCTCGATATAGTTCTTGCCGTCGGAGGCGTTGGCGAGCTTCTTGCGCAGCTTGCAGATGAAGACGTCGATGATCTTCAGCTCGGGCTCGTCCATGCCGCCATAAAGGTGGTTCAGGAACATTTCCTTGGTCAGCGTCGTGCCCTTGCGGAGCGAGAGCAGCTCCAGCATCTGGTATTCCTTGCCGGTCAGATGGACGCGGGCGGCGTCCACTTCGACGGTCTTGGTGTCGAGGTTGACCACGAGGTCGCCGGTCGTGATCACCGACTGGGCATGGCCCTTCGAGCGGCGCACGATGGCGTGGATGCGGGCGACGAGCTCGTCCTTGTGGAACGGCTTGGTCAGGTAGTCGTCGGCGCCGAAGCCGAGGCCCTTCACCTTGTCCTCGATACCGGCGAGGCCGGAGAGGATCAGGATCGGCGTCTTGACCTTGGCGACGCGCAGGGAGCGCAGCACCTCGTAGCCCGACATGTCCGGCAGGTTCAGGTCGAGCAGGATGATGTCGTAGTCGTAGAGCTTGCCGAGATCGACGCCCTCTTCGCCCAGATCGGTCGTGTAGACGTTGAAGCTCTCGGACTTCAGCATCAGCTCGATGCTTTGAGCGGTCGCGCTATCGTCTTCGATCAGCAGAACCCGCATGTCACGTCCCCAATTTCGCCCCGAGGCAGCGATCCCGTTCAACCGCCCACAACCCTCGTGGTTATGGGGGGACGAACGCTTGCCCGATGAAACGCTACGCGACACGCTACGGGGAAATGGTTAACAAACCCTGATTCCCGCGCGCAAGCGCTTCTTGGCAAAAGGTTGACGATCCTTGTCGAGGTGAGTCGAATTTGACACGGATCGTTCGAGCTTCGGCCGCGAAAGCGCCTTTCGCGGAAGCTCGCATCAAGGAAACAGACGAAAATCGCCCGACTCTTCGACGCGGCTTCGAAACGCAGTGTTAATCACTCCGCTTAATGGAAGGTAAACGGCAGGGATCATGAGCGGCGCTTCGCCAGGCCAGGACCGGTTATCCACACTCGCGACGATGATCGGCGAGCTCGAGGCGACGTCCGTCTATGGTCGCGTCACCGCCGTGCGCGGGTTGCTGGTCGAAATCTCCGGCCCGATCGCGGCGATGAGCCTCGGCGGACGCGTCGGCATCGAGATCGCGCCCGGCATCCGCGTCCCCTGCGAGGTCATCGGCTTTTCCGGCGAGAAGGCGCTGGTCATGCCCTATGGCGGACTCGACGGCGTCCGCCGCGGCTGCCCGGCCTATGTCGACCGCGCCGTCGCCGGCCTGCGGCCGACCATGGCCTGGCTCGGCCGCGTCGTCGATGCGCTCGGCCGGCCGGTCGATGGCGGCCCGCCGCTGCCGCAGGGTGAATGCACCATACCCTTCCGCAACGACCCGCCGCCGGCCCATGCGCGCCGCCGCGTCGGCCCGCCGCTCGATCTCGGCGTGCGCGCCCTCAACACCTTCCTGACCTGCTGCCTCGGCCAGCGCATGGGCATCTTCGCCGGCTCCGGAGTCGGCAAGTCAGTGCTTTTGTCCATGCTGGCGCGCTATGCACGGGCGGACGTCAACATCATCGGCCTGGTCGGCGAGCGCGGCCGCGAGGTCCAGGAATTCCTGCAGGACGATCTCGGGCCGGATGGCCTTGCCCGCTCGATCGTCGTGGTCGCGACCTCGGACGAACCGGCTTTGATGCGCAAGCAGGCGGCGCTGACGACGCTGACCCTCGCCGAATTCTTCCGCGACCAAGGCCTGCAGGTGATGTGCCTGATGGATTCGGTCACGCGCTTCGCCATGGCGATGCGCGAGATCGGCCTTGCCGCCGGCGAACCGCCTACGACCAAAGGATATACCCCGACCGTCTTCGCCGAACTGCCGCGCCTGCTCGAACGCGCCGGCCCGGGTACCGGAGACGGGGCGATCACCGGCCTCTTCACCGTGCTGGTCGATGGCGGCGATCATGACGAGCCGGTCGCCGACGCGGTGCGCGGCATCCTCGACGGCCATATCGTGATGGAGCGTTCCATTGCCGAGCGCGGCCGCTACCCGGCGGTCAACATCCTGAAATCGGTGTCGCGCACCATGCCGCGCTCCTGCGACCCGCTCTATTATCCCGTCGTGCAGAAGGCTCGCGCCACGCTCGCGACCTATGCCGACATGGAGGAGCTGATTCGGCTCGGCGCCTATCGCCAGGGTGCCTCCGCCGAAGTCGACGAGGCGATCCGGCTCAATCCAGAGCTCGAAGCCTTCCTGAAACAGGCCAAGGACGAGGCGACCCCGCTCGGCGACGGCTATGCCCGGCTCGCCCGAATCATGGGGATGTGAGCGGCTTCACAGCCGCCCGACATGGTCCAGCAGCGCCAGCGCCTGGGGCGAGGCCCAATCCGCCTCGCCAAGCATGTAGCCCCGCACCCCGCCGCGCCGGTCCGCGACATAGATCACCGGCAGCCCTTCGGCGGTCGAGAGCGGTTGCCCCGCCCCCGCAGCTGCAAGGGCCTTGCCGCCGCGATCGTAGAAGACCGGCAGTCGCTTGACGCCGAGGCGCCCGAGATAGCTCCTGACATGAGCGAGATCGCGCTCGTCGGTGCTGATCGAGACGACCTCGACATCCCGGGCCCGGAAATCAGCAAGCTGGCGCTCGAAGCGCGGCAAGGTGATTCGGCAGACCGGGCACCAGGTCGCCCAGAGATAGATCAGATTGACCTTGCCCGGCACCGGCCTGGCGATGGCAGGCTTGCCGTCCGAGCCCTGCAGGCTGAGCGGTGCCATCGGCTCGACCGGATCGAGCTCGATGAACTGGTAGCGCGCCGTCCGGAACTGCGGCAGCCGCTCCTCGGCAAACCCCGTTCCCGCGAGTAATCCGAACGAAGCCTGCAAGGCAAGGCGGCGGGTCAATGATTGGAGGGGCATCAGCTTTTGCGGTCAGCCTCGTCTGGACAGCTGCGTGATAGGCCGGTGCGCGTAGCGCGCCCACGCACGATCGCGTCAGTGCGCAGCCGAGCTTGTCGTTTCCGAGGCGGCGCTAGCTCTTGAGCCTGCGCACCAGCATGATCATGGCGAGCAGCGCGAAGCTCTGGATCGCTGCCGACACCACGAGCGTGCCGGACGCCCCCAGCCGCTCGACCAGGAATGCGAACAGGAGGGGCGCCGCAGCAAAGGTCAGATTCTGCGGTACGGTCAGGCGGCCGAGCATCGCGCCGAAGCCGTTGCGGCCGAACAGCGCCAGCGGCAGCGTCGCACGCGCCACCGCGATGACGCCCATCGCCGCGTTGAACAACATGACGAATATGACCGCGACCGTGCTCGACCCCGGCGCCAGCGCCAACAACAGGCAGGAAACCGGCCCGAGCGCCAACCCCGCCAAGGCCACCCGCTCGACCGGAAGACGCTCACCCGCCGCGGCATCGACGGACCGAGCCACCAGCGTTGCGGGGCCGCTGAGCGACGCGATCGCCACTGCGCTCGCACCAGCGATCCCGGCACTCTGCATCAGGCCGATGATATGGAGCGGCAATCCCCAGGAAACGAGCCCGCTCGCCGAGAAGCTCAGCGCCAGCAGCCAGAACATCGCCCTCCGCTCTTCGGGTGGCACCCTTCCCTGCTCCTCGGCAGGCGCCCCCGACAGCTCCTGGTCGGCCAAAGGCTTGGTGCGATAGGCCGGGATCGCGAGGTGGATGGGCAGCACGATGACGAGCTGGATCGCGGCGAAGACAAGAAGGCAGGTGCGCCAGCCATAATCCGCACTGAGCCAGGCGGTCAGCGGCCAGAACACGCTGGAGGCGAGCCCGGTGACCAGCATCATCAACCCGATCACTCGGCGGGTGCGCTCCCCCATCAATTGCGCCACCGTGACGTTGCCGGTGTTGGCGAGCTGCATCGCATGGCCAAGGCCGATGACGAACCAGGTGGCAAGATAGCTGATCGGCCCCTGCGCCAGCGCCAGCAGCGCGAGCCCCAACGCCGAGATCACCGCTCCCAGCGCCATCGCCTGACGCGTACCTCGCCGGTCGAGATGGCGCCCGAGCATCGGCGAGATCACCGCTCCGATCACCAGCAGGATAGTGATGCCGCCAAAGATGGTTGTCGGCCCCAGCCCGATCTCGCGCTGGAGATAGCCCGCCAGAACCGAAGGCGAATAGTAGATCGAGCCCCAGCCAATGATCCGCGTCAGCGCGAGTCCGGCCAGCAGCAAACTATATTCGGGGAGGCGGCGCGAAGCGGGCAAGGACATGTCCGGCGCGCCGGCACGCGCGCCCCTTGTTTTTGATTCGCCTCACATTAGCGAGAGCCGCACTCTGCCGGCAGGGCCCGCTACGCACCCTTCGCATGCATCGAAAGCGAGCGATCCTGGTAAGGAACGATCAACCTCCTTGGGCCATTGTGCTTTTCGTCTCGCGGGTGTTGGGCGGCGAGCCGAGGGGTCGGCTCATCGCCATGCGTAATCAGGAGTTCGGCACGACATGAAGTCGCGAGAGACCCTTTTGCGTCTCAAACGCTTCCAGGTGGACGAGAAGCGCCGCCGGGTAAGCCAGATTGAGATGATGATCGCGGAATTCAACCGTATGGCTGGCGATCTCGACCGAGAGATCCAGAATGAAGAGACTCGCGCCGGCATCTCCGATCCCGCGCATTTCGCCTATCCGACCTATGCCAAGGCGGCGCTCGGCCGTCGCGACAATCTGCGCCAGTCCGCCGACAACCTGCAGGGCCAGCTCGACGAGGCCAAAGGCGAGCTGCAGGAAGCCTTCGAGGACATGAAGAAGGTCGAGATCCTCGACGACCGCGAGCGCGCCTCCGAGCGTGCCGCCGAGGCCGCCCGCGACCAGGCGATGATGGATTCGATCGGCCTGCGCACGCGGGCCTGAGGGCCTGCCCTCTACTCGATCACCGGACAATGCGGGACGGCGCTGCGTGGCATCGCCCCGCCAAGGCGCGGGTCGTCGACCACTTCGACCCCGCGCCTGAACGCCGAGAAGCCCGAGCGTTGGTAGAACTCGACCGCGCCCTGGTGGTCGAGCGTGCAGGTATGCACCCAGAACCGGGAGATCGGCCGAGCCCAGGCGCGCTCGAGCGCCCGGTTCATCAGCCAGCGCCCCGCCCCCTTGCCGACGACGCTCTCATCGAGGCCGAAGAAGGCGAGTTCGCCCTCGCCTTCCACCCGGAAATCGAGTTCGAGCAGGCCGACATCGCGCCCGCCGAAGCGCACCGCGAAGAACTCGACCAAGGGATCGGCCAGGATCGCCTGCAGTTCCGTCACCGGCTTGACCAGCCGGCTGAACCACATCCAGCGCTCGCCGAGCAGGCGATAGACCGCCAGATAGCGCTGGACGTCCTCGCGTCCGATTTCCTCCAGCGAGAAGCCCTCGACGCCGGGCGGGTCGGCCCGCCGCGCTGGCGCGGATAGCATCTCGAGCGAGGTCACGATCGCGGCGATCTTGCCGGCGGGCAGGTCGGTGGTGCCGTCCAGGCTGATAGCGAAGGTCTCGGACATGGGCTCGGGCGCAGCTTCCGGTAGTGGCCGCCGCATCGGTGCGGCGGCGCTGCCCAGTGCTAGCGCCTGGCGCCGATTCCGTCGAGCAGGGTCGCGACGGCGAGCTCGGCGACCTGCTCACTGCTGGCGCCGCTGGCGCGCATCCATTCCGGCACGCGGTTCAGCCCGCCGAGGAAATACGGCACCAGCAGCTGCAGATCCTGCCCGTTGGCGGCTTCTCCGCTGGCGACGCCACCCGCGAACAGATCGTGCCAGAGCTGGGCGTATTTCTCGCGCATCTTGCGGCTGCGCCGCTTGATGATCGGCGGCAGGTGTTCGTAGACGTGCATGTACTTCTGGTCCTTGCCGACCAGGCTCGAAACATGCACTCCGACCGCCGCAGACAGCCGGTCTGCGAACGGAGCCTCTTTCGGCAGGCCCCGGATCGTCTCCGCCAGACGGGCATAGAGCGTCTCGATCCCCTGGTTGAGGATCTCCTCGACGATCTCGTCCTTGGAC